>NZ_JAGMUK010000054.1:0-364966 GCF_019049245.1 Streptomyces sp. AC555_RSS877 | reverse complement strand
TGGAACCGGTCCTTCGTGGACCACGTGCAGATCACCATGGCCGAGGACATCGGCATCGGCGGCCGGGCCGGCTACTACGACGGCATCGGCGCCGCCCGCGACGTCATCCAGAACCACCTCCTGCAGCTCATGGCGCTGACCGCCATGGAGGAGCCGGCCGCCTTCGACGCCGAGTCGCTGCTCATGGAGAAGCTGAAGGTGCTCAAGGCCGTGAAACTGCCGGAGGACATCGGCGCCCACACGGTGCGCGGGCAGTACGCGGCCGCCTGGCAGGGCGGCGAGCAGGTGCGCGGCTACCTCGACGAGGACGGCATCGACCAGGCCTCCACGACGGACACGTACGCCGCCATCAGGCTGAACGTCGACAACCGGCGCTGGGCGGGTGTGCCCTTCTACCTGCGCACCGGCAAGCGGCTCGGCCGCCGCGTCACCGAGATCGCCGTCGTCTTCCAGCGGGCCCCGCACTCCCCCTTCGACTCCACGGCCACCGAGGAGCTGGGCCAGAACGCGATCGTGATCCGCGTCCAGCCCGACGAGGGCATGACGGTCCGCTTCGGGTCGAAGGTGCCGGGCACCTCGATGGAGATCCGGGACGTGACGATGGACTTCGCGTACGGCGAGTCGTTCACGGAGTCCAGCCCGGAGGCGTACGAGCGGCTCATCCTGGATGTCCTGCTGGGCGACGCCAACCTGTTCCCCCGTCACCAGGAAGTGGAAGAGTCCTGGAAGATCCTCGACCCGATCGAGGAGCACTGGGCGAACCACGGCAGGCCGGCGCGCTACGCGTCGGGCAGCTGGGGACCCGAGGAAGCCGACGAGATGCTCGCACGAGACGGACGGAGCTGGCGCAGGCCATGAAGATCGACCTGACCGACACCACGGCAAGCAAGATCAACAAGGCGTTGGTGAAGGGCCGCCGCGCCATCGGCACCCCCGCCGTGGGCATGGTCCTGACGATGGTGATCGTCACGGACGAGGAGAACGCCTACGACGCGATCAAGGCGGCCGAGGAGGCCTCGCACGAGCACCCCTCGCGCACCCTGGTCGTCATCAAGCGCCACGCGCGCACCCCGCGCGACCGCACCAACTCCCACCTCGACGCCGAGGTGCGGGTGGGCGCCGACGCGGGCACCGGCGAGACGGTCATCCTCAGGACGTACGGCGAGGTGTCCGACCACGCCGACTCCGTCGTCCTGCCGCTGCTGCTGCCGGACGCTCCGGTCGTGGTGTGGTGGCCGGTGGACGCGCCGGAGAACCCGGCGAAGGACCCGCTGGGAGCGCTCGCCCAGCGCCGGATCACCGATCTGTACGCGGTGGAGAACCCGCTCCAGGTGCTGGAGGCACGGGTCCGCTCCTACGCCCCCGGCGACACCGACCTCGCCTGGACCCGGCTCACCCCGTGGCGCTCGATGCTGGCCGCGGCCCTGGACCAGGCCCGGGTGAAGGTGACCTCGGCGGCCGTGGAGGCCGAGGAGGAGAACCCGGCCGCCGAACTGCTGGCCCGCTGGCTGGAGGCCCGCCTCGGCGTCACCGCCGACCGGATCGTCACCGCCGGTCCGGTCGTCACGGCCGTACGGCTGGGCACCGCGAACGGCGAGATCGTCATCGACCGCCCCGAGGGCCCGCTGGCCACGCTGTCCCTGCCGGGCCAGCCCTCCCGCACCCTCGCTCTGAAGGTGCGCACCACCTCCGAACTCATCGCCGAGGAGCTGCGGCGCCTCGACGCGGACGAGATGTACGCCGTCGCCCTGCGGGGCGAGGCCACCAAGGAGATCCCCGCACATGTCTGACTCCCCCACCGGCTCCCCTTCCGACTCCCCCACCCTCACCCGGCGGCCGCAGTGGGCGGCCCTCGAGGACCATCGCGCCCAGTGGCACGCGCACCTGCGTGAGCTGTTCGCGACGGACCCGGGGCGCGCGGAGCGGTACGTCGTGCGCGTCGGCGACCTGCGCATCGACTACTCCAAGCACCTGGTCACCGACGAGACCCTCGCCCTGCTGCGGGAACTCGCCACCGCCACCGACGTGTTCGGACTGCGCGACGCCATGTTCCGCGGCGACAAGATCAACGTCACCGAGGACCGCGCCGTCCTGCACAGCGCCCTGCGTGTCCCCGCGAACGCGGTGATCGAGGTCGACGGCGAGAACGTCGTGCCCGAGGTGCACACGGTCCTCGACCAGATGGCCGCCTTCGCCGGCCGCGTCCGCTCCGGCGAGTGGACCGGCCACACCGGCAAGCGGATCAAGAACGTCGTCAACATCGGCATCGGTGGCTCCGACCTGGGCCCCGCGATGGCCTACGAGGCCCTGCGCGCCTGCACGGCACGGGAGTTGACGTTCCGTTTCGTGTCGAACGTGGACGGCGCCGACCTCCACGAGGCGCTGCGCGACCTGGACCCGGCGGAGACCCTGTTCATCGTCGCGTCCAAGACGTTCACCACCATCGAGACGATCACCAACGCCACCGCCGCCCGCTCCTGGCTGCTGCACGGCCCGGCCGGCCTCGGCGAGGACAAGGCCGTCGCGAAGCACTTCGTCGCCCTGTCGACGAACGCCGAGAAGGTCACCGAGTTCGGCATCGACCCGGACAACATGTTCCGGTTCTGGGACTGGGTCGGCGGCCGCTACTCCTTCGACTCGGCCATCGGCCTCTCCCTGATGATCGCCATCGGCCCGGACCACTTCCTGGAGATGCTCGACGGTTTCCGCATCGTCGACGAACACTTCCGCAACGAGCCCGCCGAGGACAACGCCCCTCTGCTCCTGGGCCTGTTGGGCGTCTGGTACGGCAACTTCTTCGACGCCCAGTCGCACGCGGTACTGCCCTACAGCCACTACCTGTCCAAGTTCACCGCCTACCTCCAGCAGCTGGACATGGAGTCCAACGGCAAGTCCGTGGACCGCGACGGCAACCCGGTCCAGTGGCAGACCGGCCCCGTGGTGTGGGGCACGCCCGGCACCAACGGGCAGCACGCCTACTACCAGTTGATCCACCAGGGCACCAAGGTCATCCCGGCCGACCTGATCGGCTTCGCCCGCCCGGTCGGCGAGCTGAGCGACGATCTCAAGGCGCAGCACGACCTCCTGATGGCCAACCTGTTCGCCCAGGGCCAGGCGCTCGCCTTCGGCAAGACCGCGGACGAGGTGCGCGGGGAGGGCGTGGCCGAGGAGCAGGTGCCGCACCGCACCTTCCAGGGCAACCACCCCACCACCACGATCCTGGCGAAGGAACTCACGCCGTCCGTCCTCGGCCAGCTCATCGCCCTCTACGAGCACAAGGTGTTCGTCCAGGGCGCGATCTGGAACATCGACTCCTTCGACCAGTGGGGCGTCGAGCTCGGCAAGGTCCTCGCCAAGCGCGTCGAGCCCGCCCTGACCGAGGGCGCGGACGTCCCCGGTCTCGACTCGTCCACCGCCGCTCTCGTGGCCACCTACCGCGACCTCAGGAAGTGAACTGACATGCAGCTGGGACTCATCGGCCTCGGCAAGATGGGCGGCAACATGCGCGAGCGGATCCGCCGCGCCGGCCACACCGTCATCGGCTACGACCGCAACCCCGAACTCTCCGACGTGAGCGGCCTGGCCGAACTGGTCGACAAGCTCGAAGCCCCCCGCACGGTCTGGGTGATGGTCCCGGCCGGCGCCGCCACCCAGTCCGTCGTCGACGAACTCGGCGACCTGCTGTCCGCCGGTGACACGGTGGTCGACGGGGGCAACTCCCGCTGGACCGACGACGAGAAGCACGCCTTTGAGCTCGGCGCCAAGGGCATCGGCTTCGTCGACGCCGGCGTCTCCGGCGGCGTCTGGGGCCTCGCGAACGGCTACGCCCTGATGGTCGGCGGCGACAAGGAGCACGTCGACCGGATCCAGCCGATCTTCGACGCGCTCAAGCCCGAGGGCGAAGCCGGGTTCGTCCACGCCGGCAAGGTCGGCGCCGGGCACTTCTCCAAGATGGTCCACAACGGCATCGAGTACGCCATGATGCAGGCCTACGCCGAGGGCTGGGAGCTCCTGGAGGCGGTGGACTCCGTCACCGACGTGCGCGAGGTCTTCCGCTCCTGGCAGGAGGGCACCGTCATCCGCTCCTGGCTCCTCGACCTCGCCGTCAACGCCCTTGACGACGACGAGCACCTGGAGAAGCTGAAGGGCTTCGCGCAGGACTCCGGCGAGGGCCGCTGGACCGTCGAGGCCGCCATCGACAACGCGGTGCCGCTGCCCGCGATCACGGCGTCGCTGTTCGCGCGGTTCGCGTCCCGCCAGGACGACTCCCCGCAGATGAAGATGGTCGCCGCCCTGCGCAACCAGTTCGGCGGCCACGCCGTCGAGTCGGCGAAGTAGGCCCGGCCGTGGGGGATCTCCTTCTGGTCCGCCACGGTGAGACGGAGTGGAGCGTGTCGGGCCGGCACACCAGCCGGACCGACCTGCCCCTCACCCAGCACGGCGAGGAACAGGCCAAGTCGCTCGCTCCGCTCCTCTCGTCGCGGACCTTCGCACTCGCGCTGACGAGCCCGCTCGCCCGCGCGATACGCACCGCCGAACTGGCGGGCATCAACGGGGTCGTGTCCGATCCCGACCTGCACGAATGGGACTACGGCGGCTACGAGGGCGTCACCACCGTCGACATCCACCGCACCCGGCCCGACTGGTACCTGTGGACCGACGGCGTGCCGCCCGGTGCCGACGGGCGTCCGGGCGAGTCGCCCGCCGAGGTGGGACTGCGCGCCGACCGGGTGCTCGCCCGGGTGGACGCCGCCCTCCCCGACGGGGATGTGATCCTCGTGGCGCACTCCCACTTCCTGCGCGTACTGACGGCACGTCGGCTGGGACTGGATCCTGCGGACGGCCGGCTGTTCCAGCTGGCGACGGCGACGTTCAGCCGACTGTCCACAGAACACGGCCGACCGGTGATCGCGGAGTGGAACACCAGGCCGTAACGACGCTGTACGGCGGCCCGGGCCACCACACGAACTCGCGCGGACCTCCGACGCGGCGAGGGCGCCCACGTGGTGGCCCGGGCCCTCGTCGTCGACGGGCGGCTTCGCGCGCCGTGCGTCCCTGCGGCCGTGGGGAGTTGACACCCGCGGGACGGCACGTCAGAGTCCCCGCTGATGGAGATCGACAACTTGACGCCGGCCGAACTGCGCGTGTGGCGGGCGTTTCCCCGGGGCGAGTCCGTGAACTTCCGTACGGCGGACGACGAGGACGTGGCGCACGGGGCCGAGTGGGGCCGAGAACGCAGCGTCCGGGCAGTCGTGTTGCGGTCGCTGCTGCTCAACGGCCCGCGCGAGGACGGGGAGATACCCGCGCTGAAACTGTCGGGCGCCCGTATCACCGGCGTACTCGACCTGCGGTACGGGACGAGTGACCACGCCGTACGGCTGAGCCACTGCTCCTTCGAGGACGCCCCGCTGCTGTACGGCGCCCGCCTGCGCCAGTTGAACCTCTCCTGGTCCGTGCTGCCGGGGCTGACCGCCGCCACGATGCGGGTGGAAGGCGTGCTGCGGATGACGGACTGCCGTTTCCACGGGCCGGTGCGGCTCGGCGGGGCAGAGATCGCCGGGGCGCTGTTCATGGAACGCGGGGAGTTCACCGCGTCGGACACCGACGAGCCGGCCCTCCAGCTCAATCAGGTGACCCTCGGCGACGACCTGTGGGCTCCCGGGCTGCGGGCGCACGGGGAGGTGCGTCTCAACGGTGCCACGGTCGCCGGGTCGATCAACCTCACCGACGCCCGGCTCAGCCACCCCGGCGAGATCGTCCTCGATGCGCAGACCCTCGCCGTGGAGGGTGACGTCCACCTGCGGGGCGTGCGCACGCTCGGCTGGATCGGCCTGCGGGGCGCTCGGGTCTCGGGCCGCCTGGACCTGTCGTACGCCCATCTGTCGAACCCGGGAGACGGGGTGCTGCGGGCGAGCAGCTCCACCATCGGGGAGCTGTGGCTGCGCAAGGGCCCGCCCGTGGACGGCATCCTCAATCTGCGCCGTGCCCAGATCGAGGAACTGTTCCTGGAGGCGGACGCGGTGCCCGCACGAGTCCTCCTCAACGGCCTCGTCTACGCCTCCCTCTCCCCCCATGAACCCGCCGCGCGCCGCCTGGCGATGCTGGACCGCGACGACGAGGGCTACGTCCCGCACGCCTACGAGCAGTTGACCGCCGCCTATCTGCGCATCGGCGACGACCGGGCCGCCCGGCTCGTCCAGCTCGCCAAGCAGCGCCGGCACCGCACCACGCTCCCCTGGTACGGCCGCCTGTGGGGCCACGTCCAGGACGCCACCGTCGGCTACGGCTTCCGTCCGCTGCGCGCCTGCGTGTGGCTGCTGTCGCTGCTGGCGATCGGCTCGGTCACGTACGCCCTGCACCACCCGCGCCCGCTCAAGCCGTCCGAGGCCCCGGACTTCGACCCGGTGTTCTACACGCTCGACCTGCTGCTGCCGGTGATCTCCTTCGGCCAGGAAAGCGCCTTCGCCCCCGGGGGCCCGTACCAGACGCTGTCGTACGCCCTGGTGATCGCCGGCTGGATCCTGGCCACGACGGTCTTCGCCGGCGTGTCCCGGACCGTCAGCCGCCAGTGAACCGCCGCACCGCGTGCTGGGCGGCGAGCCGGACGGGGGCGTTCTGGGCGCCGTAGCCGCGGTAGCCGCCGTCGCGCTGGACCAGTTCGAAGAAGACGCGGCCGAGGGTGGGCGTGTAGCAGTGGCGGAACTCGCCGTGCGGGTCACGGTCGTAGAGGATGCCGAGTTCGCGGTACGTCTCCAGCTCGCCGTCGGCGAACTCGTACCGGGCCGCCAGGTCGTCGTAGTAGTTCGCGGGGATCGGCAGCAGCCGGCCGCCGGCCTCGACGAGGCGGCGGGCGGCCGCCACCACGTCGTCGGTGGCCAGGGCGATGTGCTGGGCGTGGACCGTGTCGTCGGTGGGTGCCGCGCCGACGGTGAGGGCGATACGGACGCTGCCGTCGTCGTTGGTGACGGCGCGGCTGCGCATCAGCCCGTAGGGGTCGGCGACGTCCACGCTCTCCTGCGCCTGCAGGCCGAGGACGCTGCGGTGGAAGAGGGTCGCCTCGTCGAAGTGGTGCCAGGGCTGCGTGAGGGCGAGATGGTCGATGCGGGCGGCGTGCCGCGGTACGGCGGGAACGGCCTCGGTGTCCGCGAAGTCCGCCCGCCAGTCGGGATGTCCGGGGCGGTCCGAGGCGCAGAAGAACACCTCCGTGCCGTCGGGGGCGAGCACCGCGTCGAGCTGGGCGTCCTCCAGGGCGCGGCGGCGGGGAAGGACCGGTGCCAGCAGGGCCTCGGCGCGGCGGGCGGCGGCCGTCGGGTCCGGTGACCTGAGCCCGATCGCGGCGAGCCGGGTGCCGTCCCGCCGCACGGCCGTCCCGGTGTTGACCAGGAGACGGGCCTCGCCCTGCTCCCACAGGTCGACCGGCTTGCTGCGGTGCCGTGCCGTGCGGGCGAAGCCCAGCGCGCCGAGCAGTGCCGACAGCGGCTCGGCGTCGGGGGTCACGAGTTCCGCGAAGGCGACACCCGTCGGCGCGACCGAGGCGGGCGGCGCCTGAATGCCCACCGTCTCCTGGAGGACCAGGAGGGAGCGTCGGGCGTCCACGGCCGTGGGGCCGGCCTCGGCCTGACGGAAGACGTCGTTGAAGACTTCGAGGGAGAGCGGACCGTCGTATCCCGTATGCAGGACACTGCGTACGAGCCCGGCGACGTCGAAGCCGCCCTGCCCGGGGAAGCACCGGTAGTGGCGGCTCCACTGCAGGACGTCCATCGCGAGCAGCGGGGCGTCGGCCAGTTGGAGGAAGAAGATCTTCTCGCCGGGGATGTCCTCGATTCCCTTGGGGTCGGAGCCGCGGGAGAGGATGTGGAAGCTGTCCAGACAGGTGCCGAGCGCCGGGTGGCCGGCCGTCTCGACGATGTGCCAGGCGTGGTCGTACGTGCTGACGTGCCGGCCCCACGCGAGCGCTTCGTAGGCGATGCGGATGCCGAAGTCCTGGGCGAGATCGGCCAGTTGGGACAGGTGTGCGGCGGCGAGGGCGTCGTCGTCCACGGCACGCGGACAGACGCTGGAGCAGACGAGGACGGTGTCGGCGCCGAGCCTGCGCATCAGCTCGAACTTGTGCCGGGCGCGGCGCAGGTTGCGGGCGAACTCGTCCTCGGGCACCGCCTCGATGTCGCGCATCGGCTGGTAGAGGTCGATGGTGAGGCCGAGGTCGGCGCAGCGGGCGCGGATCTCCTCGGGGGTGAGGGGGCTGGCCAGCAGGTCGTTCTCGAAGATCTCGACGCCGTCGAAGCCGGCCCGGGAGGCGGCCGTGAGCTTCTCGGTGAGGGATCCGCTGAGGGAGACGGTGGCGATGGACGTACGCATGTCGGTACCTCTGTCTTCCCGATGCTTTCCGATGGTTTCCGGTGTCTGCCGGTGTCTGCCGAAGCGCCCGGACTACTTCGGTGCCGGGACGGCGCCGGCCAGCTCCGCGATGTCCGCGAGCATGCGCGCGCCGTCGGGTTCCCTTCCGGTGAACAGGCGGAACGCGTCCACGGCCTGGAAGACGGCCATGCCGCCGCCGTCGAGCGTGGCGCAGCCGAGCGCGCGGGCACCACGCAGCAGTTCTGTCTCCAGCGGGCGGTAGACCACCTCGGCGACCCACAGGCCCGGGTGGAGGAGTCCGGCGGGGAAGGGCAGGCCGGGGTGGGCGGCCATGCCGGTGGGGGTGGCGTGGACGAGGCCGTCGGCCCGTGCGAGCAGTTCCGCCAGCCGGCCGGGGGCGGCTGCCAGCGCACGTCCCTCGCCGAAGTGGCGGTTCAGGGAGTCGGCGAGAGCGGCCGCCCGCTCGGGCATCGCGTCCACGACCGTGACCCGCTCGGCGCCCAGCGTGAGCGTGGCGTGCGCCACGGCCGCGCCCGCACCCCCCGCGCCCAGCTGCACGACCCGCTCCAGCGGCGCGTCGGGCAGACCGCGCGCGAAGGAGGCGGCGAAGCCGGTGACGTCGGTGTTGTGGCCGACGGCCCGCCCGTCCTCGCCGAAGACGACGGTGTTGACCGCGCCCAGCGCCTCGGCCTGCGGGGCGAGGGCGTCCAGGTGCCGGATGACCTGCTGCTTGCACGGGTGCGTGATGTTGAGCCCGTCGAAGCCCAGGTCTCGGGCCGCCCGCACCAGGCCGCCCACCCCCTCGGGCGGCACACCGAGGGCGTCGATGTCGATGAGCCGGTACAGATAGCGCAGACCCTGACGGTCGGCCTCCCGCTCGTGCAGCGCGGGACTGAGCGACGGACCGATACCGGAGCCGATCAGACCGACGAGATACGAGTCCTTGGGCACCACGCGGGACCTCCTGAGCGGCTCATCAATGTACGAACTAGTACGTTAGCTATATCAGCATCGCTGGTCGACGGGAAGCCCTTGGCCGGTGATCGGCGCCCTTCGCGGCGGCCTCCTTCTACAATCTGCGGCACTGCCCCGTAGCCCGAAGGAACACGATGACCAGCGTCGAAGAACCGGCACGAACAGGCGGGCGCATCCGTGACGCCGCGCGCACCCAGGCCGAGATTCTCGACGTGGCGACCCAGGAGTTCGCCCGGGCCGGCTTCGCGGGAGCCCGCGTGGACGAGATCGCGGCCCGAACCCGCACCACCAAGCGAATGATCTACTACTACTTCGGCGGCAAGGAACAGCTGTTCACAGCGGTTCTCGAGCGGGCCTACGCCGTCATCCGCGAGGCCGAGCAGGGCCTGGACGTCGAACACCTGGACCCGGTCGCCGCCATCCGGCGCCTGGCGGAGGTCACCTTCGACCACCACGAGCAGCACCCCGACTTCATCCGCCTGGTGAGCATCGAGAACATCCACGAGGCCGTGCACATCGCCGCCTCCGAGAAGCTCGGCAAGATCAGCTCGCCGGCCCTCGACGTGATCCGCCGGATCCTGGAGCAGGGGCAGAAGTCGGGGCTGTTCACGGCCGACGTGGACGCCGTCGACCTGCACGCGATGATCAGCGCGTTCTGCTTCTTCCGGGTCGCCAACCGGCACACCTTCGGCGCCCTGTTCGGCCGCGACCTGGTCGACCCCGCCCAGCGCCAGCACTACCGCGCGATGCTGGGCGACATGGTCATCGCCTACCTGACGGCGGAGCGCGCGGCGGACTGAGGCCTCCGGCCGGAGTCATCCCGCATCACCCCCGATTCGTCCGCGACCGCCAGGCCGCGACCGCCAGGGATCGCCAGGGATCGGCAGCGAATCGCGGATACCGCCGAGCGGGAAGATCCTTCGGCACGACCTCTTGACACGCGGGAAACGTCGGCGCAACATCCCACCCACCGCCACTAACTACCCAGTGGGTTAATTAGCCGAAGATCCGGCCCCGCCCCTCTCCCCTCCGCTCACTCCGCCTGTGCCGGAGTTCCCCCGAAGGAGCACGCCGTGTCCGTCCCCGCCGCCGCACCGCCCGGCCAGCCGAAGAAAGCCGCCACGGCGGCCTGGATCGGCAGCGCCCTGGAGTACTACGACTTCTTCATCTACGGCAGCGCGGCAGCGCTGATCTTCCCCGAGGTCTTCTTCGACGAGTCCGACCCGGCCACCGCGACCCTGCTGTCACTGGCCACGTTCGGCGTCGCGTACGCGGCCCGCCCGGTCGGCGCGCTCTTCCTCGGGCACTTCGGCGACAAGCTCGGCCGCAAGAAGATCATGGTCTTCACGCTGATCCTGATGGGCGTGTCGACGTTCCTCATCGGCTGCCTGCCCACCCGCGACCAGGTCGGCACCCTCGCCCCCGTCCTGCTCGTACTGTGCCGCGTCCTGCAGGGCATCTCGGCGGCCGGCGAGCAGGCCAGCGCCAACTCCATGTCACTGGAACACGCGCCGCCGGAACGCCGCGGCTTCTTCACCAGCTTCACGCTCAGCGGCACCCAGGGCGGCCAGCTGCTCGCCACCCTGGTCTTCATCCCCGTCGCCGCGCTGCCCGACGACCAGCTGCTGTCCTGGGGCTGGCGGGTCCCGTTCTGGATGAGCGTCGCGGTCGCCGTGGTCGGCTTCGTCATCCGCCGCAAGCTCGACGAGACCCCGGCCTTCGCCCAGCAGACCGCCGTGGAGGGCGTCGTCAGGATGCCGCTGGCGATCCTGCTGCGCGAGCACTGGGCGGACGTCCTGCGGGTCGTCGCGGGCGCCCTCATCGCCTCGGTCAGCACGATCTTCACGGTGTGGGCACTGTCGTACGCGACCAGCGACTCGGTCGGCATGAGCCGCTCCTCCATGCTGTGGGTGGGCGCGCTCGCCAACCTCGTCGCGCTCGCCGCGATCCCGCTGTGGGCCACCCTGTCCGACCGCATCGGCCGCCGCCCGGTCTTCCTGGCCGGCGCCGCCGGCAGCGCGGTGATGATGTTCCTCTACCTGTGGTCCATCTCGACGGGCTCCTACCCGCTGACCCTGATCCTCGGCATCGTCACCTTCGGTGTCGTCTACAGCGCCGCGAACGGCGTCTGGCCCTCCTTCTACGGCGAGATGTTCTCCACCCGCGTCCGCCTGTCCGGCATGGCCATCGGCACCCAGATCGGCTTCGCCGTGGCCGGCTTCGCGGTCACCTTCGCCGCGCAGATCGCAGGCCCCGACGGCGACGACTGGTCGGCGGTGGCCCTGTTCACCGCCGCGTTGTGCGTCCCGCCGGTCATCGCCGTCCTGACGGCCCGCGAGACCCACAAGATCCCGACGGAGCGGCTCGGCGAACGCGTACTCAAGGAGACACGCCAGCCGGAGAAGGTGACTGCCTGATTCCGCCGCCTTCCACGTGTCCCCGGAGCCACGCCTGGTTCCGGGGACACGTCATGTGCGGGCTTCCGGGCTGCACACCGGGCACCCCGAGACCCACCCCCACCGCCCCCCAACCGCACCCGCCCCGTTGACAGACGACGCTTCCGGCAAGAACATCGGCCGAAACGAGCAGAAAAGGACAGCTTCGCGTGCGCGGCGGCCACCGTAGCCCCGAGGGGGAGGAACCTCCGCGCGCACCGGCCGGTTTCAGGGGCGGCCGGTGCGCGCGGAGATGACGGAAACTCAGCCGCCGCGCGGACGTGCCGGCCCTTGAATCTGACATTGGTGTCAAGGCCGACTCTGCCCGCATGACCTCTGACACCGGAACCGACACCTCGTCGCCGCGGGCCGGGGCGGCCCGAGACCGCGAACTCCCATTGCCCGCCCTCCTCGCCCTGGCCACCGCCGTCTTCGTCACCAGCCTCACCGAGACCCTCCCCGCGGGCCTGCTGCCCGCGATGAGCGCGGACCTCGCGGTGGGTGAAGCGGCGGCGGGGCAGGCGGTGACCGTCTACGCCGTCGGTACGGCCCTCACCGCGATCCCGCTGTCCGCGGCGACCGCGGGATGGCGGCGCAGGCGACTGCTGCTGGCGGCGATGGCGGGGTTCGCCGTCGCCAACACCGTCACGGCCGTGTCGGGCAGCTATCCGCTGACCATGGTGGCCCGGTTCATGGCGGGTGTCGCCGCCGGACTCGCCTGGGCGCTGCTGGCCGGGTACGCCCGGCGGCTGGTGCCCGCCCCGTTGCAGGGCAGGGCGGTCGCGGTGGTCATGGCGGGGGTGCCGGTGGCGCTGTCAGTGGGGGTGCCCGCGGGCACGTTCCTGGGCGGGGCGCTGGGCTGGCGGGTCACGTTCGCGCTGATGACCGTGGTCGCCGTGGTGTTGCTGGGCTGGATCGCGCTGCTGGTGCCGGACGTGCCCGGGCAGGAGGCGGGCCGCCGGGCCCCGATGGTGCGGGCGCTGGCCGTCCCCGGTGTCGTACCCGTGTTGTCCGTGACCCTGGTGTTCGTGCTGGCGCACACCGTTCTGTACGCCTACATCGCCACGTTCCTGGACCGCATCGGCATGGGCGGCTCGGCCGACCTGGTGCTGCTCGTGTTCGGTGCCGCGTCCCTGGTGAGCATCTGGGTCGTGGGTGCCGGCATCGACCGCCGGCTGCGTGCGCTGACCCTGGCGAGCGTCCTGCTGGTCGGGGTGGCGGCAGCTCTGCTCGCCGTCTTCGCTCACAGCCCGGCCCTCGTCCACGTGGCGGCCGCGCTGTGGGGGCTCGGCTGGGGCGGAGCGCCCACCCTGCTGCAGACCGCCGTGGCCGACGCGGGCGGCGACCAGGCGGACGCGGCGCAGGCGATGCTGGTCACGCTGTGGAACGCGGCGATGGCGGGCGGCGGCGTGGTGGGCGGGATCCTGCTCGGCCTGTTCGGCGCGACGGCGTTCCCGTGGAGCGTGCTGGCGCTGCTCGTGCCGGTACTCGCCGTCGTGACGGGGGCGCGGGCGCACGGGTTCCCGGAGCGGCGGGCCGGAGCGTGAGGCGGGGCGGGAGACAGGGCTGGTCCTGAGACGGCGGGGCCGGCGGTGAGGCCGCCCGGTGCCGGCCGAGAAGCCGTCCGCTGCCCGCCGCACGGCAGGGCGGGCGGTGGGGGCGGCCTCCTCGGGCTCAGCCCTGATCGCCCCGCTTGGGAATCCCGTACGCCCGTTCCACCCTCAGCCGCAGCACGAGTCGGCGGTCGCGGACCATCGCGGCCCGGTAGTCGTCCCAGTCCGGGTGCTCTCCCTGGACGTCACGGTAGAGGCGGATGAGCTCCTCCACCGTCGCGTCGTACGGATCCTTCGCCACCGGCGTGAGGTCGGCCGTGCCCTCGGCGACCGTGTAGGCCCACCGGTCGGCGCTCGTCACGTGGTACGACGCCCGCGGGTCGCGGCGCAGATTGCGGGTCTTGGCACGGTCGTCGGTGATCGAGACCCGGATGGTCCGCTCGTCCGGGTAGTAGGCGTGAGTGACGTTCGACAGCTGGGGCCGGCCGTCGTGCTTGAGGGTCACCAGGACCCCGCCGTGTCCTTCGGAGAGCAGCTGGAGCAGCGCGTCCTGAGTCATGCCTGCATCAACTCGTCCGGGCGAGCCGCGTATTCCTGCGCCGCGCCGGTTCCCGGCGTCGCCCGGGGATGGCCTGCGGGGCCCTGGTGGGAGGAACCCTCACCGCCATCGACGATCATTCTCATGAGGGGGGACCATTCGCCCGTTCCTGCGCGACGATGATGTCTGAGGTCGTTGCGGCGGGGTAGGCCGGATCGCACCTCGACGAACGCGACGGAGGAGAACGATGGCACTGCTGCGGCAAGAGGTGGACCCGGGTGAGGTCGGCCTGGACGGGAAGGCACTGGACCGCCTCGACCAGCACTTCGCCCACCATGTCGACGAGGGCCGACTGCCCGGCTACCTCGTGGCGGTCTCCCGCGGCGGACGCGTCGCCCACCTCACGGCGCACGGCCACCGTGACATCGCGGCCGGACTGCCCGTCGAGCCCGACACCCTGTGGCGGATCTACTCCATGACCAAGCCGGTCACCGCGGTCGCCGCGCTGATCCTGGTGGAGGAGGGCCGGATGTCGCTGGACGACCCGGTCGACCGGTACCTTCCGGCCTTCGCGGAACCACGGGTGTACGTGAGCGGCTCCGGCGCCGACACCGTGACCCGCCCGGCCGAGGGTCCGATACGAGTACGGCACCTGATGACCCACACCTCGGGCCTGACCTTCGCCTTCTACCACACGCACCCCGTCGACGCCCTCTACCGCGAGGCCGGCCTGGAGTCGTCGGTGGTGCCGGGCACGACCCTGGCCCAGACGACCGACGTGTACGCGCGCCTGCCGCTGCAGTTCGAGCCCGGCACGCAGTGGAACTACTCGGTCGCCTCCAACGTGCTGGGCCGGGTCATCGAGGTGGTGTCCGGGCAGCCGCTCGACACGTTCTTCGCCGAGCGGGTCTTCGGCCCGCTCGGGATGACCGACGCGGGTTTCCACGTCACCGACGAACAGGCGGGCAGGCTCTCCGAGCTGTACGGCGACGCCGACGGCGGCGGCATCGAGCCGATCCCGGGCCTGCCCCTGCGCGGCCGCCCGCGTTTCCTGTCCGGCAGCGGCGGCATGGTGGCCTCCGCCCACGACGTCCACCGCTTCATGGAGTTGCTGCGCCGCCGCGGCGAGCTCGACGGCACCCGCCTGCTCGCCCCCGAGACGGTGGACCTGATGACGTCGAACCACCTCCCGGGCGGCGCCGACCTGCGCGCCTTCGGCAGCCGTCCCGCGCACGACGAACGCGGCAACGACGGCGTCGGCTTCGGGCTCAGTCTCTCCGTGGTGATCGACCCGGCCCGCACGCAGGCGCCCTCCGGAATGGGGACGTACGGCTGGAGCGGCGTCGCGACCACGACGTTCTGGGTCGACCCGAGCCGGGATCTGACCGTGCAGTTCATGACGCAGGTACGGCCCAGGAGTTCCCACACGATCTTCCCGGATCTGAAGCGGCTGGTGCACGAGGCCGTCGCCGCCTAGAGGCTGTCATGGGGGTGTGGTCGGACGAGGGCGCCCGTTCTGCTGATCGACCCGGAGGGTGAAGTGGACGCCCTCCCCGGCGAGTTCGGCCAGCCACTGCTCGGAGCGGGCCGCCGTCTCGGCGGCGCGGCCGAGGCCGGGCGGCAGGGAGCCGTCCAGGATGTGCCGGACGCCGAGGGCGAGGGGGCGGGAGACGCAGCGGGCCATGGCGCTCTCCTCCTCGTCCCCCACCAGGTCCAGGAGGTAGCCGCCCGACCAGTCCCGTCCGGCGCCGCCGCGCACGTCCAGCGACACGGCGAGGACCACCCGGTCGCGGTCCGCGTCGGTGGTCGGGTAGGTCGCGGCCAGCTCCCGGGCGAGGGCGGCGATCCGGGCGTCGTCGCCGGTCCGCAGCTCGGCGAAGACGCCGTCCCAGGCGCGCAGCCAGCCGTCCAGGCGCAGGGTGCCGCGGACGAAGGTGCGTGGCTTCCAGGCCGGCGGCAGACCGTACTGCTCGACGAAGGGGACACTGTCGCGGTTGGGGTAGACCTCGAAGGTCTCGCCGCCGAGGATGTGGCGCCGGGTCGCCTCCCAGGGCCGGTCGGCGGTGGTCTCGGCGCCGTCCTCCACATAACGCGCGGGCGAGCGCAGGGCACCCAGCACCCCCGCGGGGGCCCAGCTGAACCGGTAGCGGAAGTCGTTCGGGACGGCGGGTACGCCACCGCAGTAGGAGGTGAGGCTGTAGGAGGCCGGCGTGCCGTCGCCGATCGCCTCCCGTGCGCGGGCGACGAGGCTGTGCGCGAAGAGATGGTCGATGCCCGGGTCCAGACCGGCCTCGGTGAGGACGACGACCCCGGCCCGCGCGGCCGCGGGCACCTGCTCCAGGACCGCGTCGGACACATAGCTGGAGCACGCGAAGTGCGCCCGCTCGCGTACGCACAGGGCCAGCAGTGCGGCATGTTCGGGGGCGGGCAGCATCGACACGACCACGTCCCCCGGCGCGAGGTCGGCGGCGAGCGCGTCCGGCGTGAACGCCCGCGGCTCGGCCCGCGCGGCGAGGCCCAGCCGGTCGAGGGCCTCGGCGGCGCGTTCCTCGGTGCGGTGCCACAGCCGTACCCGCTCCGCCGCCTCGCACAGTGTGGCCAGACCGCTGCCGGTGGACAGTCCGGCCCCGATCCAGTGGACGGTGCCGCTCGCGGGAACCACCTCAGACGTCACGCGACTGCCCTTCCACGAGGCCGAGTTCACGGCAGGCCTGACGGAACCGGTCCAGACAGCGCCCCCACGGCCCGCCCACACCGAAGTCGAGGAGCTGGGGCAGCAGCGCGGCCGAGAAGTCGGTGCTGGACTCCTTCGGCAGCAGGGACGGCAGGTTGTCGATGGCGATCAGGTCCAGCGGCGGCTCCTTGCGCAGCCGGCGGGCGGGGTCCGTCCAGTCGGTGGTGCGGTCGTAGACCGGCAGGACGTTCAGGGGCGAGCCCACGTCGCAGGTGACGTCGCACAGGGTGCGCAGGCGGCGGGCGGGCACGTCGAGGTCCCCCTCGCTCAGGAACGGCGGGACGGGGGTGGTGGCGAGGACGGCGTTCACCATGACGTCGTGGGCCAGCAGGGCCCCGCGGTCCAGGTCACGGGTCTCGTCGAGGTCCCAGCAGGTGGGCTCGACCCCGGCCGTGTGGAAGGCGACGCGTGCGCCCCGCCCGCTGCGGCCGAGTGCTCCGATCACCAGGGCGGTGAACTCCTCGTCCCCGGCCGCCGGACGCAGCGTCTCGTCCAGCGCGTCCTTGTCGGTGGGCGTCAGGGGCGCGAGGAGCCTGCCCCGGTGCTGGAGGACGGCCAGGGCCGCGCCCAGGTAGCCGGCCCAGAACCCGAAGGCGGCGAGCCGGCGGCCGGTGTCGTCGACGAGGTATTCGAGGTCGAGCAGGGCCCCTCCCCCGCGCGCGAAGCGCCGGAGCAGGTCGGCGGCGCCCGGCTGCTGCTTGTAGGCGTGCCCGAAGAAGATGTGCCGGTGCGTCAGTTCGGCGGGCTCGTCGGGGAGTTCCTTCAGGCCGAGGATCACGCTGCCCGCGGGCGCCGACACCCACGAGCCCGCGGACGCGATCCGGCAGCCGGCCGCCTCGTACTCCTCGGCGGGGAAGATCCGCTGCGGGGACTCCTCGACGGTGAGCGTCACTCCGCTGTCGACGAGCCGGCAGGCGTCGGACGGCACGATCGGTGTGCGCCGCTCGGTGGTGCGGACCTCGTGGCGCAGCCACAGGTGGAGCTCGGTCATACGCGGTTGGCCTCCGGGCGCGGGGCGTCGGCCGCGAACCGGCCGGCGCTCAACGGGCTGACGTCCACGAAGGGTACGCGGCCCAGGTACAGGTCTCGGACGACTTCACCGACGGCAGGTCCCTGGAGGAACCCATGACCGGAGAAGCCGGTTGCATACAGAAAACGGGATACTGAAGTCGCCTCGCCGATCAGGGCGTTGTGGTCCGGGGTGAGCTCGTACAGGCCCGCCCAGCCGCCGGTGCGGCGCAGGTCGAGGAGGGCGGGGGCGCGCTGCTCCATGGCCGCGCCGAGGCGGGGAATCCAGCGGTCGTGGGTGGTGGTGGCGAAGCCGGGCCGCTCGTCGGGGTCGGACATGCCGACGAGGAGGCCGGGCCCCTCGGTGTGGAAGTAGAGACTGGTGGTGAAGTCGATGGTCATGGGCAGGCCGGGCGGCAGGTCGTCGACCGGTTCGGTGAGCGCGATCTGACGGCGCAGCGGTTCGACGGGCAGGTCGAGGCCGACCATCGCGCCGACCGCCCGCGACCAGGCGCCGGCCGCGCAGACCACCGTGTCGGTGGCGATACGCCCCCTGGTCGTCAGGACGGCCCTGATGTCGTCGCCGTGCAGTTCGATGCCGGTGACTTCGCAGTGCCGCAGGACCGTCGCGCCGTGGCGGCGGGCGGTGGCCGCGTAGCCGTGCACGACCGCCTCGGGTGTGCAGTGGCCGTCGTCGGGCGAGAAGGCGGCCGCGAGCAGTCCCTCGGTGCTGATCAGCGGGGAGAGCCGGCGGGCGGCGGCCGGGTCGATCATGCGGCTGGGCACGCCGAGGGAGTTCTGCAGTCGCACGCCCGCCTCGAAGGAGGCGACGTCCTCGGGCGTCGACAGCAGGAACAGGTAGCCGACCCGGTGCAGCCCGATGTCGTACCCCGTGTCCTGCTCGAAGCGGGTGAACGCCTCCAGAGAGCGCGCGCCGAGCCGGATGTTGAGCTCGTCGGAGAACTGCGCCCGCACCCCGCCCGCCGCCTTCGACGTGGACCCGGAGGCGAGTTCGTCCCGCTCCACCAGGACCACGTCCGGTACGCCCGCCCGGGCCAGGTGGCAGGCGATGCTCGTGCCCATCACCCCGCCGCCGACCACGACGACCCCGGCGCGCATGGTCACCGGTGTTCCCCCTTCGCCGCCTCGACGACGGCCCAGGCGGCGGCCGCGTCCTGAATGCCTAGGCCGACGCTGTTGTAGTAAACGACGTCCTCGGGCCCTGTCCGGGCGGTGCGCCGTCCGGTCAGCACCTCGCCCAGCGAGATCAGGTCGTCGCGGGTCAACAGCCCTTCCCGCAGGGCGTCCACGACCGGCCCGGCGTGCCCGGCCGCGGTCTCCGGGTCGTCCACCACGACAGCACCGGTCTCCATGGCCCGCCGTACGACCTCGGCGTCCACCTCGCGGCGGCCGGGCTCGAACGACCCCACGCTGACGACCGTGCACCCCGCGTCCAGCCACTGCCCGCGCACCACCGGCGTGGTGCTGAGCGTGCAGGCCGCGACCAGCGACGCCCCGCGCACAGCCGCCTCGGCACTGTCGGCCGGTTCGACGGGCAGCCCCAGCTCGGCGGCAAGGGTCTCGGCGGCGCGGGTACGGCGGCGCGGGGTCGGGCTCCACAGGCGTACCGACTTCAGCCCCCGCACCCGGGCGATCGCCCGCACATGGGCGAGGGCCTGGGTGCCCGAGCCGAGGACCGCCAGGTCGGCGGCGTCGGGGCCGGCCAGCGCGTCGACGGCGACGGCGCTCGCGGCGGCCGTGCGCAGGGTCGTCACCGCCGTGCCGTCCATGACGGCGGCGAGGCGGCCCGTCACCGGGTCGAGCACGGTGACGACGGCGTGCACGGTCGGCAGCCCGGCCGCCGCGTTGCCCGGGTTGACACTGCCGAACTTCGCGACCGCCCCGGTGTCCGCCGACATCCGGGAGACGTACGCGAAGACGACACTGTCGTCGAAGCGGCTGGGATGCATGATCTTCCCGGGCAGGTCGGCGCCGCCCGAGCCGAGCGCGGTGAAGGCCGCGCGCTGCGAGGCGATCGCCGCGTCGGCGTCGAGGAGGCGCGCCACCTGCCGCCCGGAGAGGAAGAGGACGTCGTCGGTCATTCCCTCTTCCTGTCCCCGCTCGCCGCCCGGGAATCAGGACAGGTGCGCCACCGCGTCCAGATGGGGCAGATGGTGGTCCAGCCGCTCCCGCTTCGTCCGCAGATAGGTGATGTTGTTCTCGCACGGCGGTATCAGAAGCGGCACCGTCTCGGCGACCTCGATGCCGTGCCGCACCAGCGCCTCGCGTTTGCGCGGGTTGTTCGACATCAGGCGGACCGAGTTCACGCCCAGGTCGTGCAGGATCCCGGCGGCGACGCCGTAGTCGCGGGAGTCCACCGGCAGGCCGAGCGCCAGGTTCGCCTCGACGGTGTCCAGGCCCTCCGCCTGCAGCGCCATCGCCCGCAGTTTGCCGAGCAGGCCGATGCCGCGGCCTTCATGCCCTCTGAGGTAGACGACGACGCCGCTGCCCTCGGCGACGACCGCGCGCAGCGCGGAGGCGAGCTGGTCGCCGCACTCGCAGTGCTGGGAACCGAAGGCGTCACCGGTCAGGCACTCGGAATGCAGGCGGGTCAGGACGTCGTCCGTGCCGATCTCACCGTAGACCAGGGCCACTTGTTCGTCACCGCGGTCGTGATCGAGGTAGCCGACCGCCTGGAATTTCCCGTACACGGTGGGCAGCGGGGCATTCACCACGCGTTCCACACCGGTGCGCTGTGGCGACTTCTTGCCGAGCACGCCAATTTTATCTGTCATGATCTGGTTCCTAAGCAGAGACGAAAGGCCGGGAAAAGATGAGTGGTTCGGGAATACGGTCGGCTGCGTACGGTCTGGTGCCGGCGGACACTACCGAAGACGTACGGACGCGAGGGGCGGACGTCTCAACGCAGGTGGCCGTCCTTCCGGTCGGGAGCTTCGAGCAGCACGGTGCGTACCTTCCGCTGGCGACCGACACGCTGGTCGCCTGTGCCGTCGCCCGGGAGATCGCCGCGGCGTACCCGGTGCACCTCCTGCCTCCGGTGACGATCTCCTGTTCGCACGAGCACGCGGCCTGGCCGGGAACCGTCAGCATTTCCTCCGTCACCCTTCACGCGGTGGTACGGGACATAGCGGCTTCGCTTCGCCGCTCCGGCGTCGACACCCTGGTGGTGGTCAACGGACACGGCGGGAACTACGTGCTGGGCAACGTCGTTCAGGAATCCTCCGCGCGGGGTGAGCGGATGGCCCTCTTCCCGGCCGCGGAGGACTGGGAGGCGGCGCGGGAGCGGGCAGGGGTGGCCACCTCGCTGCTCACCGACATGCACGCGGGAGAAATAGAGACCTCCATTCTTCTGCACGCTCATCCCGAATGTGTCCGACCCGGCTATGAGACCTCCGATTTCGTCGCGGACGACCGTCGTCATCTCCTGACCCTCGGTATGTCCGGCTATACCGATTCGGGTGTCATCGGCCGCCCTTCGCTGGGCTCCGCGGAAAAGGGGAAGGTGCTCCTCGCGAGCCTGACGGAATCATTCGGCACGTATTTCTCGATGCTGACCGGCAGCGAGCCCACGGAGTAGGCCGGGGATGTGTGACGGGGTTCCGGGTCCGCTGCGACGGCCTGGGCCCCGCTGTCGTTTCCCGCCCCGGCACGCAGGCCGGCGTGCCAGCGGACGACGAGTACCAGGACACCCGGCAGGCTCGCCACGAAGCTCAGCACCCCGTACACGACCGCGACCGCGAGGCCGCTGCTCGCGCCCAGTCCGGCGGCGCCGAACGCCCATGCGGTGACGCCCTCCCGGGGGCCCCAGCCGCCGACGTTGAGCGGGAGGCTCATGGCGAGCAGGGCGAGGACCGCGAGCGGCAGCAGCACAGCGGCCGAGGCGGCGGATCCGGCGACGCGGGCGGCGACGACGAACATCCCGAGGTGCCCCGCCAGGACGACGGCGGAGGAGAGCGCGACACCGGGCCCGTTGCGGCGCGACAGCAGCCCCTCGCGCGCCTCGCCGAAGCTCGTGCGCAGCGCCCGTTCCCGGCGTGAGGAGGCCCGGTTCGGCCGCAGGGCCAGGACGACGGCGAGGGCGCCCAGCGCGGCGAACGCGATGAGGGGCGCGAAGTGCCGGACGTCGGCCATGACCGGCGACGGCATCGTGAGCAGCACGGCGACGCCGACGACGGCCAGGACGACCTGTCCCGCGGCCCGTTCGATGACGACCGAGCGGACCCCGCGGCCCAGGTCACCGGTGCTCTGCCCGTGCCGGACCGCCCGGTGGACGTCGCCCAGGACGCCGCCGGGCAGGGCGGCGTTCAAGAACAGCGCACGGTAGTAGTCGGCGACGGCCGGGCCGAGCGGCAGCCGGATGCGCAGACCACGGGCCACCAACTGCCAGCGCCAGGCGCTGAACACGGTGGTGACGAAACCGATCCCGAGCGCCACGAGCAGCGTCACGCCGTCGATCCGGCGCAGGCCGTCCAGGAAGACGCCGGTACCGAGGCGCCAGAGCAGCACGGAGAGGATGGCCACGCCCACCACGGTCCCGAAGTGGGTGCGCAGGGCCCGGGAGCCGAAGCGGGAGAACCGGGGGAACCGGGGGAACCGGGAGAACAAGGAGCGGGCGGCGCCGGGCCGGGGTGCCGACACGATCACGCCGATACGGTCCTCGGAGACGGCCGCACCCGTGGGAGCCGCCGGCGTGCCGCCGGCCAGGGCGGGCGCCACGACCATGTCCGTGTGCCGCGCCCTCGGCTCGACGCCGGGCAGCCCGGCCCAAGTCCGTACCGTCTCCACGCTCATGACGCTCCGCCCGTCGGCCGGGACAGTGCCAGCAGGTCGGTGTGGTGGACCACGACCCGCAACTCGCCCGCCGCGCAGGCCGCCAGGCGTTCTTGCAGATAGCGGTCGGCGCGTTCGCGCAGTTCCGGGCGCTGTTCCACGGCCGCGCCGACCCAGCCGCGCAGCCACTGGGCGGTCAGCTCCGCCTCGGCGGGGCCCAGGCGCCACGGGCTCGGGTGCAGCCGTACCGTCGCGCCGCGCTCGGAGAACGCCTCGCACGCCGCGGTGACGGCGTCCGGGCCGAGCAGGCCGCCCTGGCGCTGGTGGGCGTTGAACGCGTCGGCGATCTCCGCGTCGAGCGGGTGGGACGGGCTGAGATCCACGCGGCCGGCCACGGACAGCGTCAGCAGGGCCGGGCAGCCCGCTCCGGTACAGGCGTCGGCGAGGGTGTCGATCTCCTCACGAGTGAGGACGTCGAGCAGCGCGGACGCCGTCACCAGGGACGCGCCGGCGAGGGCGTCCGGGGTGAGCAGGCCGACGTCACCGCGGCGGGTCTCGGCCGAGACGCGGCTGCCGTCGGCGCCGGCGCGCGGGGACGCCACGGCGGCGAAGTGCAGGAGGTACGGGTCGCGGTCGTGCAGGATCCAGTGCTGGGCGCCGTCCAGGCGGGGGGCCAGCCAGCGGCCCATCGAGCCGGTGCCGCAGCCCAGGTCGTGGACGACGGTCCCGGTCTTGCCCGGCAGGTTCGCGAGCCGGATCCGCAGCGGATCGATCAGCTCGGCCGCCCGCGCGGCGGCGTCGGCGCCCTCCCGCAGCTCCAGCCACTCGGGGGCGTACCGCGGCGGGTCGTCGGGCCCGGCGTCCCGCAGCCGCACGGTGGGACGCTCACCGGGGCGCAGGGTGGGTCCCGCGCCGGCGATGACGTGTCCGGCCTCGCCGGGGACCTCCACGGATCCGGTGACGGGGGCGGGAGCGGGAGCGGGGACTTCCATTGACGTTCCTCCAGGACCGGCGACCACGAAATCCCTCGACTCGACGGCCCCATCGGGGCCGAGCTGCGTCGGAATCATCCCCGTCTGCTGTGTCATTGCCGTCCTCCTCATGCCACCCTCCTGGGTTCGCCGGGCAGTCGTCCCAGGACGACGGCCAGGCTGCGGGCCGTCGCCGCCCAGCCGCCCAGGGCGGACCGCCGGCCCCGGGCGGCTGCCTTCAGCCGTCGTCGTACGTCCGCCTCGCCGAACCAGCCGCGCAGCTCCGAGGCGAGGGCTGCCGGGTCCTCCGGCGGGACGAGGATGCCGGGCACACCGCCGTCGGGGGCGCGGCCGACCGCCTCGGGCAGACCGCCGACGTCCGTGGCCAGCACGGGGATGCCCCGCGCGAGGGCCTCGGTGACCGCCATGCCGTACGTCTCGGCGTAGGAGGTGAGGACCATGAGGTCGGCCGCGTTGTAGCTGGCGTCGAGTTCGGCGCCGGACTGCGGGCCCGCCAGATGCAGGCGGTCCTGGAGGCCGTACTTCTGGATCAGCATTCTGAGGCCGGCGACGTACTGCGGGTCCTGTGTGAGTCCGCCGACGCAGACGCAGCTCCACGGCAGGTCGGTCACCCCGGCCAGCGCCTCCACCAGCCGGTGCTGCCCCTTGCGCGGGGTCACGGCGGCGACGCACAGCAGCCGGGACACGCCGTCGGTGCCGGAGGCCAGGGGGGCGATGTCGGCGCCGGGGGCGGCGACATGGACCCGGTCGGGGGCCAGGCCGTGGTGGGAGACGAGGCGGCGGACCGCCCAGTCGCTGGTGGCGATGACGGCGGGGACGGCCCGCAGAACGGTGCGCTCCCGTGCGTCCAGTTCCGCCGCCACCGCCGGGTCCAGTCCCGTCTCGTCGCCGAGCGGGAGGTGGACGAGGACGGCCAGGCTCAGCCGCTCCGTCTCGGGGACGACGATCTCCGGGACACCGCAGGCGACCAGCCCGTCCAGGAGGACGACGGCCCCGTCCGGCAGGTCCCGCAGGGTCTGCGCGAGTTGCGCACGGGCCGCCGCTCCCGGGCGGGGCCACTCGCCGGGCACCGCGTGCTGGTGCACCTGCCAGCCGAAGCCGTGCAGGTCCAGGCTCACGCGCCGGTCGTAGGCGTTGCCACCGCTGGGCGCGGTCGGGTCGTCCACGCCGCCCGGCAGGACGAAGTGCACGGAGCGCAGGGACATCGGGATGATCTCCGCGTTCTTGAGAGCGGAGTGCTGCACGGGCACGTAGTCGAGCGCCGTGGTGGCGGCCGTCGACCGCTCCATGGTCGTGTCGGTCACAGGGCACGCTCGTAACTCGCCCAGGCGACATGCGACTCGTGCAGCGCGACGGTGAGACCCGCCAGGCCCATGGCGCCCTCGCCGAGCGCGCCCTTGTGGATCCGCTCGGCGAGCCGGTCCGCGATGACCTTGGCCAGGAACTCCGTTGAGGTGTTGACTCCGGCGAAGTCGGGCTCGTTGTCGAGGTTCCGGTAGTTCAGCTCGCTGACTACGGCGCCCAGTTCCTGTGTGGCGAGTCCGATGTCGACGACGATGTTGTCGTCGTCCAGCTGCTCGCGCCGGAACGTGGCGTCCACCAGGAACGTCGCTCCGTGCAGGCGCTGCGCGGGTCCGAAGACCTCGCCGCGGAAGCTGTGGGCGATCATGATGTGATCGCGGACGGTGATGCTGAACAACGGACGACCCTCCAGGTGCGGCGCGTCTTGTCCCCCGCTGATCCCTGCCGGGGGATGCCGTGTAGTACGGCTCCTCACCCCCCGTTGTTCAGCCTCCTCTCACTCTTTTCTCAGGTCAGGCGCTCTTGTGCGCCTGAGGTAGGGCGTACGGGAGGGAACCCGTGTGCCGCCCGTTCACTCGTCCTCGTCGTAGCGGACCCGGTGGCACAGGGCCGGGATCTCGCCCGAGGCCAGGCGCGGCAGCACGTCCGGCAGTTGGCCGAAGCCGCTCTCCCCCGTGACGAGGGCGTCGAGCGCCGGGTCCGCGAGCAGATCCAGGGCGACGGCGAGCCGGTCGGCGTACGTCCGGCTGGAGCGGCGGGCGGGTGACACGGAGCCGACCTGGCTGCTGCGGATGACCAGCCGCCGGGAGTGGAAGGCCTCGCCGAGCGGGAGGCTGACCTGCCGGTCGCCGTACCAGCTCAGTTCGAGGACGGTGCCCTCGGCGGTCAGCAACTCCAGGGAGCGGGCGAGACCTTGCTCGGTGGCGCTGGCGTGCACGACGAGGTCGCAGTCGCCGAGCGCGTCCTGGGGCGAGGCGAAGTCGACGCCGAGGGCCTCGGCGGTCTTGGCGCGGGCCGGATCGGCGTCCACCAACTGGACGCGGACGCCGGGGAAGCGGGCCAGCAGGGCGGCCACCGAACAGCCCACCATGCCACCGCCGACCACCGCGATCCGGTCGCCGACCAGCGGCGCCGCGTCCCACAGGGCGTTCACGGCGGTCTCGACGGTGCCGGCGAGGACCGCCCGTTCGGCGGGCACGGACGGCGGTACGACCGTCACCGCGTCCACCGGGACGACGTACCGCGTCTGATGCGGATACAGACAAAAGACGGTCCGCCCGACGAGGTCCGCCGGTCCTTCCTCCACCAGACCCACATTGAGGTAGCCGTACTTCACCGGCCCGGGGAAGTCGCCCTCCTGGAACGGTGCCCGCATGGCCGCGTACTGGCTCTCGGGCACCCCTCCGCGGAACACGAGGGTCTCCGTGCCCCGGCTGACCCCGGAGTACAGCGAGCGGACGACGACTTCGCCCTCGGCGGGGTCCGGCAGGGCCGTCTCCCGTATCTCGCCATGGCCCGGGGAGCTGAGCCAGAACGCACGTGCGGCGCGCTTCATCGGCATCCTCCTGAACGATCGGGAAGCTGTTCACGTACCGAGGTGTGCACAGGTCGCGCACAGTACGCGGCCTTGATCCACTCTGTCACCTGGCCGGAGGAATGTGCGGTGGCCCTGAACAACACTTACGACGCAAGGCTGGTCCAGCAGGAGACCGCGGTGGGAGCGGGCCTGCAGATCCTGCTGCTGGCCCTGCTCGGCACGGCGATCGGCATGGGGCCGGCGGGCTGGCTCACCGGCCTCGCCTTCGCCATCGCCACCTGGGCGGTCCTCTCCCGAGCCCTGCACCGCTCCCGCCTGCGCTCCTTCGGCCCGGCCAACCGGGTCACCCTCGGACGGGCAACCTTGGTCGGCGTAGTGACCGCCCTGGTCGCGGACTCCTTCGAAAGCTCACCGCCGGTGACGCTGTTCGTCGGCCTCACGGCGGTGGCACTGATCCTCGACGGCGTGGACGGCAAGGTCGCCCGCCGTACGGGCACCTCGACACCCCTGGGCGCCCGCTTCGACATGGAGGTCGACGCGTTCCTGATCCTGGTGCTCAGCGTGTACGTCGCGATGGCCCTCGGCCCGTGGGTCCTCCTGATCGGCGTCATGCGCTACGCCTTCGTCGCCGCGGCCCGCGCCCTGCCCTGGCTCAACGCCCCGCTCCCCCCGAGCACGGCCCGCAAGACGGTCGCCGCACTCCAGGGCGTCCTCCTCCTGCTCGCCGCCTCAAACCTCCTGCCGTACGCCGGGACGTTCGCGGTCGTCGCGACGGCGCTGGCGCTGCTGGTCTGGTCGTTCGGCCGGGACATCCTGTGGCTGTGGCGGACGTCGCGGTCGCAGAAGGTCGCCGTGGCGGAGATGCTGGAGTTGGTGGCGCGGCCGGAGCCGGTGGCGTCCTGAATCTGCGGTATCCGGTATACCGTCGGCAGTAGCCGTACGGCATGCGGTATACCGTCGCCGACGATCACGTCGTCCGTCACCACCCGGATGTCCTGGATTGCCCTGCGGCGGACCCGCGGACCCTATCTGCGTGGCAACAGCCCGATCGCCGCAGCCGGTACGACCGCCAGCACCAGCCACGGCACCACGGCCGGCAGTCCGCTGTCCAGCAGCATCCCCGTCGCCGCGCTGCCGACGAGGACGATCAGGCCGGACACCGAAAACAACGCTCCCGTGTACAGACCGAGTCGGCCTTCCTCGGCGAGGTCGGGGACCCAGGCCCGGGCGACGGGGGCGACAAGCATCTGCCCGAAGGTGAGGAGGACGACGAAGCCGGCGGCGGGCAGCAGACCCGGCGTGCCGGTCCAGGCCGCCGGCCGGGCGAGGGCCACCACCGCGAAGCCGGCCGCGATCAGCAGCAGTCCGGTCGCCATGGAGCGGCGCAGGGCGAGGCGGTCGCCCACCCAGCGGGTGACGGGGAGTTGGGCGGTCACGACCAGCAGCGACGACAGGGCGAACAGCCAGGCGAGCGGGGCTTGGGAACCGGCCGCGCGCTGCACCTCGTCGGGGAGGGCGAGGTAGAGCTGGTTGTAGGCGAGCAGGTAGGCGCCGTACGCGCAGCACAGCGCGAGGAAGCGGCGGTTGCGGAGCAACGCTCCCAGTCCGCCCCGGACGTGGACGCGTTCGCGGCCGGGGATGTGCTGCGGCAGCAGCCACGCGTGGCCGGCGAGGACGAGGACGAAGATTCCGGCTCCTGCCAGGCACACCGTGCGGAAGTCCACCGACAGCAGCAGTGCGCCCAGGAGCGGTCCGACGAACGCGCCCGCCTGTCCGGCCACCGTGAACAGGGCCAGGACGCGGGTACGGGAGCCGCCGCCCGCCGACTCCCAGGCCACCGCCTGCCGGGCGACCTCGGACTCCACCGCCGGTGAGAACAGGGCGGCGGCGAACCCGATGAGCAGGACGGCGCCGATGACGGCCCAGGTCCGTTCGGCGAGTCCGAGCCAGACGAATCCCGCGATCCGCAGGACGCAGCCCGCGAGCACCACCGGCCTGATGCCGTACCGGTCGGCCAGCGCCCCGCCCACCACGAACAGCCCCTGCTGGCTGAAGGTCCGCAGGCCCAGCACCAGGCCGACGAGCCAGCCGGCCATGCCCATGGCCTGTCCGAGGTGTTCGGAGAGGAAGGGCAGCACGGCGAAGAAGCCGACGTTGAAGGCGAGTTGGGTGAGGATCAGCAGGCGCAGCAGGGGCGAGAGGCGGGTGCCTCCGGGCGCCCCGGGCGCCTTGCGTCGCAGTCCCGTCAGCAGTGCGGTCATTGGGTTCCCACCAATTCCTTCGCGGGTGACGGCTCTTCGGCCGGTGGCTGGGGTGTAGGAGGCCGGGTGCGCCTGGGCAGCCGCACTCCGCCGGCTGAGGTCACCGCGAGCGCCCCGAGCAGGGCGAGTACGGCGGCCGGGGCGAGGACCGCCCAGGGGGCTCGCTCGGCGTAGGGCTGGTTCTCGGCGAGGAGCAGGCCCCACTCCGGGGCGGGCGGCTGGGCGCCGAGGCCGAGGAAGGCGAGGGAGGCGAGGGCGAGGGCGATGCCGGGCAGCCGGAGCAGGGCGTGGCGGGTGACGGGCGGGAGGGCGGCGGGCAGGAGTTCGTGGCGCAGGAGGTACCAGCGGTCGGCGCCGAGGCCGCGGGTGGCCGTCACGTGGAGGGCGGCGCGTTCCTGGCGCAGCAGCGCGGCGGTGTGTGCGGCGAGGGGCGCCCAGGCGACGGCGCCCACGGCGAGGGCGGGTGTGGCGGGCCCGCTGCCGGCGATCGCGGTGACCAGGAGCGCGAGGAGGACGGGCGGGACGGCGTTGACGGTGTCGACGAGCGGTCCAGAGAGCCGGGGCACCAGTCCGAGCAGCACGCCGGTGAGCAGCGCGGCCGCGCCGATCGCAAGGGTGAGCAGCAGGGTGTCGACGGCGCCGTGGGCGACCCGGGCGAGGACGTCCCGGCCGAGGGCGTCGGTGCCGAAGGGGTGGGTCCGGGAGGGCGGTCGGAGGCGTTCGCCGGTGTCCAGGGTGAGCGGGTCGCGGGGCAGGCCGAGCGCGATGACGACGGTCAGCAGTCCACCGTATGCAAAAGGCAGGATCCTGCGGACGGGCGGCGATGGCCGGTGGAGTGAGGGCAACGCGCCGTCCCGCAGGGCCGGGCCGACGAGGCGCCGGGTCGCGAGGGCGGCGAGCCCGGCCGTCGCCGCCGCCAGCAGGACCATGGCCAGCGTGCCGGCCTGCAGGACGGGCAGGTCCTGGGCGAGGGCGGCCTGGAGGGTGGTGCGGCCGAGGCCGGGGATGTCGAAGATCTGCTCCACGGCGACGGCACCGCCTGTCAGGCCGACCACGAACAGGCCCAGGTTGGGGAGCAGTCCGGGCAGGCAGCGGCGGACCGCCTGACGGGCGATGCTGCGCCCCGGCAGTCCGCGGGCGGCGGCCGCCAGGGCCCAGGGTTCGGCGAAGGCGCCGGGCAGCAGGTCGTCGAGGAGCCGCCCGATGACGGCGCCGGCGGGCAGGCCGAGGGCGAGGGCGGGCAGCACTGTCCACTGGGGTCCGTACCAGCCGAGGGCGGGCAGCCAGCCCAGTTGTACGCCGACGACGGTGGCGAGGACGGATGCGGTGAGGAACTCGGGCAGCGCGGCGAGTACGGCCGATCCGCCGCCTCCCGCTCGGCGGCCGTCGAGGTGCCGGTGGGCGCCGAGCCACAGGGTGCGGGCGCAGATCAGGGCGGCGGTGAGGGCGGCGACCGCGAGGGCCACCGCCATCAGCAGCAGGGATGCGCCGAGGGCCTGGAGCACGGCGGGGGTGACCTCGTCGCCGGAGAGCCAGGACCGTCCGGCGTCCCCGCGCCACAGCCCGCCGAGCCACTGTCCCAGCAAGGGCAATGGGCCCTGTTCCAGGCCGAGTTGGGACCGGATGTCCGCGAGTACCCGGGGTGTGGGGTCGCGGTCGGCCGAGCGTGCCTTGAGGACGGTCAGCGCGGGGTCGGTCCGTGTCAGCCAGGGCAGCAGGCCGATGCCGCAGACGAGGATGGCCGCGAGGGCGGCACGCCACACGAGGGCGGTCACGTGGCGTCGCACGGTTCAGCGCCGCGTTCCGGTGCCGACGAGGGTGCGCTCGTACGGGTCGAGGAGTACGCCGCCGACCGAGTCGGCGACACCGGTGATGATGCGCTGGTGGACCAGCGGGACGACGGCGTCGGTGCCAAGGACCGCGGCCTCGGCGGCCATGGCGGCGCTCTGGCGTCGGGCGGTGTCGGCGACGCCCTCGGCCTGGGCGACGGCCCGGTCGACGGCCCTGTCGCAGAGTTGCGCGATGTTGTAGCCGCCGTCGCAGGTGTAGTCGCCGGCGAGGACCGCGAGGGGGTCGCCGGTGTCGACGAGGGTGTTGCGGGCGAGGACGAAGGCGTCGAACCGGCCGTCCAGCGCGTCGCTCTCCAGGCGGGAGTACTCGCGCACCTCCAGGGTGACCGTGAACCCGGCCTTCTCCAGCTGCTGCTTCAGCACCTGGGCGACTTCGGGGAGTTCGGGCCGGTTGTCGTAGGTGGCGAGGGTGATCTTCGTACCGTCGGGGTCGCCTGCCTTAGCGCGTCCGGCGGGCTGCCGCCGCTTGCCCTCGGCCCAGGTCACGGCGGGTCCGTAGATGCCGGCGCCGGGGTCGGCGTACCCCTCGTAGACGCCGTCGGCGAGTGCGGAGGTGTCGACGGCCCGGCGGGCGGCGGCGCGCAGTCCGGCGTCCTTGAAGGGGCCCGTCCCGGAGTTGAGGAGCAGGCTCGTGGTGCGGGTGGTGGCCGTCTCCTTGCGGGTGTCCTCGTCCAGGGTGGCGGCCTGCGCGACGGGGACCGCCTCGGCGATGTCGATCTCGCCGGTGCGCAGGGCGCCGGCGCGGGCGGTGCCGTCGGCGATGAAGCGGACGTCGACGCCGGATGCCTGGGCGCGGCCGGCCCAGTAGTCGTCGTACCGGTCGAGGGCGGCCGAGGTCGATCCGGTGACCTTGGTCAGTTCGAAGGGTCCGGTGGCGGTGCCGACCGGGTCGACGCGGCCCTTGGCGTCGTAGGCCTTCGGGGAGAGCACGGCGAGGCCCGGGCCGGCCAGGCGCAGGGGCAGGACGGGGTCGGGGGCGGCGGTGGTGATGCGTACGGCGCCACCGCTCCCGGCCTTGGCGGTGAGCGTGACGCCGGAGAGGGCGGCGGGCGCGGGCTTGGCCTCGGTGGCGTGGGTGAGGGCGGCGGCGACCGCGGAGGGGGTCACGTCGGAGCCGTCCTGGAAGGTGGCCTCGCGCAGGGTGAACACCCAGGTGCGGTCGTTCTCGCGGCGCCAGGACCGGGCGAGCGCGGGGGCGGCGGCGCCGTTGGCGTCGAGGGCGGTGAGGCCCTCGGTGACACCGAGGCGGCTGAGGATGGTGGCGTCGGCGCCGTACGGCGAGAGGTTCTCGGCGGGCGGGAAGGCGAGAGCGACCCGCAGCCGGGAGCCTTCCTTCGCGTCGCTCGGCGAGTCGCTGCCGCCGCCGGAGGCGAAACAGGCGGTGAGCAGGGGGGCGAGCAGCAGGGAACCGAGGATGTGGCGGCGTCGCATGCCGTCACCGCCCCAGCGGGATCTCGAAGTGGACGACGCCGTTGCCGCCGCCGGGATCCTCGCGCTCGTCGTGGACGATCTTGCCGAGGGACCGCCAGAAGGGCTCGGCGCCGGGCACTGCGGGGTCGGTGTGCAGGTAGACGGCACGGTAGCCACCGTCGGCGGCCGCGAAGGCGAGCAGGTCGTCGACCAGGCGCCGGGCGAGGCCGCGCCTGCGGTGCCCGGGGCGCACGTACACCCGGCGCAGTTGGGCCGTCTCGCCACAGGGGTAGCTCTCGGCGAGGTGGCGGGGGTTCGGCGGGTGGGCCGGGCCGCGGGAGTCGAGGGCGGCGGTGGCCACGACGGCCGCGTCGCCCGGGTCGACGGCGACCAGCAGGGTGTGGCGCGCGGGGGTGAGGTAGGCGGCGGCAGGGTCGACGATGTCGGCGTGCCAGCGGGGCACGTACCCGGTGCCGAAGTCGCGGTAGACGGTGTCGAGCATGACGGCTCGCGCACCATCGAGGTCGTCCGGGCCGGCCGCCCTGATGCTGTAGTTAAGCACTTGCACATCATATGCATTAAGCCGGAAGGGTGATCAACGCACCCCTGCCACCACCCCGGGACTGCGGCCTGATTTGACACCCCCGAGTCACACCTACAACCTACCGACATGACATCCATTTTCAAAAAGGTGGAGCGGTAGTGCGGATCGCGTTCGTCGGCAAGGGCGGCAGCGGCAAGACCACCCTGTCGGCGCTCTTCACCCGGCATCTGGCAGGCTCCGGCGCGCCGGTCCTCGCCATCGACGGTGACATCAACCAGCACCTGGCCGAGGCGCTCGGCCAGGACGACGGACCCCTGGGCGCCCCTCCGCTCGGGGCTCACCTCGACGAGATCAAGGACCTGCTGCGCGGCACCAACCCGCGCATCCCCTCCCGCGAGGCCATGATCAAGACGACCCCGCCCGGCACCGGCTCACGCCTGCTGCGCCTGCTCGGCGACGACGAGCTGCACGCGCGGCACGTCCGGCGGGTGGGCGAGGTGCCGATGATGGCGACCGGCGAGTTCGACGAGAGCGACCTCGGGGTGGCCTGCTACCACTCCAAGCTCGGCGGCGTGGAGCTCTACCTCAACCACCTGGTCGACGGCCCCGGCGAGTACGTCGTCGTCGACATGACGGCCGGCGCGGACGCGTTCGCCTCCGGCCTGTTCACCCGCTTCGACATGACCTTCCTGGTGGCCGAACCCACCCGCAAGGGCGTCTCGGTGTACCGCCAGTACCGGGACCACGCCCGGGAGTTCGGGATCCGCGTCGCCGTGGTCGGCAACAAGGTGACCGGCGAGGACGACCTGCTGTTCCTCAAGGAACACGTCGGCGACGACCTCCTGACGCACCTGGTGCACTCCCCCTGGGTGCGCTCGGCCGAACAGGGCCGTACCGAGGGCGGCTTGGACACGCTCGAGCCGCACAACCGGCACGCCCTGACCATCCTGCGCGAGGCCGTCGACGCCCACCCCAGAGACTGGGCGACGCATCACCGTCACGCCGTCGAGTTCCACCTGCGCAACGCGCGGGCCTGGGCCGACAAGGCGACCGGCCTCGACCTCGCCGCACAGGTGGACCCGGACTTCGTGCCGGGCCCCGCCGCCCTCGCCTGACCCCCTCGCCCGCCCCCTCACCCCACGACAACCGGACAGGAACCCCAGCACATGTCTCTCGACGTCTCCCCCCAGCTTCTCGCCGAGGCCGAGCACGGTGACATCCGCGAGGAGGACTTCGTGGACACCGTCCGCACCTCCCTGCCGTACGCCTACGACCTCGTCGCCTCCCTCGCGGCCGAACTGAAGGGCGGACAGGCGGAGTTCACCGACAACCAGACCCCTCCCCCGTCCGAGCGGGAGCGCGGCCAGCTGCTGCGCGCCCTGGCCAGCGACGCGATCCGCGGCAGCCTGGAGCGCCACTTCGGGGTGGCGCTCGCCTTCCAGAACTGCCACCGGGTGGCGGCGTTCCGGCCGGAGTCCCGCGACGGTGAGACGTACGGGCGGTTCACGTCGGTGCGGTCGCAGGTGCTGAATCAGTCGCCGGAGTTCCGGGACTGCTGACCTGCGGGGACACCTTCGGGCCGGCCCCCTGTGACACCCGTTCCAGGAACGCCGTCACGAACCGCCCCGCGTCGTCCAGCCACGGGAAGTGCGCGGCGCCGGACTGGACGACCACCTCGGCGTTCGGGAACAGGCCCGCGTACTCCGCCACGGCGCGTGGTGGTGCCGCCACGTCCACCTCTCCGGCCAGGACGAACACCGGAGCGGCGAGACCGGCGAGGGCCGCGCGGGTGGCGGCCGGGTCGAACGCGCCCTCGGCGGCGTACACGGCCGCCGCCTCGTCATTGCGCTGTCTCTCCTCCGCCTCCCGTACGGCCCTCGCCTCCTCGTCCCAGCGGGCGAACCAGAAGGGGGCGACGGCCTGCCAGTCGTCGGGGGCCGCACGGCCGGCGGTGATCGCTTCCAGGGCCTCGTGCGCCGGGGTGAACCACGGTTCGTCCCGGCGCAGGCGTGCGGTGCTCAGACGGTCCTCGGCGGTGATCTCGACGCCGACCGCGTGGACACTCGGGGTGATCAGCGCGAGGCGTGCGACGCGGTCGGGGTGCCGGGCCGTATGGAGGACCGCCAGGTTCGCACCGGCCGAGTGGCCGAGGAGGTCCACCCGGTCCAGGCCCAGCTCCTCACGGAGCGCCTCCACGTCGTCGACCAGGCGGTCGCAGCGGTACGACGCCGGGTCCGCCGGCCTCGCCGAACGGCCCGTGCCCCGCAGGTCCAGGCGGATCAGGGTGCGGTGGGCGGTCAGACCGCCCAGGTCGCCCAGGTAGACCGAGTCCTGCATCGGGCCACCGGGCAGACAGATCAGGGGCGGTCCGTCACCGGACACGTGGTAGGCGAGGCGGGTTCCGTCGGACGCGGAGAAGGTGGGCATGAGCGTGAGCCTTTCAACGGGTCCCCGCCCCGGCAACCGGATTGCGGCCGGGGCGGGGACCTGGGGACCACCGCTCAGGCGCCGCGCGCCGGCGTACGACGCCCCGAACCCGGCCGTGCCGTGCCGTGCCGTGCCGTGCCGTGCCGTGCCGTGCCGTGCCGTGCCGTCAACTGTCGTGTGTACCCGGGAACCGGGGCGGCCCCACCCTTGGGTACAGGTGGGGCCGCCTGTCGGTCACCGCGGTACCCGCGTCACCTCGTCACCGCATCGGTGCGGTGACCGGTGCCGGGGCGTATCCGGTGGGCCGGGCTGTGAAGGTGCCGCGGCCCTGGGTACGGCTGCGCAACCGGGTCGCGTAGCCGAACAGTTCGGCCAACGGGACGGTCGCGGTGACGACCGCCGACCCCGCTCGCGTGGCCGAGCCGGAGACCCGGCCCCGTCGTGCGGCGAGGTCGCCGAGGACGGTGCCGACGGCGTCCTCGGGCACGGTGACCGTGACCTCGACGACCGGTTCCAGCAGGGTCATCGCCGAGGCGCGCAGGGCTTCCCGGAGCGCGAACCGGCCTGCCGTACGGAAGGCCGTGTCCGAGGAGTCCTTCACATGGGTCGCCCCGTCGGTGAGGGTGACGCGCAGCCCGGTCACCGGGTGCCCGCCGATCGGTCCCTCGGCGAGGGCGTCCCGGCAGCCCGCCTCGACCGCCCGGACGTACTCCTGCGGCACCCGCCCGCCCACGACGACGGACCGGAACTCGAAGCCCGTGCCGTTCTCCAGGCCCAACGGTTCCACGTCGAGGACGACGTGCGCGAACTGCCCTGATCCACCGTCCTGTTTGACGTGCCGGTACACCAGGCCGGACACCCCGCGGGCGACCGTCTCCCGGTACGCCACCCTCGGCCGGCCGACGGCGACCCCCAGCGACTGGTCGCGCCGGACCTTCTCCACCGCGACCTCCAGATGCAGCTCGCCCATGCCGGACAGCAGTGTCTGACCGGTCTCGGGGTCGGTCCGGACCACCAGCGACGGGTCCTCCTCGGCCAGCCGCGCCAGCGCCGTGGCCAGCCGGTCGGTGTCGGTGGACCGGCGTGCCTCCACCGCCACGGAGACCACCGGTTCGGCCACGCCGGGCGGTTCGAGGACGAGCGGGGCGTCCGGCGCACACAGCGTCGAGCCGGCTCGGGCCGACTTCAGTCCGACCACGGCGACGATGTCCCCGGCGACCGCTTGCTCCAACCGGGCGTGCCGGTCGGCCTGCACCCGCAGGATCCGCCCGATCCGCTCGGTGCGCCGCGCACCCGCGTCCATCACGGTGGCCCCCTTTCCGATCGTTCCCGAGTACACCCGCAGATAGGTCAGCCGGCCCGTCGCGGTGGCGGTCACCTTGAACGCCAGCGCCGCGAAGGGCGCCTCCGGGTCGGCCGCCCGTTCCTGTTCCGTGCCGTCGTCGCGCGTGCCGCGCACGGCGGGCACGTCGAGCGGCGACGGCAGGTACGCCACGACGGCGTCGAGCAACGGCTCGATCCCGCGGTTGCGGTAGGCGGAGCCGCACAGCACGACCACGCCCTCGCCGGTACGCGTGAGGTCGCGCAGGGCGTCGACGAGCGTGTGCGTGTCGAGCGCGGGCCAGTCGAGCGCGGGCCAGTCGAGCGCGGGCTGGTCGAGCGCGGGCAGGTCGCCGGTCGACTGCATACCGTCGGCCCGCGCCATACCGTCGGCCGACGGCACGCCCACCGTCGACTGCATACAGAATTCCTCCAGCGCGCCCGGATGCAGTTCGGCCACCGCCTCCTCCAGCGCCCGACGCCGCCTGAGCGCCTCCTCGCGCAGACCCTCCGGCACCGGACCTTCCTCAACCGTCTCACCGTCGTCGGACCAGGTCAGCGCCCGCATCCGCAGCAGATCGACGACACCGGTGAAGGCGTCCTCGCGCCCGATGGGCAACTGCACGACCAGCGGAGCCGGATGCAGCCGTTCCCGGATCGACTCGACGGCCGTGTCGAGATCCGCTCCGGAACGGTCGAGCTTGTTGACGAACGCGATCCTCGGCACACCGTGCCGGTCCGCCTGCCGCCACACCGACTCGCTCTGCGGCTCGACGCCCGCGACGGCGTCGAACACGGCGACCGCTCCGTCGAGCACGCGCAGCGAGCGCTCCACCTCGTCGGCGAAGTCGACATGGCCCGGCGTGTCGATCAGGTTGATCCGGTGACCGTCCCAGGCGCAGCTCACCGCCGCGGCGAAGATGGTGATCCCGCGATCGCGCTCCTGGGAGTCGAAGTCGGTGACGGTCGTGCCGTCGTGGACCTCGCCACGCTTGTGCGTGGTCCCGGTGGCGTACAGGATCCGCTCGGTGACGGTGGTCTTGCCGGCGTCGACGTGGGCGAGGATGCCGAGGTTGCGGACGGCGGAGAGGGGGTTGAGGTTGGTGCGCACGGCCCGTGGCCTTTCGAATGGGTCGGTGACAGGGCGGCGCGATTCCCGGACGGCACTGATTTTCTGACGGCACGTCAGATCGGGGTACGTGCGCCCGGAGTTCAGACCGGGCGTCGTGGTCAGTCGTTCGTCCGGGGCATCCGGTACCGGCCGCGCAGCGGGCACCGGACGGGCGAGGACACGAGGATCACGTCGTACTGCGGCCGGGGAACGACGACAGCGGTGCACTCACGCACGGCCGGCTCCCCTCACTCGTCGTTCACGTCATGGCACGCGCCGCGAACTGGTGGGCGGTGCGTGGTTCGTGGTGAGTGTAGGGAACCGAGGAGTACGGGGGCACGCCCTTTTCCGCGCCCGGGCACGAGCCGCACGGCTGCCCCGCCCTCAGACCGGCCCCGGCCCCGTCCCGCCCTTGAGCCGTTCCAGGTCGGAGGGCCGGACCTGGATGACGAGTACGGCGATGATCGCGGCGACCGCGGTGAAGATGGCGGCCACGACGAAGGCGGCCGACACTCCCGCGGTCAGGACCTCGTCGGAGAAGGGCGGTGGAAGCTCCCCGGTGCGCTGGAATTGCAGGCGTTCGGCGGGGGTGGCCTGTTCCAGGAAGAGTGGGATCTGCTTGTCGGCCTCGTTGGTGCTGGCCGTACCGAACATCGTGACCAGGATGGACAGACCGAGCGACCCGCCCACCTGCTGGGTGGCGTTGAGGAGTCCGGAGGCAGCACCGGTCTCGCGGACGGAGACGTTGGACAGCGCCATCAGGGTGAGCGCGACGAACTCCATGCCCATGCCGAGGCTGAAGACGAGAATCGGACCGAGGACACTGCCCGCGTAGGTGGAGTGGACGTCGGTCAGGGTCAGCCAGGCCAGGCCCGCGGCGGCGAGGATCGCGCCAACGACCATGAAGGGCTTGGGGCCGTAGGTGGGCAGGAAGCGCGAGGTCAGCCCGGCACCGATCGCGATGACCGCACTGACCGGCAGGAAGGCGAAGCCGGTTGCCAGCGGGCTGAAGTCCAGCACGTTCTGCACGAAGAGCGTGAGGAAGAAGAACATGCCGAAGATCGCGGCGGCGAGGCAGAGCATGATTCCGTACGTGCCCGCCCGGTTGCGGTCGGCGAACATGTGGAGCGGGGTGATCGGCTGCCGAGAACGCCGCTCGACCAGGACGAAAGCCACGAGGACGACGACCGCGGCCGCGAACGAGGCCAGCGTGAGAGCGTCCCGCCAGCCTTCCTGCGCGGCCCTGATGAACCCGTACACCAGCAGGACCATGCCCACGGTGGAGGTCAGCGCGCCGGTGAGGTCGAAGTGGCCCGGGTGGCGCTCGGACTCCTTGATCCAGCGAGGTGTGGCGAGGGCGATGAGCAGTCCGATCGGGACGTTGACGAAGAGCACCCACCGCCAGTTCAGCCACTCCACGAGGATTCCGCCGGCGAGCAGCCCGATCGCGCCGCCGCCCGCCGAGACCGCGGCGAAGACGCCGAAGGCCCGGTTGCGTTCGGGTCCTTCGCGGAAGGTCGTACTGACCAGGGAGAGGGCGGTCGGGGACGCGATGGCGCCGCCGACGCCCTGGAGGGCGCGGGCTGCGAGGAGTTGGGCCTCGTTCTGGGCGAAGCCGCCGAGCAGGGAGGCGAGCACGAAGAGCAGCACGCCGAAGACGAACACGCGCCGTCTGCCGAGGATGTCGCCGGTCCGGCCGCCGAGCAGCAGCAGGCCGCCGAAGGTGAGGGTGTACGCGTTGACCACCCAGGCCAGGCTGGTGGTGGAGAAGCCCAGGGAGCTCTGGATGTCGGGCAGCGCGATGTTCACGATGGTGATGTCGAGCACCACCATCAGCTGGCAGGACGCGAGGACCAGCAACGCCATCGCGTTTCCGCCACCGCCGGGTTCCCGGGTGGTGGTCTGCGCTGAGGGATGTGGCTGCGGGCTCGTCATGGCATGTCGCACTCTCGGGGGTCGAACCCTCACGAGGGGCAGTGGCCGCTCGGCGTCCACTGCGGGTCACCGTTCGACGGTACGCCCGTCGCGGGTGCCCTTCCACTCGAACCCGCACCGGACCTTCTGGCGGCCGGCGCCGCGCTCCCCTCTTCGCCGTCAGGGTGTATCGGCGTCCCCGACCCGGTCAGCGGCACGCCCGTCCCGCCCCGCCTGGCCGCGATGATCTCCGCCGCGATGGACAGGGCGGTCTCCTCGGGCGTACGCGCGCCGAGGTCGAGACCGATCGGCGACCGCAGCCGGGCCAACTCCCCTTTCGTGAGGCCGACTTCGCGCAGGCGTCGCTCCCGGTCGGCATGCGTGCGGCGCGAGCCCATCGCGCCGACGAACGCCACCGGCATCCGCAGGGCCTCCTGCAGCAGCGGTACGTCGAACTTGGCGTCGTGGGTGAGCACGCACAGCACGGTGCGCGCGTCGGTCGCGGTGTCCCGCAGGTAGCGGTGCGGCCAGTCGACGACGATGCCGTCGGCCTCGGGGAAGCGGGCGCGGGTGGCGAAGACGGGGCGGGCGTCGCACACGGTCACGTGATATCCGAGGAACTTCCCGGCGCGCACCAGAGCCGCCGCGACGTCGATCGCGCCGAAGACGATCATGCGGGGCGGCGGCACGCTCGACTCGACGAGCAGGGTCAGGCCGCCGGGGCAGTGCGAGCCGTCCTCCGACAGCTCTACCGTGCCGGTACGGCCGGCCTCCAGCAGCGCCCGGGCCTCGGCCGCCGCCGCCCGGTCCAGCTCCGGCGCGCCGCCGAGTCCGCCTTCGCACGATGTGCCCGGTGCGCTCTCATACGCCCCGCCCGCGACTCCCCCGTACGTCCCGTCCGCCCGCACGAGCAGCGCTCGGCCCTGGAGGCCGACCGGGCCGCGGACCACGCGGGCGACGGCCGTGGGCTCGCCCCGGACCGCGGCGGACAGCGCCGCCAGCAGCACGGGCAGGGCCGGTGCTTCGGCGGCGAACGGCGTGACCTGGGCCGCCCCGGTGACCTTGTCCCGTCCCTCCACGCGGATGTGCAGGGCCGCCGACGGCGCCCTTGAACGTGCCGGTGGTGGTGGACGTCGTCATCGGGTCGCCTCCTCGGCGAGTTCGGTCAGCACGGCCACCACGAGGTTGCGCATCAGCGTCACCTTGTATCCGTTGTCGCGCAGCGGCTTCGCGGCGGCCAGTTCGGCGTCCGTGGCGGCGGCGAAGGTCTCGGCGTCGGCCGCCGCGCCGGTCAGCACGCTTTCCTATCAAGGACGGGTTTCGGCCGTGACGCCCAGTGATCACGAGGAGGGCAAATGCGGCAGCAGAAGGACACACCTCTGCGGTCGGACGCGCAACGCAATCGCGAGCGCATCCTCGAAGTGGCACTGGCCGAGCTGACCCGCTCCGCGGACGCCCCGCTGAGCGCGATCGCGAAGAAGGCGGGCGTCGGACAGGGCACCTTCTACCGGAACTTCCCCAACCGTGAGGCACTCGTCCTGGAGGTCTACCGCTACGAGACGCAGCAGGTCGCCGACGCCGCGTGCCAGCTGCTGCGGAACTGCGCGCCCGACCGGGCGCTGCGGGAGTGGATGGACCGGCTGGCCCGGTTCGCGATGGCCAAGGCCGGCCTGGCGGAGGCGTTCCGTCACGCCGTGAGCGCCTCGCACGGCCAAGCGAAACCCGGCCACGCCCCGGTGACGGCCGCGGCCGAACTCCTGCTCCGCGCGGGCGAGGAAGCCGGCGCCATACGTCCCGGTGTCACCGCGGACGACTTCCTTCTCGCCATAGCCGGCCTCTGGCAGATCGACCCCCGCGGGGACTGGGAGCGGCGCGCCGCCCGGCTCTTGGACCTCGTCATGGACGGGCTGCGCGCGGGGGCACCCGGAAACGCAAAAGACCCCCGATGAACAGGGGGTCTTCGTTGGTGTCCGAGGGGGGACTTGAACCCCCACGCCCGATAAAGGGCACTAGCACCTCAAGCTAGCGCGTCTGCCATTCCGCCACCCGGACGAGGTGTCTGCCGCCAGGCGAGGGTGTTCCCCGCGGCGACATGGACAACAATACCAAGCTTTCGGAGTGCCTTTCACCTGCATATCCGTCGTCCGAGCGCCGCTCCCGGGCCGACCGGACCCGGGAATCTAAGGTCTCACCATGAGCGACTGGATGGTTACGCACGGCCCGTCCGCCGGACGCAGACCGCGGGCGCTGTCGCCGCTCAGGGAGCATCTGCGGGACACGTTCTGGTTCGCGCCCGCCGCGGCCATGCTGTGTGTCGTCCTCGTATGGGCGGTGGCGGCGGAGATCGACACCAGGATCGTCGAAACCCTTCAGGACGAGGGTGAGTACGACACGCTGGAAGAGCTGCTGAAGTTCGCGGGGGACGCGAAGATCGTCGTCACCACGGTGAGCTCGGCGATGATGACCTTCATCGGTGTGGTCTTCAGCATCTCCCTGGTCGCGGTGCAGATGGCGAGCGGGCAGTTCAGCCCGCGGGTGGTGCGGATCTTCGTACGGAGCCGGATCACCAAGGCGACGTTCGCCGTCTTCCTCTCGACCTTCCTGCTGACCCTGCTCGTCCTGACCTCGTACGAAAGCGAACCCGACCCCCGCCTGGTCTCCTCCGTCCCCGTCGTCCAGTCGCTCCTCACGATCGCGATGGTCGGACTGAGCCTGCTGCTGTTCGTGATGTACGTGAACACGACACTGCGGCTGATGCGGATCGGCCAGGTGATCGACCGGATCGTCGGGGAGTCGTTCCGGGTGGTCGCCCTGATGCCGGTCGAGGCTTCCGCCCACCAGGGCGCGCTCGGGTCCGAGACGGCGCGCATCGCCCACGAGGGGCGGGCCGGGGTGCTGCGGGACGTGAACATCGCCCGGCTGGTGCGGGTGGCGCGGCAGCACGACGTCGTGCTGCGGCTGATTCCGCGGACCGGCGACTTCGTCGTACCCGGAACGCCCGTCCTGGCCGTGCACGGCGGCAAGGCGCCGCCGCGCCGCGCACTGCGCTACGCCGTCTCCGTCGGAGTCGAACGCACCTTCCACCAGGACCTCGGGTTCGGGATGCGCCAGCTGTCCGACATCGCGCTCAGGGCCCTGTCCCCGGCGGTCAACGACCCGACGACGGCCGTACAGGCACTGGACCGCATCGTGCAGTTCCTGGCCGCCCTGGCCCGGCGGCCGCTGGACGCCTCCCTGCACCGGGACCGGCGGGGCGCGGTCCGGCTCGTGCAGCCCGTGCCCGGTTGGACCGATCTGGTGGATCTGGGGTTCACCGAGATCAGGGGCTGCGCGGTCGGTACTCCCCAGGTCACGCGGCGTCTGCTGGCCGGACTCGACGACCTGGCGCTGCTGGTCTCCGAGGAACGGCGGGCGCCGCTGCTGCGCCACCGGGCACTGCTCGTGCAGGCAGTCGAGCGCGGTGTCCCGGAGGGCGCGGACCGGGCCTTCGCCCTCCAGCCGGACCGTCAGGGCATCGGCTGAGACTCCCGTCCCTGTTCCGAGGGTGTGGCACAGTCGTCGGCCGACGAGGTGCCGGCCGGGTGGTATCCGCGGGAAGCGGACACCACCCGGCCACCGGTCACCGGTTGAGCCGGCCACTGACGGGACGCTGCGAGCGTGCCTCGTCACGTCGGTGCCGGTGTCGGCCGACCGGGCTTCACGGCGTGAGCTGATACTCCGGGAAGTTGCCTGGCAGCCGCTCCCCCTCCGGGCCCCGCGTCACCGCACGCACCAGCAGCTCGCCGCCGACGAAGGCGCCCCGCCAGGACGCGCCGAACCCGCCGAACAGCTCGTCGCGGTCGCCGCGGGAACGCGGCGTGCCGTGCCCGACCTTGAACGCCCTGATCTGCGGGGCGAGTCGGTCGAAGGTCGCCCGGTCGTCGGTGGACAGGGTGGCCACCAGTGCGCCGTTGGACGCGTTCATCGCGGCCAGCAGCTCCGCCTCGGTGTCGACCAGGACGATGGTGTCGACCGGTCCGAACGGTTCCGCGTGGTGCAGCGGGGAGGACGGTGGCGGGTTCAGGAGCGTGACCGGCTGGACGTACGCCGAGGTGTCCTGGCCGGGCAGGAACCGTGCGTCCGCCGGCTTGCCGCGGTGCAGTGGGACGGCCCCGCGGTTCACGGCTTCGGTGACCTGGTCGTGCAGCTCCTTCGCCTTGGCCGCGTTGATGACGGGCCCGAAGTCCAGTTGCGGGTACGGGTCGCCGGCGTGCTCGACCGCCAGCGGGTGGCCGACCCGCAGCGTACGGACCGCCGGGAGGTACGCCGCCAGGAACTCGTCGAACAGCTCTCGCTGGACGACGAAGCGCGGGTACGCCGTGCAGCGCTGTTTGCCGTAGTCGAAGAGTTTCGGCACGACTGCCGTGAGCGCGTCCCAGTCCGTGCAGTTCCAGATGCCCCAGGTGTTGAGTCCCTCCTGTTCGAGGATGTGTCGTTTGCCCAGGTCGGCGACGGCCGTGGCCACCGCGGCGCCGGTGTCACGGCCGCCGACGAAGGAGACGCAGCCGATCTCGGGCGCCCGCACCAGCGCCTCGGACAGCTCACCTCCGCTGCCGCTGACGAGGGTGACGGGAATTCCCTCGCGGGCGGCCAGCGCCGAGGCCAGCGTCAGACAGGCGACACCGCCGTCGGTCGGGGTCTTGGCGATGACCGCGTTGCCTGCCAGGGCCTGTACCAGCACCGCGTGAACGAGCACGCTCATCGGGTAGTTCCAGCTCGCGACGTTCGACACCGGGCCGTCCAGCGGGGCCCGGCCGGCCAGCATCGGCTCGATGCCGTCGACGTACCAGCGCACGCCGTCGATGGCCCGGTCGACGTCCGCCTGTGCGAGCCGCCAGGGCTTGCCGATCTCCCAGACGAGCAGCAGGGCGAGCAGTTCACGGTGCTGGGTGAGGGCGTCGAGGGTGGCGGCCACGCGGGCCCGGCGTTCGTCGAGGGGGACGTGCCGCCAGGCGCGGTGCTGGTCGAGCGAGGCGCGTACGGCCTGGTGGGCGGTGGCCCGGTCCAGGCGGGGCGGGCCGGCGATCGGACTGCCGTCGACGGGACTGGTGGCGGGCAGTGCCCGGCCGCCGGCCCGCCAGGCGCGGTCCCAGAGGTTGAGGGCGCGGTCGTCGCGGAACGCCTCGGGGGCGACGGCGAGGCAGCGTTGCCAGGCGTCGGTCCAGGACGTGCCTGATTTGAGGGTGAGGGTGGTTGCCATCGGGGGTTCTCCGCTCTCGGTGCACAGTCGGGGGCGGGTTCGTGCATGGCTGCGAAGGACGCCGGCGAGGTGCTGCGACTTCGGTAAGTGACCTCGCGTCACCTATGAGTGGTGTCACGCCTCCAGTTGGGCCAGGACCAGACGGGCCGTCTCGGTGGGCGTGCCGCCGACCTTGACGCCGACCGCCTCGAGCGCCGCCTTCTTGGCCTGGGCGGTGCCGGAGGAACCGGACACGATCGCGCCCGCGTGGCCCATCGTCTTGCCCTCGGGTGCGGTGAAGCCGGCGATGTAGCCGACGACGGGCTTGGTGACGTGCTCGCGAATGTAGGCGGCCGCGCGCTCCTCGGCGTCACCGCCGATCTCCCCGATGAGGACGATGGTCTCGGTGTCGGGGTCGTCCTGAAAGGCGGCGAGGCAGTCGATGTGGGTGGTGCCGACGACGGGGTCGCCGCCGATGCCGACGCAGGTCGAGAAGCCGATGTCGCGGAGCTCGTACATGAGTTGGTAGGTGAGCGTGCCCGACTTGGAGACCAGGCCGATCCGGCCCGGCTTGGTGATGTCGGCGGGGATGATGCCCGCGTTGGACTGGCCGGGGGTGATCAGCCCCGGGCAGTTCGGGCCGATGACGCGGGTGCCCATGGTCTTGGCGTAGGCGGTGAAGGCGACGGAGTCGTGGACCGGGATGCCCTCGGTGATGACGACGGCGAGGCCGATGCCGGCGTCGGCGGCCTCGACGACGGCCGCCTTGGCGAAGGCGGGGGGTACGAAGACGACGGTGACATCGGCTCCGGTCGCCTGTATACCGTCGGCGACCGACCCGAAGACGGGGACCGCACGGTCGTCGAAGTCCACGGTGCGGCCCGCCTTGCGCGGGTTGACACCGCCGACGACGTTCGTGCCGGCCGCGAGCATCCGACGGGTGTGCTTCATGCCCTCGCCGCCGGTCATGCCCTGGACGAGGACCTTGCTTTCCTTGGTGAGATGGATCGCCATGTCCCGTCTCCTCAGGCTGTGGTGGCGAGTTGGGCTGCGCGGCGCGCGGCGCCGTCCATGGTCGTGGCCTGCTGGACCAGCGGGTGCGCGCGCTCGTCGAGGATGGCGCGGCCGCGCGCCGCGTTGTTGCCGTCGAGGCGGACCACGAGCGGCTTGGTCAGCTGGACGGTGTCCAGGGCGCGCACGATGCCGTCGGCGACCGCGTCGCAGGCGGTGATCCCGCCGAAGACGTTGACGAGGACGGATTTCACGGCCGGGTCGGAGAGGATGACCGACAGTCCGTCGGCCATGATCTGCGCCGACGCCCCGCCGCCGATGTCGAGGAAGTTGGCGGGGCGGGCGCCGCAGCCGGCGACCACGTCGAGGGTCGACATGACGAGGCCGGCGCCGTTGCCGATGATGCCGACCTCGCCGTCGAGCTTGACGTAGTTGAGGCCCTTGGCGGCGGCCGCCGCCTCCAGCGGGTCGTCGTGCACCGCGCCTTCGGCGCCCCAACGGGCCTGCCGGAAGCGGGCGTTGTCGTCGAGGGTGACCTTGCCGTCCAGGGCGAGGAGCTGCCCCTGCCCGGTGCGGACGAGCGGGTTGACCTCGACGAGGACGGCGTCCTCGCGGACCAGGACCTCCCACAGGCGCACGAGGACGTCGACGGTCTGCGGTGGCAGTGCGGCGGCCTCCGCGATCTCGGCCGCCTTCGCCGAGGTGACTCCCTCGGCCGGGTCGATGTGTATACGGGCGACCGCCTCCGGCCGACTGGCGGCGACCTCCTCGATCTCCATGCCGCCCTCGGCGGAGGCGATCGCGAGGAAGCGGCCGGCGGCCCGGTCGAGGACGCAGGAGACGTAGAACTCGGTCTCGATGTCCACGGGCTGGGCCAGCATCACCTTGCCGACCGTGTGGCCCTTGATGTCCATGCCCAGAACCTGACGGGCGGTCAGCTCTGCGGCGGCGGGATCGGCGGCGAGCTTGACCCCGCCCGCCTTGCCCCGGCCACCGGTCTTCACCTGGGCCTTCACCACGACGCGACCGCCCAGCCTGCGGGCGATCTCGCGCGCCTCCTTGGGTGAGTCGGTGACCTCCGCCCTCGGCACCAAGATGCCGTGTTCCTCGAAGAGTTCCCTTGCCTGGTACTCGTACAGGTCCATTCCGGCTCCTGCCTGAAAGTGCCGCACGCCCCCTGGACACCACCCACCGGATGCGGGATAACAAGCTTCATACAGTATTCGTCGACTGTATGCAATGTACTGCGAGAGCGTTCCAACCCCCTACGAAGGGACAGGACTTCGCCATGCCCGACGACACCCAGGACGTGATTTCCGGTGGTCATCTCGTTGCCAAGGCGCTGAAGGCCGAGGGGGTCGACCGCATCTACACCCTGTGCGGCGGCCACATCATCGACATCTACGACGGCTGCGTCGACGAGGGCATAGAGGTCGTCGACGTCCGGCACGAGCAGGTAGCCGCCCACGCCGCCGACGGCTACGCCCGCATCACCGGCAAGCCCGGCTGCGCGGTCGTCACCGCGGGCCCCGGTACGACCGACGCCGTCACCGGCGTCGCCAACGCCTTCCGCGCGGAGTCCCCGATGCTGCTGATCGGCGGCCAGGGGGCGCTCACCCAGCACAAGATGGGATCCCTGCAGGACCTGCCGCACGTCGACATGATGACGCCGATCACCAAGTTCGCGGCGGCCGTGCCGGACACGGCACGCGCGGCGGACATGGTCTCGATGGCGTTCCGCGAGTGCTACCACGGCGCCCCCGGCCCCTCCTTCCTGGAGATCCCACGCGACGTCCTGGACGCCAAGGTGCCGGTGGCCAAGGCGCGCGTACCTCAGCCCGGTGCCTACCGCGCCTCGACACGCTCGGCCGGCGACCCGGAGGCGATCGAGAAGCTCGCCGACCTGCTCGTCCACGCCGAGAAGCCGGCCATCCTGCTCGGCAGCCAGGTGTGGACGACCCGGGGCACCGAGGCCGCCATCGACCTCGTCCGGACACTGAACATCCCGGCGTACATGAACGGCGCCGGCCGCGGCACCCTCCCGCCCGGCGACCCGCACCACTTCCAGCTGTCGCGCCGGTACGCCTTCTCCCACGCCGACGTCATCGTCATCGTCGGCACGCCCTTCGACTTCCGCATGGGCTACGGCAAGCGGCTGTCGCCGGACGCGACCGTCGTGCAGATCGACCTCGACTACCGGACCGTCGGCAAGAACCGCGACATCGACCTCGGGATCGTCGGGGATGCCGGGCTGGTGCTGAAGTCGGTGACCGAGGCGGCCTCCGGACGCGTCAACGGAGGCGCGTCCAGGCGCAAGGAGTGGCTCGACGAGCTGCGCGCGGCCGAACAGACCGCCCTGGAGAAGCGGCTGCCGAGCCTGAAGTCCAACGCCTCACCGATCCATCCGTACCGGCTGGTCAGCGAGATCAACGACTTCCTCACCGAGGACTCGATCTACATCGGCGACGGCGGCGACATCGTCACCTTCTCCGGGCAGGTCGTGCAGCCCAAGTCACCCGGCCACTGGATGGACCCGGGTCCGCTCGGCACCCTCGGCGTCGGCGTCCCCTTCGTGCTCGCGGCCAAGCAGGCACGGCCCGACAAGGAGGTGGTAGCCCTCTTCGGCGACGGGGCGTTCTCCCTCACCGGCTGGGACTTCGAAACCCTCGTCCGCTACGACCTCCCCTTCGTCGGCATCGTCGGCAACAACTCCTCGATGAACCAGATCCGTTACGGCCAGGCCGCCAAGTACGGCCTGGAGCGCGAGCGGGTCGGCAACACCCTCGGCGACGTCCACTACGACAAGTTCGCCCAGATGCTGGGCGGTTACGGCGAGGAGGTCCGCGACCCCGCCGACATCGCCCCCGCGCTCCGGCGCGCCCGCGAGTCGGGCAAGCCGTCGCTCATCAACGTCTGGGTCGACCCGGACGCGTACGCCCCCGGAACCATGAACCAGACCATGTACAAGTGAGGTGACCCAGGTGACCACCAAGGCACTTGAAGGCATCCGCGTCCTGGACATGACGCACGTCCAGTCCGGACCCTCCGCGACCCAACTCCTCGCCTGGCTCGGCGCGGACGTCGTCAAGCTGGAGGCGCCGACCGGTGACATCACGCGCAAGCAGTTGCGCGACCTCCCGGACGTCGACTCCCTCTATTTCACGATGCTCAACTGCAACAAGCGGAGCATCACACTCAACACCAAGACCGAGCGCGGCAAGGAGATCCTCACCGAGCTGATCCGGCGCTCCGACGTCATGGTCGAGAACTTCGGACCGGGCGCGGTCGACCGCATGGGCTTCACCTGGGACCGCATCCAGGAGATCAATCCGCGGATCGTCTATGCCTCCATCAAGGGGTTCGGGGACGGCCCGTACACCAACTTCAAGGCGTACGAGGTCGTCGCTCAGGCCATGGGCGGGTCGATGTCGACCACCGGGTTCGAGGAGGGGCCGCCGCTGGCGACGGGGGCCCAGATCGGGGACTCGGGCACGGGCGTCCACGCCGTGGCGGGGATTCTCGCGGCGCTGTACCAGCGGGAGAACACCGGGCGCGGCCAGCGGGTCAATGTGGCCATGCAGCACGCCGTGCTCAACCTCTGCCGGGTGAAGCTGCGCGACCAGCAGCGCCTGGCACACGGCCCGCTCGCTGAATATCCCAACGACGACTTCGGCGACGAGGTTCCCCGGTCCGGGAACGCCTCCGGCGGCGGCCAGCCCGGGTGGGCCGTCAAGTGCGCGCCGGGTGGGCCGAACGACTACGTGTACGTCATCGTGCAGCCCGTCGGCTGGCAGCCGCTCAGCGAGCTCATCGGCCGGCCCGAGCTGGCCGGCGACCCCGAGTGGGCGACGCCCGAGGCCCGGCTGCCCAAGCTGGGCAAGATGTTCCAGCTGATCGAGGAGTGGTCCGCCACGCTCCCCAAGTGGGAGGTGCTGGAGAAGCTCAACGCGCACAACATCCCGTGCGGGCCGATCCTCTCCACCAAGGAGATCATCGAGGACCGGTCGCTGGTCGCCAACGAGATGGTCGTCACCGTGCCGCACCCCGAGCGGGGCGAGTTCGTGACCGTGGGCAGCCCGCTGAAGCTCTCCGACTCCCCCGTCGAGGTGAGCAGTTCACCGCTGCTGGGCGAGCACAACGAACAGGTCTACGTCGGCGAGCTCGGTCTCGGCGACGAGGAGCTGCGCCTGCTCAAGTCGAACGGAGTGATCTGACGTGATGGCCGAAGACCGCCACCTGAGGGTGCGCACGCTTCTCGACTCCGTGCGGGCCGAGGGCCGGACGGCGCTGACCGCACCCGAGGGCAAGGTGATCGCCGACGCGTACGGGATCGCCGTACCGGGTGAGGAGGTGGCGCGGGACGTCGAGGAGGCGGTGGCGTACGCGGCGCGCTTCGGCGGGCCCGTGGTGATGAAGATCGTCTCACCCGACATCCTGCACAAGACCGACGCCGGCGGTGTGATCGTGGGCGTCGAGGGCTCGGCCGACGTACGCGCCGCGTTCCACACGATCGTCGACAACGCGCGCGCGTACAGCGCGGACGCCCGCATCGAGGGCGTACAGGTCCAGGAACTGCTGCCCAAGGGTCAGGAGGTCATCGTCGGCGCGGTGACCGACCCGACCTTCGGGAAGGTGGTGGCCTTCGGGCTCGGCGGGGTGCTCGTCGAGGTCCTCAAGGACGTCACGTTCCGGCTCGCCCCACTGGACGCCGACGAGGCGCTGTCCATGCTGGACTCGATCCGTGCGGCGGAGATCCTGCGCGGGGTGCGCGGGGCGCCCGCCGTGGACCGGTGGGCGATCGCCGAGCAGATCCGCCGGGTGTCCCAACTGGTGTCGGACTTCCCGGAGATCGCCGAGGTGGACCTCAACCCGGTGATCGCCACGCCGGAGAGCGCGGTCGCGGCCGACATCAGGGTCATCCTCGCCGAGTCGATGCCCAAGCCCCGGCCGACGTACACGCGCGAGGAGATCCTCACGTCGATGCGCCGGCTGATGCAGCCCTCGTCCGTCGCGGTGATCGGTGCCTCCAACGAGCAGGGCAAGATCGGCAACTCGGTGATGCGCAACCTCATCGACGGCGGCTTCACCGGGGAGATCCATCCGGTGAACCCCAGGGCCGATGACATTCTCGGCCGCAAGGCGTACAAGAGTGTCACCGACGTTCCCGGTGAGGTGGATGTGGCGGTCTTCGCGATCCCCGCCAAGTTCGTGGCCTCGGCCCTGGAGGAGGTGGGACGCAAGAAGATCCCGAACGCCGTGCTGATTCCCTCCGGCTTCGCGGAGACCGGCGAGCACGACCTCCAGGACGAGATCGTGGCGATCGGCGAACGGCACGGTGTCCGGCTGCTCGGGCCGAACATCTACGGCTACTACTCGACGTGGCAGGACCTGTGCGCCACGTTCTGCACCCCGTACGACGTCAAAGGCGGGGTGGCGCTGACCTCGCAGTCCGGTGGCATCGGGATGGCCATCCTGGGCTTCGCCCGGACCACCAAGACGGGCGTGTCGGCGATCGTCGGCCTCGGCAACAAGTCGGACCTGGACGAGGACGACCTGCTGACCTGGTTCGGCGAGGACCCGCACACCGAGTGCATCGCGATGCACCTGGAGGACCTCAAGGACGGGCGCGCCTTCGTCGAGGCCGCGCGGTCGACCGTACCGAAGAAGCCGGTCGTCGTACTGAAGGCGGGACGTACCGCGGCCGGTGCGAAGGCCGCCGGGTCGCACACCGGGGCGCTGGCGGGCGACGACGCCGTGTACGACGACATCCTGCGGCAGGCCGGTGTCATCCGGGCGCCCGGGCTGAACGACATGCTGGAGTACGCGCGCGCGTTGCCGGTCCTTCCCACCCCTCAGGGAGACAACGTCGTGATCATCACCGGGGCGGGCGGCAGCGGGGTGCTGCTGTCCGACGCGGTGACCGACAACGGCCTGACCCTGATGGAGATCCCGCCGGACCTGGACGCGTCCTTCCGGAAGTTCATCCCGCCCTTCGGGGCCGCGGGCAACCCGGTGGACATCACCGGGGGCGAGCCGCCGTCGACGTACGAGGCGACGATCCGGCTGGGTCTGGAGGACCCGCGCGTCCACGCGCTGGTCCTCGGCTACTGGCACACCATCGTCACTCCCCCCATGGTCTTCGCGGAGCTCACCGCGCGCGTGGTGGCCGAGTTCCGGGAGCGCGGCATCGAGAAGCCGGTGGTGGCGTCCCTCGCGGGCGACGTCGAGGTGGAGGAGGCCTGCCAGTACCTCTACGAGCGCGGCGTCGTGGCGTACCCGTACACGACCGAGCAGCCGGTGGCCGTACTCGGCGCGAAGTACCGCTGGGCGCGGGCGGCGGGACTGTTGGGGGGCGGTTCATGAGGTGAGCCGGTGCGGGGGCCGGGCGACGGTGCGCGTCGGCCGGCCCCGGGACCCGTGCGCACACGAAAGGCATTGGACAGGGGGCGCTGGCCAGAGCTTTCGACGCAAGGGGTGCGACACACATGACAACCACCGACTTCTCCACACCCGTCCCCTACAGGGAGGTGACGGACCGCAACGGCCGCCTGTACCGGATCGGTGAGACCGACCGGGACATCATGGGCCGGCCACGATGGACCATGGTGCTCTTCCCGTGGATCGGCATGATGGGGATCAGCTCCTCGGAGTACGCGTTCACCTCCGCCGAGGACACCCTGCACGAGGCCCACCTGTGGGACAACGGGCACATCTTCTGGCTGATGGGCGTCTGGGTGTTCTTCCAGGCCGCCGTCGCCTTCCCCGCCGGGCAGCTGCGGGAGAGCGGCCGGCTCCCCGCGCGGTACGCGATGATGCTCGGCGCGTTCGGCACGATCTGCGGCTACATCTCGCTGGCGTTCGCGCCGCACGTGATCGTCGCCTACATCGGTTTCGGCATGTTCAGCGGCATCGGCGCCGGCCTCGTCTACGCGACCTGCGTGAACATGGTCGGCAAATGGTATCCGGAGCGCAAGGGCGGCAAGACCGGCATGGTCAACGGCGGCTTCGCCTACGGGTCGGTGCCCTTCGTCTTCCTGTTCACCTCGTACATGGACCTGAGCAACTACGAGGTCGTCCTGGTGATGGTGGGTGTCATCTGCTGCGCGGTCGTCGCGTTCGCGGGCTGGTTCTTCAAGGACCCGCCGAAGAACTGGTGGCCCGCGAACGTCGACCCGCTGCGGCAGACCGACGACCCGAAGATCCGCCGGGCACTGGAGAAGAACCCGCCCGCGGTCAAGCAGTACACCCCCAAGGAGGCCGCCCGCACCCCTGTGCTGTGGATGATGTGGTTCTGCCTGCTGTGCACGGCCGGCATCAACATCTTCGGTATCGCCTTCCAGGTGCCGTTCGGCAAGGACATGGGCTTCGCGGGCGGGATCGTGGCCACGGCGATGTCCCTGAAGGCCATCGTCAACGGCACCGGGCGCGGGGTCATCGGCTGGATCTCCGACAAGTTCGGGCGCCGCAACACGCTGATCATCGTGTGTCTGGTGCTGGGGACCGCGCAGTTCGGGGTGTTGATCTCGGGCCAGATGGGCAGCATGCCGTTCTTCCTGTTCTGCTCCATGGTCTCCGGGTTCGGCGGCGGCGCGATCTTCCCGCTGTTCGCGGCGATGACCGCGGACTACTTCGGGGAGAACAACAACGCGTCCAACTACGGCATGGTCTACAGCTCGAAGCTGATCTCGGGGCTCGTGGGATCGGGGATGGGCGCGGTCGTGGTCAACGTGTGGGACTACGAGGGCGCGTTCGTCATAGCGGGCTGCATCGGTCTGGCCTCCGCGGTATTGGCGCTCTTCCTGAAGGCACCGGGCAGGCCGCAGGCCCGGCACATCGCTCCCAACCCGCACCCGCTCGGTGAGGAGATGGCGTGACATGACGGCCGGCCCCGTCGCACCGGACGGCGCGGCAGCGACGGATGAGGCGGCACGCGTGAGGCGGCCCTCCCCAGGACCGGGGAGGGCCGCCTCACGCGGGTGCGAGCGCCGTCAGCACTTCTCGCGCAGCGAGTGCAGATGTGCGCTCGAACGCCGTGCGAACGTGAAGGACTCGGTCGGGTTGTCGTGCTCGGCCTGCCAGTGGTGGGCGAGCCGTTGGCCGCGCAGCCGGGTCACGGCGGAGATGAACCGCTGGTAGTCGATGTCGCCGTCACCGACGTCGGTCATGCGGTAGCCGTACTGGTTCGCCGGGTCGCTCTCACCGTCCTTGACGTGGAAGAGCGGGTAGCGGTGGGGCTGCTTGAGGACGTAGTCGAGGGGTTCGAAGGGCGCGGGCGTGCCGTCGGGCCGCTTCGAGAAGCGGAACTGGCCCGAGTACGCCCAGAAGATGTCCATCTCCAGGAACACCAGGTCGGGGTCGGTCTCGGCGAGCAGCACGTCGTACAGCCGGACCTTGGGGTTGTCGGTGGCGAAGGAGAACTCCTCGGAGTGGTTGTGCTGGTAGAACTTCATGCCGCGCGCCCTGGCCGCCGCACCGTAGGTGTTGAAGTCCTCGGCCGCGCGCTTCCAGGCGTCCACGGTGGAGCCGTAGCGGAACGGGCCGGCGGCGGTGCCGATGTGCTTGAGGCCGAGGGCCTGGGCGTCGTCGAGGACCTTGGTGAGGTTCTGGGCGAAGGTGTAGGCGTTCGGGTCGCTGGAGTAGTAGCCGACGTGGCTGCCGATCGGGTTCAGGCCGTGGTTCCTGGCCAGCCGCTTGAGCTGGGCGAGCGTGATCCGACCGGCCGAGCCCTGGGTGTAGCCGGCGAACTCGACCTCGTCGTAGCCGTACTTCTCGAGCTCGGCGAAGACGGGGGCGAAGCCCAGCGTGGAGACCTTGTCGCGCAGGCTGTACAGCTGGATCCCGAGCCGCCCGGGCGGCAGGACGGGGCGGCCCCGGCCGGCGGCGGAGGTCGCGGTACCGGTCGCGGCGGTTGTGGCGGCGGTGGCGGGGGCCGCCGCGGCGCCGAGCAGTGCGGCGGCGGTGGTTCCGGCGGCCACGCCGAGCATGCCTCGTCTGGTGAGGCGGTGGGTGAGTTCGGGGTCGTGCGCCTTGCTCGTCGCGGTGGTGCGGGGTGTGCGGCTCATCTGGAACTCCTCGTGGTGGGAGGGCGTTGTCAGTGGTGAGTGCTTCACTGGTGACCAGTCAGGACAGACCGGACAGGTGGAGCAGCAGTGCTTTCACGTCGGTGGCCGCCACGCGGTCTCCGACAGCGCGGGGGGTGGAGCAGATGAGGAGCGGACCGTCGTCGTCGCTCGCGGGAAGGCGGCCGTGGCTGCCGCGAATAGGTGAGGGATCCAGCGGCACGACCGCCATGCGGTAGCGCATGCCGAGCTTCTTGCGGGCCAGTGCCGTGGCCGCCTTCACCTTCACATAGGGGTCGAGCGGGTCCATGAACAGTTCGACCGGGTCGTAGCCGGGTTTGCGGTGGATCTCGACCAGCTGCGCGAAGTCGGGCGCGCGGGCGTCGTCGAGCCAGTAGTAGTACGTGAACCAGGCGTCCGGCTCCGCGACGGCGACGAACTCGCCGGAGCGCGGATGGTCGAGGTGGTGGGCCTTCTTGCCCTGGTCGTCCAGGAGTTGCTCGATGCCGGGCAGGCCGTCGAGGGCGGCCCGCGTCGCGTCGAGGTCTTCGGGCCGGCGGACGTACACGTGGGCGATCTGGTGGTCGGCGACGGCGAAGGCGCGGGAGGCCATCGGGTCGAGGTACTCCATGCCGTCCTGGGTGTGCACCTCCAAAAGCCCTGCGCGGCGCAGGGCGCGGTTGATGTCGACGGGGCGGTCCACGCGGGTGATGCCGTACTCGGACAGGGCGACGACGGTACGGCCCTCGGCTCGGGCGTCGTCCAGAAGCGGGGCCATGGCCGCGTCCAGGTCGGCGGCGGCCTTCAGGGAGCGCGGGTCGTCGGGGCCGAAGCGCTGCAGGTCGTAGTCGAGGTGGGGGAGGTAGCAGAGTGTCAGGTCGGGGTGGCGGGTGCGGATGATGTGGCGGGTCGCGTCGATGATCCAGCGGCTGGAGACCAGGTCCGCGCCGGGTCCCCAGAAGTGGAAGAGGGGGAAGGTGCCGAGTTTCCCAGTGAGTTCGTCGTGGAGGGCGGCGGGCCGCGTGTAGCAGTCGGGTTCCTTGCGGCCGTCGGCGTAGTAGACGGGACGGGGGGTGACGGTGATGTCGGTGTCGGCGCCCATGGCGTACCACCAGCAGATGTTGGCGACCGTGTAGCCGGGGTGCGCGCGGCGGGCGGCGTCCCAGAGTTTGTCTCCGGCGACCAGTCCGTTGTGCTGACGCCACAGGAGTACCTCGCCGAGTTCGCGGAAGTACCAGCCGTTGCCGACGATGCCGTGCTCGCCGGGGTGGGTGCCGGTCAGGAAGGTGGACTGGGCGGCGCAGGTGACAGCGGGCAGGACGGTGCCGAGCGGCGCGCGGGAGCCGGATTGGGCGAGCGCCTTGAGGTGGGGCATGTGGTCGAGGAGACGGGGGGTGAGGCCGACGACGTCGAGGACGAGGAGGGGGGTCGGACCCTGGGTGGTCCGGTGGGTGCTCATGGGAGCTCCTTCAGGCCGAGGTCCGTCAACAGGTCCCGGGCCAGGGTGAGTTCGGCGGCGATGCCGTCGGCGAGCTGGGAACGGCCGCGGGGCCGCAGCTCGGGCGGGAGCGCCTGCCAGGTGTAGGTCTCGACCTCCAGGTGGCGGGTGAGCGGGTGCGGTCCGCCCACGAGCCGGGTCAGGGCGGCCTTCAGGACGGGGAGCGTGGAGGTCAGGGGCGCGGCGGGGGCCGCGTGCAGCGGGACGTGGAAGTGGGCACGCCAGGGGGCCGAATCGGGCAGCGTGTCGCCCTTGAGGGCCTCGCCGAGGTCGTCGGTGCCGCGGAGGCCGGCAGCGGTGGAGGTGCGGGTCTGGTGCAGGAAGCGGGGTTCGTCGAAGGCTGCCAGGGCCTCGCGGACCTCGGGGAGATGGGGGTGTTCGGCGTGCAGGGCGGCTGAGAGCTGGGACTTGACGACGGGGACACCGGCCCCGGTGAGCGCGTCCAGGGCGGTGTGCGGGTCTTCGAAGGAGGTGGCGAGGTGGCAGGTGTCGACGCAGATGCCGATGCGCTCGTGTCCGATCGCGGTGAGCGGGGCGAGGGCGTCGGCGGTGGTCTCGACGACGCAGCCGGGTTCGGGTTCGAGGCCGACGCTGATGGAGCGGCCGGTCAACTCCGTCAGGGCGTCCAGTCGTCCGGCGAGGGCGAGCAGGGCGGTGCGGGCTGTCTCGGCGCGCGCTGCCGTGGACGTGCCGTCCGCCGTCGCCGAGCCGTCGGTGGAGGGCAGAGCGGTGCGCCAGGCGAGCGGCAGTGTGGAGATGCTGCCCTCGGTGACGTCGTCGGGGAGGAGGCCGGCCAGGACCCGGGCCAGGGCCGTGGTGTGGTCGAGGCGTTCCGGGTCGGCCCAGTCCGGCCGGTACACCCGGTACTTGACCTCTTCGGCGCCGAAGCCCTCGTAGGGGAAGCCGTTGAGGGTGACGACCTCGAGGCCGCGCCGGTCGAGTTCCGTGCGCAGCGCGCGCAGGGAGCACGGGTCGCTGACGAGGGCGCGGGCGGCGTCCTTGGCGAGCCACAGGCCGATGCCGAGCCGGTCGCGTCCGAGGCGCCGGCGGACGGGCTCGCAGTGGTCCCGGAGCTGGGCGAGGACACCGTCGAGGGTTTCGGCGGGATGGACGTTGGTGCAGTAGGCGAGGTGGACGGTGGAGCCGTCGGGGTGGCGGAAGCGCATCGCTCACTCCCCGCCGCGCAGTACGGAGTTGCCCTCGTGGGTGGCGTCGGGCGCGGAGACCTCTAGGTTCAGACGGCCGCTGAGGCCGTAGAAGGCGACGGGGTTGCGCCACAGCACCCGGTCGACGTCGTCCTCGGTGAAGCCCTCGGCCAGCATCAGGTCGCCGACCCTGCGCGTCTTGAGGGGGTCGCTGCGGCCCCAGTCCGCGGCGGAGTTCACCAGCACCCGCTCGGGCCCGTACGCGTGGAGGATCGCGACCATCCGGTCCTCGTCCATCTTGGTCTCCGGATAGACGGAGAAGCCCAGCCAACAGCCGCTGTCCTTGGCCTCTTCGACGGTCGTCTCGTTGAGGTGGTCGACCAGGACACGGTCCGGGGACAGCGCCGACTCCCGGACGACGTCGAGGGTGCGGCGCAGACCGGCGAGCTTGTCGCGGTGCGGAGTGTGGACGAGGGCGGGCAGACGGTGGTCGGCGGCGAGCTGCAGCTGCGCGGCGAGGGCGTTGTCCTCGGCGGGGGTCATCGAGTCGTAGCCGATCTCGCCGACGGCCACGACCTGGTCCTTGACGAGATACCGGGGCAGTTCGTCGAGGACGGGCACGCAGCGCGGGTCGTTGGCCTCCTTCGGGTTGAGGGCGAGCGTGCAGTGGTGGGCGATGCCGTACTGGGCGGCACGGAAGGGCTCCCAGCCCAGGAGGGAGTCGAAGTAGTCGAGGAAGGAGGCGGGTGAGGTGCGGGGCTGGCCGAGCCAGAAGGACGGCTCGACGACGGCACGGACGCCGGCGGCGCGCATGGCCTCGTAGTCGTCGGTGGTGCGGGACGTCATGTGGATGTGGGGGTCGAAGATGCGCATCAGAACTCCTCGCCGTCGCCGCCCGGACCGCCCTTCACAGCGGGCGGGGCGGCCGTGGGGTCGGTCAGGGTCAGGACGCGGTACAGGTCCTCGGGGACGGGTCGGCCGGCAGCGGCGCGTTCGGCGGCGTAGTCGCGGAGCATGCGGGCGAGTTCCGGGTCCCCGTCCGCCCGGCGGTCCAGGTCGGCCACCGCATCGACGGGCACACCGGTGAAGAGGCACTTCAGGACGGCGTGGCGCCAGTGCTGGGCAGGCAGGTGCCGGGCGGCGTACGGGCCGACCGCGGCGGCGAGGAGGCTGGTGTCGTTGGTGCGCAGAGCGTCCTCGACGAGCGGGAGGGCGTTCGGACCGGTCACCAGGTGGGGCAGCGCGTGCAGGACGGCTCGGCGTTCGGCGGCGGTGCCCTGCCTGTAGACGCGGGTGAGCGCGTCCGTGTCGGCACGGGCCGCGTGCAGGATGAGGACGCGGACGGCGTCGGCGTACGCGGAGCCGCAGCGGCGCCCCGCCTCGGCGAGGCGCAGCTCCCACACCGAGATGGGCCCGTGCCTGCCGGGGTGTGCGGCGGCCTCGTCGAGGGCCTGGTCGAGCCAGGCGCGGGCGGCTCCGCCGAGGGCGGCGACGGCGCGGCTGTGCAGGTCGGGCGGCGGGGTGTGGGCGAGGGTGGCGCCCTGGATGCCTGCCGCCGGGGGCGCCGGGTCGGCGTCGGTGTGGGTCATGAGGTACTCCGTGGCGAGGGCGCCGCCGCGTGACGGAGGAACGGGAGGGAAAGTTCGGCGAAGTGGGGGCCCGCGTGGGAGTGACGGGGCAGCTCCACGACGGCCAGGCCCTGGTAGCCGGTCGTGGACAGGGCGGCGAGCACCGCCGGGAAGTCGATCTCCCCGTCTCCGAGAGGGAGGTGTTCGTGGACGCCGCGGCGCATGTCCTCGATCTGGACGTGCCGCAGCCAGGGGGCGGCGGCGCGTACGCACTCGGCGGGAGACCAGGGCTCCAGGCACTGGCAGTGGCCGATGTCGAGGGTCAGGCCGAGGTGCTGCGGATCGCCGAGGGTACGGCGGAGTCGGTGGAAGTCCGCGAGGGTGGCGAGGAGGTGACCGGGTTCGGGTTCGACCGCCAAGGGGATGCCGGCACGGGTGGCGGCGTCCAGTACGGGGGCGAGTGTCTCGGCCAGACGTTTCCATGCCGTGTCCGCGTCCGTGCCCGCCGGTGTGATCCCGCTGAAGCAGTGAACGGCGTGGGCACCGAGGTCGGCGGCCACCTGGACCGCGCGGATCAGCAGGCCGACGCGTCGGGCGCGGTCGTCCGGGTCGGGGTCCAGCAGGGAGGGGCCGTGTTTGCGCCGGGGGTCGAGCACATAGCGAGCGCCCGTCTCCACGGTGACCGACAGCCCGAGCACGTCCAGCCGTTGCGCGAGGCGGCGGGTGCGGGCGGCCAGGTCCGGGGCGAACGGGTCGAGGTGCATGTGGTCGAGGGTCAGCCCGACGCCGTCGTAACCGAGGTCGGCGAGGAGGCCGAGGGCGTCGTCGAGGCGGAGGTCGGCGAGACCGTTGGTGCCGTAGCCGAAACGGAGAGGGCGGGGGGTGGAGGAGGGCGAGCTGGTTGAGGGGTCGAACGGGTGGGGGGTGAGGGCGGGACTGTGCGGGTGGGGCATGGCTGCGAGGCTGTGCGGCCGGGTGTCTCCGGCGCTTCGGGTGCCGGCCCCGCCGGTCGACGGGCGGAGGGCATCGGGGCTCATGTCACGCTCACCTTCCTCGCGAACCTCCCGGCGAGCGGGGCCAGGGCGGCCGTGAGCAGCGCGCTGACGGGGGCGCCGGAGCGGGCGGAGAGGGCGGCCTGGAAGGGGATCGTGGCGCGGATGCCGCCGCTGACGGCTCGTTGGGTGAGCGGGGGTGACGGGTTGAGAGCGGCGTGGAAGTAGGGGCGGGCGGCGGTCGTCGCGTAGCCGACGGCGAGCGCGGTGCGCAGGGCGGCTTCGCCTGGGGGCCCGGGCACGCCCGGCTGTTTGGACGGACGTGTCAGAAGCCGGGTCAGCGCGGTGGTGGCGGCCAGGGCCGCCAGCGGGACCAGAGGTGCGCCGCCTTGGGTCTCCCGGCGCGACACGGTCGTGACCGTGAGGGTGTGTGCGCTGAGGAGAGCGGCGGACGGAAGGGCCCGGCGGATGCCGATCGCGGTGCCCGTGGCCGGCGTCGTCCCCACCTGCCCGAACGCCCGCGCGCTCGTCGTGGCCGTGGCCGTGGCCGTGGCGCCGAGCAGCAGGTCCAGGCCGCGCGCCGCCGCCATGGCCACTGGGCCCGCGGGGGTGCGTTTCAGGGCGAGGTCGTACGCCCAGACGGTCGCCGCCAAGGTCGTCGCGACGGCAAGAGCGGGGCGGCCGGCGCGAGCGGCCAGGGACAGGCCGGCGCCGGTGAGGGCGCAGGCCGCCGCGAGCGCCGCGGTGGGGCGGACGCGACCGGAGGGCAGGGGCCGGTGCGGGCGCTCGGCGGCGTCTTCGTCCCGGTCGGCCCAGTCGTTGAGGGCCATGCCGGCCTCGTACAGACAAAGGGAGGAGCAGACGGCGAGCAGGGTGCGGGAGTTCGGGTGCGGGGCGGCTGCCGCCGCACCGGCCAGGGCGTCGCCCGGAACGGTGAACAGGGCGGGGAGACGGAGCAGTTCGGCCCAGGCCGCTCTCGCCGCGGGGCCGTTCATCGCACCGCCCCGGCCGCCAGCCGCTGCCCGAACTTCACCAGTGCCGCGTACTGCTCCCCCAGGGACGACGGCCCCGTGCCCAACGGGTCCTTGAAGTAGAAGCCGAGATCGGCCAGCGGGCCGGACAGGCCCCGCTCGTGGGCGCGGGCGACCAGGCGGGCCAGGTCGAGGACCAGGGGCGCGGCCAGGGCGGAGTCGCAGCCCTGCCAGGTGGTCTGGAGGATCATGCGGGCGCCGAGGAAGCCGTCGAAGGCGATGTGGTCCCAGGCGGTCTTCCAGTCGCCGAGTACGGGAACGTCGTCGATGTGGACCTCGCCCTCGGGGACCGTGCCGAGGGTCTCGGCGAGGACCCGCTCCTTGCCCGCGTTCTTCGCCGCCGCGGCGGCCGGGTCGGAGAGGGAGGCTCCGTCGCCACCGCCCAGCAGATTGGTCCCGGACCAGGCCCGCACGGTGAGTGCCCGCTGCGTGAACATCGGGCCCAGCACCGAGCGGAGCAGGGTCTGGCCGGTCTTGCCGTCCCGGCCCGCGTACGGGAGTCCCGACGACCCGGCGAGCGGCGCCAGCGCCGGATGATGCAGGCCGGTCGACGGGGTGAAGTTCACGTACGGGCAGCCCGCGCGCAGGGCCGCCGCCGCATAGAGGGAGCTGGCAGGCAGGTCGGTGCAGGTTGCCGCCGGTTCCGTGGAGGCGACGTTCACCACGACTGCCCGGTCCAGGGAGCGCCGCCGAACGAAGTCCCGGATGTCCGCGGTGAAGGCGGTGATCAGCTCGTCCTCGCTGCGGGTGTCGTCCGGGACGGGTCCGCCGGGCCTGATCTCCCGGTCCGCGGAACTCAGTTCTGCCTCGATCGCCGCAGGGAGGCCGTACGGCAGGACACCGTCGGCCGCCAGCGCCTCCGCGCGTTTGGGCAGGGGGCAGTCGAGTGTGTCGTGACCGCCGAAGACGAGGTCGCCCAGGGCCGGCAGGCCGCTGTCGGCGAACGCGGGTGTCTCGGTGACCAGGCCGCTCGGTGGGTGCAGGCCCGCGCTCACTGCGGCGCAGCCGGCGACGACCGTGGTGGCGACGGAGCCGCGCGCCCCGATCAGCCATACACCGACGCGCGATGCGGAAACGGACGCGGACATGGGCAGCCTCCTTGATCGAACACGTCGTACGAAGCCGGATGGAGCCGTATGAAGCCGCGCGAGGTCGCGCGAAACCGTTGCGCGAAACCGTTGCGCGAAACCGTCACGCGAAGCCGTCGCGCGAAGCCGTCGTACGAAGGCCTGAGCCGTACGCACAGCCGGCGGTCGTACGGAGCTCGCGGTGGGGGGAGGCGGCGGGCGGGGGTCCGGCGTCCCCCGCCCGCCGCCGCTCAGTCGCCCTGCGAAGCTGTAGGTGCCACGGACCTCGCGGGCAGTTCCTTGATCCGGATGTCGCGGAAGGACACCCGGTCGTCGGCTCCGTGGTTCTGGATGCCGACGTGGCCGTCCCTGAGACTGCGGGCCGGATCGGTGTTGGTGAAGTCGTTGATCTTCACGCCGTTGAGCCAGACGCGCAGACGCTCGCCCTCCACCCGGATCTCGTACGTGTTCCACTCCCCCGGCGGGTTCAGCGCGCGGTCGCGCTTCTTCACGTCGGCGGACCGGAACCCGTAGACGGAGCCGGTGGTCTTCTCCGGCACATCGCTGGCGTCGATCTGGATCTCGTAGCCGTTGTTCACCGCCGACCACGGGTCGGACGAGGGCGGGAAGCCCACGAACACCCCGGAGTTGTCGTCGCCGGACTCACTGGCCATCTTCCAGTCGAGCTTCAGCGAGTACGCCCCGAAGGCCCGGTCGGCGTACCAGAGCATCCCCATCCCGCCCGACGAGGTGATCGTGCCGTCGTCGTCCAGGGCGAAGGAGCCCGGGCCGGCCTGACTCCAGCCGGCCGTCGAGCTGCCGTCGAAGAGCGGACGGTATCCGGTCTCCGGTCGACAGTCCGCCTGCACATCACCTATTGCATACAGGATTCCACCGGCCAGGTGTCGACGGAATACCGGATCCGCGTACGACTCCTTCGTGTGCCCGCCGCCCGTGTAGAAGGCACGGCCGCCCTGGTAGGTCTGGCACCAGGCGATCGGGTGGTCGCCGTGCATGGTGCCGCCGGTGTACGACGACTCGTCGAGCGAGGCGAGGACGTGGGCCCGCTCCCGGGGATTCGAGCGGTAGTTGTACCACTCGTCGGTGCGTCCCCAGGTCTTCGCCAGGTCCGAGGTCGCCGGGTGCGCACGGTCCTCGACGGTGACGGTCGCGGGCTGGATCGCCGGGTGCGACTGGAAGTAGGCGCCGGCGAGGCCGCCGTAGAACTCCCAGTCGTACTCGGTGTCGGCGGCGGCGTGAACGCCGACGTAGCCGCCGCCGTGGCGGATGTAGCCCTCGAAGGCCGCCTGTTGGGTGGCGTCGAGGACGTCTCCGGTCGTGGACAGGAACACGACCGCGTCGTACCGCCGCAGGTTGCGCGCGGTGAACGCGCCGGCGTCCTCCGTCGCGTCGACCTTGAAGCCCTCGGCCTGCCCGAGCTGTCGGACCGCCGCCACGCCGTCCGGGATCGAGTCGTGCCGGAAACCTGCCGTCTTGGAGAAGACGAGCACCCGTTCGTCGTCCTCGGGGTGCGAGGCGGCGGGCCCGGAGACGCAGCCGAGGAGCAGCGCCGCGCCGACAACCGCGGTACTCAGACGCCTGGTTGGTCGCATCTCGATCCCTCCTCTCAGCCCGTCGTGAAGGTGAAGTCGTCCACGTCGTACAGGGCCCCGGTGCCTCTGCCCTTGAAGACGAGGTACAGGGTGGTCGTGCCGCGCGGGGCGCGCGACAGGTCGGCGCCGACGTCCTGGAAGGTGTCCCAGCCGCCGGTCACCGGCACGGTCGCCTTTCCGAGCAGCGTGCCCCTCGCGGATCCGGCGCGGATCTCGAGCGTGCCGCCCGTGCCGCCCGAGGAGACGCGGGCCGTGACCTTCTCGGCGTTGCCGAGGGCGTAGGGCGTGAAGGAGATCCAGTCGCCGTTGTGCACGTCCCCGACCGTCTTCCCGCCGTGAGCGGTGTCCTTGGCCACGACGGAGACGCCGGAGGCGGCGCCGAAGTGCTCGGCCTGGCGGTGCTCGGGCTGGACGACGTTCTGGTCGTGGGTGGTGAGCGGGGCCTGGCCGCCGCCCCCGCCGTCGGTGTACTCGGCGTCGAACACACCGAAGATGTTGGCGTCCTCGTCGTGGCCGCCGTCGGCGCTCGTCTGGATGGTGCCGGTGCAGCCGTTGGCGGAGGTCAGCGGGTGGCCGTGGGTGTCGTGACCGAGGATGAAGGTGACCTTGACCTTCGAGCAGTCGATGTTCCTGCCGTCCTCGGGGTCGGTGACGCGGACCTTGAACGGGATCGCGTCGCCGAAGCTGAACAGCTGCCCGTCACGCGGGAGTTCGAGGGTCACCTTCGGCGCGGTGTTGCCGACGACGATCTGCACGCTCGCGCTGCCGGTGCGGCCGCTCGGGTCCTTCGCGGTCAGGGTCGCGGTGTACGTGCCGTTCTTCTTGTACGTGTGCGTCGGGTTGGCCGCGGTCGACTTGGCGCCGTCGCCGAAGTCCCAGCTGTAGGTGAGGGCGTCGCCGTCCTGGTCGGAGGTGCCCGCGGAGGAGAAGCTCGCCCGCAGCGGGGCCTGGCCCGAAGTCCGGCTCGCCGCGGCCTGCGCGACCGGGGAGTGGCCGTCCGTGGCGTTCTCGATGCGGTACAGGGCCGAGTGCTCGTCGCCGCCGAACCAGGAGACGCCGTAGTCGAGGACGTACAGCGCGCCGTCGGGGCCGAAGGCCATGTCCATGATCTGGGTACCGGTCCAGGGCACGTCGTTGATCGACTGGACGGTGCCGTCGGCGTCGCTCGTGATCCGCTTGATCCAGCGGCGGCCGAACTCCCCGGCGAAGAAGTCACCGTCGTAGGCCTCGGGGAACTTCACCGGCGAGTCGAGCGAGGCGTCGTAGTCGTAGACCGGCCCGCCCATCGGGGACTCGGAGCCGGTGCCGAACTCGGGCACGGATCCGCCGTCGTACGGGATCCAGGCCGGCTGGGCGGGCGGCAGGTCGGTCAGACCGGTGTTGTGCGGGGAGGTGTTCTTCGGTGCGCTGCAGTCGAACGGCGCACCGGATACACCGGTCGCGAAGTCGTATGCGATGTACGGGTCGTTGTCGCCCGTGCAGAACGGCCATCCGAAGTTGCCGGGGCCGGTGACCCGGGCGAACTCCACCTGACCGGCCGGTCCGCGGGCCGGGTCGGCGGTGCCGGCGTCGGGGCCGTAGTCACCGACGTAGAGGATGCCGGTCTTCTTGTCGACGCTGAAGCGGAACGGGTTGCGGAAGCCCATCGCGTAGATCTCGGGCCGCGTCTTGTCGGTACCGGGCGCGAAGAGGTTGCCGTCGGGGACCGTGTACGAACCGTCGGCGTTCACCTTGATGCGCAGGATCTTGCCGCGCAGGTCGTTGGTGTTGCCGGACGAACGCCGGGCGTCGAAGGCGGGGTTGCGGCCGTCCCGGTCGTCGATGGGAGTGAAGCCGTCCGACTGGAACGGGTTGGTGTCGTCGCCGGTCGACAGGTACAGGTTGCCCGCCGCGTCGAAGTCGATGTCGCCGCCGACGTGGCAGCACAGGCCGCGCGAGGCCGGGACGTCGAGGATCTTCTTCTCGCTGGCGGCGTCGAGGGTGCCGTCGGTGTTCAGGACGAACCGGGAGAGCCGGTTGACGCCGTCGAAGGGCGCGAAGTCGGCGGCGGTGCCGGTCTCGGGGGCGTCGCCCGCGGGAGTGTCCAACGGGGGCGCGTAGTAGAGGTAGATGAAGCGGTTGCTCGTGAAGTCGGGGTCCACGCCGATGCCTTGGAGGCCCTCTTCGTCGTGGGAGTAGACGTCGAGCTTGCCGGCGAGTCTGGTGTTGCCCGCCGCGTCGGTGAGGCGGAGTTCGCCGTCGCGCGAGGTGTGCAGGACCGAGCGGTCGGGAAGGACGGCGAGCGACATGGGCTCGCCGACCTCCGGCTCGCCCTTGGCGAGGGTGACCTGCTGGAAGTCCTCGGCGGCGGAGGCGGCCGGCGCGGCCGGCGCGGCTCCCGGGTCGGCGACGGCTGCGCCGGCCTGCGGCGCGGTGAGGGTGAGGGACGCACCTGCGAGCAGCACCCCGCTGAGCAGGGCGACCGCCTTGCGGAACGGCAGGCGTCGTCTGTGGGTCTCGATTCTGTCGGTGCTGGTGGTGCTGTCGTTCCCGTGCACGGGTGCCTCCAGAATGGGGCCGGTTGTACGTGCGGGTGTGGTGCGCCGGGATGCGCCGTCATCCCGGAAGTCGTGGCAGGGGCAACGCGGTCGGGCTACTCGTTGCCGCCGAACGCCGCGTCGAATGAGGCCGACGGCGGCTCGAAGTCGTATGCCTTCAGGCGGGCCAGGGCCTCGGGTGCGCCCTGCAGCCGGTCCATGCCGGCGTCCTCCCACTCCACGGAGATGGGGCCCTGGTAGTCGATGGAGCGCAGCATCCGGAAGACGTCCTCCCAGGGGACGTCTCCGTGGCCCGCGGAGACGAAGTCCCAGCCGCGGCGCGGGTCGCCCCAGGGCAGGTGGGAGCCGAGGCGGCCGTTGCGGCCGTCGAGCCGCTTGCGGGCCTCTTTGCAGTCGACGTGGTAGATGCGGTCGCGGAAGTCCCAGAGGAAGCCGACCGGGTCGAGGTCCTGCCACACGAAGTGGCTCGGGTCGAAATTGAGGCCGAAAGCCGGTCGACGGTCGACCGCATCCAGCGCGCATACAGTCGTCCAGTAGTCGTATGCAATCTCGCTCGGGTGGACTTCGTGCGCGAACCGCACACCTTCCGCGTCGAAGACGTCGAGGATCGGATTCCACCGCCTGGCGAAGTCCTCGTAGCCGCGCTCGATCATCGAGGCCGGCGCGGGCGGGAACATGGCGACCAGGTGCCAGATCGACGACCCGGTGAAACCGACGACGGTGTCGACTCCGAAGGCGGCCGCGGCGCGGGCGGTGTCGGCGATCTCGGCCGCGGCCCGCCGCCGTACGCCCTCCGCGTCGCCGTCGCCCCAGATGCGGGCGGGCAGGATGGCCTGGTGCCTCTCGTCGATGATGGCGTCGCAGACCGCCTGGCCGACGAGGTGATTGGAGATGGCCCGGCAGGTGAGGCCGTACTTGTCGAGGAGTTGGTGACGCGAGTCGATGTACGACGGGTCGGCGAGTGCCTTGTCGACCTCGAAGTGGTCGCCCCAACAGGCCAGTTCGAGACCGTCGTAGCCGAATTCGCGGGCCAGGCGGCAGACCTCTTCGAGCGGCAGGTCGGCCCACTGGCCGGTGAAGAGCGTGAAGGTGCGCGGCATGTCGCGGGGCCTCCTCAGGCCGCTATGGGCGTGTAGACGGAGTTCTTCTCGGCGCTCTCCTCGACCGCCGCCAGGACGCGCTGCACCTGGAGCCCGTCGGCGAAGGAGGGTTCGGGCCGGCGGCCCTCGGCGATGGCGTGGACCAGGTCGCGGGCCTGGTGGACGAAGGTGTGCTCGTAGCCGAGACCGTGGCCCGGCGGCCACCAGGCGTCCAGGTAGGGGTGGTCGGGTTCGGTGACGAGGATGCGGCGGAAGCCGGCGTGCGCCGCGGGCTCCGTACCGTCGTGGTACGCGAGTTCGTTGAGGCGCTCCAGGTCGAAGGCGAGTGAGCCGAGTTCGCCGTTGAGTTCGATGCGCAGGGCGTTTTTCCGGCCGGTGGCGTACCGGGTGGCCTCGAAGGAGGCGAGGGCGCCGGAGCTGAAGCGTCCGGTGAACAGGGCGGCGTCGTCCACGGTGACCTGACCGGTGCGGCTGCCGACGGCGGACGTCGCGGACAGGCCGCCGCCGGGGCCGCCGGGCAGCGGACGCTCCCGTACGAAGGTCTCGGTGAGGGCGGAGACCCCGGCCAGCGGTTCCCCCGCCAGGTACTGGGCGAGGTCGACGATGTGCGCGCCGAGGTCGCCGAGCGATCCCGAGCCCGCCAGTTCCCTGCGCAGGCGCCAGGTCAGCGGGAACTGAGGGTCCACCAGCCAGTCCTGAAGGTACGTCACCCGCACGTGCCGCAGGGTGCCGAGGCGGCCGCCGGCGACCATCGAGCGGGCCAGGGCAGTGGCGGGCAGCCGACGGTAGTTGAAGCCGACCATGGCCAACTGGCCGTGCGCAAGGGCGATGTCCGCCGCGCGGGTCATCGCCTCGGCCTCCTCGACGGTGTTCGCGAGGGGTTTCTCGCACAGCACGTGCTTGCCGGCGGCCAGGGCGGCGAGGGCGATCTCGGCGTGGCTGTCGCCGGGGGTGCAGATGTCGACGAGATCGATGTCGTCCCGCGCGATCAGGGCACGCCACTCGGTCTCGGTGGACGCCCAGCCGTGCCGGTCGGCCGCGGCACGGACGGCCACCGCGTCCCGTCCGCAGAGCGCGGCCAGGACCGGAGTGCGGGGCAGGTCGAAGACGCGGCCCGCGGTACGCCAGCCCTGGGAGTGGGCGGCACCCATGAAGGCGTAGCCGACCATGCCGACGCGCAACGCCGGCTTTCCGGCCTCGGCACCCTCCAGGCGCTCCGCCCCGGTCGCCGTCAGGAGCTCCGCCCCGGCCGGCGCCGGGTTCCGGGCCCCGGCCCTGTCCGGCCCGTTCTCCTCCGCCCCTGCTGACTGCTGCGGCTGTGCCATACGCGGTGTCCTCCTCGTCGTGGTGGCGCGGTGGGGGGTGCAGCCCGGACCGTCGAGGAACCGGGCCCCTTCGGCGGGACGCCTCACTTGAAGCCGGTGGACATGTACTGGTCGACGTTGTCCTTGTCCACGACGGCCGAGTAGAGCGTGATCGAGGCCGGGATCTCGTACTCGGCGAGGCCGCTCACACCCTTGGTCTGGCCCAGGGCGCGGGCGAGATCGATCGCGGAGGCGGCCATGGTCGGCGGGTAGAGGACGGTCGCCTTCAGGACGCCGTTGTCCTGCTTGATGGCCTGGAAGGCGGACAGGGCGCCCGCGCCGCCGACCATCAGGAAGTCGTCGCGCCCTGCCTGCTCGATGGCGCGCAGCGCGCCCACGCCCTGGTCGTCGTCGTGGTTCCACAGTGCGTCGAACGTCGACTGGGCCTGCAGGAGTTGGGCCATCTTGGCCTGCCCGGACTCGACCGTGAAGTCGGCCGCCTGGCGGGCCACCTTCCTGACGTTGGGGTAGTTCTTCAGCGCGTCGTCGAAGCCCTGGGTGCGCTGCTTGGTGAGTTCCAGGTTGTCCAGGCCGGCCAGTTCGATGACTCTTGCACCCGACTTCCCCTTGAGCTTCTCGCCGATGTAGTGACCGGCGCTCAGGCCCATGCCGTAGTTGTCGCCGCCGATCCAACAGCGGTACGCCTGAGGGGTGTTGAAGATCCGGTCGAGGTTGACGACGGGGATGCCCGCCCGCATCGCCTTGAGGCCGACCTGCGTGAGCGCCTTGCCGTCGGCGGGCAGCACGACCAGGACGTCGACCTTCTTGTTGATGAGGGTCTCGATCTGACCGATCTGCTGGGCGGTGTCGTTGGAGCCCTCGGTGATCTCCAAGGTGACGTCGGAGTACTTCTCGGCCCGCTTCTTGGCGTTGTCGTTGATGGCGTTGAGCCAGCCGTGGTCGGCCTGCGGGCCGGCGAAGCCGATGGTGACCTGCTTGCCGGGCTTGTCCTCGGCGGCCGGCTGGTCGTTCGCCGCCGGCTCGTCGTCACCGGACTCGTTGCTGGTGCAACCCGTGAGGAGGACACCGGCCGAGACGGCGGCGGTCCCGAAGAGCAGTCCTCTGCGACTGGTGGAGCGATTCTGAAAAGTCGTCGGCTCTGGCATGGCGGTGAACCCTTTCCTCAGTTCGTGCTCGCGGTACGGCGCTGGACCAGCACGGCGGCGACGATGATCGCGCCCTTGGCGATCTGCTGGACGTCGCTCTGCAGGTTGTTCAGGGCGAAGATGTTGGTGATCGTGGTGAAGATCAGGACGCCGAGCACGGAGCCGACGATGGTGCCGCGCCCCCCGCTGAGCAGGGTGCCGCCGATGATCGCGGCCGCGATGGCGTCGAGTTCGTAGAGGTTGCCGTTGGTGTTCTGGCCTGAGCCGGACAGGATGACCAGCAGGAAGGCGGCGATGCCGCAGCACAGTCCGGACAGCAGGTAGAGGTACAGCCGCTGACGGCGTACGTCGATGCCGGCGAGCCGGGCGGCCTCGGCGTTGCCGCCGACGGCGACGGTGCGGCGCCCGAAGGTGGTCCGGTTCAGCACCAGCCATCCGATGACCGTCACGAGTGCGAACACCATGACCAGGGGCGGGACGCCGAGCACGTACGCGTCGCGTTCGCCGAGGTCGAGGACGCCGTCGACGGTGACGATCTGCGTGCGCCCGTCGGTGATCTGGAGTGCGAGGCCGCGGGCGGAGGCCAGCATGGCGAGTGTCGCGATGAACGGGACTACCCCGCCGTAGGCGATGAGCAGCCCGTTGACCAGGCCGCACCCGACGCCGACGATCACCGCGGTGAAGAGGATGCCCGCGAAGCCGTACTCCTGCGTGGCGACCGTGGTGGCCCACACCGAGGCGAGGGCGACGATCGCGCCGACGGACAGGTCGATGCCGCCGGAGGTGATGACGAAGGTCATCCCGACGGTGACGACACCGATCACCGAGGCCTGGGTGAGGACGAGTTGGAGGTTGCGGGTGTCGAGGAACTGCTCCGGCTTGCTGATGCCGCCGATGACGATCAGCGCGGCGAGCACGCCGAGGAGGGAGAGGGTGCGCAGGTCTGCGCGGAACACGAGGGACCGCCAGGCCGGGGCTTCGTTCGTCGACGGCACCTTGTCGGCGCTGTCCCTGGGCGGGGAGACGGGCTGCGTCATGACGCGGGGCTTCCTTCCATGACGAGGTCGAGGACGCGGTGTTCGTCGAGGTCGCGGGCGGGCGCCGTGTGGACGACGCGGCCCTCGCGCAGCACCAGGACACGGTCGGCGAGGCCGAGCACCTCGGGGACCTCGCTGGAGACCAACAGCACGGCGAGGCCTTCGTCAGCCAGTCGACGGACGACTGCATACAGTTCGGCGCGGGCGCCGACGTCGACCCCACGGGTCGGTTCGTCGAGCAGCAGCACCCGGCAGCCACGCAGCAGCCAGCGGGCCAGGACGGCCTTTTGCTGGTTGCCGCCGGACAGGGTGCGCACCGGCACGTTCGGGTTGTCGGGCCGCAGCGACAGCTCGCGCGTCGCGGCCCGCGCGGCCCGATGTTCGGCACTCCGGTCGATCCAGCCCGCGCGGGCGAAGCGGGACATGGAGGAGACGGAGACGTTGCGGGTGACCGACTCCAGCATCAGCAGGGCCTGCGCCTTGCGTTCCTCGGGGGCGAGTCCGAGGCCGGCGCGGACGGCGGCGCGGACACTGCCGGGTCGCAGCGGGCGTCCGTCGACGCTGACGTGGCCGGCGGTGGGTTTGCGGGCACCGTAGATCGTCTCCAGGATCTCGGAGCGGCCCGACCCGACGAGTCCGGCGAGGCCGACGATCTCGCCGGGACGGATGCTCAGGTCGAGGGGTTCGAACTCGCCGTCCCGGGCCAGCCCTCGGACCTCCAGGATCGGGGTGCCGCCGGGTGCCCGGGCGGGCCGTTCCGGGAACACGTACTCGACGTTGCGTCCCGTCATCAGCGCGACGACCTCGCGGGTCGGCGTCGTCTTCGCGGGCAGTCCGACCGCGACGGCCCGCCCGTCCTTCAGGACGGTCACCCGGTCGCCGATGCGGCGGATCTCCTCCAGCCGGTGCGAGATGTAGACGACCGCGACGCCGTCGGCGGTGAGGTCGCCGACGATCCGGAAGAGGTTGTCGACCTCGTCCGGGTCGAGGGCGGCGGACGGTTCGTCCATCACGATCAGCCGTACGTCGTGCGAGAGCGCCCGGGCCATGGACACGATCTGCTGCTGGGCGGCCGACAACTCCCCCACCAGACGGCCGGCGTCGATCTCCGGATGCCCGAGTCCCTTGAGCAGCGCGGCTGTCGACGCTCGCGCCGCCTTGCCGCGTACGACGAATCCGGCCGCCGTGGGTTCATGGCCCAGGTGGACGTTCTCGGCCACCGACAGGTGCTCCACCAGGTCCAGTTCCTGGTAGATGGTGGCGATTCCGAGGCGCATCGCGGCGATCGGCGAGCGGAGTGTGACCGCATCGCCGCGCCAGCTGATGGTGCCGGTGTCGGGCTGGTGGGCACCGGCCAGGACCTTGATGAGAGTGGACTTGCCGGCACCGTTCTGGCCGAGCAGGCAATGCACCTCTCCGGCCTGGACGTCGAGGTCGACGCCGTCGAGGGCCCGGACTCCGGGGAACGACTTGGTGATGCCGGACATGCTGAGCAGCGTGGGTTGTGGTGCCATGTGCGGGTCCCCCTGGCAGGCGTGCGGGCCGGATTCAGGGCAGGGCGAAGCTGGGCTGGGTGCCGGTGAGCTGTATACGGTCGGCGATATGCCGGATGAGGTCTGCTGGCGAACGTATGGGGTCTGCTGGCAGCTGTATGGGGTCTGCCGGCACGTTTAGGGAATCTGCCGGCAGGCGTATGCGGTCGGCGGGTCAGCGTATGAAGTGTGCTGGTGAGTGTGCGAAGTCGGTGTTCACGCGGGTGAGAACAGGTGGTCGCTGATGAGGCGGGCCGCGCCGATCACTCCGGCGGTGGGGCCCAACTCCCCCAGGACGATGGGCAGGTTGCCGGTCGCGAGGGGCAGCGACTGGCGGTAGACCTGGGTGCGGATCGCGGCGAGCAGGGTGTGGCCGAGGCCGGTGACCCCGCCGCCGATCACCACCAGGCCGGGGTTGAAGAAACTGACCAGTCCGGCGATGACCTGGCCGACCCGGTCGCCGCCCTCGCGGATCAGGTCGAGGGCGGTGGCGTCGCCCGCGGCGGCCGCGGCGGCGACGTCGACGGCGGTGAGGCCGCCGTTCGTCTCCAGACGGGTCGCGAGTTCCGCCGACAGGCCCTGCTGGGCCGCGTCCGTGGCGTCCCTGGCGAGGGCCGCCCCGCTGAAGTGGGCTTCCAGGCAGCCCCGGTTGCCGCAGGCGCACGGTCGTCCGTCGGGCACGGCCTGGATGTGCCCGATGTCGCCCGCACTGCCCGTCACCCCGCGGTGGACGTCACCGCCGGCGACGATGCCGCAGCCGATGCCGGTGCCGATCTTGACGCAGAGGAAGTCGCCCACGGAGCGTGCGACGCCCGCGTGCATCTCCCCCATCGCCATCAGGTTCACGTCGTTGTCGACCATGACCGGGCAGCCGAGTTCCTGACTGAGTGCTTCCCGCACGGGGAAGCCGTCCCAGCCCGGCATGATCGGCGGAGCCACCGGCACACCCTCGGGGAAGCGGACGGGTCCCGGGACGCCGATGCCGGCGCCGTCGTACCCCTCCGCGAGTCCCGAGGCCCGCAACTTCGCGGCCATGGCCAGGACTTGTTCGAAGACCGCGACCGGGCCCTCGCGTACGTCCATGGGCTGGTTGAGGTGGCCGAGGATCTCCAGTTCGGCGTTGGTGACGGCGACGTCGACCGAGGTCGCGCCGATGTCGACGCCGAGGAACCTGAGCTCCGGCGCGAGCCTGATGTTGTGGGAGCGGCGGCCGCCGCGCGAGGCGGCGAGTCCGTCGGCCACGACCAGGCCCGTCTCCAGCAGTCGGTCGACCTCCACGGCCAGCTTGGACCGTGACAGATCGACCTGGTCGCCCAGTTGTGCACGGGAGTTGGGGCCGCCGTCCCGCAGGAGCTTGAGCAGGCGGGCCTGGTGAGCGTTCGCGGGTCGTGCCGTCATGCGTCTCACGAGCCCCTCCCCGCCTCAATCGGCCACCTGTTGCCGGGCTTTCGAGGGGAACGTAGCAGCGGCTGCCGAAGGTGGGAAGAAGTCGTGCACGGATTGCCGCATACTTTTTCCCCTCACAGGACAAAGACGGCCCGCGCCCTGGTGGATCCCGCCGCCGCACCGCAGGATGGTTGTGTCCTCGAACTGACCGTTCCCGGGCCGCTGTTCCCCGCCGATGGCGTCCGGGCCCTCGGCGAGGCGCAGGGCGCAACCGCCGACGCCAGGTGCTGGGCCGGGGCCTGCGCGCGCCGCAGGGCTGACGCATGAGGAGGCGCGTGCCGGGCTGGAGTCGGGCATGCCGTCGAAGCCTGCCGGCGCCGGCCGGGCCGCCGGCGCCCTACGCCGACGCGTTGTTCGGCTTCTTCCTGGATGGCGCCCTGGGCGAGTCGGGGGTCGTGCCGACGGTGCAGGTGGTCACCGGGGAGGCGCCGGGCGCCTTCGCCGAGTGGGCGAGGGCGCACGCGGACGCCGTCCGAGAAGCAAGTCCCGTGAGTTTCAGGGCTCTTGGCGGGCGTGGTACGAACGGCGCGTGTGCTCGGTGTGTTCCCGCATGAGCTCGGTGGCGCGCTGCTCGTCGCGGTCGGCGATCGCGGCGATCAGGTCCCGGTGTTCGATCCAGGACTGGTTTCCGCGCTGCCGGGCCACCGGCGTGTAGTACCAGCGCACCCGCCGGTCGACCTGCGCCGCGAGTTCGGCGAGGACCGCGTTGCCCGCGAGTTCCATGACCTTTCCGTGGAAGCGGGCGTTCAGGGCGACGGCGGCGTCCACGTCGTCGGAGGCGACCGCCAGCCTGCCCTGCGCCACGATCTCCTCCAGCGCCTCGATGCCGGCCTTGTCCGCGTTCGCGGCGGCCAGTCGGGCGGCCTCGGCCTCCAACAGCGTGCGCACTGTGAGGAGTTGGTCGGCCTCCTCCTCGGTGGGCTCGTGCACGAACGCGCCCTGGGCGGGGCGAAGATCGACCCAGCCCTCGGTGTTCAGCCGCTGCAAGGCCTCGCGCACCGGCTGCCGGGAAACCCCGAGATGGCCGGCGAGTTCGCTCTCCACGAGGTGCTGGCCGGGCTGCAGGGCACGGGTGGTGATGAGTTCGAGCAGCGCCTCGTAGACACGGTCCCGCAGCGGGCCGGGCCTTTCGAGTTTGGGCACTGCTCCCTGCGGCAGTCCTGTCGACAACATCGCGGTCCCCCTCCTCGGCGGGCCGTGCACAGCAGCCGTAAAGCCGGTGTCACCCGTAGACCCAGTATCGATTGTCTTTCGTCTACAGTCTACGGTGCACAGTTGCCAGAGAAGCGGGCAGTCTTCCTCGTCACATCCCCGTTGTACCGGCGCGTCAGGGCACGTCAGGGACAGCGGACGACCTGTCCGGCGTACGACAGGTTCCCGCCGAAGCCGAAGAGCAGCACCGGATCCCCCGTGGAGATCGAGCCCTGCTCCACCAGCTTGGAGAACGCGAGCGGAATGCTCGCCGCCGAGGTGTTACCGGATTCGGTGACATCGCGCGCGATCACCGCGTTGACGGCGCCCAGCTTCTCCGCGAGGGGTTCGATGATCCGCAGGTTCGCCTGGTGCAGCACGACCGCGGCGAGGTCCGCGGGGGTGAAGCCCGCGCGTTCGCAGGCCTGGCGGGCGAGAGGCGGCAGCTGGGTGGTCGCCCAGCGGTAGACGCTCTGCCCCTCCTGCGCGAACCGCGCGGGCTGTCCCTCGATGCGTACCGCGTGCCCCATCTCGGGCACCGATCCCCACAGCACCGGCCCGATACCGGGTTCCGTCTCCGCCGGCTCGACCACCGCGGCGCCCGCCCCGTCGCCGACGAGCACGCAGGTCGTACGGTCGGTCCAGTCGGCGACCTCGGACATCTTGTCGGCGCCGATGACGAGCGCGCGGGTCGCGGCGCCCGCCCGCAGAGTGTGGTCGGCGGTGGCCAGGGCGTGGGTGAAGCCGGCGCACACGACGTTGAGATCCATCGCGGCGGGCGAGGGGATGCCGAGCCGGGCGGCGACCCGGGCGGCCATGTTCGGCGAACGGTCGACCGCGGTCGACGTGGCCACCAGCACCAGGTCGATGTCGGCGGGGGTCAGGCCGGCCGCGGCGAGCGCCTTGGCGGCGGCGTGCGCGGCCAGCTCGTCGACCGGCTCGTCCGGCCCGGCGATACGACGGGTCCGGATGCCCACCCGGGACCTGATCCACTCGTCGCTGGTGTCGACCATGCCCGCCAGCTCCTCGTTGGTGAGTACCCTGGCGGGCTGGTAATGGCCGACGGCAGCGATGCGTGAGCCGTTCATGGGCGAATCCCCCTCGTTGTTCAGGTAGCGGGATTCACCAGTCTGATCAGTGACTCGCGGGTACGACGGCAGGTGAAGCCACAGGAAACCGCGGCCCTGCTTGTCGGCTTCCGTCAGACCTTCGGGCGCCCGGACACTTTCCCGAGCTCACCCGGTGAACAGCTGTGTCGCCTTCTGCACCAGTTCGTACAGCCCGTAGGCGAGCGGCGCTCCCACCCACACCCAGGCGAAGGCGATCAGCCCTCGCCGGTCAGGCGGACTCTGACTGCTGTCGGTGGACATCGACGGCCTCCTCCCTCGGGGCGGGGATGTGGTGACGGACATGGACGGGCCGGACGAGTTCGTTGGCGACGAAGCCGACGACGAGCAGCCCGATCATGATGACGAACGACAGACCGTACAGCGACGCCCCGTGCCTTCCGGCCTCCTCCTGCCGGTCGGCGACCCAGTTCACGATCAGCGGCCCGAGGACGCCCGCCGTGGACCATGCGGTGAGCAGCCGCCCGTGGATCGCGCCGACCTGGTAGGTGCCGAAGAGGTCCTTCAGGTAGGCGGGGACGGTCGCGAACCCGCCGCCGTAGAAGGAGAGGATCACCAGCGCGCACAGGATGAACAAGGGCTTCGACGAGTCGCCGAACAGGGCGATCAGCGCGTACATCACCGCGCCCACCCCGAGGTAGAGGCGGTAGATGTTCTTGCGGCCGATCAGGTCGGAGGTCGACGACCAGCCGATACGGCCCGCCATGTTGGCCGCGGACAGCAGGGCGACGAAGCCGGCGGCGGCCGACACCGACACCGGCGTGGAGGTGTCCGCGAAGAAGTCCGTGATCATCGGGGCGGCCTTCTCCAGGATGCCGATGCCCGCGGTCACGTTCATGCAGAGCACGACCCACAGGCACCAGAACTGCGGTGTGCGCACGGCACCGCGGGCGGAGACCTGCGGTCCGGCGAGGGCACTTGGGGCGCCTTCGACCGGCTTCGCTGTGCGCGGCACCCGCACAAGCAGCACGCCCAGGGTCATGAAGACCGCATACGAAAGCCCGTGTACGAGAAACGCGAGGGCGATCCCCGAGCTGTCGCTGCCGAACGACTCCAGCATCTGTGCCGACCAGGGCGAGGCGATCAGCGCGCCGCCGCCGAAGCCCATGATGGCGATGCCTGTGGCCATGCCGGGCCGGTCCGGAAACCACTTGATCAGGGTGGAGACGGGCGAGATGTAGCCGATGCCGAGACCGATCCCGCCGACGAAGCCGTAGCCGAAGACGATCAGCCAGTACTGCTCGGTGACCGCGCCGAGCGCGGAGAGCAGGAAGCCGGACGAGAAGCAGATCAGGGCCACGCTCATCGCCCAGCGCGGCCCTTTGCGCTCCACGAGCGTGCCGCCGAACGCGGCCGACAGACCGAGCATGACGATGCCCAGCTGGAAGGGCAGCGCGCTCTGGGTTCCGCTGAGGCCGAGCGCGGATTCGAGCGGCGGCTTGAAGACGCTCCAGGCGTAGGCCTGGCCGATGGAGAGGTGGACTGACAGAGCGGCGGGCGGAACCAGCCAGCGGCTCCACCCTGGGGGTGCGACTGGGGGACTCATGATCCAGAACGGTAGGAAGGATCACGGGAGTTGAAAAGGCGGCGCGTCGACCGTATGCGGTGAACGGTATGCCGTACGCGCCGAACGGTCCCGCCGACCGGGTTGAGGAGCGGGTCCCCATCGCCCCATCCTGCCCGAACCCTTGCTGGCACAACCTCCATACTGTAGACAATATTCCGTCGACAGAGTTCGGCAGTTCCTCGGTACCCTCGACCGAACGGAGCTCCCTGGCATGAAAGTCGCAGTACTCGGCGCCGGAGCGATCGGCGCCTACGTCGGCGCCGCGCTCCACCGTGCGGGCGCCGACGTGCACCTCGTCGCCCGTGGACCGCATCTGGCGGCCATGAGGCAGCACGGCGTGCACGTCCTCAGCCCGCGCGGCGACTTCACCGCGCACGCACACGCCACCGACGACCCGGCCGAGGTCGGCCCGGTCGACTTCGTCTTCCTGGGCCTGAAGGCCCACTCGTACGCGGCGTGCGGGCCGCTGATCGAGCCTCTTCTGCACGACTCCACGGCGGTGGTGGCCGCCCAGAACGGCATCCCCTGGTGGTACTTCCACCGGCACGGCGGCCCCTACGACGGCCATCGCGTCGAGAGCGTGGACCCGCACGGCACGGTCAGTGCGGTACTCGCCCCCGAACGTGCCATCGGCTGCGTGGTCTACGCGGCCACCGAGCTCGAAGGGCCGGGCGTCGTACGGCACCTGGAAGGAACCCGGTTCTCCGTCGGCGAGCCCGACCGCAGTCTCTCGCCCCGCTGCAGGGCGTTCAGCGAGGCGATGCAGGCCGGCGGGCTGAAGTGCCCGGTCGAGCCCGACCTGCGCAACGACATCTGGCTCAAGCTGCTCGGCAACATCTCCTTCAACCCGATCAGCGCGCTGGCCCGCGCCACCATGCGGCAGATGTGCCGGCACGGCGGCACCCGCAGGGTCATCGAGATCATGATGACCGAGACCCTGGCCGTCGCCGAGGCCCTCGGCTGCGAGGTCGGCGTCTCCATCGAGCGCCGGCTAGCGGGCGCCGAACGGGTCGGCGACCACCGCACCTCCACGCTCCAGGACCTGGAGCGCGGCAAGCCGCTCGAACTCGACGTGCTGCTCGCGGCCGTCGTCGAGCTGGCGCAGATCACCGGCGTCGAGGTGCCCACCCTGCGCACCGTGCACGCCATCTCGGACCTGCTCGCGTCGAGGAGCGCCGCATGAGGAAACGCGATCGAACCCCGAAGACCTACACCCGGCTCACCCATCCACTGATCCGGGACTCCCGCGACGAACCGTTCCGCCAGGCCACCTGGGAGGAGGCACTGGACCGGGCCGCCCGGGGCCTCGCGGCGGCGCGCGGCGCGTTCGGCATGTTCTCCTGCGCGCGTGCCACGAACGAGATGAACTACGTCGCGCAGAAGTTCGCCCGGGTCGTCATGGGCACCAACAACGTCGACTCCTGCAACCGCACGTGTCACGCCCCGAGCGTCGCCGGTCTGTCGGCGGCGTTCGGCTCGGGCGGCGGGACGTCGTCGTACGAGGAGATCGAGCACTCCGACGTCATCGTGATGTGGGGCTCCAACGCCCGTTTCGCGCATCCGATCTTCTTCCAGCACGTGCTGAAGGGGATACACAACGGCGGTCGACTGTATGCGGTCGACCCTCGACGGACGTCGACCGCCGAGTGGGCGGAGAGCTGGCTCGGTCTCAACGTCGGCACGGACATCCCGATGGCGCACGCGATCGGCCGCGAGATCATCCACGCCGGCCTCGCCAACCATGCCTTCATCGAGCGGGCGACCAGCGGCTACGAGGAGTACCGGCAGCTCGTCGAACCGTGGACGCTGTCGCTCGCCCAGAAGGTGACGGGCGTACCGGCCTGCGCCATCAGGGAGTTGGCGCACGCCTACGCCCGCGCCGAACGCGCCCAGCTGTGCTGGACCCTCGGCATCACCGAGCACCACAACGGCACCGACAACGTGCGCGCGTTGATCAACCTGTCGCTGCTCACCGGCCACGTGGGCCGCTACGGCTCCGGCCTGCAGCCCCTGCGCGGCCAGAACAACGTGCAGGGCGGCGGTGACATGGGTGCCATCCCCAACCGGCTGCCCGGCTTCCAGGACATCCTCGACCCCGTGGCGCGGCTGAAGTTCGAGTCGGCCTGGGACATCGTCATCCAGCCGCACTACGGGATGAACCTGACGGAGATGTTCGAGGCGATGGAGGAGGGCACCCTCAAGGCGGTCTACTGCATCGGCGAGAACCCGGCGCAGTCGGAGGCGGACAGCGAGCAGGCCGTACGGCGCATGCGGCAGCTGGACTTCCTCGTGGTCCAGGACATCTTCCTCACGAAGACGGCCGAGCTCGCGGACGTGGTGCTGCCCGCGACGGCCGGCTGGGCGGAGACCGACGGCACGACCACCAACAGCGAGCGGCGGGTGCAGCGGGTGCGCCGGGCGGTGACCCCGCCCGGTGAGGCCCGCGAGGACATCGACATCATCTGTGAGCTGGCGGCCCGGCTCGGCCACGACTGGAAGTACGCCGACTCCGAGTCCGTCTGGAACGAGCTCAGGTCGGTCTCGCCGGACCATTACGGGATGACGTACGACCGCCTGGAGGAACAGCAGGGCATCCAGTGGCCCTGCCCCGACCCCGACCGGCTCGAACCGACGTACCTGCACGGCCGGTTGTGGGAGAAGGACCCCGCGAGGCGGGGGCTGCCCGCTCCCTTCGGGCTGGTCCAGCACGACCCGCCGGTCGATCTCACCGACGAGGCGTACCCGATCCGGCTGACGACCGGCCGACGGCTCGACTCGTACAACACCGGGGTGCAGAGCGGGAGTTTCGCGTCCCCGCTGCGGCGCGGCGAGTTCGTCGAGCTGTGCCCGGAGGACGCCGAACGGTACGGGGTCGTGGTCGGCGAGGAGGTGCGGGTCTCCTCGCGGCGCGGGTCGGTCGTCGCGCCCGTGTGGATCGACACCGCCCTGCGGCCCGGGCTGGCCTTCATGACCATGCACTTTCCCGACGAGGTGGACACCAACCAGCTGACGATCGAGGCGAACTGCCCGATCGCGGGGACGGCGGAGTTCAAGGCGTCGGCGATCCGCATCGAGAAGCAACCGGTCGTGACCTACGTGAGGTGATGCAGTGGACCTGCACTTCGGTGACAGCAAACCGACGGACGAGGAGCGGGCGGCGGTCGACGCGCTGCTAGGTCCCCCTCAGTCCTCGTGGGAGGGAGCGGACCGCGACGAGATGAGGGCCGCGGACCTGAGGTGGGCCCGTGGCGGGCGCGCGGCCCGGGAGCGCCGGGACCTGCTGTTGCCGGGGCTGCACGCGATCAACGACCGGGTCGGCTGGATCAGCGAGGGCGCCCTCGACTACCTGTGCCGGCGGCTGACGGTGCCCCCGGCCGAGGCGTACGGGGTCGCCACCTTCTACGCCATGTTCTCGGTCAAGCCGCGCCCGGCGACCGTGCTGCACGTGTGCACGGACCTGGCGTGCGCGGCCGCCGGGGCGTCCGAGCTGTGCGCCGGCATCGAGTCCCGGCTGGGCCTCGGCAGCGGTGTGTCGGTCGAGCGCAGCCCGTGCCTCGGCCTGTGCGAGCGGGCTCCGGCCGCGCTCGCGGTCAGGGCCGGGGATCCGGTGCGTACGGCGGTGGCGGCGCCGGCGACCGTGCAGGGCGCCGTCCTCGCCGCGAGCGCACCCGACGCGGCGCCGGAGGAGCCGTCGGCGGCGATGGCGGTGCCCCAGGCGGGGGACCCGTCGTTGACGTTGCTCCGTCGCGTCGGCGTGGTGGACCCCGCGAGCCTGGACGACTACCGCGCCCACGGCGGATACGCCGCCCTGCGCCGGGCCTTCGACCTCGGTCCCGCCGGAGTCATCCGCGAGGTCACCGACTCCGGCCTGGTCGGGCGTGGCGGGGCCGCCTTCCCGACCGGCCGCAAGTGGCAGGCCACGGCGTCGCAGCCCGACCACCCGCACTACCTGGTGTGCAACGCGGACGAGTCCGAGCCGGGCACCTTCAAGGACCGCGTGATCATGGAGGGCGACCCGTACGCGCTGGTGGAGGCGATGACGATCGCGGCGTACGCGACCGGCGCGCACCGCGGACACCTGTATCTGCGCGGCGAGTATCCGCGGGCGATACACCGTATGCAATCTGCCGTCGACCAGGCGCGGGCCCGTGGGCTGCTCGGCGACGACGTCCTCGGCCAGGGCTACGCCTTCGACATCGAGATCCGGCGGGGCGCGGGGGCCTACATCTGTGGGGAGGAGACGGCCCTGTTCAACTCCATCGAGGGGTACCGGGGTGAGCCGCGCTCGAAGCCCCCCTTCCCCGTGGAGAAGGGCCTGTTCGGCAAGCCCACGGTCGAGAACAACGTGGAGACGCTGGTCAACGTGCTGCCGGTCCTGACCATGGGCGCCCCGGCATACGCGGCGATCGGCACGGAACGTTCCACGGGGCCCAAGCTGTTCTGCGTGTCGGGAAGCGTGACCCGGCCCGGCATCTACGAGCTGCCGTTCGGCGCGACCCTGGGCGAGCTGCTGGAGCTGGCGGGCGTACGCGAGGGACTCCGAGCGGTCCTGCTCGGCGGGGCGGCCGGCGGCTTCGTACGGCCGGACGAACGGGACATCCCGCTCACCTTCGAGGGCACCCGCCAGGCGGGCACCACCCTCGGCTCGGGGGTCGTGATGGCCTTCGACGACACGGTCCCGCTGCCCCGGCTCCTGCTGAGGATCGCCGAGTTCTTCCGTGACGAGTCGTGTGGTCAGTGCGTGCCGTGCCGGGTCGGGACCGTACGGCAGGAGGAGGCGCTGCACCGGATCGCGGAGCGCACCGGCGCGGCGGCGGCCGACGACATCGCCCTGCTCAGGGAGGTCGGCCGCGCCATGCGGGACGCCTCCATCTGCGGTCTGGGGCAGACCGCGTGGAACGCCGTGGAATCCGCCATCGACCGCCTGGGGGCGTACGAATGACCGTGACACCGCTGGGGATCCCCCGCCGCCTGCTGGAGTTCACCGTCGACGGGGTGGAGGCCAGGGTCCCCGAGGGCTCGACCATCCTCGACGCCTGCCGGGCGGCCGGGAAGGATATCCCGACCCTCTGCGAGGGCGACACCCTCACCCCCAAGAACGCCTGCCGCCTCTGCGTCGTCGAGGTCGAGGGCGCGCGCACCCTGGTCCCCGCCTGCTCCCGCAAGGCCGAGCCCGGCATGGAGGTGAGGACCGGCACCGAACGGGCCCGGCACAGCCGCAAGATCGTCCTCGAACTGCTCGCCTCCTCGGTCGACATGTCGACGACGCCGAGGTTCGCGGAGTGGATCAAGGAGTACGAGGCGAAGCCGGACCGTTTCGGCCCGAAAGCGGCCCGCCTCGACGAGCAACCCCGGGTCGACAACGACCTGTACGTGCGCGACTACGACAAGTGCATCCTCTGCTACAAGTGCGTGGACGCCTGCGGCGACCAGTGGCAGAACACGTTCGCCATCTCCGTCACCGGCCGCGGCTTCGACTCCCGGATCGCCGTCGAGCACGACGCGCCGCTGACCGACTCCGCGTGTGTGTACTGCGGCAACTGCATCGAGGTGTGCCCCACGGGAGCGCTGTCCTTCAAGTCGGAGTTCGACATGCGGGCGGCGGGTACGTGGGACGAGTCGGCGCAGACCGAGACGACCACGGTGTGCGCCTACTGCGGAGTGGGCTGCAACCTCACGCTCCACGTGCAGGACAATGAGATCGTGAAGGTCACCTCACCGCACGACAACCCGGTGACCCACGGCAATCTCTGCATCAAGGGCCGTTTCGGCTACCAGCACGTACAGAACCGGGGCTGATCAGGACATGGGACGAGTCACGGAACGACGCAAGGTGATGCGGATCCGGGACGGGGTGGTCTCCAGCCGCCCGGACACGCTCGTCGCCGAGGAACCGCTGGAGATCCGGCTGAACGGCAAGTCACTCGCGATCACCATGCGCACACCGGGTGACGACTTCGCGCTCGCCGCCGGTTTCCTGGTGAGCGAGGGCGTTCTGGCCGCCGCATCCGACCTGCTGAACATTGTCTACTGTGCGGGGGCGACCGTAGACGGCTCGAACACGTACAACGTGGTGGACGTGAAGACCGCCCCGGACGTGACGATGCCCGACATCACGCTCGAACGGAACGTGTACACCACCTCGTCCTGCGGCCTGTGCGGGAAGGCGAGCCTCGACGCCGTCCGTACGACCGCCCGCTGGCCCATCGCCGACACTCCCCCGGTCCGCGTCGGGCCCGAGCTGCTCGCGAGCCTCCCCGACCGGCTCCGTGCGGCCCAGCGGGTCTTCGACCGGACCGGAGGCCTGCACGCGGCGGCCCTGTTCACCGAGGACGGCGAGCTGCTCGACATACGCGAGGACGTGGGCCGGCACAACGCGGTCGACAAACTGGTCGGCCGTGCCCTGCAGAACGGGGACCTGCCGCTGTCCCGCGCCATCCTGCTGGTGTCGGGCCGGGCCTCCTTCGAGCTCGCGCAGAAGGCCGTGATGGCGGGCATCCCGGTGCTCGCCGCGGTATCGGCCCCCTCGTCGCTGGCCGTGGACCTGGCGGCGGAGGCGGGGCTGACCTTGGTGGGCTTCCTGCGGGGCAGTTCCATGAACGTGTACGCGGGCGAGGGCCGAATCGCTCTGCAGGCTGCGGCCGCCCAGGGCTGACCGGCTCCCCGCGACACGGCGGCGGGGCCCCGACCGGCGGGGAGCGCCCCCTGCGCCGCAGGGGCCCCGCCTCAACCCGTGCTGAAGCGCACCTCCGCGGCGGTCACGACCGTCCCCAGCCGCGGGAAGTCGAGGCGCACCGACGCCTCGTGCTCGGCGGCGGTGAACGCGGCCATGGCGTCCTCGACGAAGACCAGGTCGTAGCCGAGGTCGCCGGCGGCGCGGGCGGTGGACTCGACGCCGAGGTTGGTGGCGATGCCCCCGAGCACCAGTGTGCTGACGCCATGGTCCCGCAGGCGCTCGTCCAGGCCGGTGCCCTGGAAGCCGCCGATCGTCCGCTTCACGATCTCGACGTCGCCGTCCCGGAGCAGGCCCGGCACCAGCCCACTGCCGGCCGGCTGCTCGGCGACACCGGGACGCTCGACCCGGACCAGGACGACGAGCGCGCCCGCCGAACGGAAGCCGGCCGCCAACTCCTCGGAGGCCGCGAGGAGTTCGGTGCCCTTTCGGGGCTCCAGGGGCAGCGCGACGATGCGGTCCATCAGGTCGACGAGCACGAGGGCGGTGCGCGCGGGGTCGAGCGCGAGCCGGGAACCGACGGTGTGAGGTGCGTTCATGACGGAACGTTATCCGCCGTCAGCCGTACGTTGCGGAAATCCGGATCGACGGGCCGATGAACCGGCCGCGTGCGGCAGCCCTTGACGGTCAGCGGCCAGCGGTGCGAGGTGTCCGTCATCCCCTGTTCGTCGACGGTACGGCGATCGGCGCCGCGGATGTGCCGGGTTCGGTCAGCCGCAACGCGCCGTTCGGCGTGCACGTCGGGCAACGCATGGACGGCCGGGCCTTCTTCACCGGCGCGATCGACGACGTGCGCGTGTGGGACCGGGCGCTCACCGACGAGGAGATCAAGGCCGGGAGCGCACTTGCGGGGAACGCCGTCGTGTGGCTGCCCATGGACCACGTGGGCAACAGCCGCTAACGTCCGGGAGCGTGCCCGAGGACGTACGAGCACGACAACGGACGGGAACCGTGGTCGGCCTGCTGCTGACCCTGGTTCTCGCGGCGGTGCTGCTCAGCGCGCTGCCGGAAGACTACGATCGACAGAATCCGGGAGACTGTATACCGCATACCGTCGGCTCGTGGGCGGCAGAAGACCGTCTGAACACCGAGTTCGCCCGCTACGGCGACGACGCGAACCGTACCGACGACTGGACCGGCGGCGACGGCACGCACTCGGTGCGGCTGCCGGACGGACGGCTGCTGTGGCTGTTCTCGGACACCTACCTCGGCCAGGTGCACCGGCCGCCCAACCCGGTCGGCGAGTCGTACGCGTGGCGGGACGGGACGGCTCCCCTGGTGCGCAACTCGGCCGTGCTGATGGACGACGGGCGCCTCGCGGGCACGCTGCCCGCGCCGCTCTTCCCCGACCCGGGCCCGAACCAGTGGCGCTGGCCGGTCGCGGCCCGCGTCGAGCCCCGCTCCCCCGGCTCCGACGAACAGGTGCTGCGGGTGCTGCTGTGGGTGCGGACGGCGGGACCGGCGCCCTGGATCTACGGGATGCCCACCGCCACCGAGGTCGCCACGCTGTCCCTGCCCGACCTGCGGGTCGAGTCGGTGGTCGAAGTGCTCGACCAGCGGCCCGTGCGGGATCCGTCCCGGCGGGTGCTGTTCGGTACGACGCTGGTCGACGAGGGCGGCTGGACGTATGTGTTCGGCGGCGACGACGGGCAGGCCGCGTCCCGGCCCGCCTCGCACGCGTACGTGGCGCGGGTGCCCGAGGGCGGGCTCGGGGACCCTGCCGCCTGGGAGTACTGGGACGGCTCCGCCTGGGCGGCGCGGGCCCGGCCGGGGGCGGTGCTGGGGGACGGGCGGCGCACCGGGGTGGGCAGTGCGTTCTCGGTGGTGCGGCAGGGCGGGACGTACGTGCTGTTCACGATGGCGGCGGGGACGCGGGGGCTGACCACCGTGACCTCGTACTGGGCCTGTTCGCCCACCGGGCCCTGGCACGGCCCGGCGAAGGACTTCACCCCGTCGTTGCCGCCGGGGCAGGTCGCCGCCTACAACCCGCAGGTGCATCCGGAACTCGGCGGTGAGGGACGGCTGGTGCTGAGCTACGACGTCAACTGGCTGGAGCCGACGGGGGCGGCGGCCCAGCTCAATCGGAACGTTTCCCTGTACCGACCGCGGTTCGTGACCCTGCGGCTGAAGCCGGCGGGGTGACCTCGGCGGCAGTGGTGTCGGCCTCGTGACTGTCGTAGGGGTCGTGCGAGCGGCGCTTGGCGATCACCGCGCACACCATCAGCTGCATCTGGTGGAAGAGCATCAACGGCAGCACGGCCAGCGCGGCGTGCGCGCCGAACAGGACGCTCGCCATGGGCAGCCCGGAGGCCAGGGACTTCTTCGAGCCGGCGAACTGGATCGCGATCCGGTCCTCGCGGCCGAAGCGGAGCGCCTTGCTGCCGTACCAGGTCAGCGCCAGCATCACGGCGAGGAGCACGACCTCCACGCCCAGCAGGCCGGCCAGCCTGAGGGGGCTGACCTGGTGCCAGACGCCCTGGACCATGCCCTCGCTGAACGCCGTGTACACGACGAGGAGGATCGAGCCGCGGTCGACCAGCCCGAGGACCTTCTTGTGCCGGGTGACGAAGCCGCCGATCCAGCGGCGCAGCAGCTGCCCGGCGAGGAACGGCACCAGCAGCTGGAGCACGATCTCCAGCAGGGAGTCGGCGGAGAACCCGCCGGCGCTGCTGCCGAGCAGGGCGGCCGCCAGCAGCGGGGTGACGACGATCCCCACCAGGGAGGAGAAGGAGCCGGCGCAGATCGCGGCGGGAACGTTTCCGCGGGCCATGGAGGTGAAGGCGATCGACGACTGGATCGTCGAGGGGACGAGCGTGAGGAAGAGCAGGCCCTGGTAGAGCGGGTGGGTCAGGAAGACGGGCACGAGTCCGCGGGCGGCCAGGCCCAGCAGCGGGAACAGGACGAACGTGCAGGCCAGGACGGTGATGTGGAGCCGCCAGTGCTTGAGCCCGTCCAGCGACTCACGGGTGGACAGCCGGGCGCCGTAGAGGAAGAAGAGGAAGGCGATCGCGCCCGTGGAGGCGCCGGAGGCCACGTCGGCCGCCGTCCCGCGGGCGGGGAGGAGAGCGGCGAGGCCCACCGTCCCGATCAGCAGCAGGATGTACGGGTCGATCGGCATCCAGCTCGGCCATCGCAGGCGTTTCACGGTGCTCCACTTACTCGGTGCTGTCGGCGGTGCGGGGGTCACGGGTCCCCGCTCCATCCTGCTCTCGAACCCGGCGATCGGGAATCCCGTATACCGCACTCACTGTCATCATGTTCCGCGATAGCCTGGTCTCGTGTACGACCCCTCCCAGCTGCGCACGTTCCTCGCGGTGGCCCAGACGCTCAGCTTCACGCAGGCCGCCCGGCGGCTGGGGCTGCGCCAGTCGACCGTCAGCCAGCATGTGCGGCGGCTGGAGGACGCCGCCGGGCGGCAGCTGTTCACCCGGGACACCCACTCCGTGGAACTGACGGAGGACGGCGAGGCGATGCTCGGCTTCGCGCGCCGGATCCTGGAGGTGCACGAGCAGGCGACGGCGTTCTTCACGGGGACGCGGGTACGCGGCCGGCTGCGGTTCGGGGCGTCGGAGGACTTCGTACTGACCCGGCTGCCGGAGATCCTGGAAGGCTTCCGGCACGACCATCCCGAGGTCGACCTGGAGCTGACGGTCGAGCTGTCGGGCACGCTGCACGAGCAGTTGGCGGCCGGGAAGCTGGACCTGGTGCTGGCGAAGCGGCGTCCCGAGGATCCGCGCGGACAACTGGTCTGGCACGACGAGCTGGTGTGGATCGGCGCGGAGCGGCTGCGCCTGGACGCGGACCGGCCGGTGCCGTTGATCGTGTACCCGCCGCCGGGCATCACCCGGGCGCTCGCCCTGGAGGCGCTGGAGCGGCAGGGGCGGGCGTGGCGCGTCGCGTGCACCAGCGCCAGCCTGAGCGGGCTGGTCGCGGCGGCCCGCGCGGGCCTCGGCGTGATGGCCCACTCCCGGGGGCTGATCCCGCCGGGCCTGGTGCGCGTGCCCGACCGGTCGGGGCTGCCGGAACTCGGCCGGGTCGACTTCGTCCTGGTCCACGGCCGCCGCCGTACGGCCGCCCAGGGCGCCGCCGACGCACTGGCGACGGCGGTCCTGGCGGGCGGGGACCGGCTGCACCGGCGCTGACGCGGCGCGGCGGCCGGGCGTCAGCGCACCGGATGCTGATAGGTGAGCTGCTTCACGCGCCGCATGAACGGCGAGGCCTCCACGTGCTGGACCCCGTCCAGGTGGCCGAGCGGGCCGCTGAGGTAGGCGTACAGGTGCGCCGTACTCCTGACCACGACGGTGGCCATGATGTTGGAGGGGCCGGCGGTGGCGGCGGCGTGGGCGATCTCGTCGTGGGTGGCGAGGGCCTCACCGACGGAGTGCAGGGCGGCCGGAGTGGTGGTGATCCACAGGACGGCGGCGACCGGATGGCCGATCGCCTCGGTGTGGTACTCCACGTCGATGTAGACCGCGCCGGAGGCGAGCAGCGCGGCGAGGCGGCGTTTGACGGCGGACTCCGAACGGCCGGTGGCGCGCTGGAGTTCGGGGTAGCCGGCGCGGCCGTCCTGTTCCAGCGCGACGACCAGGGCCTCGTCCTGCGGGTCGATGCGTGCCGGGCCCTCGGCGCGGACCGGTCCGGGACCGAGAGCGGCGAGCTGGTCCGCGGTGAGCGCGGCGAACTTGCGCAGCCAGCCGCTCGGCCCGCCGTAGAAGCGGTGCAGCATCTGGTGGGCGCGGACCTCCATGACGCGCGGGGTGCGCGGGAGTTTGCCCAGCAGCAGGTCGTCACGGTCTCCGACGCTGCGCGGCCGGGTCCCGAAGATCACCTCGGTGCCGCCCGCGGCGATGCCGATCCAGCTCGTGTCGGGCCGCTTGGCGAGCGCGTCCGCGATGGCCAGGGCGCTGTCGGGCACGCAGCGCAGCCGCAGGGTCCACTGGTCCTGCCCGAGGCGTTCGGCGTCCCGGACGGCGACGACTCTCAGGCCGCCCTGCGCCCACAGCCTGCGGTAGCGGCGCGCGACGGTCTGGTCGGAGACGCCGAGGACCGCCCCGATCCGGCTGAACGAGGCACGGCCGTTGACCTCCAGCGCGTCCAGCAGCTGCAGATCGAGCCGGTCGAAGGTGTCGGATTCCCTCTCCATACGGCTCACCCCTGTCGGGTTTCGGCGTCAGGCGGACCGCTACCGCTGCGATCGGCCGTGTGCGCCCCATCGTACGGAGGCAGCGCACACACCACAGAGGGAGTAGGGGACATGCGTACATGGGGGCCGCTGACGGCGGTCTGTCTGGGCACGTTCATGTTGTTGCTGGACGTGACGATCGCGATCGTGGCACTGCCGGACATGGCTCGGGCGCTGGACGCGTCGCTGAGCGATCTGCAGTGGGTGATGGACGGGTACGCGCTGGCGCTGGCGGCGCTGCTGCTCGGGATGGGGGCCGCCGCTGACGTGCTCGGGCGGCGGCGGGTGCACGTCGTGGGCGTGGTGCTGTTCGCGGGCGCGTCACTGTGGTGCGGCCTGGCGACCGGGCCCGGCATGCTGGTAGCCGCGCGCGGGCTGCAGGGGGTGGGCGCGGCGGCGATGTTCGCCACGACACTGCCGCTGCTGGGCTCCGTCTACCAGGCACGGCAGCGCTCGACGGCGCTCGGGGTGTGGGGCGCGGTCAGCGGGGCGGCCGCCGCGGTCGGACCGCTGGCCGGCGGACTGCTCACCGACGGGCCGGGCTGGCGGTGGATCTTCTTCGTGAACCTGCCGGTCAGTGTGGCGGCGGTCTGGCTGACGCTGCGGGTCGTACCCGAGTCGCGGGGCCGGCGGGGCCGGCGTGTCGACTGGGCGGGCACGGTGACCTTCGCGGCCTTCGCCGGGGCGGTGACGTACGGGGCGGTGCGGGCCGGGTCGCACGGCTGGACCGCGAGCGGCACGCTCGTCTGGTTCGCGACGGCGGTCGTGGCGCTGGCGGCCTTCCTCGCCGTGGAACGGCGCAGCGCCGATCCGCTGCTCGATCTGCGGCTCTTCACGAAGCCCGCGTTCTCCGGGGTGATGGCGGGCGCGCTCGCCTTCAACGGGGCGGCGTTCGGCGTGCTGGCGTACACCTCGATCTGGCTGCAGTCGATGCTCGGCATGAGCGCGGTGCGCGGTGGCGTGCAGTTGCTGTGGATGTCCCTCGCCTCGTTCGCGGTGGCGGCGGCCGGGGGGCGGCTGCTGCACGGGGCGCCGGCCCGGTTCACCATCGGGGGCGGGCTGCTGCTGGTCGGCGTCGGCCAGTTCTGCATGGCCGGCCTGGACGCGGACTCCGGCGCGAACGCGCTGATTCCGGGGCTGGTGCTGGTGGGTGCCGGTACGGGGCTGGTGTCGCCCGGCATGGCGGGCGCGGCGCTGGCCGCCGTGCCGGCGGAGCGGGCGGGCATGGCGGGCGGCGCGGTCAACACGTTCCGGCAGCTCGGCTACGCGATCGGCATCGCCTTCATCGGCACCGTCCTCACCTCCCGGATGCAGGACACGCTGCCGCACGACGCGGCCCACGCCCTCGCGGGCGGCGGCGCCGAGGCGCTCGGGGGCACGTTCTCCGAGCACACCCTGCGGGCGGCCTTCGCCGCGGGGCTCGACCGGGCGGCACTGGTCGCCGGTCTGGTGGCCGTGGTCGCCGGAGTGCTGGTGCTCGCGCTGGTGCGTGGTCCGCGGACGGCGCGGGGGAAGGTGACGGTTTCGGCGGCCCCGGCGCCGACACAGGAGGGGACCGTACAGCGCGGATGAGGCCGCCCGCCGGGCTCGACGGTCGCATTCCGGCCACCGCCGTGGCCGCAATCAGGTCGTACAGATTCGGTGGAGATTACGGCACCGAAACTTACTCAACCGTCAGTTTTCTGTCCGACCCTTCCCTATGTGAGCGCATTTTCCGCCACTGACCAGGGCATACATGAGCACTGCTCGGTTTTCGTCCCCCTCCCGCCCGTCCCCGGCGTGGGGTAGCTTTCACGGCGCTGTGCGGAGCGTCACAAGAGGCGGGGAGCGGGGATTGCGCGAGTTCACCAACCCTCCGTTGGCGTTGGCACCGCCGGTGGGCGGACTGGCCGACGTCGTCTTCCAGCATGCCCAGGAGGACCCGCTGCACATCGCGCTCGGCCGCAAGGACGAGATGGGGCAGTGGCGGGACGTGACCGCCGCCGAGTTCCGCGACGAGGTCCTCGCCCTCGCCAAGGGCCTGCTCGCCCAGGGCATCCGCTTCGGCGACCGGGTCGCGATCATGTCCCCCACCCGCTACGAGTGGACCCTGTTCGACTTCGCCCTGTGGACGATCGGCGCCCAGGTGGTGCCCGTCTACCCCACGTCGTCGGCCGAGCAGTGCTTCTGGATGCTGTACGACTCCGAGTGCACGGCGGCCGTCGTGGAGCACGAGGACCACGCGATGACGATCGCCACCGTCATCGACCGGCTGCCGCAACTGCGCCAGCTGTGGCAGCTCGACGCGGGCGCCCTGCAGGAGTTGTACGAGGCCGGCGCCCACCTCGACGACGAGGTGGTGCACCGGCACCGGCAGGCGGTCACCCCCGACTCGGTCGCCACGATCATCTACACCTCGGGCACCACCGGCCGCCCCAAGGGCTGCGTCATCTCGCACGGCAACTTCATGTACGAGGCGGACACGGTCATCGAGCGCTGGGAGCCGGTCTTCCACTCGAAGAAGGGCGACGAGGCGGCGACCCTGCTGTTCCTGCCGCTCGCGCACGTCTTCGGGCGGATGGTCCAGATCGCCGGGATCCGCGGCAAGGTCAAGTTCGGCCACCAGCCGCAGCTGAACGCGGCCGCCCTGCTGCCCGACCTGGCCGCCTTCAAGCCGACCTTCTTCCTCGCCGTGCCGTACATCTTCGAGAAGGTGTTCAACGCCGCCCGCCGCAAAGCCGAGAGGGAGGGCAGGTCCGGTGCCTTCGAGAAGGCCGTCGAGGTCGCCGTGAAGTACGCGGACGCTATGGAGGCGAAGGCCTGGGGCGTGGGGCCCGGCCCCTCGGCGGGGCTGCGCATGCAGCACCAGCTCTTCGACAAGCTCGTCTACTCCAAGGTGCGGGCCGCGATGGGCGGCCGCATCCGGCAGGCGATGTCGGGCGGTTCGGCGATGGACCGCAGGCTCGGGCTGTTCTGGGCGGGTGCGGGCGTGCACATCTACGAGGGCTACGGCCTGACCGAAACCACCGCCGCCGCGACCGCCAACCCCCCCGAGCGCACCCGCTACGGCACCGTCGGCCAGGCCATCCCCGGCATGACCGTGCACATCGCGGACGACGCCGAGATCTGGCTGCGCGGCGAGAACGTCTTCCAGGGCTACCTCAACAACCCCAAGGCCACCGACGAAGCCCTGCACGACGGCTGGCTCGCCACCGGCGACCTCGGCTCCCTCGACGAGGACGGCTACCTCACCATCACCGGCCGCAAGAAGGAGATCCTGGTCACCTCCGGCGGCAAAAGCGTCTCCCCCGGCGTGCTGGAGGAGCGGGTGCGCGACCATCCACTGGTCGCCCAGTGCATCGTCGTGGGCAACGACCGCCCGTACATCGCCGCCCTCGTCACCCTCGACCAGGAGGCCGTGGAGCACTGGCTGGCGATGCGCGCAAAACCGCGGATGACCCCCGCCGAACTGGTGCGCGACACGGACCTGGAGACGGAGGTCAGGCGGGCCGTGGTCGCCGCCAACACGCTGGTCTCCCAGGCCGAGTCGATCCGCACCTTCCGCATCCTCGCCCAGCCCTTCACCGAGGAACACGGCCTGCTCACCCCGTCGTTGAAGCTGAAGCGCAAGGCGATCGAGAACGCCTACGCGGGCGAGGTCGAGGCGCTGTACCGGGCATGATGCCTGAAACCAGCACATTCCGACCGACCTTGCCCAATTAGCGCCTATTACCGGTGATCTCGCCGATTCTCGCCGATTCCCCGGTCAGGAATGCATCACGGCTCGTGATCGTTGACGATGGGAGTACCACCTGACGACAACCGTAAGGATCAAGAGCTCGTGAGCAGCAAGGTCCCCCAGATCATCCTCAACAACGGCGTCGAGATGCCCCAGCTGGGCTTCGGAGTCTGGCAGGTGCCGGACTCCGAGGCGCAGCAGGCGGTCACCACCGCGCTGGAGGCCGGGTACCGCAGCATCGACACAGCGGCGATCTACGGCAACGAAGAGGGCACCGGCAAGGCCATCGCGGCCTCCGGGCTGCCCCGTGAGGACGTCTTCGTCACCACCAAGCTCTGGAACAGCGACCAGGGATACGACTCCGCCCTGCGCGGCTTCGACACGTCGCTGGCCAAGCTCGGCCTGGAGTACGTCGACCTGTACCTGATCCACTGGCCGCTTCCGTCCGCGGACAAGTACGTCGACACCTACCGGGCGTTCGAGAAGCTCCTCGCCGACGGCCGCGTGCGCGCCATCGGTGTGTCCAACTTCCTTACCGAGCACCTCGAGCGACTGGTCGCCGAGACGTCCGTCATCCCGGCGGTCAACCAGATCGAGCTGCACCCGCACCTGCAGCAGCACGCCTCCCGCGAGTACCACGCGCGGCAGGGCATCGCCACCGAGGCCTGGTCGCCGCTCGGACAGGGCAAGGGCCTCCTGGAGGTTCCGGCGATCGTCGCCATCGCCCAGAAGCACGGCCGCACCCCGGCCCAGGTCGTGCTGCGCTGGCACCTCCAGCTCGGCAACGTCGTGATCCCGAAGTCCGTGACCCCGTCCCGGATCAAGGAGAACATCGAGGTCTTCGACTTCAGCCTGGACGCCGAGGACCTGGCGGCGATCAGCGCGCTGAACGAGGACCGTCGCCTGGGCCCGGACCCGGCGACACTCGACGCCGCCTGACCCTTCCCGGCCTCGCGCCCCGGGACCGATACCACTTCGGTGGTGCCGGCCCCGGGGCGCTGCCATGTCCGCCACCCACGCGGGGGACGGACGCGGCCATGTCGGCGGGCCGCCCCGGATCCACATGGTAGGGACTCGTTATTAACCGATTTCCCTCACACGTTTCCCTCCGGAAGGGCCCCTCGCCGTGCACCTGCGCACCCTGACCCTCGCCGCGCTCCCCGCCGCCGCCCTGCTCGCCGCCGGGCAACTGCCGCCCTCCGCGAGCGCCCACGCCGCCCCGCGCCCGACGCAGGCGCGGGGAGGCTCGGTCAGCGCGGCCGACCTGCTCGCGAAGGTGACGTCCTGCAAGCAGATCTCCCGCGGCAGGTACCGCACCGACGCGAACACCCGGGCCACCGTCCCGGTGTGCGGCAAGAAGGGCGCGGTGTTCTGGAAGGCCGACATGGACATCGACTGCGACGGCCGCCGCACCGCGAAGTGCAACGAGCGGACCGACCCCTGGTTCCACGCCGACACCGCCTTCCACCAGTCCGACGGCAGGCCCCTGCGCTCCGACACCCTGCCGTACGTCGTCGTGCCCGCGGCGAGCGGCGTCTGGAACCCCGCCCGCGCAGGCATCAGGGGCGGCTGCGTGGTCGCGGTGATCCACGACGGGAAAGTCCAGTACGCCGTCGTCGGCGACACCGGCCCCACGAGGATCATCGGCGAGGCCTCCTACGCCACCGCACGGGCCCTCGGCATCGACCCGGACCCCGCGACGGGCGGCACGGGCTCAGGAGTGACGTACCTCCTGTTCAAGAACTCCCGGGTGTCCCCCATCGAGAGCCGCACGGCGGCGGTACCCCTGGGCGAGCGGCTGGCGAAGCGGTTCCTCCGCGACAACTGACCGCTATATCACGTCAGTTGGGCTGCCCGATCGGACGTACGACGACGGTGTTGACGTCGACACCGACGGGCTGCCCCATGGCCCACACGATGGAGTCGGCGATCTGGTCGGCGGTGAGCAGATGCCCGGGCGGCAGGCTGCCGTAACTGTCCCAGAACGGGGTCTCCACCCGGCCGGGCGCGATCAGGGTCACGCCCACGCCGAACTCCGTCACCTGCCGGCGGGTGTTCTCGGCCAGACCGGTCACCGCCCACTTCGTCGCTCCGTAGATGTTGCCCGGGGTCGGCACGAACCCGGCGACACTGCCGACGAGCACGATCCGCCCCCGGGTCTCCTTCAGGGCGTCGATCGATGCGCGGATGAGCAGCGCGGGACCGAGGACGTTGGTCAGCACCATCTCGGTCCATCCGGCGGGGTCGCCGTCCGCGACGGAGTCATGGGTGGCGAAGCCGGCGTTGGCGACGACTGTATCCAGTCGACCGTATTCCTTGAGTGTACGGTCGACAGCCGACTGGATACTGTCGTACTCGGCCGCGTTGCCGACGAGCGTCAACAGACCGTCGGGACAGCCGAGTTCCTCGGCGAAGCCGCGCAGTCGTGCCTCGCCGCGGCCGGTGACGGCCACGCGCCCGCCGGTGTCGAGCAGCCGCCGGGCGACCGCGGCGCCGATGCCGCTGCCGCCGCCGGTGATGAGCGCGACCGGAGAGTCGGTCATGGTTCCCCCTGGAGCTTCGGTGGAGCTTGCGTTCGGGTTGATGACGGGGAGTCCATCAGTTGAAGCGCTCTCGAAGTCAAGGGGCAGGCGGCGGAGTTCCGTTCGGGGAGGGGCAGTGGGCAGGGGCGGTTCACGAGCCGCAGGTGCCGCGGTACTCGGCCGAGGGGAAGTAGCGGCGCCACTCGGCCTCGGTCAGTCCGCGTCGCGCTCGTGCGCACACCTCGTCCGCCGCCCGTTTCGCCGCCGACGGGCGGCTGCGCTCGGCGAGATGGGGCGTGGCGATGCGCAACCGGCCGCCGTCCGCCGTGAACCGGAGCGTTCGGACCGGCCCGTCCCCGGCCGGCAGCGCGGCCGGCGACAGGGCGGGCGAGCCCGTCTCCCACACCTGCACGGATCCGTCGGGCGCGCTGGCCGCCAGGAGCGAACCGTCGGCGGAGAACGCCAACGCCACCCCCTGCACGGTGGACCCGACGGCCCGCAGGACGGCGATCCTGCGCCAGGCGTGCGCGTCCCACAGGGTGAGGCGGCCCTGGTAGTCGGCTGCGGCGAGGTACGTGCCGTCCCGGCTGAAGACGGCGGCGGTGAGGTAGTCCTCGCCGTCGACTCCCTTGGCCTCCTCGCGGCGCCTGCCCGTCGACGCGTCGACGAGCGTTCCCTCCGGCGTCAGTGCGGTGCGGCCGGTGGTGTCGACCGCCACGATCTGCGCCCCGGCGACGGTGACGGGCGGCGTCGCCTCGGACGCCGGCTCGTCCCGCCAGTCCCTGTCCATCAGCCCGTGCAGCGAGAGGGTGTTCACGATGTTGGTCCGTCCACCTTCCCGGTAGCGCAGCACACCCTTGTCGGGATCCAGCCGGAGGTCACCGACCCCGGAGCCGGACACGGGATACGTGAGCAGCGGCTCGCGTGGGCTGTCGTCCGCCGGGTCCGGGAGGTCCGTACGCCACAGGGTGAAGGCTCCCTTGCCCCAGGCCAGGGCGTAGGCGCCGGCGAACTCCACGACGTGCGCGCCGCCCGCCATCGGCAGCCGGGGACGTTCCCGGCCGGTACGGAAATCCCACGTCACGATCCCCTCGGAGGTGCCGGAGGCCAGCGCCCGCTGGTCGGAGGTGAAGGTGAGGTCCCCCTGGCACAGCGCCCGCTCGGTCGCCCGGGGCACCGGCGTGGCGACGAGGCGCCCTTCGGCGACGTCGAGGACCTTCAACTGGTCGCCGTCCTGCGCACACCAGGCGATATGACGGTCGTCGCGGCTCAGCACGGGCAGCGCGCCGTCGTCGCTGCCCCGCTCGTACCGGAACAGCAGCCGCTGCCGCCGTATGTCCCACAGGTCGAGGGTCGCCCGGCCGCTGTCCGAGCCGCGGACGGGACGCCGTACCAGGAACGTGCGCCCACTCTCCCCGAAGGCAGCATCGGTGTCTCCCCGCGAGCCGATCGGCAGATGACGTGTGCTGCCGTCCGCCAGCCCGGCGATCACCATGCCGCCGCCGTCGGCGCTGCGGTACGCGACCGACCGGCCGTCCCCACTGGCCCCGACCACCCGCTCCGACAGGCCCTTGCGCTCCACGGAACGGATACGCCGGTGCTCCGCCACGTCCCACTGCACGGCCTGGTCATGGACGACGGTCGTCAGGATCCTGCCGTCCCGGCTGAGCCAGGCGGGCGCGTTGAGCGCGCGTGAGCCCACCTCGGGCTGGACGAACACGTCCTGTTCGCTCTGCGCCGCCGCCGTCCGCAGGGACTCCCGCGTCTCGGGCAGGTCGGCGGTGCGCCACGCGGCGAGCGCCAGGCGCATCGCGGTGCGCGGCTCGGTGGATCGCAGCGTGTCGACCAGCGCGGCGGCGCTGCGGGCCTCGGCCTCGTCGCGCTGCCGTGCGCTGACCTCGTTCTGCCGCCAGGCCACCAGGCCCGCGACCACGGCCAGACACAGCAACACGGCCAGCGCACCGGACAGCGCACGCAGCCGGCGCGCGGCGCGTGTCGCGACCCGCCGACCGTGCTCGTACGCCGTGACACTCGCGGCCAGGAATTCACGCTCGAGCCGGTTCAACTCCGCGTGCGGCAGGCCCTCTTCGCCCCCGTCACCGAAGGTCTCGCGTGCCTCGGTCAGCCGTGTGCCCCGGTAGAGTGCGCCCGCGTCGCGGTCCAACTCGGCCCAGCCCTGGGCCGCTTCGGTGAGCCGGCGGTGCAGACGCAGCCGTTCGCGGTCCGCGTCCAGCCAGCCGCGCAGGCGTGGCCAGGCACCGAGCAGTGCCTCATGCGCAAGGTCCACCGTGTCACCGTCGACGGTCAACAGCCGGCTTGCGACGAGGCGTTCCAGGACGCGGGCGGTCGTCTCGTCGGCGTCGAATTCCTTGCGGCCGGCGGGGCGGCGGGTGTCCTCGGTGCCGTCGCCGGGGTTCACCAGGCGCAGCAACAGTGCGCGCAGGGCGGCGGCTTCGGCGGGTGTGCACCGGGCGTGGACGGCCTCCGCGGTGTGCGCGACGGCTCCCTGGACGCCGCCGACGGCCTCGTAGGCGGCCAGGGTCAGCGTCTTGCCGACGCGACGGCGCCAGACCTCGCGCAGCGCGTGGGCCATCAGCGGCAGACCGCCCGGTTCTCCGGCCACGTCCGCCACGATCCGGGCGGTCAGGGCGCGTTCGACCACGAGTCGACGCGCGACGGCCGGCCGCACCACCGCCTCTCGCAACGCCCGCGGCGACATCGGCCCGACGAGCAGTGCGGAGTCCCGCAGCGCCTCGGCGAGCGGCCCGTGTTCCGCGCAACGGCCGTAGAAGTCGGCACGTACGGCGATCACGACGCGCAGCCCGGAGGCCGGGTCCGTCGCCGCGAGCAGCCGGGAGAGGAAGAGGGCGCGTTCGGCGGTGTCGGCGCAGAGCGTGAAGACTTCCTCGAACTGGTCGACGACCAGGAGCGTGTCGCCCGGTGTGTCGTGCGGGGTGAACAGGGCTTCGTGGGTGCGGGCGGGGTGCGGGCCCGGGGTGAACAGGCGAATGACGGCGATGTGCGGTGTGGGGTCGGCTGTATGCGGTCGACTGGCTTCTGTCAGCCGTAACGCCGGCACCAGTCCCGCCCGCAGCAGCGACGACTTACCGCTCCCGGACGCGCCGACGATCGCCGCGAACCGCGTGCGAGAGGTGAGCCGGACCAGTTCGGTGATCAGATCGTCCCGGCCGTGGAAGTGCTCCCCGTCGCCGGTCTCGAAGCGGGCGAGTCCCGGATAGGGGCTGTCGTCGCCGTCGGTGCCGTCGGACGCGCGGGCGTCGGCCGAGTCGGCGACGGTCTCCCGCCAGCGGCCCTCCCAGTCAGCGGGGTCGCCCCCACACGCGGTGACGTATGCCAGGAGGACCGGCAGGGTCGGCAGCCGTTCGCCGGACGCGGCGGCGGAGAGCGTGGGCGCGGAGTAGCCGGCGCGGTCTGCCATCGCACGGTAGGTCGGGGTGCCCGCCTCGTCGCGCAGCTTGCGCAGTTCGTAGGCGAAGCGCTGTACCGCTCCCGCCCCAGGATCCAGCGGTTTCTCCCGGCGCCCCATGCGTGTCTCCCCCTCGTTCCCGGCCGTCCCACACGCTAACAACCAGCCTGAGCGGATTGATTGGTGCTCCGAACCGGGGCTGCCCAACAATCCGCCGTCGCCTGGACTCGTCGGTGCACGCCGTCGCCCGGCCCGCACCCAGGGCCTCGCGCCTCCCGCCTCGCACCGGAGTCAGCCATCGCCACCACACACACTCCAGGACTTCTTCTCGGCCCCGACCGGTTGCCGCCCGAGCCTGCGGTCGTCCCTCGTCCATGGGCCCCGTGGCACACGCTCGTTCCGGTCGCGCTCTCCCTGGCTCTCGGTCTGTGGGGCCTCCGGCGGGAGGCGAGCATGTGGCGGGACGAGGTGGTGACGTACGACATGGCACGGCGTTCGCTGCCCGACCTGTGGGCGACGCTGGCCGAGGTCGACGCCGTGCACGGGCTGTACTACCTGCTCCAGCACGGTCTGTTCCGGCTGTTCGACGGGGCGGATCCGCTGCTGGTGCTGCGTCTGCCGTCGGTGCTGGCGACCGCCGCGGCGACGGGGACGCTGGTGCTGCTGGGGCGGGGTCTCGCGGGACCCCGTACGGGGCTCGTCGCCGGGCTCGTCTTCGCGCTGCTGCCGCCGGTCCAGCGGTATGCACAAGAGGGTCGATCGTATGCACTCGTCTGTGCCCTGGTCGTCTGGGCGTCGTACCTGCTGGTGCGAGCCGCTCGGCGGCGCACGGGCGGAGCCTGGGCCGCCTACGGCGTGGTCGTGCTGGCCGCGTGCCTGCTGCACGAGTTCGCGGTGCTGGTTTTGGCCGCGCACCTGGTGGCGCTGCCCCGCACGGCCCGCCGCACGGGGCTCCTGGTGGCGCTCGCGGTCTGTACGGGCCTCGCTCCACTGGTCGCGCTGAGCATGCGCCAGTCGGACCAGGTGGCGTGGATCGGTGGCGTCGGGGCCGGCGCCCTCATCGGTTTCGCCGGGGTGACCGTGCTCGGAGTGGCCTGTGCGGCACTGCTCCGGGGCGGCGGCAGAAGCCGGGAGAACGTGGGGCTCACCGCACTGGCGCTGCCACTGCTCGCCTTGCCCCCGCTTCTGCTCCTGCTGGTCTCATTGGTCAAGCCGCTGTACGTCGACCGCTACGTCCTCTACGGCCATGCGGGCACCGCCCTGCTGGTCGGGGCCGCACTCGACCGGCTCGTCCGCGCGGTCGGCCGGATCCGGACCCTCGCCGTACTCGCCGCCGGGGCAGCCGTACTGGCGCTGCTGCCGACCACCCTTCAACTGCGCGCACCACAGAGCCGTACCGACGACGTCACCGCCATAGCCGCGGCCGTCCGCTCGGTGGGCGGGGACGCCGACGGGGTCGTCTTCCTGCCTTCCCGGCGCCGCGTGTGGACGCTTCCCGACCCGCGGTCCGTTCGCGGCCTGCGCGATCTCGCCCTGGACCGTGGTCCGGTCGCCTCGCACACTCTGTACGGCACGGAGGTGCCGGCCGCCGTCATTCGCGCCCGGATGCTCGCGGCGGCGCGGATCCTCGCGGTGGGCGACCCCGCCGGGCAGCCGGTGGATCACGTGCCGCAGGAGGCGGTCAAGCGGCGGGTGCTCGCCACGTACTTCGTCGCATGTCGTACTCTGCATGCCCTGGGGGCCCGGATCACGGTGTACGCCCGGCCGGGCCGCTGCTGACCGACCGCCCGCGGTCGACCGCATCCCGTATACACGACGGCGCATACGGGATGCGGCGCGCACGCGGGCGACGGCAGACGGGCGACCGGCGACCGGCGACTGAACCCGGTATACCTATTCAGCCAGGACGCACAGCCGTGTACACCGTATGCGCGGCCAGCAAGAAGACGTCCGGCCGCAGGTGCACGCTCGCCCGGTCCTCAGGATCCAGGAGCCGGTCGAGGGTGGCACGGTCGGTGGCGTCGAGGCGGTCGCCGAAGCCGTCGCGAAGGCGATGGAGTGAGGCGGCGACGTAAGCGCGGGCCCGGTCCGTGGTCGGGGCGGGCAGGTCGAGCAGGAAGCTGCGGGTGCCGGTCGGCCGGAGGCCGGCCGCGGTCATCAGCACCGGCCAGTCCTCGGTCTCGGCGACAGTGCCGGGCAGGTCCGCGCGCATCCTCGCGAACCACTCCTCCTCGAGCGCGTCGAGGCGTGCCTGCAGTCCGGGCCGTCCGATGCCGATGTCGCGGGGCAGGAACCGGGCGGGCAGGCCGCCCTCCAGAAGGGCGAGCGTGCCGCCGGGTGCGAGCCGGGCCGCGAAGGCGGTGAGGGCGGCACGCTGGTCGCCGAGGTGGTGCAGACTGCGGCTGGCCCAGAGCAGGTCGGCGGGATACTCCACGTCGTCGAGAACACCGGGGAGTTCACCGGCGAGGGTGTCGAAACGGTCGGCGACGCCGAGGCGTCCGGCGCGAGCGCGGGCCCGTTCCAGCAGCGGTTCGGTGCCGTCGACGGCGACGACCCGGGCGCCGGGGAAGGCGTCGGCGAGCAGGCAGGAGACGACGCCGGGTCCGCTGCCGGCGTCGACGATCAGTCCGGGCTCGGTCTGCTTGTGACCGAGCCACGCCAGGGCCCGCTCGTACAGGGGAGTGAACAGCTCCGCCTGGCTCTCCAGCCGCGGGGCCATCTCGTTCCAGTCGATGTCCGTGTCGCCGTGACCATGACGGTGGTCATGACTGACGTCGTGCTTGTGCTCGTGGCCGTCGTCGGCATCGTGCTCGTGGTGGTGCGCCATGGGAGTCAGCCTCTCGTCCGGATGCGGCCAGAGTGCGCCGACGCACCGCCGGGAGGCCACCGCTGTTGCCGCGACGGCAAAAGGAGGGCGTCCCGTGGGCCGACGCCGGGCGGCGGCGAAAATGGGGTGCGCCGTGGGAGACCGGGCGCCCAGGATGATCGTATGGACGACGAGCTGGTGGAGCGTTTCCTCGCGGACGGCTTGGTGAAAATCGAGAGCGCCTTCCCGCCGCGGGTCGCCGAGGACTGCGTCCGGCTGCTGTGGCAGGAGACGGGGTACGACGCCGAGGACCCGGCGACCTGGAAGGCCCCGGTGCACTGGGTGGCCGGCCTGACGCAGGGGCCGTTCGCGGCGGCTGCCAACTCCCCTGCCCTGCATGAGGCGTTCGACCTGCTGGTCGGTGAGGGGCGCTGGGAGCCGCGTTATTCGCTGGGCAGCTTTCCGCTCCGTTTCCCGCACGAGGAGGAGCCCAACGACGCGGGCTGGCACATCGAGGGCAGCTATCTCCCCGAGGGCGCCGCGGCGTATCACACGAACCTGCGCTCGCGGGATCGCGCTCTGCTGATGCTGTTCCTGTTCACCGAGGTCACCGAGGCGGACGCGCCGACCCGTGTCCGGGTGGGCTCGCACCTCGACGTTCCGAGGGTGCTGGAGCCTTACGGCGATCAGGGCGCCTCGTTCATGGAGCTCGGCCCGAAGGTGGCGGCGGCCTCCGCGCATCGGCCGGTCGCGTATGCCACCGGCCGCCCCGGCGACGTGTACGTCTGTCATCCGTTCCTGGTGCATGCCGCGCAGCCGCATCACGGCACGCGGCCCCGTTTCATGGCGCAGCCGCCGCTGTATCCCGCCGTGCCCTACGAGTTGGAGCGTGAGGACGGCGACTACTCGGCGGTGGAGTTCGCGATCCGCCGGGGTCTGGCCCGGGAGGGCTGACCCCGGCGGATCACGTCAGAGAACCTTCAGTGAACTGCCCGGTGTTTCACGGGGCTTGAGGCATCCTTCGGTGGGTCAGAGCGCCGGGTAGGCGTTCTTCATGAGCTCCTGGAACTGTGCCGAGAACCAGTGCCCCGACAGCGGGGAGTTCGGCAGAGCACCGGACAGGTTGTTGCCGTTGCGCGGGTTGCCCTTGTAGGCCGGGTCGCACATCTGGTCGAAGCCCTTGCCCTCGTCGTTCTCGATGAACTGGCTCGAACCGTCGGACTCGCCCGGAGGCTTCATCCACACGTACGCGTCGATCCCGGCGGCCGGGCTGGCCTGCGGGCGCTCACCGAGGCCGGCTCCGGCCTGGTTGCACCAGTTGCCGATGTGGATACGGCGGTCGTAGCGGCCGCCGTCGACGTAGGTGTCCACGGTGGTCGTGGCGCCCGGTGCGGCGGGCCGTGCGGTGCCGCCCCAGCCGTTGCGGGAGGTGTCGATCAGCATGCCGATGCCGGAGTTGAAGCCGGTGGTGACGAGCTGGTTGCGGAACGCCTGGGCGAAGGACAGTTCGTCGACGTACCGGTTCCAGTCGACCCACTTCGACTCGCGGACCGACTTGCCGGCCACGTTGTCGTTGATGGTGAAGTTGTTCTCCTTCAGGGCGCTGTAGTTGGCCGTGTTGGTGATGAAGCCGTGGACGTCGTTGACGGTGGCGCCCTCCGTGGTCGCCGCCTCCTTGAACAGGGCGGCGCTGGGGGCGAAGTTGTCGTCCCAGCCGATCCAGCCGTGGTGGCCGGCGTCGATGTAGTTGTAGACGTTGGGTGCGTCACCGAGCTTGTTCAGGGCGTAGCCGACGCCCTTCTGGTAGTTGCCGTTGGCCTTCATCACGTCGCACTGCGGCGTGGCCGTGGGGCGGCTGCCGGTGTTGGTGACGAGGTTGGGCAGGGAGTCGATCTCGATGGTGTTGACGATCCGCAGCGCGGCGTACTTGGGGTCGGCGAGGATCGCGGCGATCGGGTCGATGTACTGCGTCTTGTACTTGTCGATCTCCGTCGGGCCGAGTTCGCCGTTGGAGGCGAGGGCGGCGCAGTCGCGGCCGGGCAGGTTGTAGATGACGAGCTGGACGACGAGTTCGCCGGTGCCCTTCTGCGTCAGCGCCGTGTCGAGGTGGTCGCGCAGACCCATGCCGCCGTTGACGCCGTTGATCGCGGCGATGCGGTCCAGCCAGACGCCGGTGGGCTGGTTGGAGATGCGGCTGCCGCCCGGCTCGGCGGCGGCCTTCGCGGACCACTCCGGGTTCACGTAGACCTTGGCGCCGGAGTACGGGTTGTCGACCTTGGGGCCGGTGGGGTCCGGCGGATCGGTGGGCCCGCCGCCGCCGTTGTCGACGTTGCAGGTCACGCCGTCGAGGGTGAAGGTGGCGGGGAGGGCGTTGGTGCCGCTGTAGGTGCCCTGGAAGCCGAAGCTGGCCGAACCGCCGGTGGCGAGCGTGCCGTTGTAGGACTCGTTGGCGGCGGTGACGGCGGTGCCGCTCTGGCTGATCTTGGCATTCCAGCCGCTGGTGACCTTCTGGTTTCCGGCGTACGACCACTTCACCGCCCAACTGGACTTGGCGGCCCCGTTGTTGGTGACGGTGACGGCGGCGGTGAAGCCGGTGTCCCACTGGTTCTGCACCTTGTAGTCGACGGTGCAGGGGATGGCGGCGGCGCCGACGTCCCCGGGAACGACGGCGAAGGCCGTCCCGGAGGCCCCGGCGACCAGCGCCAGGGCAGCGAGCATCGCGGTTCTGGTACGACTCATGAGTGCGGGTTCCTTCTCGGTTGCGGGTGACTCGGTTGCGGGTGACTCGGTTGCGGGAGTTGTCAGCCGTTCAGGGCGCGCAGATGGTCGCGCAGCCCGATTCCGAACGCCGTGGGTGTGCCGTCGTAACTGGAGATCAGGGCGGGACCGGTGTTGCAGTTCCAGGTGTTCCAGGTCCAGCCCAGGTACGACAGGCCGCGGTCGTCGAACCACTTCATGACCTGGTCGATGAAGCCGTGCGAGCAGGTGTTCTCGCCGATCTCCCCGGCCACGAGCGGCACTTGGGCTGCGACCGGGGCGAGCGTGGAGTTCCAGCAGCTCTCGTTGGAGCAGGTGTTGAAGTTGTACACGTGCCAGGCGGCGGCGAGATTGCCGGCCGGGTCGGTGGGCTTGTACGTGAGCCATTGGCTCAGGTCGTTCGAGTACGCGAGCCCGCCGGCCAGGATCAGGTTCTTGGCGCCGGTCTCGCGGATGCTGTCCACGAGATCCTGCATACCGGCGACCTCGTATCCGATGCCGGGGCAGGTGCCGCCGTCCCGCCAGCACTGCCACGCCTGGGTGGTCGTGGAGGTGGCGCGGTCCGGGTAGGGCTCGTTGAACAGGTCGAAGACGACGGTCGGGTCGTCCTTGAAGGTGTTCGCCACCGAGGACCAGAAGTCCGGTGTGTACTGCATGCCGGGCATCGGCTTCTGGCAGCTGGCGTGCACGTCCGCGCAGCCTGCGGAGTTGCCGGTGTACTGGCCGTGGGTCCAGTGCAGTTCGAGCATCGGCGTCATGCCGTGCGCCCTCACCTTCGCCACCAGGTCCTTGACGGCGTTGATGTAGTGGACGCCGGCGTACTCGGGTCGGATGTTTGAAAGGCCCAGCCAGCACTCCTCGTTGAGGGGGATGCGGACGGTGTTGGCGTTCCAGTCGGCGATCGCCTTGACGGAGGCGTCGTCGACCGGGCCGTCGAAGATGCCGCGGCCCTGGACGCACATGAACTCGCCACCGGACCGGTTGACGCCGAGCATGCGGCGGGTGTCGCCCTCGGCGTCCACGAGCTTGTTTCCGAGAACGCGCAGTACGGGTGCCGTGCCGTCACCGGGATCCGGGGGGTTTGTCGGATCCGGCGTGGGCGACGGTTCGGTGTCGACGTTGCAGGTGGTGCCGTTCAGCTGGAACGACGTCGGTACGGCGTTGCTCCCCGACGAGGAGGCGAGGAACCCGGCGCTGATGCTGGCGCCGGTGCCGAGCGAGCCGTTGTAGCTCTCGTTGGCGGCGGTGACGGTCGTACCGGACTGGGACCACTTGGCGTTCCAGCCCTGGTTGACCTTCTGGCCGCTGGTGAGGTCGAACGTCAGCTTCCAACTGCTCACGGATGCTGCGTTGTTGGTGATCTTGACGGCGCCCTGGAAGCCGGAGTCCCACCGGCTGGTGACGGAGTACTCCACCGTGCAGGCGGGTGCGGCGCCGGTCGCCGTGACCGCCGTGACAGTCATGGACCCGACAAGTGCGATCGCTCCGGCGATGGCTAAAACTACTGAACGCGGGGGGTGCCGCATGAGCGACTCCTTGCAGTTCGGGCGCGTCGTGACAGACGCGTCGACTGATGGAACCGCTCCCACTGGTGTCAACGAAGCTAGCGCCAAGTGACGGCAAAGAACAGAGGAGTAACTGACTTTCCCTCAACGTCTCTTGTCGAATCTTTTCGACTCTTCAAGCACCTTGACCCCTCCCACCCCCGTCCCCACTATGGGAGCGCTCCCACTGGTTCAAGCCTTGACAGTTCCGACCCGCGAGGAGGAACCAGCACATGGCCCCCAGAACAGGACGCCGGACCGCCCGGCGTCTGTGGACCGCCGTCGTGGCGGCCTTGGCACTTCCGTTCACCATGCTGAGTACGGGTTCAACACCCGCGCAGGCGGCGCCACTTCAGTGCAGCGTCGACTACAAGACGAACGACTGGGGTTCCGGTTTCACCGCGGACCTTACGATCACCAACCGCGGCACGGACCCCATCGCCGGCTGGACCCTGACCTACAGCTACGCGGGCAACCAGAAGCTCAGCGGCACCGGCTGGAACGGCTCCTGGTCCCAGTCGGGCCAGGCGATCACGGTGAAGAACGCGTCGTACAACGGCACGATCGCCGTGGGCGCCGCCGTCTCCACCGGAGCGCAGTTCACCTACAGCGGCACGAACGCGAATCCGGCCGACTTCGCGGTGAACGGCACGAGTTGTACGGGTGCACACCAGCCGCCGATCACCGTGCTGACCAGCCCGGCAGCGGGTGCGGTCTACACGCGGGGGGACGCGGTCCCGCTCGCCGCGACCGCAGCGGCCGCGGACGGCGCGACGATCAGCAAGGTGGAGTTCTACGACGACACCACGCTGCTGGGCACGGACACGACGGCGCCGTACTCGCTCTCGGTCTCAAGTTTGACCGTGGGCAGTCATTCGCTCCTCGCGAAGGGGTACGACAGTCTGGGCGCGTCCGCGGAGTCCACGCCGGTCGGCATCACCGTCGCGTCGGGTCCCGCGGTGGTGGCCTCGACCAACCAGCTGGCCGTCCAGCAGGGCAAGACGGGCACGTTCGACGTGAAGCTGTCGACCCAGCCGTCCGCCAACGTGACGGTCACGACCGCCCGCACCGGCGGCAACACGGGTCTGTCGGTGACCGGCGGGGCGTCGCTCGCCTTCACCCCGTCGAACTGGAACACCGCGCAGAAGGTGACCATCACGGCCGACGCCTCCGGCACCGGTGCGGCGACCTTCGAGTCGACCGCCGCCGGACACGGGAAGTCCACGGTGACGGTCACGCAGATCGCGGCGTCGAAGGAGTACGACGCCCGCTTCCTGGAGCTGTACGGCAAGATCACCAACCCGGCCAGCGGCTACTTCTCCCCCGAGGGCATCCCCTACCACTCGGTCGAGACGCTGATCGTCGAGGCTCCGGACCACGGGCACGAGACGACGTCGGAGGCCTACAGCTACCTGCTGTGGCTGCAGGCCATGTACGGCAAGGTCACCGGCGACTGGACGAAGTTCAACGGCGCCTGGGACATCATGGAGAAGTTCATGATCCCCACCCACGCCGACCAGCCGACGAACTCCTTCTACAACGCCTCGAAGCCGGCGACCTACGCACCCGAGCTGGACACACCCAACGAGTACCCGGCGAAGCTCGACGCGTCGGCCTCGGTCGGTTCGGATCCCATCGCCGGTGAACTGAAGACTGCATACGGTACGGACGATGTCTACGGTATGCACTGGCTGCAGGACGTCGACAACGTCTACGGCTACGGCAACTCGCCGGGCAAGTGCGAGGCGGGCCCGACGGACACCGGGCCGTCGTACATCAACACCTTCCAGCGCGGTGCGCAGGAGTCGGTGTGGGAGACGGTGCCGCAGCCGACGTGCGACGCCTTCAAGTACGGCGGGAAGAACGGCTACCTGGACCTGTTCACGGGGGACGCGTCGTACGCCAAGCAGTGGAAGTTCACCAACGCCCCGGACGCCGACGCGCGGGCCGTGCAGGCCGCGTACTGGGCGGACATCTGGGCGAAGGAGCAGGGCAAGGGCAGTGACGTCTCCGCGACCGTCGGCAAGGCCGCGAAGATGGGCGACTACCTGCGCTACTCCATGTACGACAAGTACTTCAAGAAGATCGGCAACTGCGTCGGGCCGTCGACCTGTGCGGCCGGCACCGGCAAGGACGCCTCGATGTACCTGATGTCCTGGTACTACGCGTGGGGCGGTGCCACCGACACCTCGGCCGGCTGGGCCTGGCGCATCGGCTCCAGCCACGCTCACGGCGGCTACCAGAACCCGTTGGCCGCGTACGCGCTGAGCAGCTACGCCGACCTGAAGCCCAAGTCGGCGACGGGGCAGGCGGACTGGGCCAAGTCGCTCGACCGGCAGCTGGAGTTCTACCGCTGGCTGCAGTCGGACGAGGGGGCCATCGCGGGCGGTGCGACCAACAGCTGGGCGGGCCGCTACGCGACGCCGCCGGCCGGGAAGTCGACGTTCTACGGCATGTACTACGACCAGCAGCCCGTCTACCACGACCCGCCGTCCAACCAGTGGTTCGGTTTCCAGGCGTGGTCGATGGAGCGGGTCGCCGAGTACTACCAGCAGACGGGTGACGCGGACGCCAAGGTCGTCCTCGACAAGTGGGTCGACTGGGCGCTGTCCAAGACCACGGTCAACCCGGACGGCACCTATCTGATCCCCTCGACGCTCCAGTGGTCGGGCCAGCCCGACACCTGGAACGCCACCAACCCCGGCGCCAACAACGGCCTCCACGTCACCGTCGCCGACTACACCAACGACGTCGGTGTGGCCGCCGCGTACGCCAAGACCCTGACTTACTACGCGGACCGCTCCGGTGACACCCAGGCCGCGGCCACGGCCAAGGCGCTCCTCGACGGCATGTGGGACAACTACCAGGACGACCTCGGCATCGCCGTCCCGGAGACCCGCGCCGACTACAACCGCTTCGACGACGGCGTGTACGTCCCGAGCGGCTGGACCGGCACCATGCCGAACGGCGACGCGATCAACTCGTCGTCGACCTTCGACTCCATCCGCTCCTTCTACGAGGACGACCCGGCCTGGTCGAAGATCGAGGCCTACCTGGCGGGCGGAGCCGCGCCCTCCTTCACGTACCACCGGTTCTGGGCCCAGGCGGACATCGCCCTGGCCATGGGCTCGTACGCGGAGCTTCTCGAATAGCCCCCGCCGAGCGCTCCGCGGGAAGGGCTGTGTTCTTCGGCTGCCGGCCGTGTGTGGCTGGTCGTGCAGTCACCCGCGCCCCTGAGGGGGCCCGGTAGCTCACAGCGCTTCCCCGGAACCGCTTGAAAGCTCCGCGTGCGCGGTCTCGTCACCTGACGACGGGGCCACCTGGCCGGGCGGCCCCCACCCGCACTGGGGGCCGCCCGGCCCCTCGCACGCTCTCCTTCTGAACGGCCCTCCCCCCGCAAGGCCCTCCCGAAAGGAAGGTCCCCCACCGTGCGAAGAACCCGCATCCTCACGGCCGTACTGGCACTCGCGGCCGGCCTGCTCGCGGGCACCCCGCCCGCACTCGCCGCCGACCCCGTGAAGCCGGCGATCGCCGCCGACACGTACACCTGGAAGAACGCGCGGATCGACGGCGGCGGTTTCGTCCCCGGCATCGTCTTCAACCGCACCGAGAAGAACCTGGCGTACGCCCGTACCGACATCGGCGGTGCCTACCGCTGGCAGGAGTCGACGAAGACCTGGACGCCCCTGCTGGACTCGGTCGGCTGGGACGACTGGGGGCACACCGGCGTGGCCGCTCTGGCCTCGGACTCCGTGGACCCGGACAAGGTGTACGCGGCTGTCGGCACGTACACGAACGGCTGGGATCCGGGGAACGGGGCCGTGCTCAGGTCCTCCGACCGGGGCGCCAGCTGGCAGAAGACCGACCTGCCCTTCAAGCTGGGCGGCAACATGCCCGGCCGGGGCATGGGCGAGCGGCTGGCGATCGACCCGAACAAGAACAGCGTGCTGTACCTCGGCGCGCCGAGCGGCAAGGGCCTGTGGCGGTCGACGGACTCCGGCGTCACCTGGTCGCAGGTGACCGGCTTCCCCAACGTCGGCAACTACGCCCAGGACCCGAGCGACACCAGCGGGTACGCCAGCGACAACCAGGGCATCGTGTGGGTCACCTTCGACGAGTCGACGGGCACCTCCCAGAACGCGACGAAGACGATCTACGTCGGGGTCGCCGACAAGGACAACGCGGTGTACCGCTCGACGGACGCGGGCGCGACCTGGACGCGGCTGGCCGGGCAGCCGACGGGATACCTCGCGCACAAGGGCGTACTGGATACGGCGAACGGTTTTCTGTATCTCGCATACAGCGACAAGGGCGGGCCGTACGACGGCGGCAAGGGCCAGTTGTGGCGGTACGCGACCGCGACCGGCACCTGGACGAACATCAGCCCGGTCGCCGAGGCCGACACCTACTACGGCTTCAGCGGGCTGACGGTGGACCGGCTAGAGCCCGGCACCGTCATGGCCACCGCATACAGCTCCTGGTGGCCGGACACCCAGATCTTCCGTTCCACGGACAGCGGCGGGACCTGGACGAAGGCGTGGGACTACACCTCGTATCCCACCCGCTCGAACCGCTACACGATGGACGTGTCGTCCTCACCGTGGCTGACCTGGGGTGCGAACCCCTCGCCGCCCGAGCAGGCCCCGAAACTCGGCTGGATGACCGAGGCACTGGAGATCGACCCGTTCGACTCGGACCGGATGATGTACGGGACCGGCGCGACGGTCTACGGCACGGAGAACCTCACCAACTGGGACAGCGGAAGCCAGTTCACCATCAAGCCGATGGTGCGGGGACTGGAGGAGACGGCGGTCAACGACCTCGCGTCGCCTCCCTCCGGCGCCCCGCTGCTGAGCGCCCTCGGTGACATCGGCGGCTTCCGGCACACGGACCTGACGAAGGTCCCGTCGATGATGTTCACCTCGCCGAACTTCACCTCGACGACCAGCCTGGACTTCGCCGAGACCACCCCGAACACGGTGGTCCGGGTCGGCAACCTCGACTCGGGGCCGCACATCGCGTTCTCGACGGACAACGGCGCCAACTGGTTCGCGGGCACCGACCCTTCGGGCGTCAGCGGCGGCGGCACGGTCGCGGCGGCGGCCGACGGCAGCCGGTTCGTGTGGAGCCCGGCCGGCACCGGCGTCCAGTACGCGACGGGTTTCGGCTCGTCCTGGGCGGCGTCGAGCGGCATCCCCGCCGACGCGGTCGTCGAGTCGGACCGGGTGGACCCGAAGGTCTTCTACGGCTTCAAGTCCGGCAAGTTCTACGTCAGTTCGGACGGCGGCGCGACCTTCACCACGTCCTCGGCGACCGGACTGCCGAGCGGTGACAGCGTGCGCTTCAAGGCGCTGCCCGGCACGAAGGGCGACGTGTGGCTGGCGGGCGGTGCGAGCGACGGCGCGTACGGGCTGTGGCACTCCACGGACGGCGGCGCGACCTTCACCAAGCTCTCCGGCGTCGAGCAGGCCGACACCATCGGCTTCGGCAAGGCGGCGACGGGGGCGTCGTACCAGACGCTCTACACCAGCGCGAAGATCGCCGGAGTGCGTGGCATCTTCCGCTCCACCGACAAGGGCGCGACCTGGACCCGCATCAACGACGACGCCCACGAGTGGGGCTGGACGGGCGCGGCGATCACCGGCGACCCGCGGGTGTACGGCCGCGTGTACGTGGCGACGAACGGCCGCGGGGTGATCTACGGCGACAGCTCCGACGCCGGAGGCGGCGGAACCGACCCGGGACCGGGCCCCGGCCCGACCCCGACCGGTGCCTGTGCGGTGACGTACAAGGTCACCAACCAGTGGTCGGGCGGCTTCCAGGCGGACGTACAACTGTCGAACACCGGCGCAACCGCTTGGAGCGGCTGGTCACTTGGCTGGACCTTCGCGGACGGGCAGAAGGTGACCCAGGCGTGGAACGCCGAGGCGTCACAGTCCGGCACGTCGGTGACAGCCAGGAACGTCGGCTGGAACACCAACGTGGCGGCGGGCTCGTCGGTGAGCTTCGGGTTCACGGGGAGCTGGTCGGGGACGAACACCAAACCGGCGGTGTTCAAGGTCGGTGACCAGAGCTGCACGGTGAGCTGACGACCTCGGAGGGCGCCTGCCGGCCGCGGCACGCGCCCTCCGTGGGATCGCCGGGCGTACGGCTGTACGGAGGCAGCGCTGCGGTGGCTCGGTGACGCCTTGGGCCTCGACTGGTCGGAGAGGACCCGGGCGCCTCGGAGCCACCACAGCGACGAGGGCTGGGACGGTCCGGGACTAGGGCGTGTAGACCGTCGGCCGCGGTGCCGTCGCCATCCCGTTGCCGATGAAGAAGCTCGGGTGCGGCGGCTGGTTGTATGCAGTATTTTGCCAGGCCAGTGCCGTGCGGTACATCGTGTCGTGCAGCAGGGTCGTGATCTTGGTGCTGGTCTCGGTCGGGGTCGAGTAGATCCGCAGTGCCGTGTTGTTCGACGTCGGCCAGACGACCTCCTCGCGCCAGTCTCCGAGGATGTCACCGGACAGGGACGGCGTGGCCTTGGTGCCGTTGTTGGAGTGGACACCCGCGCCGGTCAGCAGGCGGGTGTCGCCGGAGGTGCCGTACTTGTCGATGCGGGTGCCGTCGAGGAGTTCGCGGACCGGGTCGCCGTCCCACCAGCTCACGAAGTTGATGCTGGAGGGCTCGCGGCCGAGGGAGGCTCCGGTCGCGGAGCGCAGGGTGGTGTCGGAGGCGGACCAGGCTTCCGCGCCCGCGCTGCCGGCGTAGACGTCGGCGGCGACTCCGCGGCCGTTGTCGGCGCCGGAGGCCGTCTGCCACAGGAGGGCGCCGGTGCGTGCGTCGGCCAGCCACGAGCCGGGCTGGCTGGTGCTCTCGGAGACCTTGAAGTACTCCAGGCCCGCCCGCGAGGGGTTGAGGTCCCCGACGTGGCCGGCGTCGCCGTGGCCCGTTCGGGTCGTCCACAGCCCGGAGCCGTTGTCGTCCACGGTCATGGCGCCGTACACGATCTCGTCCTTGCCGTCGCCGTCGACGTCGGCGATGGACAGGCTGTGGTTGCCCTGGCCGTCGAAACCCTTGCCGGCGTTGGTGGAGGAGGAGGTGTCGAAGGTCCAGCGGCGGGTGAAGGTGCCGTTGCGCCAGTCCCAGGCGGCGATCACCGAGCGGGTGTAGTAGCCGCGCGCCATGATGAGCGAGGGGCGGGAGCCGTCCAGGTACGCCGTTCCCGCGAGGAAACGGTCCACTCGGTTGCCGTACGAGTCGCCCCACGAGGACACGGTGCCGCGGGCCGGGACGTAGTCGACGCTCTGCATGGCCTTGCCGGTCTGGCCGTTGAACATGGTCAGGAACTCGGGGCCGGACAGCACGTAGCCGCCGGAGTTGCGGTGGTCGGCCGACGAGCTGCCGATGACCGCGCCGGTGCCGTCCTTGGTGCCGTCGGCGGTCTTCATGGCGACCTCGGCCTTGCCGTCGCCGTCGTAGTCGTACGCCTGGAACTGCGTGTAGTGCGCGCCGGAGCGGATGTTGCGGCCCAGGTCGATGCGCCACAGCCGGGTGCCGTCGAGCTTGACGCCGTCGACGAAGGTGTTGCCGGTGTAGCCGGACTGGGAGTTGTCCTTGGCGTTGGTGGGCTGCCACTTGAGGACGAAGTCGAGGGCACCGTCGCCGTCGAGGTCGGCGACCGAGGCGTCGTTGGCCTCGTAGGTGTAGGCGACGCCGTCGGGTGTGGTGCCGCCGGCGGGCGGGGTGATGGGCACGTCCTTGTAGCCGGTGCGCAGTTGGACGGCGTGGACGGAGTCGGCCTGCTCCACGCCGCCGACGACGGCGCGGACCGTGTAGTCGGCCTGGGCGGGGGCGCCGGAGTGGAAGTAGTTCGTGGAGCCGGTGACCGGGGTGGAGTTGACCTTCGTGCCGGCCCGGTAGACGTTGAAGGAGACGTCGTTCGAGTCGGTGCCGAGCCAGCGCCAGCTGACCAGGTTGCCGCTGTCGGTGTGCACGCTGACGACTCCGCGGTCGAGCTTCTCGACCTGGCGGGCGGTGGCGGCCTCGGCGGTGTCGGCGCCGAGTGACGTGGTGAGTCCGGCGCCCACGAGGGCCGCGACGGCGGTGGCCGCCGAGAGGAGCACGCGGCGTCTGCGGTGCCGGCGCGGGAGCGGCTGCGGGGACGGGGGTGTCCGGGGGTGTGACCGGGGGTGCGGGTGCGGGTTCTGCACGGGGCGAACCTCCAGAGAGGACGGGCGGGTTCCGTTCCTCTTCAGTCGCCGCCGGGCACACCCGAGTTGCCGTATCTTTCAGCCAACTCGGCGACCGTGCGGGCGATCCTCGCGCGCAGCTCGGGTGGTTCGAGCACCTCCACGCCGGTGCCCAGGCACAGGAACTCGGCGTGGGCGTGGTCGAGGGACTCGATGGGGACGGTGGCCACGGTCCAGCCTTCGTCGTCGGTGTGTCCACCGGCCACTGTCTGCCTGGCGAGTTGTACGCCCGGCGCCAGGCGCACCACCGCCTCGCCCTGCTGGAGCCGGGCGTGGAAGTCGCGCTGGTACGCCGTCCAGTACGCGGCCAGGTCGAAGTGGTCGGGGAGGGTGAACTCCTCGCTGCTGGGGGTGAGTTGGAGGATCTGGTCGACGCGGTAGGTGCGTGGTCCGGGGCCGGCGACGACGTACCAGCGGCCCGCTTTGAGGACCAGTCCGTAGGGTTCGAGGCGGCGCTCCACGTCGGTGGGCACACGCCAGCGACGGTATACGATATCCAGGATACGGTTGTTCCATACCGCGTCGGCGACCGCGGACAGGTACGGCGTCTCGTCCCCGTCCGCGTACCATCCCGGCGCGTCGAGGTGGAAGCGGCCGCTGATCCGGTCCGCGTGGGCGCGCAGTTCCGCCGGCAGGGCGGCGCGCACCTTGAGCTGCGCGGCTGCCAGGACGGACCCGAGACCGAGGTCCGCGGCGGGACCGGGAACCCCGGAGAGAAACAGGGCCTGCGCCTCCCCCGCGGTCATGCCGGTGAGACGTGTGCGGTAGCCGTCGAGGAGTCGGTAGCCGCCGGCGTGGCCCGCGTCGCCGTACAGCGGGACACCGGCGGCACTCAGCGCTTCGACGTCCCGGTAGACCGTGCGGACGGAGACCTCCAGCTCCTCGGCGAGCTGGGCGGCGGTCATCCGGCCGCGGGTCTGGAGCAGCAGCAGGATGGACACCAGTCGGCTCGACTTCACTGCCACAGGATGTCAGTGAACGCGCCCTAGCGTCGCGTCATGGCTTTCACGGAGAAACTGCTGACCGTGCCGCCGCCGATCGAGGTGGCAGGGCGGCGCATCAAGCGCTACCACGTCACCGCGGACCCGGCGGGCATCGCACCCGACGTGGAGAAGGCGGCGTACGAGATCCTGCCGGAGTTGTTGCCGGAGCCGGACGGGACGCCGCCGGCGACGTTCGTGGTGCTGCACCGCGGTGGCGACAACGGCGCCTACCTGAACGCGTACAGCTGGGTGTGGGACAACGTCCTGCACTTCCGGGGCGCCGCTGCGGGCCAGCCCGTCCTCGGCTGCCCGGACGACGACCCCACCCGCTTCGTCACACCGGACCGGCCGTGGATCGGCTGCGTCTGGGAGCTCCCGCCGATCCTGCACGAACGCGACGCCTGGGTACGGCACCTGCTCGCCCCCGACGTCCCTGATCTGGACGCCTACTTGGCCGATTCCCTGCCCGCCGGAACCACAGGAGACCGCTGATGAGCAGCCCGCACGACTTCGACTTCCTGCACGGCGAGTGGGAGGTCCGCCATCGACGCCGCACCGACTTCCTCGATCAGGACAGCGGTTGGGAGGAGTTCGGGGCCGGCAGCCGCTGCTGGAGCCTGTTCGACGGGGCCGCGAACATCGACGAACTGGACGTGCCGGGGCAGGGGTGGAAGGGGCTGACGCTGCGGCTCTTCGACCGGGAGACCCGCCAGTGGTCGCTGAACTGGTCCTCCAGCCGCAGCGGAAAGCTGTTCCCGCCGGTCATCGGCCGCTTCGAGGGCGGGCGCGGCGAGTTCCACGGCGACGACACCCACGAAGGGAAGGACGTGCGGGTGCGGTTCGTGTGGTCGGGGATCTCCGCCACCACGGCCCGCTGGGAACAGGCCTTCTCGGTGGACGACGGGGACACCTGGGTGACCAACTGGTCCATGGACTTCAGCCGGCCTTCCGGAACGCCAGCACCGTGAACACCGGGTCGGGCCGCGGCCGGTCCTGGTCGGGCAGCGCCTCCAGGAGGGTGGCGAACCGGTCGACAAGGGGATGGCCGGGCGGCATCCGCGTGAACCAGCCGCGGCGCAGGTCCGCGACCGTACCGCGCGGGCTGCGGCCCTGACCGAGGCCGGGGAAGCGGCCCTTCCCTGCCGGATCCAGCCCACAGTCGACCGCATACGACACAACGGCTTCCGGCGCGTCCCGGGCCGGCCGGCGCGGGCGCGGCGCGAGCACCGCGTCGATGTCGCTGCCCACATCGTGTGCGGCGGCCTTGTCGACGGTGGTGACGTACACGCCGCCCGGCCGCAGCACGCGGGCGCACTCGGCGACGACGGCCCGGACGTCGCCGGGCCCGTCGAGCAGATGAAGCAGCCACACACTGGTGACGGCGTCGAACGCCCCGTCGGGGAACGGCAGCCGGCGGCCGTCCGCGAGGACGATCGCTCCGGGCAGCCGTTCGTCCGCCCTCCGGGCCATCCCGTACGTCAGGTCCGCACCCGTCACCCGCAGGCCGGGCCGGGCCGCCGCCAGGCGACGGGTCACGATCCCCGTGCCGCAGGCGACGTCGAGGAGGCGGCGGGCGGCGGCGGGGATCAGGCCGAGGACGGCGTCGGCGGCCGCGGCGGCCCTGGGCTCGCCGCCGCGGGTGGCGTCGTAGGCGTCGGATTCCTTGTCATAGTCCAGCACCCGCGTCACTGGGCTCCGTGGCCGGGAGCGAGCGCCTCCACTTTCGCCGCGAGCTCGAAGTCCAGCTCGGTCACGGCCCCGCCCACGCTGTGGGTGTTCACCGTCAGGGAGACGGTGTTGTAGCCGAGGGTGAGATCCGAGTGATGGTCGAGTTCCTCCTGGACCTGGGCGATGTGGACGACCATCGCCGTGGCGGCGAAGTGTGTGCCGAGCCGGTAGGACCGGGCGAGGCGGTCACCGTCGAGCGACCAGCCCGGCAGCTCCGTGAGCCGGTCCTCGATGTCCTTCTGCGACAGCGGTTCGAGGGGCATGACCTGGCTCCTTCGTGGATGTCGGGGGTGTTTCTTCAGCCTGCCACAGCCGGGCCGCCTCAGCCCTGGTCAGGAGGGTTCCCGTTGGTCAGCCGCGGCCGGATTCGGCCGCGAGGTCGTCGGCGAGCGCCGCGATCCGGGTACGGCCCTCGACCTGTTCCACCCAGGCGTGCGGCAGTCCGACGTCGCCGTGCCGGGCGCCGAGGAGGTTGCCGCACACGGAGCCGGTGGAGTCGCTGTCGCCGGAGTGGTTGACGGAAAGGAGCAGGGCCTCCTTCACGTCGGTCGTGGCGAGGGCGCAGTAGACGCCGAGGGCGAGGGCTTCCTCCGCGACCCAGCCCGCGCCGAGGGACTCGACCTTCTCCGCCGTCGGCGCGCCCTGCGCCGACAGGTCGACGGCCCGGCGCAGAGCGGCCGAGGTCTCCTCGTGACCCCGGTGGCGCTCCAGCTCGCGCAGGGCGCGCAGGACCGAGCCTTCGAGAGAGTCCCCGTCGACGACGTGGGCCACGATCGCGGCGAACGCGCCCGCCGCGTAGTAGCCGGTGGGGTGGCCGTGGGTGATCTGGGCGCCGCGGGCGGCCATGGCGAAGGCGGCGTCAGCGCGGTTGACGAGACCGAAGGGGGCCGAGCGCATCACCGCGCCGCAGCCCTTGGAGTCGGGGTTGACCTGACCCGGCTTGCCGTCGAGTTCGAGCCACGGGTCGGGGGCGTACATCTGGGCGACCCCGGACAGACAGGCGTTGCCGGGGGCCCGGCGCGAGTACAGCCAGGCCTCGGTGATCAGACCACCGGCGGGAGCACCGCTCGGGGGTGATGGGACCTGCTCCGGGCCCGGCTTCGTCTGGGTCTCCAGCCACCGCTCGTACGCCTGGCGCAGCAGCAGCGCCCAGCCGCCGCCGATGCCCTTCTCCCGTTCCCGCGCGTGGGCCTGGACGATGGCCTCGACGGTGAACAGGGTCATCTGCGTGTCGTCGCTGATGCGGCCGACCACACCGTGCGCGCCGGGCACGAACCCGGTCACCCCGCGCTCGCCGTGGGACGCGCGGATCCGGTCCAGGGAGGAGAACTCGACGGGGTAGCCGAGGGCGTCGCCGACGGCGCCTCCCAGGAGGCAGCCGCGCACTCTCGCGCGGTAGACCGCGGCGGTCTCCAGTGTCTGCTTCTGCGGCCGGCTCATGCGCCCACTTCCTCCACTCACCACGGGCGACTGTCCATTGTCTGCAGTCGCCCGTCCTTCGGCCACGGTCTCCGCCGACGGTCGCCGCCATCCCGGCTTCGACCGCCCGTCGACCGTGGCCGTTCCTCGGTTACGGTCGTCCGTATGACCATTCTCGCGTCCGGTTCCGCCGCGTCCGCCGGTACCCCCGCCGACAAGGGGGTGGGCCCGCTGTTGCGGGCCTGGCGGGAGCAACGGCGGGTCAGTCAGCTGGAGCTGGCGTTGCGCGCCGACTCCTCGGCCCGGCACATCAGTTTCATCGAGACGGGCCGCTCCCGGCCGAGCGAGGACATGGTGCTGCGGCTGGCCGAGCACCTCGACGTCCCCGTCCGCGAGCGCAACGCGCTGCTGCTGGCGGCCGGTTACGCCCCGCACTACCCGGAAACCCCGCTGGACGACCCGGCACTGGATGCCCTGCGCGAGGGCATGGAACGGCTGATCCAGGGCTACGAGCCGTATCCGGCCCTCGTGGTCGACGCGATGTACAACGTCGTCGCGGCAAACCGGGGCATCCTGATGCTGCTCGACGGCATCCCGGAGTCCCTGCTCGCGCCACCGCTCAACGCCATGCGGCTGACCCTGCATCCACAGGGCCTGGCGCCACGCATCCGCAACCTGCGTGAGTGGCGAGGGCATCTGCTGGCCCAGATGGGCCGGCAGATCGCCCTGCACCGCTCCGAGCCGCTGCGGGCACTGTACGAAGAGGTCGCCGCGTACCCCGTGCCGGAGGCCGAGGGGCGGGACGACCAACCGGCCGAACCCTTCGCCTACTTCGCGCTGCCGATGCAGATCGAGCACGAGGGACGGACCCTGTCGTTCATCTCGTCCATCTCCACCTTCAACACCCCCATGGACGTGACCGTCGCCGAGCTGGCCATCGAGACGCTGCTCCCGGCCGATCCGGCGACGGTCAAGTACCTTCACTCACTGATGTCCTGACGGTGTCTCAGGGCGGTGTACTGCAGCAGCGCGAACCCGGCGACGGTGAGGGCCTGGAGCACGGTCCACACGGTGCCGGCCGTGGTCGGTGACAGCCACAGCCCCAGGGCGACGAGACTCAGCGCCGACCAGGCGAGGTTGGCCTCGATCACGGCCCGGACGGGCAGGGCGGCCGGGTGGGCACGGGTCGCGACGAGGCCGACGGCCACCGCGTACGCGGTGAGGAAGACACCGAGCGCGAGGAGCAGCCCCGAGTCCGTTCCGAGCAGCCGCCCCAGCGGGCCGGACGCTGCCAGGTAGGCGATGCCGTTCGCCCCGGTCACCACGGCGTCCAGGACGAGGAAGCGACGCAGCACGGTGTGCGGGTCGGAGCTACGGGCGAGTGCGGCGAGCTGGGTCGCGGACATGACGATCACCCTCCGTCGAGGTCGAGTTGAGGAGCGGGATCCTGAATGCCGGATGCGCACCGGCTACCGGATCCCGTATACCGAGTACCGAGTACATCCGTCTGGCTACCGGATCCCGGACACCGCATACGCGTTGCATCCCGGATCCCGGATCCCGGATCCCGGGCCGGAGTGCGCCGGCCCGGAACCCGTTGCCACCACCATCCCGTCCACCGGCCCCCCGGTCGATTACCTCAGAGGTAATCCCGCTCGCCCGCCAGGAAACGCATCTCCCCCACCCCGTAGAGGCGTTGTCCCGGGCCCCTGGGACTGATGAGACCGCCATGGACCATGGCACACTGCACGCAAGCTTCGACGCGTAGGGGAGGCGTGGCGTGAGTGAGCGGCGTCCTGCGCCCACCGTGGGTCAGGTGGTGCTCGGCAGACGCCTGCAGGAACTGCGGGAGACGGCCGGCCTCAAACGCGAGGAGGCCGCGCAGATACTGCGGGTGGCCCCCGCGACCGTACGGCGGATGGAAATGGCCGAGGTCGCGCTGAAAATACCGTATGTCCAGGTGCTGTTGGAGACGTACGGTGTCGGCGACGACGAGACGGCCTCCTTCATAGATCTGGCCGAGGAGGCGAACCGGCCGGGCTGGTGGCAGCGGTTCCACGACGTGCTGCCGGACTGGTTCAGCCTGTACGTGAGTCTGGAGGGCTCCGCCCGGATCATCCGCTCCTACGAACCGCACTTCGTGCCGGGTCTGTTGCAGACCGAGGCGTACGCGCGTGCGGTGCTGGAGGCCGGGACGATAGGGCAGACGGGGCCGGAGACGACCGAGCGGCATGTGTCCCTGCGCATGGAGCGGCAGCGGCTGTTGGAGTGCCCGGACCCGCCCCACCTGTGGGTGATCATGGACGAGACGGTACTGCGGCGGCCGGTGAGCATCCACGGCGAGGTCATGCGCGACCAGTTGGACAGGCTCCTGGAGTTCGCCGAGCGCGACCGGGTCACGCTGCAGGTCGCGGAGTTCGAGGACGGCCCGCATCCGGGGACGTACGCGCCGTTCTCGTTGTTCCGCTTCGGCGAGCCGGAGCTGCCGGACCTGGTCTTCACCGAGTACCTGACCGGCGCCCTGTATCTCGACTCCCGCAAGGAGGTCGCGACGCATCTGGAGGTTCTGGACCACATGTCGGCGCGTGCCGCGTCGGCCGAGCGCACCAAGAAGCTGCTCCGGGAGCGCCGCCAGGACTTCTGAGGCCCCGCGCACGGTCCGCCCCATAGGCCCACGCCGGCCCCGCCCCCTTCTCCAGCCCCAGCCCCAGCCCCGAGGAGACGACGCCGTATGACCGGATCCGACGCCACGCCCGTCCGCATCGACACCAGCCGGCCGCATCCGGCCCGGGTGTACGACTGGTGGCTGGGCGGCAAGGACAACTACCCGGTGGACGAGGAGCTTGCCCTGCGTATCCTCGCCGTGGACGGCACGGTGCTGCGTGGGGCTCGGGCCAACCGCCGGTTCATGCAGCGGGCGACCAGAGTGGCCGCCGAGGCCGGATTACGTCAGTTCCTGGACATCGGCACCGGCATTCCCACCGAGCCGAACCTGCATCAGGTGGCGCAGGGTGTCGCGCCGGGGTCGAAGGTCGTGTACGCGGACAACGACCCGATCGTGCTCCGGCACGCGGAGGCCCTGCTGCACGGTTCGGCGGAGGGCTCGACCGAATACATCCACGCGGACGTCCGCGACCCCGACACGATCCTGCGGCTGGCGGCGGAGTCGCTGGACTTCGGGCAGCCCGTCGCCCTGTCGCTGGTGGCCCTGACGCACTACCTCGGTGACGCGGCCGACGGGGACGACGTGCACGGTCTGCTGAAGCGTTACGTCGATTTCCTCGCTCCTGGCAGCTGGCTGATCCTGTCGCAGGTCACTCCTGATCTGAACCCCGAGGCGATCGGGAAGGCCGCCGAGCACTTCCGCCGCAGCGGCACCCCCTTTTACCCCCGCTCGCTCGCCGAGTTCTCGCGCTTCTTCGACGGCCTGGAACTTCTCGGCCCCGGCGTGATCCCGGTCTCCGGGTGGCGGCCGGAGCCGGAGGACGTGGCGGTGCAGGCGGAGGGCATCGTGCCGGTGTACGCGGGGGTCGCCCGTAAGTCCTGACCTGTAAGAACCCGCCCCCCGCCCGTCTAGTCCTTGCCGTCCCTCCCGGCGCGATCCCGCTCGTCGTCGACGATCTCCGCGTCCACCACGCCCTCCTCGTCCTGCGGTGAGGTGTGCCGGCCGGTGTCGGTGTCCTCGGTGGGGGTCTGCTGGGCGGCGGCCTGCGCGTACATCGCCTGGCCCATCTTCTGGCTGACGGAGGCGAGTTTCTCGACGGCTGTGCGCAGGTCGTTCGTCTCGGCGTTCCGTTCCAGGAGCTGTTTGAGCTCGGCGACGGCGGACTCGACCTCGGACCTGGTGTCCGCGGGGACCTTGTCGCCGTTCTCGCGGACGAACTTCTCCGTCTGGTAGACGAGTTGTTCGGCCTGGTTGCGGGTCTCGGCGGCCTCGCGGCGTTTGCGGTCCTCCTCGGCGTACTGTTCGGCGTCCCGCATCATGCGGTCGATGTCGTCCTTGGGGAGGGCCGAGCCGCCGGTGACCGTCATCTTCTGTTCGCGGCCCGTGGCGAGGTCCTTCGCCGACACGTGCATGATGCCGTTCGCGTCGATGTCGAAGGCCACCTCGATCTGTGGCACGCCCCGGGGCGCGGGCGGCAGGCCCGTGAGGTCGAAGACGCCCAGCTTCTTGTTGTAGGCGGCGATCTCGCGTTCGCCCTGGTAGACCTGGATGCCGACCGAGGGCTGGTTGTCGGTGGCGGTGGTGAAGATCTCCGAACGCCGCGTCGGAATGGTCGTGTTGCGTTCGATGAGCTTGGTCATGATGCCGCCCTTGGTCTCGATGCCGAGGGACAGCGGGGTGACGTCGAGCAGGAGGACGTCCTTGACGTCGCCGCGCAGGACGCCCGCCTGGAGGGCCGCGCCGACGGCGACGACCTCGTCGGGGTTGACGCCCTTGTGCGGGTCCTTGCCGGTGAGTTCCTTGACCAGGTCGGTGACGGCGGGCATACGGGTGGAGCCGCCGACGAGGATGACGTGGTCGATCGCGGCGAGCTTGATGCCGGCGTCCTTGACGGCCTGGTGGAAGGGATTCTTGCAGCGGTCGAGGAGGTCGGCGGTCAGCTCCTGGAACTGGGCGCGGGTCAGTTTCTCGTCGAGGTGCAGAGGGCCCTCGGCGGAGGCGGTGACGTAGGGGAGGTTGATCGTGGTCTCGGAGGAGCTGGACAGTTCGATCTTGGCTTTCTCGGCACCCTCGCGCAGTCGCTGCAGGGCCATCTTGTCGTTGCCGAGGTCGACGCCGTACTGGCCCTTGAACTTCTTCACCAGGTACTCGACGACCCGCTGGTCCCAGTCGTCGCCGCCGAGGTGGGTGTCGCCGTTCGTCGCCTTGACCTCGATGACGCCCTCGCCGATCTCCAGCAGCGACACGTCGAAGGTGCCGCCGCCGAGGTCGAAGACCAGGACGGTCTGCTCCTCGCCCCGGTCCAGGCCGTAGGCGAGAGCGGCGGCCGTGGGCTCGTTGATGATCCGCAGCACCTTCAGGCCCGCGATCTCACCGGCCTCCTTGGTGGCCTGTCGCTGGGTGTCGTCGAAGTAGGCGGGGACGGTGATCACCGCGTCGGTGACGTCCTCGCCGAGGTAGGACTCGGCGTCCCGCTTCAGCTTCTGCAGCACCCGCGCGGACAGTTCCTGTGCCCGGTAGCGGGTGCCGTCGATGGCGCCCTGATCGGGGAAGCGCCAGTTCGGGTCACCCATGTGGCGCTTCATGGAGCGCGCGGTGCGCTCGACGTTCGTCACGGCCTGCCGTTTGGCCACCTCGCCGACGAGCACCTCGCCGTTCTTGGCGAAAGCCACGACCGACGGTGTGGTCCTGGCCCCCTCCGCGTTCGCGACGACGGTGGGGTCGCCGCCCTCCAGTACAGCCACCACCGAGTTCGTGGTCCCGAGATCGATTCCGACCGCACGTCCCATCGCTGTCCCCTTCCGCCAGGAGCCTCCCGCACTCCAGCAGAAAACTTGAGTGCGTTCTTGTCAAGGGCGGGTCCGGTCGAGTGGAGGGCTCCTCAGACGGACGGGTACCCCAGTCGGCGCTCGTCCTGTCTTCCGCCCCTCAGGGCGACCGCCCGCCGGGGCCGGTCGGTGACCAGGACGTCCACGCGCGAGTCCGCGAGGAACGCGCGCATCGAGGCGTCCTCGTTGACCGTCCAGACCATGGTGTGAAGGCCGTGCCGGGCCGCCTGGCGCAGGACGTTCGCGCGTGCCAGACCCTGGTGCACGGCGACCCCGGTCGCACCGCAGGCGCGGACCCGCCGCATGGGCAGCAGCTCGCTCAGCCGGGTCCCGGGCAGCCGGACCGGGTCGATGTCCCTGCGGTCGCGGCCCAGGGACAGGGCGGTGCGTACGGCGGGGAACGCCCGCCTGATGGCGGCGACGGAGGCGTCTTCCAGGGTCGTGGCGACGAAGCCGTCCATGCCGAGCAGGGCGATGGCCCGGTCGATCAGTTCGCGCTCGTGGCCCACTTCCTTCAGGTCCAGGTGCCCCACGAGTTTCCCGGCGATCAGGGCCATGACGTCGTCGACGGCCGGCACGGCGTAACCGGCGCGCTCGCTCAGCTCGACATGCGTGATCCGGGACAGCAGCGGGCCGGTGTGCGCGACCCGGGGGTCGTGGTAGACGACGAAGACGTTGTCGGCGGTACGCCGGATGTCGAACTCGACGTACTCCGCGCCGGACGCGATGGCGTCCTCGTAGGCCGCCCAGGTGGCGGCGGCGGCGCGTTCGGATCCTCCCCGGTGGGCCGATACGGCGGGTCGTCGCGGCATGGTCAGGTCACCTTCGGCAGGCGCATGGTCGAGTCAGCTCCCGGAGGCGGACCGGGGCGGGGGCACCGGTGCGGGCGGCCCGCCGTGGGGCGGTGACAGGAGGGTGCCGGAGCGTCGGCTGACCCGCCTGAGCAGGACGTAGCCGATCAGGACGAGGACCACGAAGGGAAGCCAGGCCAGCGCGTACGCCGTGCCGTACTCGCGCAGGTCGAGGATGGAGCGGCCGGCGTCGACGTTCGTGCCGTTGATCCCGAAGAACGTGAGCAGCAGGGTCGGCGGCAGCGCGATGAGGGTGGCCGCGGCGACGAGGCCGGAGACGGTGCGGTCACGGCGGTCGTCGCGTTCGGCGAGTTCGGCGTCCAGGGCGGCGGAGCGGGCGCTGATCACGGAGGTGAGGCGCTCGACCATGCGGGCCGAGTTGTCGAGGCTGTCGCGGATGCCGAGGGCGTCGCGCAGCGAGGACTGGAAGCTCTCCATGAGCATTTCGGGGATCAGCAGGCTGTCGACGTAGGCCTCGACGCCGAAGGCCAGGTCCAGTTGCAGTTCGTTGACGCCGGCGGAGAGGCGGGAGATGAGGGACCGGACCTCGTACGGCGAGTCCGTCAGGGCCCGTTCGTTGGCCCGCATCGTCTCGAAGGCGGCGATGCGGGTGCGTTGGAGGACGGCGAGCGCGGAGATCACGCCGAGCGCGACCAGGGTCAGGCCGTTCTCCACGTGCGGGGCCCAGCCGGCCTGGACGGAGACGCCGCGGCCGTGGGAGGAGAGGGTGACGCCGATGTGGCGCAGGTTGGGCGGCATGGTGGCGTCGGGGTCGGGGGTGTGGGTCGCCGGCATCCGGCCGCGGTAGACGATCTCGTTGAGCAGGGCCAGCCGGCGGGCTGAGCCCTCGTCGTTCCCGTCGTCGCTGCCGCCGTCGGCGAGCAGGTCGTGCAGTAACCGTCCGCCGGGGAAGACGAGTTGGTGCACGTTCTGGCCGTGGGCGAGCGGTGTCGGCGGAGCGAGCCGCTCGTTCAGCACGTCCAGCAGCGGTCTGCCGCCCAGGCGGATGCGTTCACGGTGGAAGCAGGTGTCCGCGAGCCAGGCGGCGAGCGCGGCGGGCTCGGTGTCGGCGGCGAAGCCGCAGTCCAGGAGGAGGGTCACGTCGCCGCGCGGGGTGGCGACGACCGTGATCTCGGCGGTGGCGAGGGGCAGGCCGTGGCTGCCGTGCGGCAGGTGGAGGTCGTCCGGTGCGGCGGGGACGGTCAGGACCGGTACGGGGAGCACCTTCTCGCTGGACCTCAGGTGCGGTTCGAAGCGGCCGAAGTCGTAGCGGTCGACGAGGGCGCCGCCCGGCGGGGAGTCGCCCGGGCGCATCCGGCCGGCCAGGCTGAACAGCAGTACGGCGCGGGTGAGTTCACGTGTGACGGAGTCGAGTGCCGTCGACCCGCTGGATGTTCCCGGCCCCATCACGTCCCTTTCGACGCCGTCATCTTGATACCCCCGCCCCGGGTCACGAACCGACCGTCGCGCGGGCCGCCCCGGGTGGGGCCGCCCGCGCGACGGTCGTGGTGTGCCGGTCCGGTCAGGCGAGCTTCGCGGACAGGGTGATCGGTACGGCCTTCAGGGCCTGGCTGACGGGGCAGTTCACCTTGGCGTCCTCGGCGGCGGCGACGAAGCCGTCCTCGTCCAGGCCCGGCACGGTGCCCTCGACGGTGAGGTGGATGCCGGTGATGCCCTCTCCCGGCTGGAAGGTGACGTCGGCGGAGGTGACGAGCTTGGTGGGCGGGGTGCCCGCCCCGGCCAGGGCGTGCGAGAACGCCATGGAGAAGCAGCTGGAGTGGGCGGCCGCGATCAGCTCCTCGGGGCTGGTCTTGCCGTTCGCCTCCTGCGTGCGGGCAGCCCACGTCACCGGCTGCTGGTCGATGGCGCCCGAGGAGTCGAAGGTGACGACTCCGTTGCCCTCGAGCAGGTTGCCTTCCCAGACGGTGTGTGCGGAGCGCGTGGTAGCCACGGTCATTCCTTTCCTATGGTCCCGGAACCGGGTTGCGGACTCCATACGATCACACTCCGGCTCAGCTCACGCGGAAGACCGGTCCACGGGCGCTGAACGGGAGCCGCGCCCCCCGCGGGATCAGGTAGGCGTGCTCGCGGCGCACCCGCAGGACGTCGCACCAGCCGTCGGTGATCACCAGGACCGGTGCGGCGGGCGGGAAGTCGTCAGCGCGGTGCAGCAGGTCGATGCCGGGTTGCAGCACGGTGCCGCCGCGGCCGTGCACCCGTACCCGGCCCGCGATGTCCGTGACGGGCAGATAGCCGGCGTCGTGCGGGGCGGCGTCGCAGAACACGACCCGGGCGGCGGGTACGTCGCGGGCCTCGGCGTACGAGGCGATCGCGCCCAGCGCCTTGCCGAGCAGGGTCCGGTCCATGGAGCCGGACGTGTCGAGGACGACGCCGAACGTGCAGCGGGCGATCTCCTCGGGCGGGAAGTAGCGTCCGGCGCGCGGGATGTCGGGGGTGGCCGCCTGGCGGCGGGAGGGGCGCGCGAACGACCGTACGGGCTCCGGTCGGGGTACGAACTCGTCGAACCAGCGGGCGAGTCGGGCGTCCCAGGGCAGCGGGGGGTGGCTGAGCGCGCGGATCTCCTCGACCAGGCCGCCGGGCAGGAAACCGCGGTCCTGCCCTTGGTGCAGGTCGAGGCCGTGGGCGAGGCCGCGCCGGTAGAACTCGTCGAGGTCGACCGGGGCGCCGGGCGGGCGGATCGGGCCGCCCAGGATGTCGCCGCGGCCCTTGCCGCGCAGCGTGGACAGGCGGCGCGTCCGCCGCAGGTCGACGGCGATGCGGTCGTAGGCCTCCTCCGCGGACAGGCCGGTCAGTTCCGGGTCGTGCAGCAGGCCCGCCGGCATGGTGCCGACCTGCATCTCGGTCAGCCAGCCGTTGATGACGTAGTCGCAGGCGACGTTGAAGAGGTAAGGGTCGCGGGTGCCGCAGCGGTCGCCGTGCCGCAGCGCCGCGTGCAGCATTTCGTGGGCGAGGACGAACCGCCATTCCTCGTCGTCGAGTTCGCGCAGGGGGTTGAGGTAGATCTCACCCGCCTCGGCGTTCACCGCGGCGACGGAGATGCCGTGGGCGCGGGCGAGTTCGGCGTCGGCGACGAGTCGGATGCCGGCCGCGATGCCGCCCAGCAGCGGATAGGAGGACACGAACCAGCTCAGGGCCCGTTCCCAGGGGCGCAGCCGGGTGGGGCTGCCCGTCATGGCGTCGCGGCGGCCGCCCGCCAGGTCGAGTGCGGTGGACATGGTGCGGGTCAGGGCGGTCGCGAACGCGGCCTGCCAGTTCGGCACGTGGGGGTCCCACTTGTTCCAGGGCAGGAGGAGCTGGTCGGACTCTCCGCCCGCCGTACCGCAGTGCTCGTACGCGCCCGGGATGCCCGTTCGCCGCCAGCCGGCGGCCAGTTGTTCCTCGTCACCGCCGGGGTAGGACGGCGGCAGATGGTCCGGCGCCCGGCCGACGGGAGAGGTCAGCAGGAAGCGGTTGACGACCGTGCAGCGGGCGGCGAGGTCGTGGCGGTCGGGCTGGACGCGCTCGCCGTGAGCGGCGGGGACGTGGCCGAAGCCGAGGTGGATCAGGGCGTGGGCGATGGCCCAGGCCCAGTCCTCGGGTTCCGCGAGGCGGGTGGGGTGCAGATGCACGCGGCCGTTGGAGGTGACCCGGGCGAGGCCGTCCCGGGGGGCCAGTTCGCAGTCCTTGTCGCGGCACGTCGTGGCGTCGATCGCGGCCAGCGCCGGGTTCGCCCGCACCAGGCGCAGGCCCTCCTCGCACGCCTCGGCGGCGGGGTCCTTCTTGGGCCGGTCCCGCTTGCCGCCTCGGCTCATCGGCGTGCCTCCACCAGCCGGGGCATGTCACGGGCCGCCTCGATGAGGAACCAGGCGGGCAGCAGGGGGTTGCCGTCGGGGTCGGAGGCGATGACGCTCTGGGCGACCTCCACGGAGATCTCCGCGAGCTGCACGAGCAGTGACTTGGCGCGGTAGGCGGTCTGCCGCCCGTTCGCCGACATGTGCTCCTTGCCGGCCGGGAGTTCCTTGATCAGGCGGCCGCGGAAGGACTCGGCGAGGTAGTAGAGCAGGTCGCGGTCCTCGATGCGGTTCGGCCAGCGGGCGTCGCCCTTGAGGATCGCCTCGATGCCGAACCGGCTGCGCACGATCTTGACGTAGCCGCAGAACGCGGTCGCGTGCGCGGGGGTCAGCGTGCCGTGGGCCAGCACCTTCAGGGTGTCCTCGTCGAGGCCCTGGCCGAAGGAGTGCAGGGCGTCGGAGAGCATGTGCCAGGAGCGGGGCGTGGAGAAGGGCTCCTCGGTCTTCGGCGGCTTGGACCACAGGTGGTCGGGCCGGTCGGTGAGGTGGTCGACGATCCAGGGGTGGATGCCGTTGCCCGCGGCCCAGGCCAGCCAGTCCCTCCCGGACGCCTCCAGGTGGACGTGGGTGAGGCGGTTGACGAGGGCGGAGGCGATCGGGCGGGCGAGGGCGTTGTCGGTGGCGCGGTTTCCGGCGCCGATGACGATGGAGCCCTGGGGGAGTTCGTAGGAGCCGATACGGCGGTCCAGGATCAGCGAGTAGAACGCCTTCTGCACGTCCGGGGTGGCCGCGTTCAGCTCGTCCAGGAACAGGCAGTACGGCTCGTCGCGGGCGATGGTCTCGGGCGGGCAGAACACCGAGCGGCCGTCGCGGATCTGGGGGACGCCGATGAGGTCCTCGGGCGCGAGCTGGGTGCCGAGCAGGCTCACGCACTCCAGGCCCAGTGAGTCGGCGAAGTCCCTTACCAGGGAAGACTTTCCGATGCCGGGGGCGCCCCAGACGAAGACCGGCCGCACGGTGGCCAGGCCGAGCAGCAGCTCGGGGAGGCGGGAGGGCGTGACGGTGACGGCTGCCTGCAAGGAGCGGCTCCTGGGGATGTTCGAGAAGGGCGCGCGGGTGTGCGGCGTCCGGTACGAACAGTGTGGGTGCGGTGGTCGGCGGGCGCAGCCCATTTTCCGGGGCCGCCGTGCAAAGGAGCGGCGGGAGTGGCAGGTCAGGCGGCGCGTCGGTCCTCACGCGCCGCCAGCGGTACCTGCGGGCCGTCCGTCTCGCGCAGCCAGCGGCGCAGCACACGGTGGATGTGTTCGGCTCCGGCGAGGTGCGTGCCGTCCTCGGCGGGTGCGGACAGGGCGAGCGGCGACAGCAGGAAGGCCTTGGCCTGGGCGCCGCCGAGGCCGCCGTGCGAGCCGATCTGTTCCTCGAAGGCGAGGACTTCGCCGTCGGCCGGGTCGTACCAGGAGTTGACCATGATGTCGGCGGTGTGCGGGAAGGAGTGGGTGCGGCGGACGGCGTCGGCGGCGCCGGGCCCGAAGTCGGCGAGCGGGCCGGGGTGGTCGTCGAGTTCGTCCAGGGGGATCTCGGTGCCGAACGGGCCGAGGACGACGCCGCCGTGTTCCTCGCTGCGCACCAGCAGGAAGCCGATGCCGGGGTGGTTGGCGAGGGTCGTCAGCAGGGCGGGGTGGCGGGCGTCGATCTCCTCCTTGCTCATCCGGTGCGGTACGTCCGGGAAGGAGACCAGGCCGAGGTTGCCGGAGGCCAGCACGATGGGCTCCGAGCGGGGGCCGGAGGGGCGGTACTGTTCGCCGCCCTCCTCGACGGGCCGGTGCAGTGCGGTCCGTACGGCCGCGCGGGCCTCGGCGCCGCTGTGGGTGCGCCGGGCCCTGCGGGGCACGGGCAGCCCGCAGCCGGCCCGGACCAGGTCGCCGAGGGTGAGGCCGTAGCGGGTGCGGAAGGTTTCGCCGGGGCTCTGGCCGTGGTCGGACAGGACGACGATGCGGTACGGGCGCGGGGCGTGCTCGGTGACGTTCTCGATCAGGGCGAGGGAGCGGTCGAGGCGTTCGAGGACCTTGAGGGCGTCGCGGCTCGTCGGCCCGGAGTGGTGGGCCACTTCGTCGTACGCGACGAGGTCGGCGTAGACGGCGGTGCGGCCGGCGAGCATGTCGCCGGTCACCGCGGCGACGACGACGTCGCGTTCGACGACGGTCGCGAAGGCGCGGATGAAGGGGTAGAGGCCGCCGCGTCCCACGCGTGGGCGGACCTTGCGGGTGCGGGCCCGGGTGGACTGGCCGATCTCGCGGCCGACCTCGGCGACGAAGGACATGGCGGTGCGCACGGCGTTGGCCGGGTCGGAGAAGTAGGCGAAGTAGCCCGCCCGGGAGCGGTTCTCGCGGCTGCGGCGGCGGGTCGCGATGGACAGCACGAGGGCCTGTTCGTCGGCGCCGCCGGAGAAGAGGTTGCCGCGGCTGGCGCCGTCGGCGCCGAGCAGTCCGCCGTCGCCGGTGGCCTCGACGGCGCGGCGCTGGAGTTCGGCGGCGCTGGTGGGGCGGTTGCAGACCATGACCTCGCCGCGGTCCTTCTCGTACCAGCGGAAGGCGGGCACGTCGTGGTTGCTGCCGTGCAGGATGCCGAGCTGGCTGGCGCCGGTCTGGCTGGACCAGTCGGTGCGCCACGGGGTGAGCCGGTGGGTGGGCCGGCGCCGGCCGCCGCCGGGGCCGGCGCTGTCGTCGGCGGAGAGCCAGCGGGCGACGGTGGGCATCAGGCCCTGGCGGACGGCGTCGAGCAGGATGTCGTGGCCGACGCCGTCGAGCTGTATGAAGACGGTGCCGGGGCTGGCGGGGCAGGCCGGGGCGCCGCCTCTGCGGCGGCGGTCGGCGAGGCGGTACAGGCGGCGCCGGTAGGCGTCGTCGTCGCGCACGGCGAGCGTGGCGCCGGTGGCGGAGGCGACGGCGGACATCACGGCGGCGACGACGACCGCGGTCTCCGGGGCGGCGTCCCCCTGCTCGGCCGGGTTCAGGCGCAGGGCGAGCAGCAGCAGCGCGCCGTTGAGGAAGAAGACCAGCAGCCCGAGCACGAGCGCGGGCACGAGCAGCATCAGGCGTACCAGCAGGGGCCAGAACAAGGCCGACAGCACGCCGAAGGCGCCCGCCCCGAAGGCGGCGGTGACGGCGATCCGGGTGGCGCTGTCGCCGTCGGGGGACTGGAGCCGGAAGTCCGGCAGGATGCCTGCCAGGACGAGCATCGTGAGGGTGGAGACGGCCCACACGGCGACGCTCCGCCCGACCTGACTGGCGACCCGCCGCCAACGCCCTCCACGCACGCCCAGCACACCTCACGTCCGGCCCGGCCCGTCATCGGTGCGGGCCCGGGGCAAGCCTGTCATACGGGTCCGTCCGGGCAGGCCGCTGTCGGCGGGCCTAGCGCCCGTCGTACCCGGCGGTCGGCATGGACAGTCTCCGGTGCACCCGGGCCTTCATCTGGGCGTCGTACGACGGTTCCGCGCGCCCGACCGTCTCGACCCGTACCCCGCGGCGTGCGCACTCGGCGGTGAACTCGTCGACCGATGACAGGGCGCTTCGCAGGACGCGCAGGCTCGGGGCGACGAAGACGTCGCGGCCGGGCCGGACGCCCTCCCACAGGACGCCGTGGTCGGGCCGGAGCCCGCACACCAGGAGTTCCCGGGTGACGACGTAGCCGCGCTCGACGGCCCAGCGGGCGCACATCGCGTGCTGGCTGCGGGAGTCCACCAGGAAGGGGTCGTCGTCGAGCGCCTCCAGGGGCGTCAGGCTGGCGATCGCCGTGACACGCAACGGCGGGCGCGTGCCCGAGGCACCGCGAACCTCTCCCATGGAGCCCCCCTCACCTCCGGGTTTCGCCGCCGACCCTACTCCTGCCCGTAGGCTTCGGGGAGTCGCGCGAAGGAGGCAAAGAGGTGCCGGTGGAGATCACCTGGTGGGGTCACGCCACCTGCACGGTCACCGATTCGGACGTACGTGTGCTCACCGACCCCCTGTTCGCCCGCCGACTGGCTCATCTGCGGCGCCGTCGCGGGGCGTTGCCGCCGCCCGGTGCCTGGCGCGCGGACGTCGCGCTGGTGTCCCATCTGCACGCCGACCATCTGCACGTGCCCTCGCTGGCGCGGTTGGCACCGGGCACGCGCCTGCTCGTGCCCCGGGGCGCACCACGGTCGGTGCCGGGGTTGCGCCGGCTCGCGCATCTGAGGGTGAGCGAGGTGGCGCCCGGGGACGAGACGAGGATCGGTGACCTGCTGGTCCGGGTCGTGCCGGCCCGGCACGACGGCAGACGGCTGCCGCTCGGGCCGCACCACTCCCCCGCCCTCGGCTTCGTCGTGGAGGGCGAGGGCCGTACGTACTTCGCCGGGGACACCGGCCTGTTCGACGAGATGGCGAAGGAGGTCGGCCCGGTCGACGTGGCGTTGCTGCCGGTGGGCGGCTGGGGCCCGTACCTCGGCGAGGGACACCTGGACGCGGGGCGGGCCGCGGAGGCGCTGACCCGGCTGGCACCGCGCAGTGCGGTGCCCGTGCACTACGGCACGTACTGGCCGATCGGGTTGGACGCGGTGCGCCCGCACGAGTTCCACACGCCGGGCGACGAGTTCGTGCGCCTCGCGGCCGAGCAGGCGCCGGGGGTGTCGGTGCACCGGCTCGGGCACGGGGAGAGCGTGCGGCTGGAGGTCGCCCGGTGACATGGCTGGCGGCCGTCTCGACCGGGGTGACACCGGAGTCCACCCAGCATGCGATCGGGTATCCGACGCTGTTCGTGCTGGTGCTGCTCGGGGCGCTGGTGCCGGTCGTGCCGACGGGGGCGCTGGTGAGTTCGGCGGCCGTGGTGGCCTTTCACCAGACGGCGCCGTTCGCGCTGGCGCTGGTGTTCGTGACGGCCTCGGCGGCCGCGTTCCTCGGTGACATGACCCTGTACTGGCTGGGGCGGCGCGGCATGGGGTCGAAGAACGGCTCGCGCTGGCTGGAGGCGATCCGCTCGCGTGCGCCCGAGGACCGGCTCACGCAGGCCCAGGGGAAACTGGCCGGTCATGGCGTGGCGGTCCTGGTGCTGTCCCGGCTGGTGCCGGCCGGCCGGATACCGGTCATGCTGGCCTGTCTGATGGCCGAGTGGCCGATGCGCCGCTTCGCCCGCGGCAACCTGCCGGCCTGCCTGGCCTGGTCGGTGACGTACCAGTTGATCGGGATCCTGGGGGGATCGCTGTTCAGCGAGCCCTGGCAGGGCGTGGTCGCGGCGGTCGCGCTGACCGTGGTGATCAGCGTGGCGCCGAGTGTGTGGAAGCGGGTCCGCCGGCCCGCCGAGCAAAGCTGACACGGCTCGCCCGGCCGGGTACCGGCCGCGACATCAACGGGCTACGCCCGCCACAGCCAGGTGGCCCGCTCGTACAACGGCTCGAAGCCGACGCGCACCATGTTGCGCAGTGACGGGTTGTGTTCACCGGGACCTTCCACGCCGGTCTCGGCGACGAACCATCGACAGCCCTCGGCGGTGGCCGCCCGGACGCGAGCGGTGAGCAGCGCCGACTGGGCGCCACGGCCGCGTGCTTCCGGGAGTGTCGCCCCGCCGAACATGTCGGCGCACTCCCCGTTCAGGAAGACGCTCCCGACGGCGACGGTCCGCTCGCCCGCCCAGACCGCGTACTGCCGCCAGTCGGCCCTGCCCACGCATGACGCGGCCATCTCGATCATGTCCGGGGTGGTGAACCCGAAGGTGGTCATCATGACTGTGGCCCACTCCCGGGCCTGGTGGGCTTCGACGACGCCGACGCGCCAACCCGGATCCAGTGCGGCACGGTCGGTGGCGGCGGGCAGGGCTTCGATGTCACAGCCCAGCTCGGTGCAGCGGCTGCTCTCGGCAAGGCCCGGTTTCGCGGCGGTGGCAGCCCAGTCCGGCGGCAGCAACGGCGGTGCGATCATGAGCGAGCCCTGCGACACCCGCTGCTCCCGGTAGAAGTCGCAGACCCGGACCAGTTCGTCGACGGTGATCGGACTCTCGGCGCCGAACCCACCCGCCCGGTTGAAGAAGTGGCTCGGGTCCTCGCGGATGGCCAGTGCCCGCGTCGAGCCGACGTGCAGCGAGCCCAGGCCCAAGGCCTCCCGCACGGACGCCGACGCGCTGGTCGCGAAGTCGGTGTAAGCCATGATCCCGGTCAGCTCGGCAAGGCCGGGCGGCACGGTGGTCGTCATGCGTAGGCACCGAGCCAGATGACGCGCCGCGGGCCGGCGGCGACGACGGCCCGGGCGCCGGTCGAGAGAATCCCGCAGCAGCCTGGCAGCCGAGGCCGACCTGGAAAGGGCCCTCACCGTCTACGAGCACGCCCGCAGCGCCCGCTTCGACACGGTCCGCGAGCACTCCGCTGCCGTCGAACATGCCGGCGACGCAGTCGAATTCGCGCAACGCTACGCCGCGTTCAGTCACTGGATGCTCACCACGGCACCCAATCTGGCAGGAGGCGAGCAGTAGATGCCCGACTGGATAGCCCTCACGGAGTCCTTCATAGCGTCGCCCGCACTCTACGCCGTGCTCATCGCGGTGTCCTTACTCGACTCTTTCCTGCCGTTGATCCCGAGCGAACCCGTCGTGATCCTCGCAGGAATCGCCGGCGCAACCGGGCAGACGAATATCATGCTGGTCATCGCCGCTACGACGGCCGGCGCCTTTCTCGGCGACCTCGTCCCCTACTCCATCGGCCGGTTGATGGGGGAACGCGTAGTGAAGCGCCTGCCAGTCGGCACCAAGCGCCGGAAGGCGTATGACTGGTTCGAGCGCGAACTGGAACTACGCGGCGGTTTCGTACTCGTCTCCACGCGATTCATTCCGGTCGGACGCCATCTCGTGACGGGCACGGCGGGAGTGGTGAGATATCCGATGCGGCGGTTCGTGCCGTACGTGGCGATCTCCACCTTCACCTGGAGTGCCCATACCGCACTGTCGGGATACCTCGGTGGTGTCTTCTTCCAGGAGAACACGCTCCTCGCCGTCGCCGTCGGCGTTGGCCTCGCGTTCGCGGTAACCGGTGCGGTGGAGCTCTCACGATATGTTCGACGCCGCAAGAATGCGGTCAAGCCGGATGACATCGTTGCCGGACTTCATTGAGGCACGGCCTCCCTGCCGAAAGTTCCCCGGAGAGTGGGACGTCCCGGCACAGGCCCTAGTCGAGGATCCGGGAGCCTCCCACCGGCAGGTCCCACAGGTTCTCGCGGTCCAGGCCCGCCTGCTCCCAGGCCGCCCGGACCCGGGTGAGCGGCTCAAGCACGGGCTCCGCGGACAGGACGAACGTCGCCCAGTGCATGGGGGCCATACGGCGTGCCCCGAGGTCCCGCGCGGCGCGCACCGCCTCCTCCGGGTCGCAGTGGACGTCGCTGAGCCACCAGCGGGGGTCGTAGGCGCCGATGGGCAGCAGGGCGAGGTCGATGCCGGGGTAGCGCTGCCCGATGCGGGAGAACCAGTGGCCGTATCCCGTGTCGCCCGCGAAGTAGACGCGCTGGCCGTCGGGGTCGGTGAGCACCCAGCCGCCCCACAGGGTGCGGCAGGTGTCGGTGAGGGAGCGCTTGGACCAGTGGTGGGCGGGCACGAAGTCGAGGCGGACGCCGTCCAGTTCGGCCGCCTCCCACCAGTCCAGCTCCGTGACGTTGGTGAAGCGGCGGCGGTGGAACCAGCGGGCGAGCCCGGCCGGCGCGAACACCGGTGTCTCGCGCGGGAGTCGGCGCAGGGTGGGGGCGTCCAGGTGGTCGTAGTGGTTGTGGCTGATGACGACGGCGTCGATGCGCGGCAGGTCGCTCCAGGCGATGCCGACGGGGGTGACGCGGGCGGGGGTGCCGAGGATGCGGCGGGACCAGACCGGGTCGGTGAGGACGGTCAGCCCGCCGATCCGCACGACCCAACTGGCGTGCCCCGCCCAGGAGACGGCGATCGTGCGCGCGTCGACGCGGGGCAGCGGGGCCGGTTCGAAGGGCAGGCGGGGGATGTCCGCGAGGCCTTCGCGGCCGGGGCGGATGGAACCCTCGCGGGCGAAGCGGGCCATGGACTTCAGGTCGGGCAGCGGGGAGGTCAGCCGGTCGTGGAAGGAACGCGGCCACACCCGGCGTTCGCCGAGCGGCCTCGGGGCTGTGAGGGGCGTGAAGGAGGAGGCAGGCGTGCGGGAGGACGGGGCCGCCTGAGCGTGGGTGTCGGGGCCGGGTGTGCTCGTGGTCGACTCGGACTGCTGCGTCATCGAGGAGGCTCCCATCGCTGAGCGTCGTCGCGGAGATCGTCGAAGACCGATCCCAGGAGGGTCAACGCGCGTTGCGCGTGTGGCAGTTCCAACGGCGAGGGTGAACCGAGGCATTGCGCGTTCTCCTCGTCCGTGCCGCCCAGCAGAGGGCCCGTGGACAGCCGCACGCGCAGCGCCCCGAGGTCGTCGCCGAAGCGGTGGCCGCCGGGCGCGGGCATGCCGAGCCGGGCGGTGAGGAAGTCCTCCAGTTCCTGGGCGTCGCCGACCCCGTGCCCACTGAGCGCGGTCCGCAGCGGATCGAGGTCGACGTAGAGGTGCCGGCCGGCCTGCGGGGGCGGGGCCAGGGCGCCCGCCGTGGCGACGGCCGTGTGCGCGGCGGCGGCCACGCGCGCGTGCAGGCGTACGGCGGCTTCGACGCGGGCGGTCACCGGCTCGGGTTCCGTCAGGGCGTACGTGGCGGCGGCGGCGACCGGGGCGGCGACACGGGCGCCGAGCGCGGTGAGCACGTCGAGGACGCGGGCGCGGAGGGCGTCGCCGGCCTCGCCCCCGGGGAAGCGGGCGACGGCGGCCGGCCAGCCGGTGGGCAGCAGGGCGCCGGCCAGGTCGGTGACGACGGTGACCTTCCCGGGAAGCATCTCGGCCGGGCTGACCAGGACGGTGTCGTGCGGGACGTGCAGGGTGTCGCGCCAGGTCTCGTCGCTGACCAGGTGCAGCCCCTCCCCCACGGCGGCCTCCAGCGCCTCGTGCAGCAGTTCGGGCGGGGCCACGGTGGCGGTCGGGTCGTCGGCGACGGACAGCACGAGCAGCCGTGGGTCCCCGCCCTCCTCACGGACCCGGCGGACGGTCTCCAGGAGGGCGTACGAGTCCGGGATCCCGCCGCACTCCGCCGGTGTCGCGACATGGAAGGCGGGTCTTCCCAGCAGGCGTGCGTACGGCGCCCACCAGGCGGCGCAGGGCCGCGGCACGAGGACGTCGCCGCCGAGGGCGGCGGTCAGCGCGAGGAGCAGGGACGGGGAGCCGGGGGCGGCGACCACGCGGTCGGGCTCGGTGGGCAGACCGCGCCGGTCCCAGTAGCCGCACGCCGCCTCCAGGAGGGCCCTTCCGCCGCCTACCGGTTCGCTGCCGGCGCGGCCCGCGGCCGCGGCCAGTACGGCGGACAGCTCGGGCAGCACGGGCAGCCCGTCCTCGGGAAGCGGCGGCCCGAAACGGACGGGGCCGTGGCCTTCCGGGTCCGTCCGCTCCATGCGTACCTCCGGGGTGGTGGCTTCTCTCTTCTGCAGTGGTCGTCGCCCGGGTGTGCCGGGTGGCTCGTGCGATGCGGGTGGTGCCCTCGGCCTCTGCCTACCCCGACAGGCGCCGTGCCATGGGCGCCGATCCGGGTTGCGCCGGTCACAGGGCGGCTACGGCGGCTACGGCGGTGTCAGTCCTCGGTGGCGGGCCCCTTCCGGCGCAGCCGGTACACGGCGCCGCCGAACGCCCCCGCGATCAGCAGGCCGCCGGCGACCAGGGCGGGCACCGAGTCGGTGAAGGTGCCGCCCTCGCCGGCCCGCACCCCGCGCGGGACGACCGCGCCGCCGCAGGCGTCGGTGTGCGGCTCGACGCAGGCGGGGGTCGGGGCGCAGGGGCCGGTGTGCGAGTCGGCGCAGGGTGTGGTGGGGGCGCAGGTGCCACCGTGGGATCCGGTGCCGCACGGCGTGCCGCTCCCGTGGGACACCGTGAACGTGACGCTCCACTGGGCGCCCTTCCCGCCGGGCGCCGTGGGGCAGGTGCCGTCGACGGTCCACGCGGTGTCCTGGCCGGCCCCGTCGGCGCCGCCCTCGAGGCTTTCCGCGGGGGCGATCCTGGCGGTGGCGCTGTAGGCGAGGCCGGAGAGTTCGTCCTCGTCGCCGGCGACCAGCCGCAGCGGGACGGTGCCCTCCTCGAAGGCCTCGGAGGTGGCGTCGATCGTGTCGGGCGGTGAGCCGCCGGTCGGGTCGCAGGTGACGGAGACGGTGACGCTGCCGCCCGGGGAGACACTGCTCGGTGCGACCTCGGCGGCCGGCTCCGCGAGAGCGGCCGGTACGGCGATGCCGAGGACGGCACCGGCCAGGGCGGCGGCGGACAGGGCGCGGGCGCTGCGGCGCATGGGGAGGGCTCCTTCGGCCGACGGCTGCGGGGGCACGACCGCCGTGCCCCCGCCCCCATCACAGCCCGCCCTCGGCGGGGCCGCGCGCGGCCGGACACCATTCGCGGGACGGGAACCGCCGAGCGGGTGACACCGCGAGGCCCCCTCGCCCTCGCAGTGTCAGGCGGCGCTGTCCCGCATGATCTGTTCCCTCATCCGCCCGCAGCAGCGGCTGATCAGCCGGGACACGTGCATCTGCGAGATGCCCAGCTGTTCCGCGATCCGGCTCTGTGTCATGTCCCCGAAGAACCGCATGTACAGGATCGCCCGTTCGCGCTCGGGCAGGGCGGCGAGCCGGGGCTTGACCGCCTCGCGGTCCACGACCGTGTCCAGGGCGGGGTCGGCCGAGCCCAGCGCGTCGCTGAGCGAGTAGCCGTCCTCGCTGCCGGGCAGCTCCGCGTCCAGGGACAGCGCGGTGAAGCTCTCCAGGGCCTCCAGGCCGGCCCGGACGTCCTCCTCGCTGAGGTCGGCGTACTCGGCGATCTCCGCGACGGTGGGCCGGCGGCCCGGGATGGTCTGGGACAGGTCCTGGCTGGCGAAGCGGACCCGGTTGCGCAGGTCCTGAACGCGGCGCGGCACGTGCAGGGTCCACATGTGGTCGCGGAAGTGCCGCTTGATCTCGCCGGTGATGGTGGGCACGGCGTAGCTCTCGAAGGCGTTGCCGCGCTCGGGGTCGTACCGGTCGACGGCCTTGACCAGTCCGAGGGCCGCGACCTGGCGCAGGTCGTCGAGGCTTTCGCCGCGGCTGCGGAAGCGGCTGGCGAGCCGGTCGGCCATGGGCAGCCAGGCCTCGACGATCTGTCCGCGGAGAGTGTCGCGCCGCGGGCCGGGGGCAAGCCCGGCGAGCGTGCGGAACGCCTCCGCCGTGTCGGGTGCGTCGTCGTGCGGGTGCTTCGTGCTCACTTTGGTCGCCATGGTGCGTCGCAACTCCCTGGGAGGGGTGCTCTGGGATGGACGGTCACCGTGGGGAGGGGGCGTCTGCGGTGCGGACAGACGCGGCCGTGGCGGCGCCTGGCCGCTCCCACGGACGTGCCTCCGGTCCGAAGCACTGGAAGTGCGCCTGCCCCCGGCCCCCGGACGCAAACCCGGGCAGGTTTTCCGCAGGCGCGCGGGGTGACTCGTAGGGCTGCTGCCTGCGTCGCCTATGCCGGGAGGTCCGTACATGAGCACCAAGGTCTCCGACCACGTCCTGGAGCGCTTGCGGGAGTGGGGGGTGAAGCACGTCTTCGGCTATCCCGGCGACGGCATCAACGGCCTGCTCGCCGCCTGGGGGCGGGCCGACAACCAGCCACGTTTCATCCAGTCCCGGCACGAGGAGATGTCCGCGTTCCAGGCGGTCGGCTACGCCAAGTTCAGCGGTCGCGTCGGGGTGTGCGCGGCGACTTCGGGGCCCGGCGCGATCCACCTGCTGAACGGTCTGTACGACGCCAAGCTCGACCACGTGCCGGTGCTGGCGATCGTGGGCCAGACGCACCGCACCGCGATGGGCGGCTCCTACCAGCAGGAGGTGGACCTGCACTCCCTGTTCAAGGACGTCGCCTCCGAGTTCGTGGAGACGGTGACGGTCCCCGAGCAGCTGCCCAACGTGCTGGACCGGGCGATCCGTACCGCGTACGCCCGCCGCTGTCCGACGGCGGTCATCATCCCGGGCGATGTGCAGGAGCTGGACTACTCGCCGCCCACGCACGAGTTCAAGATGGTGCCCTCCAGCCTGGACCTCAGTTCCTGGACGTCGGTTCCGTCCGACGAGTCCCTGCGGCGGGCGGCGGACATCCTCAACGCCGGTGACAAGCCGGCGATCCTGGTCGGTCAGGGCGCGGCCGGTGCGCGGGCCGAGGTGGAGCGGATCGCGGAACTGCTCGGCGCGGGCGTCGCGAAGGCGCTGCTCGGCAAGGACGCGTTGAGCGACGAACTGCCGTACGTCACCGGCTCGATCGGGCTGCTCGGGACGCGTCCCTCCTATGAGCTGATGCGGGACTGCGACACCCTGCTGACCATCGGGTCGTCCTTCCCGTACACGCAGTTCCTGCCGGACTTCGGCAAGGCGCGGGGCGTGCAGATCGACATCGACCCGCACATGGTCGGGATGCGGTATCCGTACGAGGTGAATCTCGTCGGCGACGCGAAGTCCACGCTTCAGCGGCTGATCCCGATGCTGGACGCGGACCGTGGCGGGCGCGAGTGGTCCGACACGGTGCGTGACAACGTGGCGCGATGGCGCGAGGTGATGGAGCGGCGGGCCCAGCTGTCGGCCGACCCGATCAACCCCGAGTACGTGGCCCGCACCCTGGATCCGCTGCTGCCGTCCGACGCGATCGTCACCTCCGACTCCGGGTCGACCGCGAACTGGTACGCGCGGCACCTGACGATGCGGTCCGGGATGCGCGGCTCGCTGTCCGGGACGCTCGCGACGATGGGCTGCGGTGTGCCGTACGCGATCGGCGCGAAGTTCGCGCACCCTGACCGGCCGGTGATCGCACTGGTCGGGGACGGGGCGATGCAGATGAACGGCCTGGCCGAGATGATCACCGCGGCGAAGTACCGCGACCTGTGGGAGGACCCGCGGCTGGTCGTCGCCGTCTGGAACAACCACGACCTCAATCAGGTCACGTGGGAGATGCGGGCCATGGAGGGCGCCCCGTCCTTCCTGCCCTCGCAGCAGCTGCCGGACGTGCAGTACGCGTCGTTCGCCCGCTCGCTCGGCCTGACCGGGATCCGCGTGGAGAAGCCGGAGGACGTCGAGGCGGGCTGGCGGGCCGGCCTGGACGCGGACGGCCCCGCGGTGATCGAGTTCCTGACCGACCCGGCCGTGCCGCCGATCCCGCCGCACGCCACGTGGGAGCAGATGGAGGCCACGGCCGCGTCGATCCTCAAGGGGGACGCGGACCGCGGGTCCGTGGTCAAGCGGGGGTTCAAGGCAAAGATGCAGGAGTTCCTGCCGGGCCGCGAGAAGAAGTAGCGGCAGCAACGGCCGGGGAGGGGGCGCCGACGGGTTCGTACCGGTCGGCGCCCTCCTCGGGCAGCAGCAGTTCCTCGTAGCGGCCCAGCGCCAGCACCACGCCGAGCATGAGGAACGGGATGATCACAGCGAGCAGCGCCATGGCCTGTCCTTTTCCAGGAATGTGCGCGGGGGGTGCGGGACCGGGTCTCCCGCCATCGGCGGGGCAAACCCTGTGTCGGTGTCCGGTCCTCGGGTACGCGGGTGCCCACCCCGAAGTTCTTGGAGGGAGACATGCAACGAGGCAGCGACCGGCTGAGCCGTCACCGCGATGACGAGATGAAGCACGAACTGCAGGGTCTGCTCAGGTCCGGCCACCCCACGCGCAGCGAGGAGTGGCACGACCCGGAGCCGACCGCCGACGACGATCCGGCGGTCTGGGGCGGGCCCGTGGCACCGGGCCGGGCCGGGGCTTCGCTGGAGACGGTCCGGCTGGAACTGGCCAGGATCCTGGGCCGCAGTTCCTTCCCGGCCACTTCCCTGGAACTGGCAGGCACCCTGCGCCGCAAGAACGCTCCCGACGTCCTCGTCGAGGCCGTGGAGCGACTGCCCCGCAACGAGTCCTACGCCACCGTGCAGGAACTGGCGCGGACGCTGACCAGGAGGGAGGGCGCCTAGTGGCGGCCGACTTCGTGAAGGACGTCATGACCCCGGGCGTGGTCGCCGTACGCCCGGACGCCTCGCTGGTCGAGGCGGCGCAGCTGATGCGCACGCAGGACATCGGCGACGTCCTGGTGGCCGACGGACAGCACGTCGTCGGCATGCTCACCGACCGGGACATCACCGTGCGTGCCGTGGCCGACGGCACCGACCCGATGACGGTGAGCGCCCAAACGGTGTGCACGCCGGACCCCGTGGTCGTCGCCCCGGGCGACACGGTGTCGACGGCGGCCGCGCTCATGCGTGAGCACGCCGTACGCCGTCTGCCGGTCATCGAGGACGGGCTGCCGGTGGGCATGGTGACCCTCGGGGACCTCGCCGAGGCCGAGGACCCGGAGTCGGCGCTCGCCGACATCAGCCGGGCCCTGCCGGACGACGCACGGAACGCCGGCGGCCTCGGCACCCTGTGAGTCCGGGCCGCCAACGGGCCGCGCCGACCGCGCCGCGGGACGTGCGGACGGCCGCCGTCGCCGCGATCGGCGCCCGCGTGCTCCTGCCGTCCGGCGAAGAGCCGCTGAACGGCCGGCGCGGCCGGAGCCCGGAGCAAGGAAGAAGCGCGCGGGGAGCGGCGAGGCCCACGGGCCCCGCCCTCACCGCGTGCCAGGAAGCTTTCCAGGAAAGGTCGTTGAACCATCATGCGCATCGCGTTTCTGACCGCGCCCGAGGGCGTGGAGCAGGTCGAACTCACCGACCCGTGGCAGGCGACGAAGGACGCCGGGCACGAACCCGTCCTCGTGTCGACGAAGTCCGGGCAGATCCAGGCGTTCAACCACCTCGACAAGGCGGACACGTTCCCCGTGGACGAGGTCGTGGGCGAGACGTCGGCCGACTCCTTCGGCGGGCTGGTCCTGCCGGGCGGCGTGGCCAACCCGGACTTCCTGCGCATGGACGAGAAGGCCGTGGCGTTCGTACGGGACTTCTTCGATCAGGGCCGTCCGGTCGCCGCGATCTGCCACGCCCCGTGGACGCTCGTCGAGGCGGACGTCGTACGCGGCCGGGTGCTGACCTCCTGGCCGAGCCTGCGGAGCGACATCCGCAACGCGGGCGGCACCTGGGTGGACGAGCAGGTGAAGGTCTGCGACCACGGAAACAACAAGCTGGTCACCAGCCGCAAGCCGGACGACCTGAAGGCGTTCAGCGAGACGTACCTCGACGTGTTCGCCCAGGAGGCCGCGTGACGGCCGTGGTGACGGACACCTCGCCGGGCGCCGCGAGCGAGGGGTTCACCCGGGCGCCGGGGGAGACGGTCGGCGCGCACCGGCACCGGGACCGGCCGTCTGCGCGCCACTGACGGCCGGAGCGTTCAGGAGCGGGGAGTCGCCGACTCCCCGCTTCCGCGTTCCCGTGCTCCCTCGCGCGTGCGGCCGGCGGCGACCGGACGGTTCGGGTTGCGGCGCAGGAACTCGCCCTCGAGCTGAGCCATGCGGTCGTTGTGGGCCCGCAGCGCGTCGTTCGAGGCGTACAGCAGTGTGTCGTGGCGCGTGCGGTGGATGGTCTCCAGCTCTTTCATGAGCTGCTGGTCGTCCAGCCGGTCGGCGTCGACTCCAGTCATGGTCATGTCCCGCTCGTCGTGTTCGTTCATGCCCTTCGGGTACCCGCCCGGAGAGCACTACCCCCAAGCGGCACCCGGGAGGGAGCCATGGATCTCGCCTTTCTGCATCCACTCTACGAACAATCGGGCCCCTGGGCCTCCGTCTACGTCGACACCTCCCGCCACACGGAGGACACGCCTCACGAGCGGCATCTGACCGCGATAGCGCTGTCCCGGGAACTGGCCGGGCAGGGCGCCGACGAGGAGACGTGCCGGGCCGTGCTGGACGCGGTGGAGGAGCTGCGGCACTCCTCCGAGCCCCACGGGCGGGCCCTGTTCGCGCGGGCCGGCGAGGTGGTCCTGGATCCGCCGCTGGCCAGGGCGCCGGCCGGCAACAGCGCGCACTGGGCGCCGCTGCCGCACGCCGCGCCGCTGCTGGAGCTGGCCGGTGAGGACCCCGTGTGCATCGTGGCGTACGTCGACCGCAAGGGCGCCGACTTCGAACTGCGCAGCGGTCTCGGCCGACGGGACGCGGGTACGGTCACCGGTCGGCAGTATCCGATACACCGTACGCGGACGACCGACTGGTCGGAGCGGCACTTCCAGCTCAGGGTGGAGAACACCTGGGAGCACAACGCGGCCGAGATCGCGGACGCGCTCGCGGTCTGCCAGGAGGAGACCCAGGCCGATCTGCTGATCCTCGTCGGTGACGACCGGGAGCGGCGGACCGTGCGCGAGCGGCTGCCGAAGCGGCTGCACGAGCTGGCGGTGGAGGCTCCGCACGGCACCGGCAGCAGGCTGCTCGACGAGGACGTGGAGCAGGCGCGTGCCGCGCATGTGCGGCAGCGGGCCGAGCGGGAGCTGGAACGGTTCCTCGCGGCCCGCAGTCCGGGCGACGACGGGCGTGCCGGGGCGGTCGAGGGCGTGCCGGCGCTGGTCGAGGCGGCGCGCGAGCACCGTATCGACGAGCTGCTGATCCGTCCGGACGGTCCCGACGCGCACCGTGAGGTGTGGATCGGTGAGGATCCCGACCAGCTGGCGGTACGCCGTACGGACCTCAAGATCCTCGGCGAGCAGAACTCCTGGTCTGCCCGCGCGGACGACGCGCTGATCCGCTCGGCGGTCGCGACGGGCGCCCCGGCGATCTCGGTGACACCGGTGACGGGGCAGACCGTCCAGGCCGGTCCCGGCCAGGCCGAGGAGGCCGAGCGGGAGGTCCCGGTGGGCGGCCTGGGGGCGCTGTTGCGCTGGACGTGAGCGGGCCGGGCGGCCGAGAGCCGCCGTGTGACTGAGCCGTGTGAAATGCGGGCCCGGTGACCCTGTGGGTCACCGGGCCCTTTCACGCCGTCCGGGTGCCTGCAAGAGCTGGCCCCGGGCCGTCTCAGCGGGCGCGCTCCACCCTCCGCTCGTCCCACACCGGCTCCGTCGTCTCCCGCACCCGGCCGTCGCTGCCGAAGACGAGGTAGCGGTCGAAGGAGCGGGCGAACCAGCGGTCGTGGGTGACCGCGAGGACCGTGCCGTCGAAGGCCTCCAGCCCCTCCTGAAGGGCTTCGGCGGACTCCAGGTCGAGGTTGTCGGTCGGCTCGTCCAGGAGCAGGGCCGTGACGCCCTGGAGCTCCAGCAGGAGGATCTGGAAGCGGGCCTGCTGGCCGCCGGAGAGCCGTTCGAAGCGCTGTTCGGCCTGGCCGGTGAGCTCGTAGCGGCGCAGCCGGGACATGGCGGCGCCCCGGTCCTGGGCGTGCTCCTTCCACAGGATGTCCAGGAGCGTGCGGCCCTCCAGTTCGGGGTGGGCGTGCGTCTGGGCGAAGTGCCCGGGCACCACGCGGGCCCCGAGCTTCCACTCGCCCGAGTGCGCCACCTCCTCACCGGCCAGCAGCCGCAGGAAGTGCGACTTGCCGGAGCCGTTGGAGCCGAGGACGGCGACCCGTTGGCCGTAGAAGACCTCCAGGTCGAAGGGCTTCATCAGGCCGGTGAGTTCAAGTCCCTTGCAGGTGACGGCCCTGACGCCGGTACGACCGCCCTTGAGCCGCATCCTGATGTCCTGCTCGCGCGGCGGCTCCGGCGGCGGTCCCGCCTCCTCGAACTTGCGCAGCCGGGTCTGGGCGGCCTGGTAGCGGGAGGCCAGCTCGTGGCTGATGGACGCCGCCTGACGGAGGTTCAGGACCAGCTTCTTCAGCTGGGCGTGCTTCTCGTCCCAGCGCCTGCGCAGTTCCTCGAAGCGGGCGAAGCGCTCGCGCCGGGCCTCGTGGTAGGTGGCGAAGCCGCCGCCGTGCACCCAGGCGTCCGCGCCCGCGGGCGAGGGCTCGACGGAGACGATCTTCTGCGCGGCGCGGGCCAGCAGCTCGCGGTCGTGGGAGACGAACAGGACCGTCTTGCGGGTCTCCTTCAGGCGCTCCTCGAGCCAGCGCTTGCCGGGCACGTCGAGGTAGTTGTCGGGCTCGTCGAGCAGCAGCACCTCGTCGGTGCCGCGCAGCAGCGCCTCCAGAACCAGCCGCTTCTGCTCGCCGCCGGAGAGCGTGCGTACCTCCCGGAACTGCGCCTTCTCGTAGGGCACGCCGAGCGCGGCCATGGTGCACATGTCCCACAGCGTCTCGGACTCGTAGCCGCGCGCCTCCGCCCAGTCGGACAGGGCCTGCGCGTACTGGAGCTGGGCGGCCTCGTCGTCGACGGTCATCATGGCGTGCTCGGCCTTGTCGACGGCCTGGGCGGCCTCCCGGATACGAGGCGGTGCCACCGACGCGAGCAGGTCCCGTACGGTCGTCTCGTCCCGTACCGAGCCGACGAACTGGCGCATCACCCCCAGGCCGCCGCTGACGGTGACGGTCCCGCCGTGTGGTTTGAGCTCGCCGGAGATCAGCCGGAGCAGGGTGGTCTTGCCGGCGCCGTTGGGCCCGACGAGGGCCACGACGGCCCCTTCGCCCACCCGGAAGGACACGTCGCCGAGCAGGGCCCTCCCGTCGGGGAGGTAGTACTCGAGGTGTGCTGCTTCCAGATGTCCCATGAGGCCGCATTGTGCGGGCCACCGGTCAGGACGGGCAAACCGATAAACGCTCAGACCGGGTCGACCGGCCGGCCCGCGGGACCGCCCTCGCCCGCGGGAGTGACGACCGCGCCCGCCCACGACAGGGCCTTCCAGCCGTCGGACGGCGATCCCTCCAGGATCACCACGCCGGTGTTGTCCAGCGGGCGGGCGGCCGCGAAGGCCACGTCGACGTTGTCCGCGCGGGCCGCGGTCCACATCCTGATCGCCGCACCGTGACTGACCATGGCGACCGCCGAGGCCCCGCTCGCGGCGGCCTCGGCGACCACGGCGTCGTACCGCGCCAGTGCCTCGGCTCCGCTCTCCCCGCCCGGCATCCGCAGCTCCGTGTCACCGGCCGCCCAGGCGAACACGGTCTCCATGTACTTCCGGCCGTGCTCCGAGTGTCCCGGCAGCATCTCCAGGTCTCCCGCGGACAGCTCCCGGATGCCGTCCCGTACCCGCACGTCGAGGCCGCGGGCGGCGGCCAGGGGGGCGGCGGTGAGCTGCGTGCGGACGAGGGTGGAGGCGTACAGGGCCTCGATGTCCTCGTCGGCGAGGGCCTGAGGCAGTGCGGCGGCCTGGCGCTCGCCGAGTTCGGTCAGGCCGGGGCCCGGGACGGCGGTGTCCATCAGGAAGCGCACATTGGTGGGGGTCTGGCTGTGACGGATGAGCAGCAGACGCATGCGGGGTCCCTCCAGGTACACGGCCCGCCGGACAAGAAACGGCCCCCTCAGGGTATCCGGGAGTGCATGAGCCCAGACGTCGACCTCACCGTCCCGAAGCCCGGCCCCCATGCCCTGCGTGACCGGCTGCTGTCCTTGGACTGCCGGTTGTTCGAGTTCGCCGCCGGGCGGGACTGGCCCGCCGCCGAACCGGTCCTGCCGCGGCTGAGCCGAAGCGCGAACCACGGAGTGCTGTGGTTCGCGACGGCGGCCGCGATGGCCGCGAGCCGCACCCCCCGCGCCCGCCGGGCGGCCGTGCGGGGTCTCGCCTCGCTCAGCCTGGCCTCCCTGACCATCAACACCCTCGGCAAGCGCTCGGTGCGCCGCCCGCGGCCCGTCCTGGACCCGGTTCCGCTGGTGCGGCAGCTGAAGCGGCAGCCGATCACCACGTCCTTCCCGTCCGGCCACTCGGCATCGGCGGCGGCGTTCGCGGCCGGGGTGGCCCTGGAGTCGCCGTCCTGGGGCGCGGTCGTGGCGCCGGTCGCCTTCTCGGTGGCCATGTCCCGCGTCTACACCGGCGTGCACTTCCCGAGCGACGTGCTGGCGGGCGCGGCGCTGGGCGCGGGCGCCGCGTTCGTCGTACGGAGCCTGGTGCCGACCCGCGCCCAGGGCGTGCCGCCGGCCCGGACCCGCGCGGACGTTCCCGCGTTGCCGGACGGCGAGGGCCTGGTCGTGGTCGCCAACACCGCCTCGGGCACCGCCGACCGGGTGCGCGCCCTGCGGGACGCGCTGCCCGCGGCCGAGGTCGTCGAGTGCGAACCGGCCGATGTCCCGGCCGAGCTGGAGAAGGCGGCGGCCCGCGCCCGGGTGCTCGGTGTGTGCGGCGGCGACGGCACGGTCAACACCGCCGCCGGGATCGCCCTGCGGCACGGCCTGCCGCTCGCGGTGCTGCCCGGCGGCACACTGAACCACTTCGCGTACGACCTGGGCGTGGAGGGGGTCCGCGACCTGAGCCGGGCCGTCCAGCAGGGCGAGGGTGTACTGGCGGACGTGGGCAGCTTCAGCTGCGGCGAGCGGCAGGGCATCTTCGTCAACACGTGCAGCCTGGGCGTGTATCCGGAGCTGGTGCGCGAGCGGGAGCGCTGGTCGCCCCGGATCGGCGGCTGGCCGGCCGGAGTCCTCGCGGCGCTGCGCGTGGCGCGGGCGGGCGGGCACCCGCTGGAGGCCGGGTTCCGCGGCGAGGCACGGCCGCTGTGGCTGCTGTTCGCCGGCAACGGCACCTACCACCGGATGGGTCTCACGCCCGGTCGGCGCCGCGACCTCGCGGACGGGCGGCTCGACGTACGGGTGGTGCACGGCGGGCGCCGGCCCGCGCTGCGCCTGCTGGCGGCCGCCGTCGCCGGGCCGCTGACCCGCTCCCCCGCACACGCGGCGGTCCAGGTGGGCCGGCTGCACCTGTCCGGAGTCGCCCCGGGCACGCTCCTCGCCTACGACGGTGAGGTCACCGAGGTGGAGGGCGAGGTGACGCTGGAGAAGCTGCCCAGGGCGCTCACGGTGTACCGCCCACTGCCCGCCGCCTGACCTTCCGTCAGTCCATATGGCAAAACGCATATCTCATTATTCGACATGCGCGCGTACCGTGAGGCGTACCGAGGAGACGCCGAACAGGGAGCCGTCCATGTCGAAGTCGCAGGAGACCGCCGTCTACACGCACGGACACCACGAGTCGGTGCTGCGTTCGCACACCTGGCGCACCGCCGCCAACTCGGCGGCCTACCTCCTCGGTTCACTGAAGCCGCACATGAAGGTTTTGGACATCGGCTGCGGGCCCGGCACGATCACCGCCGACCTGGCCTCGCTGGTCCCCGTCGGACACGTCACCGGCGTCGACCACGCGCCGGGCATCCTGGACCAGGCCCGGGCCACCGCCGCCGGACGGGGCCTCACCAACGTCGACTTCGCGGTCGCGGACGTGCACGCCCTGGACTTCCCGGACGACACGTTCTGCGTGGTCCACGCCCACCAGGTGCTGCAGCACGTCGGCGATCCGGTGCAGGCGCTCCGCGAGATGAGGCGGGTCACCGCCCCGGGCGGGTTGATCGCCGTCCGGGACTCGGACTACGCGGCGATGACCTGGTACCCAGAGACGCCCGGCATGGACGCCTGGCTGGACCTGTACCGGCGGGTCGCCCGCGCCAACGGCGGCGAGCCGGATGCCGGGCGCCGGCTGAAGTCCTGGGCGCTGCGCGCGGGCCTGACGGACATCACGGCGACCTCCGGCACCTGGACCTTCGCCACCGCCGAGGAGCGGGCGTGGTGGAGCGGCCTGTGGGCCGACCGCACCCTGGCCTCGGCGTATGCCGACCGGGCCGTGGAGGGCGGGCACGCGAGTCACGAGCAGCTGCGGGCGGTCGCCGCGGCCTGGCGGGAGTGGGGACAGCAGGAGGACGGCTGGTTCGGTGTGCTGCACGCAGAGATTCTGTGCCGAAAGGAAGTCTGAATCCCCATTTCCGGGAAACACGGAATGCAGGAGGTTCACACTATGGTTCCCATCCTGCTGGTACTGCTTCTGGTACTGATCCTTTTCGGTGCCGGATTCGCAGTAAAGATTCTCTGGTGGATTGCGCTGGCTGTTCTGGTGCTATGGCTTCTGGGCTTCCTGATGCGGAGCACAACCGCGGGTGGAGGCAGGGGCCGCTGGTACAGGTGGTGAGCTGACCCCGGGATTCGTTCCCGGGGAAAAACCCGGGATTCACTCCCGGGGCAGAAGAGGTCCGAGCGGCCCGAGGTCCAGATTGAGGTCCTCGGGCCGCAGTCCGTACCGCTCGCGCAGTTCGGTCATGCGGTCGTCGAGCAGCATCAGGGTGAGCCCGATGCGCTCCTCCTGCTCCTCGCTCAGGCCGCCTTCGTCGAAGCGGCGCAGCGCCTGGCGTTCCATGAGCTGCCGCAGCAGTTCCACCACGGTCAGGACGAGCTTCACCAGGTCCTTCTCGACCGTGTCGGGGTCGAGGTCCATCCGGTTGTGCCGCTCGGTCCGGTTGGGCGGCCGGCTCCCGCTGCGCGGCTCGCTCCCGGCGTGCGGCTCGCTCCCGTTGTGCCGCTCGGTCACGACAACTCCCCCCAGGGTGACGGCACCTTCTCGTTCACCGAGCTGATCAGCGCGTTCAGGTCGATGCGGACCAGGTCGACGTCCGCGATGCGCAGGGTGATGTCGCCCGTGATGACGACCCCGCCGGCGAGCAGCCGGTCGAGGAGGTCCACCAACGCGACCTCACGGCGCTCGATCACCGTCACCGGCCCTCCTCCCCCGGGGACTCACCCGCGAAGGAATAGGCGGCCCAGGGGCCGGTGAGTTCCACGCGCATTCCCGGTACCTCGCCTTTCGTACGGTCCACGAGTTCCACGAATTCCTCGGATGCGGTGCGCGACACGAGATAGGCCGCATTGAGCACGTTCTGTCCGGAGACACCGGAAAGGGCGGGATTCTGCGGGGCGTGCAGCCGAGAATCCTCGGCATGCGCGGAAAGCGTTTCGTGCAGCCGGTTCGCGAAAGCCTCCGCCTGCTGCCAGCGGGTCTCGTTCGTGCGCACCGCCGTGCGCCGCTGACGCAGATAGTCCCGTCCCGATACGGGCTTTTCCGGCGGAGTCCCATGGTCCCCGCTTTCCGCCTTGTCCGCGGTGTCCGCCTCGACGTACACCTTGACGCCCCACTCCACCCGCCCCTGCAGCCGGTCGAGGGTGCGCCGGAACCCGTCCTCGCGCTCCTCCATCATCACGCGGACGCCGCTGTCGTCCCGGAAGACGGTGCCCAGGCGCAGCGGCAGCGGGGTGGTGACGACGGTGAGCGCGTCGATCACGCCCTGGTGGGCGCGGGCGGTCGCGGTCAGCCAGTCCAGGTCCTCGAGATGCCGGTGGAGCGGTCCTTCGGCGAAGTCCCGCTCCGGCACATGGCTGACCACGGCGACCAGACCGTGGTGATGCAGCAGTCTGGGCGGATCTCCGGCCACGCCCGTCAGCTGGGCCTGCAGCGGCGTACCGAAGGGACGGCAGACGGCGTAGACGTACCGCAGTCCGGTCATGGTGCCTCCCGGCCGTCGGCGGACTCGAGTTCGGCCAGTCGCTCGCGCAACTCGGCGTTCTCCCGGGCGAGTTCCTTGCGACGGGCGCCGGAGGACAACGCGGGGTCGTCCTCCCACCAGTCGATGCCCATCTCCTTGGCCTTGTCGACGGAGGCGACGATGAGGCGCAGCTTGATGGTGAGGAGTTCGATGTCGAGCAGGTTGATGCGGATGTCACCCGCGATGACGATGCCCTTGTCGAGGACGCGTTCCAGGATGTCCGCGAGATTGGCGCCGCTGCCCTGGCCGTAGGGTTCGGGCAGCCGGCTGGGCGTCGTCATCGTCGCTTCCCACCGTCCGCGTCCGCGTACTCGTCGTCGTCCTCTTCCTCGACCTCGCCATCCGCCTCGGCAGCCGGCTCCTCATCCTCCTCCGGCTCCTCCTCCTCGTCGTACTCGCCCTTCTCCTCTTCTTCGCCTTCCTCGGGCTCGTCCTCGGTCTCCTCCTCGGCGTACGGGCCTTCTTCCTCGTCCTCGTACGCCTCCTCGCCCTCTTCCTCGGGGGCGTCCTTGGCCGACTCCTCCTCGGAGGCTTCCTCGGCCGACTCTTCCTCCTCCTCGGCCACGGCGTCCTCGTGGCTCTTCACGACCTCGCCGTCGCGTATCTCGCCGCGCCAGCTGTCCTCCGCCTCGCCCTTGAGGGTGATGTGGCGGGCGAAGTTCTTCAGGTCGAGCCGGGCCCGTCGGCCCTGGGCGCGCCAGATGTTGCCGGTCTTCTCGAAGAGACCCGAGGGGTAGTACTCGATGACCAGCAGGACACGGGTGAGGTTGTCGGCGAGGCGGTGGAAGGAGACGACGCCCCTGGTGGTGCCCTTGGCGCCCTCCGAGTTCCAGGAGATCCGGTCGTCGGGCAGCTGCTCGGTGGTGTGGGCCTTCCAGCTGCGGTTGGACCAGAAGACCTTCAGCTGCCAGTCGGAGTGCGTGTCGTCCGCGCGGTTCGCGCTCTTGACGCCCTTGGCGAAGGTGCTGAAGTCCTTGTACTGGGTCCACTGGTCGTAGGCGGTGCGCAGCGGGACACCGACGTCGATGAACTCGATGATGACGATCGGCTTCTGGCCGCCCCCGCCCTTCTTCTTGCCCTTGCCCTTGCCGCCGAGGTTCTTGAAGGCGCTGACCACGCTGTCCTTGGCGCGCGAGGCGCCGAGCTCCAGCGCGGACCGCATCGGCCCCTTGCCCTCGGCGAGCTTGCGGCCCCCGTCGAGGGCGAGCTTGGCGAAGCCGGGGCTGTTGCCCTCGGCGATGTCGTTCAGCTTGCCGGTGGTCTCGCCGAGTTTGCGGCCGGCGCCGACCAGCAGGCGCTGAGCCTGGGCGGCGAGGTACTCCTGCACCTCGGCCTTGAGCCGGTCCACGGCCTCGCTCTTGGCCACGTCGGTGAGCGGGTTGCCCGTCGCCTGGTCCTTCGCCTTGTCGGTGACGCCCCGCGCCGTTCCCAGAGTGTCGGTCATCGCTCAGCACCGCCCTTCGGCACGCGGGTCCGGGCGCCGCGGGCGGCATCCCTGGTCGCGGCCGTCTTCTTCGCACCCGTCTTCTTGGCGGGAGCCTTCTTCGCGGGCGCCTTCTCAGCCGCCTTCTTCGCCGGGGCCTTCTTCGCGGGCGCCTTCTTGGCGGCCTTCTTCGCCGCCGGGCGGCGGCGCGGCTCGGATTCCTCGTCGGAATCGTCAGCCTCCTCGGAGTCGTCGGCCGCTTCGGCTTCAGGCTCCTCGTCCGCCTCTTCGGTCTCGTCGTCTTCCGGCTCCTCGTACTCGTCCTCGGGCTCCTCGTCCTGCGAGTCGCCCTGGGAGCCGAGGTCCGAGGGATCCGGTACCACGCCCGCGAGCTGGTCGCGGACCTGGGAGGTACGGCCGTGCAGGCGGTCGGCGATCGAGTCGATCTGCCGTTCCACCATGGCCCCGGAGGCCGCCTTGCCGACGCCACGCAGATCCTCGCGCAGCTGGTCCCCGATCTCCTTGAACTGCGGGTTGTTCTTCAGCTGTTGGGACGCCAGGTCGGCGAGTGCCTTCGGGTTCAGATGCATGCGCTTGCCGGCCACGAGGGTGCCGACCGCGAACGCCATTTTCGCCTTCTTGGTACGTCCGAGGACGTAGCCGGCCCCTACCGCGAGGCCCAGTCCTACTCGGTTCATGGTGCCGTTCCATCCCCGGTCCCCGCGCCACCGCGCAGGCCGATCTCCAGTCGGTCGAGGAGTTCGTCCTCCCGACGGTCGAACTCCTCCTCGTCGATCTCGCCCGCCTCGAGTTGTCCTTCGAGTTGGCCGAGTTCGGCCCGGACCGTGGCCGGGTCGTAGTAGAGGCGTTCGGCTTCGTTCAACACCTGTCTCATGACCCAGGCGCTGCCGCGCACCGGTGCGAACGGCAGCAGCAGCACCTCTCCGATCAGTCCCACGGCCGCCTCACTCCTCCGCGTGTTCCGCGTGGTCCGCGCCCAGGGTGGTGCCCGCGGGCTCGGCGGGGCCGGGCTCGACGAAGCTGTACGGCGGCAGCGGGCCGTTGACGCGCAGTTCGAGGTGCGGGTGGCCCTTGCGGACCTGGTCCACCGCGGCCAGGAAGGACGCGGCCTCGTCGCGGGCCACCAGGAACGAGAGGTTGGCGAGCCAGCCGCTGGACTCGGGGCCCACGCTCACCGCCTCGGCGACCGGTTCCAGGGTGTGCCGTACGTCGGTCGCGTCCTCGCCCTCCCGGGCCTTGACCGCGGCCACCACCATCTCGCCGAGATGGAGCCGCTGCTCGTAGCTGCCGCCGCCCGCCTGCCGGTTGGCCTCGGTCAGGGCGCGCACCTCCGGGTTCTCGGACATCACCCGGTGCAGCACGGCCTCCTCGTTGTGGACGGCCTTCACGTTGTACTCGACCTTGCCGTCCAGGGCGCGCAGCCGTTCCAGGTAGTGGTCGGCGCGCTCGCTGAGCACTCCGGTGACGGAGTCGTCGTCGGGGGCGAGACTGCCGAACCGCATGGGCAGGACGCAGCCCTCCGCGCCGGACTCGCTCAGGACGGTCTGGTGGGCGAGCAGGTCCCTGCGCTTGGGGCGCAGTCCCTCGGGTGCGTCACTGACGACCGCCGCCAGCTCGCCCGCCTTCAGGATGCGCACGGGACGCGGCGGCTCGCCGACACCCCCCATGCCCTCGGGCAGCGAAGGATGAGACGCGGCCGTGATGCCGTAGACGTACGTGCTCACTCCTCTTCCTCCTTCCTGCGCGATGCCGTCGACTTGCGCGGACGCGGCCTGGACTCGGTCTGGCCTTCCTCACGGGCCTGCTTGAAGGCGCCGGAGACGGTCTCTGCCGCGCCGGACAGCGCTCCCTTTGACTTGCCGCGCGCGCCGGACTCGGTGATCTCGCCGACCATGTCGGGCAGGCCGGGGCTCTTGCGCGGGCCCGCCTCCAGGTCGAGGCGGTTGCACGCCTCGGCGAAGCGCAGGTAGGTGTCGACGCTGGCCACGACGACACGTATGTCGATCTTCAGGATCTCGATGCCGACCAGGGAGACCCGTACGAACGCGTCGATGACGAGACCCCTGTCGAGGACGAGCTCCAGAACGTCGTAGAGGCCGCTGCTGCCGCCTCCGCCGCCGCTCTGCTGGGCCGGGACAACGGTCATGTCGACCGCGCCTCCTTGTCTGTGACTGGTGAACGGGTACTGGGGTGGGTGGTCGCCTAGCGACCGCCCTGCCTGTGTGCGTCGGCCCGCCCGCGCTCGTAACGGCGCACGCGCCGGTAGCCGGTGAGCTGCCCCTGTGGGTCGAGTTCGACCTGGTAGCTCGCCATCAGGCTCATCGTGTCGGGCACGCGGGAGAGTTCGAGAACCTCGATCTCCAGCGACCAGCCCTCCTCCGTCTGCTCGAAGGACGAGACGTTCTCGGCGGCCATGCCGGTGAGCTCCGCCAGCTGGGTACGCGCCTGGCGCAGCACCTCCATGGGGTTCGGCCGGTCTTCCGCCATGTTGCGCTCCGTGTCCTTTTCTTCCGTTTTGCGGGAATCTTGTGAATTCTGTGATTCTGAAGTGCTCTTTGTGTTCGCCATGGCCACCTCTAACTCCGGGTGGCCGCTCGGCCGTTGGCCAAACCTGCGAGCGGGCATGCGTCCGAGAGCTGGGGCGTCATGCCTGCTCAGAGGTGGTACGTGCGTCAGCCACGCAATGCGTTCAGCCGACGTCTCGCAGGGCCGAGCGCCCTCCCCCGGGTCATCACACCGGCCCACGGGTTCGTGCGGGCCTGGTCGACGGCGTCGTCGATGGTCCAACGGCGGGCGTCGAGACCCGGGTCGTCCAGCTGGCTCCAGGAGAGGGGCGTCGCCACGGGCGCGCCCGGCTTGGCGCGGACTGTGTAGGGCGCGACCGCGGTCTGCGCGTAGGCGTTGCGCTGCACGTCGAGGTAGAGCCGCTCACCGCGCTCCTTCTTGCGGGCCGCGGTCGTCAGCCGGTCGGGGTGGCCGGCGACGAGGGTGTCGGCGACGTCCCGGGCGAAGGCCCGCACCCCGTCGAAGTCGTGCTGTCCGTCGACCGGCACGATCACGTGCAGTCCTCGCGAGCCGGTGGTCATCAGCGCCGAGGGCAGTTTCAGCTCGTCGAGGAGCTCCCCCAGCAGCACGGCCGCCTCGCGCACCGCCGCGAACGGGCCTCCGGCGTTCCCGGCACCCCCGGAATCTCCCGCGTCCCCGTACGGGTCCAGGTCGAAGACCATCCGGTCGGGCCGGTCGACACGCCCGACGCGGGACAGCCAGCGGTGCACGGTGAGGGCGGCCTGGTCGGCGAGGTAGAGCAGGGTGGCGGTGTCGTCGCACACGGTGTGGCAGACGGTGCCGCCCTCCTTGGCCAGCTCGGCCCGGGTGATCCACTCCGGGTAGTTCTCCGGGGTGTTCTTCTGCATGAACCGGGGTCCGTCGATGCCGTCCGGGTGCCGCTCCAGCATCAGCGGACGGCCACGCAGGTGCGGCAGCATGAAGGGGGCGACCGACCGGTAGTAGTCGACGAGATCGCTCTTGGTGTACTCCTTCGCGCCGCCGTCCCCGGGGAAGAGCACCTTGTCCGGGCGGTGCACCTCCACCGTGCGCCGCCCCGCCCGGACCGTGCGTGATCCGTCGCCGCTCACCGCACGACCGCCTCCTCCACCAGCAGCTTCCCGGCCGCCGCGATCGACTCGGCGTCGATGCCCGCCGCGTGCAGCTGCTCGTCGGGAGAGCCCGAGCCGGGCATCGTACGGACGGCGAGGCGCACCAGCCGCGGTACGGGCCGCCCGTCGAGGAAGGCGTCGAGCACGGCGTCGCCGAGACCGCCCTCCTCCCGGTGGTCCTCCACGGTCACCAGGCAGCCGGTCTCCTCGGCGGCCTGGCGCAGGGTGCGCCGGTCGACGGGCTTGACCGAGTACAGGTCGATCACCCGGACCCGGATGCCCTCCGCCTCCAGCGCGTCGGCGGCGGCCAGCGCCTCGGACACGGTGACGCCCGCCGCGACGATCGTCATCCGGTCCTGGCCGGAGGAGCGCAGCACCTTGCTGCCGCCGATCGGGAACTCCTCGTCGGGGCCGTAGATCACCGGGCTCTCACCGCGCGAGGTCCGCAGATAGCGGACGCCCTCCAGGTTCGCCATCTGGGCGACCAGGTGCGCTGTCTGGTTGGCGTCGCACGGGTACAACACGGTCGAGCCGTGGATCGCCCGCATCATCGCCAGGTCCTCCAGACCCATCTGGCTGGGCCCGTCCTGGCCGATCGCGACGCCCGCGTGCGAGCCGACCAGGTTGATGCCGGAGCCGCTGATGGACGCCATGCGGATGAAGTCGTACGCCCGGGTCAGGAAGGCGGCGAAGGTCGAGGCGTACGGCACCCAGCCACGCGCGGCGAGTCCGACGGCGGCGGCGACCATCTGCTGTTCGGCGATGTAGCACTCGAAGTAGCGGTCGGGATGCTCCTTGGCGAAGAACTCCGCGCGCGTGGAGTCGCCGACCTCACCGTCGAGGGCGACGACGTCACCGCGTCCCGTGCCGAGCGCCGCGAGGGCCTGCCCGAAGGCGTTGCGGGTGGCCACGTCGTCGCCGCCCCTGTCCCACCTCGGCAGTTCCAGGTGCCCGGCGTGTACGGCGTGCAGCATGCGGGCGGCCGGCGGCTCGTGCACCTCGACGCGGATGTCCCGCACCCCGCCGAGCTCGTCGACGGCCTCGTCGGCATTCTTCAGCGGCTTGCCGTGCAGACCCTCCCGGTCCTCGACGTCGGCGACACCCTTGCCCTTGAGGGTGCGGGCGAGGATCGCGGTCGGCTGCCCCGTGGTGGAGACCGCCTCGCCGTACGCCCGGTCCACCGCGTCGACGTCGTGGCCGTCCACCTCGACGGTGTGCCAGCCGAACGCCTGGAAGCGGCGCGCGTACGCGTCGAGGTCGTGTCCGTGCCGGGTCGGGCCGCGCTGGCCGAGCCGGTTGACGTCGACGATCGCGGTGAGGCTGTCGAGGTGCTCGTGCCCGGCGTGCTCGGCGGCCTCCCACACCGAGCCCTCGGCCATCTCGCTGTCCCCGCACAGCACCCACACCCGGTATCCGGTGCGGTCGAGGCGCTTGCCGGACAGCGCGATCCCCACGCCGACGGGCAGCCCCTGCCCGAGCGAGCCGGTGGCCGTCTCGACCCACGGCAGCTGCCGGGGCGTCGGATGCCCTTCGAGCCGGCTGCCGAGCTTGCGGAAGGTCAGCAGTTCCTCGTCGTCGACGACACCGGCCGCCTTGTAGGCGGAGTACAGCAGGGGCGAGGCGTGCCCCTTGGACAGGACGAAGCGGTCGTTGCCCGGGTGGGCGGGGCGGTCGAAGTCGTAGCGGAAGTGGTTGGCGAGGAGTACGGCCATCAGGTCCGCGGCGGACATCGACGAGGTCGGGTGCCCGGAGCCCGCGGCGGCCGAGGCACGCACGCTGTCGACGCGCAACTGCTGGGCCAGGTCGACGAGTTCACGGGTGTTCATGAGTCTCCTTCAGCGGGGGTTTCGTCGGTACGCCGGACGGGCCCGGGGGCGTCGCGGAGCTCATCGGCGGGGTGCTCCCCGGCGGGCGCGGGGCCGGGCTGGTTCTTCGCGGGCTCGGGACCCGGCTGATTCCTCGCGGGCTCCGGGCCCGGCTGATTCCTCGCGGGCTCCGGGCCCGGCCGATTCCTCGCCGGCTCCGGGCCCGGCCGATTCCTCGCCGGCTCCGGGCCCGGCTGATTCCTCGCGGGCTCCGGGCCCGGCTGATTCCTCGCGGGCTCCGGGCCCGGCTGATTCCTCGCCGGCTCCGGGCCCGGCCGATTCCTCGCGGGCTCCGGGCCCGGCTGATTCCTCGCGGGCTCGGGACCCGGCTGATACCTCGCCGGCTCCGGGCCCGGCCTGGTCTTCGCCGGATCGTCGCCGGGTCGGCTGCCCTCGGGCTCGGAGAGCGGTCCGGACGGGGCCTGGGTCGGCGTCGTGTCCTCCGCCGTCGCCGCGCCGGGCCCTGACCGGGCCTCCGCTTCCTGCCTGACCTGCCGGTCCTGCCGGTCCTGCCGCCGCTCCGGCCCGCCCGGCATCCGTGGCAGCTCCGGCGACGCCGTGTCCAGGGGCACCGACCAGGACCGTACGAGCCCCAACTGGACGGCCTGACGCGGCAGTACGGAGTCCAGCAGCCAGTCCGCGGCGACCCGGACCCGGTTGCCCGGCATCGCCGCGAGGTGGTAGCCACGGGTGACCGCACCGGCGGCCGGCCCGGACAGCGGGATGCCGAGCGGATTGGCGGCCGCCTTCGCGCCGCCCAGGTCCACCACGAACCCCAGGTCCTTGTGCCGGTAGGGCCGCTTCTCCCCGACGCCGAGCGAGGCGGCGACGTTGCGGGCCACCGTCCTGCCATGCCGCCAGGCGTGCTGCGCGGTCATCGGCGTGTACTTCCCGGGGTCGTTCAGATCCGGTACGGCGGCGGCGTCCCCGCACGCGAACACCTCGGGCCGACCGGGGAGTTGGAGGTACGGGTCGACGATGATCCGGCCACGCTCCAGGGGCTGCCCGGTGCTCTCGACGAGCGGATCCGGCCGTACGCCCACGCACCACACCAGCGTCCGCGTCTCGACGAACTCGCCGTCCGTCAGCAGCACTCCGTTCGGCGTGGCCTCCTTCACGGAGGTCCCCATGCGCACCTCCACGCCCCGCTCCCGCAGGGTGCGGTCGGCGGTGCGGGACAGGTGCTCGTCCAGCTCGGGCAGGACGCGCGGCGCGACGTCGAGGAGCAGCCAGCGGGGCCGTATGCCCTGGCGCAGGGGGTGCTTGCGCACCTGCGCGTCGGTGTACAGCTGCCCGTGCGCGGCGACCTCGGTGCCGGTGTAGCCGGCGCCGACCACCACGAAGGTGCAGCGTGCGGCGCAGCTCTCCGGGTCGTCGGCCGCGGCGGCGAGCTCCACCTGCCGGGTGACGTGGTCGCGCAGGTACAGCGCCTCGGGCAGACCGCGGAAACCGTGCGCGTGCTCGGCGACCCCGGGGATCGGAAGCAGCTTGTTGACACTGCCGACGGCGAGCACGAGCCGGTCGTACGGCAGAGTGCCCTCGCCGCCCTCGGGGCCGGTGTAGTGCACGGTCTGCCCGTCGAGGTCGATCCCGTCGGCCTCGCCGAGCACCAGGCGCACCCGCGGCAGGGTGCCCGACAGGGAGACGGTGACCCGGCGAGGCTCCAGGACCCCGGCGGCGACCTGGGGCAGAAGGGGCAGGTAAAGGAAGTAGTCGGTCGGGTTCAGCAGGGTGATGTCGGCCTTGCCACGGGACATCCGGGACAGTTCTCGGGCCGTCCGGTATCCCGCGAAGCCGGCGCCGACGATCACGATGCGGGGTCGACTCACGGTTCGCCTCCGGGGCTGGTCGCGTACCTCGGGAGCCTTCCGCGTCCCCCTGGCCGGGGCACCCAAACGTGCGCCGCCGGCCGCGCGGGCCCGGTTTCCGCCCGGACGGCCGGGTACTCGGGACGGCGAACCATCCGCCCACCTCGTGGAGGCACACCCCCCATGCCCGAGTACGGCTACTTCCTCTCGTGCGAGCAGTACGGTCCCGCGGAGCTCATCGAGCAGGCGCGGATGGCCGAACAGGCCGGGTTCCAGTCGCTGTGGATCTCCGACCACTACCACCCGTGGAACGACGCGCAGGGCCAGAGCCCCTTCGTCTGGTCGGTGATCGGCGCGCTGTCCGAGGCCGTGTCCCTGCCCATCGAGACGGCCGTGACCTGCCCGACCGTGCGCATCCACCCGGCGGTGGTGGCCCAGGCCGCGGCGACCAGCGCGGTGATGACCGAGGGCCGCTTCCGGCTGGGCGTCGGCAGCGGTGAGGCGCTCAACGAGCACGTCCTCGGCGACGCCTGGCCGCCCGCCCACGTACGCCTGGAGATGCTGGAGGAGTCCATCCAGATCATGCGCCGGCTGTTCACCGGCGAGGAGGTCAACCACCACGGCCCGCACTACACGGTGGAGAACGCCCGCCTGTACACCGTCCCGGACGAGCCCGTCCCGATCGACATCTCCGGCTTCGGCCCGGCGGCGACCAAACTGGCGGCCCGGGTCGGCGACGGCTACATCACGATGATGCCGGACGCGTCGATGGTGGAGCAGTACCGCAAGGGCGGCGGCGGCGGAAAGCGGGTCAGCGGCGGCACCAAGGTCTGCTACGACACCGACAAGGACGAGGCCGTACGCACCGTGCACCGGCTGTGGGCCAACGAGCAGCTGCCCGGTGAGCTGAGCCAGGTGCTGCCCTCGCCGAAGCACTTCGAGCAGGCGCAGACGCTGGTCACCGAGGACATGGTCCGGGAGAACCGGGTGTGCGGCGACGACGTGGACGAACACGTGGCGGAACTGGCGCAGTTCGCCGACGCCGGCTTCGACGCGGTCTACGTCAACCAGATCGGCCCGGACACGCGCGGCTTCTTCGACTTCTACCGCACCAAGGTGCTGCCGCAGCTCCAGCAGGCTTCCTGACCGAGGATCCGGCCCGGCGACAGGACTGCGGCGGCCCGTCCGTCGTGATCGCCCCGGGCCGGCCCACCTTCCTCAACGGCGCCCGGCGCCCCGGCGCAGCCCCGCGGTCACCACGGCCCCCAGCCCTCCGGCGACCAGCAGCCCCGCCCCCATCCGCCCACGGTTCCGGGACGCCCAGTCCTGGGGGCTGATGGACGCCGACTCCTCGTCGAAGCGGCCGTGCGCGCCGAAGTCGTGCCCGTGCGGCCCGTCCGCCGGCGCCCACAGGTTCCCGGGGCCACTGCCGTACTCCCCTTCGGCCCGCTCGTCCTGCTGCGCGTCGAACCCGGTCCGCGCCAGATAGCGGTCCAGCGCCCCGGGCACGACCGCGTTGGCGATCAGCGCGGCCACGGTCGGCCCGCCGACCCAGTACTCGCGCCGCCGCCCGTGCGAGGCCGCGTGCACGATCGCCCGTGCGGCGACCTCCGGCTGGAACACCGGCGCGACCGGCCGTGCCCGGCCCGGCATCCGGCTCAACACCCAGTCGAACTGCGGGGTGTTGACGGCGGGCAGCTGCACCATCGTGGTGCGGACCCCGCTGCCGGTGTGCAGCAGCTCGCAGCGCAGCGACTCGTTGAAGCCCTGGATGGCGTGCTTGGCACCGCAGTACGCGGACTGCAGCGGAACCCCGCGGTAGGCGAGGGTCGAGCCGACCTGCACGATCGTGCCCCGGTCGCGCGGCAGCATGTGGTGAAGCGCGGCCCGGGTGCCGGACACATAGCCCAGGTATGTCACCTCGGTCACCCGCCGGAACTCGTCCGCGGTGATCTCGGTGAACGGGGCGAACACCCCGGCGAAGGCGTTGTTGACCCAGACGTCGATGTGCCCGTAGGCGTCGACGACCTTCTGGGCGGCGTCGTCGACCGCCTTGGCGTCGGCCATGTCCACGGTGACGACGAGCGCCTCACCGCCGGCCCGCTGCACGTCGTCGGCCGCCGCGGCGAGGCCCTCGCGGCCGCGGGCCAGCAGGGCGACCCTGTCCCCTCGGGCGGCGAAGGCCTGGGCGGTCGCCCGGCCCACGCCGCCGCTGGCGCCGGTCACCACGACGACCTTGCCGTGCCTCGGCAGTGAGCCCTTGCCAAAGCCGCGCACGCTGCATCACACCCGGTGGTGCGGCTGCTCGGGGTCGACGTCGTCGCGGCGCGGCGCCTCGGTTCCGGTGCCGCCGGCCGCCGGGGTGCCCACGCCGGGCGCGGTGGGCGGCATCGGCGGGTACGGCATGCCGAGCCCGCTCGGCGGAACGCCCGGTGCGCTGCCGCCGGCGACCCGCTGCCCGCCGCCCTCGGGCAGATCCGCGTCGTGCCGGGGCGCGGGCCGTGACGTGTGGGGCCGGGCCGCGCCGCGCAGTACGTACGCCACGACGCCCAGGATCGCCGCGGTGACCAGGGCGGCGGCCCAGTCCGGCAGACCGATGGCGAGGGCCAGTCCCACGGCGAGCGCGAGGGCCGCGCCCGCGTACAGGGCGACGGCGCCCGACGCGCCGTACAGCATGGCCTTGCGGCGTTGCTTGCGGGTCTGCTCGCGCAGCTCGTCGCGCACGGTCTCGCGCGCCACCTGCGCCAGCTCGTCGACCAGGTGCCTGTCCAGATGCTCCAGATGCTCCAAGCGGTCCATGACCGCCGGGTACCCGCAGCCATCGGCGGGTAACGCTCCGGGCAGGGTCGCCCGCCGCCGCTCGCGCGCCTGGTCCCTCAGGGTGCGGCGACGACGGGCCGGGACGAGGGGATCATGTGAAACGATCTCGCTCTTCCCGCCGCCCCAACTAGGCTCTTCCCATGGACATTCTGGGAGCCACGCTGCGCGTATGCGTCGACGACCTGGAGACCGCGGTCCCCTTCTACGAGCGACTGGCGGGCGGCAGAGCCCTCCGTTTCGAACGCGGCGGCGTGCAGGTCGCCGCGGTGGGCTGCTTCCTGCTGATGAGCGGGCCGGAGGCCGAGCTGGAGGTGCTGCGCAAGGTCACCGCGACGATCGCCGTCAAGGACGTCGACGAGGCGAACCGGGTGCTGACGGAGCTGGGCGCCCGCGTCATCGCGGGCCCGGTTCCCACCCCGGCGGGCCGCAACCTGATCGCCATGCATCCGGACGGAGCGGTGTACGAGTACGTGGACCGCGGCGGCGTGTAGCCGTCCACGGCCGGCTGTCGGCCGGTGGCTCCCCCCGCTGCGCCTCACACGGCGTGGGTCATCCGCGTCGGCGCACAGGTCGCCCGGAAGCCCGCATCTCCGCGGTGACGGCCCACCGTTCGTGATCCCGCCAGGCCCCGTCGATGAAGATCATGTCCGGCGAGAAGCCCTCCAGCCGGAATCCGCAGCTGCGGGCCAGCGCGATCGACGCGGCGTTGCCGGGCTGCGCGTTGATCTCCAGCCGGTGCAGCCGCATCGGCCCGAAGGCGTACCCCACCACGAGGTCCAGCCCCTCCCGCATCAGCCCGCGCCCGGCGGCGTGCGCGAAGGCCCCGTATCCGAGCGCCCCGCACTGGAAGCCGCCCTCGACGATGTTGTTGACGTTGATGAACCCCGCGACGGCACCCCCCTGCTGTTTCTCACAGACCAGGAACCCCGCCTTGGTGGGATCCTCGATCAGCCGCCCGGCGTAGGCCGCGTAGGTACTCGCACTGTCCGGCGGGAAGAGCCACGGATGATGCAGCTCCTTGCTCTCGCGGACCCGGGCGGTGAACTCGGCACCGTCCTCGTAGGTGAAGTGCCGTATGCCCACGCGGGGGCCTTCGGTGAGATAGGGGGAGGCGTTGTGCGGCATCCCGCCACCCTACGACCCGCCGGGACTGGTGTTCCTGAGGAGTGCTGTTTCCTGAGGAGTGCCGGTGAGGGGGATCAGCGCAGTGCCGGTTCGTCGAGCGTCAACGTGCCCGCTTCGGCGTCGAGTGCGGCGGCCACCCCGAAGGGGATGGTCAGTGCTCCGCCGCAGTGCCCGAAGCCGAACTCCTCCAGCACGGGCACGCCGAGGGCGGAGAGCCGGTCGGCGAACATCGGACGCAGTTCCTCGTACGGGCCGCAGCGGTCCCACGAGCCGAGGGCGATGCCCCGCACTCCGTCGAGCCAGCCGGTGCGCAGGAGTTGCGTGAGGCTTCGGTCGAGGCTGTACGCGCGCTCTCCGACGTCCTCGATCAGCAGCAGACCGCCACCGGCGCCGGCCCGGGTGTGGGGCGTGCCGTAACCGGTCGCGAGCAGCCTCAGGCAGCCGCCCATCGTGACGCCCCGGGCCCGCCCCGGCACCAGGGGGACACCGAAGGAGGTGATCGCGCCGACGGTCTCGGGGGTGAAGAGCGTGGCCCTCAGATGTTCCTGCGCTCGGGAGTTCTTCACGAAGTCGACGCCGGCGGCAGCGGGCCCGTACAGCGTGACCAGGCCCAGGCGCACGGCGAACGCCTCGTGCAGCGCGGTGCTGTCGCTGAAGCCCACGAACACCTTCGGTCCCGCCGCCCGCATCGCCTCCCAGTCGAGGAGGTCGACCATCCGCTGGCCTCCGTATCCCCCGCGAGCGCACAGCACCGCGTCCACGGACGGGTCGCACCAGGCCTGCTGCAGGTCGGCGGCGCGGTCGGTGTCGGAGCCCGCCAGGTACCCCAGCTCGTCGTGCACGTCCAGCACGTGAGGGGCGACCACCGGATCCAGATCCCAGCCGCGCAGGATGTCGAGCCCCGCCTGCAACCGGTCCTCCGCCACCGGCCCGCTGGGCGCGACGACGGCCACCCGCGCACCGGGGGCGAGCCTGGACGGCCGTACGAGTTCCTTCACGTGCTGAGCTCCAGTGTCGGGATGCCGGGCGGATGCAGCCCGAAGACCTGTGCGTACAGGGAGAGTTCGGACTCCAGGGCCCGGACCGTCGTCTCGGCCCGCCGGAAGCCGTGCCCCTCCCCCTCGAACGCGATGTAGGCGTGCGGCACCCGGCGCCCCGCCATGCGGGCCAGGAAGCGCTCGCACTGTGCGGGCGGACAGATCACGTCGTCGAGCCCCTGGAGCAGCAGGAAGGGCACGCCGATCCGGTCGGCGTGCTCGGTGGGCGAGCGCTCCGCGTACCGGGCGGGCACCTCGGCGTACGGCCCGACCAGGCTCTCCAGGTACTGCGACTCGAAGTCGTGGGTCTCCCCCGTCGCCCAGCCGGCCAGATCGAGGATGGGGTAGAGGATCGTGCCGCAGGCGTAGACGTCGGTGGTGGCGAGCGAGACCGCCGCGGTCCAGCCGCCGGCGCTGCCGCCGCGCACGGCGAGCCGGTCGCGGTCGGCGGTGCCCTCGTCGGCGAGGGCGAGCGCGACGGCCGCGCAGTCCTCGACGTCGACCACGCCCCACTGCTCGCGCAGCCGGCCCCGGTACTCGCGGCCGTACCCGGACGAGCCGCCGTAGTCGACCTCGGCGACGCCGATGCCCCGCGAGGTGAAGTAGGCGATCTCCAGGTCGAGCACGAGCGGAGCCCGGCCGGTGGGTCCGCCGTGCGCCCGGACGACGTACGGCGGCGGCTGTTCGCCCGGTGCCACGCAGCCCGGGTGGTGGGGCGGGTAGATGTGGGCGTGGATGTCGCGCCCGGCGGGTCCGGTGAAGGTGCGGATCTGTGGCTCGGGGTAGTAGGCGGGGTCCACGGCGTCGTCGTGGGCGGCGCCGACCACCCGGGCCCGTCCGGTCCGGGCGTCCAGTTCCACCACCTCGTACGCGCTGCGCGGGCTGGCACCGACCGCGACGACCCGCTCGCCGTGCACCGCGAGGGTGGGCGCGAACTCGGTCCAGGGGCCCGCCGCGTCCACGACCTCGCCGGTCTCCGGGTCGAGGATCCCGAGGGTGGTGGCGCCACGGCCGTGCACGACGGCGATCAGGCCGCCCTCCAGCGGGACGAACCAGCGGTTTCCCAGCTTCCACAGGGGGCCGCCGAACTCCTCGTCGCGGGGGCACAGCGGTACACCGGCTCCCGCATGCGGTCCACCGTGTTGCGTGTGCGGTCCACCGTCGCCCGTATCCGGCACACCGTCCACCGCATACAGGTTCCACCAGCCCGTACGGTCGGCCGCATACAGCAGACGGCCTTCCGTCGACCACTCGACCTGGGCGACGGACTCCTCCGGCCCGCCGACCACCGTCCGTGCCCCGTGGAAGACGCCGTCCTCGCCGACCTCGGCGAGGACCAGTTCCGTCCCGTCCCACGGCATGCGCGGATGGTCCCAGGCGAGCCAGGCCACGTGCCGTCCGTCGGGCGAGAGGCGGGGCCCGGTGACGAACCGGTGCCGGTCGTCGGTGAGTTCGCGTACGCCGTCCCGGTCCTGGGCCGCCGAACCGTCCAGCGGGACGGCGGCGAGCACCCGGCGCACGTCGACGGGCCCGTCGCCGGTGAACTCCTCCAGCACGCACCACACTTCGCCGCGATCGGCCAGCACCTGCGGATCGGCCCATCGCAGCCCGCCGCCGACCGGGGACACCGGCGTCAGCGGGCTCGGAGTGCCGCCCGGCCGGTACCGGTACAGCCGCTGGTCGGCGAAGTGCACGAACACGACGAGCGGTTCGCCGTCGACGACAGCCCCGGCCCAGGGCTGTCCGCCGTACTCGATCACCCGGCTGCGCACGTTCCACGGCGCGGGGAGCACGGACTCCTCGGTACCGTCGGCGCCGCGCCGCACCAGCGCGCGCCGGCCGCCCTCGGCGGGGCGCGGCTCGGTCCACCACGCCTCGTCGCCGACGAAACCGACGTACTCGGGATGCCCGTCGTGCGCGGCGGCGAGTGCCGCGTCGATGGGCGAGGGCCAGGAACCGTAGGCCAGCGTCCGCACTTCGTCCCCCATGTGTGCCTAGGCCGTGCGCAGGAAGCGGTCGAGTACCCGGACGCCGAAGTGGAGCGCCTCGACGGGCACGCGTTCGTCGACCCCGTGGAAGAGGGCCTGGTAGTCGAAGCCCTCCGGGAGTTTGAGCGGCGTGAAGCCGTAGCCCGTGATCCCGAGGCGCGAGAACTGCTTGGCGTCCGTGCCTCCGGACATGCAGTACGGCACCACGTGCCCCTCCGGCGCGAACTCCTCGACGGCGGCCCTCATTCCGGCGTACGTCGCCGAGTTGACCGGCGCCTGCAGAGCCACTTCCCGGTGCTGGAACTCCCACTCCACGTCAGGTCCGGTGAGCCGGTCAAGAGTCGTGCGGAACTCGCCCTCGGCACCGGCGAGAAAGCGCCCGTCGACGTACGCCACGGCCTCCCCGGGGATCACGTTGATCTTGTAACCGGCGTCGAGCATGGTCGGGTTGACGCTGTTGCGCACGGTGGCCTCGACCAGCGCGGCCGCCGGGCCGAGCTTGTCGAGGAGCGCGTCCGCGTCGGCGAGGCCGGTCTCGATGCCGTACAGCGCGGCGAGTTCGGTGAGCGCGGCGCGCACGGTCGGGGTCAGCCGCAGCGGCCATTCGTGCTCGCCGATCCGGGTGATGGCGGCGGCGAGACGCGTGACGGCGTTCTCCCGGTTCACCTTGGAGCCGTGCCCGGCACGGCCGCGCGCGGTGAGCTTCAGCCAGGCCGTGCCCCGTTCACCGGCCGCGATCGGGTAGAGCTCCCGCCCGCTCCCGTCGTGGAAGGTGAACGCTCCCGACTCGCTGATGCCCTCCGTGCAGCCCTCGAACAGCGCGGGGTGCTCGTCGGCGAGGAATCCGGAGCCGTCCTCGGCACTGGCCTCCTCGTCGGCGGTGAACGCGATGACCAGGTCCCGCCGGGGCCGCACGCCCTGCCGGGCCCAGTCCCGCACCACGGCGAGGATCATCGCGTCCATGTTCTTCATGTCGACCGCGCCCCGCCCCCAGACGACCCCGTCGCGGATCTCCCCGGAGAAGGGGTGCACGCTCCAGTCCCGTGCCTCGGCGGGCACCACGTCGAGGTGACCGTGGACGAGCAGCGCGTCGGCGGACGGGTCGGTGCCCTCGATCCGCGCGACGACGTTGGTACGGCCCTTGGTGCGCTCGAGGAGGTTGGGCTCCAGGCCTGCCTCGGCGAGCCGCGCGGCGGCGTACTCGCCGGCGGGCCGCTCCTGGCAGTCGCCGCCGCCCCGGTTGGTGGTGTCGATGCGGATGAGGTCGGAGGTGAACTCGACGACCTCGTCCAGTGCCTGCCGCTCGGGCTGGTCAGCCATACTGCTCCTCCACCGCGGCCGAGACGATCGTGGTGACCGCCTTGAAGGCGCGGATCCCGTCGTACATGGTGCCGCTGGTGTACGCCACCTTCCGCTCCCCCACACGCGCCACGCCCGGCACGACGGTGGCGGCCATCGCCAGATGCTCCGCGTCGAATTCGAGGGCGACTGTATACGGTCCACCGTCGACCGGATTCTGTCGCACGGCCAGCCCGGCCGCCTCCTTCGCCGCGGCCCGGATGTCGGCGGCGGTCCTGGCCGGTGCACGGCACACGGCCGCGTACCGCGAGACGTGGTCCTTGACGGCGACCTTCAGCGCCTCGGGGGCGTAACCGAGGGCGTCCTCGCAGGCCACGTCGTCGCCGGTGACCAGGACGACGGGCACGCCGTACTCGGCGACGACGTGGGCGTTGAGGAGTCCCTCGCTCGCCCGTACGTCGTTCAGCCACACGCCGGTGATGGAGTTGGCGAGGTAGGTGTGGGCGAGGACGCCCTCCATGCCGGCGCCCGCGTGGTAGCCGACGAAGGCGATGCCGTCCACGTCGCCGTGCTGCACACCCTCGACCATGGACAGGGACTTGTGCCGCCCGGTGAGCATCTCCACCCGCTCGTCGAGCTGTTCGAGGAGGAGGTTGCGCATCGTCGAGTGGGCCTCGTTGACGAGGACCTCGTCCGCGCCGCCGTCGAAGAACCCCAGGACGGCGGCGTTGACGTCCGAGGTGAACATCGAGCGGCACCGTTCCCACTGCGGTGTGCCGGGCAGTACGTCGGCCGGCCAGGTCACCCCGGTGGCGCCCTCCATGTCGGCGCTGATCAGGATCTTCATGCCCCGTCACGTTACGCGCCGGGAGGGGAACCGGCCAGGAAGCCGGCGCTCCCGGGGCCGGTCGTGGCCGCAGCGACGTACCACGGGTCTCCCGGTGGGGCAGTCGGTCCGGACGACCGGCGCGTTCGCGCGTTCGTCCGGCTCGACGTCGTCACTTCGCGTGGATCCGGTCGACGAGGATGTCGATCACCAGGGGCGTCCGCGGCCCGAAGCTCAGCAGGACCCCGTCCTCCAGCGTGACGATCCGGCGGTTCGCGCCGGCCGGCGTCTCGCGGATGCCCGGGATGTCGACGAGTCCGTCCACGCCGCCGACCGACTCGAGGCCCTTGTCCATCATCAGGATCACCTCGGGTTGTGCGGAGACCAGGGCCTCGCTGGTGAGGGGCGTGAACGGCTTGTCCAGGCCGGCCTCGACGCCCGCGTCCACCGCGCCGGCCGCGTCGATCAGCGCGTCGGCGCCTGAGCCCTTGCCGCCCATGAGGTAGACGGCCGCGCTGCCGCGCATGTACAGGAAGGCCACTTTGGGCCTGCTGCCCTCGGGAACGGCCGCCTTCGCCGCCGCGAGTTCGGTCTCGATGCGGGCGTTGAGGGCCTTGCCCGCCGCGGGGACGCCGAGGGCCTCGGCGATGCGGGTGGTGCGGGTGGACACGTCGGCCGGCTCGGTGGCCGGGTCGAGGACGACGACCGGGACGCCGGCGTCCCGGATCTGGTCGACGGCCTCCCGGGGCCCGGTGTCGGTGTCGGCCAGCACCACGGTGGGCCGTAGCGACAGCACGCTCTCCGCGCTCACGTCGTGCGCCTTGGTGACCTGCGGAAGCCTCTCGGCCTCCGCGAAGGTGGCGGTGATGTCACGGCCGACGACCCGGTCGCCGAGTCCCAGCGTGAACACGATCTCCGCCACACCGCCGTTGAGCGGCAGGATGCGCGAGGCGTCCCGCACGGTGACCTCGCGTCCGTCGGACGAGTCGACGGTCACCGGCAGCTCGGGGGTGGGCACCTTGCCTTCGAGGGGCACGAGGGTGTTCTTCGCGAGCTGCTTCTCGGCCGCCGCGGCGCGCTCACTCGCGGACGCCGGGGACGCGTCCGCGCCCGGGGAGGACGCGCCGGACGCGCCGCCGCCGCAGGCGGCCGTCAGCAGTGCGAGGGCCAGGACGGCAGGGGCGAAACCCCGTCGCCGCCGGGATGGTTGGGGTCTTCCGGACATACGCATCGCTCGGCCTTTCGGTTCTCCTGTGCCCATGCAGTTGATCGGTAGCTTAGGTTAGGTTTACCTTAATAACTCTTGGTGGGGGTGTGACGTGAATGGGTCAAGTAGCCTGCGCGGCAGGCGAGTTGCGGGAGCGGCCGTCCTCGCGGCGATCGCTCTGACGCTTTCCACGGCTTCGCCCGCGATGGCCGCGGGCACGTCGGCGACCGGACCCGAGGGACAGAAACTCACCGTCTCCCAGGCCGTCGGCCTCGACCCGGCGGGCGAGACGGTGACGGTCTCCGGCACCGGCTACAACACCGAGAAGGGCATCTACGTCGCCTTCTGCGTGGACAACGGCGCCGGCAAAACGCCCACGCCGTGCGTCGGCGGCGTCGACATGTCCGGCGAGTCCGGGGCGTCCGCGTGGATCTCCTCCAACCCGCCGTCGTACGGCGAGGGCCTGGCCGAGCCGTACGGAGGCAGTGGACACCAGGGCACCTTCAGCGTGCGGCTCAAGGTGCGCGCGAAGGACGCGAACACCGACTGCACCAAGACCGGCGTGAGCTGCGCGGTGATCACCCGCAACGACCACACCCGCGGCGGCGACCAGACCCAGACGGTCCGCATCCCGGTGGCGTTCGGCGGCAGCGGCGGGAGCGCGTCCAGCGACCACACGGCCGCTTCGGCAACGCCCGGCGCGACGGCCGGTGCGGGCACGCCCGGCGGCGGCACGACCGGCGGCATCGGCGACAGCGGCGACACCGGCGACACGACATCAGGCAGGCCGCTGGCCAGTACCGGCTCCGCCGCCCTGACGACCGGGCTCACCGCGGCCGGACTGGTCGCGGCCGGCACCGGCACCTGGTTCTGGGCGCGCAGGCGCCGTGCCGGACAGGCGGGCGGTGCGAGCGCCGGCTGACGGCGGGCGTCCAGGGGCTCGCCGACAGCGACTCCACCTCACATCACCTCACTTCCCAGAGGGAGAACCGAAGATGGTGAAGAGACCCGGCGCCGCCGCTCTGGCGGGCGGCGCCCTGCTCGCGCTGCTCTGCTCCGGCCCGGCGGCCGCACAGGACGGCCAGGCGTTCCCCCGCGAGGTGTCCGGAGGATTCGTGAGCTGGTCCACGGCCGATGCGGAACTGGCCGACCGGGGCGTGTCGTTCCACGGCGCCGGGCCCGCCGTACGAGGATCCGCGGACCGCACGTGGTTCCCGGCCACCGGCGGCGGCGCGCATCCCGGAACCGGTGACGCCGAGGTCGAGTTGTCCGGTACGGCCCAGCTCGCGCAGTCGGCCGGAACCGTGCCGCCCCTCACGCTCGGCGGACTGCGGCTGGAACTGGGGAGCGACGCCGGCGCGCTCTACTCACGGACCGCCGCCGACGGCGGAACCGCCCGTGAACTCGCCCTGGCGAAGGTGGCGTTGGGCGAGGCCGCACCTGCCGTACGCACCGGCGGTGTGACATGGACGGGGCTGCGGGCCTCGCTCACCCCGGAGGGCGCGCGCCTGCTGTCGGAGTGGAGCGGACGGCAGTTCGCGGCGGGGGACGGCCTCGGCCTGCTCGACGTGACCGTGGGAACCGGGGCCGGCGGGACTCCCGAGGTGCCGGCGCGGCCGGACCCGACCCGGCAGCCGTCGCCGAGCGCCGCGCCGGAGAAACAGCAGCGGGCAACACCCTCGGCGGCACTGACCCGGCCCGGCGTGACGGCCGGGGCCGAACAGGAGGTCACCGGCGCGGGCTTCGAGCCGGGCGAGGTGGTGCTCGTAGCGATCGACGCGGACACCCGGTACCAGGCGGTCGCCGACCAGGAGGGCCGCGTCTCCCGCGTCTTCCCGGTGTACGCGACGGCCGCCGAGGGCGCGCACGGCGTCGAGCTGTACAGCGTCCTGGGGGAGCGCAGGGCCGCCGCCCGGTTCGAGGTCCTGGCCTCGGACTGATCCGGCGGTGGGCAGGAGCGCATCCGTAACGAGGAGCGGGCCGCTCGGTCCGCTCCTCGGCATGCCCAATTCCCTTGAGGACGGCGGGAGTTCGCAGCGTCTTCCCTCTGTTGACAAGCTCCGGGACGTCATACTTAGGTTTGCCTTACCTAACCCCCAGCGGGTTCCGAAGCACCGAGAAAGGTGGCTCGCCATGAGAGCCGTTCCCTCCCCCCGCACCGCCGCCCGGGCCGCCCTCGCCGTCGCCGCCTCCGCCGCCCTCACCCTGGGCCTGGCGACCTCGGCCTCCGCGGCCACCTCGACGCGCACGATCGTCGACGGAAGCACCACCTACAACCTGTCGGTGACCGCCTCGGACACAGCCGCGGCGGGAGGCCAGGTCATCACCGTCACCGGCTCCGGCTTCAACACCGGCCAGGGCGTCTACGTCGGCCTGTGCGTGGTCGACGGCGCACCGGGCGTGAACAAGCCCACCCCGTGCCTGGGCGGCCAGGACGAGGACGGCTCCACCGGCGCCTCCCACTGGATCAACAACACCTTCGGCGGCCTGTTCGCGAACAGCTCCCGGTTCGGCTCCGGCGGCACCTTCAGCGTGCAGATCTACGTCAAGGCCACCCTCGACAACGGCCAGGTCTGCGGCGACGACGTCACCTGCGCCGTCGTCACGCGTGCCGACCACTTCGACACCGACGACCGCAGGTACGACGTCCACGTCCCGATCAGCTTCCCGTAGGCGCCCGTCGGACCGGGCCCCTCACGCGGGGCCCGGCTCTCGCGCGACCGGAGTGCCGGGCGCACCGACAAGTGAGGAACTCCCCATGACAGACGACACGACGGCCCGGAGCGGGCCGGGCCGGGCGGCACGCCCCCGGCCCAGACGCCCGGCGGCGCTCCTCGGCGCCGCCGCCCTGGTGGCCGCCGCGGTGACGGCCGTCACCGTCGGCTCGGCGGCCCAGGCCGCCGACACCCCGAAAACGGCCCTCGGCAAGGACGGCCAGAAGCTCACCGTCTCCGCCTCGGCCGACCTGAACCCGGCCGGCGAGACCCTCCGTGTCAGCGGTGAGGGCTACGACGACACCAAGGGCATCTACGTCGCCGTGTGCAAGGACAACGGCGACAACCGCATCCCCACCCCCTGCCTCGGCGGCGCCGACCAGGAGGGAGACAGCGGCGCCTCGAAGTGGATCATCCCGGAGGGCGCCCCGGACGAAGGCGCCGGCACGGTCGCCATCCCGTGGGGCGAGGGCGGCACCTTCGACGTCGAGCTCGAGGTCAAGGCCGCGGACGGCGGCCTCGACTGCCTCCAGGTCGCCTGCTCGGTCGTCACCCGCGTCGACCACAACGGCACCGGCGACCGCTCCCAGGACGTCCGCATCCCCCTCACCTTCCAGGGCCAGGACCCCGGCGACGGAGACGACGGCGGGGACGGGGTGGACGTGCCGGCGGGCACGGTCGGCTACGTGAAGTCGGCCGAGTTCACCGCCGCGGGCCGACCGCTGGACCTCCTGCTGCACCCCGACTCCGGAAAGCTGTACGTCGGTTCGGACAACATCGTCGACACCGCGGACGTGGCCGAGCAGGGTCTGTACGCCCTCGACCCGAAGGACGGCAGGGTCCTCGGCCACATCGCCCAGGCTCCCGGCTCCACCGGCGCCCTGGCCGCCCGGGTGGTCCGCCAGGTCGTCGCCCCGCTGTCCGGCGACGGAGTCGTGTTCCACTACCCCCTGCGAGGCGTGGGCACCGCCAAGGACGGCGACACGGCGGCGAAGGGCGTGTGGCTGACCGGCGCCACGATCACCGGCACGGGTGAGGGCAGTGACGCCTCGACCGTCCTGGTCGCGCAGGGGCCCGCCCTCTCCGAGCTGGACATCGCCACCGGCACCGTCAAGCGCACCCTCACCCTCGACGGCGGCGCCCTGCTCGGCGTCGACACCGCCCACCGGGCCGCCTGGTCGGCCGGCGGCACGGGCGGGCAGCTGCGCCGCGTGGACACCGGCTCCTTCACGGTCACGGACACGGCCGAACTCCCGGCCGCGTCCGTGTTCTTCGTCGAACCGGACCCGGCGACCGGCAACGTCTGGGTGGGCAGCGGGGACGACGTGCTCGTCTTCGACCAGGACGCCAAGCTGCTCACCACCCTGAAGGGCAACGGCAACGACAGGCCCACGGCGGCCGGCTTCGACCGGGCCACCGGCGAGGCCTTCGTCCTGCGGGAGGACTACGGCAACGCCGACAACGGCGCGGACAACGTCGGCTTGCTGCAGGTGTTCGACGGCGCCACTTTCCAGCAGTCCGCCGAACCGGTCTCCCTGCCGGGCAGCCGGGCCGGCACCTTCGCGGGCCTCGCGGTCGCCCCGGGCGCCACGTCCGTCTACCTCACCCACCAGGCGGAGAGCAAGGTCGTCAAACTCGACCGCCGGGTCTCCCCCGAGGTCACCCAGTCCCCCACCGACCAGTCCGTCACCCCGGGCGACGAGGTGACGTTCGTCGCCGCCGCCGCGGGCACCCCGGAGCCGACCGTGCGCTGGCAGGTCAGCCACGACGGCGGCCAGACCTGGTCGGCGGTCGAAGGCGCGACGAAGAACGCGTACTCCTTCACGGCGAAGGCGACGCAGGACGGCTACCGCTACCGCGCCGAGTTCACCAACTCCGTCGGCACGACCCGCACGTCGCCGCTCACCCTCACCGTCACCGAGGCCGGCAACGGCGACACCGGCGGCGGTGACGACGGCGGCGACGAGGACTCCGTGCCGTCCGGCACGAAGACGGTCACCGGCCCCGAGGGCCAGAAGCTCACCGTCACCCCGGTCAACCACCTCGCCACCGAGAACCAGACCCTGAAGATCACCGGCTCCGGCTACGACGAGGAGAAGGGGATCTACGTCGCTCTGTGCGTCGACAACGGAGAAGGCGAGCTGCCCACACCCTGCATCGGCGGCGTCGACATGTCCGGCGAGTCCCACTCCTCGGCGTGGATCTCCTCCAACCCGCCCGACTACGGCGAGGAGTTGGCGGTCCCCTACGAGGAGGGCGGGTCCTTCGAGGTCGAGCTCACCGTGGACGCCAAGGACGAGTTCACCGACTGCTTCAAGGCCACCTGCGTGCTCGCCACCCGTGCCGACCACACCCTGTCCGGCGACCGCTCCCAGGACGTGAAGGTCCCGGTCTCCTTCGTCGGGCGGGACCCGGTGGACACCGATCCCGGCACCGGTGACACCGGCGGCACGGGCGGCTCCGGCTCCTCGGGTACGACCGGCGGCGCGACCGGAGGCACCTCGGGCTCGGCGACCGGCGGCACCGGCACGACGGGGACCTCGGCCGCGGGCGGCAGCCTCGCCTCCACCGGCGTCACCGTGCTCTCCGTGGCCGCGATCGCGGCCGCACTGCTGGCGGCGGGCTGGGTGGCGTACCGCCGCGGCCGCGCGGTGAGCTGACCGGGGCGGTTCGTCCTCCGGCGCCAAGCACCGGAGGACGGACCGCTTTCCGTACAGGCTCAGACGGAGACCGCGACGGCGTTGTACGTCGTCTCGGGCGTCGGCGTGGTCGTGAAGCGCGCGTTGACCAGATAGAGGCGGTCACCGAAGCGGGCGGCCGTGGTGGGCACGTCGAAGCGCGGGTCGGTGATCGTCTTCCGCAGGGTGGCGGTGGTGGCCTCGGCGTCGAGGTCCCAGACGCTGATCAGGTTCAGACGGTTCTGTACGACGTACAGCGTGCGCCCTGTGCGCCACAGGCCGTCGCCGTTGACGACGTCCGCCTGTCCGACCAGCGTGATCCTGGTGGCGGCACCCGTCTTCACGTTCACGTTGTACAGCTCGCCCGGCGTGCTCTTGACCACGATCAGGCCACGGCCGTCGGGGGTGCCGACGATGCCGTTGGCGTTGTTGACTGCTGGTAGCTGCGTCCAGTCGCCGGTGAGCGGCAGGGTACGGATGTCGCCCTTCCGGCCGCCGCGCGGGACCCCGTACAGGGCCGCGTCGCGAGAGTCGGTGAACCAGGCGCGGTCGCCGAGCAGCGTGACGTCGTTGATGAAGTGACCGGTGGCCTCGGTGAGCTGGTGCGTCGCGAGGAGCTCACCGGTGCGCGAGTCGTGGACCCGGGCGACGCCCGTGTTCCCGGCGACGTACAGCAGCCCGTCGTGGTCGACCTTGAGACCGACGGAGATCAGGCCGGTGCCGCCGGCGAAGAGGATCTTGCCCTCTCCGGTGCGCAGGTCGGTGCGGTGGATCGCGCCGTTGGCGCGGGAACCCATGTACGCGTACGGCTTGCTTCCGATGGCGATGCCCTCGGGAAGCCAGCCGTTCGGAAGGGGGAACTCCGTCGGCCAGGCGGCGTTCGGGGTGGCGCTCGCCGTGCCGGCGCCGGCCGTCACGGCCAGGGCCGCCAGGGCGGCGCCGCCGAGTACGGCACGCCGGGTCGGGCGGGGGTGGGTCGGGGTCATCGTGGGCGCCTCCATGATGTGGGTTTCGTTGACAACTGCCGCGACAACTACGTTGACAATCCCGCGAGTTGACAACGATTCCGCGCCGGTGGGAGTTCCCTGTGGCCCCGACCGCCGCGGGCGTCACACCGTGCGGCTCGCCACCAGCCACCTCGACGGAAGGGCGATCCGGGTGCCGTCGGGCCGGTACTCGGTGGTGGTGAGGGGCAGTTCACCGCTCGCCAGGACGCTCAGCCCGGCCACGTTCAGATAGACGGGGATCGCGTCGTCGGCGACCTGGCCGGGCGCGATGCCGTGCCGGAAGACGGGCGCCAGCTTGGGCGGCGGGCCCTCGGGGCGCTGCGCCAGGCCCATGAGGACGGGCTTGGCGGCCTCGGAGAGTTCCACCAGGAAGGCCCGGCCGCGCTCCCCGAGCAGCGCGGCGATCCCGTCCACGAGCGCCTGCCGGTCGTCGGGGTCGGCCTGGTGGAGGACGCCCCGCATGTAGACGTTGGCGTCGCCGAGTTCCGCGTGCAGCGTCTCCGCCTCGCCCTTGCCGGCCGCGTCCAGCACCCGGTACGACGCCTGGCCCGCCGGGTCGCCGCGCCGGGCGTGGTCGAGGGCGGCGGCGGACAGGTCGGCGCCGAGGACGTGCGGGAAACGGTCGGCGAGGAACCGGGTCTGGGTGCCGTTGCCGCAGCCGAGGTCCACCAGGGGCAGACCGGGGTCGACCAGATGGGGTTCGAAGAGGGCGAGATGGGCGCCGGCCGTGAGGATCGGCTCCGCGTCCCAGAACACGGCCCCGGGTTCACCGGAAGCCTCACGCCAGAAGCCCTCCCAGGCCTCCCGGTACCGACTCGTCACGCTCATGAGCAACTCCCCAGGGTGCGAAGGCCGCCCGCCCCCAAGTGACGGGTCAGTACGGTGTATCGCGCCCAGGTCAAGCCCACAAGCGCGCGGCGCATTCCTCCACGGGTCGTTCGTGACGAGTACGCCGTCGCGCGCCCCCTCACCCTTGGGACGGTCAGCGGCGCGGCAGCGTCAGCTCGAACCACACGGTCTTGCCGGCCTTCGTCCGGCTGGTTCCCCACTCGCGCGCGAGGGTGCTCACCACCCGCAGACCGCGCCCGGCCTCGTCGCCCGGCCCCGCGCTCAGCAGGGTCGGCAGCTCGTGGTCGTCGTCGTCCACTTCGCACAGCAGGGTGTCGCCGCGTACCAGCCGCAGGTCGACGGGGCGGCTGTGGGAGTGCCGGACGGCGTTGGTGACGAGCTCGCTGACCATGAGCTCGGCGGGACCGGCGAGCCCCGTGAGCCCCCAGGCGTGGAGCTGTTCGCGGACCACCGCGCGGGCCCGGCCCACCTCGGCCGGGTCGAGAGGGAGCCGCCACTCGGCGACGTCGTCGGGCTCGATGCCGTTCAGGCGGGCCATCAGCAGGGCCACGTCGTCCTTGCGGCCGCCGCGGGTGTTGAGGGCCCGGATGATCGTGTCGCAGGCGTCGTCCATGGAGGCGGCGGGGTGCGCGGCGGACTCGCACAGCGTGGCGAGGCCGACGCCGATGTCCTCGCCGCGCACCTCCACCAGGCCGTCGGTGCACATCACGAGCCGGTCGCCGGGCTGCACGCGCACGCGTACCGCCTCGAACGGCACCCCGCCGACGCCGATCGGCGCCCCCGTCGGCAGGTCGAGCAGCTCGCTGGCGCCGTCCCGGGCACGGACCACGACGGGCGGGATGTGACCGGCGTTGGCGAGGTGCAGTTCGCTCGCGATCGGGTCGTAGACGGCGTACAGGCAGGTCGCGAGGTAGGTGTCGCCGAGGCGCTGGGCGAGGTCGTCGAGGTTGCGCAGCAGCTGGGCGGGCGGCAGGTCGAGGGCGGCCATGGTCTGTACGGCCGTCCGCAACTGGCCCATCATGGCGGCCGAGTTGAGGCCGTGGCCCATGACGTCGCCGACGACCAGGGCGGTGCGGGCACCGGGCAGTTTCACGGAGTCGAACCAGTCGCCGCCGACGCGCCCGAGGAGGGTGCCGGGCAGATAGCGGGTGGCGATGTCGCAGCCCGCCATGCGCGGCGGGATGTGCGGCAGCATGCTGTCCTGGAGGGTCTCGGCGACGCTCTCCTGGTAGGTGTACATGCGCGCGTTGTCCAGTACGAGGCCCGCGCGGGCGGCGAGTTCGGCGCCGGTGACCCGGTCCATGTCGTTGAACTCGACGCGCTCGGGGTGCCGCAGCAGGATCATGAAGCCGAGGACCACGTTGCGTGCCTTGAGCGGCACGACCAGCATGGAGCGGCCCGTGATGAGGGGCCGGATGTCCCGTTTTTCGAACTGGGAGGCGATGGCGTGGCCCATCGGCTCGCTGATGCGCGGCACGAGGACGGGTTCGCCGCTGGTCATGCACTGGAAGAACGGGGTGTGCGCGGGGAACGGCATGGCCTCGCCGACCGGCACGACGTCGTCCCAGCGGCCGGGTTCGTCGGTGTGCTCCAGGGCGACCCGGTGCCACATGGTGGTGGTGTCCGGGACCCCCTCGGAGAACTCCTCGCCGGCGACGACCTGTTCACGCAGATAGGTGCCGGCGACGTCGGTGAAGCGCGGCACGACGGCCTTGCTGACCTCGATGATGGTCTTCGCCAGGTCCAGGGAGGTACCGATCCGGCCGCTGACCTCGTTCAGGAACTCCAGACGCTCACGTACGGCGGTGTACTCGAGGTCTTCCGCCTCGTCGGCCACGCCCTGCGGCAGGGGGCGCCCCTCGGCCAGGGCACGGGCCGCGCGTTCACGGCGGGCCTTGCGCTCGGTGCGCCGGGGCACGCCCCAGTCGGGGGTCACGGGCACCCGGTCGTTCTGACTGAACTCCAGGACGGGATAACCCAGTTCGAGGACCTGTCCGGCGATGCGCGCGCCCTCGTCGACGCTCATGCTGGGCAGGATCTCGGGGAGCCGGCGGGCCAGTTCGTCGGCGCCCGGGAAGTCGGTGTGCAGCGCGAAGCCGGGCGCGATCCGCTCGAAGGCCAGGTCCTGGGTGTCCTCGTCGGCGTGGTCGGGCCGCAGTCCGGCCGCGTCTGCGGCGAGGACCAGCAGGCGCTCCCGCCCGGGGCCGACCAGCGGGTAGGCCCACCACAGGACGTCGATGCGGTCGAGGTCCCCCACGGCGAGGCGGGCGCGGCCTGCGGCCGGGTAGGACAGCCTGCCGTCAAGGGACGTCTCCAGGTCGGGTCCGAGGCCGTCGTAGGCCGCGTACGCCCCGTAGGGCGCGACCTCGTCCTCCTCGGGCAGCGCTCCGGAGACGGGCAGCAGATCGACCGCGAACCGGCCGATCGCCTCCTCCTTGGTGGCGCCGAACAGGCGGCGCGCCCCCGTGCTCCAGTGCGAGACCAGGCCGCCGTGGTCCACCACGACCACGGCCAGCGGGATACGGCCGGACGGTGCTCGCTCCGCCGCACCGCTCCCAGCTCCGGGGCTGGGAGGTGCGTCCCTCTCGGTGCCACGGTTCATGGCCCAGGCCCTCTCTCCCCACGGCTCCGCGAGATCTGTGCCGCCTCGACCACCGTACGGCGCCGGTCGGTCACGATGTGCGGCAACGCGGGAATCGCTTCGCGGGATCACACCGGCGCACGCCCGCTCGTCCCTGCTCTGAGCAGGGACGGAATGCCCGGCAGCGCCAGGTTACTGACAGGTTTTCAGTCCTCGTGCCCCAGCTGCAGATCCCGTTCCGTGCGGCCTCCTCCGGCCACGCGGAGCGCGGTGGCGACCGGCGGGTAACCGGTGGCGATGACGGTGTACTCGCCGGAGGCCATGTCGACGAACGTGAACGTTCCGTCCGGGCCGGTGGTGAGGGTGTCCACGACGTTGCCCGCCGCGTCCAGCAGCGTCACGCGCGCGTCCTCCACGAGCCGTCCGCCGCCGGCCCGCACGGTGCCGCGCAGCACGGCCCCGCCGGCGAGTTCGACGTCCTGGCGGGTCTCCCGGGAGGCCCGGACGGTGACGGGGAGCGCCGCCGGCCGGTACGCGGGGGCGCCGACGGCGAGGGTGTACTCGCCGGCCACCAGCTCGGTGATGACATAACCTCCCTCGCGCCCGCTGCGGGTGGTGGCGACGACCTCGCCCCGCACGTCGGTGAGCGTGACGATGGCGTCCGGGACGGGACTGCCGTCCGCGGTGACCACGGTCCCGGCGAGGCGTCCCGCACCGCCGAGGACGACGTCCAGCTCGACGGGGCGGTCCCCGACGGTCACGGAGACGGCCTGCGGCTGATGGCCGTCCGCGGCGGCGATCAGGACGTACGCCCCCGAGCCCGGCGCCGACAGCGCGTACCGCCCGTCCTCGCCGCTCGCGCCCCGCCCGATCTGCTGCCCGGCGCTGTCGATCAGGGTGAGGGCCGCACGCGGCACGACCGTCCCGTCGGGACGCTGCACGGTGCCGCCCACGGGGATCTCGGCGGTGCCCGGCGAGCGAAGCGAGACGGGGGCACCCGCGCCCGGAGGGTGGGGGAGCACCTGCGGGACCGGGGCGTCGGCGCGGGCGGTCTCCGGCTCCTCGGCCGGGGCGTCGCAGGACACCAGGGGTTTCTCCTTGAGGAAGAAGGCGATGAGCAGGCCGAGCACGAGCACCGGCACGAGGTAGAGGAAGATCCGCGGCATGGCGTCGGCATAGGCCCGGACGTAGCCGTCGCGCAGCGCCGGGGGCAGCGTGTGGACGAGCTGCGGGGTGATGGACTCGGGGTCGGGGAGCGGGGCACCCGCGCGCGCGGGCAGGCGTTCCTCCAGTGAGCCGGCGAGCCGGCCGGCGAAGAGGGTCCCGAACACCGCGGCGCCGACGCTGCCGCCGATCTGCCGGAAGTAGTTGCCGGCGCTGGTGGCGGTGCCGAGGTCGGCGGGTCGTACGGAGTTCTGCACGGCGAGGATCAGGACCGGCATCACCATGCCGATGCCGGCACCGAGCACGGCCATCCAGATGCTGTAGTGCAGCCGGGGCGTGTCGGCTTCGAGGCGGGAGAGCAGCCACATGCCGGTCACGGAGAGCGCCCCGCCGATGATCGGGTGGATCTTGTAGCGCCCCGTGCGGCTGATGAGCTGCCCGGACATGATCGAGGCGCCGACGATGCCGGCCGTCATCGGCAGCATCAGCAGGCCCGACTCGGTGGCGGAGGCCCCGTCGACCATCTGCAGGAAGGTCGGCAGATAGCTGGCCGCGCCGAACAGGGCGACGCCGGTCACGACGCCCATCAGGCCGGTGACGTTGAAGACGGAGTCCCTGAACAGCCGTAGCGGGATGAGGGGTTCGACAGCGAAGTGCTCGGCGAGGAGGAACAGGAGGCTGGCGGCCACCGCGCCGGCGCCGAGTCCGAGGATGACCCGCGAGTCCCACGCGTACTCGGAGCCGCCCCAACTGGTCAGCAGCACCAGGCAGGTGGAGGCGGTGGCGAGCAGCAGCGCGCCGAGGACGTCGAGCCGGGGCCTGGCCGTCGGCTTGGGGAGCTTCAGGACGACGGCGACCACGGCCAGGGTGACGAGGCCGAAGGGGACGTTGATGTAGAAGCACCAGCGCCAGGAGAGATGGTCGGTGAAGTAACCGCCCAGCAACGGTCCGGCGACGGAGGCGAGACCGAACGCGGCGCCGATGAGGCCCATGAACCGGCCGCGCTCCCGGGCCGGCACGATGTCCGCGATGATCGCCTGCACACCGATCAGGAGGCCGCCGGCGCCGACGCCCTGGACCGCCCGGAAGGCGATCAGCTGGTCCATGGTCTGCGCGCGGCCGGCGAGTGCGGATCCGACGACGAAGACGACGATCGCGAACTGGAAGACGCCCTTGCGGCCGAGGAGGTCGCCGAGCTTGCCGTAGACCGGGAGTCCGATCGTGGCGGTGAGGAGGTAGGCGGTGATCGCCCAGGACATCCTGTCCAGGCCGTGCAGTTCGCCGACGATCTTCGGCAGCGCGGTGGCGACGATCATCTGCTCCAGCGCCGCCAGCAGCAGCGCGAGCATGAGTCCGAAGAAGACCCACCGCACCTGGCGTGGGCTCAGTCGGGCGCCGGTGGCCGACTCCGGAGGCGGGCCCTGCGACGGGGGTGCCGGGGCCGGTTCGTCCTGTACCAGAGTGACCCCGCCCACGTATCGCTCCCCTCGTCGCGCTTTCGCACAATTCCCGCGTAAGGCGACAACTGCGAGCAAGCGCGACGAGTTACGGCGCATGGCCGGGGCGCACGGAGATCCACTCGAACCGGTGGGGGGCAACGGCCGCTCACCGGTGTCCCGTTGGGGACTACTTCTCGACCTCGGCGGCGAGCTTGTCGAGCATGGCGTCGTAGATCCGGCCGAGACCCTTGGGGGCGAAGGTCTTCTCGAAGAAGCCGCCGATACCGCCGGCACCCTGCCAGACGGTGGTGACGACGACCCGGGACTTGCCCTCGCCGGCCGGGGTGACCCGCCAGGTGGTGACCATCGAGGAGTTGCGGTCCTTCTCGACGAGCTCGCCGTCGGTGGGCTCACTGACCTCCAGGAGGCAGTCGCGGACGCGCTTGCTGGTGGCCTGGAGCTTCCAGTGGACGAGGGTGCCCTCGCCGTCGCCGCCCTCGCGCACCTCGTACTCGCTGAAGTGCGCGGGCAGCACCTTCGCGCGCGTGCCGCTGTAGTCGGCGAGGGCGTCGAACACCTTCTCCGCGTCCGCCGCGACGATCCGCTCCGTAGTGGCCTCGACCTGCGCCATTGACTTCCTCCAGGACCTTGGTTCTCGGGGTTTGGGCAAGCCAACCACCCCGGGTCCCGGGCGCCCAAATCGGGGGTCGCACGATCAAGGGAACATATGTTCTATTCTTGGGTTCAGTGCTACCGAGGAGGCCTCATGCGCTGGGAGAACCTCACGGAGTCCGGCGATCACAGCCGGGCCGACGCCGGTCTGTTCGACGCGGACGCCGTGATCAGCCGTACGTTCGACACGCCCGAGTTCGCCGGGATCACCTTCCACGAGATCCGGGCCCGGTCGATCATCAACCGCGTGCCGGGCGCCTCCCGCATGCCGTTCGAATGGACGGTCAATCCCTATCGAGGCTGCTCGCACGCGTGCGTGTACTGCTTCGCCCGCAAGACGCACAGCTACCTGGACCTGGACACGGGCGTCGACTTCGACTCCCAGATCGTGGTCAAGACGAACGCGCCGGAGCTGCTGCGCCGCCAGCTGGGCTCACGCCGCTGGCAGGGCGAGCACATCGCGATGGGCACCAACGTCGACTGCTACCAGCGCGCCGAGGGCCGCTACCGCCTGATGCCGGGCATCATCACGGCCCTGACCGACCACGCCAACCCCTTCTCGATCCTGACGAAGGGCACGCTGATCCTGCGCGATCTCGACCTGCTGAAGCGGGCGGCGGAGGTGACGGACGTCGGCATCTCGGTCTCGGTCGGCTTCACCGAACCCGAGCTGTGGCGCACCGTCGAGCCGGGCACACCCGCGCCGGAGCGGCGCCTGGACGCCGTACGGACCCTCGGCGAGCACGGCATCGGGTGCGGTGTCCTGATGGCGCCGGTCATCCCGTTCCTGAGCGACCATCCGGCCCAACTGCGGGACACCGTACGGGCGATCGCGGAGTCCGGGGCCACTTCGGTCACCCCGCTGGTGCTGCATCTGCGCCCCGGCGCCCGGGAGTGGTTCATGGCCTGGCTGACCCGCCACCATCCGCATCTGGTGGGCCGTTACGAGCGGCTGTACGCGGACGGCGCCTACGCCCCGAAGTGGTACCAGCGCCGGATCACCCGTCAGGTCCACGAGCTGGCACAGGAGTACGGGATCGGCCCCACGCGCGCGGGGATGCCGCGGCGCGTCCGTGAGCCGGAGCCCGACCGGCCCGATCTGTCCGAACCGACTCAACTCACACTGATCTGAGCGCATACGAGCGCATACCGCGATCCAATTGGGTCAAGTATTGCCAGAATCCGTTCTTCCGGGGGTTCTTTCCGGGACGATGCGGCGGGGACCGTGACCTTCGCGGTCCGAAACCCTCCGTCCTGGGAGGACTCCATGAGAAAACGCGCAGCCGCGCTGTGCGGTGCCGCTGTCGTCGTGGCCGGGAGCTTCACGGCCGTCCCCGCCGGCGCGAGCACCTTACTGACCGCCCAGACCGCACAGACCTCCGGGGCCGCGAAACCCGCCTGGAAGAAGTGCGGCACCGCCGACTATCCGACGCTCCAGTGCGCGTCGCTCAAGGTGCCGCTGGACCACGCGAAGCCGAACGGCCGGCAGATCACCCTCGCACTGTCCCGCGTCCCGCACACCGCGAAGAAGTACCAGGGCCCGCTGCTGGTCAACCCCGGCGGCCCCGGCGGCAGCGGTCTGACGCTCGCCGGATTCGTGGCCTCCACGCTGCCCAAGGCGGTCGCGGCCCAGTACGATGTCATCGGCTTCGACCCGCGCGGAGTGGGCGCGAGCAAGCCCGCCCTCGACTGCAGGCCGGGCCACTTCGACCCGGTGCGCCCGGACTCCGTGCCGAGCACACCCGCGATCGAGAGGGCCAACCTCTCCCGCGCCAAGTCCTTCGCCGCCGCCTGCGGCAAGAAGTACGCGAGCGTGCTGCCGTACATCAACACGGTCAGCGCCGTGCGGGACATGGACGCGATCCGCAAGGCGCTGGGCGCCAAGAAGATCAACTACTTCGGCTACTCGTACGGCACCTACCTCGGCGCGGTCTACGGCAAGCTCTACCCGGAGCGGGTGCGGCGCCTGGTCCTGGACTCGATCGTCGACCCCACCGGTGTGTGGTACGACGCCAACCTCGCCCAGGACTACGCCTTCAACGACCGCCACCGGGCGCTGATGGCCTGGATCGCCAAGTACGACGCCACGTACAAGCTCGGCACCGATCCGGAGAAGATCGAGGCCAAGTGGTACGCGATGCGGGCGGCCCTCGCCAAGAAGCCGGCCGACGGGAAGGTGGGCGCCTCCGAACTGGAGGACACCTTCATCCCGGGCGGCTACTACAACGGCTACTGGCCCTATCTCGCCGAGGCGTTCGCGGCGTACGTGAACGACAAGAACGCCGACCCGCTGGTCGAGGCGTACGAGAACTTCGCCGCCGTGGACGCCTCCGGTGACAACGGCTACAGCATCTACACCTCGGTGCAGTGCCGTGACGCGTCCTGGCCGCGCGACTGGAAGCAGTGGCGCAAGGACAACTGGGCGGTGCACGAGAAGGCGCCGTTCATGGCATGGAACAACGCCTGGTACAATGCGCCGTGCGCGTTCTGGCCGACGGACTCGCTGCAGCCGAAGAACGTCGCCAACGGCAAGCTGCCGCCGGCGCTGCTCTTCCAGGCGACGGACGACGCGGCCACCCCGTACCAGGGCGGCGTGACGGTCCACCGGCTGCTCGCCCACTCCAGTCTGGTGGTCGAGGAAGGCGGCGGGAACCACGGCATCTCGCTGAGCGGCAACGCCTGCCTGGACGAGTACCTGGCGGCGTACCTGACCGACGGCACGGTGCCGCGCGGTCACGGCGAGGCCGACGCGGTGTGCAAGGCACTGCCCGACCCCGAGCCGCTCAGCTCGAAGGCGGCGTCGACGTCGTCCCGCGGCTCGACCCTGCACGGTCTGCTCGGCTTCCGCGGCTGAGCACGGCCTGACGGCCCGTCGGGGGCGTTGTCGGACCCATGGTCCACCATGGACGCATGAGTGAGCTGACGAGGATTCCCGCCCCCGACGGTGTCGCCCCCGCCGCCGCGTACACCCACGTCGTGACGGGCACCGGCCGTTTCGTCGCGGTCTCCGGCCAGCTCGCCCTGGACGAGGCCGGCGATCTCGTCGGTGCGGGCGACCCCGCGGCGCAGGCCCGACAGGTCTTCGAGAACCTCCGCCGCTGCCTCGCCGCCGCGGGCGCGACCTTCGACGACGTCGTCAAACTCACCTTCTTCGTCACGGACATGGCCCACATGCCCGCGATCCGCGCGGCCCGCGCCTCCCACCTACCCGACGACCGCCTGCCGGCCGCCTCCGCCGTGCAGGTCGCCGCGCTGGTCCGGCCCGAGTTCCTGATGGAGATCGAGGCGTTCGCGGTGGTCGGCGAGTGACTCACGTGCGAGTGCGGGACATGAGGCTCGCCGACTGCTACCGCGTCTCCGAGATCCGCGTGCGCGGATGGCAGAGCGCCTACCGGGGCCTGATGCCACAGTCCTTCCTCGACGCGCTCAGCGTGACGAAGGACGCCGAACGGCGGCGCTCCCTCTTCTCCGCCCGCGCCAGCGACGGTGTGGTGAACCTGGTCGCCGAGCGGGGCGGCGAGATCGTCGGCTGGGCGGCGCACGGCCCGTACCGAGACGGCGACACCCGCACCGCGGACGCCGAGCTGTACGCGGTCTACGTCGACTCCGCGCATCTGGGAAGCGGAGTCGGAAGGGCGCTGCTGACGGCGTCGCTGGAGCAGTGCGGCGCCCAGGCGCGCCTGTTCCTGTGGGTGCTGAAGGGGAACACGCGCGCCCGTCGCTTCTACGAGCGGGCGGGCTTTCGCCCGGACGGCGCCGAGGAACCGTTCGAGGTCGACGCAGTCCTGGTGCCGGAGGTCCGGTACGTACGGGAGCCGGCGCCCTCGGCCTGAGGGGTCACCGCCGCTGCCCGGGGATCCGCGCCAGCGCCTGCACCGCCGCCTCCGCGAGCGCCGGGTGTGCGAGTGCCTCGTTCAGGACCGGTCTCGCCCGGGTGTCGCCGAGTGTGCCGAGCCCTTCCACGCAGGCGAGGGCCACGCGCCGGTACGGATCGTGCGGGCGCAGCCGCCGCCCCAGGGTGGTGATCAGCGCCGGTACGGCTTCGGGGGCACGCAACTGCACCAGGAGCCGGACGGGATGCAGGGCGTAGGCGACGCGGAGTTCGTTGGTGGCCAGGGCGGCGGCCGCGCGGGCGGTGCGCGGGTCGCCGAGCCGGCCCAGGGCGTGGGCGGCGGAGGCGCAGCGCTGCGGGTCGCGGTGGTTGAGCAGCAGGACGAGGGATTCGAAGGCACGACGGTCGCCCGCGAGCCCGAGCCGGAACGCGGCCAGTTCCCTGGCCCACAGCGGCCGGCCCGGCTCGGTGAGCACTGCCGCCAGGTCGTCGACGTCCTTCGTCCTCGTGAGGCGCTCGTACAGGGGCGGGTCCCCCGACTCCTGCCGTAAGCGTTCCGTGAGCGATCGCAACTCTTCGTCCATGAAACCGAGGTTAGGCGGGCAGCCGCGAAGCCAGGACCTACATCACCAATTCGGGGACTGGCGCGCTCGTTACTCACGGGTTAAGCTCAGACGAGCGAGTTACCCACTCGTAGATCGCTCGTGGTGGCCTGGTGACGCAGCCGCCGCGAGAGCAGTCGGTTCGGTACCTCGTGTACCCGTGTACGACCCGGCCCCGGGACAGGGCCGGTCGGTTCCGCCGTTTCCCGGGCGTGTGCACGCCCCTCATGACGGCACCGGGCGTGTGCGCCTACAGCCCGGCAACACCCGCACTCCTCTTCGCACCCCGGTGCGTCCGTGGCTCGGCCCTCTTCTGGCCGAGCCCGGCGCACCCGGGCGCGCTTCCAGTCGTCACCCTCATTCCTGGAGTCCGCGATGGCCGCTCCCCTGTCCGACACCCCTCTGTCCCCCTTCAAGACCGTTGCCGTGGTCGGCCTCGGCACGATGGGCACCGGCATCGCCGAGGTGCTCGCCAAGGCCGGCCGCGAGGTCGTCGGCATCGACATCAGCGAGGCCGCCGCCGCCCAGTCGGCCGCCGCCCTGGAGGCCGCGACCGCCCGCGCCGTGGAGCGCGGCCGGCTGACCGGGCAGGAGCGCACCGACCTGCTCGCCCGTGTCCGCACGTCCACCGACCTGCGGGCCGCGGCCGACGCCGACCTGGTCATCGAGGTGGCTCCGGAGTCGTACGAGATCAAGCACCAGATCTTCCGTGAACTCGACGGGATCGTGCGGCCGGAGACGATCCTGGCGACCGGCACCAACGCCCTCTCCGTCACCCGGCTCGCCGCCGACTCGGCCCGCCCGGAGCGAGTGCTGGGTCTGCACTTCTTCAACCCGGCGCCGGCCATGCGGCTGGTCGAGGTCGTCTCCTCGGTGCTGACCGCGCCCCAGGCGGTCGCCGCGGTCACGGACCTCGCGATCGAGCTGGGCAAGGAGCCCGTCGCGGTCGGTGACCGGCCCGGATTCGTCGCCGACGGACTGCTGTTCGGCTACCTCAACCAGGCCGCCGCGATGTACGAGGCGAAGTACGCCTCCCGCGAGGACATCGACGCCGCGATGCGGCTCGGTTGCGGGCTGCCGATGGGCCCGCTCGCCCTGCTCGACCTGATCGGCGTCGACACCGCGCGTACGGTCCTGGAGGCCATGTACGCCGAGTCCCGGGACCGGCTGCACGCCCCCGCGCCGATCCTCAAGCAGCTCAGCGAGGCGGGCCTGACCGGCCGCAAGACGGGCCGCGGCTTCTACACCTACGAGGCCCCGGGCAGCGCCACGGTCGTGCTGGACGCCCTGACACCCGGCTCCGGCGGCCTCGGCGTCCCCGGCCGCCCGGTCCGCTCAGTCGGCGTCGCGGGCTCGGGCACCATGGCGTCCGGGATCGCCGAGGTCTTCGCCAAGGCCGGGTACGAGGTCGTGCTCGCCGCCCGCAGCGAGGAGAAGGCGCAGACCGCCAAGTCCCGTATCGGCAAGTCGCTTTCACGCTCCGTCGACAAGGGACGGATGACCGCCGAGGCCGCCGCGCAGACCCTGGAGCGGATCACCCCGGCGGGCTCCTACGACGCCTTCGCCGACGTCGACCTGGCCCTGGAGGCCGTCGCCGAGGACCTGGAGGTCAAGCAGCAGCTGTTCGCGACGCTGGACAAGGTCTGCAAGCCGGGCGCGGTCCTGGCCACCACGACCTCGTCACTGCCCGTCGTCGCCTGCGCCCGCGCCACCTCGCGCCCGCAGGACGTGATCGGCATGCACTTCTTCAACCCGGCACCGGCGATGAAGCTGGTCGAGGTCGTCCGTACGGTGCTGACGGCCGACGACGTCCACTCCACGGTCCGCGAGGTCTGCGTCAAGATCAGGAAGCATGCGGTCGACTGCGGGGACCGGGCCGGCTTCATCGTGAACGCCCTGCTTTTCCCGTACCTCAACAACGCGATCAAGATGGTGCAGGAACACTACGCGTCTCTCGACGACATCGACGCGGCGATGAAGCTGGGCGGCGGTTACCCGATGGGCCCGTTCGAACTCCTGGACGTCGTCGGGCTCGATGTCTCGCTGGCCATCGAGAAGGTCCTGCACCGCGAGTTCCGTGACCCGGGCCTGGCCCCGGCGCCGCTCCTGGAGCACCTGGTGGCCGCGGGCTGCCTCGGCCGCAAGACGGGCCGCGGCTTCCGCGAATATGCCCGCCGCTGAGCGTCCCGGCGACTGGTTCACGAAGGACGCGGACTGGGGCGGACTGCTCGAGCCGGGCGAGTTGGCACCGCCCGCCCCGAACGGCTCGTCCCCGCCCGCCACTCCCCCGCCCGCACCGGTCGGGGGAAAGCGGGGACCTGCGCGGCGAGCTGCGCACATGCAGTACGTTCGGGGCATGCCCCAGCCCGCCAAGTCCTCACGTACACCAGCTACGCCCGACGCACCGGAAAGTGCCGCAGGCAGTCGCGCGGCGGCCCAGCGGCTCAAGATGCGCCGGGAACTGGCGGCCGCCGCGATGGAGCTGTTCGCGACCAAGGGGTACGAGGCGACCACGGTCGACGAGATCGCGGCCGCGGCCGGGGTCGCGCGTCGCACCTTCTTCCGGCACTTCCGGTCGAAGGAAGAGGCGATCTTCCCCGACCACGACGACACGTTGATCCGGGCGGAGGCGGTCCTCAACGCCGCCCCCGCGCACGAGCATCCGCTCGACACGGTGTGCCGGGGCATCAAGGAAGTCATGCGGATGTACGCGGCCCGGCCCGAGATCTCGGTCGCCCGCTACAAGCTCACGCGCGAGGTGCCGACCCTGCGCGAGGCGGAGATCGCGTCGGTGGCCCGCTACGAGCGGTTGTTCACCCGCTACCTGCTCGGCCACTTCGACGAGCACGCGCACGACGACGACGCCAACGACGACCCGCTGCTCGCGGAGGTCGCCGCGTCCGCCGTGGTCACCGCCCACAACCACGTCCTGCGGCGCTGGCTGCGGGCCGGCGCACAGGGGGACGTCGAGGCCCAGCTGGACCACGCCTTCGCGATCGTACGGAAGACGTTCGGGTCGGGCATCGGGGCGGGGCGCGCCACCACCCCGAGACCGGCTGCCGCGACGGTCTCCACCCACGGGGAGGTGCTGGTGACGGTGGCCCGCACGGACGCCCCGCTCGACCAGGTCATGCGGACCATCGAAGAGGCCCTCAAGGAGCGCTGAGCCCTTCTCGCCACTGTGATGACGGCCACCCCTCGGGGTGGCCGTTTTGGCATGTCAGGGCAGCTTTTCAGGCACCTTTCCGCCCCGGTTCGATCGATCATCGCTCATTTGTTACGTAAAGATTTCAGCTGAGAGGAACTTCTGGCACTCAGTGCCTTGCGAGGTGACACGCGGTGTCATACGTTGAAGGTGTCCGGGCGGCCGGCGTGCAGAGACCTTTCGTACGCCGGCTGTCCCAGCAAACCATCGGTCTGCCCGCCCGGACGCCTGCGTCACAGGCAACCTCCCGCGCCACAAAGCGCTGCCGAACAGCACAACCGCCGAACCGACGGCACCCATCACCCACCCTCAGCAGCACCGACGTAACCCTCAGCGTCTTCCCTCGAGACGCCATTCGCCGGAGGCACACCGTGACCGTGAAGGACATCCTGGACGCGATCCAGTCGCCGGACTCGACGCCGGACGACTTCGCCGCTCTGCCGCTCCCCGACTCGTACCGCGCGATCACCGTGCACAAGGACGAGACGGAGATGTTCGCGGGCATGCAGACCCGCGAGAAGGACCCGCGCAAGTCGTTGCACCTGGACGACGTGCCGCTGCCCGAACTGGGCCCGGGTGAGGCCCTGGTGGCCGTCATGGCCTCCTCGGTGAACTACAACTCCGTGTGGACCTCGATCTTCGAGCCGCTGTCGACCTTCGGTTTCCTGGAGCGCTACGGCAAGGTCTCGGAGCTCACCAGGCGCCACGACCTGCCGTACCACATCATCGGCTCCGACCTCGCGGGCGTCGTCCTGCGCACCGGCCCCGGCGTCAACGCCTGGAAGCCCGGCGACGAGGTCGTCGCACACTGCCTGTCCGTCGAGCTGGAGTCGTCCGACGGCCACAACGACACGATGCTCGACCCCGAGCAGCGCATCTGGGGCTTCGAGACCAACTTCGGCGGCCTCGCCGAGATCGCACTGGTCAAGTCCAACCAGCTGATGCCCAAGCCGGACCACCTCAGCTGGGAGGAGGCCGCCGCGCCCGGTCTGGTCAACTCCACCGCCTACCGGCAGCTGGTCTCCCGCAACGGCGCCGGCATGAAGCAGGGCGACAACGTGCTCATCTGGGGCGCGAGCGGCGGACTGGGCTCCTACGCCACACAGTTCGCGCTGGCCGGCGGCGCCAACCCCATCTGTGTCGTCTCCAGCGAGCAGAAGGCCGACATCTGCCGGAGGATGGGCGCCGAGGCGATCATCGACCGCACCGCCGAGGACTACAAGTTCTGGAAGGACGAGCACCACCAGGACCCGAAGGAGTGGAAGCGCTTCGGCAAGCGCATCCGTGAGCTCACCGGCGGCGAGGACGTCGACATCGTCTTCGAGCACCCCGGCCGCGAGACCTTCGGTGCCTCCGTCTACGTCACGCGCAAGGGCGGCACGATCGTCACGTGCGCCTCGACCTCCGGGTACAACCACGAGTACGACAACCGCTACCTGTGGATGTCCCTGAAGCGGATCATCGGCTCGCACTTCGCGAACTACCGCGAGGCCTGGGAGGCCAACCGGCTCATCGCGAAGGGCAAGATCCACCCGACGCTGTCGAAGGTGTACTCCCTGGAGGACACCGGGCAGGCCGCCTACGACGTGCACCGCAACCTCCACCAGGGCAAGGTCGGGGTGCTGTGCCTGGCGCCCGAGGAGGGCCTGGGCGTGCGCGACGCGGAGAAGCGCGCGAAGCACGTCGACGCCATCAACCGCTTCCGGAACATCTGAGGTCACAGGATGACAGAGCGTCAGAAGGACCGGCCGTGGTTGATGCGGACCTACGCCGGTCACTCCACGGCCGAGGCGTCCAACGAGCTGTACCGGCGCAACCTCGCCAAGGGTCAGACCGGTCTGTCGGTGGCGTTCGACCTGCCCACGCAGACCGGCTACGACTCCGACCACGTCCTCGCCCGCGGCGAGGTCGGCCGGGTCGGTGTGCCGATCGCGCACCTCGGTGACATGCGCAGGCTGTTCCAGGACATCCCCCTGGAGCAGATGAACACCTCGATGACCATCAACGCCACCGCCATGTGGCTGCTGGCGCTCTACCAGGTCGTCGCGGAGGAGCAGGGTGCCGACGTCACCAAGCTCCAGGGGACGACCCAGAACGACATCGTCAAGGAGTACCTGTCGCGGGGCACGCACGTGTTCCCGCCGGTGCCCTCGCTCCGCCTGACGACGGACATGATCGCGTACACGGTCTCCCACATCCCGAAGTGGAACCCGATCAACATCTGCAGCTACCACCTGCAGGAGGCGGGCGCCACGCCGGTCCAGGAGATCGCGTACGCGATGTCCACGGCGATCGCGGTGCTGGACGCCGTGCGGGACTCCGGCCAGGTGCCGCAGGAGCGCATGGGTGACGTCGTCGGCCGGATCTCCTTCTTCGTGAACGCGGGCGTCCGCTTCGTCGAGGAGATGTGCAAGATGCGGGCCTTCGGCCGCATCTGGGACCAGGTCACCCGCGAGCGGTACGGCATCGAGGACCCCAAGCACCGCCGCTTCCGCTACGGCGTCCAGGTCAACTCCCTCGGCCTGACCGAGGCGCAGCCGGAGAACAACGTCCAGCGGATCGTCCTCGAGATGCTGGCCGTGACCCTCTCCAAGGACGCACGCGCGCGTGCCGTGCAGCTGCCCGCCTGGAACGAGGCGCTGGGGCTCCCCCGGCCCTGGGACCAGCAGTGGTCGCTGCGCATGCAGCAGGTGCTCGCCTACGAGAGCGACCTGCTGGAGTACGCCGACATCTTCGAGGGCTCGAAGGTGATCGAGGCCAAGGTGGGCGAGCTGGTCGAGGAGTCGCTCGCGGAGATGGAGCGGATCCAGGAGATGGGCGGCGCCATGGCCGCCGTCGAGTCGGGCTACCTCAAGTCGCAGCTGGTGGCCTCGCACGCCGAGCGGCGGGCTCGCATCGAGTCCGGCCAAGAGAAGATCATCGGTGTCAACATCTTCGAGACGACCGAGCCGAACCCGCTGACGGCCGACCTCGACACGGCCATCCAGACGGTCGATCCGGCCGTCGAGGCCCGGGTCGTCGCCTCGCTCCAGAACTGGCGCGACACGCGCTATCAGCCGCCTTTCAACCACCCGCGCCCCTGCAAGGCGCTGGAGAGGCTGAAGGAGGCCGCCAAGGGCACCGCCAACCTCATGGAGGCCACCTTGGAGTGCGCCCGCGCCGGGGTCACGACCGGCGAGTGGGCCGGGGCCCTGCGCGAGGTGTTCGGCGAGTTCCGGGCGCCGACGGGCGTGTCGTCCGCGCCGGTGGCCGTCGCCGCGGCGGAGGGCTCGGCCATGTCCCAGGTCCGCCGCAAGGTGGACCTGACGGCTGCCGACCTCGGTGTCGGCAAGCTCCGCTTCCTGGTCGGCAAGCCGGGCCTGGACGGGCACTCCAACGGCGCCGAGCAGATCGCCGTACGGGCCCGGGACGCCGGGTTCGAGGTGGTCTACCAGGGCATCCGGCTGACGCCCGAACAGATCGTGGACGCGGCGATCGCCGAGGACGTGCACGCAGTGGGCCTCTCGATCCTCTCCGGATCGCACGCCCAACTGGTGCCGGACGTGCTGGATCGGCTGCGTGTGGCCGGTGCCACAGATATACCGGTGATCGCTGGTGGCATCATCCCGAACAACGACGCCGAACAGCTCAGGGCCGCGGGAGTGGCCGCGGTCTTCACCCCGAAGGACTTCGACATCACGGGAATCATCGGCCGCATCGTCGACGAGATCCGGAAAGCGAACAAGCTCGACCCCCTGGAGGTCCCCGCATGACCGTCAACCGTCTGCGTCCCCGCCGCTCGTGTCTCGCGGTCCCGGGAAGCAACCCCCGCTTCCTGGAGAAGGCGCAGGGCCTCCCCGCGGACCAGGTCTTCCTCGACCTGGAGGACGCGTGCGCGCCGCTCGCCAAGCCCGAGGCGCGGCACACCATCGTCAAGTTCCTCAACGAGGGCGACTGGACGGGCAAGACCAGGGTCGTGCGGGTCAACGACTGGACGACCGAGTGGACGTACCGCGACGTCGTCACGGTCGTCGAGGGCGCCGGCCCGAACCTCGACTGCATCATGCTGCCGAAGGTCCAGACCGCCCAGCAGGTCGTCGCCCTCGACCTCCTGCTGACGCAGATCGAGAAGACCATGGGCTTCGAGGTCGGGAAGATCGGCATCGAGGCGCAGATCGAGAACGCCCAGGGCCTCAACAACGTCAACGAGATCGCGCAGGCCTCTCCGCGCGTCGAGACGATCATCTTCGGCCCGGCCGACTTCATGGCGTCGATCAACATGAAGTCGCTGGTCGTGGGTGAGCAGCCGCCCGGCTACCCGGCGGACGCCTACCACTACATCCTGATGAAGATCCTGATGGCCGCCCGCGCCAACAACCTCCAGGCGATCGACGGCCCCTACCTGCAGATCCGCAACGTCGAGGGCTACCGCGAGGTCGCCCAGCGCGCCGCGGCCCTCGGTTTCGACGGCAAGTGGGTGCTGCACCCGGGTCAGGTCGAGGCGTCCAACGAGATCTTCTCGCCCTCCCAGGAGGACTACGACCACGCCGAACTGATCCTGGACGCGTACGAGTACTACACGTCCGAGGCGGGCGGCAAGAAGGGCTCGGCGATGCTCGGCGACGAGATGATCGACGAGGCCAGCCGCAAGATGGCACTGGTCGTCTCCGGCAAGGGACGCGCCGCCGGCATGCAGCGCACCGGCAAGTTCGAGATTCCGGAGGCGTAGGCATGCAGTTCGGACGCACCTACGAGGAGTTCGAGGTCGGGGCGACGTACAAGCACTGGCCGGGAAAGACGGTCACGGAGTACGACGACCACCTGTTCTGTCTCCTCACCATGAACCACCACCCGCTCCACATGGACACGAACTATGCGGAGAAGACGACCGACTTCGGCAAGAACGTCGTCGTCGGGAACTACATCTACTCGCTGCTGCTCGGCATGTCCGTCCCGGACATCTCCGGCAAGGCGATCGCCAACCTGGAGGTCGAGTCGCTCAAGCACGTGGCGCCGACCTTCCACGGCGACACGGTGTACGGCCAGACGACCGTGCTCGACAAGTGGCCGTCCAAGTCGAAGAACGACCGCGGCATCGTCTACGTCGAGACCAAGGGCTACAAGCAGGACGGCACGCTGGTCTGCGTGTTCCGCCGCAAGGTGATGGTGCCGACCGAGACGTACATCAAGGAGCGCGGCGGCGAGCAGCCCGGCCGGCCCGAGCTCAGGGAGCAGGAGAAGTAGCCATGGCGCGACTCGCCCAGACCGCCGGTCTGACCGACATCCAGCAGGAGATCCTGTCCACGGTCCGCGACTTCGTGGACAAGGAGATCATCCCGGTCGCGACCGGGCTGGAGCACCGCGACGAGTACCCGCAAGCGATCGTCGACGGCCTCAAGGAGTTGGGCCTGTTCGGCCTGATGATCCCCGAGGAGTACGGCGGCCTCGGCGAGTCGCTCCTCACCTACGCGCTGTGCGTGGAGGAGATCGCCCGCGGCTGGATGTCGGTGTCCGGCATCATCAACACCCACTTCATCGTGGCGTACATGCTCAAGCAGCACGGCACGCAGGAGCAGAAGGACCACTTCCTGCCGCGGATGGCGGCCGGCGACATCCGGGGCGCGTTCTCGATGTCGGAGCCGGGCCTGGGTTCGGACGTGTCGGCGATCACGTCGAAGGCGGTGAAGGACGGTGACGAGTACGTCCTGACCGGCCAGAAGATGTGGCTGACCAACGGTGGGACGTCAAGTCTGGTGGCCGTCCTCGTCCGAAGTGACGAAGGACACCCTGAGGGCACCGCGCCCCACAAGTCGATGACCACCTTCCTGATCGAGAAGGAGCCCGGCTTCGGAGAGGTCCGCCCCGGCCTCACCATCCCCGGGAAGATCGACAAGATGGGCTACAAGGGTGTCGACACCACCGAGATGATCATGGATGGCCTGCGGCTTTCCGCCGATCGGGTGCTCGGGGGCGCCACCGGCCGAGGTTTTTACCACATGATGGACGGCGTGGAAGTCGGCCGCGTCAACGTGGCGGCGCGTGGCTGTGGCGTCGCTCAGCGTGCGTTCGAGCTCGGCGTCTCGTACGCCCAGCAGCGCCACACCTTCGGCAAGCCGATCGCCCAGCACCAGGCCATCCAGTTCAAGCTGGCGGAGATGGCTACCAAGGTCGAGGCCGCCCATGCGATGATGGTGAACGCGGCTCGCAAAAAGGATTCCGGAGAACGAAACGACCTTGAGGCTGGGATGGCGAAGTACCTCGCCTCCGAGTACTGCAAGGAGGTCGTGGAGGACGCATTCCGGATCCACGGCGGCTACGGCTTCTCCAAGGAGTACGAGATCGAGCGCCTCTACCGTGAGGCTCCGATGCTGCTGATCGGTGAAGGTACCGCCGAGATCCAGAAAATGATCATCGGTCGCAGGCTGCTCGAAGAGTATCGGCTCCAGGGCTAGATGTCCGGGTTCGGGGTGTTTTCCTCGAGAAGAAGATCACACCCCGTCAACACTCTTCAGATGCCGACTCAGCTTCCTGGCTTGCCCAGTTGTGGCCCGCGACCGGTACGATCCCGGTAAGCCGCCGTCCCCCTCCCGCAGCGCGGCATCATCCGCTACGAAGGTCATCCATGCCCCACAGCCAAACCTCTGCACCTCGCGACAGCCTGGCAGGCGTACGCCTCGCGCGCGGAGCATCGCCGTGGCTCCTGCCGACCGTCGCCACCGCAGCCCTCAGCCTGGTACGCGCGCGCAAGTCCGGCGCCGCCAAGGCCGTCGCCGTGCCCGCCACCGCGCTCGCGGCGGGCATGCTGTGGTTCTTCCGCGACCCCGAGCGCGAGATCGCCCAGGGCAGGGTCATCTCGCCCGCCGACGGAGTGGTGCAGAGCATCATGCCGTGGAAGGACGGTCGCACCCGCGTCGCGATCTTCATGAGCCCGCTCAACGTCCACGTCAACCGCGCGCCGCTGTCCGGCACGGTGGCGTCGGTCGAGCACATCCCGGGTGGGTTCGTTCCGGCGTTCAACAAGGAGAGCGAGAACAACGAGCGCGTAGTCTGGCATTTCGACACCGAACTCGGCGACATCGAAATGATCCAGATCGCCGGTGCGGTCGCTCGTCGCATCGTCCCCTACGTGCCCCAGGGCACCAAGGTCGAGCAGGGCGACCGGATCGGTCTGATCCGCTTCGGCTCGCGCGTCGACATCTACCTGCCCGAGGGCGTGGAGGTCGCGGTCGAGGTCGGACAGAAGACCGTGGCTGGGGTGACTCGCATTGACCGTGATTGATCCGGAAACGCAGACGGGCTGGGTGCCAGAGGCCGACGAGGTGGACGAAGAGGAGGAGATGCCCCTCTCTCTCCGCCTCTCAATAGCGGACACCCTCACCCTCGGCAACGCCACGTGCGGCTTCATGGCGGTGTACTTCACCACCACCGGCATCCTGATCCCGCACCTCACCGGCAGCCAGGAGACGGGCATGGCCCGCCACAGCGCGGCCACCGCCGTCATCCTGATGCTGTGCGCGGCGGTCTTCGACCTGTTCGACGGCCTGGTGGCGCGCAGGCTGCGCTCCTCCCCCATGGGCGCCGAGCTGGACAACCTGTCGGACCTCATCAGCTTCGGCCTGGCACCGGCGTACTTCGTCCTGGTGTACGGCATGGTCGCGAACGACGCGCACCAGCGGGTGGCGGCGGTCGGCGCGATCGTGGTGCTGCTGGCGGTGGTGCTGAGACTGGCCCGCTTCTCGTGCGTGACGGTGAAGGACGGCACCTTCCAGGGCATGCCGTCCCCGTTCGGCGCGCTCACGGTGGTCTCGATCGTGCTCCTCGAACTTCCCTTCGAGGCGACGCTCCTCGCGATCCTGGGCACGGCCTGGCTGATGGTGAGCCGGGTCGAGTACCCGAAGCCGCGGGGCCGTCTCGCGGTGGCGATGCTCTCCTGGATCGTCCTGTCGATGGGTCTCCTGGCGGCCTGGGCGTTCGATGCCCCGGGCGGCCAGCTGCTCCTCCAGATGGGCTGTGCGCTCCAGCTGGTCATGGGCGCGGTGATCCCGCTGTTCGCCACGGCCCGCCGGGTCAACAGCTTCCGGGACAACCGGCGCGAGGCACGCGCGGCACAGCTGCCGTAGCGGTCGCACGACAGACAAGGGGAAGGGCCCCGAGCCGACCGGCTCGGGGCCCTTCCGCGTTCATGGCGCCGCTCGGTCGCCGCTCAGGTCAGGAAGTCCCGGGCGATCCCCTCCGCCACGCGCTCCAGGATCGGGCCGGCCTCGGCGATGCACTTGGCCACCTCCGGCTCGGCCTCCGTCAGCGGGTAGGCGCGGCGGATGCCGGCCCGGCCCAGTGCCTGCGGCGGCAGGGCGAGCCGTCCGCAGACCGCGACGACCTCCTTGCCGGCCGCACGGGCCGCGGCCGCCACGCCCGCCGGCGCCTTGCCGTGGAGTGTCTGCTCGTCGAGGGAGCCCTCGCCGGTGATGACCAGCGTGGCCTTCTCCAGCGCGGGCGCGAAGCCCAGGACGTCGAGCATGACCTCGATGCCGGCGCGGAAGCGGGCGCCCAGGAGCAGGGCGCCGTATCCGATGCCGCCCGCAGCGCCCGCACCCGGCGAGGCGGCGTACTCGGCGGCCTTCGCCCCGACCGTCTCCTCCAGCACCTTGGCGTAGTGGGCCAGGGCCCGGTCCAGCGCCTCCACGTCGTCCGGCGAGGCGCCCTTCTGCGGGCCGTACACCGCCGGTGCGCCCTTCGGGCCGGTCAGCGGGTTGTCGACGTCGCTCGCCAGGACCAACTCGACGGACGCGAGCCGCCGGTCCAGTTCCGACAGGTCGGCCGAGGCCAGTCCGGCGAGACCGCCGCCGCCCGGAGCGATCGGCTCCCCCTCCGCGTCCAGGAACCGGGCACCCAGCGCGGACAGCATTCCGGCGCCCCCGTCCGTGGTCGCGCTGCCGCCGACCCCGAACACGATCGTCCGTGCGCCCGCGTCCAGCGCGGCCCGCAGCAGCTCTCCGGAGCCGTATGTGGACGCCGAGAGCGGTGCGAAGACGCCCGCGGGCAGCCGCTGCAGCCCGCTCGCCTCCGCCATCTCCACGACCGCCGTGCCGTCGCGCAGTGCGAACGCGGCCGTCACCTCGTGTCCGAGGGGGCCGGCGACCCGTACCTCACGCCGCTCGAACCCGGCCGCGACCGCGGCGTCCACCGTCCCGTCACCGCCGTCCGCCACGGGCAGCGACTCCACCTCGAGGTCCGGTACGACCCGGCGCAGCCCGGCCGTCACCCGCTCGGCGACCTGTACGGCCGTCAGTGAGCCCTTGAACTTGTCTGCGGCGATGAGCACCCTGTGGGTGTCCTTCCGCGCAGCGTCCGCCACGTTGTACTCCCCTTGCTCTCCGGGCCCCACGCACGTCAAGGCCAGTCGCGCCGCTGTGACCTTAACCGCAGGACGCCTGTGCCGTCATGCCCGAACCGGCCCCTCGGACGATCTCCGCGACTCCCCGGCGGACGCCTGCGGGATGGCCGGACCCCGCGCGCTCGTCGCCGGAATTGGGTAAACCGGAGCTATGACCCCTGTGGGCACCGAGCACGAGCTCGCCGACCGCATCCTCGGGGGCTGGCTGGGCCGGATCGCGGGCAACATGCTCGGCAAGCCGGTCGAGCAGGGCGACCTGTGGACGCGGGACCGGATCGACCGCTATCTGCGGCAGGCCGCCGCGCTGCCGCTCACCGACTACCTGCCCGAGCCCATCAGCGAGAGCGACGGCTTCGAGCTGCGCCCCGAGTGGCGCCAGTGCGTGCGCGGCCGGATCCACGGCAGCTGCCGCGACGACGACGTCGACTACGCCATTCTCGGCCTGGACCTCCTGGAGACCCACGGCTTCTCCTTCAGCACGGAACAGGTGGGCGACCTGTGGCTGCTGCGGCTGCCCTATCTGCAGACGTTCACGGCGGAGCGGGCCGCGTACCGCAACCTCGCCAACGGCCTGAAACCGCCGCTGACGGCGACGTACGACAATCCCTACCAGGAGTGGATCGGGGGCCTCATCCGCGCCGACATCTACGGCTGGACCCGCCCCGGCGCCCCCCGCCGCGCGGCCCTGCTCGCCCGCCGGGACGCGGCGCTGTCCCACTCCGGCAACGGGGTGTACGGCGCGATGTGGGCGGCGGCGCTCGTCTCGGCGGCGTTCACCGCCGGCACGGTGCGCCGGGCCGTGGACGAGGCGCTGGCCGTCATCCCGGCCGGCAGCCGCCTCGCCCGTACCGTACGGCGGGTCGTCTCGCTGCACGACACGCGGATGACCTGGGAGGACACGCTCGCCACGGTGGCCGAGGAGACCGCCGGGCTCGGCTGGATCCACACCGTCCCGAACGCCGCCGTCCTCACCGCCGGGCTGCTGTACGGCGACGGCGACTTCACCCGCACCATCACACTCACCGTCCGCGGCGGCCTGGACACCGACTCCAACGGCGCGACCGCGGGCTCGGTGGCCGGCGTACTGACCGGCGCGGACGCCATCCCGGCCCAGTGGAAGGACCCGCTGGAGGACACGGTGCGCAGCGCGGTGTTCGGCTTCGACGGGGTGCGGATCACCGAGCTGGCGGAGCGGACGCTGCGGCTCGCGGAGGTGGCGGAGCCTCAGCCGCCTCGTCCGTCCGTGCGGCGAGCCGGGCAGTGAGCCGGAGGCGGGGTTGCGAGGCTGGTTACCCTTCCTTGATGACCACCAGTGAAGACTTCGCCACGTACATCGCGGGTCTCCCCCGTGTCCTCGCAGGCGCCGCGGCCCTCTTCCGCGACGCCGAGGGCCGGGTGCTGCTCGTGGAACCCAACTACCGGGAGGGCTGGGCGCTTCCGGGCGGCACCATCGAGTCCGACGAGGGCGAGACACCGCGGCAGGGCGCACGCCGGGAGACGTTCGAGGAGATCGGCCTGGACCGTGACCTCGGGCGGCTGCTCGCGGTGGACTGGGTGCACGGCACCGCCCGCCCGCCGTTGGTGGCGTACCTCTACGACGGCGGGGTCCTCGGCGAGGACGACTTCAAGGCCATCCGCCTCCAGGAGGAGGAACTGCTGTCCTGGCGGATGGTCCCGCGCGAGGAACTCTCCGAGCACCTGCCCGGCTCCCTGGGCCACCGCGTCCTGACCGCGCTGGACGTCCTGCGGGACGGGTCGGGGACGGCGGAGCTGGAGAACGGGCACCGGGTGGGCTGACGCCGGCGGCTGCCCGCGCCTGGCCCGGATATCTGTTCGCCTCCGGACGTGCGGGCGTCCTACCCTCGGTGCCATGGCCAAGCCCCTCGTCGCCGTCCTCAGCGGCGCCGGCATCTCGACCGACTCCGGCATCCCGGACTACCGCGGGCCCAACGGGCTGTGGCGGCGGGATCCGGAGGCCGAGAAGCTCGTGACGTACGAGTACTACATGGGCGACCCGGAGATCCGGCGCCGGTCCTGGCGGATGCGGCGCGAGAACCGGACGCTGAAGGCCGAGCCGAACCCCGCGCACCGGGCCGTGACCGAGCTGGAGCGGTCCGGGGTGCCGGTGCGGGTGATCACGCAGAACGTGGACGGGCTGCACCAGCTCGCCGGGATGCCGGCCCGCAAGGTGCTGGAGCTGCACGGCACCGCGCGGAGCGTGGTGTGCACGAAGTGCCATGCCCGGGGGCCGATGGAGGACGCGCTGGCGCGGGTCGAGGCCGGTGAGGAGGATCCGCCGTGTCAGAAGTGCGGCGGGATCCTGAAGTCGGCGACGGTGATGTTCGGCGAGCGGCTCGACCCGGTCGTGCTGGGTGAGGCGGTGGCCGTCACCAAGGCGTGTCAGGTCTTCGTCGCGGTCGGGTCCAGCCTGCAGGTGCAGCCCGCGGCGGGGCTCGCGGGTGTCGCCGCCGACCACGGGGCGCGGCTGATCATCGTGAACGCGGAGCCGACGCCGTACGACGAGCGGGCCGACGAGGTGATCCGGGAGCCGATCGGCACGGCGCTGCCCGAGCTGCTGCGCGGGCTCGGCGAGTAGATCAGAATCGCTGTCATGACCTCCACCGTTCGCCATGTGACGATCGACTCCGCCGATGCCTACCGCCTCGCCACCTTCTGGTCCCAGGTCCTCGGCCGGCCCGTGCACGAGGACGACAGGCCGGGGGACGAGGATGCGCTGATCGAGGCCGCGGGACTGCTGTTCGTCACCGTCCCGGAGCCCAAGACGGTCAAGAACCGGGTGCATCTCGACCTCCAGCCGCAGGACCGTACCCGCGACGAGGAGGTCGAGCGCCTCCTCGCCGTCGGGGCCACGCTGGTCGACGACCGCCGGAACGCGGACGGCACGGGCTGGGTGGTCCTCGCCGACCCCGAGGGCAACGAGTTCTGCGTGGAGCGCGGCGAGGCGGAGCGTGCCGGCTGACCCGGGCGGCTAGAACAGCGCCGGCCCGTTCTCGAAGTCCAGGAGGCGCTGCTTGCGGTCCAGGCCGCCGCCGTAGCCGGTGAGGCTGCCGTTCGCGCCGACGACGCGGTGGCAGGGCACGATGATGCCGACCGGGTTCCTGCCGTTGGCGAGGCCGACCGCGCGGGAGGCGGTGGGGTTGCCGAGGATGTCGGCCAGTTCGCCGTACGAGCGGGTCTCGCCGTACGGGATCTTCCGGAGCTGGTCCCAGACGCTGCGCTGGAACGGGGTTCCGTGCAGACGCAGTTCGAGGGTGAACTGCTTCAGTTCGCCTGCGAAGTACGCCTTCAGCTGGTCTGCGGCCTCGCCGAAGGCCGGCAGGTCGTCGCGGTCGCCGAAGGTCTCCTCCGGTGGGCGGTGGCGTTGGCCGGTCATGTAGAGGCCGCAGAGGACGCCGTCGTCGGCGACCAGGGTGAGAGGGCCGTACGGGCTGTCGATCACGGTGTGCCGCTTCATGGAGGTGTCCCTTCGTCCTTTGCATCCCTTGTCACTCTTGTCAGCCTGTGCACCCTTATACGGGCAGGAAGTTGATCGGGTGGCTGTCCGTCGCCCACAGGTACTGGACCGCGTACGCCCGCCAGGGCCGCCAGACCGCCGCGCGGGACGTGAGCGCCGCCGGGGTCGAGGGCAGCCCCAACTCCTGGGCGGCGCGCCGGATTCCGAGGTCGGTGGGGAGGAAGGCGTCCGGGTCACCGAGGGCGCGCATCGCGATGACGTCGACCGTCCAGGGGCCGAAGCCGGGCAGGGCCAGGAGCCGGGCGCGGGTTTCCGTCCAGTCGGTCTCCACCCCCAGGTTCAGTGAGCCGTCGGCGAGTTGGGCCACCAGCGTGGTGAACGTGGTCCGGCGCGTCCGGGGCATGGCCAGCGCCTCGGGGTCCACGCCGGCAAGCGCCTCGGGTGCCGGGAAGAGGTGCGTGAGGCCGCCCTCCGGGTCGTCCACCGGGTCGCCGTGCGCGGTCACCAGGCGGGCCGCGTGCGTGCGGGCCGCCGCCGTGGAGACCTGCTGGCCCAGGACCGCGCGTACGGCGAACTCCGCCTCGTCGACCGTGCGCGGCACGCGCCGGCCGGGGGCCTTGTCGACCAGCGGGGCGAGCAGCGGGTCCGTGCGCAGCTGGTCGTCCACGGCGACCGGGTCGGCGTCCAGGTCGAGCAGGCGGCGGCAGCGGCTGATGGCGACGGTCAGGTCGCGCAGGTCGCTGAGGGTGAGGCGGCAGGCGATGTGGTCCGGCCGCGGGGTGAGGGCCACGATGCCGTGGCCGTAGGGCAGCCGGAGCGTGCGCCGGTAGGCGCCGTCCCGCCACTCCTCGACGCCCGGGACGGCGGTCGCGGCGAGGTGGCCGAAGAGGTTGTCCGGGTTGAGGGGCGTGCGGAAGGGGAGGCGGAGGGTGAGGGCACCGGGGGTGCCCCCGGCGTGCGCCCCGGCACCCTGGGTGGTCGTCCCGGCGTTCTTCTTCGGCAGCCGGTCGCGCAGTTCGCTGGGCGAGAGGGCGAAGACCTCACGCACGGTGTCGTTGAAGGTCCGGATGGAGGCGAAACCGGCGGCGAAGGCGATCTCCGCCATCGGGAGCGGGGTCGTCTCGATGAGGACCCTGGCCGTCTGGGCGCGCTGGGCGCGGGCGAGGGCGAGCGGGCCCGCGCCCAGTTCGGCGAAGAGCTGGCGTTCGACCTGCCGGGTGCTGTAGCCGAGCCGGGCGGCGAGCCCGGGCACGCCCTCGCGGTCCACGACGCCGTCGGCGACCAGGCGCATGGCGCGGGCCACGAGGTCGGCGCGCTGGTTCCACTCCGGGGAGCCGGGGCTGGTGTCGGGCCGGCAGCGCTTGCAGGCCCGGAAGCCCGCCTGCTGACAGGCCGCCGCACTCGGATAGAAGGTCATGTTCTCGGGCTTCGGCGGCACCACCGGGCAGCTCGGCCGGCAGTAGATCCGGGTCGTGAGGACGGCCGTGAAGAACCAGCCGTCGAAGCGGGCGTCCTTGGACCGCACGGCGCGTACGCAGCGCTCGGTGTCGGTGTGCATCCCCATCTGCATGGGTCCAGCATCGTCCAGGGGCGGGACCAGGGCTGGCGAGAATCCGACATCGACCTCGGCTGTCCTGCGCCGGGCCGGATCACCCCGGTCACAGCAACATATGAAAGTCCATTCATCTGATTTCTGTGCGGTGGGTAGGATACGGCCATGGGTCATGGAGCCGTCACCACCGCGCAGGACGCCGCCGAACGCGTACGCCTGGACGCGGGCAATGTCGCCAAGGTGGCCACCACGCTCCAGGCCCTGTCGACGCCCTCCCGGCTGCTGATCCTGGCGCGGCTGCGCGAAGGCCCGCTGCCGGCGACGGAGTTGGCGGCGGCGGTGGGCATGGAGCAGTCGGCGTGCTCGCACCAGCTGCGGCTGCTGCGCAACCTGGGCCTGGTCGTGGGCGAACGCCGCGGCCGCTCGGTGGTGTACGCGCTGCACGACCACCATGTCGCCGAGCTGCTCGACCAGGCCGTCTACCACGTGGAGCACCTGCGCCTCGGCCTCAGCGACGCCGCCGAGTGATTCTCCGGGCCGCCGGTTGTGAGTGAGTTGGACAATGCGGGGAGGCCCCGGGGTCCGGGCGACCCCGGGGCCTCACCCGTCCGACGCTATTGCGTGGCCGTCGGCCGCCGCGAGGCAGCCATCGCCTCGTCGACGTCGGTCAGGGGACGCAGCCGGTAGGTGTACGCGTAGTCGCGGTTCGCGAACAGCTTGTACTCGTCGTGCGTGTGCGCGCCCCAGCTGTTGTCGCCGCCTACGCCCATCTGCCGGTGGTTCAGACGCAGTACGACCTCGTCGCGCGGCGTGAGCTGGTAGTCGTGGCGGGCCCCGACCGACAGGTCCTCCGGGGTGAGGTGCGAGGCGTTGACCTCCAGGAGCGGTTCGCCGCAGACGAGCAGTCCGGCCCCGTCGCGGCCTGTCAGCGCGGCCCAGCGGACGTCGGTCTTGTTCCCGTTCTCCTGCGGGCGCAGGTAGGACGTCCACTGCCCGGCGACCGTGCCGGAGTACAGGCCCACGTCGGTGCCGTTGTTGCGGTCCCACTGGTTCTCCTCGGGACCGCGGCCGTAGTAGTGCAGGCGGTCCAGGCGCCTCGGCAGGAACAGCAGGGTGCCGACCTCGGGGATGTAGGGCAGGCTCGCCGCACCCGGATGCAGGGTGTTGTCGACCTTGATCTCACCGTTGCCGAAGACCGTGTACGTGGTGGTGTACGTCGATGCCGTGGTCGTCGGCAGGGTGCCGGCGACCTTGATCTCGACGGCCCGGTCCCGCAGGGCGCGCACGCTCACGTCCGTCACCTCGCGGTTCGCGCCCGCGTCACGCCAGGTCTGGTTGCGGGTGTGCTGGCCGTTGCCCCGGTCGTTGTCGGTGGGCGCCCGCCAGAAGTTCGGCACCGGTCCCGAGGTGATCAGGCGGACCCCCCGGGCCTCGTACGAGGTGATGGTGCCGCTGCTCTTGTCGACGGTGACGGAGAATCCCCTGCCCCGGACGGTGACGGCCTTCTCGCCGTCCTCGTGGCGCAGTGCCGGCACGCTCTGAAGGGGCACGGGCGTCACGGCCGGGCTGTCGGCGGCGACGGCGAGTTGCTGCTTGGCCACCTCGAAGCCGGCCTTCGCCCACTTCGTGGGCTCCTTGGTGGTGAAGGAGAGGTGCAGGAAGTACTCCGTGCCGGGCGCCGCCTTCGCCGGGACCCTCACCGGAACCGTGATGTCCTTGCTGGTCAGTGGCGGGACGTCCAGCTGGTCGCGGCTCAGCCTGCCGCGCTGGACGACCTCGCCGTCGGCGACGAGGGACCAACGGCCGTCGAACTCGCGGACGTTGGTGAACAGGTACTCGTTGGTGAGGGTGACCCGGCCCGAGGTGACGGTCTCGCCGGAGGCGGGCGTGGCGTTGATCGCCTGGTAGATCTGCTTGACCTCGACGGACTTGCCGGTGCCGGCGCGGTCGGCGGTGACGATGCCGTCGCCGGCGAAGGCCCCGTCGTTGGGGTTGTCGCCCCAGTCGCCGCCGTAGGCGTAGAACGTCTTGTCGCGGGGCCGCTTCTCGGTGAGTCCGGCGGTGGCGGCGTCGAACCAGAACCGCACGCCGTCGTCGCCGGGCCCACGGTTGTCGGAGGCCAGGTCGGCGGCGCTCAGCGCCCGGGCGTACACGCGTGCCCGCCGGATGGTGCCGCTGAACTCGCGGGTCGGGTTGTCGACGTCGGTGGCCAGGGCCAGCGGCGCGGTGTTGACGGCGGGCCGCCGGGTGGTGGTGCGGGTGGCCCGGGCCACGCCGTCGACGTACAGGGTCAGCGTGCCGGCCTCGGCGTCGAAGACACCCGCGACGTGGTGCTCGCGGCCGGTCCAGCCGTCCGGCAGCGCCCAGCTCGCGGTGACCCACTGGCCGCCGCCGTGGATGAAGAACTCCAGGGTCCTGTCGGTCTGCTTCAGGGCGTACTGGGTGTCGCCCTTGGCGAGGAGCGGCTGGTGGCCGCCGGTGAAGCGGGGGGTGACCCAGGCCTCCAGGGTCAGCGAGCCGGTCAGGTCGAGGCTGGTGTCGCGGGCGAAGACGGTGCCGCCGCTGACGCCCTGGCCGCGGGCGAAGGTGCCGCTGGGGGCGATGACCTCGCCGCTCAGCGCGGCGGGCCCGGACTCGGTGAGCAGCTTGCGTGTCGGGGTGGGCCAGCTCAGGGCCTGGTCGGCGAAGTCCCAGATCCAGCCGCCCTGCAGGACGTCGTAGCGGCGGACGATGTCCCAGTACTTCTTGAAGTTCCCGTTGGAGTTCCCCATCCCGTGGGAGTACTCGATCATCACGTACGGCCGGGTGTCGGCGGTGTCCTTCGCCCGTGCCTCGACGCGGGAGGGGCTGTCGTACATCTCGGAGCGGATGTCGCTCATGCCGGGGCGGTCGTCGCCCTCGTACTGGATGACGCGGGTGGGGTCGTAGGAGCGGATCCAGTCGTACATGGCGTTGAAGGTGGTGCCGCCGCCCGCCTCGTTGCCGAGCGACCAGATGACCACCGAGGCGTGGTTCTTGTCGCGGTGGACCATGTTCTGGGCGCGGGCCACGCACGCCTCGGTCCAGTCCGCGTGGTTGCCCGGGTACTCGCCACGGATGCCGTGGGTCTCGAGGTTGGTCTCGTCGACGAGGTACAGGCCGTACTCGTCGGCGAGTTCCAGCCACAGCGGGTTGTTGGGGTAGTGCGAGGTGCGGACGGTGTTGATGTTCAGCCGCTTGATGACGCCGATGTCCTCGACCATGTCCGCGCGGGTGAGGGCCGAGCCGTGGACCGGGTGCATCTCGTGGCGGTTGGTGCCCCGGAAGGACACCGGCTTGCCGTTGATGCGCATCAGCCCGCCCTTGAGCGCGAACTCGCGCAGACCGACCCGGTGGGAGAGGGTTTCGACCACCTTGCCGGCCGGGTCGCGCAGGCGGAGCACGGCGGTGTAGAGGTACGGGTGCTCGGCCGACCACAGGCGGGGAGCGGGCACGGCCTTCGCCGCCTGCACGGTCGTCTCGTCGCCGGAGCCGAGTGCGACGGCCTGCTTCAAGGGCCGGGGCCAGACCGGATGCCCGTCGGCGTCGTACAGCTGGGTCTCGACGGAGTACTGACCGCCGCCCTTGCCGCCGTAGTCCCGGACGCCGGCCGTCACCGACAGCTCGGCCGCCCGGTAGTCGTCGCTCAGCGGGGTGTCCAGCTTGAAGTCGCGCAGGTGCACGGCGGGCGTGGAGTACAGGTGGACCGAGCGGAAGATGCCGCTCAGCCGGATCATGTCCTGGTCCTCCAGCCAGTCGCCGTCGGAGTAGCGGTAGACCTCGACGGCGATCTGGTTGGTGCCCGGCTTCAGGTGCTCGGTGATGTCGTACTCGGCGGGGTCGTAGGAGTCCTCGTGGTAGCCGACCAGCTCCCCGTTGATCCAGACGTAGTGGGCTGACTTGACCCCTTCGAAGTGCAGGAACGTTCGCCGGCCGGCCCAGTCGCGCGGCACGGTGAAGGTGCGCCGGTACTGGCCGACGGGGTTGTGGCGGGTGGGGGCGGCAGGCGGCTGCGCCTCCTCGCCCTGGCCGTTGGGGCCCCACCACGGATAGGTGATGTTGATGTAGATCGGGCGGTCGTAGCCGTGCAGCTGCCATGCGGAGGGGACGGGGATGGTGTCCCAGTCGCTGTCGTCGAGGTCGGTGCGGTGGAAGTCGGTGCCCCGGTCGTCGGGGCGGTCGGCGTAGGCGAACTTCCAGGTGCCGTCGAGGCTCAGCCGGTACGGCGAGCGGGTGCGGTCGCCGGCCAGGGCCTGTCTGACGTCGGCGTATGGCATGAGGGTGGTGTGCGGGGGCTCGGTGCCCAGCCGGAAGACGGCGATGTTGCCGTTCCACTCGGGTAAGGCGTCCGCCGCCGCCGTGCGCCGGCCGGCGGCCGAGGCGGTGACGGTCGACGCGGACAGGGCGAGCGCGCCGAGAACGGCGGCTCCTCCCTCCAGCAGACGGCGGCGGCTGAACACGTGCGCGTTCGGGTGCGGGTGCGGGTGCGGGTGCGGCATGACCGTGGCCTTCCTCGGTGCGACTGGGGGTGCGCGGACTGAGGGTGCGTCAGGTGGGTCAGGACAGGGCTGCTGACAACGGGGGCAACTACTGAGCCAGGGGAACCCTAAAACTCGCACACAATCGAAGCAATGATCCTGTCGGACTTTGTGCGGTCCTGTTGAGCCACCGGCAGTCCGGGATGGCCGACGGGGCGGTTCAGACCCCGACGACGGGAGTCGAGGCGGACGCGGTCTCGGTGAAGCGCGGCTGGGCGGCGGCGCCCACCGCGAGCAGGGCGACGATCCTCATCCGCCCGTGCTCGACGCCGGGGAAGGCGTGCGCGACACCGTGCGGCGCCGGCCGACAGCAGGGCCTGGCCGCGGGGCATCGACGGCAGGCGCAGTACGGACTGCGGCAGCACAGTGAGTATGCCCTCATAACCACTGGGCGAGTGACCCGTACCCTGGAGCCGTGGAGGATCACGTGCAGGAGACGGGACCGGCGGCCGAACCGGACGACGAGCAGCGGTGGGCCGAACTGGCCGACCTGGTGCTGATCATCAGCCGGGAGGTGCAGTTCCGCGGATACGCCGACGAGCGGGCCGTTCCCCTGTCACCGTCGGAGGGCATGGTGATGCGCCACCTGCAGCACGACCACGCGGCCCCGCCGAGCCGGATCGCCACCGCGACCGGGCTGCAGCGCACCAACCTCTCCACCGTCCTGCGCGGCCTCGAACAGAAGGGGCTCATCGAGCGACGTGCCGACCCGGGCGACGGACGCGGCGTCACCGTCCACACCACCGACCACGGCCGCACCAACTACGCCCTGGTCCGCCGCGAATGGGCCACGGCCGTCTCCACGGCCGCCGGCCACGACGCCACCCACCTCGACGCGGCCCTCGCGCTGCTCACCTCCGTGGAGTCCGGGCTGGCCGCATCACGGCCGCGCACCCGCGCCACGCGTCCGGCGCCGGAGTCCTGACCTCGGCGCCGTCGACGGCGGCGGGGCGAAAGCGGGCCGGTGGGCAGTCGCCGATCAGCCGCTCATCGCACGTGCCGGGCGAACGCCTGGTACGCCCGCTCGTCGAAGAGGACGAACCTGACCTCCTCGACCGCTGTGGCCGTCGCGCGTACCGTCTCCACCGCGATCCGGGCGGCGTCGTCCATCGGCCAGCCGTAGACGCCCGCGGAGACGGCCGGGAACGCGAGCGTACGGGCGCCCAGCTCGTCGGCGGTCCTCAGCGACTCCCGGTAGCAGGAGGCCAGCAGCTCCGAGCGGTCCTCCTCGGGGGAGTAGCGCGGGCCCACCGTGTGGATCACCCACCGCGCGTCCAGTTCACCGGCGGTCGTGGCGACCGCCCGGCCGGTCGGCAGGCCCTTGCCGTAGTGCGAGGCCCGGAGTCTGCGGCAGTCCTCGAGGATCGCGGGGCCGCCGCGGCGGTGGATGGCACCGTCGACGCCCGAGCCGCCGAGCAGGGAGGAGTTCGCCGCGTTGACGATCGCGTCGGCGCTCTGCCGGGTGATGTCGCCCTGGACGAGCGTGATCGTGGTCATGTCCGGCGCAGCCTCCTCCACACGGCCTTGGCCGCGTTGTGCCCCGACATGCCGTGCACACCCGGGCCCGGCGGGGTGGCCGAGGAGCAGATGAAGACGGCCGGGTGCGGGGTGCCGTACGGGAACAGGGACAGCTTGGGCCGCAGCAGGATCTGGAGTCCGGTGACCGCGCCGGAGGCGATGTCACCGCCGATGTAGTTGGCGTTGCGGGCCATGAGTTCGGCCGGTCCGGCGGTCGCGCGGGCGAGGACGCGGTCGCGGAACCCGGGGGCGAACCGCTCCAGTTGGCGTTCCATGGCGTCGGTGAGGTCCCCGGTCCAGCCGCTGGGGACATGGCCGTACGCCCAGAAGACGTGCTTGCCGGCGGGGGCCCGGCCGGGGTCGACGAGAGTGGGCTGCACGGTGATCATGAACGGCCGGTCGGGTGCGCGGCCCTCCCGCGACGCCGCGCGCAGGGCGGCGCCGATCTCCGCGCTGTCCGCGCCGATCTGCACGGTGGTGGCCCGGCGCGCCTGCGGCGCGGTCCACGGCACGGGGCCGTCCAGGGCGTAGTCGATCTTGAAGACTCCGGGGCCGTATCGGTAGCCCTCGTAGAAGCGGCCGAAGCCGGCGATGCGGGCCAGCGCGGTGGGCGAGGTGTCGAAGACGTACGCCCGCGCGGGCGGCAGGTCGTCGAGGCGCTTGACCTCGAAGTCGGTGTGGATGGTGCCGCCGAGGTCCCTCAGATAGGCGGCAAGGGCGTCGGAGATGGCCTGCGAGCCACCGCGGGCCACGGGCCAGCCGCGGGCGTGCGCGGCGAGGGCGAAGACCAGGCCGACGGCGCCGGTGGCGAAGCCGCCGAGCGGGGCCATCACATGCGCGACGAGGCCGGCGAACAGGGTCTTGGCCCGCTCGTCGCGGAAGCGACGCATCAGCCAGGTCGACGGAGGCAGTCCGACCAGGCCGAAGCGGGCGAGGGTGAGCGGGTCCCGGGGCAGCGCGGTGAGCGGCAGCGACATGAAGTCGCGGGCCAGGGTGTCCCACTTGGGCAGGAAGGGCTCGACCAGCCGTCGGTACGTTCCCGCGTCCCGCGGCCCGAACGAGGCGGCCGTCTCACCGACCGACCGCGCCAGCACGGCCGCGGTGCCGTCGGGGAACGGGTTCGCCATCGGCAGGTCGGCGTGCAGCCACTCCAGGCCGTAGCGCTCCAGGGGCAGTGCGCGGAACGCGGGTGAGTTGATGCCGAGGGGGTGGGCCGCGGAGCACGGGTCGTGCCGGAAGCCGGGGAGGGTGAGCTCCTCGGTGCGCGCTCCCCCGCCGACGGTGTCCCGGGCCTCGAAGAGGGCCACGGAAAAGCCCCGGCGGGCCAACTCAACGGCGGCGGTCAGTCCGTTCGGTCCCGCACCCACCACGACCACATCGAGCATCGACGGCACCTTCGGACCCCTTCGTCAGCCGATGGCCTGTACGGATCAGGATATGACGCAGGGCCGACAGCACCGGGCCGCGGGGCACCGCACGGGCCGACCAGCGTCCTCGGGTGCTACCCCGCCGTGAGCAGCTCCACCACCCGGCGGGCCGTGGCCGCGTCCCGGGCGGCGGTGAAGGGGAGCGTGTTGTGGCCCGTGATGCGGAACGGCTCCCCCGTGAGGGTCAGGTGCGCGCCGCCCGCCTCCTCGACCAGGAGCAGGCCGGCGGCGTGGTCCCAGGCCGCCTCCCACGAGAAGGCCGTGGCGTCCAACTCCCCGCGGGCGACGGCCAGATACGTCAGACCGGCCGAGCCGCACGCGCGCGGTGCCACGCCCTCGGTCCACAGCCCGAGCAGCGCGCGCTTCTCCTCGTCGGTCGTGTAGTCCGGGTGGGAGGTGGCTATGCGCAGGTCACGGCCTGCTTGTGGGGCGCCGGGGTGCAGCCGCTCGCCGTCGAGGAACGCGCCCTGTCCGCGCACGGCCGTGGCCAGCTGGTCGCGGGTCGGCGCATACGTCCACGAGGCGCGCAGCACTCCGCCCTGCGCGAGCGCCACCAGGGTGCAGAACCCGGGGTCGCCGTGCACGAACTGCCGTGTCCCGTCGACCGGGTCGACGATCCAGACCGGGGTGTCGCCCTGGATCGCCTCGTAGGACGCCGGGTTGGCGTGCACCGCTTCCTCGCCGACCACGACCGAGCCGGGCAGCAGGGCACCGAGCGTCTCGGTGAGGTACTGCTCCGCCTTGCGGTCGGCGTCCGTCACCAGGTCGTGCGGACCGGCCTTCTGGTCGACCTCGTGCGCGGCGAGCCGGCGGAAGCGCGGCATGATCTCGGCCGCGGCCGCCTTCCGCACCGCTTCCTCCACGTCCGCCGCGTGCCGGGTGAGAAACTCGTCGATGGTTTCCGTCTCTTCGATCATGCCTCCATGAGAGCACGCGTCACTGACAATCCCCACCCGGCCGGTGCATGGCGGGTGGAATCACCGTGAACACCGGGATGTGCCGGGCGCCGGGGCGCCCGTGACCGGCCCGGCGGCCCGGCCGACCGGTTCGGCGGCCCGCGACGACCGGTTCGGCGGACGCGGGGCCGGGTTCAGCGGCCCACCGCGTATCCCTGCATGCCCCGTGGATTCGCCGCCGCCGACAGGATCCCGGTCTCCGGGTCCCGTGCGACCGCGCACAGCCGGCCCTCCGACCAGGGCTCGCCGACGGTCACGTCGTGCCCGCGGCGCCGCAGCTCCGCCACCACGTCCTCGGGCGTGCGGGACTCCACGGTGACGCTGCCCGGGCGCATGCCGCGCGGGTAGAACGAGCCGGGGAAGCTGTCGTTGTGCCAGTTCGGGGCGTCGATCGCGCCCTGGAGGTCGAGTCCGCCCCGGACCCGGGCCCGCTGCGCGACCGCGAGGAAGAAGTGCAGCTGCCACTGGTCCTGCTGGTCCCCGCCGGGCGTCCCGAACGCCATGACCGGCACCCCGTCACGCAGTGCGATCGAGGGTGTGAGCGTGGTGCGGGGGCGGCGGCCCGGGGTGAGGGAGTTGGGCAGCCCCTCCTCCAGCCAGGCCATCTGGAGCCGGGTGCCGAGCGGGAAGCCCAGCTCGGGCACGACGGGGTTGGACTGCAGCCAGCCACCGCTGGGCGTGGCGGCGACCATGTTGCCCCAGCGGTCGACGACGTCGAGGTGGCAGGTGTCGCCCCGGGTGAGCCCGTCGGCACCGACCTCGGGCTCACCGGGCACCGGGGACGTGGGGTGTTTGGCGACGGTGGGCTCACCGACGCCGAGCGCGAGGGACCCGGCCATCTCGCCGGTCACCACGCGCGCGTGAGCGCACAGCCGCGGAGTGCGCCCGCCCGGACTGCCGGGCCGCAGCTCGCGGGACGCCTTGTCACCGACGAGCTGTCGCCGCCCCGCGTTGTACTCGTCGGACAGGAGCGCGGCGAGTGGCACCCCGGCCGCGTCGCCGTACCAGGCCTCCCGGTCGGCCATGGCGAGCTTGCAGCCCTCGATCAGCAGGTGGACGTAGTCGGCGGACCCGTACCGGGGCAGCTCGGGCGGCAGCAGTGCGAGCTGCTGCAGGAGGACCGGTCCCTGGCTCCAGGGGCCGGCCTTGCACACGGTCCAGCCGTTCCAGTCGTACGTCGCCGGCGTCTCGTAGGTGGCGGACCAGCCGGCGAGATCGGCGGCCGTGAGCGTGCCGGTGTGCCGCTCGCCGCTGGTGTCCATGGTGGGCCGCTGCGCCTGCCGCACCAGTGCCTCGGCGACGAATCCGCTCCGCCACACCTCCCGCGCGGCCTCGATCCGCGCGTCCCGGTCCCCGGCGCCGTCGACCTCTTCGAGCAGCCGCTTCCACGTGGCGGCAAGGGCGGGATTGCGGAACAGCTCACCCGGCCGCGGGGCCTTCCCGCCCGGCAGGTAGACCTCCGCGGACGACGTCCATGCCGTCTCGAACAACTCCCGGACGGAATCGACGGTCGCCCCGACGTTCTCCACGGGCGCGTGCCCGTGTTCGGCGTACCCGATGGCGTACTTCAGCACGTCCGCGAGGGACTTGGTGCCGTGGTCCCGCAGCAGGAGCATCCAGGCGTCGAAGGCACCGGGGACGGCTGCGGCGAGCGGCCCGGTACCGGGGACGAGGTCCAGCCCGAGCCCCTGGTAGTGCGCGACGGACGCCCCGCCCGGCGCGACGCCCTGCCCGCACAGCACGCGCACCTCGCCGCCCGCCGGGGCGAGCAGAATCGGCACCTCGCCGGCGGGCCCGTTCAGATGCGGCTCGACGACGTGCAGCACGAACGCCCCCGCGACGGCGGCGTCATACGCGTTCCCCCCGTCCTCCAGCACCGCCATCGCCGACTGCGAGGCCAGCCAGTGGGTCGAGGACACCATGCCGAAGGCGCCCTGGAGAGTGGGACGGGTGGTGAACATACGGCCTCTCACCTCGCTGTGTGCGCATCGACCGGAGACCGATGCTCCCCCGGCAGGCTATCGACCGCCCCGTCGGCGTGGTCGGCCCGGTGCGTGGCGGCGCGCGCCCGGCGTCCCGCTCACCCGCAGGGGCGGCCCGGATAGTCGTCGGTCTCGGGTACGCCGGCCTGGCGCATCCTGCGCAGCACCTCGGGCAGGAGCGACTCGTCGCCCGTGTCGGCCGGGCAGTTGGTCTCCCGGTCGAAGACCAGGCTCTCGCCGGCGGTGTGCCAGATGACCCAGCGGTACCGGGACCCGCCGTCGTCCCAGAGGTGCGCGTAGCTCTCCACAGCCGTCGTCTTCCGGCTCACGGCGCCGCCTTTCCTGTCCAGCGGCCGTCGACGTATGTCGCCACGACCTCGATGTCTGCGATGCGTGACGGATCGACGCGCCGGGGGTCGTCGCCGAGCACGACGAGGTCGGCGAGCTTGCCTGGGGTGAGGCTGCCGAGGCGGTCGTCCCAGTGGCAGGCGAAGGCGCCGGCGACCGTGTAGGCGCGCAGGGCCTCGTCGACGGTGAGGGCCTCGTCGGGGCCGATCACCTGGCCGGACTCGGAGGCCCGCTCGACCATGAACTGGATGGCTCGCAGCGGGGATCCGTCCGTGACGGGGCGGTCGGAACTGCCGACGAGCGTGATGCCCTGGTCCAGGAACGCCCTGCCGCGGTAGAGCCACGGGGCCCGCTCCTCCCCCATGATCGCCGCGTAGTCGTCGCCGAAGTAGCGCAGGAAGTTGGGCTGGACGACCGCGCTGACACCGAGCCGTGCGAAGCGCGGGAGCTGGTCGGGGCGGATCAGGCCGGCGTGCTCGATGCGGTGCCGGGCGCCGGGGCGCGGCCGCAGGCGCTGGGCGCGTTCCAGGGCGTCCAGGGCGATGTCGGCGGCGCGGTCGCCGATGGCGTGGACGGCGAGCTGCCATCCGGCGAGGTGGCCGTCGACGATCGTGTCCGCGAGCACGTCCGGGTCGTCCTGCAACTGGCCTGCGTGGCCGAGTCCTTCGTAGGGGCTGGTGAGCGCGGCGGTCCGGGCCATCATGCCGCCGTCGGTGAAGATCTTCAGCGCGCCCACACAGAGCCGGTCGTCGCCGAACCCGGTGCGCAGGCCGAGGTCGAGGGACCGCGGAATGCCGTCGGCCTCGTGTGCGGCGACCGGGTGCAGCCGGTCGGCGGACACCATGAGCTGCACGCGCAGCGGTAACAGGTCTTCTTCGCGGGCGAGTTGGTAGGCGCCCAGCTCGACCGGGCTGTGGCCCAGGAGGGTGCCGCCGATGCCCGCCTCGGCGCAGGCGGTGACGCCCTCGGCCAGGCAGGTCCGCGCGGCGCGCCCGATCGCCGCGGCCAACTCCCGCTGGGAGTACGGCAGGCGTAGTGCGCGGGCGGCGCCCATGGCGCCCTCGGCGAGGAAGCCGCCGTCGTGCGGGAGGTCGGCGGGGAGCAGGTCGAGCACGGCGGAGTTGACGACGCAGCCGTGCCCGGAGTCGTGCAGCACGAACAGTTTGTGTCCGTGGCTGACCGTGTCGAGTTCGGCGGCGGTCAGATGACGTCCCAGGGCCCGCTGGTCGTATCCGGCGATGCTCACCCAGGCTCCGGGTGTGCCCTTGCGGAGGACGGCCTCCTCCACGACAGCGAGCACGTCGTCGATCCGCGTGCACCCCTCGATGCTGGGGGTGTTCTCCTTGAACCCGGTCCAGGCCAGGTGCACGTGGGCGTCGATGAACCCGGGCAGCACGGTGGCTCCCTGCAGGTCGATCACCTCGCGTGCGGGCAGGGAGGTGACGGCCTCGTCCAGGCCGACGATCCGGCCCTGCCAGATGCCCAGGTCGTGGGCGACGGGATGGCCGGGGTCCATGGTGAGGAAGCGGGCGTTCGTCAGTCTGGTGCAGAGCACCACGGGGTCAGGCGTCCATGGACGTCGCGAGGGACCGAGGGCGCAGGTCGGTCCAGTTCGCCTCGATGAAGTCCAGACACGCCTCTCGGGTGTTCTCGTCGAGGACGACCGTCCACCCTCCGGGCACCTCGGCGAAGGACGGCCAGAGCGAGTGCTGGCCCTCGTCGTTCACGAGGACGAGGAAACGGCCGTCGGCGTCGTCGAAGGGATTGGTGCTCATCTGCGGTGCCTCCTGGGGAATAAGGTTAGGCTCGCCTTATCAAATGTGAGCTTAGCCTTCTCGCTTTCCGCTCCACAAGGAGACGTTCATGAGGTTGGTGGGGGAAGACACCTTCGCCGCGTTCGGACTGCCCGGCGCACCCGGCACCGACGCGTTCTGGGCGACCGCGAGGACACCCGCGTCGATACCCGACGGCGAGGGCTGGGTGACCCTGTTCCTGCGGCGCGGCTGCGAACCGGCGAGCGTCGGCTTCGAGAGCTGGTCGGAGCCGGTGCCGCTGCGCCGGTGGGGCGACACGGACTGCTGGTACGCCGAGGTGCGCATGCCCCCGCGGCTGCGCGTGACCTACCAGTTCCTCGTCGGCGACGCGGCCTGCGCCGACCCGCTCAACCCGGCCGGTGCGGGCGGTGACCGGTCCATCGCCGCGACCCCGGACACCCCGGCCCAGCCGCACTGGCCCGACCTCGGCGCCGACGACGTGCTGCCCGTCCCGCGCACCCGGATCCGCTGGAACAGCGCACGGCTCGGCGGGCGGCGCACCGTGCGGGTCCACCCGGCGGGCGGCGGCGGACCGGTGGTCCTGCTGCTCGACGGGGACGACTGGCTGTACCTGCACCCGGCCATGACCGCGTTCGACGCGGCCGTCGCCGGCGGCGAGCTGCCGCCGGTCACGCTCGTCTTCCTGCCGACCACGGACAGGGGGACCGAGTTCGGGTGCGCGCCCGAGCTGTGGGAGGCGGTCCGGGACGAACTGCTGCCGCTGGTGGCGGAATCCGGCGTACCCGCGGACCGGGACCGGCTGGTGGTCGCCGGGCAGAGCCTCGGCGGGCTCAGCGCCCTGTACGCGGCTCTGGAGTTCCCGGACCTGGTGTCCCGCGTCGCCTGCCAGTCGGGCTCGTTCTGGTGGACACCCGACGCCCCGGACCTGGCCGACCCCTTGGGCGGCCCGGTCGGCGGCACCATCGCCGCGCGCCTGCGGGAGCGCCCGGACCTGTCCGGTCTGCGGGTCGCGTTCGACGTGGGAGAACACGAGACGCGGATGCTGCCCCACTGCGAACTGACCGAGACCCTGGCGGAAGGGGCCGGTGCGACCGTACGGGTCTCCCGGTCACCGTCGGGCCACGACCGGGCGGGCTGGCGTCACGCCCTGCTCAGGGATGTCGCCTGGGCTCTCGCCTAGGGGCGGAGCTGCGAGCGGGGCGCCGGGCCGGCGCTACCGCCCGCTGCCCGGCGTCCTCGTGTCCTCGTCACCCTCGCTGCTGCGGGATCAACGCCGACGCGGGGGCCAGTGCCCGGCCGCCGTCCTGGCCGTCGGGGAGTGCCGCGTCGTGCACCGGCATGTCGTCCCGTATCAGGTCCTCGCGGATGAGGACGGCCGCCGTGGCGCCGCCGCCCGCCGAGGCGCGCAGCTCGACGCGCAGGCCCTGCCGGGCGGCGATGCGGTTGACCACGAAGAGTCCGATCTGCTTGGCGTCGAGCAGGTCGACGTTCTCGGACTGGATCTTGCGGTTGGCCTCGGCCATCGCCTCCTCGTTCATGCCGAAGCCGCTGTCCTCGATCTCGAGGAGGAGGCCGTCGCGCAGCCGGCCGGCCCGCAGCTGGACAGGGGCGCTGGGCGGTGAGAAGGAGGCCGCGTTCTCGACGAGTTCGGCGAGCAGGTGGATGACGTCCGCGACGGCGCCGCCGTGGAGGGAGACGCGAGGGACGGCCCAGATCTGGACCCGGCCCGGCTGCTCGATCTCCGCGACGGCGGCCCGCAGGACGTCCACCAGCGGGATCGGGTCGCGCCAGCCGCGTCCGGGCGCGACGCCGGACAGGATGAGCAGGCTCTCGGAGTGGCGGCGCATCCGGGTGGCGAGGTAGTCGACCTGGTACAGGTCGTGCGTCTCCGCCGGGTCGCGCGGGCGCTGCTCCAGCTGGTGGAGCAGGTCGAGTTGGCGGTGCAGCAGCACCTGGCTGCGACGGGCGAGGCTGACGTACACGCCGGAGATGCCGTGGAGCAGGTCGGCGCGCTCGGAGGCGGCCTTGAGCGCGGCCCGCTGCACGGCGGTGAGTGCGCTGCCCACCTGGGCGAGTTCGTCGCCGACGAGACGGCGCATCGGGGCCTCGGCGTCGATGTCCACGCCCTGCCCGGCGTGCAGCCTGCGCATGGCCCGCGGCAGCCGGCGTCCGGCGACCTCCAGGGCGGAGTTGCGCAGGTCGAGCAGTTCGACGATGAGGCCGCGGCCGACGCCCACGGACACGAGCAGCGACAGCAGCACGCCCACCAGGCCGAGGATGACGGCGATGCCGGAGGCGCCCAGCGTGTCCCAGCCGAAGGGGTTCGCCTTGGCCGTGGCGCCCGTACCGGCTCCCGACTGGGCCTCGGCGAGGCCCTTCAGCACGGCGTCGGCGGCGTTGTCCCAGTCCCTCAGGAAGTCCGCGGAGACGACCGGGGTGCCGGGTCCGGCGCCGCGTACCCGGTCCTCGCCGGCCGCGAGACTGTCGTAGCTCCCGCTCTTCAGCACCGCGTCGTACGCCGCCCGGTGCGCCGGTTTCAGATCCGCGACCGCGGGCTTCAGGAGCTCCCGCTGGGTGGCGACGGCGCCGGCGAACTGCGCGTACTGCTCCGTGGTGAGTTTCCCGGCCCCGCTCCCCGCGGCGAGGAGGGCCTGTTCCCGGGCCACGGCCTCGCGGGCGCGGGCGAGTTCGAGGACGACCCGTGCCTCGGATGCGGCGTGGGTGCCGTTCTCGCCGGTGAGCGCGCCGGTGACGGCGAAGGCGTGCTCGATGACCGTCGAGTATCCCGTGAACGCCGTCTGGGCGGCGCCCTTCGCGTCGGTCCGCGCGCGCAGCGCTGTGAGTCCGCCCGCGTCGGTCTCCAGGCGGTCGATGCGGGCGGGCAGTCCGGCGTCGAGGAGCTCGGCGTCCGCGGTGGCGGCGTCGGCGCCGTTGCGGAAGGCGGTGGCGGCCTTGTCGGTGGCCTTCCGGGCCTGCTCGACCGCGTCGAGGCCGGCCGGGTCCGGCGCGGCGGCACGGCGTGCGCCGGCGGTCCGCTCGGCCTGCAGCGCGGTGACGAACTCGTCGACCGGGGCGAGGAGTTCGGCGTTGACGTCCTTGACCCGCTCGGTGTCGCCGATGCTGGAGGCCGTGGTCACCGCGGCGAAGCCCCACAGCGCCATGAGGGACACGATGGGCAGCATGAGCAGGGCGACGATCTTGGCCCGGACCGATCTGGGACGCAGCCGTTCCGTTGCACGGGCGACAGACATGGGATACCTCTTCGAAAGTGTGCGGTGCGGCTGTGCGGACGTACGGCTCAGGCGGTCGCGCTGGTGGCGGCGGGCGTGGCGGCGGTCGCGGTGGAGAGCTCGACCTCGCGCAGCAGTTCGGCGGCGACGGACTCGGCGCGCTTGCCGGTCGGGGAGAGCGCGACGTACGCGGAGGTCAGGAAGAGGAACGAGCCGAGCACGACGGCGAGCGGGAAGAGGAACTCGGTGGCCGTGGCCCCGGGCAGCTCGGCGCTGCTGGGCGCGAGGCTGACGTCGACGGCGTACATGGCGGTGTAGTGCATGCTGCTGACCGCGAGCCCCATGACGAGCGCGGCGGCGGTCGCGAGGACGGGACCGCGCACGATGAGGGTGAGAGTGAGCGCGGCGGTCGCGGCGACGACGGCGATCACGACGGAGGTGACGACGAGGAACGGGTCGTACACGACGGTGCCGTGCAGGTTGAGCGCGGCCATGCCGGTGTAGTGCATGGCGGCGACGCCCAGTCCGGTGCCGAGCCCGCCGAGCGCCACCGACGTGACGCGCGAGCGCCCGTACCCGGCGGTGAAGACGCCGGCACTGACGACGGCGATGGCGATGACGAGGCTGAGGACGGTGAGCGGGACGTCGTAGCGGATCGGGGTACCCTCGACGCCGAAGCCCATCATCGCGACGAAGTGCATGGTCCAGATGCCGGAGCCGATCGCGAACGAGGCCAGCAGCAGCCAGTTCCGTTTCGAGGCACCGTCGGCCTCCAGGGCCCTGACCGTGCACCGCAGGCCGAGCGCCGAGCCGACGCAGGCCATGACGTAGGAGAGGACGGGGGTGACCCATCCGGCGCTGAAATGGTCCATGTGTCCCACGGGGAAACCCCTCTCGTCCGCCGGGCGGAGAGCTCAGCGCGCACGTCGGTACCGCCGGTAACAGAGACCCGGGGGAACGAGATCGCGCCACTGCTTGCCGGAGGTCGGTGAGGGTTAAAGTACTGCGGTGTGGGTTACGGACCCGTTTGCACGCAAGTGCTTCACATACCCCTTACGGGGCCTGTACTTCCGCCGCGGAAGCGGCTCATCCGCGCCACACGCCGCCCGGGCCGTCGCCGATCCGGGCAGCGGAACGTCCGAGACGGCGGCGCTCCGCGCACCCCCGGCATGGCCGAAAAGTGTGCAAGAAGCGTTCATCGAGACGCGCTTGACCGCGACCACCGTCCGCTGCGGCGGGTCACCGGGCCACCGCCAGGCAGTAGTCCTCGTCCGTGGCCAGGAGGGTGCGATGGGTGCCCTCGGCGGTGATGACACCGTCCTCCAGGACGAGGACACGGTCGGCGGCGTCCAGGAGGGCCGGGCTGCTGGTGATCACGATGGTGGTGCGCCCCCGGCGCAGCTTCGCGACGTTGCGCGCGATGAGCTGTTCGGTGACCGCGTCGACGGCTGTGGTCGGGTTGTGCAGGACGAGGACGTCGGTGTCGGCGGCGAGGGCGCGGGCCAGGGAGAGCCGTTGGCGCTGGCCGCCGGAGAGGTTCGCGCCGCGGTCGCGGACGGCGTGGTCGAGGCCTTCGCGGTGAAGGGCCACGACGTCGGTCAGCATGGACGCCTCGACGGCTTCGGGGATCATCCGGCTGGTGCCCGACGGGTCGATGTTCGTCCGGAGGGTACCGGCGAAGATCTCCCCGTCGTACGGGTTCACCAGCATGTGCTCGCGGACCGCCTCGACCGACAGGTCCGCGATCTCCTGCCCGCTGACCCGCACCACTCCCTCGTACGCGTGCGGCGGCACGCTCACGGCCAGGATCGACGCGAGGTCGGCCGCCGCCCTCGGCTGGTAGGCGGCGATCGCCACGAACTCGCCGGCGGTCACCTGCAACTTCAGCTTGCGCAGCAGCCCGTACCGGACGCAGTCGACTTCGAGGTCCCCGCCCGCGGCCGGACGCTGCGGTCCAGGGGTCGTCACCGGCGGCGCGGTCAGCACCAGCGCCATCCGTTCGGCCGAGGCGCGGGCCATCATCACGTACTTCGGCATCTCCGAGAACAGTTTGAGCGGTTCCATGATGAACTGCGCCAGCCCCACGGCCATGACGAGTTCCCCGATGGTGATCCGGCCCTCGAACGCCAGCCAGCCCGCCGTCAGGGTCACGGCGGCGGCGAGGACCGCGTTGAGGGCCAGCGCGGTGCCCGCGTACACGCTGTTCACCCGGGCGACGGTGATCGCCTGGTGTTTCGCCTCCGTGCTGACCTTCCGGTAGGACCGGAACGCCGCGTGGTTGCCGCCGAAGCCGTGCAGCGGGCGCAGGCCGATGATCAGGTCGGCGACCTTGGCGCCCGCCCGCGCCACCCGGGCCTGCTGTTCGCGGGTACTGGCGCCGATCCGCTTGGACATCACGCTCAGGATCGACAGGATCGCGACGGTTCCCACGATCACCAGCAGGCCGAGCCGGACGTCGGCCAGGCCCAGCGCGACAGCCGCGATCACGACCGCGACCAGCGAGCTGATCAGCAGCGGCACCACCTCGATGATGTCGGCGGTCTGGTCGGCGTCCTCGGTGGCGATGGTCAGCACCTCACCGGACTTGAGGTCGACGTCCCTGGCCACCGGCTGGAGTCCGCAGGACGCGACCCGCACCCGCCAGCGGTGCGCCTCGGTGGTGTTGGCCTTCTGCAGGATGCGCATCCCGAACCGCCACGACAGCGACACGGTCGTGATGATCACGGCGAGCGCACCGATGGACAGGGCGAGCGAGCCGAGGTTCCGGTCCCCCTTCATCGTGTGTTCGACGATCAGGCCGAGCGCGATGGGGAAGGCGGTCTCCCCCGCCTGGTACAGGCCCATGAGGACGGTGCCCCAGACCATGGCGCCCACGTTGCGGCGCAGTGCGGTCCGGAGGATGTCGGACCCCGGGTGGGGCCGCTGCGTGTCAGGAGTTGTCATCGTGGTGGTCATCGAGGTGGCGGGCAATCGCTTCCGGGGTTCGCAGGGTGAACAGGTCACGGATCGTGACCACGGGGCCGTACTCCCGGCGGAGCAGCCCGATCAGCCGCACCGCCAACATGGAGTGTCCTCCGAGGGACACGAAGTCGCTCACCGCGCTCACCTCGTCGTCGTCCAGGTCCAGTGCCTCGGCGAAGAACTCGCACACCGTGGTCTCGGTCTCGGTCTCGGGGCCGCGCTCCGCCGCCGTGGTCAGCGCGCCCAGCGGCTTGGCCTCCGGCAGCGCCTTGGTGTCAGCCTTCCCGTTCACGGTGAGCGGGATGCTGTCGACCTGGGCGTAGTGGGTGGGGCGCAGGAAGTCCGGCAGCCCGGCGCCCACTTCGGCGGCGACCGCCGCCAGATCGGCGGCGCCGTCGAGCACGAGGTAGGCGGCCAGCCGGTACGCCCCGTCGACCTGCGGGTCGGGCTGGGCGACCGCGGCGACGAACCGCACCGCCGGGTGCGCCGCGAACGAGGCCTCCACCTCGCCGAGTTCGACCCGGTGGCCGCGGATCTTGACCTGCTGGTCGGTGCGGCCCAGGTACATCAGGTTCCCGTCGGGCCGCCGGATCACCAGGTCCCCGGTGCGGTACATGCGTTCGCCGGGTGCGCCGAAGGGGCAGGCGACGAAGCGGTGCGCGGTCTGGGCGGGCTGCCCGAGATAGCCGCGCGCGATGCCGATGCCCGACACGTACAGCTCGCCTGGGACCCTGTCCGGCAGGGGACGCAGCCACGGATCCAGCACGTACACGTCGGTGTTGTCGATCGCGACGCCCACCACCGGGTCCTGGCATTCGAAGGTGCCGACGCCGAGGGTGTTGATGGTGTACTCGGTGGGTCCGTACAGGTTGTAGCCGACCGTCCCCTCGGTCTCCGCGAGCCGCTGCCACAGCGTCGGGGTGACGGCCTCCCCGCCCAGCAGCACCAGTGCCGGCCGCCGTGCCGGGTTGTCCAACAGGCCCTCGGCGACGAGCTGTTGTGCGTAGGTCGGGGTCACGTTGATGACGTCGATGCCGTGTTCGAGGCAGTACTCGACCAACCGGGGTGCGTCGCGGCGCAGTTCCTCGTCACAGATGTGCACCTCGTGGCCGTCGGCGAGCCACAGCAGCTCCTCCCACGACATGTCGAACGCGAACGACACGGTGTGCGCGATCCGGAAGACCCGGTGGCCGTGCTGCGCCAGCACCGGCTCGAAGATGCGGCGCTGGTGGTTGATCAGCATGTTGGTGAGCCCGGCGTACTCGGTCACCACGCCCTTGGGCTTCCCGGTCGATCCGGAGGTGTAGATGGTGTACGCGGGGTGCCGCAGGCGGTCCGGGTCGTCCGGCGCGAACGTGAGATACGGCTCGGCCTCGGGCAGCGGGCGGTCCAGCTCGATCAGGTCCGCCCGATCGCCGGTCAGCCGGGGCGATACGGCACTCACCGTGAGGATGACCTCCGGGCGTGCGTCCGCGACGATAGCGGCGATCCGCTCGTCCGGGTGGTCCAGCTCCAGCGGCACGTACGCGGCGCCGACGCGCAGTACGGCGAACAGCGCCACGATCGAGTCGAGCGAGCGCGGGATCGCGAGGCCCACGGTCGTCTCGGGGCCGATGCCGCGCCGGGCGAGCACACCCGCCACCGCACGGCTGCGGTCCCGGAGCCCCGCGAAGGTCATGGTCTCGCCGTGGGCGACGAGCGCGACCCGCTGCGGGTCGCGGTCCGCCGCCCGGTCGAACCGGTCGACGACGGTGTCCGTGCCGACGTCCGTACGCGCTTCCCGCGAGGGCTCGGGCCCCAGCCCCCGCAAGGCGCCGACCGGACCGGTCGTCCGGGCCAGGTCCTCGAGTACGCGCAGGTAGTCGTCGAGGAGACGACGAGCGCTCCCGGTGTCGCCGTCGCGGTGCTCAAGCTTGACCGTGAGCCGTTCGCCGGGCGTGACGACCCACGTGAACGGATAGTGGGTGGAGTCGTCGGCCTTCACCGAGGTGATGCCGTGCCGGGCGTTCATCTCGGCGAACGCGTCCAGGTCCAGGAAGTTCTGGAGCACGAACAGGTTGTCGAACAGGGTGTCGTGCCCGCTGGCCCGCTGGATCTCGCCGAGGCCCAGGTGCTCATGCTCCATCGCCTCGACCCTGGCCGCCTGTACGGCCGTCAGGTACTCCCGGACGGTGTCGTCCGGCCGTGCTCGCGTCCACAGGGGCACGGTGTTGAGCAGCACGCCGACGACCTCGTCCAGGCCCTCGCCCTCCCGGCCGGAGACGGTCACGCCGAACACGGCGTCACCGCGGCCCGTGTGCGCGCCGAGCAGCAGGCCGAACGCGCCGGTCAGCACCGAGTTCAGGGTGACGCCGTGTGCCCTGGCCGCTTCCCGCAGCAGGTCCGACTGTTCGGCGGACAGGGTGTGCACGAGTGCGCGCGGCAGCTCGTCCGGAAGGGACGGCGCCGGTCCGGCGAGCAGCGTCGGGCCGGGGAGGCCGGCCAGGTGCTCCGCCCAGAAGCGTTCCGATACGGCGGGGTCCTTGGCGTCGAGCGCCCGGGCGTAGTCCTCGAAGCTCGGCGTGGCCGGGGCCGCGTCCAGCGGCTCGCCCGCGACGACGGCCTGGTAGGCGTCGAAGAGGTCCCGCAGCACGATCTCGCGGGACCAGCCGTCCCACAGCAGCAGGTGGTAGCTCAGCAGCAGGCCGTCGCGGCCCTCGGGCAGGCGCACCACGGTCACCCGGATCAGCGGCGGCTCCCCCGGGTCGAAGCCGGTGTCACGGTCCCGGGCACGCAGGGCCTCGACCTCCGCCTCCGTCGCCAACTCGACCGTGCGGACGGTGACTTGTCTCCCGGCGCTGAGGACCTGGACCGGGTTCCCGTCGTCGTCGGTGGTGAAGCCGGCGCCCACGACGGGATGACGGGCGATCACGTACGCCATCGCCTCGGCCAGCGCGTCGGTGTCCAGGCGCCGGTCGAAGGTGAACCAGCTCTGGGCGACATAGTGTCCGGCCGTGCCGGCCATCTGGGCCTGGAAGAACAGACCGCGCTGGAGCGGGGTGACCGGTGCCGTGCGCTCGGCCGTCACGGAGGCGTCCGCGAGGTGTTCCAGTGCGCTCAGCCAGTGTTCGGTGATCTCGTCGGGGATGCCCTCGGCGAGAGTGAACGCCGCGTGCAGGCTTCCGGTGGCCGCGTCGGTCCACGCGTTGACCTCGACGGCGTAGGGGCTGCCCTGGTCGCCGCCGGTGATGTGCAGCGCCTGGGACTCGCTGCCCCGGCCGAGGTAGTTGAACAGCACCTGCGGGCGGGCTGTCAGCAGCGAGGCCGTCTGCGGGTTGAGGTACCGGAGTTGGCCGTAGGCGACGTGCGCGCACTCGTCCGGCTGGCGTTCGGCCACCTCGCGTGCCGCCGCGACGGGGTCGCTGTGCGCGGTGAGCCGTACGGGGGCGATGGAGGTGAACCACCCGACCGTACGGGTGTAGTCGTGGTGCTCCAGCGCCGGCACCCGGCCGTGCCGTTCCAGCTCGATCGCGAGATCGGTGGGCGACGGCTGGACACGGGTCAGCGCGGTGCGCAGGGCACCGCACAGCAACTCGGTGAGACCGACACCGAATGCGGCGGGGGCGGTGCGGGTCAGGCGGTCGCTCGCTTCGGGGGCGAGCACGACCGTGCTCTCGCGCAGGCCCTCGACCTCGGGCAGCAGCGCGGGGGCCCGGAGCGTGGTCGCCCAGTGGCCGAGGTCGTCGATGACCTCGGTGGACCGGGAGTTCAGTGCTTCGGCGTATTCGGCGTAGGAGGTGGTCGGCGGTGCCAGGGGCTCACCGCGCAGGGCGGTGGCCAGGTCGTCCAGCAGGACCAGCCAGGACACCGAGTCGACGGCCAGGTGGTGCACGGTGACCACCAGGGTCCGGCTCGTCTCCAGCCACGAGAACGCGATGACGTCCCCGGACTCCGGGTCGAGCCGTCCGGCGGCCTCGTTCGCCGCCGTCGCCGCGTCGGTCGTGTCCGGTCGTACGACGGTGACCTCGCGGGCGGGTTCGGTGCGCAGCGCCCACACCCCGTGCTCGACGCGCAGCCGCAGCCGGAGGGCCGGGTGCGCGGCCACGACGGCGTTCGCGGCGCGCCCGGCGTCCGCGAACCCGGTGCCCTCGGGCGCCGTCAGCGCCCTGGCCTGGGCGAACCGGGCGAGCGATCCGCCGAGTTCCCGCTGGCGCAGAATGATCGGCGTGGGCGGCAGTGGGCCGTCCGCGCGGCGGGCGGGCGCGGTCGCGGCGGCCTGCGGTGTGCGCGGTGCGTGTGTCGCCAGGTGTTCGGCGAGAGCGCGCGGGGTCTTGTACAGGAACACGTCCCGTGGCGCGATCGGCAGGCCGAGCGCCCTGGCCCGGTTGATCACGGTGATGGCGACGATGCTGTCGCCTCCGGCGCGGAAGAAGTCGGTGTCGGCGTCCACGACGGTGCCGGGCAGGGTGTCGGCGAAGACGTCGACCAGGGCAGCGAGTGCGGAGTCCGGTGACGAATCCGCGGGCCGGTGGGGGCTGGTCGCGCCCCGCGGCGGAGCCGCATATGGATTCAGCCCCGCGCCCCCAAGGGGCGCGGCCGCGCGCTCGATCAAAGCCTTCCGGTCCAGCTTGCCGTTGACCGTCAGCGGCAGCGCGTCGACCGGCAGCACCCGGCCCGGCACCATGTGCACGGGCAGCTTCGCGGACAGCGAATCGACGAGGTCACCGGGCACCCGGCCCACGACGTGCGCGACCAGGTGGTCGCCGCTGTCCGCCACGGTGACGGCCACGTCGACCACGCCGTCGAGTTCCCTGACCGCGGCCTCCACCTCGCCCAACTCGATCCGGAAGCCCTTGAGCTGGACCTGGTCGTCGGCGCGGCCGGCGAACTCCAGCTCGCCGTCGAGGGTGCGGCGGGCGAGGTCGCCCGTGTGGTACATCCGGGAGCCGTCGCCGGCGAACGGGTTCGCCACGAACCGGCCCGCGGTGAGCCCCGGCCTGCCCAGGTAGCCGAGCGACACCTGGTCGCCGGCGACGTAGATGGCTCCCACCCGGCCCGGCGGCACCGGCCGGAGCCGGTCGTCGAGCAGGTAGGTGACCAGGCCGGGGATCGGACCGCCGATCGGACTGACGTCGTCCCCGTCGAAGTCCTCGTCCGTCAGCACCCGGTGGGTGACGTGGACGGTGGTCTCGGTGATGCCGTACATGTTGACCAGCTCGGGCGCACCGGTGCCGTGCCGCTCGACCCAGCCGCGCAGCCGCCCGAGATCCAGCGCCTCGCCTCCGAAGATGATCCGGCGCAGGGCGGTGACCGGCTCGTCGGCATGCCGGTCGGCCTCGATGAACTGGTAGAACGCCGAGGGCGTCTGGTTGAGCACGGTCACCGAACGCTCGCGGACCAGCCGGTGGAAGTCGACCGGGGAGCGGGTCAGCGCGTAGTCCGGCACCAGCAGCTCACCGCCGTGCGCCAGCGCGCCCCACAGCTCCCAGACCGCGAAGTCGAAGGAGAAGGAGTGGAACTGGACCCACACGTCGTGCGGACCGAACTCCATGCCGGGCCGGGTGTTCGCGAGCAGGGTCACGACGCTGGAGTGCGGGACGACGACGCCCTTGGGACGGCCGGTCGATCCGGAGGTGTAGATCACGTACGCGGGGTCGTGCCAACCGGCCTCGGCCGCGGCGGTGTCCCCCACCGGCAGCTCGTCCCCCTGTACGAGCACGCGGGCCGGCACGCCCGCCCGGGCCAGCAGTTGCGTGAAGCGGTCCCGCTGCTCACGCTCCACGAGGACGACCTGCGGGGCGGCGTCGGCGAGGATGTACTCCAGCCGGTCGTCCGGGTAGGCCAGGTCCAGCGGTACGTACGCGCCGCCCGCGGCGACGATCGCGACCAGGGCGACGACCTGCTCGACGGAGCGCGGGACGGCGACGGCGACCCGCTGGCCCGGCCCGACACCGGCCCCGCGCAGGACGGCCGCCAACTCGTTCTTCGCGTCCGCCAGTTCGCCGTAGGTCAGCGACCGGGTGCCGCCGTCGAGACCGCACTGGGTGACGGCGGTGGCGGCCGGGTCGCGGCGCGCGGCGGCGTCGAACAGCCCGCCCAGGGTCGTCGGAGTGATCGGCGCGGGACGCCGGTCGCTCTCGGCCGCCAGGCCGTCGACGAGGGCGTCCGGCCGGGTGAGCAGGCCGGTGAGGGTCGAGGTGAACGTGCGCAGGATCGTCCGAGCGCTCGCCTCCCGCAGCAGCTCACCGTCGTAGATCAGCTGGAAGCGCGGACGGCCGTCGAGCGTGCGCTCCACCACCAGCGTCAACGGGTAGTGCGGGGCTCCCTCGTTCGCGATGTCGGTGATGACCAGCGTGTCGTCGGGTCCCCGCAGGGCGTTCGCATCGGTCGCCACGTCGAACACCACGAGGGTGTCGAACAGTGAGCCGGCGCCGGCCTGGCGGCCGATCCTCGCCAGCGAGACGTGCTGGTGCGGCAGCACCGCCCCCTGGTGTGCCCGCACGGAGGCGAGCAGCTCGCGGGAGGTGGTCGTGCCGGTCCACCGGGCGCGTACGGGGATCGTGTTGATGAACAGACCCACCATGTCCTCGATGCCGCTCACGTCGGCGTCGCGTCCGGACACCGTGGAGCCGAACACCACGTCCGTGCCGTGCAGGAGGCCGCCCAGCGTCACCGCCCAGGCGCTGTGCACGGCCACGCTCAGCGGGACGCCGGCCGTCCGGACGGCCGCGTCGATGTCGTCCCCCGGCTCCACGGCGGTGTCGGCGAACCGGTCGGAGGGGGTGTGCCCCTCGGCGACCAGCGACGGGCCGGGCAGCTCGGCGAGCTCCTCGCGCCATACGCGGTCGCTCTCGTCCTCGTCGCGCCCGGCGAGCCAGTGCACGTAGTCGGGGAAGCCGCCGAGCGGGTAACGGGTGCCCGGCGCGTGGTACTCGGCCAGCAGCGCGCGGAGCATCGGCGGCACCGACCAGCCGTCGGCGATGATGTGGTGCACGGTCTGCACCAGCACGTGCCGGCCGGAGCCCGCGCGGATGAGCGTGTACCGCATGAGCGGGCCGGTGGCCAGGTCGAACCCGGCGCGGCGGTCCCGCTCGGCCAGGTCGCGTATCTCGTCGTCGGTGATGCCGGGACGGTCCAGCGTGGTGAAGGGCGCCTCCACGCCGCTCTCCAGCACGGAGACCACACGGCCGTCGGCGAGGGCCACGAACCGGGCGGCCAGGTTCGGGTACAGGGTGAGCAGCCGGGTGGCCGCCGCCGCGAGCCGGCCGGCGTCCACCTCACCGTCCAGGGTGAGCAGTTGCTGCTCGACGTAGGCACCCGCCGAGTCGTCGTCGAAGACCGAGTGGAAGTACAGGCCCTCCTGCAACGGGGTCAGCGGCAGGATGTCCCGCAGCGCCGGTCCGTCCAGGGCGTCGACGTCGGCCTGCGTCAGCTGCACCAGGGCGAAGTCACTGGGAGAGTGGCCGCCCTGGTCGAGCGCGGCCAGTCCGGCGAGGGCCGTCCGGAAGTAGGCGCCGAGGGTCGTGATGTCCTGGTCGGTGAACATCCCGTCGGGCCAGGAGAGGGTGGTGACCAGCTCGTAGTCGCCGCCGTCCGGGGCGGGTTCGGCGATCGCGTTGAACTCCAGGGCACGTGGCAGGCGCATCCTCGGGTCGCGCTTCTCGCCCAACTGTCCGGTGGTCTTGGCGAGTTGCCAGTCGCCCAGGGCGCCCGCGTCGAAGCGGCCCAGGTAGTTGAACAGCACCTGCGGTGCGGGCGCGTCGAACTCGGTGTGGGTCAGGTAACGCAGGGCGCCGTAGGAGACACCGTTGTCCGGCACCCGGGCGAGGTCTTCCTTGACCGCCTTGAGCGCGGCGGCCAGGTACTCGGGTGCGGTGAGGTCGGCCGCCGCGCCGGGGTCCACGGTCACCGGGAACAGGGTGGTGAACCAGCCCACGGTCCGCGACAGTTCCGGCTCGAAGCCGGCGGTGCTCGCCACGAACTGCCCTTCACGCCCGTGGCCTTCGAGTTCGATGTGCGCGAACGTCTGGTCCTGGCCGAGGTCGCGGCGCCACCGGGCGAGGGTGACGGCGAGCGCGGTCAGCAGGACGTCGTTGACGCCGGCGTGGAACTTCGCGGGAATCTCGCCCAGCAGGGCGGCCGTGACCTCGGGTCCGACCGAGACGGTCCGCACCCGCTCCCCCGCGACGGTGTCGGCTTCGGACAGCGGGCGCCTGCCCACCGGTCGGTCCTCTCCCGGCAGGGGACGCCAGTAGAAGGAACCGTCCGCGTCGAAGGCCGCGCGCTCCATCAACTGCGTCCAGCGCCGGAACGACGTGCCCACCGGGGGCAGTTCGATCGGAGCGCCCGAGGCGAACTGCCGCCACGCCGTGGCCAGGTCCTCCATCAGGACCCGCCAGGACACGCCGTCGATCACCACGTGATGGGCGACCACGACCAGCTGCCGCGCCTCGCGGCGCCAGACGGCACGCAGCATCACGCCGCCCGCCGGGTCCAGTTCTCCGGTGGCGAGCGCGACGCACTCGTCGAGCGGCCGGTCGCTCTCCTTCCACCCGGCTGCGGCCCGGTCCGCCTCCGGGATGTCGAAGCTCCAGCGGTCGCCGCGCACCAGCTTGGCGCGCAGCATGTCGTGCCGGCCGACCACGGCGGCGAGGATCCGGTCGAGGGCGTCGGCGGTCAGGTCGGCGGGGGTGTTCAGCACCACGGACTGGACGAAGCCGTCGATCGCGTCCGTGGTCTCGCCGAGCCACTGCACGATGGGCGATCCGACGACGGACCCGGTCGCGACGTCGGCGTGGTCCACGGTGGAGACGTCCTCACGGCCGGCCACCGCCGCCAGCGCTCCCGTCGTGCTGTGGGTGAAGATCTGCCGTGCCGTGACGTAGAGACCCGCCTCGCGCAGCGCGCTCAGCAGCGAGATCGCCAGAATGCTGTCTCCGCCGAGCTGGAAGAAGTCCTGGTCGACACCGACCTCCTCCAGCCGCAGCACGGACGCGACCGCCGCGCACACCGCGCGCTCGTTCTCGGTGCTGGGCGGTATGAGGGAGCCCGTCCCGATCGTGGGCTCCGGCAACGCGTTCCGGTCGAGCTTGCCGTTCGCGGTGAGCGGGAACTCCCGCATCACGACGATGTGGGCGGGCACCATGTACTCCACCATGTGCTCGGTGGCCCACGCCTTGACCTCGTCCGCCCGCAGGTCCTCGCTCCCGGCGGCCGGGATCACGTATCCCACCAGATAGGTGCCGCCGGCCGTGTTCTTCTTCGCGACGACGCAGGTGTGCCGTACCCCGGGGTGCTCGGCGAGACCGACCTCGACGTCCTCGATCTCCAGCCGCATACCGCGGATCTTGATCTGGTTGTCGGCCCGGCCGAGGAAGTCCAGCGACCCGTCCGGGGCGAAGCGCGCGAGGTCACCGGTGCGGTACAGCCGGGACCCGTCGTCGGCAAAGGGGTTGGCCACGAACCGGGAGGCCGTCAGGCCGGGCGCGCCCACGTACCCGCGTCCCAGGAGGAAGCCGCCCACGTACAGCTCGCCGCCGACCCCGACGGGGACCGGGCGCAACTCGTCGTCCAGGACGTACAACTGGGTGTTGGGGTTGGCCTTGCCGATCGACGTCGACAGGCGTTCCGCCGCGCCCCGGTAGATGACGTGCGAGACGCCGATCGTCGTCTCGGCCGGGCCGTAGCCGTGGTACATGGGAATGTCGAGCCGGGTGCGGAACCGCTCGTACAGCTCCGGGGTCAGCACCTCGCCGCCGCACCACACGTGCCGCAGGCTGTCCAGCTGCCCGGAGTCGCCCGCGATCTCCAGCAGCACGTCCAGCATGGAGGAGACCAGGTAGGTGAAGGTGACGCGGTGTCCGGCGATCACGCTCAGCAGGTGGTGCGGGTCGCGTTCACCGCCGGGCCGCAGGACCACCAGCCTGCCGCCGGACACCAGCGGCAGGAAGATCTCGTTGATGGAGATGTCGAAGGACAGCGGCGCCTTGAACAGCGACGCGTCGTCATGGCCGAAGCCCAGGATCTCGTCGACCTGCCACAGCAGGCGCTCACTGATCGCTTCGTGCCGGATCATCGCGCCCTTGGGCCGCCCGGTCGAACCGGACGTGAAGATGACGTAGGCCAGGGCGTTGCCGGGGACGGCGACCTCGGTGCCCTCGGTGGGACAGGCACCGAACTTCCAGTCGCCGAGGTCGACGGCCACGGCTTCCGGTTCACCCGGATCGTGCTCGCCCAGGGCGTTGAGCTGCAGCACGACCCGGGCGTCCTCGATGACGACGGCCCGGCGCGCGGCGGGCCACTGCGGATCGAGCGGCACGAACGCGCATCCGGCCTGGAGCACGCCGAGCAGCCCGATCACCATGTCGGCGGAGCGGCCCAGGGAGATGCCGACGACCTGTTCGGCGGTGAGTCCGCGTTCCATCAGATGGTGGGCCAACTGGGCCGACATGTCGGCTGCCTGACGGTAGGTCAGCGACCGGTGCTCGTCGACCACGGCGACGGCGTCCGGCCTGGTCCGCGCCTGCTCGCGGAACATCTCCACGATGGTCGGGCGGACCCGGTCGGCCCGGGTGTCGTTCCACTCGGTCAGGGCCTCGAGCCTGGCCGCCGGTCCGGACGGGCCGATGGTGCCGATGGGCCGGTCCGGGAAGTCGGCCAGGTCGTCCAGCGCGAGCTGCGCCTCGGCCGGCACCACGTCTTCCGGGACGGCGATGCTCCAGCCGCTCCCGCCGTCCGTGCCGACCGCCCAGCCGCCGGGCCCGTCCCCGCCGTTGTCGACCCACCCGAGGACGTCGGCGAAGAGCGTGCCGGGGGTGAGGTCGATGCCTGCGGGGCTCCGGCCGGTCGCCCAGTACGACAGCCCGATCGCGCACGCTTCGGCGATGGTCCGGTCGGAGAAGTCGCCGGTTCGCCGGCGCACGTCGGCCAGTCGCGCGGGAGAAAGCAGTACGAGACGAGCGCTCGGTTCCACCATCGAAGACTCAGCGCCCCTTCCAAGGCATGAAAGTTGGCCCAACCTGCTCAGGGATGTACTCGGGGTGACTAACTACCTTCTCGCCAGGCCCGCCACAGCCGCGCATAGCGGCCGCCCAGCGCCACCAACTCCTCGTGCGTTCCTTGCTCCACGACGCGTCCCGCGTCCAGCACGGCGATCCGGTCCGCCGCCATCGCCTGGGTCAGCCGGTGCGCCACGAACAACGTGGTCCGGCCCGCGCACGCGGCCACCACGGCCCGCTCCAGTGCGGCGGCGCCCTCGCTGCCGGCCTCCGCGGTCGACTCGTCGAGCACGACCACCGGCGCCCGGCCCAGCACCAGCCGGGCCAGGGCGATCTGGGCGACCTTGGTGACGTCCAGGCGCTCGCCGCCCTCGCCGACCAGCGTGCTGAGCCCGTCGGGCAGCGCGTCGACCCAGGCGTCGGCGCCGACCGTGCGCAGCGCGTCCATCAGCTCGGCGTCGGTCGCCTCCGGCGCGGCCAGCCGCAGGTCGTCGGCGAGCGGACCGGAGAACACGTGCGTCTCCTGCGTCAGGATGCTCACCAGGGCCCGCGCCCCGGCCTCGTCCAGACCGGCGAGGTCGGTCGGCCCGACGCGCACCGACCCGGCCTGCGGAGTTCCGATGCCCGCGATCAGCGCGGCCAGGGTCGTCTTGCCCGCGCCCGTCGCCCCCACCAGCGCGAGCGAACCGCCGGCCGGGATCGTCAGGTCGACGTCCCGCAGGACCGGTTCCTCGCTGCCGGGATAGCTGAACGTCAGCCCCTGCACGGTCACCGGGTACGGCACGGCGTCCGCCGCCGTGACGGTGGCGTCGCCCACCAGCCGGTCCTCCGCCGCCTCCCCCAGCACCCCGACCAGCCGGGTCAGGCTCGCCCCCGACTTCTGCGCCTCGTCGAAGGTGAACATGATGGAGCCCAGCGGGGTGAACAGCCGGTGGAACATCAACGGCGCCGCCGACACCTCGCCCAGGCTGGCGGCATCGGCCTCCAGCAGGGCGTACCCCACCACGATGATCAGGACCAGTCCGATGAACTCGGCGCGGTTCTCCCTGCCGACGAACCGGCCGAAGAACCGGAAGACCTCGATACCGAGTTCGCGCACCCGCCACGACTCACTGGTGACCTTCTCGCGGAAGGCGCCCTCAAGACGGTAGGCCCGGACCGTGTCGATGCCGTTCAGACCGCTCATCAACGCCTGCGCGCGGTCGGCCTGGGCCACCCGCTGCTTCCGGTAGAGCGGGGCGGACCGGGGGAGATACCAGCGCAGGGCCAGCGCGTACGCGGGCAGCGCGCCGGCGCCCGCCAGGCCGAGCCGCCAGTCGAGGCCGAACATGCCGGCCGTGGCGATGACGACCAGCACGCCCGCCGAGAACACCGTGGGCACGGCCGTCCGGATGCCCTTGGAGATCACGGCCACGTCGTCGCCGACCCTGGACAGCACGTCCCCGCGGCCGACCTGCTCGATGCGTGCGCTCGGCATCCCGAGCACCGCCCGTACGGCGCCTTCCCGCAGCCGCGCGAGCAGATCCGCGCCCAGCCTCCCGATCAGGTAGGTCGACACCGCGGTGGCCGCCGCGCCGAGCAGCGCCGCGGCCACCATCCACACGCCGACCGTGACCAGGACGGAGCGCGACTCGCCCTCGACTACCCCGTCGACCACCCGGCCGAGCAGGAGCACCGGGAGCACCTGGAGCGCCGCCCCGGCCACCGTGGTGAGCACGGTGGCCGCGGTCAGCCACGGCACCTCGCGGCAGTGCGCCGCGACCCATCGGCCGGCCTCGCGTCCGGTCGCCGTGCGCAGGGTGGCCGGGGCGACGCGCGTGTCGGTGGTGCTCACACCTACTCGGCCGACTTGACGAGTTCGTCGATCGCGTACGGCATGGAGAGCAGGGTGCCCTGGGAGATGGCCGCGCCGACCGCCGGGCCCTCGCTGTCCAGCAGGTACGACACGTTGCCCTTCTTCACGGCGTCCAGGTTGGTGAACAGCTTGAACTTCTTCAGGGCGTCCGTGTCCGCCTTGTCGTTGATGACGAAGATGTGGTCGACGTCGATCAGGTCGATGCGCTCAGGAGAGAGCTTGGTGTAGAAGCTGCCGTCCGCGACCTTGTCGATCTCGGTCTGGTACTTGAAGCCGATGCCCGACACCAGACGTCCGCGCACGTCGGTGGAGGTGAACGGCGCCACGGAGTCCTCGTACCAGGACAGCGCGACGGCGGTCTGGTCCGCGAACGCGGGGTGCGCCTCCTTGGCGGCGTCGAGCTGGCCCTGGATGCCCTCCACCATCTTCTCGCCCTCCTCGGCCTTGCCGAGTGCCTTGGCGATGTGCAGCGCGTTGTCCTGCCAGGGCGCGCTGAACGGCTCCTTCTCGGCCTTGGTACGGCCCACCGTCGGAGCGATCTTGGACAGCTTGTCGTAGGCCGCCTGGTCGACCTCCGAGTACACGGCGATGATCAGGTCCGGCCGCAGGGCGGCGATCTTCTCGTAGTTGGGGCCGGAGTCACCGTTCTTCATGATGACCTCGGGCTTGGTGTCGCCCCACTTGTCCTTCACCCAGGGCCACTGGGTGTTGATGTCGGGGGTCTTGCCCGGCGGGTTCGGGTACTGGTCGACCATGCCGACGGGCTTGATGCCGAACGCCAGGATGGTCTGGTCGTCCGTGTAGCCGACGGAGACGACCCGCTTCGGAGCTTCGGTGACCTTCGTGGTGCCGAACGCGTGCTCCACGGTGACCGGGAACGCGCCGGCGGGGGCGGTCGTGGTGCTGTCGCTCGCCTTGTCCGAGTCGGACGAGTCGGAACCGCATCCCGCGAGGAGGCCGACGCCGAGGGCCGAGGCGGACAAGACCGCCGCCAGCCGCCGCCGGGATCTCTTGAGCGTCGTTCGATGGAGGAGCATTCGAAGTCCCTTGCTTTCGCGCTGTCCGCTGCGCCCCCGTCTAAGGGCAGGCAAACCTTATCGTGCGCAGGTGAGGTTAGCCTAGCCTAACTTTTGTAACTTTATGAGAACTCAGTCGAGTTGGACATGCGTGCGACCGATCGGCACGATGAGCGGCCGGTCGCCCACCGGATCGTCGATCACCTTGGCGCGCAGTCCGAACGCCTCGTGCAGCAACTCCGCGGTGATCACGTCACGCGGGTGCCCCTGGGCAAGGATCGCCCCCTCCCGCATCACGACGAGGTTGTCGCTGTAGCGCGTGGCCAGGTTGAGGTCGTGCAGCACCATGACCACGGTGCACCCCGACTCGTGCAGGTCGTCCACCAGGTCGAGCACGTCGATCGCGTGGGCCAGGTCCAGGTAGGTGGTCGGCTCGTCGAGGAGCAGCAGGTCGGTTCCCTGGGCCAGGGTCATCGAGATCCACACGCGCTGACGCTGGCCGCCGGACAGCGAGTCGACCGGACGGTCGGCCAGGTCGGACACCCCGGTCATGGCCAGCGCCCGCTCCACGACGGCGGCGTCGTCCGACGACCACTGCCGCAGCCAACTCTGGTGCGGATGGCGGCCCCTGGCCACCAGGTCCGACACCGTCAGCCCCTCCGGCGCCACCGGTGCCTGCGGCAGCAGGCCGAGCTTCTTCGCCACGTCCCTTGTCCTGAGCTTGACGATGTCGTCGCCGTCCAGCACGACCGTCCCCCTGGTCGGCTTGAGCAGCCGTGACAGGGTCCGCAACAGGGTCGACTTCCCGCAGCCGTTGGGTCCGATGATCGTGGTGATCACCCCGGGCGGTATCGCCACGTCAAGACCGTCGATGACCATCCGGCCGCCGTACCCGACCGTGACGCCCCTGGCCGCCAGGCGGGAGGCGTCATCGACCGCGGACTCGACCCCGGACTCGATCCCGGTGATGGGCTGAGCGACCACAAGGCCCCCTTGTTTAGGCTTGCCTTACTTTGTATCAGCTATCTGAGGTTCGCCCGCACCAGCAGATAGACGAGGAAGGGGCCGCCGATCGCGGCCGTGACCACGCCGACCGGGAGACTGATCGGCAGCGCCGTGCGCGCGACCAGGTCCGCGCCGATCAGCAGCAGCGCTCCCACCAGGCCCGAGGCCACCATGGGCGGTGTCGGGCACCGCGCCAGACGCATCGCCACCTGCGGCGCCACCAGCGCGACGAACGGGACCGGGCCCGCCGCGCTCACCGCCACGGCGGCCAGCAGGACCGCGCACAGCAGCAGCACGGCCCGCACCATCGAGTACCGCACGCCGAGGCCCGCGGCGACCTCGTCGCCGAAGTGCATCGGCTTGAACTGGAACGCGGCACACGACACGACGACCAGGAGGGCGAGCGAGCACCACAGTGCCACCCACACCTCGTCCCACGACCGGTTGTCCAGCGAGCCGACCAGCCACGCCTGGGCCCGGGCCACGTCCCTGATGTCGGCCGTGACCAGCAGCCAGGTCGTGATCGCCTCCATCACGGCGCTCACCGAGATGCCGATGAGGATGAGCCGGAAGCCGTCGACGCCGCGCCGCCACGCCAGGAAGTACACCAGCAGTCCGGTGCCGAGACCGCCCGCGAGCGCCGCCGAGGACAGGCCCACGGCGTTGACGATCGCCGCGGAGGTGCCGCCCGACACCGTCACCAGGAACACCGAGACCGCACTGGCACCCCCGGTGATCCCCAGAATGTCCGGGCTGGCCAGCGGATTGCGCGCGATGGACTGCGTGATAGCCCCGGACACCCCCAGTGCGATGCCCACGACGAGCCCTGCCAGGGCACGCGGCATCCGCAGGTCCATGATCACGAACTCGTCGACCCGCTCACCGCCACCGAAGATCGTGGGGATCACCCGGGACAGGCCGATGGGGAAGTCCCCGACGCCGATGGACAGGCAGAACACCAGGAAGGTCGCCGCCGCCAGCAGCAGCGTGACGAGCACGAGCCAGGGTCGCCACACGAACGACACCTGGCCGAGCCGCACGCCCGGCGCCACCGATGGCTTCACGTCTGTCCCGTCCGGCTTCACTTCTGTCCCGTCCGGCCTCAACTCTGTCCCGCTCATGCGTTCTTGAACTTTCCGCGCCACACCAGAACCGCGAAGAACGGGGCGCCGAGGAGGGCCACGACGACACCGGCGTCCAGCTCGCCCGGCCGCACCACCAAGCGCCCCACGATGTCGCAGACCAGCAGGACGATGGCGCCGAGCAGGCCCGCGTACGGCACGAGCCAGCGATAGTCCGGCCCGGTCAGATACCGGGCCACGTGGGCCACCATGAGCCCGATGAACGCGATGGGACCGCACGCGGCCGTCGCCGCGCCCGCCAGCAGGGTGATGGCGACGATGCCGACGGTCCGGCTCAGCGCGATGTTCGCTCCGAGCCCCCGCGCCACGTCGTCGCCCAGGTTGAGCAGGTTGATGGTGGGCAGCGTGGTCAGTGCCAGCACCAGCCCCACCGCGATGAACGCGGTCACCGGCCAGATGACGTCGAATCCGACACCGGCCACCGAGCCCGCGTTCCAGAACCGCAGCGCGTTCAGCGACGCCTGGTTGGACAGCGCGACCGCCGTGGTCATCGCCATGAGGAACACCGTGATCCCCTGCCCGGCCAGTGCGAGGGTCAACGGGTTGCCGGCCCCCCGGCCGATGCTCGCCAGACCGAACACGACGACACCGGCGACCGCCGCCCCCAGGAAGGCGAACCAGACGTACTGGAACGGGTTGGAGAACCCGAACACGGCGATCACCGACACCACGGCGAACGAGGCGCCGGTGTTCACCCCCAGCAGGCCGGTGTCGGCGATCGGGTTGCGCGTGTACCCCTGGATCAACGCCCCGGCGGCCCCCAGGGCGACGCCGGCCACGATCGCCAGCACCGTCCGGGGCACCCGTACGGTCTGCACGATGAGCCTGATCTCGGTGAGCCGCTGGTCGGCGTCCGGCGCCGCGAACAGTCCGTGCCACACCTCGGCCGGACTGAGCGCGCGCGCACCGACGGCCAACGACACCGCCCCAGCGGTCACGAGGATCACCGCCAGTATGCCCAGACCCACAACCCGCCGCCGACGGGCCTGTGTCGTACTCGTGGGCGCGGGGCGCTCCACTGCAGTCGTGCCCATGTGGATGTACGTTATCCCTTTGCTTTCACGGGGGTTGCACAGTGCCGCGCCTGCCGGGTGCGGTGCCACCAGGCGGGGCGCGGCTGGGGCGCGGGACCGGTGGCGGGCTAGCGGGCGGTGCTGCCGATTTCGTCGGCGACCGGCCGGGCCTGGCCGGATGCGGACTCGAGGCCCTGGCCGAGGACCGAGTCCAGGATCTCGCCGACCCTGATCGCGGTGTTGGACAGCAGCGGCGACGTGATGCCGTGCGTGTGCTCCGTGCCGCCCTGGAGGTAGATGCCGCAGCGCAGGTCGGGTTCCGTCGCGATGCGGTAGTCGCGCTCGACGCGGACGCGGCCCTCGTCGTCGCGCAGGCAGCCGTCCGCGACCTCGCCGAGGAGGCCGATGGGGTCGGCGGGGCTGTAGCCGGTGGCGAAGACCACGACGTCCGCGTCCAGGGCGGTCTCCTCGCCGGTGACGAGGGAGGTCACGGTGGCCCGGACCTTGTCGGGCGTCTCCTTGACGTCGGTGAGCCGGGACACGTTGAGGAAGCGCAGCCGCTCGGTGCCGAGGACCTTCTCCCGGTACATCTGCCCGTACAGGTCGTCGATCAGGTCGATGTCCACCACGGAGTAGTTGGTGTTGCCGTGATAGTCCATCAGCCGGCGCTTGACGTCCTCGGGTGCGGCGAAGTACTGGTCGACCGCCTCGGGGTCGAAGATCCGGTTGGCGAAGCTGCTGTCGTCGGCCGGGCTGTAGCCGTAGCGGGAGAAGACCGCGCAGACCTCGGCCTCGGGGAAGCGGCGGTGCAGGTAGGCGACGTTCTCGGCGGCGCTCTGCCCGGCACCCACGACGACGAACCGGGAGGGCGAGGTGCCCTCCAAGGCGTCGACCTTCGCCAGCAGTTCGGAGTTGTGCCAGACGCGGTCGCCGCGCTCCACGCCCTCGGGCATGAGGGGACGCAGGCCGGTGCCGATGACGAGGTTGCGGGCCCGGTGCACCGCGAGCCCCTCCCCCGACCGGACCGTCACGTCCAGGTACTCCACGGCTCCGTCACGGACGACGGGCGCGACGCCGACTACCTCGTGGCCGTAGGAGACCATGTCGTCGACCTTGGCGGCGGCCCACTCCAGGTAGTCGTGGAACTCCACCCGCAGGGGGAAGAGGTTCTTGTGGTTGATGAAGTCGATCAGCCGTCCCTTGCTCTGCAGGTAGCACAGGAAGCTGAACTCGCTGGCCGGGTTCCGGAGCGTCACCAGGTCCTTGAGGAAGGACACCTGCATGGTCGCGTCGTCGATCAGCATGCCTCGGTGCCAGCCGAAGCGGGGCTGCTGCTCGAAGAAGTGAGCGGTGATCGCCTCCTGCCCGCCGACGCGTGCGTTGTGCTCGCTGAGCGCGATCGCCATGGCCACATTGGACGGTCCGAAGCCGATACCAAGGAGGTCGTGGACGGGTGGTACGTCACCAGGAAGAACCTGCGACATGTCACTCCCATCGTGCGGGGCAGTCACCTGCCGGGCGTGGGGAAAGCACGAAAAGTGGCACGCCGACGGAGCGACTTGCCGAGAACTTAGGTGAGCCTAAGCTAAACCTGCGGAGGTGTCGATAGGGCGAAACGGACAACGCCGCAGCCGATCGCCTCGCCAACTTGGCTGCCACGAACGACTATTGCAGACTAAGGTAAGCCTTGCTTTACTGCTCAGGTCAATCCCTGCTCTGAGGAGGAACCCCCATGCGGGTCGCCATGCTCGGTTACCAGACGTGGGGGCACCGCACCCTGCAAGCCCTCCTGGACTCCGACCACGACGTGGTACTCGTCGTGACGCATCCCAAGAGCGAGCACGCGTACGAGAAGATCTGGAGCGACTCCGTCGCCGACCTCGCCGAAGAGCACGGCGTCCCGGTGCTGATCCGCAACCGCCCTGACGACGACGAGCTGTTCGAGCGTCTCAAGGAGGCCGACCCGGACATCATCGTGGCGAACAACTGGCGGACGTGGATCCCCCCGCGCATCTTCGACCTGCCCCGCCACGGCACCCTGAACGTGCACGACTCGCTGCTGCCGAAGTACGCCGGCTTCTCCCCGCTGATCTGGGCCCTGATCAACGGCGAGCCCGAAGTGGGCGTCACCGCGCACATGATGAACGACGAACTCGACGCCGGCGACATCGTCCGGCAGGAGGCGGTGCCCGTCGGACCGACCGACACCGCCACCGACCTCTTCCACAAGACCGTCGACCTCATCGCCCCGGTCACCATCGGCGCACTCGACCTCATCGCCGCCGGGCAGACCGAGTTCACCAAGCAGGACCGGTCCCAGGCGAGCTTCTTCCACAAGCGGTCCATCGAGGACAGCCGCATCGACTGGACCTGGCCGGCCGCCGACCTCGAACGCCTGGTCCGCGCCCAGTCCGAGCCGTACCCCAGCACCTACACCTTCCACAAGGGCAAGCGGCTCGAGGTCCTTGCCGCGGTGGTCTCCCAGGGCCACTACGGCGGTACGCCCGGCCGGATCTTCTATCGCGAGGGCGACGGCGTGGTGATCGTCGCCGGAGCCGATGCCCGCACGGGCCGCAACAAGGGCCTGGCCATCACCCGCGTACGCACCGAGGACGGCCGGGAGTTGCCCGCGGCGGAGTACTTCACCTCCATGGGCGGCTACCTGACCAGCCGCCCCTGACCGACCGGCCCCCAGGCACCGGAACCCCGGCCGGCGGCCCGGCCTCGACGGATCGCTCACGGCTGACCGGGCCGCCGGCCCGCCGTGAGCAGATGCCCGCTGGCTCCGAGCAGCGTCGGCTCGGACTCGATGCGCCGGGTCGCCGCCAGGACGGCCTCGCGGCGTTCCGGGTCGTCCAGCCAGTCCTCGACGCCACCCATGAGCCAGGCCACGCCCTCGACGCCGTACTGGCGCCCGACGGTGAACCCGGCCTCGGTGAACTCGGCCGGCGCCTCTTCGGGGCGGGCGAAGTAGGCGACGGTGAACAGACCGTCCTCGGCGTGGTGATGGTGCCGGCCGTCCACCGTGACGGCGTCGGTGCGTTCGCGGTGCAGGGGGGTGAAGTAGCGCTCCTCGCGCAGCACGTCGTGCAGACCGGCGAACCGGTTGATGGTGGCCGCGACCACCAGTCCGCCCGGCCGGACCACCCGGTACGCCTCGGCCAACGCCCGTACGCGGTCGCTCCGTTCGGGAAGGTGGTACAGCGGCCCGAGGAGCAGTACCACGTCGTAACCCGCGTCGGCGGCGGGCAGGGCACGGGCGTCTCCGGGGCGGGCGGTGACGCCGGGCAGCCGTGCGGCCTGCTCCACGTGGAGCGGTACGGGGTCCACGAGGTCGACCTCGTACCCGTCGCGAGCGAGCCACTCCGCGTGGACCCCGCTGCCGCCGCCGACGTCGAGGATCCGCGCGGGCGCCGCCGGCATCAAGCGCCGCAGCACGTCCTGCGTACGCCAGAACTCCAGCCGCCCGGCGGGCGCTCCGCCCTCTCTGAGGCGGGCGTCCTCCCCGCCCCGGGCGTAGTAGTCGAGGATCTCCTCACGGAGGGAGGGCTGTTGCTCGTGTGTCGTCTCGGTCATCGCCTCAGATTGCTCAGCACCGCCCACCGCGTGCAACGGATTTGTCGCGCGGGTCAGGTGGCGCGGGCCGTCACCAGTCCCGACTCGTAGGCGAACACGACCAGTTGTGCCCGGTCCCGTGCCCCCAGCTTCGTCATCGCCCGGCTCACGTGCGTCTTCGCCGTGAACGGGCTGATGACCATGTGTGCGGCGATCTCCTCGTTGGTGAGGCCGCGGGCGGCCAGGGCGGTGACCTCGCGTTCGCGGCGCGTCAGACACTCCAGGCCGGGGGCCGTGGACCGGTCGGGAGGACGGGAGACGAACTCGCCGATGAGGGTGCGGGTGACCGACGGGGACAGCAGGGCCTCGCCACGGGCCACCACCTCGATGGCCTGGAGGAGGTCGGCCGGTTCGGTGTCCTTCAGCAGGAAGCCGCTCGCACCCGCCCGCAGCGCCTCGAAGACGTACTCGTCGAAGCCGTAGTTGGTGAGGATGACGACGCGTACGGCGGCCAGGGACGGGTCGGCGGCGATGTGACGGGTCGCCTCAATGCCCGTCATCACCGGCATCTGTACGTCGATCAGCGCGATGTCGGGGGCTTCGGCACGGACCAGGGCCAGGCCCTGCTTCCCGTCGGCCGCCTCCCCCACGACCTCGATGCCGTCCTCGGCGTCCAGCAGCGCACGGAAACCGGCGCGCATCAGCGCCTGGTCGTCGACGAGTGCCACCCTGATCATCCGGCAGCCTCCCAGGGCAGCTCCGCCCGCACCGAGAAGCCGCCCTCCGCACGCGGGCCGGCGTGAAGTGCGCCGCCGAGGGCCGTGACACGTTCGCGCATGCCGGTGAGGCCGATGCCCGGTGTCGGGGGCCGGGTGGCCTCGGCTGTTCCGTCGTCGTCCACCCTTATCACCAACTCATCGCCGCCGTACTCCAGTCGCACCTGCACCTTGGCCGGGCCCGCGTGCCGTGCCGCGTTCGTCAGGGCCTCCTGGACGATGCGGTACACCGCCCGGTCGAGGGCCGCCGGCAGGGGCCGCTCCTCGCCGCTCACCGACAGCTGGACGCTGAGGCCCGCCGCCCGTGCGCGCTCCACGAGCACCGCGGGTGTGCCGGCCGGTTCGTCGGTGCGCAGGATCTCCAGGGTGGCCCGGAGCTCGCGCATGGCCTCGCCGCCCGCCTCCTGGATGGCGAGCAACGCGGGCGGCACCTCCTCGCCGCGCTTGCGGGCCAGGTGGACCGCCACGCCTGCCTGGAGCTTGACGATCGAGATGCTGTGGGTGAGGGAGTCGTGCAACTCCCGCGCGATCCGCAGACGTTCCTCGCCCGCTCGGCGCAGCGCGGCCTCCTCCCGGGTGCGCTCGGCCTCCAGGGCGCGCTGTTCGGTCTGGCGCAGATACGCCTGCCAGTTGCGGTCGGCGAGGCCCGTCACGACCGCGCACAGGAACCAGCCCGTGAGCAGCGCGGCCTTCTCCACGACCTCCCCCGTCGTCGGGCCCGTCGTCACGTACGCCGCCAGGTACACCCCGCTCGCCGCGGCGGCCCAGCCCCGGTGTCCCACCCGGGCCGCGGTGTGCACGGCGGCGAGAACGGGGAGGGCGGCGAGCAGACCGGGGTGGGCGTGCAGGACGTACGCCGCGCCGGTCGCGGTGGCCGCGGCCAGCACCGCCAGCGGGGCCGGCCGGTAGAACGCCAGGGCGGCCGAACCGAGCACGATCAACGCGTAGTCGACGGCCGTCGTGTCCCCGTCGAAGGCGGCCGTGGTCACGACGAGGGCGCCGACCACGACCGCGAGGGCCGCGTCGGCGAGAACCCTGGGTGTGACCAAGTGCCCGCTCATGCCCGCACAGTAGCCTCCGGCGCCGACACCGGCGTCAGCCCTGTGGACAACTCCCCGACTACTCCCGGCGCAGTAGAAAGCGGCCTCGCCCCGGCCCCTCGGCGCAGCGCCGACTGTCTTCGGCCGTACGACGACCGCACCCGTCCCCGCGGCGCACGCTGCTGCCCATGCCCACACCTTTCCGCTACACCGAGCCCCTGCCGCCCAAGGCGGCCACCGGCCGAGTCGCCGAGGTCTACGCCCAGCTCTCCCGCGACTTCGGCATCGACGAGCCCGTCACCTTCGTGGTCCTGTCCTCCGCACCCGAGATCCTCGCGGCCGTCTGGGCGTTGATGCGCGAGTCGCTGATCGCGGGACCCGGCAGCCGTACCGGCAAGGAGTTGGCGGCGCTCGGGGTGTCGCTCGCCAACAGGTGCCCGTTCTGCGTGGACGCGCACACCGTGCTGCTGCACGCCACCGGGGACCACGCGCTCGCCGAACGCCTGGCCCGAGGAGAGCGGCCGGAGAACGAGCAGCACGCGCGCGTGCTGGAGTGGGGCAAGCTGACCCGCGTACCGGGCGGCCTCGGCCCCGAGCCGTACCCCTTCCCGCGCGAGCACGCCCCCGGCTACCTCGGCACCGCGCTCGCGTTCCACTTCATCAACCGGATCGTGTCCGCCCTGCTGACCGAGAACCTGCTGCCGGGCAACGCCCAGCGGTTCCGGGTGGTCCGCTCTCTCGCGGGCCGCACGCTCTCCCGGACCGTACGCCGCCCCGCCGTGCCCGGCGAGGCCCTTGCCCTCCTCGACCTCCCCGACCCCGGCGAAGCCCCCAGGTGGGCGGACGGCACGCCCGTCGGCCTCGCGTACGCGGCGCTGATCAGGGCGGCCATGGCGGGCTCCGGCCTCCTCGACGCCGAAGAGCAGGCCCTCGTCGAGGAAACCCTGTGGGACTGGGACGGATCACATCCGCCACTCGATCCGAGCGGGTTCCCGGACCGGCGGGAGCACCCCGGCGCACGCCTGGCGCTGCTGGCCGCCCTCGCCCCGTACCGCATCACGGACGAGGACGTCGCGGCCTGGCGTCGGCCGGAGCACACCGACCACTGTCTGGTGCACCTCGTCTCCTACGGGGCGTTCGCGGCCGTGGACCGGATCGAGACGGCGTTCAACCGGCCCACCGCGAGGACATAACAGGGCACACGGCCCATCAGTGGCGGGGTGCTGTGACCGCACAGGTACGGAGCGAGTTGGCACTTCCGTCCCACAGTCAGTCGTGTGAAACTGGCGCCCCGTCCGCAGTGCGGACTCCTTCCGCACCGTCCCCCACGAAAAGTGCGCCGTGCGTTCCAGCTCTCTTCCCCTGCCGCTCGCCCTCACCGCACGCCTGTCGCCCGTCGTCGTACTCGCCGCGGCGGGCTGGGCGCTGACGTCCGGTCCGTTCGCCGCGACACCGGCCGCCGAGCACAAGGAGGAGCAGAAGACCGGCACGCAGTCCGCCTCCGCTCCGTCGACGGCCGCCGCGTCGAAGACGTACGCCGCCGCGCCCGCGCCGTGCGACAGCCTCGCCGACAAGACGATCACCTCGCTCGTGCCGGGCGTCAAGGCGGCCGGCAAGGAGATCCCGTCGACGGACACGAAACTGCGCCGCACCTGCTCGTGGAACGCCCTGAAGGGGTACGACTACCGCTGGCTCGACGTCTCCTTCGAGGTCATGGACACGGACGAGGCGGCGAAGAAGTCCTACCAGGGCACCGTCACGGAGAAGAGCGGTGGCGGGGACGTGCCCGGTCTCGGCGACTCGGCGTACTCCGTCGTGAACCTCACCACGGAGGACAAGCAGCAGACCCGCGAGGGCGTGGTCGTGGTGCGCGCGTCCAACGCGCTGGTGACCATCACGTACAACGGCAGTGACTTCGAGTCGAAGAAGGCGCCGAGCACGGACGAGATCAACAAGGGCGCCATCAAGGCCGCCAAGGAGGCGGTCACGGCGCTGGAGGACGGCCGGCAGGGCTGACCGCCCTCGACCGCCCTCCAGTCCGTCCTCCGGCAACCGGGCCGCCTTACGCCTCCAGGCGGTCCCTTCCGCGCAGCAGCATCAGCACCACGTACAGGACCATCGACGTCCCCAGGCCCACCGCCCAGCCGTAGTCGGCCAGCGGCTCCAGGGCCGGGATGGGCCGCCCGTCGATCAGCGGCTTGAAGCTCGCGCCGCCGATGGCCAGGACACCACCGGTGACGAACGCGACCACGGCCCGCCAGTTCCATCCGCCGTCGTACCAGTAGCGGCCGCCGGCGCGGTACAGGTCGGTCAGGTCGAGCTTGCCGCGGCGCAGGATCCAGTAGTCGGCGATGAGGATGCCGGCGACCGTGCCGAGCAGACCGCCGACCAGGCCGAGCCAGGTGAAGATGTAGCCCTGCGGGTCGGAGTACAGCTTCCAGGGGAAGATCAGTACGCCGAGGACGCAGGTGGCGAGCGCGCCGGCCCGGAAGGTGATCTTGCGGGGCACGATGTTGGAGAAGTCGAAGGCCGGCGAGACAAGGTTGGCCGCGATGTTCACCGACAGGGTCGCCACCAGTACGGTGACCAGCGCGAACAGCAGGCCCACGACGTTGTCCGTCTTGGCGGCGAGCTCCACCGGGTTCCAGATCGTCTCGCCGTACACGGCCTGCGAACCGGAGGTGACCATCACCGACAGCAGCGCGAAGAGCGTCATGGTGGTCGGCAGACCGAGCGCCTGGCCCCACATCTGCGACTTCTGGCTCTTGCCGTAGCGGGTGAAGTCCGGGATGTTCAGGGACAGGGTGGACCAGAAGCCGATCATGCCCATGAGGGACGGCCAGAACAGCTTCCAGAAGTCGCCGCCCCAGCCCAGCTTGGAGGGCTGGTCGAGCAGCGGGCCGAAGCCGCCCGCCTTGTTGCTCATCCAGATCAGCATCACGAAGGCGCCGACGAGGACGAAGGGCGCCGCCCAGTTCTCGAAGCGGCGGATCGTCTCCATGCCCCGGTAGATGATCGCGACCTGGATCGCCCAGAAGATCGCGAACGACAGCCACATGGTCCAGGGATAGCCGCCGAACTGTCCGGCGTCGCTCCAGCCGTTGCCGATCAGCTTCCCGGCGAGGAAGTAGATCGCCTCGCCGCCGATCCAGGTCTGGATGCCGAACCAGCCGCACGCCACCAACGCCCGTACGACAGCGGGGAGGTTGGCGCCGCGGATGCCGAAGGAGGCGCGGGCGAAGACCGGGAAGGGGATGCCGTACTTCGGCCCCGCGTGCCCGGTGAGCAGCATCGGGACCAGCACGATCACGTTGGCCAGGGCGATGGTGAACACCGCCTGCTTCCAGTCCATGCCCACGGCGATCAGACCGGAGGCCAGGGTCCAGGAAGCCGTGTTGTGGGCCATGCCGACCCACAGCGCCGAGAAGTTGTACGTGGTCCAGGTGCGCTTCTCCACCGGGACCGGCAGCAGGTCCTCGTTGGCGTAGCGGCCGCTCGGGGCGGGGCTGCCCGGGGCGAGCTCCACCCGGCCGTCGGCGAGGGTGACTTGAGGGGACGGCGGTATGGCCGTGGGAGCGGTGTCGGTCATGGGCAGGCCAATCAAACGAGGGGCGGATCCGGAAAGGCCGTGCGGGCCGGCGGGGCCGGGGAAGGGAGGGTGCGTTCCCGCGTCGTTCGGTGCGTGCTCTCGGCGTGCCGGACGTAGGCCCTCGTAGCGGAGCTACTTGGGCCTACGTCCGGTGCGGCGAGAGTGCGTGCCGGGCGGCGTGGGGGCGTGTCCTCCCTTCCCCGGCCCCGCCACCCCCTCCCCGGGGAGGCGGGGAGGGGAGAACTGGAGTGGGGGGATGGGGAGGTGAGCGGGGATGCGGGTCAGCCGTTGAGGGCCGGGATCACCGTCGACCCGTACGCGTCGATGGTGGCTTCCTGGGCGTCGTGCATGTCGTAGACCGCGAACTGGTCGACGCCCAGCTCACGCAGCGCGTTCAGCTTCTCGACGTGCTTGTCGGCCGGGCCGATCAGGCAGAACCGCTCGACGATCTCGTCCGGCACGAACTGGGTGTCGGGGTTGTCGGCGCGCCCGTGGTGGGAGTAGTCGTAGCCTTCGCGCGCCTTGATGTAGTCGGTGAGTTCCTCCGGTACGGCGGCGGAGTGCTCACCGTACTTGGAGACCAGGTCGGCGACGTGGTTGCCGACCATCCCGCCGAACCAGCGGCACTGGTCGCGCGCGTGGGCCAGCGCCTCGGGCGAGTCGTCCTCGGTGACGTAGGCGGGGGCGGCGACGCAGATCTTCACCTCGGACGGATCGCGTCCGGCGGCGACGGCCGCGTCCTTCACGGCCTTGACCATGTACTCGGTCAGGTAGAGGTCGGCGAGCTGGAGGATGAACCCGTCGGCCTCCTCGCCGGTCATCTTCAGGGCCTTGGGGCCGTACGCGGCCATCCACACGGGCAGTTCGGCGCCCGGCTTGATCCACGGGAACCTGACGACCGTGCCGCCGAGGTCGGCCTCGTCGCCGCGGCCCAGTGCCCGGATGACCTTCATGGCCTCGCTGATGCGGGCCAGGGTGTTGGGCTTGCGGCCGGCGACACGCATCGCGGAGTCGCCGCGGCCGATGCCGCAGACCGTGCGGTTGCCGAACATGTCGTTGAGCGTGGCGAAGGTGGAGGCGGTGACCTCCCAGGTGCGGGTGCCCGGGTTGGTGACCATCGGGCCGACCTTCAGCTTGCTCGTGTTCGACAGGATCTGGCTGTAGATGACGAACGGTTCCTGCCACAGCACGGCGGAGTCGAAGGTCCAGCCGTAGGTGAAGCCGTTGCGCTCGGCCCGCTTCATCAGACTGATGACCTTCGAGGCCGGCGGGTCGGTCTGCAGGACGAGTCCGAAGTCCATGGACGCCACTCCTAGTTGAGGTACTGACAGGTGGAGCGGGGGGTGTACGTGCCGTGTCCGGCGTGCCCGGTGTACTCCCGCTCGGTGATGACGAGTTCGCCGCGCGAGAGAACGGTCTCGACGCGGCCGGTGAGGCGCTTGCCCTCGTACGCCGAGTAGTCGACGTTCATGTGGTGGGTCTCGGCGGAGACGATCTGCTCGGCCTGCGGGTCGTAGATGACGACGTCCGCGTCGGCGCCGGGGGCGATGGTGCCCTTCTTCGGGTACATGCCGAACATGCGGGCCGGGGTCGCGCAGGCGATCTCGATCCAGCGGCGGCGCGAGATGTTCCCGTCGACGACGGCCTGGTGGAGCAGGTCCATGCGGTTCTCGACGCCCGGTAGGCCGTTGGGGATCTTCGAGAAGTCGCCGCGGCCGAGCTCCTTCTGGCCCACGAAGCAGAAGGGGCAGTGGTCGGTGGAGACGACCTGGAGGTCGTTGGTGCGCAGGCCTTTCCAGAGGTGGGCCTGGTGCTCCTTGGGCCGCAGCGGCGTCGAGCACACGTACTTCGAGCCCTCGAAGTCGGGCTCGGCGAGGTTGTCCGTCGACAGGAACAGGTACTGCGGGCAGGTCTCGCCGAAGACGTTCAGGCCCTCGTCGCGTGCCCTGGCCAGCTCGGCGACCGCCTCCATCGCCGAGACGTGCACGACGTACAGGGGCGCGCCCGCGACCTGCGCGAGCTTGATGGCCCGGTGGGTGGCCTCGGCTTCGAGCAGCGCCTTGCGGACCTCCCCGTGGTAGCGCGGGTCGGTCTCACCGCGTGCCAGCGCCTGCTCCACCAGCACGTCGATCGCGATGCCGTTCTCGGCGTGCATCATGATCAGGCCGCCGTTCTCGGCGGAGCGCTGCATGGCGCGCAGGATCTGGCCGTCGTCGCTGTAGAAGACGCCGGGGTAGGCCATGAACTGCTTGAAGGAGGTCACGCCCTCCTCCACCAGCAGGTCCATCTCCTTGAGCGTGTCCTGGTTCACGTCGGAGACGATCATGTGGAAGCCGTAGTCGATCGCGCAGTTGCCCTCGGCCTTGGCGTGCCAGGCGTCCAGGCCCTCGCGCAGGGACTGGCCGACGCTCTGCACCGCGAAGTCGACGATGGTCGTCGTGCCGCCCCAGGCGGCGGCCCGGGTGCCGGTCTCGAAGGTGTCGGAGGCTGAGGTGCCGCCGAACGGCAGCTCCATGTGCGTGTGGGCGTCGACCCCGCCCGGGATGACGTACTTCCCGGTGGCGTCGATGGTGCGCTCGGCCGTCCAGGCCTCGGCGGCGGAGGTGCCGGAGGCGGCGAGGGCGGCGATGCGGCCGTCCTCGATCAGGACGTCGGCGTGGATCTCGTCGGACGCGGTGATGACGAGGCCACCACGGATGACGGTACGGCTGCTCATGATCCCTCTCCTGCCGTGTTCAACACTGGTGTGGTGCGGGTCGGTCGGTGCCGCCGGTCCGGCCCCCCGTGCGCCGGACCGGCGAACGTGCCCGGCCCGGTTACGGAGCGGTCAGGGGACCGTACGCGTCGGGACGGCGGTCGCGGTAGAACTGCCAGCGGTCGCGGACCTCGCGGAGCTTGGCCAGGTCGAGGTCGCGGACGACCAGTTCGGTCTCCTTGTCGCTCGCCACCTCGCCGACGAACTGGGCCTCCGGGTCGACGAAGTAGCTCGTCCCGTAGAAGTCGTTGTCGCCCAGCTCCTCGACGCCGACCCGGTTGATCGCGCCGACGAAGTACTCGTTGGCGGCGGCCGCGGCCGGCTGCTCCAGCTGCCACAGGTAGGCCGACAGGCCGCGCGAGGTGGCCGACGGGTTGAAGACGATCTCGGCGCCCTCCAGACCCAGTGCGCGCCAGCCCTCCGGGAAGTGGCGGTCGTAGCAGATGTAGACACCGATCCTGCCGACGGCGGTGTCGAAGATCGGCCAGCCGCTGTTGCCGGGACGGAAGTAGAACTTCTCCCAGAAGCCGGGCACCTGCGGGATGTGGTGCTTGCGGTACTTGCCGAGGTACGAGCCGTCCGCGTCGATCACGGCGGCCGTGTTGTAGAGGACGCCGGGCTGCTCCTCCTCGTACATCGGCAGGACCAGGACGAGGCCGAGTTCCTTGGCGAGCGCCTGGAAGCGCTTGACGATCGGGCCGTTCGGGATCTGTTCGGCGTACTCGTAGAACGCCTTGTCCTGGACCTGGCAGAAGTACGGTCCGTAGAACAGCTCCTGGAAGCACAGGACTTGGGCACCCTGCGCGGCGGCGTCGCGGGCCGCCTGCTCGTGCACCTGGATCATCGACTCCTTGTCGCCGGTCCAGGCGGTCTGGAAGAGGGCGGCTCGGATCACTGTGCTCATCGGGACCTCCGGTCACTCGGTGTGCGAGGAGCCTAAGAAGTCCGAAGAGCCCATTTGAGTTGCACGGTGTCACGTCTGCGGGCGTGCGGCGTGGCACGGTGTCACCCTGCTGTGGGCCCATGTTTCACCGCCGTTTTCCCTGGTCGTCGCATGTTTCAAGCCTGTTGCGCGTCGTGTGCGAGGAGCGCGATGTGTACCGAGGCGGCCTGCTCGAAGTCGTCGAGGTCGACGCCGAGCCGCCCCTGTATGGACTCCAGCCGGCGGTAGAGCGCCGGGCGGGAGACGTGGTGGAGCTGGGCGGTGCGGGACTTGTTGCGGCCGGTGGCGAGATAGGTGCGCAGTACGGCGAGCAGGTCCTCGCCGGCCCCGCACAGCAGCCCGTCCAGCTCGCGCTCCGCGAAGGACTGCACATGCGGGTCGTCGCGCAGCAGCCGTATCAGACCGCGCAGGTGGACGTCCTTCAGGCGTACGACGGCCGGGAGGTCCAGGACGGCCGAGGAGTCCGCCACGGCGTCGGCGACGTGCAGGGCCTCGCGCAGCCCGGCGGGGACGTCGTCCCAGTCGGTGCGCTCGTCGGCCGCGGCCACCACGGCCTTCGAGGACCCGGACTCGGTGCGCAGCCGGGCCGCGAAGTGCGCGGCGAGGGCCGTCGTGTCCTGGTCGCGGGCGAGGCTCAGCAGGACGGCGACAGCTCCGTCGGCGAGTTCGGCGACGAGTCCGGGCATCCCCACCATGCGCAGCACGCGGTCGAGCTGGGCCGGTTCGCCGTCGCGTACGACCAGCGGGACGAAGCTGCGCCGGTTGACGGGGAGTCCGGCCGCGCGGGCCCGCGGCAGCAGTTGCCGGGCCGGGACGATCCCGCTGACCAGGTCGGTCAGCAGACTCTGCGCGGACTGCTCCTCCCAGCTGTGCGTGGAGTTGCCGCCGAGCATGCGGTGCAGCACGAGGGCCTCGGCGGCCCGGTCGGCGAGCAGTCGCCCGCCGGCGGTGTCGCCGCGGTAGCCGCAGAGCGTGATCCGGCCCCACCGCTCTCCCCGTCCGGCCAGCTCCGCGCGGATCCAGCCGTCGACCTCGTTGCCGCCGGCCTGGCGGGCGATGCGCTCCCAGTCCCGCAGCACGTCGTCCACGGCGGGCCGCTCCCCCGCGGTGGCGAGGACGCGGTGGGCGAGGTTGGTGACGACGACGGGACAGCCGCTGTGCTGGGCGACCTCGTCGAGCAGGCGTTGCAGCGGGGCGCCCGCGGTGATGAGTCCGGTGAGCGCGGTGCGTACCGCCTCGGAGAGGCTGACGGCGGCGAACTTCCGCCGCACCAGCCGGGACTGGACCTCCTCCGTCAGCTCGGCGAAGGGAAAGGGCCGGTGCAGGACGATCATCGGCAGCCCGCACCGCTCGGCGGCGCGGCGCATCACGTCCGGCGGGGTGGGGAACGCCCGTCCCAGGCCCAGCACGACGGCCGCGGCCTCCGCGCGGTGCAGGGACTGGATGTACTCGGCCTGCGCGCCCTCGTCGCCGGCGAGCAGCACTCCGGTGGTGAGGACCATCTCGCCGCCGCTGAGCATCACGCCCACGTCGCAGGCCTCGGCGACGTGCACCCAGCGCACGGCCCGGTCGAGCTGACCGGCACCTGCCACCACCTCGGGCTCCCCGGCGAGGACCCGCTCCAGCGTCAGGACCTGGCGGACCGACAGGGTCGGCTCCACCTGCTCCCAGGTCTCCAAGGTGGTGGTCATGGCGGCGTTTCCCTTGTTCGGAGTGCTGCTACTGGATGCTCCTCAGAGCGTCTTCGAGGATCGCGGCGCCTTCCTCGGCCTCCGCGACGGTCAAGGACAGGGGCGGGGCGACGCGCAGGGCGCTGGTGTCGTGGCCGCCGCCCTTGCCGATGAGCAGCCCGCCCTCGCGGGCCGCTTCGAGTACGGCGGCCGCGGCCTGCGGGTCGGCCTGGTCGGTGCCGGGCCTGACCACCTCGATGCCGAGCATCAGCCCGCGCCCGCGCACCTCCCGCACGGCCGGAACCTGAGCGGCGGCCGCCCGCAGCCGCTCGATGAGCAGTCCGCCGACGCGTCGGGCGTTGCCCTGGAGGTCGTGCTCCAGCAGGTACGTCAGGTTCGCGAGGCCCGCCGCCATGGTGATCTGGGTGCCGCCGAACGTCGAGATGCTGTTGGCGTCCAGGCAGTTCATGATCTCGCCGCGGGCGACGACCCCGCCGATGGACATTCCGTTGCCGATGCCCTTGGCGAAGGTCATGATGTCCGGCGGACCGTTCTGTCCGTGTGCCTGCCAGCCCCAGAAGTGCTCGCCGGTGCGGCCCCAGCCGGTCTGCACCTCGTCGGCGATCCACAGGATGCCCCGCTCCTGCAGCACCTCGCGGAAGGCCGCGTACAGGCCGTCCGGCGGGGAGGTGAAGCCGCCGACGCCCTGGATGGGTTCGGCGATCAGGGCGGCGGGCGGGCGGGTGTGGCCGAGCAGGTCGGTCAGGTCGTCGACGCAGGCCGCGATGAAGTCGGCGTCGCCGAGCGAGGCGTAGGGGCCGCGCGTGCGCACGCCTCCGTGGACGTACAGCGTCTGCAGCGGGGAGAGCGACGTGGGTGACCAGCCGCGGTTGCCGGTGATGCCGACCGCGCTGAAGGAACGGCCGTGGTAGCTGTTGCGCATCGCCAGGACGGTGTTGCTGCGGCGGTACGTCGTCGCCAGCATCAGGGCGGTGTCGTTGGCCTCGGTGCCGGAGGTGGTGAAGAAGACGCGGGCGTCCGGGATGCCGCTCAACTGGGCCACCCGTTCGGCCAGTTCGACCATCGGCCGGTTGAGGTAGAGCGTGGAGGAGTGGATGATCCGCCCGGCCTGCTCGCTCACCGCCTTGGTGATCTCGGGGAGGGCGTGCGCGGTCATCGTCGTCAGGATGCCGCCGAAGAAGTCGAGGTACTTGTTGCCCTCGGCGTCCCAGACGTACCGGCCCTCGCCGTGGGTGAGCTCCAGCGGGTCCTCGTAGTAGAGGGCGAGCCAGTCGGGCAGGACGGAGCGGTGGCGGCCCAGCAGGTCCTTGGTCACGGCTGCACCAGCCCGTCGTAGGCGTCGGGACGGCGGTCGCGGTAGAACGCCCACTGCTGCCGTACCTCTTCGATGAGGTCGAAGTCGAGGTCGCGGACGACGAGTTCCTCTTCCTTGTCATTGGCGGTTTCCCCGACGAACTGACCGCGCGGGTCGACGAAGTAGCTCGTCCCGTAGAAGTCGTTGTCGCCGTACTCCTCGACGCCGACCCGGTTGATCGCGGCGACGAAGTACTCGTTCGCGACGGCTGCGGCCGGCTGTTCGAGGCGCCACAGGTGGGAGGAGAGTCCGCGGTGGGTGGCGGACGGGTTGTAGACGAGCTGGGCTCCGTTCAGGCCGAGCTGCCGCCAGCCCTCCGGGAAGTGCCGGTCGTAGCAGATGTAGACGCCGACCTTGCCGACGGCGGTGTCGAAGACCGGCCAGCCTACGTTGCCCGGCTTGAAGTAGAACTTCTCCCAGAAGCCCTTGACCTGCGGGATGTGGTGCTTGCGGTATTTGCCGAGGACGGTGCCGTCGGCGTCGATCACGGCGGCGGTGTTGTAGTAGAAGCCCGACTGCTCGACCTCGAACACCGGGACGACGATCACCATGCCGGTCTCGCGCGCGAGCTCTTGCATACGACGCGTCGTCGGCCCGTCCGGCACCGGCTCGGCCCAGCGGTAGTGCTCCGGATCCTGGACCTGACAGAAGTAGGGGGCGTTGAAGACTTCCTGGAAGCCGATGATCTTGGCACCCCGGCGGGCCGCCTCGCGGGCGTGCTCCTCGTGTTTCGCCACCATGGACTCGGTGTCGCCGGTCCAGGTGGCCTGGACGAGGGCGGCACGTACGACGTTGGCCATGAGCTGCTCCTTCGACGGTGACGTCAGAGGCGTCTACGCGCGTGTACGCCGACGGTAGAGGGCAAAGTCCCCGCCGGGAAGGATGCCCGCCCACTCGACCGGGTGAATCGCGTTCGATATCCCGCCAGCACCAGCGTGCGGGGTTCTCTTTACGTCGATGTGACCGGGCTGGTTCCAACCCGGCCGGTGTCGATCGCGTAGGACCCGATCGCTCGCCGAGCGGCCGAGCGGCGTGAGCCGGCAACCCCTGCCGCGCCATGACGGGGTCAGCCGGTCCGGCCCGGCCCGGTCAGGCGCTGAAGCCCGCCACCCGGAGCGCGTGGGCCAGGTCCCGGTGGAGCTCGGCCGAGGCGTCCCGGGCGGCCTCCAGCAGGAGCGGGACGAGGATCTGCGGGTCCGGCTCGACGCTGCGGACGGCCTCCTCGGCGGTGCGGACGCGGACGTAGGCGTCCAGGAGCGCGCGGGCGTCGCCGCGCCGCCCCTGGGCGGCCAGCTCCAGCACGGCCCGGCCGAGCTCGTCGGCGGGCCGCACGACGCCCTGCCGCAGGACCTGCTCCCCGTCGCTGCCGAGCCCCGCGGAGGCCAGGGCGTCGGCCACGGCGACGAGCCGGTCGGGGGGCAGCGAGGCCGCCTCCCACAGCAGGGTCGCCCAGTCGGCGCCCAGCCCGGCGCGCTGCATCTCGGCGGCGAGCAGCGGGTAGCGGACGGCGGGCCAGTACGCCAGCTCGGCGAGCAGTGCGTGCGCCTCACCGCTGCGGCCCTCGCCGCGCAGCCGCACCAGCCGCTCGACCGTCCCGGCGGCCTCGCGCCGGGACACCGTGTCCAGCGGCTCGCTCCGCGGCTGCGGCCGGGCGCCTGCCGCGGTCCCGGCGTACCGGGCTCCGCGCAGGCCACGGCCGGTGGCGACAGGTGCGGCGGGCACGTCCGGCACGGCGGTCGGCGGCACGACGACGGGGGCGGCCTCCTCCTCCGCCAGCCCGGCGAAGCGGGCGCTGCCACGCCGACGCTTGCGTTGCTTCGGGGTGGCGGCGGGCTGCTCCTGCGGGACGGACGGCTCCTCGAAGGCGGGGTCCTGCCGCTCAGGGCTTGAGCGGCGGTCGTACTCGGCCTGACCGGCGTGACCGGCGTGACCGGCGTCGGAATCGTCTTCCACGGCGGCCGCGAACCGCAGGTCACGCTGTTGCGGCATGCCGGGGAATCCGTCGCCGTACGAGCCGTCGTGCCCGTCCGATCGCGCACCGTACGAAGCCTCACGCCCGTCCGGTCGTGCGCCGTAGGAGACACCACGGCCGTCCGACGGCCCGGCGTGGGCCTCTCGACCGTCCGACGACCTTCCGTACGCGTCCCGCCCGCCCGACGGCGTGCCATACGCGTCACGGCCACCCGACGGGGCCCCGTACGCCTCCCGACCGCCCGACGGCGCACCGTACCCATCCCGGCCGTCCGGCCGGAGGCCGGACGCCCCGCGCCCGTCCGTGCGCGTGTCCGTCTCGCCGACGCGGAACACGGCACCGCCCTCCGCCGCCCGCGCGCGCCGGATCTCCTCGGCCTTCCCGCCCACCGACCGTCGTTCCAAGTCCTCGATGCGTGCCCGGAGTTCGGCGCAGCGGCGGGTCGCGCGTTCGTGGTCGTCGCGGGCCCAGGCGAGGTCGAGGCGGATGACGTCGGCCTCCTGCTGGGTGGTCGCGGAGGCGAGGAACCGGCCGAGTTCCGCCTGCCGTTCCGCCGCGTAGCGCTGTTCGCGGAGCATGACGTCGAAGCGGTCGCCGAGGGCGTCGCGGCCGCCGGGCCGGGCGTCGTGGGCGACGAGCGCGGCGGCGTGCAGGGCGCGGGCGCGGTCCGCCTCCGGGGCGGCGAAGGCGGAGCCGTACTCGGTGGAGAGGTCCTGGAGGAGGGCTTCGACCACGTCCCAGGGCGGTATCTCACGGCCGTCGAGGCAGGCCTGCATGCCGTCGGGGTCGCGCTGCCAGAACACGCCGCACCAGCCGGCGCTCTGGTCCAGGCGGCCCAGCAGGCCGTCGAGGTAGTTCGCGAACTCCCGGACCCTACCGGGGAGTTGATCCAGAGTCATCGCCCAACTCCCTCCAGACCGGAGCACTCCGGTCCGTAGGCAACACCAGTCGTGTTACAGGACGGCTACGGGCAGTTTTCCGGGGCAGGACAGGACCCTCATTGCGCGATCTTGACGGCTGCGCGACGACTGCCCGAGGGGCCCGTCACACCTCCGCCAACGCACAGAGCCCCGCCAGCTCGTCCATGGACAGACCGAGCGCCCGGGCCAGCGCGGCCACCGTGAAGAACGCGGGTGTCGGCGCGCGGCCGGTCTCGATCTTGCGAAGGGTCTCCGCGGAGATCCCGGCGTCGGCCGCGACCGCCGTCATGCTGCGACCACCGCGAGCCTCACGCAGCAGCCGGCCGAGCCGTTCGCCGCGTTCGCGCTCTTCGGGGGTGAGGGGGGTGCGTACCATGCCGTCATTGTAATACCGGTATAGTAATTGGCATGGTAGAGCTGAAGACGGACACATCCATCGACGCCATGTACGAGGCCGGCCAGGTCGTGGGGCAGGGCCTGACGGCCGTACGACAAGCCGCTGACGTCGGCGTTTCCCTGCTGGAGCTGGACGAAGTGGCGCACGACGTGCTGCGCGGGGCGGGCGCGGGCTCGCCCTTCCTCGGCTACCGGCCCTCGTTCGCACCCACCCCCTTCCCAGGCGTCATCTGCGCCTCGGTGAACGACGCGATCGTGCACGGCATCCCGACCCCCTACCGGCTGCGCGACGGCGACCTCGTCTCCATCGACTTCGGCGCCGAACTGGGCGGGTGGGCCGGCGACTCCGCGATCAGCTTCGTGGTCGGCGAGCCGCGTCCGGCCGACGTCACGATGATCGAGACCGCAGAGCGGGCGCTGGCGGCGGGCATCGAGGCGGCGGTCGTGGGCAACCGCATCGGCGACATCGCGCACGCGATCGGCACGGTGTGCCGCGCCGGGGGCTACGGCATCCCGGAGGGCTTCGGCGGCCACGGCATCGGCCGCCGTATGCACGAGGACCCGCCCGTTCCCAACGAGGGCCGCCCCGGGCGCGGGTTCCCGCTGCGGCACGGCATGGTCCTGGCCCTCGAGCCCATGCTCATCGGCGGCGGCAAGGACGGCTACCACGAGGCGCCGGACGGCTGGACCCTGCGGACCGACGACGGCTCGCGCGCGGCCCACGTGGAGCACACGGTGGCCATCACGGACGCGGGACCACGGATCCTGACCGCACGCTGACCGACGCCCTCGTCGCTCGGCGCCCCCAGTCGCGACGGCTCGGGGGGAGGCGGCCGGGAGGAGTGCCGGGTCCCGGGAAGGGCCCCGCGAAGTTCTCTGAAGGTGCCCCCTCCCCTCGTTCGTGCGAAGGTGTTCTACGAGCGCGCCCAGGGGTGTAACCACCTGTCACGTGGGTTACCCGACTCCGGCACGTCGATCAGCGAGGGCGTCCCCGGCCCGCGCAGGGACGCCGGATGGGAACGCCATGACCAGCGGCTTCACCGGCTCAGAAGGCTACGACCCCTTCGGAGAATTCCTCGCCCGATTCTTCGGCGGACCGCGCCCAGGTCCCCGGCAGATCGACATCGGGCGGCTGCTCAGTCAGCCCGCCCGGGAACTGGTGCGGGGCGCCGCCCAGTACGCCGCCGAACACGGCAGCCGGGACCTGGACACCCAGCACCTGCTGCGGGCCGCGCTGTCCGCCGAGCCGACCAGGAGTCTGCTCACCCGCGCCGGCGCGGATCCCGACTCCCTCGCGACGGAGATCGACGAGCGCTCGGGCCCGGTCCAGCACCCGCCGGGCGAGGTGCCGCCGCCGACCTCGCTGTCGCTCACCCCGGCCGCCAAGCGCGCCCTGCTGGACGCGCACGACCTCGCCCGGGCCCGCGGCACCGGTTACATCGGCCCGGAGCACGTGCTCAGCGCCCTCGCGGCGAACCCCGACTCGGCGGCCGGGCACATCCTGAACTCGGCCCGTTTCGCCCCGTCCGGTCTCCCCCCGGAGTCGGCCCCGGACGGCGGGCAGACCAGCATCGAACGGCCGCGCTCCGCGTCCACGCCCACCCTGGACAAGTACGGCCGCGATCTGACCGACCTGGCGCGCAAGGGCCGTATCGACCCGGTGATCGGGCGGGACGAGGAGATCGAGCAGACCATCGAGGTGCTCTCCCGGCGCGGCAAGAACAACCCGGTGCTCATCGGTGACGCGGGCGTCGGCAAGACGGCCGTCGTGGAGGGGCTCGCCCAGCGCATCGCGGACGGTGACGTGCCGGACGTGCTCGTCGGGCGGCGGGTGTTCGCCCTGGACCTGACCGGTGTGGTCGCCGGCACCCGCTACCGGGGTGACTTCGAGGAGCGGCTGAACAACATCGTCGGCGAGATCCGCGCCAACTCCGACCGGCTGATCGTCTTCATCGACGAGGTGCACACCGTGGTCGGCGCCGGGGGCGGCGGCGAGGGCGGGTCCATGGACGCCGGCAACATCCTCAAGCCGGCCCTGGCCCGGGGTGAGCTGCACATCGTGGGCGCCACCACGCTGGAGGAGTTCCGCCGGATCGAGAAGGACGCGGCGCTGGCCCGCCGCTTCCAGCCGATCCTCATCCCGGAGCCCACACCCGCGGACGCGATCGAGATCCTGCGGGGGCTGCGGGACCGTTACGAGGCCCACCACCAGGTTCGTTACGCCGACGAGGCGCTGGTCGCGGCCGTCGAACTGTCCGACCGCTACCTCTCCGACCGGCGCCTGCCGGACAAGGCCATCGACCTGATCGACCAGGCCGGCGCCCGGGTGCGGCTGGGGGCCCGGACGAAGGGCACGGACGTCCGGGCCCTGGAGCGCGAGGTCGAGCAGCTGATCACCGACAAGGACCAGGCGGTCGCGGCCGAGCAGTACGAGCAGGCCACGCAACTGCGTGACCGGATCGTCGAGTTGAAGCAGCGGATCACCGAGGCCGGCGGGGACGGCGAGGTGGACGAGGGCCAGCACCTGGAGGTCACGGCCGAGGCCATCGCCCAGGTGGTGTCGCGGCAGACCGGTATCCCGGTGAGCAGCCTCACCGAGGAGGAGAAGGACCGGCTGCTCGGTCTGGAACAGCATCTGCACGAGCGGGTCGTCGGTCAGGAGGAGGCGGTCCGTGTGGTCGCCGACGCGGTGATGCGCTCCCGCGCCGGGCTCGCCAGCCCCGACCGGCCGATCGGCAGCTTCCTCTTCCTCGGCCCGACCGGGGTCGGCAAGACCGAGCTGGCAAGGGCGCTCGCGGAGGCCCTGTTCGGCAGCGAGGAGCGGATGGTCCGCCTGGACATGAGCGAGTACCAGGAGCGGCACACCGTCAGCCGCCTGGTCGGCGCCCCGCCCGGGTACGTGGGGCACGAGGAGGCCGGCCAGCTCACCGAGGTCGTGCGCCGGCACCCGTACTCGCTGCTCCTGCTCGACGAGGTGGAGAAGGCGCACCCGGACGTCTTCAACATCCTTCTCCAGGTCCTCGACGACGGGCGGCTGACCGACTCCCAGGGCCGCACGGTCGACTTCACCAACACCGTCATCGTCATGACCAGCAACCTCGGCTCCGAGGCCATCACCCGGCGCGGTGCCGGCATCGGGTTCGGGGCGGGCGGCGCCGACGCGGACGAGGAGGCGCGGCGCGAGCAGATCCTGCGCCCGCTGCGGGAGCACTTCCGGCCCGAGTTCCTGAACCGGATCGACGAGATCGTCGTCTTCCGCCAGCTCACCGCCGAGCAGCTGCGGCAGATCACCCACCTGCTGCTGGAGCGGACCCGCCGGCTGCTGGACGCGCAGAGCGTCACGGTCGACTTCACCGACGCGGCCGTCGACTGGCTCGCCGAGCGGGGCTACCAGCCGGAGTACGGTGCCCGGCCGCTGCGCCGCACCATCCAGCGCGAGGTCGACAACCAGCTGTCCCGGCTGCTCCTGGACGGCCGTGTCACGAACGGCGGCCGGGTGACGGTGGACGCCGAGGGCGGACGGCTCGCGTTCCGTACGGGGGACGTGCCGCCCGCCCCTGAGCTGTGACCCCTACGGCACCGGGTGCACGACCATCGCCGAGCCGCCGCCGCGGCGTACCTTCTCGGCGGCGGCCAGCCACTTCCCGCCCGGCAGCCGCTGCACGGCCGTCGCCGCGCCGATCTCCGGATTCAGCCTGAAGGAGTGCCCGATGGCCTCCAACTGCTTCGCCGTCTCACTGCCGTAGAGCCCGGGTTCGAGTTCGGTCTGGGCGGCGTTGCGCTGGCTGGCGCGCGGCGCGGCGATCGCGTCGACCAGCGGCAGCCCCCGGTCGAGGAACCGGGTGAGGGTCTGCAGCACGGTGGTGATGATGGTCGCGCCGCCGGGCGAACCCAGCGCCACCACCGGCTTGTCGTGCTGGTCCAGCACGATGGTCGGCGAGATCGACGACCGCGGCCGCTTGCCCGGACCGGGCAGGTTCGGGTCGTGGACGGCCGGGTTCGCCGGGGCGAAGGAGAAGTCCGTCAGCTCGTTGTTGAGGATGAATCCGCGGCCGGGGACCGTGATGCCGCTGCCGCCGGTCTGCTCGATGGTGAGCGTGTAGGCGACGACGTTCCCCCACTTGTCGGCCGCCGTCAGATGCGTGGTGTTCTCGCCCTCGTACGTCGTCGGCGCCGCCGTCCCTCCGGTGGCGCAGGCCGCCGGGTCGCGCGGGTCGCCGGGCGCGACCGGGCTGGTGAGCACCGCGTCGTCCTTGATGAGGCATTCCCGCGAGTCGGCGTACTTCTGTGACAGCAGTTGCTGCGTCGGTACGTCCTCGAAGGCCGGGTCGCCGACCCAGCGCCCCCGGTCCGCGAACGCGATCCGGCTGGCCTCGATGTAACGGTGCAGGTACTGGACGTCGCTCGCCTTGGACAGGTCCGTGTTCTCCAGGATGTTGAGCGCTTCGCCGACCGTCGTGCCACCGGAGGAGGAGGGTGCGATGGAGTAGACGCCGAGGCCGCGGTACGCGGTCTTGGTAGGCGCCTGGAGTTTGGCGCGGTAGGCCGCGAGGTCCTTCCGGGAGAGGTCGCCCGGGCGGGCGTTCCAGCCCGAAGCGGGGTCCACGGGCGGCTTGTTCACCGTGTCGACGATGTCCTCGGCGAGGTCGCCGTGGTAGATCGCGCCGACCCCCTTCCTGCCCAACTCGGCGTAGGTGCGGGCGAGATCGGGGTTCTTGAAGGTGGAGCCGACGACGGGGAGCTGTCCGCCCGGCAGGAACAGCTCGGCGGTGTCCGGGAAGTAGCGGAACCGGGTCTCGTTGGAGGCCGTCTGCGAGCGGAAGGTGGCGTCGACGACGAATCCGTCGCGGGCGATCCGCTCGGCAGGCTTGAGGACGCTGCCGAGTCCCCTGCTGCCCCACTTGTCGAGCGCCCGCTGCCAGGTGGCGGGCGTGCCCGGGGTGCCGACGCCGAGGCCGCTGCTGACGGCGTCGGCGAACGCGAGGGGCTTGCCGTTCTCCAGGAACAGTCCGGAGTCGGCGGTCAGCGGGGCGGTCTCGCGCCCGTCGATCGTGTGCACCGTGCGGGACTTGGCGTCGTAGTAGACGAAGTAGCCGCCACCGCCGATGCCGGCGGAGTAGGGCTCGGTGACGCCGAGCGCGGCGGCCGTGGCGACGGCCGCGTCCACCGCGTTGCCGCCCTTCTTCAGCACCTCGATGCCGACTGCGGAGGCGTCCGCGTCGACGCTGGCCACGGCGCCGCCGTAGCCGACGGCGACGGGAACCTTGGCAACTGCTGGACCGTGACCGGTCGGTGGCGCCGCCCCCACCGACACCACGGCGGCCGAGACCGCGAGAACCGACAGTTTCCGAGCGACAGGGCGACGCATCCGAACCTCCAGTCAGAAGACCGTTCGCGCAGCCTATGCGATCGCCATGGCCTCGTCAGGAAGGCGCGAGGAGCCGGTCTCGAACACCGGTTTGCCTTCGCCCGCTAACATGCGCGCCCATGAATGACGACGTGCGCAACATCGTCCTGGGTGTGCTGGCCGCCGGCATCAGTGCCGCGCTCGGCTGGCTGGCCCGGACCTACCTGTGGAAGCGGAAGCTCCGCCGCAAGCAGGCCTTCTTCGGGCTGCCCGACAACTCCGAGTCGCTGCTGGTGGTCAACCGCGGCGCCGGCGGGCCCGACCTGGCGGTGATGCGCTACGACGTGTTCGCGCTCCTCGAACTGGCCGCACTGATCAAGGACTGCAACGCCCACGCCCAGGTCGTCCCGCACGACGCGGCCCGACAGGGTTTCGGTGAGCGCACCGAGTTCTGCGTCGGCGGCCCGGCGTCCAACCGCCGTATGGCCGCGCATCTGTCATCCCTGCTCCCCGGCGTGCGGGTGAACGTGGACGCCGAACCGACTCCGGACCGCGGGGCCTTCCAGATCGGCTCCGAGCGCTACCGCGTGGACGTCGGCAGGACCGAGTACACGCTCCTGGCCCGGCTCACCGTCGACGAGAGCCACGGCACCCGCCCCGTCTTCCTCTTCTGCGGTCAGACCGCGATCACCAACCAGGCCACGACCCGGTATCTCGCCCGCAACCACGAACGGCTGACGCGCAAGTACGGCAACTCGGCCTTCGTCCTGCTGCTGAAGGTGGTCAACTCACAGGCGTACGGAGCCGACGTCGTCGAACTGGTCGCGGACGTCACCCGGGAGGCACAGGCACCCCTCCCGACCCCGGCGGCTCCGCGCAATTCCCACCGGGCCTCCTAGGTTTCAGCACATTCCACCAATCGTTACTCCCACGTAACTTACCGACGGGTTACTTACGGTAAGAGGCCGACGTTACCGTCGGGTCACTTTGCACTTACACGAGTGACCGAGTGATGGAGTGAACCATGGATCCAAGGGGCGCGCAGCGCCTTCGAACAGGGTGGCGGTGGGCGACGGGTGGGCATCATCGCAAGGCCCTGCGCACCACCACCGTGGGTGCCGTCTCGGCGACGCTGATCGCCGGCAGCGCCCTCGGGTTCGCCCCGACCGCCCAGGCGGCGGCCGCCATCCGCTTCGTCGACATCGCCGGCGACGGCGGTACCGTCCTCAAGGCCAACGTCATCACGCCCGCCGGCGCCGACGGCACGCGCCGCTACCCGCTGCTCGTCATGCCCACGAGCTGGGGTCTGCCCCAGGTCGAGTACTTCGCCCAGGCCCAGAGGCTCGCGAACTCGGGCTATGTGGTGGTCAGTTACAACGTGCGCGGCTTCTGGCAGTCCGGCGGCGAGATAGAAGTCGCGGGCCCGCCCGACACGGCCGATGCGTCCAGGGTCATCGACTGGGCGCTCGCCAACACCCCGGCCGACGCCCGGAAGGTCGGCATGGCCGGCGTCTCGTACGGGGCCGGCATCAGCCTGCTCGCCGCCGCCCACGACAAGCGCGTCAAGGCGGTCGCCGCCCTCAGCGGCTGGGCCGACCTGATCGGCTCGATCTACTCCGGCCGCACCCAGCACGTCCAGGCCGCCGGGCTCCTGGACGGCGCGAGCGTGATCACCGGCCGCCAGGGCGCCGAAGTCCGGCAGGTCTTCGACGACTTCTACGCCTCCAACCTGGCCAAGGAGCCGGAGCTCGTCGCCTGGGGGAAGAAACGTTCCGCTGCGAGCTATGTCGACCAGCTGAACAGCAACGGCGCCGCGGTCATGATGGCCAACGCGTGGGGCGACACGGTCTTCCCGCCCAACCAGTACGCGGACTTCTACGAGAAGCTGACCGGCCCGAAGAGGCTGGAGCTGCGCCCCGGCGACCACGCGACCGCCGAGGTCACCGGCCTGTTCGGGCTGCCCAACGACGTGTGGACGGACACCGAGCGCTGGTTCGACCACTACCTCCAAGGCGAGGACAACGGCATCGACCGCGAGCAGCCCGTCCGGCTCAAGTCCCGTTCCACGGGAGGCTACGAGGGCTATCCGGACTGGAAGTCGGTGGGCGCGACGCGGAAGAAGATCGCCCTCGCCGGCACGGCCACGATCCGCGCGAACGTCGACTCGGGCGCCAACGGCGGGGTGGTCTTCCTGTCCAGCATCCTCGACCAGGTCGCCCAGTTGCCCCCGGTCGCCTCGATCCCGCTGCTCCCCCGCCGCTGGGCCGCGGTGTGGCAGTCGGAGAAGTACGCCAAGGCGCAACAGGTGCGCGGCACCGCGAAGTTGCACACCACCCTCACCCCGGCCAAGGAGAGCGGCACCCTCGTCGCGTACCTGTACGACGTGGGGCCGCTCGGCCTCGGCAAGCTGGTCAGCAACGCGCCGTACACCTTCCACGGGCAGACCCCCGGAAAGCCGTTCGCCGTCGACCTGGAGCTGTTCTCCACGGCCTACGACGTCCCGGCAGGGCACCGGCTGGCCATGGTGGTCGACACGGTCGACCCGCTCTACATCGAGCACAACCCGTCCGGCGCGCAGCTGACCTTCTCCTCGCCGGCCACCGACCCGTCGTACGTGTCGATTCCGCTGCGCGAGCAGTGATCTCCGGCTGCTGCCGGGCGGGTATGGGCTCTCGAGCTGCCACCCCCCTACGGTTTCCGGGCCGTGGGGGGACCCCCACCCGGCAGCAGCGTCATCGGTTCGGCCGTCACGTAGGTGGACAGGCCACCGTACACGTGGTCGTGCCGACGGGCCGTCGGCCCGGGAAAGTCGCGGAGCGCTGGGGCGGTGTTCGTCGGGATTCCCACGACCGGGGCGAAGGGCACACGGGTGGTACGGAACACGGTGCGTACTCCCCCGCTCAGTGCTTGAGGATCTTGGAGAGGAAGTCCTTGGCCCGCTCGCTCTCCGGGTTGGTGAAGAACTCCTCGGGGGAGCGGTCCTCGACGATACGGCCGTCGGACATGAACACGACGCGGTTGGCGGCCGAGCGGGCGAAGCCCATCTCGTGGGTGACGACGACCATGGTCATGCCGTCACGGGCCAGTTGCTGCATGACCTCGAGAACTTCGTTGATCATTTCCGGGTCGAGGGCCGAGGTCGGCTCGTCGAACAGGAGCGCCTTGGGCTCCATCGCGAGGGCGCGGGCGATGGCCACGCGCTGCTGCTGCCCGCCGGAGAGCTGGGCCGGGTACTTGTCCGCCTGGTCGGCGACGCCGACGCGGTCGAGGAGGTCGCGGGAGCGCTTGTCGGCCTGCTCCTTGCTGCGTTTGCGGACCTTGATCTGGGCCAGCGAGACGTTCTGCAGGACCGTCTTGTGGGCGAAGAGGTTGAAGGACTGGAAGACCATGCCGACGTCGGCCCGAAGGCGCGCGAGGGCCTTGCCCTCGTCCGGCAGCGGCTGCCCCTCCAGCGTGATGGAACCGGAGCGGATGGTCTCCAGCCGGTTGACGGCCCTGCACAGGGTCGACTTCCCGGACCCCGAGGGCCCGATGACGACGACCACCTCCCCCTTGCCGACGGTGAGGTTGATGTCCTGCAGGACATGCAGCTCCCCGTAGTACTTGTTGACGTCACGCAGTTCGATCAACGGATCGACGGCCATGCCCAGCCCTACTCACTCTCAGCTGTGTCGTAGTTGCCGCAACCTATCCGGGCAAGATCGCAGCCATGGCACGACACGCACTTTCCGGGCATTAGCCGTATTTACGTCGACCTGGGTCCGGAGATTCACGCTTCGGCGACTTCGGCGTACAGCTGCGAGAGCTCGGGCACCCCGCTGCCGGCCCACTCGTGCCCGGCGGCCACGACGTCGAACTCGCGGCCGGAGGCCAGCCGGATGACGGGCTGGCCGTCTGGCCACAGGTCCCACGCGGCGCCGGGAACCGTGCGCACGATGACCGTGCCGAGATAGAGCCCGGCGTCGTTGCCGAGCCACGGCAGCACCTCCTCGTCGTCGCGCCAGCGCGGCACCAGCTGGTCCAGTGCCTCCAACGAGGCGACCGTGTCGTCGAGTTGGACGCCCTCCCGGGACGCCTGGGAACGCAGCAGTTCGCATTCGGAGAGGAGTTCGGCGATGCCCTCGGGGTCGGGGGCGCCGGGCTTGTCACGCCGGTTGCCCAGAAAAGGGATCTTCATACGCCCAGCGTGTCATCCGCACCGCCGTGCGCACCACAGGCGCGCGGGCCGTCGATTCCGGTCGACTTCACGCCGCGTTCGCGCATGGCTCGTTGACGCGTCACCGGCGTCTCTCTAGCTTCACGATGCGTCTTCCGTCTCGTCGTGAGCGGGTCGTGATCGGGAGGAGTCGGTCGTGCGCCGATGGGTCCGGGGTTGTGCGGTCGTTCTGTCCCTGTGCGCGGCCCTGTTGCCTCAGAGCGCCGCATCAGCGGTCCCCGAAGGCCGGGCGGATCCCCTCCCCTTGGAGCGGCTCTTCGACAACACGGCGGTCAGCGACGACGCCCGGCCCGGCGAGGCGGACTTCGACGGGTCCGGCGCCTCCCTGTCGGCACGGGACCTCACGGCCGCCGGCTGGACGCCCGGCCGCACGATCACCGTGCAGGGAGCCCGGCTGACCTGGCCGAGGCGAGGGGCGGGCGAACCGGACAACGTGCGGGCCGCCGGTCAGGACGTCCGGCTGGGCGGCCGCGGTGACGCGCTCGCCTTCCTGGTCGCGGGCACGGCCGGGGACCAGGCGAGCGGCACGGGCACGGTCGCGTACGCCGACGGCACCCGCTCCCCGTACCGGCTGACCGCCCCCGACTGGCGCCGCGGCCCGCTCGCCACCAAGGCGGTGGCCCTCCCGCATCTCAACACACCCGACGGCCAACTCACCGAGCAGGCCCGGCTGTACGTCGTGACAGTGCCGCTTGCGCCGGGGCGCCGGGTCGTCTCGGTACGGCTGCCGGACACGGCCGGCCTGCACGTGTTCGCACTGTCGGTGCGGGCCGGCACGCCCGGCTGGACGGGGAGTTGGGCGGCCGCGACCTCCGGCTACCCGGCTGTGGGGCCCTGGTCCGACCGGACGCTCCGGCTCGTGGTGCACACGTCCGCGGGCGGGCCTCGGGTGCGGCTGCGGTTCGACAACACCTTCGCCGCGGCACCGGTACGCGTCGGGAGCGCGACGGTGGCGGTACAGGCGGCGGGCGCGGCCGCGCGGCACGTGCCGGTGCCGGTGTCCTTCCGGGGTGCGCCCGGCGCCGAGATCCCCGCGGGAGCCCAGCTGTTCAGCGATCCGCTCGGCTTCGCGGTGCCGGCGGACGCCAACCTGCTGATCAGCTTCCATCTGCCCGAGGCGGTGTCCGCGGCGCCCGTCCACCGGCTCGCGGCGCAGCGGTCGTACCTGAGCGAGCCGGGCGATCACTCGGCGGACGCGTCCGAGGCGGCGTACACGTCGGTGGTGACGAGCTGGCCGCTGCTGACCGGCCTCGACGTGGGCGGCGGGCCGGGGTCCGTGGTACTGCTCGGAGACTCGGTCACCGACGGGGACAGGTCCACGGTGGACGCCAACCGTCGGTGGCCCAATGCGCTGGCCACCCGTCTGCTGAACCAGAGTGTGGTCCCGCACTATGGAGTGCTGAACCAGGGGATCTCCGCGAACCGTGTGGTCGCCGACCGTTATCCCGGTGACGGCGTCTCCCCGGACACGGGCGGGGTGAGCGCCCTGAACCGGTTCGACCGGGACGTCCTCGCGCAGACGTCCGCGCGTACGGCGGTCGTGTTCGAGGGGGTCAACGACCTGCGGTGGGGGGCCGCGGCGGAGCAGGTGATCGCGGGACTTCGGGAGCTCGCCGAGCGCGGGCACGCCCGCGGGCTGCGGATGCTGGCGGCCACGATCCCGCCCTGCGAGGGCGAGGGGCGCTGCACGGCCGCCGTCGACGCCCAACGGGTCGCGGTCAACGCGTGGATCCGCGACACCGGCGCGTTCGACGGCGTGCTCGACTTCGACGGCGTACTGAGCGATCCCGCCCGTCCCGCCCGGATGCTGCCCGCGTACGACAGCGGGGACCATCTGCATCCGGGCGACGCGGGGCTCGCCGCGCTGGCCGGCTCGGTGGATCTGCGACTGCTCGTGGGAGGCGGCTACACGTCCAGGTCCACCACGACCGGCGCGTGGTCCGACGCGCCCTTGCCCTTGCGCTCCTCGCGGTCCACGTACGCGTCGGTGACGGACTTGGCGAACGGCTCGTTGCCGTACACCAGGTCGATGCGCATGCCGCGGTTCTTGGGGAAGCAGAGCTGACGGTAGTCCCAGTACGTGAACGGGTGCTCGTACTTCAGGGGCCTCGGGACCACGTCCGACAGGCCCGCCTCGCGCAAGGAGGCCAGGGCGGCACGCTCGGCCGGAGTGACGTGGGTGGAGCCCTCGAAGGCCGACCTGTCGTACACGTCGTCGTCCGTCGGGGCCACGTTGTAGTCGCCCATCACCGCGAACGGGCGGCTGCCCGCCGCGTCGCCCGCGACGGCCGCCTTCAGGGCCTCGAACCACAGCAGTTTGTAGGCGTAGTGCGGGTGGTCCACCTCGCGGCCGTTCGGCACGTACACCGACCAGACGCGGACCGGGCCGCAGGTCGCGGAGATGGCCCGGGGCTCGGGGGCGCCGTCGAAGCCGGGGTCGCCCGGCAGGCCCTTGACCACGTCCTCGACACCGACGCGGGAGAGCACCGCCACGCCGTTCCACCGGCCGGTGGCGTGCACCGCCGCCTCGTAGCCCAGCTCGCGCAGCTGGTCGAGCGGGAACTGCTCCTCGGCGACCTTGGCCTCCTGGAGGCACAGCACGTCGGTGCCGCTGCTCTCCAGCCAGGCCAGCAGCCTCGGCAGGCGGGCGGTGATCGAGTTCACGTTCCAGGTCGCGATGCGCATGCCTGACAACCTACCGGGAGGGTCTGACAACCCGGCCCGCCCGGGTGCCGGGGCCCGGGGCCGTCATACTTCGGCCGACTCCCCCGGCGTCAGCCGCAGGTGCTTCGAGCCGCCGAGGGCGCCGATCTGGTTGTCGTAGATCGGGCGGGCGAGGTCGGTGAGGAGGGCGTCGTGGATGTCGTACGCGCGTTGCGGCCCGACCTCACGGACGTAGTCGATGACCTCGGAGATCTTGCTCCACGGGGCCATCACCGGAAGCATCAGCGTCTCCACGGACCGGTCCGGGACGGTGAGGGCGTCGCCGGGGTGGAAGACCCGGCCGTCGTCCACGAGGTAGCCGACGTTGGTGATGCGCGGGATGTCCGGGTGGATCACGGCGTGCAGTTCGCCGTGGACCTGGACGTCGAAGCCGGCGGCGGTGAAGGTGTCTCCGTGGCCGACGGTGTGGACGCGGCCCGGGAAGGCGGTGGAGATCTTTTCCGCGACCGACCTGAGGGTCCAGATCTCGGCGGCCGGGTTGGCCTCCATTGCGGCCCGCAGCCGCTCCTCGTTGAAGTGGTCGGGGTGCTCGTGGGTGATCAGGATGGCGTCCGCGCCGACCGCGGCGTCCGTCTCGCTGAATCCGCCGGGGTCGAGGACGAGCGTGTGTCCGTCCTTCTCGAGGCGGACGCAGGCGTGCGACTTCTTCGTGAGCTTCATGGCTTCCATCCTGCCCCGGCCACGGCAGGGGGCTCATTCGGTCGGGGTGGTCTCCTCGCGGATGACCTGCTGGGCCACCTTGAACGCGCTGTTGGCCGCCGGTACGCCGCAGTACACGGCCGCCTGCAGCAGCACCTCCTTGATCTCGGCCGGGGTGAGGCCGTTGCGCAGCGCGGCGCGGGTGTGGAAGGCCAGCTCGTCCAGGTGACCGCCGGCGACCAGGGCGGTGAGGGTGACGCAGCTGCGGGAGCGGCGGTCGAGGCCGGGCCGGTCCCAGATCTCGCCCCAGGCGTAGCGGGTGAGGAACTCCTGGAAGTCCCCGGAGAACTCGTCGGCCTGCGCGAGGGCCCGGTCGACGTGCGCGTCGCCCAGCACCTCGCGGCGGACCTTGAGGCCGGCGTCGTAGGGGTCTGGGCGGCCCATGACCTGGGGCTGCGCCGTGGCCGCGGCGATCTCGGCGCGGGGCGCGGGCTGCGGCGGCGCGGCCGACAGCACCGGCTTGACCGGTGACGCGACGATGGCCGCCATCTGGCCGGTGGTGGAGTCGAAGGCGGGCTGCCAGGCGGTGGAGAAATGCCTCACCAGAAGGTCGGTGACGGCGGCGGGCTGTTCGACCGGCACCAGGTGGGAGGCGCCGGGGACGACGGCGAGGCGGGCGTCCGGGATGCCCGCGACCAGGGTGCGGGCCTCGGCGGGGCCGGTGACCTGGTCGTCCGAGCCGACCAGGACCAGGGTCGGCACACCGACCCGGCCGAGTTCGGGCCGCACGTCGAACGAGGCCAGCGCCTCGCAGGCCGCGATGTAGCAGCCGGGGTCGGTGGTGCGCACCATCTGCACGGCCCACTCGGTGATCGCGGGCTGCGCGGCGGCGAACCCGCCGGTGAACCAGCGGTCCGGGGAGCTGCGGGCGATCGGGTCGAGCCCGTTGGTCCGGACGATCACCCCGCGCTGCCGGAACTCGTCGGCCGTGCCGAAGCGCGGCGAGGCGGCGATCAGGGCGAGCGAGGCGACCCGCTCGGGGTGGCGCAGGGCCAGCTCGATGCCGACCGCGCCGCCGAGCGCGCAGCCCGCGTAGCCGAAGCGCTGCACGCCCAGGGCGTCGAGCGTGGCCAGCAGCCGGGTGCTCAGGTCGGCGACCGAGCCGGCCGGGTAGGCGGGGGCGCCGCCGTGTCCGGGCAGGTCGAACCGGAAGACACGCCACTGCTTGGCCAGCTCGGGAACCTGCCGGTCCCACATGTGCCATGTGGTACCCAGGGAAGGACCCAGGATCAGGACCGGGGCGTCTTCTGGCCCGTCAAAGCGGTATTGCAGGGTGTTCGGTGGTGTCTCGCTCACCCGTCTGAGCCTCTCATCTGTCACGAGATGTCACATCGCCGGGGTCGACCTAGCGGGCCTTGACCCGCTCCGGTCCTGCCAACGAGAACCCAGGTATACATTCTCCGGCATGTACTCGTGGCCGTGTCGGCAGTGGGCCCTCCGGGCGAGTGCCCTCCTTCAGTCGCTACGAGCAACGCTTTCCTCTTTGATCACGGCTTCCAGGCGGTTCAGGAAGCAGCATCGAGTGTGGTGGCACGAATGAAGCTCGGCCTGATCCACCTGGAAACCTTCCGAAATCCCGCCCAACAGCAGCTTAAACACCACACGGTGAACGCTTGGTAGACGGCGTGGCCGTAGCCGGATGCTCTCAGTTACAGCCACCGGCCCAAAACCAGCAAGCGGACTCCGAAGCCCCCTCGCCCCAATCCTGCAGGCCATACGGCGCGGAAGTCGCTCGGCTCATAGTCCACGTGGCTCACTCTTGCCCCTCCGCCGCACCCCCGTGCAGGCCATCCCAAGTGGTGGCGGCTCCGCGAAGATCTTCTACATCCGGCTTGACGTACCACCGCTTGGTCGTCTTTACGTTCGTATGTCCGGCCCATCGCGCGAGGATGTGGTCCGGGACGCCGTTGTTGGCCAGGAAGGTGAAGCACGACGAGCGTGCGTCGTAGAGCCTGACGCGACGGAGCCCGAGAAGCTCCATAAGCCGGTACGCGCGCCGGCGAAGTTGCTTGATCGTGAAGGCGTCGCCCGCCTCATGCGCCAGCACGTAGCCCGACACCGTGTACGCCTCCCCCAGAGCGAGCCTCTCCTCGGCTTGGAGAGCCCGGAATGCCTTGAGGGCTCCCAGCACCAGCGCCGGCAGCGGCAGATCCCGCTCACCCGCAAGAGACTTGGTGTCCTTCTCCACCACGTACCGGTTGCCCATCATCGTGCGCGTGTTGGCAATGACGATCGTGGCGTTCTCCAAGTCAACGTCTTCCCACCGGAGGCCGCAGACTTCAGCCGGACGAAGCCCCATCAGCGAAAGAAGAAGCGCAGCACAGAGACGCTCACCCCTAATTCCATGGATGAATTTCTGAACCTCCTGGACGTTCCAGGGCGGCACCTCCTCTTTAGTCTTCCGCTCTTCCTTGCGCGCTCTCCGGGGAATGGTCACGTGCGCAGCGACATCGACGTACACCAACCGCCGGGTAACGGCTCTCCCCAGCGCTTCCTTCAGCCGAGCGAGGCTCATATCCACACTCGTGACACTGAGTGGCGTCCCGGCCCTTTTGCCGCGCACGCGGCCATGCGCCAGCGCCCAGTCCCTCCACTCTTCCACGTGCTCTTCAGTAAGGTCCTGGAGACGGATATTGCCGAGCCTCCCCCGAACCCGATCCAGGGTAATCCCGTAGTTGTAGATAGTGGTTTCTTCGAGGTCCTCCGCTTTCATGGCCAGCCATCGGTCGAGCCACTCATTCACGGTGATCTTGTTGGGCGGAACAAGCGACCCATCATGCCGCCGGTTAATTATGTTCGCGTACTCAGCCCTAGCTTCCTTCAACGAGTCGAGGCTTTCGTCCAGCGCACCATCGCCGCCTTCCCTCCACGAATCAGTGACGAACTCGGCACGTGGGTCGGGGTCATGCGTGGCGCCAGCAGGCCCCACCACCGCGTCACCGACTACGCCACCATGCACCGCTACCTCATCTACCTGGCCACCCCACTCGCTGACCGGACCACCCGCTACACCACCTTGCGGCAGGTGACGGAAGCGGACGTCACAGCCGCTGTCACCGCGGTCAAAGGCCCACGCGCCCACGAGCGTGCCGTGGCGATCCGGTCGCTCTTTCGAGCCCTGAAACACGCCAAGCTCGTCTTCGTCGACCCCACCCGTGGACTCCGCACAACCCGTCAGGAACTGCTGCCCACAACCCTGGCCCCCGACCGCCTGGCCGGGCTCTTGGAGACCAGTCCCAACCCCGCTACCCGCCTGGTTCTCGCGCTGGTCGCCCTCCACGCAACCAGCGGCACCGACCTGCGCAATCTCGACCTCTCCGACGTGCTGCTCACCCGACGGCAACTTCTGATCCGCCGCCCCCACGGCCGTCACGTCGTCCACCTCGACGACACCACAGCAGCCCTGCTGCATGCCTGGCTCCGCTACCGCCATCAGCGTTGGCCACGCACCGTCAACTCGCACCTTCTCGTCACCCAACAGACCGCCAGCACGACCGATCCTGTCTGCGCGGACTACGTCTACAGGCGCTTCGATCCCGCCGGTCTGACTCTGCGCGCAGTTCGCGCCGACAGAATCCTGGACGAGGCCCGCGAGACCGAAGACCCCGTCCACCTCGTCCGTGTCTTCGGAATCTCCATCACCACTGCAATGAAATACATCCACACGGCCCACCCCCACCGTGGCGGCCCCATCCCTCCATGACGGCCTTGGAGTCCTGGCTCAGACACGAGCCGCAAAGTAGGTCGCGGGTAGCCGGACGAGCCCCTCGCGGTCGATAGGACTACGGCTTCTCACCGCAGCTGACGCCTGGGTGAACGTGCGATGGGGTTCTGGTTCAGTCGTGCCGACAGTGCGGCGGAGCTCGGTGCCGAAGCACAGGAACGGAGGTGAATTCCTCCCCCTCGTCCGGCGAGGCAAAGTCAGGTAGAAGTCAAGGCGCCGTCGCCTTCCTCTTGTGGTCCGAGTGGGCCGAGCCGGTGGTTGAGCGCGGCACCGACCTCGGGGCAGTTCTGGCGGATGATGTCGAGGAAGGCGTTCAGTGCCGGGGAGCGGTCCCGGGCTTGGAAGGACAGGACGAGATCGGGCAGAGGTGTGTGCGGGGTCACCTCGCAGAACCACGTGCCCCGTCGTTGGGCCGTCAGCATGCGGGAGGGTCCCAGACCGACGCCCACCCCGCAGGCGGCGAGGCCGATGATGGTGTGGATGTCCCTCGCGACGGTCGCGCCGGAGAGCGCCGGGGAGTCCTTGCCCAGCAGGGTCCGCAGGCCGGTGACGACGGCAGGCTCGTCCTCGCCCGGCGCCACGATCAGCGGCTGTCGCCGTAGTTGGTCCACGTCCACCGACGACTGCCCAGCGTACGGGTGCGTGCTGCTCACGACCGCGACCAGGTGGTCGTGTCCGATCGGGACCGATACCAACTGCTCGGCCCCGACGCCTCGCGGACGGCCGAGGCCGATCGCGACGTCAAGTTCGCCGGCGACGAGCGCGGCCGTGCTGCGGTTGGTCGCCATCTCGTGCAGTTCCAGCCGTACGTTGGGCCGTTCGCGGCCGAACCGGTCAAGGACGTGTGGCAGGGGTTCGAGCAGAGCCGAGGCGATGAACCCCAGGCGCAGCCGTCCCGTCTCGCCGCGCGCTGCCCGAGCCGCGTCGACCGAGGCCGCCGTGATCTCGTCGAGCGCCCTGCGTGCCCGGGATAGGAAAGCCTCTCCCGCAGCCGTCGCAAACACCCCCTGGCGGGTGCGATCGAACAAGCGGGTGCCCACTTCCCGTTCGAGGTCGGCGATCTGCTTGGACAGCGGAGGCTGCGCGATGCCCAGCGCACTGGCCGCCCGGCCGAAGTGTGCGTGCTCGGCGAGGGCCAGTGCGTACCGCAGGTGCCGCGCCTCCATGCCAGCCTCCCAGTCATACCTCATATGTATCGCGGGGCAGCTTGTCAGATCTTGCGCTGGATGATGAGGGCTGGGGCACGTGGAATGTGGTCATGACTGATTTTTCCTCCACAGGCACCGTCTTCGTCTTCGTGCACGGGGCCTGGCACGGCTCCGGGCAGTGGGCGGCGACGCAGCGCGCACTCGCCGCACTGGGTGCCGCGAGTATGGCCGTCGACCTGCCAGGGCACGGCTTCGACGCACCGCTGCCCAGCGGATACCTCCAGCCGGGCCAGCCGGGCTTGTTGACCGAGAAGTCCGCGCTCGCCACCGTGACGATGGACGACTGCGCCGAGACCGTGCTGGACACGCTGCGCCAAGCCCGCCACCACCGTCGTGTCGTCCTCGTCGCGCACAGCGCGGGCGGCGGCCCCGCGTCACTGGCCGCCGAGCGTGCACCCGAACTCGTCGATGAGATCGTCTATCTCTCGGCCTTCGTGCCTGCCGGACGGTCGCGGTTCTTCGACTATCTCGACTCGCCCGAGAACGTCACGGCCCGGGGCCAGAGTCTCAATCTCGGCGACCCTGGGGAGCTGGGCGCCGTGCGGATCAACCCGCTCTCACAGGATCCCGCCTACGTCGAGGAACTGCGGCAGACCCACTATCACGACACCGCTCTGGACCGCTTCGACCGCTGGCGCTCGGCACTGAGCCCCGATCTGCCGCTGGCGATCCCGACCACGCCGGTCATCGTGACTCCGCAACGCTGGGGGCGTGTACCGCGGACCTTCCTGCGCTGTGCGGACGACCGGGCGCTGCCGCCAACCGTGCAGGATTTGATGATCGCGGAGGCCGACCGGGCCATGCCCGGCAATCCGTTCACCGTGCGCACCCTCCCGGGCAGCCACAGTCCGTTCGCCGCCCGGCCCCGTGAGCTCGCTGCGGCTCTGCTGCCGTGAGCGGCCATCGCCTGGTGCTGCCGGTGGTGCTCAGCGCCACTTTCGTGCAACTGCTCAACGTCACTGTCGCCCAGGTGGCTGCGCCGGCGATACAGGCCGGCCTGGACGCTTCTTCCGGCGCCGTGCAACTGGTCCTGGCCGGATACACCCTGACGTACGCGTGCCTGCTCATCCCCGCCGCACGGCTCGGCGACCGGTACGGCTACCGCCGCCTGTTCGTGACGGGCACCGTGGTCTTCACCGCGGGCTCGGTGGCCGGCGCGTGTGCCCCCGACGCCGCATCACTGATCGCGGCCCGGCTGGTGCAGGGCGCGGGCAGCGGCCTGGTCGCCCCCCAGGTCCTGTCGCTCATCCGGGCCGCTACTCCCGCAACACGCCGACCGCGTGCGCTGGGCCTGTACGGCGCCACCATGGCCGTCGCGTCACTGGCCGGGCCCCTGATCGGTGGCCTCGTCCTCAGCGCCGATCTCTTCGGCCTCGGCTGGCGGCCGGTGATGCTCCTCACCGTGCCGGTGGCGCTCGCCTCGCTGGCCGGAGCGACCGCGCTGCCCCGCACCCGCGGGGCAGCCGGACTCCGCGTCGACAGGCTGGGTGCGTTGCTGGTCACCGTGGGAGCCGGCGCACTGGTCCTGCCCCTGGCGCTGGGGCGGGAAGCAGGCTGGCCCTGGTGGACATGGGCCGGATTCGCCGTGGCTGTTGCCGCCCTCGGCCACTTCGTCCGGAGCCTCCCGCACCGGCCCGACCCGCTGATCCATCCCGCGGTGCTGCGTGACCGGTCGGCGCGCCGGGGCACGTTGCTGGTGTTCGTGTTCAACACGGGCGTGCCCTCCTTCACCTACCTGCTCTTCCTCCACCTTCAGTCCGCCGTCGGGTACTCGGCCCTGGCGGCCGCGCTGACGTCAGCACCGTTCGCCGCCGCCGCGGTTGTCGGCAGCAGAGCCGCGCCCGCTCTCACCCGCCGGCACGGGCCGGGGGTGCTCACCGTCGCGTCCCTGGTGCTGGCCGGGATGTGTCTGGCGCTGGCCCCGCTCGTCGGCTCGGCAGCGGGACGCCAGGCGGCACTGCCCGTGCTGGCCGTCGGCGGAGCCGCGTTCGGTGCCTTCACCGCCTCGGTGTTCACGCTGGTCCTGGCCGAGGTGCACGGCCCCGCCGCCGGTTCGGTCTCCGGACTGCTGCCCACAGCACAGCAGCTCGGCGGATCCGTCGGAGTGACCGCGGCCGGACTCGCCTACTATGCCCCCGCCGCCGATGCGGACACCGCGTTCCGGCACGCCATGCTCTACCAGGTCGCCGCCTTCACCATCACCGCGCTGATCAGCCTCCGGCTTCGCGACCGGCCTGGCACCGAGCCCGTGCACGGTCATAGCAGCCACAACGGAAGGGCACGTATATAAGATAAGAGGTCGCTCTCTTTCCGAACCTCGTGTGCGGATTTCGCTGGTCAGACATGGGATTGCAGCTGTCACGGGATTCTCGGCTCGTTGCTGGCCGAGATGTTGTGGGGGTGGCGGACGCCGTCGATGCGGGCGGTTCTGGAAGCGCGGCGGAAAGCCGCGGTAGTCCCGCGCCGATCCAATAGGCGATGTTCATGGTTCCCGTTCATGGGCCACCGGTTTACAGGGCCCTGTCGGTTGCGTGTGTGCGGGGTATGGGGCGATCGTCTCGCCTTCGGCGGGACCCACCACCGATACGGCGGGGTCAGCCTGCGGTTCGCTGGTCTTGGCTTCTTCGGTCATGCTCACGAGTGCACAGCCGGGGCCCTCCCCGTGTCCAAGACCGATCCCGCAGTTGCCGATACCTCGTCGGTATCGTTGCAGCGTGGAGCTACGAACCCTGCGTTACTTCGTGGCGGTCGCCGAGGAACTCCACTTCGGCCGGGCCGCCAACCGGCTGCACATGAGTCAGCCGCCGCTGAGCCGGGCGATCAAGCAGCTGGAGGCCGACGTCGGGGCCCTGCTGTTCACCCGCTCGCCTGTCGGCGTCACGCTCACTGCGGTGGGCACGGTGCTGCTCGACGAGGCGCGGGCCCTGCTCGACCATGCCGACAGCGTCCGCGTGCGCGTAAGCGCCGCGGCCGGCGTCGCGACCATCACCGTCGGCATCCTGGGCGACGGCACCGACCCGGGAATGACCAGGCTGGCCGCCGCCTACCGCCGACGCCACCCCGGCATCGACATCCGCATCCGCGACACCGATCTGACCGACCCGACGTGCGGGCTGCGCGCCGGCCTGGTCGACGTCGCCTTGACCCGAGCTCCGTTCGACGAGACCGCCCTGACGGTCCGTGCGCTGCGGACCGATCCAGTCGGCGCGGTCCTGCGCGCCGATGATCCGCTGGCCCGCCGCGACCGGCTGCGCCTGGTCGACCTGAGCGACCGCCGCTGGTTTCAGTTCCCTGCGGGAACCGACCCCATCTGGCAGTCATACTGGAACGGCGGCAAGCCGCGAGCGGGCCCAGCAGTGCGCGCCGTCCAGGAATGCCTGCAGGCCGTGCTGTGGAGCGGAACGGTCGGCCTGGCCCCGCTCGGACACGACCTGCCCGCGGAGTTGGTCGTGGTACCGCTGATCGACATGGCACCGAGCCGAGTGGTGGCGGCGTGGAACGAAAGTGACACCAACCCCTTGATCCGATCCTTCATCGAGCTCGCGACAGCCGCGTACCGCCACTGAACACCGGCAACCGGTGCTGCTGCAGCCCGTGAACAATTCGAACGCCGCGGCCCTCGGGACTGCCTCCCGAAGGGGTGAACATCTGCTGTCCCTTCTCGGGCTCTGGTTCACTTCTTGGGCTCTGTCGCTGATTTGGGGGTGCGTGAGGATCAAGAGTAGGTGGGCATCACCTGGGTGTGGGGGATGTGGTTCGCCTCGCTGCGCATGCTTCGACATGTCGGTTTGTTGCCCCCATGGCACGCAGGATGATCTGCGTGACTCCGCGTTGTCCGCGAGCGTTGGGGTGTATCGGTGCCGCCGGGCTACTGGGGATCAATGGCTCGATCCATCGTGTGTCCTGGGCTGAGCAGACGCCGTGCTCCCGGGATTCGGTTTCGGTGTCCACGTAGGTGGCGCCGGCTGTTTGGGCCTGTTGCCGCAGCACCTTGTTGAGCTGGTCTTCCCTCTCCCGCAGGTAGGCGATATCGCCGGGAGCAAGGGGAAGGACGGGTCCGCATCCCGTGCCGCCGGGCGGCAGGATCGCGGGGTAGCCGACGATGTAGAGGTGCGCCCTGGGCGCACGCCGCCTGATCTCTTGCGTCAGGTCGGACAGTGCCGTTCCCAGCGCTGTCATCCGCTGCTGCGTCCTGTCGGTGCCGTCCTTGACGTAACGCTCTCGGCAGGGAGCGTCGACCGAGACGTCCTTGTTGCGAGTGATGAGCTTGTACGCCGTTCCCATGGTGAGGCAGCGGGTGAGCATGCTGCTGAAGCCGATGTCATTGCCTCCGATGCCGACGGTGACGAGCCGGGTCCGGCGGGACAGGGCGGAGAGCTGTGCAGGATTGTGGCCGTCGTCGGTGGACTGAGGCGAGGTGAAGTCCGCTGTCGTCGCGCCGCTGCAGCTCATGTCGCGGAACATGCCCGGTTTGAGCTTGAGCCGGGCGGCGAGCAGCGCCGGGTAGTTGTGGTCGGAGCGGTCACAGCCAGCGGGTTTGCCGCTCTGAGCTGGTATGCGTGGACCGGAAGTGTAGGAGTCGCCGAGAGCGACATAGGGGCCCTGCAGGACGCTGTCCCTAGCAGTGTCGCTGTCCTGACGGGTCTCGGCGACGGCGACGGTCAGGACTACTGCGGACAGGAGGATTCCGGTCAGAACGAAGCGTGGGTGCGTCACGATGTCTTGTGTCCCGTCTTCTGAGTGGCTTGATCGGTCAGGGACAGGGCATGCCCGATGCCTGCGAGAGCGGCAGCGTCGACAAGGGATGGCGGCCCTGTTGCGGCGTGCGGCGGGGGCTCGGGCGACTTGGAGGCGTCCCTGGGGGCCGGTGAAAGGCGCTGGTCGCCTCGTCTGTCACTGCGGCGGTTGCATCAGGCCGGACTGGTAGGCGAAGGCGACGAGCTGTGCACGATCGCGGGCGCCCGTCTTGGTTTTGGCGCGCTGTACGTGGGTGCGGACGGTCAGAGGGCTGAGGAAGAGTTCCTCGGCGATCTCGTCGTTGGATTTGCCCTCCGCGACCACGGCCAGCACCTCGCGCTCGCGCGGAGTAAGGCTGCTGAATCGCTCGGGGGCAGGGGCGACGGAGGTGGGCACGGGTAGGGCAAGGAAGCGGGTGATCAGTGAGCGGGTGGCTACGGGTGACAGCAAGGCGTCACCGGAGGCGACCGTGCGGATGCCGTCGAGGAAGGCGTCGGCAGTGGTGCTCTTGCCGAGGAAGCCACTCGCACCCAGGTGCAGGGCCTGGGCGACGTGCTCGTCGGTCTGGAACGTGGTGAGGATGAGGACGCGTGTGTCCTGCAGCTCGCTCTGGTCGCAGATGGCGGCGGTCGCGGCCAGTCCGTCGGTGCCGGGCATGCGGATGTCCATCAGAACGACGTCCGGGCGGTGGATGCCGGCCAGCGTGATGGCCTGCTGTCCGTCGGCGGCCTCGGCGACGACCTCCATGTCGTCACAGGAGTCGATCAGCACCCGGAAGGTCGCTCGCAGCAGGGCCTGGTCGTCGGCAATCAGTACGCGGATCGTCATGGAACTCACTCTCTGCTCTGGCGCTGATGGGAAGTTCGGCCGTGACGGCGAAGCCGCCTTCCGGGCGGCGCCCTGCACGGAAGCGGCCCCCGGCGGACTGAGCGCGCTCTCGCATGCCGATGAGACCGAAGCCTCCGCCGGGTGCGCGCGGGGGCGCGATCGGACTGCTGTCGTTGCTCACGGTGATCGTCAACTGCTCTCGGGCGTAGGCGAGGTGGACATGTGCCGTGTTCACCGCGGCGTGTTTGGCAACATTGGTGAGCGCTTCCTGCACAATGCGGAAGGCGCTCAGGTCTACCCCGGCCGACAGGGGCTTCACGGGGCCTTCGACAGCGATCGTGATGTGCAGTGCGGCGGCGGCGAAGGCGGCGACCAGGTCAGGAAGCCGGTCAAGTCCAGGTGCGGGATTGAGCGATTCCTCTGCGGTCTCGGACTGGCGCAACAGGCCCACGGTCGCCTCGAGTTCGCGCAGCGCTGCCGTGGTCGTGCCGGTGAGTTCGGTGAGGATGCGGCCGGTCTGCGCGGGATGAGTGGAGAACAGGTGGGCGGCTGTGGCGGCCTGAGCGTTGGCTAGAGCCATGTGGTGGGCCACCACATCGTGCAGTTCCCGGGCGATGCGGACACGTTCTTCGGTGACGCGGCGTTGTGCTTCCTCGTAGCGGGTGCGTTCGGCGTCCTCGGCACGGGTGCGGACGGTGTCCATGTACGCGCGGCGGGCTCGCACGGCCAATCCATGCAGGATGGGCAGCAGGATCCAGAAGGCAAGGCTCACCGCTTCGTTCGCCCAGGGCTCATCCTCGGCATCCCAGCGCAGGGCAGTGGGCACGAGGACGACAGCAGCCAGGAGACCGTAGAGGCGGATGGCTTGCTGAGAGACCTGGAGAGTCAGTTCGTACAGGGCGACGATGACCGGGAGCAGCAGGAGGGGGCCGAAGGTGCTGCCCTGGGCGCCTGCGACGGCGGTGCCGAGGGTGGTGAGGACGACAACGGTGCCGGGGTGTCGGCGGCGCGCCAGCAGGCTCGTACAGGTGACTGCCGCGAGGGCGAAGCCCGGCCACCACAGGGTGTCGTCGCCGACCCGGCGGTACTGGTTGCTGGTGGCCGCATAGATCAACAGGAGGAAAGCCGCTTCGACGAGGCGGGGGTGCCGATCGATGCAACGTCGCAGGCGGGTGACCATGGTTTCTCCGCAGTGCCGTGACCGAGGGCTGAAGAAGTGGACAGAGTGGAGGCCAGTCCGGGCCGCTCTGGGACGGGGTCCGAGCGGCCCGGCCGGCACGTGCGTCAGGCCGTCACGGAGGCCCGTGGATTGTCGGCAGGCAGATCATGCGGCGCGGAGACCTGTTGGGTGAGTGCTTCGCCCTCGACGTCGACGCGGGGCATCAGCCGGTCCAGCCGGCGTGGGAGCCACCATGCCCGCTTGCCGAGGAGCGCCAGGACCGCGGGCACGAATGCCATACGGACGACGAAGGCGTCGAAGAAGACGGCACTGGCCAGTCCGAAGCCGACCATCTTGACCAGGGATTCGCCGCCCGTCATGAACCCGCCGAACACCGCCATCATGATCAGCGCTGCTGCCCCTACGACCTGGGCGCTGTGCCGGAAACCGGTGACGATGGCCTGGCCGGGCCCTTCTCCGTGGATGTGCGCCTCGCGGATCCGGGAGACGAGGAAGACCTGATAGTCCATGGCGAGGCCGAAGACGATACCCACCAGGAAGATGGGCATGGTGCTCATGATCGGGCCGGTTTCGTCGACGCCGAAGATGCCGGCTCCGTGGCCCTGTTGGAAGACCGTGACGATCGCGCCGAGAGCTGCACCGACGGACAGCAGGAAGCCGAGCGCGGCCTTGAGCGGCACCAGGATCGAACGGAAGACCAGGGCCAGGAGGAGGAAGGCGAGACCGACGACGACCGCGAGGTAGGGAATGAGGGCGTCCTGCATCTTCTGGCCCACGTCGATGTTCAGGGCGGTGGTGCCGGTGACCTTGAAGTCGGCGCCGGTGGCGGACTCCACCGCGGTGCGCTCGCTGCGGATGGTGTGCACCAGGTCCTGCGTCTGCTGGCTGGTGGGTGCGGTCGAGGGGACAGCGGCGATCACCGCTGTGTCTTTCGCCTCGTTGAACCGTACCGGGGAGACGGAGACGACTCCCTTGGTCTCGGCGAGCTTGTCGGAGACCGCGGTCACGGCCGCCTGCGGGTCCTTGGCCTTCTTGACGTCGACGACCACGGTCAGCGGGCCGTTGAAGCCCGGGCCGAAGCCCTCGGCGAGCGCGTCGTAGGCGCGGCGCTCGGTGGTTGCGGTCGACTTGGCCTCATCGCCAGGCATACCCATCCGCAGGTCCAGCGACGGCACCGCGAGCGCCCCGAGGCCGATCACTGACAGGAGCAGAACCGGCAGCGGGCGGCGCACCACGAACTGCGCCCACCGAACACCCCAGGGGGCCTTCGTGGTGGTGCCGGCCGTCTTGGTCCTGCCGATAGGGCTGAGGATCTTGGTGCGGGTGCGGCGTCCGCCCTTGCGGTCACGGCGCGAGAGCACCGCATTGGGCCAGAATCCCAGGAGTGCCGGCACTGCGGTCAGGGCGATCAGGACTCCGACCATGACTGCGCCTGCCGAGCCGATACCCATCTTGCTGAGCATCGGGACGCCGATGACGGAGAGACCCAGCAAAGCGATGACGACGGTGAGGCCGGCGAAGACGACCGCGCTTCCGGCCGTGCCCACAGCGAGGGCAGCCGCCTCCTGCGGCTCGTGTCCCTTGGCCCGCTCCTCCCGGTAGCGCGAGACCACGAACAGGGAGTAGTCGATGCCGACGGCGAGGCCGAGCATCATCGCCAGTTCACCGACCGTCGAGGAGAACCCGAGGGCACTGCTCAGGGCGGTGATTGCGGCCAGGCTGATGCTGACGCCGAGGATGGCGGTGAGCAGGGGGAGGCCGGCGGCGGCGAGCGAGCCGAAGGTGATCAGCAGAACCACCGCGGCGACGAGAACGCCGAGTACCTCACCCACGCCCTGCGCGGCTTCGGTCTCCAGCGCGGAGCCGCCGACCTCGACGGTCAGGCCCGCGTCCCGGGCCTGCTCGACCGCCTTGGTCAGGTCCGTCTTGCTGGCGTCGGTGAGATCGTCGCTGGCGACCTTGTAGGTGACGGTGGCGTACGCCGTCGACTTGTCCTTGCTGACGGCGTTCGTGTCGAAGGGGCTGGTCGCGTCGGCGACCTGTGCCCCGTTGGCCACCGCGGCAACGAGTTTGCCGATGGCCGAGTGGTTGGCGGCGGCGGTGACGTGCGAACCGTGTTCCGCGACGAACACGATGCGGGCCTCGGCACCGTCCGCTTCGGCGCCCGGGAAACGCTCATTGATCAGGTCGAACGCCTGCTGGGATTCGATGCCGGGCAGGGAGGACGAGTCGTCTGGTGCCTCGGACGCGGTGGAAGCCCCGAGGAACACGGCGGCCAGCACCGCCACCCAGGCCAGCACCACTATGCGGCGCTTGCGGAAGGCCCATTGGCCCACCCGATGCAAGAAAGTCGCCATGAAGGACATCTCCATATCTGGATATCGGGAACGTCTCTCACCCTGGCGGGCAGGCCTCTCCATGTCGTCGGCCCTATCGACAATCCCCTGTACTCAAAAACAAGTAGGACTCGGCGGGTGTCTCATCTCCCGCTGGTAGTCCCCCAGCCGCGAACGGCAGAGGGGGCGCGAACAGAAAGGCGACACACCTGGGTGGAGCACGCCATCGGCGGGTCTTGGATTCGGGTATGCGTCGGCTACATCCGGCCGTTCGCATCGGCCGGCCGAGGGGTTACCGCGCTGTCCTCAGGAATTGCTGACGGAGCTGTCGGGATGCAACGGCAGCAGGACGCGGAACGTGGCGCCCTCCCCCGGCACGGAGCGGACCTCAACACGGCCGCGGTGAGCGGTCACCAGGGAGCGGACGATGGACAGTCCGAGACCGGCACCGCCAGTCTGTGTGCGGCCGCGAGCGGTGTCGGCACGGTAGAAACGGTCGAAGATGTGGCCGGTCTGCTCGGCCGCGATTCCTGGCCCCTCATCGCTCAGCTCCAGGACTGCCTGATCCTCCAGCGTGCCGACACCGATGCGTACCGGCGTGCCGGGCGGGGTGTGGGCGATGGCGTTGCCGACGAGATTGGAGGTGACCTGTCGAAGTCGGGACTCGTCGCCCAGGACGGGGGCGCCACCGGGCGGACCGCCGCCCGGGCCGGTCAGGGTGACGGGACGTTCGGGGGCCAAGGCCCGTAGGTCGTGCAGGGCGTCGGCGGCCAGGGTGCGCAGGTCCATGGGGGTGAGACGAAGGGTCGGATGCACATCACCGGTGGCATCTTCGTCGAGCCTGGCAAGCAGCAGCAGGTCCTCGACAATGCGGGCGAGGCGGGCTGCTTCGCGTTCGATACGGCTCATGGCGGCATCGACATCGGCGCGCTCGGGCATGCCACCCATCCGATACAACTCGGTGAAGCCTTTGATCCCGAACAACGGGGTGCGCAGTTCGTGGCTGGCGTCCGCGACAAAAGTGCGCATGCGCTCGTTGGTGGCGGCGCGAGCGGCGTCGCCGGCTTCGATGCGGTCCAGCATGCCGTTGAGCGCGGCGGACAGCCGGCCCAGTTCGGTGCGCGTCGTGTCCGGCTGCGGGACCCGGCTCGACAGATCTCCGCCCGCGATGGCCGCTGCCGTCGTCTCGATGCGCCGCAGCGGCCGCAGACCGGCCCGCACGGCGAACCAGGCGATGATGCCCAAGCAGACGAGCACCAGGGAATCGATCACCAGCATCCACACGCCCAGCTGCCGGATCGTCGTGTGGACCGGCGCCAGAGAACCGGCCACGACGACGCTGCCGACCTCGTCCACCTGGGTGTCGTGGTCGGCGGCCAACGGGGCAGCGATGACACGCCACTCATCGCCGTCACCCTTGCCCAGGACCTGGAAGGGGTGCTGGTCTCGGGCCGCGATCGCTGCCGTGTCCAGGACCGGAAGCCGTGGGGTGGCATGGGTGGCCGGACGCAGCGTATGCCGCAGATGCCCTTCGGCATCGAGGTAGGCGACGTAGACATCGCCCGCCAGGTCGCCCTCCACGGCATCGCGCGTCTCCGGTGCCGACTCGCCGGACGTGTCTTCCGTGTTCGACAGCCGTGCCGCAGTCGTGACAGCGGTGCGCAGCCGGTCATCCAGCTGCTGCACCAGTTGCCGTTGCAGCAGGGTGACGAGTAGGGCGTTACTGGCCAACAGGGCGGCGATGACCAGCAGCAACGTGATGGCCACGACCCGCCCGCGCAGCGACAGACGGCTGATTGGCCCGCGCGTGGCAGCCGCACTCATCCGCGGGGCCTGCGCAGGACATAGCCGGTGCCACGCACCGTATGGATCAGCTTCCGTTCGCCGGTGTCGATTTTGCGGCGCAGGTAGCTGATGTAGGAGGCGACGATGGAGTCGTCGCCGTCGAAGTCGTAGTGCCAGACCTGGTCCAGCAGCTGATCCCTGGACAAGACCTGGCCAGCGTTGTCCATCAGCACGCGCAGCAGGTTGAATTCGGTCGGAGACAGCTGCACCGGCTCGCCGCCTCGCGTCACCTGGTGGCTGTCGAGATCGAGTTCCAGGTCGTCGACGACCACGAGCCCATCGAGCCGGCGGCCGCTGGTGCGGCGCAGCACGGCCTGGATGCGCAGGATGAGTTCCTCGAGGTTGAAGGGCTTGGTCACGTAGTCGTCCCCGCCGGCCCGCAGGCCGCTGATGCGGTCCTCGGCTGCGTCCCGGGCCGTCAGGAAGAGGATCGGCGGGTGCCCGCTTCCGGAACCGGACGGATGCTCGCGCAGGCGGCGTGCGACCTCGAAGCCGTCGAAGTCGGGCAGCATCACGTCCAGGACGATCAGATCGGGGCGCTTGTCGCGGACCGCTTCCAGGGCCTGGCCGCCGGCTTCGGCCGAAATCACTTCGAAGCCGGCCAGCCGCAAGCTGGCAGACAGCAGCTCACGCAGCGTGGGCTCGTCCTCCACCAGTAGCAGTCGCTGTGTCGTCGTCATGGCACCCGTCCCCGGCTGATGATCCTCTGTCTTCACTGTCCCGCCTTGCTAGGCGTCACGCTTGCGGAACACGACGAACGCCGCCGTCATCAAGGCCGCCACGCATCCGGCCATGACGCCCACGCCTGCCCAGGGACTCAGCAACATGGGGTCCTGATAGCTGGTGATGATCTGCCCGCCGGCGATCGGCGGCCAGTACTTCGACACCCAGTCGCCGAGTCCTGCGGGCAGGGCCGGGGCGAAGGCCTGAACGATCAGCATCACGCCGAACAGCGTGGTCACTGTTGCCGTGGTGGAGCGGATCACCGTGCCCAGAGCCAGCCCGAAGAGCCCGGCCAGTGCCAGATAAAGACCACCACCTGCGATGCCACGCAGTGCCACGCCGTCGGAGAGTGTCAGGTGCGGGGCGCCCGCCCCGGACAGCGACGCCTGCCCCACGAGAAACCCGGCCAGTGACACCGCGATCCCGACCGGGAGCGCCACGCCCACCAGCACCACAGCCTTGGACACCAGCACCCGCGCCCGGTGCGGAACAGCGATCAGGGTGGGGACGATCGTGCGCGCACCGTATTCCGAGGTGATGACCAGGCCGCCCAACAGGCCGAGCGCGATCTGCGCAAGCAGGTAGCCGCGCAGGCTGGTCGCCAACGGGTCGAACGAGGCCTGGTCCGCGGGACTCAGGTCCGCGAACTCACTGCCTGCGGACGAGGCGTTCAGCGCAGCAAGACCAATGCAGAACGTCAGAGTGCCCAGGATCACGTACACCGTCGACCGCATCGTGCGGATCTTGATCCACTCAGCGTGCAGGCAGTGCCAGAAGGTCACCTTCCACTCCGCGCACGATCCGGGTCCGACTGAAGGCGGGACACGACCAAGTGCCGACGGGCTTTTGTCGACCTGGCAGGGAGTTGCGTAGGAGCGCGCGTCATCGGCTCGTCTCCTTCTCTGACTGGTACTCCACCGCATCGCGAGTCAGGTCCATGAATGCCTTTTCCAGCGACACTTGGCGCGGAGCAAGCTCGTGCAGCTCCACTCCGCCCAGCGATGCCAGGGCCCCGATCTCGGCGGCTTCCAGACCTGTCACCACCAAGGCGTCACCGCCCTCGGTCCGCACCTGAACGGCCGCGGTGAGCATGCTGCGCAGGGCCTCGGCCTGAGGGGTGCGAACAAGGACCTCACGCTCGGAGTGCGCCTCGATGAAGTCCTTCATCGTCGTGTCAGCGATCAGCTTTCCGCGACCGATGACGATGAGATGGTCGGCGGTCAACTCCATCTCACTCATCAGATGACTGGACATCAAAACCGCGCGTCCTTCGGCCGCCATCCTCCGCATCAGCGAACGGATCCACACAATGCCCTCCGGATCCAGCCCGTTGAGCGGCTCGTCGAACACCAGCACCGGAGGATCACCCAACAGGGCCGCGGCGATGCCCAGCCGCTGACGCATTCCGAGGGAGAACGTCCCCGCACGCCGGCGACTCACCTTCTCCAAGCCGACTTCCGCCAGTACCTCGTCCACCCGGCGGCGCGGAATTCCGTTGCCGGCCGCCAACGCCGACAAATGATGATAGGCGGTGCGGCTGGGCAGTACTGCGCCCGGATCCAGGAGCGCCCCGACCACCTTCAGTGGCGCGGGCTGCGCGGCGTACGGCCGACCGGCCACTGTCGCAGTCCCGGAACTGGCGGCGTCCAGACCCAGAATCATGCGCATCGTGGTCGACTTGCCGGCTCCATTGGGCCCCAGGAACCCGGTCACTTCCCCGGGGCGGACAGCAAATGTCAGATCATCCACAGCCAGGACCTCGCCATAGCGTTTCGACAGGCCGCATACTTCGATCACCGAGACTCCAGACCGGCAGTGGTGCACGCGACCGTCGCGTGCACCACTCACTGTCCGCTACCGACGTAGGCCCGATCTGGACGAACATGAACGTTTCATGGCGACGCCAAGTCTCTGACCTGGGAAGCTCCCACAGACAGCACCCGATGCCCCTGGGACTCACATGAAACTCACATGATGAGGTCCGGCCGACAGTCATCGGTGGCCATACCTCAATGGCAGGTCAAACCGTGCAGGAAGCGACCGACTGGGCCGCTCCATTCCTCCTCGGCCCATCCCTACGCGGCCCGCCCCGTTGGGACCACAGACCGTTGGACGCGTGGTGGCACCATCGCACGCACGCCCAAGAAGAACGACCGGGACTTCCACGAGGAGATCCAGGTCGCGTACAGCGTGACCGTTTCCAGCCCCGCTCTCCTGCTCGTAAGGAGAGTCGTCCGACACGAGGTACGAGGACAGTGCCGTGGCACTGCAGGCCCGATACCTAGCAGGTATCGGGCCCGCAGATCAGGTATTGGACGCTCGGTTGGCGGTAACGGACCATACCTTCATGTCACCGCTTCCCATGCCTTCCCCCTGGGCGGAGCCTCTTCCTGAGGCCGCGCCGCCATCTGAAATGACGCTGTACCAATTGCCTACTGGAACCTACGAAACCAGGGCGGCATTCGCTTTCAAGGGCGGCTCGTTCCGCGATAAGCGCCGGTTCGCCGCGACGGCGACCCTGCTGCGGCACCCGCAGGGTGATCTGTTGATCGATGCGGGTTTCGGCTCTCACGTTGCCGCGCACATTCAGTCTCTCCCGCGCATGGAGCAGGCTCCATACCAGGTGACCAGCACCGCCAGCGATCAACTTACAGCCAGCGGCTACGACCGCAGCGGGCTGCGTGGTGTGCTGCTGACCCATTCTCACTGGGATCACGTCAGCGGCCTCGACGAGCTTCAGGTGCCCATCTGGATCAATGCAGGGGAACTGCAACATGCGAGCGAACATCGCGGCGGGAAAGTATTCCGTGAAGTCTCCGCAGGTCACAAAATTCACCAGTACGAACTCAACGGACCCGCCTATCTAGGCTTCTCGTCGAGCTTCGACGTTTATGGCGATGGCTCAGTGGTCATCGTGCCCGCCAGAGGTCACACGACTGGCTCTGTGATCATCTTCGTCACTCTGCCGACCCGCAAGCGGTACGCCTTCATCGGCGACCTGACTTGGCAAATCGACGGCATCCGCCGTCGTGTCGAACGACCGCTCTTGCTGCGCAAACTCGCCGACACTGATCCCGAACTGGTGCGTGACGACTTGCTTCGCATGATCGCGCTCGCGGACGTCATGCAGATCGTGCCTGCCCACGACGTCAATGCCTACGACGGGATCCCACTGCTTGCCGACTGATCGGCGCCAGTCTCGACGCGCCCGGCCGTTGAACATCCCCAGACAATGTCAGGTCCCTGGAGGACCGAGCTTGCTGCCTCGGCCTGGGCGTCGATTGCAGGTTGTTCCCGTCGTCGGCTTCGGCGGGACACCTGTGGCCCGGGTAACGAAAAGTGTTACGACCGAAGTCACAGCTCCGCCCTGCAGCGGGCGGGCATCTGGCGACCGTTGTGGTCCACCTGGACCACAATGACGCATGGTGAGGTCATGGGGCGAAACCGAGGCTTCGACGAGACCACCGTGCTCGATGTCGTCCGCGACCGGTTCTGGACCACCGGATTCGACGGCACGTCCACCTACGACCTCATGGAAGTCGACCGGCCTGGGCAAGGGCAGCACTACAAGGCGTTCGGCAACAAGCACGCCCTGTATGCGCGCGTCTTCTCCGACTACTGCCAGGGCCTCGTCGCCCAGGCCCGAGAGGAGCTGCGGGCGGGCCCGCACGCGGTGCTCACCTCGCCGATGGCCCGCCTGGAGCGCTACGTCGTCTCACTCGCCGACGCCTTCGCGACCGAGTCGCCCCGCCGGGGATGCTTCCTCAGCAAGGTCACCGCGGACCGCGCCGGAGAGGACGACATGGTGGCGGGCACGGCCCGGCGCGCGTTCGAGGATCTCGCCGGCGCCCTCGCGTCCGCGATACGCGACGCCCAGGACGCGGGAGAAGTGGCCGAGCACGCCGACGCCACGGCCCTGCACCCCGTGATGCCGGTCTGCGCCACGAGTTCCGCCGAGCTCCGCGAGGCCATGTCCCGGCTTCTGGCCGGCGAGCCCCTGCACACCGACAGCGCTCTGAGCCAGGAGAACCTCGCCCGAGAGGCCCAGGTCACCTTTCTCCGCGGGTGGACGGCTCATTCCTGGCTGCACGGCCGCGCCGGTTGCCCGTTGATCCACATCCATTGCGGGTAGACGGGTCGGCATGGCTGAAGTCGTACAAGCTGGACTATGGGGGTTGGTGGCGGGCTCGGCGCTGCTGCTCGGTGCCGCGCTGGGGTACGGGCTGCGGGTGCCGCAGAAGGTGATTGCGACGGTGATGGCCTTCGGTGCCGGGGTGCTGATCTCGGCGGTGTCCTTCGAGCTGGTCGGGGAGGCGTACGAGCAGGCGGGGCTTGCCCCCGCGGCCATCGGCGCACTCATCGGCGCACTCGCCTACACCGGGGGCAACGTGTGGCTGGCCCGCCAGGGTGCGCGCCACCGTAAGCGCTCCGGTCACGCGCAGGCGCAGCCTTCGGAGGCCGAGCAGGGCGGGTCCGGGGCGGCGCTCGCGCTAGGCGCCCTGCTCGATGGGGTGCCGGAGTCCGCGGTCATCGGCGTCAGCCTGCTGGATGGCGGGGCGGTGAGTCTGGTGACGGTGGCTGCGGTGTTCATCAGCAACGTTCCCGAGGGGCTGTCCAGTTCGGCAGGGATGAAGAAGGCCGGCCGCACCAAGGGGTATGTCTTCGGTGTCTGGGCCGCCATCGCGGCGGCCAGCACGGTGTCGTCCGTCCTCGGTTACACGGTGGTCGGTTCCTTCTCCCCCGCCGTGATCGCCGCGGTGACCGCGGTGGCGGCCGGGGCGATCCTCGCGATGATCGCCGACACGATGATCCCCGAAGCGTTCGACGACGCCCACCTGGCCATTGGGCTGATCACCGTCAGCGGCTTCCTCGTCTCCTTCGCCCTCTCCCACGCCTGACCGCTGGGGCTGGGAGGGGGCGGACCATGCCGTGGTGCTGTGTGTGACGGGTGGCGCCCGAGTCCCGTCCGAGGCCCTGGCCGCCCGCAGGTGCCCCAGGGGAATCTGCCATGACAACACCGGCCCTGAACGGTGCCGGGGGCGTTGTAGTACCGACCTGAAGGAAACGCGGTGACGGCGATACTGCCGAGGTCGGCGAGTGAACCGCTGTTGACGGAGGTCAGGACCTCCATCGGCCCGCAGCCCACGTCTGCACCGAGACGGCATGTGAGGCGCAGTGCCGTGCGCGTCCGGTGCCGTTTGTCCTCGTCGAAGGCCGTGAGAGTGCCCACAGGGCCGCATCTGTTGTCCCTCGTGTGGCACTTGCTTTGCCATGGAGTGGACGGGGCGGGCAACAGGGACGGTTCGGCGTCATGGCTGGGCTGTTGTGCGGGCGGTGCGGCGGGCGTGGACGGAACCGGGCCGTGAACGCGATCTGATGGTGCAGGCCGACAAGGCGGCGCTGGCCGCATGTGTGGCGTGGGCGGTGGCGGGATGGTGGCTGCAGGCTCCGATGGCGTTCGTCGCTCCGTGGGTGGCGGTCGTGCTGGTGGAGTCAACGGTGTACCGGTCACTCGCGCACGGTCTGCAGCAGGTGGCGGCGATCGCGGTGGGCACGGTGGTGGCGACGGCCGTCGCGTTGGTGCTGGACAGCACGATGGTCACGATGGTTGTGGTGCTTCCGGCGGTGTTGCTGCTGGCGCAGTGGCAGCGTCTGGGCAGCCAGGGCATCTATGCCGCCACGGGTGCGCTGTTCGTCCTGACCAACGGACAGGTCTCCCTGGTGACTTCGGGCGCGCGCATCGCGGAGGCGGTCTTCGGAGCGGTGGTCGGCATCGCGGTCAACGCACTGGTCCGGCCGCCGGTGTACCTGCGTGACACTCGCGCCGCCCTCCAGGACGCCGCCCGTGAGGCGCAGGAGATCCTGGAAGCGGTGGCCGAGGGGCTGGACGACGGTGCGTGGGACACTCACGCGGCTGGGGACTGGCATGAGCGAGCGCTGCGGCTGGGACGCCTGGTCGATCAGGCCCGCTCTGCGATCGGCTGGAGCCGCGAAAGCATGCGGGGCAATCACCGCCGGCGCGGTATGGGGACCGTCTCCCCGCCCGGGAAGGCGTACGACGATGCGCTGGCCGTACTGGACCATGTCGCCGTGCATACCGCGGGCGTGACCCGCACCGTGCTGGAGATCGCGAGCCACAACGGGGAAGTAGCCCGCCCCGGCCCGCAGATCACCGGGCCCTACGCCGACTTCCTGCGCCACACCGGCCGGGCAATCGGTCTCTACGGCCAGACCCGATTCGCCGGAGCCGGCACTGAGGAGTCTGGCGACGAGACGCTGCGTGAGGCTGCCGAGGAGCTGCGCCGCAGCCTCGACGAGCTCCGCCGGCGGCTGCCCGGCACTGTGGCAGATGATCCTGATGCGCTGGCGACGCATGGCGCGCTGCTGGCCCAGGCCCGTCGTCTGGCCGATCAGCTCGTCCAGGACTGACCCCTTTGAGGGCGGCGCCGGCAGTGGTGTCGCCTCGCGTTCGTCGACCGACAGCGGTGCCTGGCGTTCATAGCCAGCCGTTGCGGCGGAAGGTCCGGTGCAGCAGGGCGGCGGCGCCGACCATCAGGGTGATGGCGAGCGGGTATCCGTACGTCCAGCTCAGTTCCGGCATGTGGGCGAAGTTCATGCCGTAGATGCCGGCGACGAGGGTCGGGGTGGCCAGGATCGCGGCCCAGGCGGAGATGCGGCGCATGTCGTCGTTCTGCCAGGTTCCCACCCGTGCGAGGTGGGCGTCGAGGGCGGAGTTGAGCAGCTCGTCCAGGGAGCGCACTTCGGTGTCGGTGCGGTGCATGTGGTCGGCGACGTCGCGGAAGTACGGCAGCATCTCCTCGGGCCACCCGGCGTGGGGGCCGACGAAGTCCTGCACGACCGGAACCAAGGGCTGGACGGCGTCGCGGAATTCCAGGACCTCCCGTTTGAGCGAGTAAATCGGCTCGGTGAAGTCCTCGCGCTCCGGGGAGAACACGCGCCGCTCCAGCGCGGTCAGGTCGGTACGGACCTGGACGGCGGCCTCGGTATAGGAGTCGACCACCGTGTCCAGGACGGCGTGCAGCACGGCGACGGGTCCGAACCGCAGCATCTGCGGAACCTCACCGAGCCGCCGGGCCGCCTCGCCGGTGGGGTCGGCCGGTCCATGACGGACGGTCAGGGCGAACCGGGGTCCGGTGAAGACCATCACCTCGCCGGTCTCCACCTCGCAGCCGTCCCTGACGTACCACAAGGTCTTCAACGCGACGACAAGCACGTCCCCGTAACGCTCCCGCTTGGGCCGCTGGTGCGCCTCGCCGGCGTCCTCGACCGCCAGCGGATGCAGCCCCAGAGGGCCCGCCAGTTCTTGCAGATCGCCTGGGCCGGGATCGTCCAGATGCACCCAGCAGAACTCGCCTTCCCCCACCCGTTTCAGACTGTCCAGCACCGCCGCACGGCCACCGTCGACCTGTCGGCAGTCCACCTGCTCCGGCTCGCCCGCTGACTCGCGGTAGATGACGCACCTCATCCTTCACGCCTGCACCGCAGCGGCGATTGCACGCCTGCCGTCTATCGTCAGCAAGCCGTCAGACATGCGTCCACACATGGCCACCACACTTCCTCCACGCGACCAGGCTTTCCGTCTGGACGGGCGGGGCTACCCGAACCCGAGGAGCCGTCCTTCACGAGGAGTTGTCGTGGTCTTCTCCGTCTTCGTGCTGCCCCCGGGGCTGCTGTGCCTGGTACTTGCGCTCGGCCGCTAAGAGGAGTGGCTGCTCAGGCGACTCGCGCCCCCACAGTCCGCGCGCCACGCCATGCCCAGGCGCCACCTGTCCCTCGTCCCGCACCTGGGCTCCCAAGCGCAGTCAGGCGGCAACGAGTCTGAGCACCGGCGGGTCGCCCGCGCCGCTTAACCAGGTGCGGCAGCCACCGCAGGTCACCGAGACGCTCGACGGCTGAGCCTCCAACATGCTGGAGAACCGCGCTTCACCCGGAAACCCGCCCGTCGGCCTGCACCGCTGCCGATCGCGCACGGTCAGCCGGTCGTTCGGACCGGGTAACTCCGCGACCTCCCGCTGAGGGCTTCATTGGCGCACGATGATCAGGGCGATGTCTACGCGGGCTCCGCCGGTCACGCCGAGGCGGGCCAGCAGGGCGGCGGCGAGGCGTTCTGGGTCCAGGCATCGTCGGTTACGTCCAGGGCGTCCTCGTCACGGCCGAGCTTCTTCTTCCACACCTGCTTGAACAGGCCGCCGGCGACCACGCCGCTGAGCGCGCCGAGCGCCATGCCGACCGGCTTGTAGGCGACTTTCGATGCCTTCACCGCTACCTCCCGCCCTGGCGGCGCAGCAGGAGCCAGGCGGCCACCGCCACGCCGCCGGCCACGATCAGCGCAGTGCGGTTGTCGCGGGCGGCCTGGGCACTCTGCTGGGCTTTGACGCGGACCGGTTCGGGTGCCTTCTCCTGCCACACCTGACCCGCCTGTCCGGCCTTGGCCTTCACCTGCTCGGCGGCTGCGGTGGCCTTGTCCTTGACCGGGTCGGGCAGCTTTTCCTGCACCAGGTGCGCGGCCTCGGCAGCCTTCACCTTGACCTGCCCGGTCAGTTCCGCGGCCTTGGCGCCCGCCTGCTCCGTCAGCACGCCCACCTGTTCCTGGACAGCAGTCGCCTTCTCCTGGGCGCGGGACTTGACGTCCGTCTTGGCGGCCAGGTCCTCGACCGTCTCCCCGAGCTCGTGGCGGGTCTGCTCGACCTGCTCCCGCAGCTCTTCGGTGCTGGAGGCGGTGGACTCGTCGTGGGGTGACTGGGTCATCGCTGTGCACTCTCCTTGATCTCGGCCACATCGGCCTTGACGCTGTCGATGGTCTGCTCGGGTGCCGACGGTGCGGCCTGGCTGACCTCCTTCTTGCCCGTCAGGGCGAGCACCGCGGTGATCACGCCGAGAACGGCGGTGACGATCAGGGCCGCGGCCCACACCGGGAGGGGAACAGCCAAGGCTGCGATGGCGGTGGCGACCAGGGCCTGCGCTGTCAGGAAGCCGACCAGACCGGCCCCGCCGAACAGGCCGCCGCCCTTGCCATACCGCTTGCCCTTCTCCTTCATTTCCGCCTGCGCCAGCCGCATCTCCCCGCGGACCAGCTCCGTCAGCTGCTGGGAGGCCCGCTGGACCAGATCACCGACCGGCTCCTGCGAGCCGCTCGGGCCGCGGTGGGAATCTTGCGTACTCATGACGGATCGCCGCCTTTCTCAGCTGCCGGTAACAGCCGTCGCCTGGATGCAGGCGACGACTTGTGCCGTTGGACGGCCCACGCCCGCCTCACCGGGTCCCGGTACCCGGATGCGGGTGCGCCAACCGGCGGACCTGCGGTTTCGGTGGCTTGTGGCTGTCATCGCAGCAAGCGCACCGCCAGGCGCGGAGCACAATGCACCGAGGCGGCTGCGGCCAGGCCGATCGCGGCGCCGACGGCGACGTCGGAGGGGTGGTGGGCGCCCGTGTGCACGCGTTCGGCGGCCGCCAGGACGGCCGGCACCACACACCGCGCCCGCCCAGGGCCACGCCGCTGCCACCGCGGCGCTGAACGCCCCGGCTGCGGCGGTGTGTCCGGAAGGGAAGGACAAGGAGTCGGGGCGGTCGTGGACCTCCTCGTGCGCGATCCACAGGCCGGCGGTCGCAGCCCGGCGGCCCCGCCACCCGGTGACGGACAGCGCCGCGGCGGCACCGCACCACAGCTTGGTGTGCTCGGCACTCTCCTCCGCCGCCGGCAGGACCCGTCGTACGCAGCCCGACCGCCACGACGCCGCCCACCGCGTCAATCGGCGATCACCCTCACGAAGATCCGCCAGCACTCTCATGACCTGCGACTTCCCGGTCTGAGCAGCGCCTAACTCGATGGCCTCGGCAGATACCTCATGCGAGGCGGCGCCGGTCCTCCTCGCTCCACGCGCGGGTGTCGCGGGGCGGGACATAGGGCTCTTCGTCCTCGGGCAGACCACCGGCGACGGCGCGCTGGCGGGCCATCTCCGCGTCGAACTCCAGGCCGAGCAGGATCGCGATGTTGCTGATCCACAGCCACACCAGGAACACGATCACACCGGCGAGGGTGCCGTAGGTCTTGTTGTAGGAGGCGAAGTTCGCCACGTAGAACGCGAACCCGGCCGACGCGATCACCCAGATCACCAGGGCCAGCAGGCTGCCGGGCGTGACCCACCGGAAGCCACGACCCTTCACGTTCGGCGTCGCCCAGAACAGAATCGCCATCATGATCGTGACCAGCACGACCAGCACCGGCCACTTCGCGATCGACCACACGGTCAGCGCCGTGTCCCCGACCCCCAGGGCGGTACCTGCGTGCTGGGCCAGGCCGCCGGTGAACACCACGATCAGTGCGCTGACCACCGCGAGCACCAGCAGCGCCACCGTCACGCCCAGACGGACGGGCAGCACCTTCCACACCGGGCGCCCCTCCGGCGTGTCGTACACAGCGTTGGCGGTACGGATGAACGCCGCGACGTAGCCGGATGCCGACCACACCGCCACCGCCAGGCCAACGATCGCCACGACCGAGCCGATACCCGCGTGGCCCTGCAGCTGGGTTACGGCATCGCGGACGACGTCGCGGGCCGATCCGGGGGTGAGTTTCTGGAGGTTGTCCAGCACCTGCTGCGTCGCCGACTGACCGGCGATCCCGAGCAGCGAGACGAGTACCAGCAGCGCGGGGAAGAGGGAGAGCACGCCATAGTAGGTCAGCGCTGCGGCCCGGTCGGCCAGCTCATCGTCCTTGAACTCCTTGACGGTGCCATTCAGCACCGCCCGCCAGGAACGCCCAGGCAGCTTTGTGGGTTCGTCCGGGGCCCGCCGCTCGACCTGCTCATCCGGTCCCGGGCGCCTCTCACGCCCGGGTTCTGCGTCCTGGCCGGCTGCGTTGTGCCGCCCCTGCCTCCGCGTGGTGACGTTCCGTGCCATGACGGGCGGGTATCCGCGCGCCCACCCGGCATGCTCCACAGCCCAGATGCGCACGAATTGATCCGGTTCGCGAGTCTCATGACGTTTACGAGGGCTAGCTGATCTGAGGGCCAGCAGAAGGAGTATCGCGATGATCACCCGAGGGGCCACCCGGTCTACGACACAGACGGCGACAAGATCGGAGACGCGAAGCACGTCCTCTCGACGACGTCACCGGCCAGCCGGAATGGGTCAGCGTCAAGACCGGCCTGTTCGGCACCAGCGAGTCGTTCGCGCCCATCCACGACGCCGGTATCGGCGAGGACCACCTGGAGGTCCACTACTCCAAAGACAAGGTCAAGGACGCTCCCACCGTCGACGTCGACGCCGGGACCACCTGTCCGAGGACGAAGAACACCGCCTGTACGAGCGCTACGGCATCGACTGGGACGCCGCATGGCAGCAGGCCAACAGCCGGAACCGGCGGCTGGGCCCGCACCGACGCCGAAACCGGCACCGCTGGCACCGGCACCGGGACGGAAGCCACCGGTGACGACGCGACGACCCGCTCCGAAGAGCAGCTGCACGTCGGCACCGAACGTCAGGAGGTCGGCCGGGCCCGGCTGCGCAAGTACGTCGTCACCGAAGAGGTCCAGCAGACCGTCCCCGTCCGCCACGAAGATCACCGACGTCAGGCGGGCACGGCTTGAACGGACGCAGCGTCGCGCCGGCTACCGACAAGGTCGCGGTCACCCGCCTTGACCGGTAAGGACGATGCCCCGCTGCCATCGGAGATCAACAGGCCATGCCACCAGTGGCTGGAGGCGCCATTCCACAGGGTGCAGGCTGGGCCGATGGTGTGATGCCGTTGACACTGCCGTTGTTTGGGCGGTGATCGCACGTTGTGCTGGATGGCGGTCTGTTCGGCGGTGGCGATCGTGGCCGCCGGCGCAGGCGGAAGGTGTCCAGGGCGGAGCGGTCGCCCGGTGGAGGTGAGTATGAGCGGTTGGGAGAGAGCGGTCTGGACCCCGGCGCCGGGATACGACGGCGGCCGGGTGCTGCGTGACCAGCTGGCTGAGGCCATTGATGCCATCTGCTGGCAGGCGGGGCTGGCGCGGTTGGCCCAAGCCCTCGACCCGGCGGGTGAGGAGCCTGGTGGACCGTGGAAATCGGCACCTTGAACGCGGCACTGTGACGCCGCTACCAGATGCGAGGACCCTGACCGGATGCAAGTCTGGGGAGAGGACCAACAGCGATGTCGGAGGTGCGGTCGTGGGCGCAGAAGGGATGAGGCAGCGGGCCAAGGACATGGCTGACAAGCTGCTACACAAAGGCCACGGTGGGCAGAGCAGCAAAGCGCGCCACAAGACCCAGGGGCGCAACAAACTCTTCGAGGAGCAGATGAAGAGGCTCCAGGAGCGGCGGCACCGGCATCGGTGACCAGTAGTCAGCCGCGAGTGCCGGCCCGACTTATTGGTCACGCGCTCGGCCGGGCGTTCCCGCTACGCGAACTTTCGTCGTACGCCCTGCACCGCTGACGGCGCGCTGGAGTTGCTGTCGAGGCTGGGACTGCGCACAACACCGTTCCACCGCAAAGCCCGCTGGCACCCTCTGGTCGTTGAGCGCCCACATCGTCAGGCCCTTCGCCGACGAGGTCGTGGACGGCCCCGACGTCCCGCACGCGGCGAGGCCCAGGGCCGCCGACGCGGTGACCGCAAACGCAACGGCGCCTCGGGTGCCACACTCCCCGCGGTGGGGGCGAGGGCGACGGGTAGGTCTCGCCAGTGCACCAGATCTTCGCTGACCGCGTGCCCCCAGCCGATGTTGTGCCAGTAGGGGCCGTGGGAGTTGTGCTGGTAGAAGAGGTGGTACTTGCCGTTGACCTGGATGGGGGTGTGGGGCTCGTTCATCCAGTGGTTGGGGGCCGAGAAGTGGTAGCCCGGGCGGTAGCGGTCGCCGTCGTAGCGTGAGCGGTCCATGGCCATACGGGCATCGGGGATGCTGCCCCCGGCGAATGTCTGCATGTCGTGCTTGTGGCCGGCCCGCACGGATTCGGAGGTGAGCGCGTCCGTGTGGACCTTCACCTCGTCGATCTGGCCGTTGAACATGTTTACGGCAAAGGTGCCGTTGATGACGGCGGGCTGGTTGTGGCGGCCGATGAGCAGGGGAACGTCGGCCTTGGCCAGGCGGGCCGTGGTGGGGATGGCTGTCCGGGCGACCTGCTCGCCGTTCAGGTAGAGGGTGATGGTGCCCTCGCTCGGAGCGAAGGCCGCCGCGATGTGCGCCCACTTGCCCGCGGCCAGAGCCGCCGCCTGGGGGACCGCAGTCTCGTACCAGGCGTCACCGGTGCCGATGCCGAACTGCCACACGCCGTGCCGTCCGACGCCGAGCGAGAATCCTCGGCGTGCTGCCTTGTCCTGCTGGTTGACGATGGCCGAGGGCTTGCCTTCGTCGCCCCATTCGAAGGCGCGTGGTGCGACCCAGGCTTCGACGGTCATGCCGTCCGTGGGGAGCTGCGTTTGCGATGCGGCGCGGGTGACCCAGGTGGAGTAGCCGTCGAAGAGGAGGGCGCCGGAGAGAACGCCGTCCTCCTGTCGCTTGGTACGCCACAGGGGGTCGCTGTTCGGCTTGTAGACCGCGTTGTTGAAGACGTAGCTGATGGGATCCGTGCTCTGGCTGATCCGCTCCGTGGTCGCGGTGCCCTGGCCCTCGGCGAAGTCCCAGTAGGCGGCGAGTCCATCGAGGCCCGGGTCCGGAGCCTTGTCCAAGCCGACTCTCACGTCGTCCAGGTTGATGTGTCCCCAGCCGCCGGTGGCCTGGTCGACCGCCGTGATGCGTAACTGCTCGCCCAGGTGCTCCCGCGCGTCCCAGGTGACGCGGCGGTACGCCTCGTCGTCGGTGCCGGTGGCCTTGTGCAGGGCGGTGCCGTCCAGTGTCGTCAAAGCCACGTACAGCTGGTCGCCGTTGCGTCCGCCGGAAACCAGGACGCTGACCATTCCCGTGCCGGTCAGGGTGAACGGCTCGGAGGTGACGGTGCCCGTGGGGGCATCGCCGCCGCCCGCGAATCCCCAGAGGTGGTAGGTGTCCTGCTGGTTGAAGCAGCAGCCCCATCCCCAGCCCGGCTGGTTGGTGACGGATCCGTGGAAGGCGGTTCCTGTGGTGCTCCAACCGCTCAGGTCGCCCCTCTCGAAGCCGGGGTTGGACAGGGTGCTGTCGCTCGCGCCGGCCTGTCCCGACATGAGGGGTGTCGTCATGCCGAGACATGCCACGAGGACGAGCAGTGTGCGTAGCAGGCTGCCCGGGGGCCCTGTCCTGGATGTCGCTGGTGAACGCGTGCGCATGCATACCTCCGGTGATGTGTTGAGGTGCGTTGAGCAGGCTGATCAGTGCGTTTCCTGGTCGCGGGCCCACGGCAGGGCCCCGGGAGCATGGAACGTGGGTGGGCAGGTGGTCAGGAGCGCTGGACAGGCACGTTGACGTCGTCGACGTTGATGTGGCCCCAGCCGCCCGTCGCCTTGTCGACGACCTCGACGTAGATCCGTTCGCCGATGTGCTCGGACAGGTCGAAGACGACACGGCGGTACTGTTCGGCACCACGCCCGGTTTCCTTGGCCAGCAGCTTGCCGTCGTCCGCACGGACGACGGCGGCGTAGAGCCGGTCGAGGTCGTTGCCGCCGGACACGAGCAGGTCGACCACGCCGTCTCCGCCGAGGACGACGGTGGCGGAGCGGAGTACGCCCGTGGCGTCGTCGCCGCCCGCGTTCGGGTTGTAGCCCCACAGGTGGTGGCCGTCCGGGTCGTCCGCCGTCTCGGCCTGGTAGAAGGGTCCGCCCCAGCCCCAGTCGGTACGGGTGGTCACGTTGGCGTCGCCGAAGGTGGTGCCGGAGACGACGGTCCATCCGGTGAGGTCGCCGGTGGCGAAGTCGTGGTTGGGAAGGGCGTCGACGTTCGTCGGGCGCGGCGGGTCGTAGGCGGCCGGCACTACGGATGTGTCGTAGGCGCCGTTCATGGTCCACACGTCCAGGGAGACGACCTGGGCGGAGCCGCCCTCGCTGGTCAGCCGCAGGCCGGTGGAGTCCTTCCGGGTCGGATAGACGCGGCTGGTGAGGCTGTTGGTGCCGTTGACGTACGCCTCCAGCATCGAACGGTCGAGCAGGACTCTCAACTTCAGCTTTTCGCCGTCGAGTTCGACCGTGCCGCCGTGGATGCCCTTGCGGACGTCCGGGTCGAGGCTGGAGCGGCCGCGGTCGATGGAGAAGCGGTGCTTGCTCGTGTCATAGGAGAGCAGAGTCCGCTCACTGCCGTCGGCGCTCGCCCGGACGGCCAGGGTGACGGTCGTGGCGTCGCGGGGCTCGATGACGGCCTCGATGTCGAGCATGTCACCGGAGACACCGGCGAGTTGGCGGTCGGCCTCCTTCACCGACGCCTGACGGATCTTGACCAGCCGTCGGCCCCGCAGTCCGGCCGCCTCTTCGATCGGCTCGACACCGAGGGTTCCGTCCTGCCGCAGCGAGACGCTGACCGGCATACCGGCGTTGTGGGCCCAGCCGGACTGGGCGTGCTGCTGTTCGCTGCGGCGGTCCTGGGTGATGCTGAAGAGCACCGAGCGGCCGTCGGGGGTGACGAAGCCGGACGGGCCGGTGAAGTGCTCGCCGAAGTCGAACTCGCGGGGCCTGTCGTGGTCGGGCACGAAGCGGAACGCGCGCTTGTCGAAGGTGCCGATCCAGTAGTAGGTGTGCTTGACGGCGTCAGGGTTGAACGCCTCCCACCAGGGGCTGACCAGCAGGATGTGCTTGCCGGTGCGCTTGCCGTTCGGGCCGGGGAGCGGCAGGAGCACCGGCAGTTCCCAGACCTCTCCGGGCTCGGGGACCTTCGCGAGGTCGTTCCAGTTCAGCGGACCCCGGTACGTCCAGGGTCCCTCGGGCCCGCGCGCGGTGTGGACGAGTGCGGTTCCGCCGTGCTTCCTGGTGACCTGGGCGCCGCTGTAGTCGACGATGCCGCTGCCGACCAGCTGATACCAGACGCCGTCCTCCTCCCAGACGAACGGGTCGCGGAAGTTCTCCGCCCACGCGGTACCGGGGCCGGCGGGGAGACCGGCCGGGGCCTCGGTGACCGGCTCGGACTTCATGGTCCAGGTGGGCAGGTCCGTGTCGCGGTCGGTCTTGTACGAGGACACGGCCATCCCGGTGCGCTGACGGTAGGGCAGCCGGTCGTCGCCTCCGGTGAAGAAGAGCACCGGCCCCCGGTCGCCGTCGACGTACGCCGAGCCCGACCAGATCCCGTCCGGCCCGACCGAGTCCCCCGCCGGGGCGAGGGCTATGGGCATGTCCCGCCAGTGCACCATGTCGGTGCTGACGGCGTGTCCCCAGTGGATCTGGCCCCAGAACGGGCCGAGCGGATCGTGCTGGTAGAAGATGTGGTACTTGCCCTTGAAGTACACGGGTGCGTGCGGCTCGTTCATCCAGTGCCAGGGCGGCAGCATGTGGAACTGGGGGCGGTGCCGGTCGCCGTCGAATCGGGACCGGTTCAACGTCAGGTCCGGGCGGGGCACGCGGTTGCCCGGCAGCGCGGCGACCCTCTCGGCGTGCTCCTGCTGGGCGGTGGTGTCGTCCAGGGTGCCGGGGCGGATGACGAGGCTGTCCATCAGGCCCATGTACATGTTGGCGTGGAACTCCCCGTTGAGCAGGGTGGGCCGGTTGTGCCGGCCGATCAACAGCGACTCGTCGGGCGCCAGTCGGGGGGCCTTGTCGGGAGTGGTGGCGGTGCCGATGAGGCCGCCGTCGCGGTAGAGGCGCAGCTGGTGTGCGGCCGGGTCGTAGCTGGCCGCGACGTGGGTCCATCGGCCCTTGGCGGCCGGCTTGTCCGCGTCTCCCTTGACCTCGATCAGGTCGGTGCCGAAGCCGAGTTGGAAGACGATCCGGCCGAAGCGGCGCAGGCCGAGCAGGAAGCCGGTCTTCGCGTCCGGGTTGTGCTGGTTGACCAGGGCCTGGGGTTTGCCGTCGATGCCGTGCTCGTAGGCGTAAGGGGCGATCCACGCGTCGACGGTCAGGCCCTGGGCGGGATCCAGCTTGCCGGGGCCCTTGGCGGTGACGACGGTGGAGTAGCCGTCGAAGTACAGCGCCCGGCCGCGCACTCCGCGCCGCCGGACGGGGTCGGTGTCCGGCTTGTAGCGGGCGTCTTCGAAGACGTAGTCGATGGGGTCTGCGGAGCCCGAGACCGCCTCCCGGGCGACCGTGCCGCCGCGCTCGTCGAAGTCCCAGCAGGCGGTGGGACTTTGGGGACCGCGTCGGCCCTCCGCGGCGGCGGAAGCGGAAGCGAGCGAGAGCGGTACGACGGCCCCGCCGATGGCGGCGGACACGACGGTGAGGGCTGTTCTTCTCCTCATGGGCGGGCTCCTGGATGGTGCGCGGCAGGTCTGACGCTCTGCCAAATCGGTTTAAGCGAGATGGCTCGGCATCGTTCGCGCCGCGCCCCTGCTAACGCAAGAGCTAATGCATACCGTTTTACCTGGGGGATGCAAGAGAGGCAGACAAATCGCCATACACCTCCCCGGTTTCTCATTCGAGATGTCTGCGGTGTTGACATCCGACCACAGGCGCATCAATCTCTTCGCAACTTGCTAATCCGATTTAACAACGGAGCTGAGCAGCGTGTCTGAACGTCGTGTGACCATGGCCGATGTCGCCCGCCATGCGGGCGTCTCGCCGACGACCGCGTCGTTCGCCCTGTCCGGTCGCACCGACATGCGCATCTCCGATGCCTCCCGCCAGAAGGTGCTGGATGCCGCGAAGGAGCTGGGTTACCGCCCGAACGTCACCGCGCGCAGCCTGCGGACGAAGTCGACGCAGACCATCGGGTTCGTTTCGGACCGGATCACCACGACGCCCTTCGCGGGCGAGGTGATCCGCGGCGCGATGGAGGCCGCCCGCGAACGGGACAACCTGCTGTTCATCACTGAGGCGGGCGGCGATCGCGACGCCGAGTCCTCGCTGGTCCACGCGCTGCTGGACCGCCAGGTCGACGCGGTGATCTACGCCTCCATGTTCACCCGGTACGTCACTCCGCCCAAGGAGCTGTTCGGGCGCCGCGTGGTCCTGCTGAACTGCCTCGCCCCCGGCTTCGACGCGCCGTCCGTCGTCCCGGACGAGCTGGAGGCCGGCCGGGACGCGGCCCGCGCCCTGCTCGTGGCCGGTCACACCGAGGGCATCTGGGCGATCGGCGGGCACCAGGCCGTCCCGGCCACGCCCGAGGGGATCATCGCGGGCAACGAGCGCATGCGCGGTCTGGAGGAGGTTCTGCGGGAGGGCGGCGCGCGCCTGGACGGCGTCATCGAGTGCGACTGGGACACGCGGGACGGCTACCGGGAGGTGGCCGCGCTGCTCGCGGCGGGTCACCGTCCCCGGGCGCTGGTGTGCCTGGCCGATCGGGTGTCCCTCGGCGCCTACCAGGCGCTCGGCGAGGCGGGTCTGTCCGTGCCCGGCGACGTGTCGGTGGTCTCCTTCGACGACCAGGACATCGCGTCCGTACTGCGCCCGGCGCTCACCACGCTGAAGCTGCCGCACTACCGATTGGGTCGACTCGCCGTGGAGCTGATTCTCCGCAGGGGGCCGCTCGAAGCAGTCGTCCACCGTGTGCCCATGCCGCTGCGGGAACGTGCCTCCATCGGCGCCCCCGCCGGGGGCTGACACCGGGCGCCCGAAGACGGTTGTCCCGCCGCCAGGAGTACTGACCCTCCGGGCGGCGGGACGACCACCAAGAACAGCGACCGTCGCAACCGGTCGCCAAGGCGGGTCCGGCAAGACCCGTCTCAGTGAGATGGAGGAACCCTCGTGGTGTTCAGAACCAGGCGCCTCGCAGTAGCGAGTGTAGCCGTGGCAGCGGCGACCGCGCTGGTCGCCGGATGCGCGACCGGCAGCGGCGGCAGCACGTCCGGAGCCGACGGCGACACACTGACCCTGTGGACGCACAACGCCGGCAACTCGACGGAACTTGACGTTGTCAAGAAGATCATCAAGGACTTCAACGGCTCCCAGAGCAAGTACAAGGTCAAGCTCCAGGCGTTCCCGCAGAGCGACTACAACAACTCCGTCGTCGCTGCCGCCTCGGCCCGCAAGCTGCCGTGCCTGCTCGACGTGGACGGGCCCAACGTGGCGAACTGGGCGTGGGGCGGCTACCTCGCCCCGATCGACGTCTCCGGCAGCGAGGTACCGCTGTCCGACCAGCTGCCCAGCACCGTCGGCCGCTACAAGGACAAGGTCTACGGCTTCGGCTTCTACGACGTGTCCCTGGCCTTCTTCGCCCGCAAGTCGGTGCTGAACGAGAACGACATCCGCATCCCCACCATGGACAAACCGTGGACGAAGACCGAGTTCGACGCGGCGCTCGCCCAGCTGAAGAAGAGCGGGAAGTTCAAGTACCCGCTGGAGATGGGCACCGGCGGCACCGGTGAGTGGTGGTCGTACGCGTACTCCCCGCAGCTGCAGAGCTTCGGCGGTGACCTGGTCAACCGCGACGGCTACAAGACCGCCTCCGGCACCCTCGACGGCAAGAAGTCCGTGGAATGGGCTACCTGGTTCCGATCGCTGGTGGCCAAGGGCTACATGTCCAAGAAGTCCGGCGCCGACCCCAACAAGGACTTCCTGGCCGGCAAGAGCGCCATCCAGTGGGACGGCAGCTGGAACGCGACCAAGAACGCCGACAAGCTCGGCGACGACCTGGCGATCATCCCGCCGGTCGACTTCGGCCGCGGTCCCAAGATCGGCGGCGCCTCCTGGCAGTGGGCGATGAGCTCCAGCTGCTCCAACAAGGACGGCGCGCAGGCGTGGCTGAAGTTCTCCCGCCAGACCAAGTACTTCGTCGACTACGCCAAGGCCACCGGCACTCTCCCGGGCACCGAGGCCGCCGCGAAGCAGATCGACGGCTACCAGCCGGGCGGGAAGTTCAACGAGCTCGTCCAGTTCGCGCGCAAGTACGCGGAGGTACGCCCGGTGACCCCCGCCTACCCCTTCATCTCCACCGAGTTCGAGAAGGCGGCCCAGGACATCCTGTCCGGCGCCGATCCCAAGAACGCTCTGGGTCAGGCGGCGAAGGACATCGACAACAACCTGAAGACGAACAACTACAACGCCGGCTGACCCCGCTCCGGCCCGGTTCGGGCCCCGACCGCGCCTCCTCGCGCGCCCGAACCGGACCGGCTCCCCCCTGGAGCTACCGTGACCACCATGATCGCAGCCCTTGAGCGGCTGCGTCCGGTCCGGCGAACCCGAAGGACCAACGCACGCCGCCGTGAGAGCCTCACCGCCGTCGGCATGGCCACCCCGGCCGTCGTGCTGCTGATCGTCTTCCTCGTCGTACCGGTCGCCCTCGCCTTCGCCCTGGCGTTCACCGACGCGAGGCTGATCTCACCCACCCCGGCCCGCTTCGTGGGCCTTCGCAACTTCACCCAGCTCTTCGAAGACCCGGTCTTCTACAAGTCCCTGCGCAACACGGCGTACTTCGCCGCCGTCGTCGTCCCGCTGCAGGCCGGGCTCGCCCTGGTGCTGGCGCTGCTGGTCAACGCGAAGGTGCGGGGCGTCAACTTCTTCCGCACCGTCTACTTCCTGCCGGTCGTCACCTCGATGGTCGTCGTGTCCCTCCTGTGGACCTTCCTCTACCGGCAGGACGGCCTGGTCAACCACGTGATCTCGGTGCTCACCCTCGGACACGTCGACGGCCCGGACTGGCTGGGCAACCCGGACACCGCCATGCCCGCCATCATCCTGATGTCGGTGTGGCAGGGCGTCGGCTTCCACATGATCATCTGGCTGGCCGGTCTCCAGACCATCCCCGCCGAGCTGTACGAGGCCGCCGACCTGGACGGGGCCACCCGCTGGCACCGCTTCCGCCACGTCACCTGGCCAGGACTGCGCGCCACCCGCACCTTCGTGCTGGTCACCATCACCATCGCGGCGTTCAGCCTCTTCACCCAGATCAGGGTGATGACGCAAGGCGGCCCGCTCGACTCCACCACCACCGTCGTCTACCAGGCCGTGCACACCGGCTACGACCAGCAGCAGACCGCGTACGCCGCGGCCACCTCGCTGATCTTCTTCGTGCTCGTGCTGGCCGTGTCCCTCGTCCAGCGATTCCTGACCCGGGAGAAGGACTGACATGACCTCCGTCCTCAAGCACCTCGGCGGTCACGTCGGCCGTGTCGTCCTGGCCCTGGTCTTCGCGCTCCCACTCGTCTTCATGCTGATCTCGTCGTTCAAACCGGACGACCAGATCTTCAGCGACCTGGGCTCCCTGCGCGCCTTCCTGCCGGTCGGCGCCCTGTCGCTGGACAACTACACGGCCGTGTTCGAGCGAGTCCCGGCGGCACAATTCCTGCTGAACTCCGTACTGATCTCCTCGATCACCGTCATGCTCGGCATCATCGTCAACAGCATGGCCGCCTTCGCCCTGTCCCGTATGCGCTGGCCCGGCCGCAAGCTCCTCCTCACTGGCATCATCGCCACCCTCATCGTGCCGTTCGAGACCTTCGCACTGCCGCTGGTGTGGTGGGTCAACCAACTGCCGCTGCTCCGCGTCAACGGCTTCCACCTGGAGTGGACCACCGGCTGGATGGACACCTACCAGGTCCAGATCGTGCCGTTCATCGCCAACGCCTTCTCGATCTTCTTCTTCCACCAGTACTTCCAGAGCATCCCCAAGGAGATCGACGAGGCGGCGATCGTGGACGGCGCCGGCTGGTTCACCATCTACCGGCGCATCGTCATGCCCCTGTCCGGCCCGGCCGTCGCCACCGTCGCCATCCTCACTTTCCTGCCCGCCTGGAACTCCTACCTGTGGCCGCTGATGGTCGTGCAGAGCGAGAACCTGCGGCCGGTGATGGTGGGCATCTCCTACTTCTTCCAACTCAACGTGGGCTGGGGCCAGATCATGGCCTACTCCTCCATGATCACCGTGCCGATTCTCGCCCTGTTCGTGGCGTTCCAGCGGTCGTTCGTGAACAGCATCGCGTCGACGGGCGTGAAGGGCTGAACCCGCGCCCGCGCAACGCACCGCGTTTCTCCACCCCTCTTCTTCCCCGTGTGCTTCACGCACCCCAAGAAAGGCCCCGTGTGTCCCCGCCGCCTGCTGACCCCCACCTTCCGGCCATGCATCTGCGCCCCCCGCTCAACTGGATCAACGACCCCAACGGGCTGGTCTTCCACGACGGCCACTACCACGTCTTCTTCCAGTACAACCCGTACGGCCCGCGGCATTCGAACGTGCACTGGGGCCACTACCGCAGCCCCGACCTGATCAACTGGGAACCTCTCCCGGTGGCCCTCGCCCCCACCCCCGGCGGCTACGACGCCGACGGCTGCTTCTCCGGAAACGCGGTCTCCGACGACGGCCGCATGGTGGCCTTCTACTCGGCCCACCGCACCGATCGCTGGTGGCAGCCGGTGACCACCGCCGAGTCGTACGACGGCGGAATCACCTGGGCCAAACGCCCGGAGCTGCTCATCCCCGAGCCGCCCGCCGACACCACCATGTATCGGGACCCCTACGTCTGGCAGCAGGACGGCCGCTGGCGGATGCTGGTCGGCTCGGCTCTCGCCGACAACCGCGCCGCGGCGCAGCTGTACGAGTCCGACGACCTGGAGCACTGGGAGTACCGCGGCCTCTTCCACGTCAGCGATGCCGCGGCCGACTCCGGCCCGGTCGGATGGGAGTGCCCCCAGTACGCGCCCCTCGGCGACAGCGGCGTCCTGATCATCAGCGACTGGACCCCGCAGGGCGGCCCCAGCCACACGACCGTCCACACCGGCCGCGAGCAGGACGGACGCTTCACGGCGACCGCGGCCCCGGTGCCGCTGGATCACGGCCCCGACTTCTACGCCCCCGCGCTGCTGAGGGCCCCGGGGGAGGACCGCTGGCTGCTGTGGGGCTGGGCGTGGGAGGCCCGCGACGACGCCTGGGCGCATGAAGCAGGCTGGGCAGGCACCCTCACCCTCCCCCGCGAGGTGACCCTCGCCGCCGACGGAACGGTCGTCCAACGCCCCGCTCGCGAACTGCTCGCGCTGCGCGGCGAACGCGTACTGCACCGCACCGGGCACGTCACACAGTCCGGGGCCGCCGAACTCGGCCAGGTCAGCCGCACCTTCGACCTCACTGCCGTCCTGACCCCGGACACCACCGGCACCAGCGGCCTGCGCCTGGTCACCGCCGCGGACGACACCGAGTACCTCGATATCAGCCTCGATCCCACCACCGGCCGGCTCACCGTGGACCGCAGCCACGCGTCACTGGACGCGAGGGCACGAGGAGGCTCATATGCCGTCCCGTGCCCAGCCGCGACGACCGGCACCCCCGTGGAGCTACGCGTGATCGTGGACCGTTCGATCGCCGAGGTCTATCTCGGCGACGGCCGGGTCCTCACCCTCAGGTTCTATCCACTCGCCGAGGGACCCTGGCGACTGCAGGCCCGCACGACAGGCACGGGCAGCAGCGATTTCACAGTCGAGGCATGGAACCTGACCCCGGGCGGAATCCGTCAGGAACCGCTGCTGGCGAGCCAAGGGCAGGACGCGTAACGCGCCGCCTGTCCTACGTGTCCTCAAAACGCCGTCCTCACCTCGAAGCAGGTGAGGACGGCACCGTCGTCGACCTACCCGTTGGCATCGGTGTACCAGCCGGACCCAGGCACAGGAGCCGCAGGCCCACGCCCTCCCCCAGAAAAGCAGAGAGTCACCATGCCCCGACACGGCTGCCCCAGCAGTGTCACCGTCCTTGGCGAGTGCGTCGCCGACACCTTCGCCGACCCTGGCCGGTCCAGCCTCAGCGAACTCGCACTGCGCGCCCTGCCCGGTGGCGGTCCCGCCAACACCGCCGTCGCCCTCGCCCGGCTCGGCACCCCCACCCGCTTCCTCGGACGATTCTCCAACGACGTCTTCGGCGCCCTCTTCCGAGACCGCCTTAGCGCCTCCGGCGTCGATCTGACCGGTAGCGTAAGCGCCCCCGAGCGCAGCACGCTCGCGGTCGCCGACCTCGACGAGACCGGCCAGGCCACCTACACCTTCTACGCCGACAACGCCGCGGACTGGCAATGGACCACCGCCGAACTCGCCGCCACCCAGCAGGACGACGCGGTCTGCCTACACACCGGATCCCTGGCCCTGGTACGCCAGCCCGGTGCCGGCCACATCGAGGACCACCTCGCCAGTGCCCGCGAGCACGTCACCGTATCCATCGACCCCAACGTCCGCCCCCTGCTCGTCCCGCCCTCGGCCTACCGAGAGCGGCTTTCTCGCTGGTGCGCCCTCGCTGACCGGGGCGTCTTCCGGGCCGTCGAATCGGTACTGGTGGGCGGGGCTCTTCGTCTCACTCACCGCTCCACGCTAACCGCCTTTTCGTACGTGCCGACCGCTGGGCCCTCAGTCCTCACACCCGCCTCCCGAACATCAGCGGGGAACTCTCACACCGCCTCCAGGGGAAGAAAGATCAACAACAGTGAGGTCTCAGAACTCGCCGCCGGAGCCGAGGCCCGTGAGGGCGCCGACCGGGTCCAGGTCGGGGGTGCCGCGGGGCCACCAGTCGTCATGGCCCGGTTCGGACTCGTAGGCGTACCACAGGCCGTCGAGGCCGAGGCGGAGCTGGACATGGCCTCGGGGGTGGGTGAGGTGGTTGTGCCAAGGGCGGAAGGCGGGAAGGTCGGCGGCGAGGAGAAGGGGGCGGGCACGGTCGAAGCGGCCGGCCGGCGGGTCCCAGGGCTCTTCGAGGACGGCGAGACCCGCCGGGCCGCCCTGACGCCAGGCGGCGACGGCACGGGCCAGTTCGGCCGGCGTACGGCCGGCGGCGGAGGCGAGTGCGGCGTACAGGGCGCGGGTGCCGGCGGTGAGGCCGGAACCGGGGCGGGCCGCGGCGAGCCGCACCGCGTCCTGCCACAGGGTCAGTTCGCCGACCGGGTCGCGGCCGGTGACGAGCAGGGCGTGGGCGCGGGCCGCCGCGTCGGTCGCCAACTGGTCCAGCGCGAAGGGGTCCGGGCCGCCCGGGGCCGCGGGGTACACCGGGGGCTGCTCGGGATGCGGGGGCGGGGGCAGGGGCGTCGGCAGGGGCGGGAGCGAGCGGGGTGCGAGGACCTCGCTCGCCCGTACGCCGGGCAGCCGGGCCGGTGCCTGGTCCTGGGCGGCGCGGGCCGCGCGGGTGGCGCTGAGCCGGGACAGGGCGTCCAGCAGGTCGCGTTCGCCACGGCCGCGCAGCAGGAGCAGGACGAAGGGGTCGGCGTCGAGCAGCCGGGCGGTCTGGTAGCACAGGGCGGCGGCGTGCTTGCAGGGGTGACCGCGGTCGGGGCAGCTGCACTGCGGTTCCAGGTCGCCTGGACCGGGGAGCAGCGGGACGCCGCCCTCCGCGAGCGCCTGGGGCATCTCCCTGTCCAGCAGTGCGGCGATGTGTCCCGGCCGCTCGGCGGCGCTGTCCAGGAACCGGTCCCAGTCGGCGTCGTCGAGCGTACGCAACCGCACCTGCACGCGGTACGGCCGCGGGCGGCTCCCCTGGACATAGGCGAGCACGAGTCCGGGAGTCACCGTGATGGCGTCCACGTTCCCATGCTCCGCGTACGTCCGCCCGCGCGCCAGCCGCTTGGCGTCCAAGGCGCCCTCCTCCAGCGCGGTCACCCACGCGTTGCCCCACCAGGTCTCGGCGAAGCCGGTGCCGTCCGACGGCCGGGGCGGGAAGGCGGGGAAGGTACGACGCAGGTCGCCGTCGCGGTCGGGGGCGGCCATGGAAGAGGGTCGGCGTGGTGGCGCGGGCGGGGTCGTGGTCGGGACGGGACTCGCCGTGCTGGGGGTGTCGGGGCCGGTGTCGGTGGCGGTGGCGGTGTCGTCCGGTGAGGTCGGGGGCGAGGGGGGTCCTGCGCTGTCGATCCCTCCTTCCCGGGCGGCGCTGTCTCCCGGCTCCTCGTCAGGCATCCGGAAGGCGTCGGCCAGCAACTCCCGTACGTCACGCGCCCGGCGGTCGGCCGACCGGCCGGACGTGGCGCCACGCGCCGGGGAGGCGATGGGCGGCCTGGGACGGCTCGCTCGACGTGCGGTCCCGGCCTCCTGGGTCACGGCGTCCGCCCGAGCCCGCCGGGCCGTGTCACGGGCCGCACGCAGCGCCTCGCGCGCGACGTCCGCGGGTCGCCCGCCCCGACGGTCCGCTTCGCCACCGGCCTGGGCCGGCGAGGCGGGCTGAGGTTCGGGGGCGGCGGAGCGGGTCCCGGCACCGGATGTGGGCCCGGCACCGGCTGATGCCTCCCGCGTCGAGCTGCCCGGAGTACCGCCGTCGGCAGCGGCGGACGCCTCCAGGGCCGGCGCATCCACGTCGCTGTCGGACGCGCGGCCGGAGGCCGCCTCCACCGCCGGCCTGTCGTCGGCGCTGCCCGCGTCATCCGTGCCCGGGTCATCGGTGTCCGCGGTCCCGCCGCGCCTGGCGGCGATCGCCCTCCGCAGCGCCTCGCGGGCCACGTCACCCGGCCGGGCCTGAGCCTCACGAGCCTTCTCGGGCTCCGGCTCCGGCTCCGTCTCGGGCGCCGGCTCCGCCCCGGAAGCCGTCTCCGCCGCGGGCACGGCCCCCGTCCCGAGCGCTCCGGTGTCCGCAGGTGCCGTGGCTTCGTGCTCTCCAACTTCCTCGTGTTCCGTCGCCGCCCCGGATGCCGTGTCGTCCTTCGGCAACCCGGCATCCCCGGCCGCCCCGCGGCCGGCGGCGCGCTCGCGGGCCTCCTGGAGTGCGCGGCGTGCCTGGTCGGCGGGGTGAGGGGTCACTGGGTCCTCCGGAGGGAGACCAGGTCGGTGAGTTCGCGGTCGGTCAGTTCCGTGAGGGCCGACTCGCCGGAGCCGAGGATCGCGTCGGCGAGTGCCCGCTTGGCCTCCAGCATCTCGGCGATCCGGTCCTCGACGGTGCCTTCGGTGATGAGGCGGTGGACCTGGACGGGCTGGGTCTGGCCGATGCGGTAGGCGCGGTCGGTGGCCTGCTCCTCGACGGCCGGGTTCCACCAGCGGTCGAAGTGGACGACGTGGCCCGCGCGGGTGAGGTTCAAGCCGGTGCCGGCCGCCTTCAACGACAGCACCAGGACGGGGGTCGCCCCGCTCTGGAAGCGGTCCACCATGCGTTCGCGCTCCGGCACCGGTGTGCCCCCGTGCAGGAGGTCCACCGGGACCGCGCGGGCAGTGAGGTGGGAGGTGATCAGGCGGGCCATGCCGACGTACTGCGTGAAGACGAGCGCCGAGCCGTCCTCGGCGAGCAGTGTGTCCAGCAGTTCGTCGAGCAGGGCCATCTTGCCGGAGCGGGCGGCGAGCCGGTCGGTGGCCGTGGCCGGGACGTCCTCCTTCAGGTAGAGCGCCGGGTGGTCGCAGATCTGCTTGAGCGCGGAGAGCAGCTTGAGCACCAGGCCGCGGCGGCCGATGCCCTGCGCGGTCTCGATGGCCAGCAGCGACTCGCGCACCACCGCCTCGTAGAGGGAGGCCTGTTCGCGGGTGAGCGGGACCGGGTGGTCGGTCTCCGTCTTGGGCGGCAGCTCGGGCACGATGCCGGGGTCGGACTTCTTGCGGCGCAGGAGGAAGGGGCGCACGAGGCGGGCGAGCCGGGCGACCGCCTCGTCGTCCTCGCCGTTCTCCACGGCGCGCGCGTGGCGGGCGCGGAAGGACTTCAAGGGGCCCAGGAGTCCCGGTGTCGTCCAGTCCAGCAGGGCCCAGAGCTCCGAGAGGTTGTTCTCCACCGGCGTGCCGGTGAGGGCCACGCGCGCGGGGGTCGGGATCGTGCGCAGGGCCTTCGCTGTCGCCGAGTACGGGTTCTTGACGTGCTGTGCCTCGTCCGCGACGACCATGCCCCAGGGCTGCTCGGCCAGTCGCGGTGCCGCCGACCGCATGGTGCCGTACGTGGTGAGGACGAAGCCGCCGTCGAGGTCGTCCAGGCTGCGGTCCGGGCCGTGGAAGCGGCGGACGGGGACGCCGGGCGCGAACCGGGTGATCTCCCGCTGCCAGTTGCCGAGCAGGGAGGCCGGGCAGATCACCAGCGTGGGTTCGGGGCGGGCTCGGCGCAGGTGCAGGGCGATGAGGGTGATCGTCTTGCCGAGTCCCATGTCGTCGGCGAGGCAGCCGCCGAGCCCGAGGGAGGTCATCAGGTCCAGCCAGGCCAGGCCGCGCAGTTGGTAGTCGCGGAGGGTGGCGTGCAGGCCGGGTGGCGGTTCCGCTGGTCGTACGCCGGCCGTCAGGCGGTCGCGCAGGGTGGCCAGGGCGCCGGCCGGGACCGCCTCGACCGTCTCGCCGTCGACCTCCGCGTGGCCGGTGAGGGCGACGGACAGCGCGTCGACCGGGTCGAGCAGGCCCAGTTCACGCTTGCGGGCCTTGCGGACGAGGGCGGGGTCGACCAGCACCCACTGGTCCCTCAGGCGGACGACCGGCCGGTGCGCCTCGGCGAGCGTGTCCATCTCGCCCTCGCTGAGCGGATCGCCGCCGAGCGCCAACTGCCAGCGGAACTGGAGCAGTTCCTCGCTCTCGAAGAAGCCCGTGCCGTCGGTCGCCGAGCCGGGCGCGGGTCGTACCACGGCCGCCGCGGTCAGGTCCTGCGCCAGGTCCCGCGGCCAGTGCACGGCCACTCCGGCCGCCGCGAGCCGGGTCGCCGCCACGCCCAGCAGGTCGCCCAACTCCTCGTCGGACAGGGCCAGTACGTCGGGCACGTCCTGCTCGGAGAGCCGGTCGAGCGGCGGCCACACACGGGCCGCGCGCCGCACCGCGAGGGCCGCGTCCACGCGCGCGCGGGGGCCGAAGGCCGCGTCCGCGTCACCCGCCCACAGGGCCGCCGCGTCGACCACGAGGGTCGGGTCGGCGAGGCTGTGCACCTGGACGATCGCCGCGCCCGCGTGGCGCGTCCCGTCGCCGCTGCCGTCGAACAGGTTGTACGCCGACAGGTCCAGGCGGAGCGAGATCCGCACGCCCGCGTCCATGCCGGCCGCGACCTCCGCGGCCCAGTCGGCGGCGCCGGGCAGGCGCTGCGGCTCGCGCGCCGCGAACGGCTTGCCGGAGGCGTACGCGGCGGCAGGGGTGCGGGGCAGGGTGTCCGCGACGGCGTCCAGGAAGGAGCGCATCAGCGCTTCCGGTTCGGGCAGCCGGATCGCGCCCGGGCCTGGCAGAGGGACCGCGTGCCCTTCGTACGGCAGGGCCGCCGCGATCGCACGCAGGTGGGCGATGTCGTCGGGGTCGAGGGGGCCGGCCCGCCAGGCGTCGTGACCGGTGGCCGTCAGGCCGGGCAGCAGCCGGCCGCGGGCGGTGAGCCGCAGCGCGTGCAGCGCGGCGGCGCCCCAGCAGGCGGTGGCGGGGTGGGCGGCGGGATCGCGCCGGGCGCGGACGAGGAGCGGCAGGGCCTCGCCGAGGGGCAGCGACAGCGCGGGGGTGGTCCTGCGGCGCACTGCGCCACCATGTCGTCGTACGACGGTGAGCTCGGTGTCGGCTGCGGCCGGCTGTCCGCCTTCCGGGTCCCAGAAGGCCATCCGCCCCTCGCGCGGAAGGGGTGCGGGCAGGAACACGGCCGCGAGTCGGACGGGGACGGACCGGTCCTCCCGCGCCGGGGAGGCGACCGCTCGGCCCGGGCTGCGGGGCGGCACCGCCACCATGTCGCTCATACGTCCTGTCACCTCCCGCCCCTGTGCCGGATCAGTCGTCTTCGACTCTACGGGCGGGGTCTGACAATCGGCTCCGGCAGCCGGCGGGGCCCGTCGTTCTAGGGAACCGTGCGCGAGACGACGTAGACCATGGGCGAGACCGGGTTGGACAGGTTCACGACGATGTCCTGGGTGGGGGCCGGGTTCTTCTGCGTGTGGACGAGGCCGAGCCACGGGCCCGGGCCCTTGAAGGACCAGCCGCTGACGCTCTGGTCGCGCGCGCTGATGGTGATGGCGCCCTCTTCGAGGTCCTCCCGGTTGACGCCCACACCGGTGAGGAAGGCGTCGAGGCCGGCGGCGCTGGTCCGGAACTGGACGTAGAGGCGGCTGGTCTTCCAGTTGTTCGTCTCGTAGTAGGCGATGTGGTCCGCCGGGTGCGGGACCGGCACCTGGTAGATGCGGCGCTGCACCTTGGACGGCCAGCCCTCGGTGAGGCCGGTGGCCGAGTACTTCGCCTCCTTGTCCTTGCCGCTGTCGCGGCTCTGGTTCGCGGAGATCACGAGGTAGCCGGCCGGGACGCCGATGAGCAGCACGATGATGAGCAGCGTGAGGGCCCGGCGCCGGTTCCGGTGCCGGCGGTCCTCCGGCTCGTCGGGGGGCATGGCCTGGCGCGGCAACGACGCCGTCACGCCGTGTCCTGGGACGTACGGCGGGCCTCCGTGTACCGCTCGTACCGCTCGTAGCGCTCCACCCGGCGGCGCTTGGCGCGCCGGAAGCGGCGGGCGACCAGGCGGGACAGGTCGGCGGCGCCGACCATGCCGGCCTCGGGGCCGAGCTGGGCGCGGACGATCCGGGCCTCGGGGCGGTAGCCGCGGCCGGTGAGCTGCCGCTTGAACGCGTCCCGTGCGGGGCCGATGAGCAGGCCGTCGGCGGCCGAGACACCGCCGCCGATCACGAAGCAGGAGGGGTCGAGGGCGGCGGCGAGGTTGGCGATGCCGACGCCGAGCCACTGGCCGATGTCCTGGAGCAGTTCGATGCACATGGCGTCGCCCTCGCGGGCCAGCTCGGTGATCATCGGGCCGGTGATGTCGCCGATGTTGCCCTTGACGTGCTCGATGATCCCGTACGCCACCGGGGAGTCCGCCGCGGCCAGTTCGCGCGCCTCCCTGACCAGCGCGTTGCCGGAGCTGTACTGCTCCCAGCAGCCGCGGTTGCCGCACGGACAGCGGTGGCCGCCGGGCACGACCTGCATGTGGCCGAACTCGCCGGCGACGCCGTACTTGCCGCGCTTGACCTGGCCGTCCTCCAGGATCGCGCCGCCGATGCCGGTACCGAGCGTGATCATGACGAGGTGGTCCTCGCCGCGGCCCGCGCCGAAGCGCCATTCCGCCCAGGCGGCGGTGTTGGCGTCGTTGTCGACGAGGACGGGCACGGACAGCCTGCTGGAGATGCGGTCCCTGAGGGGCTCGTTGCGCCAGGACAGGTGCGGCGCGAACAGGACGCGGTTGCGGTCGGCGTCGACCCAGCCGGCCGCGCCGATGCCGACCGCGTGCACGTCGTGGCGGTCGGACAGGTCCAGGACCAGCTCGACGATCGTGTCCTCCACGACCTTCGGGCTCTTGGACTTGTCCGGGGTCTCCGTGCGCAGCTTCTCCAGGATGTTGCCGTCGGCGTCGACGACGCCCGCCATCACCTTCGTGCCGCCGATGTCGATGCCGACGGTGGGCACGCGGGGTGCGGTCAGGTGCGATCGGCGCTCCCTCGTGCCGACCGTGCGGAGCGCTGGCGCGCGGCGGGAGCCGATGGGGGCGCTGAAGTTGCCGTAGGTGCTCATCGGCCCTGATTCTGCCTCACGGTTGCGGTGGGTGCCGTGCTGGGGAGCAAAGGGGCGGTTCCTGTGACGTGCCGGGCGCGGGTCGTTTGCGACTGCCCATCATCGTGCCCCGCTTCGGCATCCCGAATCCGTCTCCCACCGGGTCGGCGTGAGGCCGCGGTGATCTTGCATCCGGCGACCGGGGCGCCACCCGGCCGCTTGTCCGGACAATGCGACGAACCGGAACCCTGCCTTCAGGGGCGTACGAGCAGCTGGAACTCGAAGGAGTAGCGGGTGGGCCGGTAGGTGTGGCTGCCGAACTCGACCGCGCGGCCGGTGTCGTCGAAGGTCGTGCGCTGCATGGTGAGCAGCGGGGCGCCGGCCTCCTCGGCGAGCCGCTCGGCCTCGACGGCGGTGGCCGCGCGGGCGCCGATGGACTGCCGCGCGCTGTGCAGCGTGATCCCGGCGGACCGCATCATGCGGTACAGGCCCGTGGCCTCCAGCTGCCCGGTGTCCAGGTCGAACAGCCCGGGCGGCAGGTGGTTGCACAGATACGCCATCGGCTCGCCGTGCGCCAGCCGCAGCCGTTCCACCCTGTGCACGTCGCTGTCCTCGGCCACGCCGAGCGCGGCCGCGATCTCCGCGGTCGCCGGGACCACGGTGTTGACGAGGACTTTCGTGGCGGGGCGCTGGCCCGCCGCCTCCAGGTCGTCGTAGAGGCTGCTGAGCTCCAGGGGACGCTTGACCTGGCTGTGCACGACCTGGGTGCCGACCCCGCGGCGGCGCACCAGCAGGCCCTTGTCGACGAGCGACTGGATGGCCTGGCGGACGGTGGGCCGGGACAGGCCGAGCCGGGCCGCGAGCTCGATCTCGTTGCCCAGCAGGCTGCCCGGGGTCAGTGCTCCGTGCTCGATGGCGGCCTCCAACTGCTGGGACAGCTGGAAGTACAACGGCACCGGGCTGCTGCGGTCCACACTGAGCTCGAGCGTCACGGTCGGGTCCACTCCTGGTTTCGGCACGGGGCCGAGCGTAGCTCCGTGAGTGGTTGACGGGAAGTTGTGTAGTTCGATTGTCCGGACATGCGCATTGACAGCGTGCCGGGTCGGCACGCAGGTTGGTCACATGCGCATCGGAGTCATCGGTACGGGTCGCATAGGCACCATCCATGCGAACACCCTCAGCCGGCACCGGGAGGTCGGCTCCTTGATCCTCACGGACGTGGACCCCGCGCGGGCCCAGGATCTCGCGCACCGGCTGGGTGAGACGGCGGCGCCGGGAGTGGACGAGATCTTCACGTGGGGCGTGGACGCGGTGGTGATCACGACGGCGACGTCGGCGCACGCCGAACTGATCGGTCGGGCAGCACGCTCGGGGCTTCCCGTGTTCTGCGAGAAGCCCATCGCGCTGGATCTGGCGGGCACATTACAGGCGATCGGTGAGGTCGAGACCGCGGGAACGATCCTGCAGATGGGGTTCCAGCGTCGTTTCGACGCGGGCTACCGGGGCGCGCGGGACGCGGTGCGCTCGGGGCGGCTCGGGAGGCTGCACACCGTGCGGGCCCTGACCTCCGACCAGGCCCCGCCGCCGCCCGCGTACCTGCCGCAGTCCGGCGGGCTGTACCGGGACACCCTGATCCACGACTTCGACGTCCTGCGCTGGGTGACGGGGCACGAGATCGTCGACGTGTACGCGGCCGGGTCCGACGCGGGCCCCGCGATGTTCCGCGAGGCGGGCGACATCGACACGGGTGCGGCCCTGCTCACCCTGGACGACGGCACGCTCGCCACGGCGACGGCGACGCGGCTGAACGGGGCCGGGTACGACGTGCGCATGGAACTCGCCGGGGAGCTGGACCAGATCGTGGTGGGCCTGGACGACCGGACGCCCATCGCGTCCACCGAGCCGACCGGGCCGCCGGCCGCGGACAAGCCGTGGACGGGGTTTCTGGAGCGGTTCGGACCCGCGTACGAGGCGGAGCTGATCGAGTTCGTCGACGTCGTACGGGGCGGGCGGCCGAACCCGTGCGACGGGCGCGAGGCGCTGCAGGCCCTGCGGATCGCCGAGGCGTGTGAGGTGTCCCGGCGCGAGCGGCGGGTCGTGGCGCTCGCGGAGATCGCGGGCGCGGCCGGCGCGACGGTGCCGTGACGGGCGCTGCCCTTCGGCCCACTCCCCGCGGCTAGCGTCCGTCCTCCTCCGCCTCCTCCAGCAGCCCCGCGTCATAGGCCAACAAGGCGATCTGCACCCGGTTGTTGAGGTCGAGCTTGGCCAGGACACGGGAGACGTGGGTCTTGACCGTGGCGACGCTCATGAAGAGCGCGGCGGCGATCTCGGCGTTGGAAAGGCCCCGGCCTACGGCGACGGCGACCTCGCGTTCGCGGTCGTTGAGAGCGGCGATGCGGGCACGCGCGCGCGTGCGGCGGGTGTCGGCGGCGGTGCCGGCCGCGTGCCGCATCAGCCGGCGGGTCACGGTGGGCGACAGGACGGGGTCGCCTGCCGCGACGCGGCGCACCGCGGCGACGATCTCGGCGGGCGGGGTGTCCTTGAGGACGAAACCGGCGGCGCCCGCGCGCAGGGCCCACAGGACCTGCTCGTCGGCGTGGAAGGTGGTCAGGACCACGACCTGCGGGGCCTCGGGCCGGCCGCGCAGCCGCTCGGTGGCGGTCAGGCCGTCCACCGACGGCATCCGGATGTCCATCAGGACGACGTCCGGACGGGTGCGGTCGACGAGCTCCTCGACCTCGCCGCCGTCGGCGGCCTCGCCCACGATCTCGATGTCGTCGGCGCCGCCCATCATCAGGGACAGGCCGGCCCGGACCAGCGGGTCGTCGTCGACGAGGAGCAGTCTGATCGCAGTCATGGGGGCTACGTAATCACGGTTGCGCGGCGGGCGAATCACCGTTGTACCGGGCGAGTTGGGGGTGGCGGCACCACCCGCGGGGGTCTCGGCCACGGCAGCCACGCGCGCACCGCGAACCCTCCGCATTGCTCCGGCCCGTGCTCCAGGCGGCCCCCGGCCAGCGTCGCGCGTTCGGTCAGGCCGATCAGCCCCTGGCCGGAACCGGGGACAGGGGGGACGTCCCCGTCGGGCGCCGGGTTGCGCACCGACATGGTCAGGCCCTCCCCCGGGGCCCCGGTGACGGACACCGTGACCTCGGCGCCGGGGGCGTGCTTGCGGGCGTTGGTGAGGCCCTCCTGGGCGATGCGGTAGGCGGTGCGTCCGACCGAGGCGGAGACGGCGGCGGGGTCGGCGACACGGCTGTCGAGCGTGACCTTCATCCCGGCCTCACGGGACTCGGCGACCAGCGTGTCCAGGGCGGCCAGCGTCGGCTGGGGGCGGCCCGCGTCGTCGGAGTCGCCCGCCCGCAGGACGCCGATGATCTCCCGCAGGTCCTGCAGGGCCTCGTGCGCGCTCTCCCGGATGACACCGGCGGCCCGGGCGACCTCCTCGCGGGGTGCGTCCGGCCGGAACTCCAGGGCACCCGCGTGCACGCTCAGCAGGGTCAGCCGGTGCGCGAGCACGTCGTGCATCTCCCTCGCGATGGCCTCGCGAGCGAGTCGCTGCGCCTGCTCGGCGCGCAGCCGCGCCTCCGTCTCGGCACGCCGGGCCCGGTCGCGCAGACTCAGCATGAGCTGCCGCTTGGCCCGGGCGAGCATGCCCCAGCCGGTGATCGCCACGGTGAGGAGCAGGGTGAAGACCACCGCCCACGCGTACGACAGGTCGGGGTCGGGGCGCACCCACATCAGGAGCGGGATCAGGGCGAGTTGGACGCCGCCGACCCAGGCCGAGTACCGGAACGGCCGGTGCACGGCGAGCGTGAACAGGGCGACGATGCCGGCGCCGGCCGAGGTGGTCGAGACGAAGGCGAGGGGGATCGTCGCGACGGCGAGACCGAGGGGCCACCGGCGGCGCAGCCATACCGCGGCGCAGGCAAGGGCGCCCAGCAGTTGGTCGGTCACCACGACGGCGTGCGGGAGGCCGGGGTCGTCGGAGAGCGTGTCCGCGACCGCCAGGCCGATGACGGCGGCCAGCAGGAAGACGGAGAAGTCGACGACCCAGTCGCGCGCGGTCCGCCTGGGCGGCCGCCCGGCCCGCCCCGCCTCGGGGTCGAGCTCGTGGATCACGGCGGAGGGCAGCATCCAGCGCCGCCCGGGAAAGGCAGTCGTTTCGGAAGCCGTCTCGTCACTGCTCACGGTCGACGAATCTATGCGGGGGCGGCCCGTGGCACCTCCGGATGCACCGGTTCCGCGACCAAAGTCGCGGCACCGGAGACTTTCGGCGCGGCGGCCCGGCCGGATCGGGGACTTCCGTCGGACGGGCCTCGCCCCGCGGCCGATGTGGGTGGGGGGTCCGCGGGGCGAGGGTCTTTTCCATGAAGCAGCTGCTGGAGCTACTCGGTTTTCTTGCCCTGGTGCAGGGCGCGATGGGCCTGTTGCACGAGTTCACCGACTGGCACGTGGGGTTCGTGCAACGGATCGGTTTCCTCGACGGCTACGGCGTCTACGCGAGCGTCACCTTGGTCGTGCTGGCGTTCGCGCTGTTCGCCGTGGCCGAGAGCCGGAAGTGACGCACCGGCTCAGCAGTCGTGGTCGACCAGGTCGAACGAGGCGTAGTGGTCGGCCGTGTAGTAGTCCTCCTGGTACTCCTCACCGGTGACGATGCGGCGCGCTCCGCGCGTGGACGAGCCGGGGGTGATGACCGTGTACTCGTGGTAGTAGCCGGTCGACTGGCCGGGCAGGACGCCTTCCAGGTTCCGGAAGACCGTCCCGTCCTGCGAGTAGGGGTAGGGGCCGCCCTGCTCGATCAGGTCGAGCGTGTCGTGGGCCTGGGAGGGCAGGTCGCTGTAACAGATGCTGCCGACCGCCGTGGCGGCCGCGTTCGCCGAGGTGGCGGTGACGCTGCCGCCCACCAGAAGGGCGGACAGGAGAGCGGCGGCGGCACCGATCCGGGTGGCGCGTGGGGGGAATCTCATGACCCCATGATGACGCGCGTAGATGATGGCATGTCAATGACAACTTCGGAGATTTTCCCGTCAAGTCCGATGAGTTTTCGGAGAGTTAACCTTCGGGGAGTTCGTAGGTGCCGTACTCCGGGCGGCCGGTCACGTCGTACGACTGGATGGAGACGCCCGCGCCCGTGATCTGCCCGCCGGTGCGCCGGAAGGCGGTCGGTACGGCGCCCTCGGCGAACAGGCGGCGACCGGCGCCCAGCACGACCGGGAAGGTCAGCAGGTGGACCGTGTCGACGAGGTCGAGGGCGAGCAGCGACCGGGCGAGGGCACCGCTGCCGTGCACCTGGAGCTCGCCGTCGGTGACCTCCTTGAGAGCCGTGACCTCCTTGGCCAGGTCGCCGCCGATCACGGTGGTCCCGGACCAGCCGGGGTCCGTGAGGGTCGCGGAGGCGACGTACTTCGGCAGGGCGTTCAGCTTCGAGGCGACCGGGTCGGCCGGGTCGGTGTTCTTCGGCCAGTACGCGGCGAAGATGTCGTACGTACGACGGCCGAGGAGGAAGGCGCCGACGCGGTCGAAGACGCCGTTGACGAACCGGCCGAAGTCGTCGTCCCAGTACGGGACGGTCCAGCCGCCCTGCCGGAAGCCGTCTCGGGTGTCCTCCTTGGGGCCGCCGGGGGCCTGGTGGACGCCGTCGAGGGTGACGAAGGAAGTGAGGACGAGCTTGCCCATTGCGGGGCCTCCTGTCGCGAGTGGGGTCTGTTGCCATGAGGGCAGACCCCACCGGCACCCGCAACTCATCGGCAAGTGTGAGTGCCCTCGTCCTGGCCTGCAGGCGCTCGGTGGACGACGGGTTTCGCCCCCGCCGCCCCTTCCCTTCCCGTCCTTGGGGGCTCCGCCCCCAGACCCCGCTTTCGGCCCGAAGGGCCTCGTCCTCAAACGCCGGAGGGGCTGAAATTCAGCCCCTCCGGCGTTTGAGGAGATGAGTCTGGGGCGGAGCCCCGGAAGGACGGGAAAGGGAAGGGGCGGCGGGGGCGAAAACCCCCTGTGTCAGCCGCCCAGCCCCTGGTGACGCGTCGCCAGTGCCGCGGCGCCGTCCTCCGTCAGCGAGCCGAACAACCGCAGCCGGGAGATCCCGCCGTCGGGATAGATGTCCACGCGCGCGTGCGTGCCGACGGCCGGCTCCGGGAGGACGAATCGGTGGTTGGTGTCGGGCTGGAGGCGGGTGCGCGCAAGGATCTCCGTCCACGCGCCGTCCGCTCCGTCCCGCACGGACACCGACGCCCAGCCCGCGCTGTTGCCCTTCAGATACGCCGTGTCGATCTCGATCGCGCGGATCCGGGACCGGGCGACCAGTCGGTAGCGGATCCAGTCGTTGCCCTGGTCGCGGCGGCGGCGCGTCTCCCAGCCGTCGTCCATCTTGCGCGAGCGGCCCGGCTGGATGGTGTTGGTGGCCGGTGAGTAGAAGAGGTTGGAGGCGTCCTCGGCCTGGCCGCCGTTCTCCAGGGCGACCACGTCGAAGGTGCCGAGGACCTCCAGCCACTTCGGGTCCGGGACGACCTCGCCGTACACGCGCAGGCGCGCGATGCCGCCGTCGGGGTGCTGGTTGACGCGCAGGTGCGTGAAGCGCTGTTCGACCGACACCGCGAAGCCGTTCGCCGCGTGGCCGCCCACCGCCGTGCGGGGGACCAGCGTCGTCCACTTCACGTCTTTGGACAGCAGGTCCTCCGGCAAGGGGGACCCCTGCACCGACGTGCCCTCGACCGACACCGCCTGCGGGTAGTTGCCGCGGAAGTGGGCCGTGTCGACGACGATGCCGCGGACGACGCCGGGGGCGCCGAGGCGGACCAGCGCCCAGTCGTGGTCCTCGGCCGTGGGCCACGGGTGGCCGGCGGAGGCTCCGCGGCGGCGCCTGGTCTCCCAGCCGTCCATGATCTTGCCCTTGTGCCCGAAGTGCTCGGGGTCGAACTCGGCGGGCCCGGGAACCAGCAGGTTCTCCCGCTGGGCGAAGAACTCGTCGTTGGCGGCGATCACCGCGGCGCCGAGCTGCCGGTCGGCGAGGTCGGCGTACTGGGTGAAGGGGAAGTCGGCGGTGCGGTAGTCCGCGTACGGGTCACCGCCTCCGTAGGGGTTCGCGTCGCCGGTGAAACGAGCCGGAGGGGATGCGGGCTGCGCCGTCACGAAGTGTGCCTTTCAGGAGTCGGCCGCTGCGGGTGCGGGAGCGGAAACGAGAGAGGGGATCAGGGGGTGCGGGTGAGCAGTTCGCCCTTCGGGTCGGTGAACTCGCCGTCCGCGACGATGCGTTCGCCGCGCAGCCAGGTGGACTTCACGACGCCGTGCAGGGTCTTGCCCGCGTACGCCGTGACGCGGTTGCGGTGCTGGAGGGCGGCCGGGTCCACGGTGAACGTCTCGTCGGGCGCGAGGACCGCGAAGTCGGCGTCGCGGCCGGCCTCGATGGCGCCTTTCCGATCGAGGCCGACCAGGGCGGCCGTCCGCGTCGACATCCAGCGGACCACGTCCTCCAGGCCGTGGCCGCGCCTGCGCGCCTGAGTCCACACCGCCGCCAGGCTCAGTTGGAGTCCGGAGATGCCGCCCCACGCCGTCGCGAAGTCGTCCGTCTTCAGGTCCGCCGTCGACGGCGAGTGGTCCGTGACCACACAGTCGATGGTGCCGTCCGCCAGCGCCTGCCAGAGCAGGTCCTGGTTGGCCGACTCGCGGATCGGCGGGCAGCACTTGAACTCGCTGGCACCGTCCGGGACTTCCTCGGCGGTGAGGGTGAGGTAGTGCGGACAGGTCTCGACCGTGATGCGGACGCCCTCCGCCTTGGCCGCCGCGATCAGCGGGAGCGCGTCGGACGAGGACAGGTGGAGGACGTGGACGCGCGCGTCGAGGCGCTTCGCCTGGGCGATGAGCTGAGCGATCGCGGTGTCCTCCGCGTCCCGCGGGCGGGAGGCCAGGAAGTCGGCGTACTTGGGCCCGCCCTGCTGCGGGGCGGCGCCCAGGTGGTGCGGGTCCTCGGCGTGCACGATCAGCAGGCCGCCGAAGGAGGCGATCTCGGCGAGGGACCGGGCGAGCCGGTCCTGGTCGAGGTGCGGGAACTCGTCCACGCCGGAGGGCGACAGGAAGGCCTTGAAGCCGAAGACGCCGGCCTCGTGCAGCGGACGCAGGTCCTTGACGTTGTCGGGCAGGGCGCCGCCCCAGAAGCCGACGTCGATGTGGGCCTTGTCGGCGGCGACGGCCTTCTTCGTACGGAGGTGGTCGACGGTCGTGGTGGGCGGGAGGGAGTTGAGCGGCATGTCGACGAGGGTGGTGATGCCGCCGGCGGCCGCGGCGCGGGTGGCGGTCCAGAAGCCCTCCCACTCGGTGCGGCCGGGGTCGTTGACGTGCACGTGGGTGTCGACCAGGCCGGGCAGCAGGACGTGCTCGCCGACATCCTCCAGGCGGGCACCGGCCGGCACCTCGGCGTCGTACGGCAGGACGGCCGTGATCGTCCCGGCGGAGACCGCGACCGAGGCGGCGCGGGTCCCTTCCGGGGTGATGACGCGCGTCGAGCGCAGTACCAGTTCTCCGTCGGACACCCGGGCCCCTCTCACGCTGCGTGTGTGCCGTTTTACTTCCGGGAAACGGGATTTACTTTCACGTAACGGAATTCAACGTTCTGTTGAAGGAGTCTTCACTCCCGCCCTCACGCCGTCAAGGGCACACTTCCCCAGGGGACCACAAAGGGGCTCACTCTGGACGTTTCCACAAGGCGGAATTAGAATTCCGTCAAGCAGAACGTAGCTACGCACCATCGGGGAGTCAACCGACCCACGGGTAGGCTTCTGCCCTTCCCGCCTGTCCCGAAAGGAACGCGCCGTGCCGACGTCCAGCGCCAGCACCACCGACTCCGCGAAGTCCGCCAGCGGCGGAGTCCAGTCCCTCGAGCGCGCCTTCGACCTGCTGGAACGGATGGCGGACGCGGGCGGCGAAGTCGGTCTCAGCGAGCTCTCCGCGAGCAGCGGGCTGCCTCTGCCGACCATCCACCGCCTGATGCGCACCCTGGTGGTCTGCGGATACGTACGCCAGCAGTCCAACCGCCGCTACGCCCTCGGCCCGCGGCTGATCCGCCTCGGCGAGTCCGCCTCCCGTCTGCTCGGCACCTGGGCGCGCCCTCATCTCGCCCGGCTGGTCGAGGAGACCGGTGAGACGGCGAACATGGCGCTGCTGGACGGCGACGAGATCGTCTACGTGGCGCAGGTGCCGTCGAAGCACACGATGCGCATGTTCACCGAGGTCGGCCGGCGCGTCCTGCCGCACTCCACGGGCGTCGGCAAGGCCCTGCTCGCGAACACCCCGGACGGCGAGGTGCGCGCCCTGCTGGCCCGCACCGGCATGCCGGCCGCGACGGAGAAGACGATCACCACACCGGAGGGCTTCCTCGCGGCGCTGGCGGACGTGCGGCGCCGGGGCTACGCGGTCGACGACAACGAGCAGGAGATCGGCGTCCGCTGCCTGGCGGTGTCCGTCCCCAACTCCCCCACCCTGGCGGCCATTTCCATCTCGGGCCCGGCGGGCCGGGTCACGGAGGCGGCGACGGAGAAGATCGTGCCGGTGCTCCAGCAGGTGGCGGCGGAGCTGTCGGAGGTGCTGGCGAGTTCGGGCGGTCCGGCCGCCTGACGGTCCGCCGACGGCACCGACCGGGCAGGGCCGCCGCACCCGGAGGCCGGGCCCGCGAGGGCGTCGAGCGGCGTGGTCCTCACCGCCGCGGCGGCTGCCCGAACCCCTCCACCGCGTCGCGCACCTCGGACAACCCCCGGGACAGCGCGCTCACCGAGCCGATCGCCCCCGCGATCACCAACAGGGACCGCCGCAGCCGTGGAATCTCGGGCGCCCCCTCGATCGTCATCGCGGCCAGCGCGGCGAGTTCGTCCTCGGCGATGCCACGGTCCGGGAACTCGGCGGGGTGCGCGGCGAGTTGGCGGCGCAGCCGGGACACCGCGGCCCGCAGTTCCGCCACTCTCAGGTCCTCGTCGCCGCCGCTCACCGGTCTCTGCCCCAAGCTCCGCAACACAGCTTCCCCCCTCGCGCGCCGTTGTGCGCCCGCACCTTCTCCGCTCCCACCGCGACTCCCTGCGCGCTGGTCGGGCGCCGGGGGACGCGGGTCAGTAAACGCCACTCGGCGCCGGGTGCGCCACTGCGCGGACCGAAATCAAGCCCAGGGGAACCGGGTGCCTGCCGGGGCGTCAGGTATGCAGGACGCATGACCGACAACGCACAGCAGGTGGCCGGGCTGCTTCTCGCCGCGGGTGGCGGGCGCCGGCTCGGCGGACGCCCCAAGGCGCTGCTCGAATACCGGGGGCGGCCGCTGGTCGAATACGCGGTCGGTGTACTGCGCGCGGCCGGCTGCACCCGGGTCCACGTGGTCCTGGGGGCCGGGGCCGCCGCCGTACGGGAGCGGGCGGAGCTCGGCGACTGCGTACTCGTGGAGAACCCGGACTGGGCCGACGGCATGGGTTCGTCCCTGCGGGCGGGGCTCGACTCGCTCGCGGGTACGGGCGTGGAGGCTGCTCTGGTCTCGCTCGTCGACCAGCCCGGCATCGGGGCGGAGGCGGCCGGCCGCGTGCTCGCGGCTCACACGTCACAGCAGTCGCTGGTCTCCGCCGCCTACGACGGTGTGCGCGGCCACCCGGTCCTCTTCGGCGCCGCCCACTGGGCGGGGATCGCCAAGACTGCGACCGGCGACCGGGGGGCACGCGCCTATCTGAAGGCGCACGAGGAGGCGATCACGCTCGTCGAGTGCGGGGACGTGGCTCAGCCGTACGACATCGACACGGCCGCGGACCTGAAGCACCTTGAGTGAGCGGGGTGGCACTGAGCGCCACCCTCCCTCGACCCGAAGAATCTCGACATCAACAAACCATTGAAGTTCCACGATGAGGAAACTAGTATCCACTGTCCAGAAGCGCCCGTCTGCTCCCCGGGCGTCCCCCGCCGTACCGTGGTCGACTGGCACCCGGTGCCACGCTCGCTGAAGGAAGTGACAGCTCATGTCCGCACCAGCGCCGTCCCCGCTGGCCATCGTCGACGCCGAGCCCCTGCCCCGGCAGGAGGAGGTCCTCACCGACGCGGCCCTCGCCTTCGTGGCCGAGCTGCACCACCGGTTCACGCCCCGGCGTGACGAGCTCCTCGCCCGCCGTGCGGAGCGCCGCGCCGAGATCGCCCGTACCTCCACGCTCGACTTCCTCCCGGAGACCGCCGCGATCCGCGCGGACGACTCCTGGAGGGTGGCCCCCTCCCCCGCGGCCCTGAACGACCGCCGGGTCGAGATCACCGGCCCCACCGACCGCAAGATGACCATCAACGCCCTCAACTCGGGCGCCCGGGTCTGGCTCGCGGACTTCGAGGACGCCTCCGCGCCGACCTGGGAGAACGTCGTCCTCGGTCAGATCAACCTGGTCGACGCGTACACCCGGAACATCGACTTCACCGACCCGAGGTCCGGCAAGTCGTACGCCCTCAAGGACGACGCCGAGCTCGCCACCGTCGTCATGCGGCCCCGCGGCTGGCACCTGGGCGAGCGGCACCTCGTCGACAGCGACGGCAGCCCGGTCCCCGGCGCCCTCGTCGACTTCGGCCTGTACTTCTTCCACAACGCCCAGCGGCTGCTCGACCTCGGCAGGGGCCCGTACTTCTACCTCCCGAAGACCGAGTCGCACCTCGAAGCCCGCCTGTGGAACGACGTGTTCGTCTTCGCGCAGGACTACGTCGGCATCCCCCAGGGCACCGTCCGCGCCACCGTGCTCATCGAGACGATCACGGCCGCGTACGAGATGGAGGAGATCCTCTACGAACTGCGTGACCACGCCTCCGGGTTGAACGCCGGCCGCTGGGACTACCTGTTCTCCATCGTCAAGAACTTCCGTGACGGCGGCGCCAAGTTCGTCCTGCCGGACCGCAACGCCGTGACGATGACGGCCCCGTTCATGCGCGCGTACACCGAACTCCTCGTCCGCACCTGCCACAAGCGGGGCGCGCACGCGATCGGCGGCATGGCGGCGTTCATCCCCTCCCGGCGCGACGAGGAGGTCAACAAGGTCGCGTTCGAGAAGGTGAAGGCCGACAAGGACCGCGAGGCGAACGACGGCTTCGACGGGTCGTGGGTGGCCCACCCGGACCTGGTGCCGATCGCCATGGCCTCCTTCGACGCGGTCCTCGGCGACAGGCCGAACCAGAAGGACCGGCTGCGCGAGGACGTCGACGTCAAGGCGGCCGACCTGATCGCCGTCGACTCCCTCGACGCCAGGCCCACGTACGACGGTCTCGTCAACGCGGTCCAGGTCGGCATCCGTTACATCGAGGCCTGGCTGCGCGGTCTCGGCGCGGTCGCCATCTTCAACCTGATGGAGGACGCGGCGACCGCCGAGATCTCCCGCTCGCAGATCTGGCAGTGGATCAACGCGGGCGTGGAGTTCGAGCACGCAGGGAATGTCGTGAAGGCGACGCCGGAGCTGGCCCGCGAGGTCGCCGCCACGGAGCTGCGGAACATCAGGAGCGAGCTCGGCGAGGAGGCCTTCGCCGCCGGTCACTGGCAGCAGGCCCACGACCTGCTCCTGGAGGTCGCGCTCGACGAGGACTACGCGGACTTCCTGACGCTGCCGGCGTACGAGCAGCTGCGAGGCTAGAGAAGGGCCTCACTTGTCCGAGTGGCCCAGGGACTTTCCCGGGGCCACTCGGTCGCGTACGGCCTGCTTCACCGCGGTCGGCTCCGGGAAGCCCTGCTCACCGCGGTCCCAGACGACCTCGTCGTTGACCCTGACCACGAAGATCCCGCCCTTGCCGGGCTTCAGGGACAGCTCCGTGAGCTCGGTCTCGAAGGTCGTCAGGAGTTCCTGCGCCAGCCAGGCGGCCCGCGGCAGCCAGCGGCACTGGGTGCAGTACTCGATCTCGACGCGCTGAAGGTCACTCATTGGAGGTGCACCGACCAATCCTGTTCCGCCGCCGGTTTGCCGTGCAGGTCGGGGACCCGCTTGAGCCAGTCCGGCCGGCCTCGCTGTGTCTTCGCTGCACGGAGGGCTTCCTCGGCGGCGAGTTCCTCCCGGGTGGGAAAGTCGGTGGGGAGCCAGGACGCGGATGCCCGCACGCGCGCGTGGAGGTAGTCGACGTACGCCTTGCGGACGTCGTCCGGGGTGGCGAAGCCCGGCTCCTCGGCCAGCCAGGCGTCGGGGACCTCGGCCGCGATCTCGCGCAGCAGCGTCTCGGTGACCCGGGGCGCCAGCTCCGCGTCCGCCGCCCGCACGTCCGGCGCGTAGTGGCCGAGCGCGTGGTGCCGGAAGTCGTACGCCTTCTTGGGATCCGATCCGTCCCAGCGGTGGTGGAAGACGAGCGCGGCCCCGTGGTCGATCAGCCACAGGCGCGGCGGTACGGTCCCGAAGGTGGGCCAGATCATGAGGTTGGAGCTGTGCACCGTACGGTCCACGTTGACGGTCAGAGCGTCCAGCCAGACGACCTGGCCGGCCTCCAGCGGGTCGACGCGGAAGGTCTTGGCGACCTCGGGTGTGAAGTCCTTCGCGCCCGGCAGGTAGTCCATGCCGAGGTTCAGTCCCGTGCTGGCCCCGTGGAGTTCGCGCACCTCCTGGTGCGGCTCGTGGTCGGCGATCGCGGGGTCGAAGTGGACGAGGACCAGCTCGGGGAAACGCAGTCCGAGGGCGCGGGCCAGTTCGCCCACGATCACCTCGGCGACCAGCGCCTTGCGGCCCTGGGCGGAGCCGGTGAACTTGACGACGTACGTCCCCAGGTCGTCGGCCTCGACGACTCCGGGCACGGAGCCGCCGGACCGCAACGGGTTCACGTATCGGACAGCAGTCACATCGCGCAGCACACCGGCCAGGGTATGCCAGTGCTCACCCCGTCAGGGGGTTGGGCAGCGGCAGATAGCGGGCGTCGGCACCGTCCGCGCCGGTCCAGCGCAGCAGGAGGTTGGTCTTGCCGGGCAGGGTGGGCGAGGCGAGCAGGTCGGTGATCTCGGGGAGGTGGTGCCGGGACAGTTCGCGGCGGGCGGCGGGCCAGGGGTCGAGGCCGGGATGGTGTTCGGCCAGGGCCCCGGCGACCTCGCAGAGATGGTTGACGACCAGGCAGTACACCAGCCGCTCCCAGCCCGCGGCCCGGGACACGTCCGGCAGCAGCTTGACCCCCTCGGAGTCCCGGAAGAGCGCCTGCACCGGTGTTCCCTCGGCGTCCACGGCGACCAGCGTGTTCTGCAGGTGTGCTTCGAGTACGACGCCGTGGTCGGCGAAGGCCGCGAGGGCCGGGGGCACGACCTGGGCGAGATAGGCCTCCCACCACGCCGCCGGGTCCCCGGCGGCGGCGAGCGGGCTGCCGCCGAAGCCCTCCACCAGGCCGGCGGCCAGCAGGGGGGTCGCGCCGGGCACCACCCGGTCGCGCAGTCCGTCGCGGACCAGGACGGCGAGTTCCTCGAAGGCGAAGTCCGCGGTGCGGTAGCCGTTGTCGCCGAGCCAGGCCGCCGGGCCGGCGATCGCCGCGAACGCCTCGCGTGCCGCCGTGTCCGTGCGGCGCATGCTCAGCAGGTCGTGGCGCCACAGCCGGCGGACGTCGTTCGTGATGCGCACGTCGAGGCTGAACTTCAGGAAGAGGTCGCGTTCGGGCGCGTACAGCGTGCGGATCGCGGCCGTCGGCCAGGTCGCGCGGGCGCTCGTGCCCAGGTGGACCAGGCGGCCGTCGGCGAAGGCGGGGGCGAGGTCGCGGGCGACGAGGCCGAGCTGCCAGGGGTGGGCGGGCAGCAGTCGGTAGCCGGGCGGGGCCTCGCCGAGCGCGTCGAGGGCCGAGGTGTCGCCCTCCTCGACGACCCTGTCCGCGCGCAGCCCGAGCAGTGTCAGCGGGAAGCGGGCGTGTGCCTCGGGGGCGTACGGCAGCCAGCCGGCGGCGGGGCCGCCGCCGCGGGCCTTGGGCGCCGGGTGGTGGGGGTGGCCGGTGATGAGGCACTGCTCAGAGAGCAGGTACGGGTCCTCGGGCGGCGTCGCCCGGGCACGGGCGGTGAGCAGCGCGGCCACCGCGTCCCGGCTGTCGAGCATCTCCGCGGGCAGTTCGTGGTTGGACAGGCCGGTGTGGCGGACCAGTTCCTCGGCCACGAGTTTGACGAGTTCGGGATGGCTGACGGGCTGCCAGCCGTCCGCCGTGCACACCTCGGGTGCGGCGGGCCGCCGCTGCCCGCGCACCCGCAGCAGTCTGCCCCCCGGCAGCCGGTGCACCCGGTGTGCGCCGGGTTCGCCGGTTGGCGGGAGGGGTTCGGCCACCTCCCGCAGCAGACAGTTCAGAAGGGGCGCCGCCGCGTACGCGTCGGCGCGGTCCGCCACGTCGTCGCGTGGTGCGGCGTCGTCGGCGGCGGGCGGGGGGATGAGATCCACGCGTTCCACTCGTTCTCTACGGTCCGTTCGGGCGGAGACGATCAGTATGTCTGTCGTCACCCCCTGTCGTGACATCCCTTTCGTACCCGAGGAGCCCCCCCGTGCACCGTCCCTTCACCGCCGAGGCCGAGGTCGCCGGCGAGCTGGCCGCCGTACGTCCCGACCTCGTGCCGCGGTACACGGCCGAGCTGCCGGGTGCCCGTGCGGCCGTGCTGACCCGGCTGTGGCGTGCGCTCGCCCACGAGCCGCTGCCGTGGGTCGCGGGCCGCGCCGCCGGCCGGGACGGTCTCGCGGTGCGCCTTTCGGACGGCCGCCGGCTGGACGGCCCGCACCCGGACCCGTACGCCACCGCCGCGTACGTCACCGAGGTGCGGCTCGACCACCTGTCGTACGACGATCCGGCGCGGCTGATGAGCGACCTCGCCGTCGCGCACGGCAAGGACTTCGCGGCCGAACTCGGCCACAGTGTGGCGTCGTTGGCGCTGTCGCGAGCCGGTGCGCCGGCCCACTCGCAAGAGTGGCCGGTGTACGACTGGGAGTGGGAGCAGCGGGTGGTCGACGGGCATCCGTTTCATCCGGGCTGCCGCTCCCGGCCCGGTTTCTCGGTGGCCGAGCAGCTCGCCTACGGGCCCGAGCACGGGCCGATGGTGCGGCTGGGGCTGGTGCCGGTTCCGGCGGGCGAGTGCCTGGTGACGGGTGACTGGCCGGACGAGATGCGGGACGGGGGGCGGCTGTTGGTGCCGGTACACCCATGGCAGGCGGAGCATGTGCTCAAGCGTCCGAGCGAGGAAGGGCTCCCGGCTCACCCCCTGATGGCCCTGCGCACCCTCGCGCTGCCGGACGGGCCGCACGTCAAGACCGCGCTGAGCGCCCGGCTGACCTCCTCGGTGCGGGACATCTCCGTCTACTCGATCGCCCTGTCCGCGACCCTGTCGGCGTTCGCCCAGGCGCTGGCCGCCCGCCTGGACGGCCTGCTGCACATCACCCGCACCCTGGGCGCGGCCACCGCCAACTCCCCTGACCTGGCGGCGGTGTTGCGCCAGTCGCCGCAGGACTACGCGGCGAGGGAGCTCGGCGAACGGGTCCTGCCGGTGGCCGCCCTCGCCGCCACCGGACTGCCCGACTCCCCCGCCTGGCTGGCCGACTTCACCCGCCTCGCCCTCACGGTGGGCCTGCGCCTCCTGGAGCTGGGCGTTGCCCTGGAGGCGCACGGCCAGAACCTCCTCGTCGTCCTGTCCGCGACCGGCGCCCCGCTGCGCCTGGTCTACCGCGACCTCGCCGACATCCGGGTCAGCCCGGCCCGGCTGGCCCGGCACGGCATCCCGGTCCCGGCGCTGACCGGACGGATCGTCACGGACGACGAAACGACCCTGCGCCGCAAGCTGTTCGGCTCACTGGTGGCCGGCGCGCTGGCCGGTACGGCGGGGTCGGGGGCGGCGTTGCGGGACGCGCTGGGGACGGCCGTACGAGACCTTCCGCGTACTCCCGATCTCACCGCGCTGCTCGAAGAGCCGTTGCCCGCCAAGGCGTTGACGCTGATGCGGCTGTCGCCGGGGACTCCAGGCGACCAGTGGACACAGCTGCCCGGTCCGCTGCGCTGAAGGGCCGTTTTGGAGCCCGGCACCCCTGATCAATAGGATCCGCCGATGATCACAAGTAAACGGCTGGCGGCGGGAGTGTGCGCCCTGCTCGCCGCCCTGACGGCCGGGATCGCCTTCCCGGTCGCGGCCCTCGCCGGCGAACCGACCGGCGAGACCACCCCCCAGGTCGACCTCGTCCTCGACGTCAGCGGCTCCATGCGGACCCGGGACATCGACGGCGGGACGCGCATGGCGGCCGCGAAGCAGGCGTTCAACGAGGTGCTGGACGCCACGCCCGAGGACGTCGACCTGGGCATCCGGACCCTCGGTGCCAACTACCCCGGCGACGACCAGAAGACGGGCTGCAAGGACACCGCGCAGCTCTACCCGGTCGGCCCGCTGGACCGCACCGAGGCCAAGACGGCGGTGGCGACCCTCGCCCCCACCGGCTGGACGCCGATCGGCCCCGCCCTCCTCAAGGCGGCCGGCGACTTCGACGGCGACGGCTCCAAGCGGATCGTGCTCATCAGCGACGGCGAGGACACCTGCGCCCCGCTCGACCCGTGCGAGGTGGCCCGCGAGATCGCCGCCAAGGGCATCGGGCTGACCATCGACACTCTCGGCCTGGTCCCGAACGCCAAGATGCGGCAGCAGCTCAGCTGCATCGCCGAAGCGACCGGCGGGACGTACACCTCGGTGGAGCACACCGACGAACTCACCGACCGGGTCAACCAGTTGGTGGACCGCGCCGCCGATCCAGTGGTGGTGCCGGTGGCCGTGGAGGGCGCCGCCCGGTGCGCCGAGGCGCCGACCGTGAAGTCCGGTCTGTACACCGACCGCGAGGAGTTCGGGCAGCAGCGCTGGTACCGGGTGGACGTCGAGCCCGGCCAGGAGCTGCGCGCCTCGGTGAGCGTGGGCGCCGACCGGGCCGTGAACCCCTCCTACGGGGTGCTGTTGCGGGCGGTCACGGCGCACGGCCGCGAGATCGTGCGCGGGGAGGCCGCGGGCGACGGCCGCACCGACGTGGTCTCGACGGGGCTGCGGTACCCCGAGGCGGAGAGCGACGAGGAGGACGCGCCGGCCGAGGCCGTGTGTCTCCAGGTCACCCACTCCTTCTCCGCCGCCTCCGGTGTGAAGACCACGCCGGGTCTGCCGCTGGAACTGACCGTCGACGTGGTGGACGGGCCGTCGCCGGCGAGCGACGTGGCCTCCTTCGGCCTCGGGCGCGGCTGGTGGCTGCTCGGCGCGCTGATCCTCACCGGTTTCCTCGCCGGTCTGGTCTGGGGCTGGCTGTCACGCTGGCGGCTCGCGGTCTGGAGGACCAACTGATGCGGATCACCCGCGCGTTCAGCGCTTCCCTGCTGATGCTCGGCCTCGCGGCCGCGCCGGCCGCGGCCGACTCCTCGCCCACTCCCTCGGCTTCGACGGACGGCGGGGCGCCCACCGAGGCGGGCACCTCCTTCCGTACGGCGACCGAGATCGAGCAGGGCCGGACGGCCACCGCGAACGGCTCCGCGGGCGACTACCTGTACTGGTCGTTCCCCGCGGACGCCGGGCAGCGCCCCACCGTCAGGGCGACGGTGAAACTGCCCGAGACGCACGCCGCCGAGACCTGGCAGATCGACGTGTACGACGGTCTGCGCCGCCGCCAGGCCTGCCAGTACGGGGCGCAGACGCGCGGCGCGGCGGCGGACGCGGCCTCCGTGGAGCTGGCCTGCGTCCTGCGCACGGTCCGCGCCTGGTCGGAGCCGTGGGCGAACGACCCGCTGCCCGGGACGTACTACGTCCGCCTCACGGCCGTCGGCCTCACCACGGCCGACCTGGGCCTGCCGGTCGAGACCGAACTCCGGGTCGACTCCAAGGACATCGGTGGTTCGGCCGCGGTGGACGGCTCGCTCGGCGAACCCCTGGTGCCGGGCATCGCGGTCACCTCCGAGACCGACGAGGACGACGCGTCCGCCTCCGCCGTGCTGTCCAGCATCGAGCCGGACGACGGCTGGTCCTCCGGCTGGTGGTCCGACCGGTGGGTGTGGACCGCGCTCGGTGGCGTTCTGGCCGCGCTCGCGGGGGTCGGCGGGTACTCGCTGACGCGCGGGTCGGGGCGGCCGTCGCGGGTGCCGCCAGGTGCCTGATTGACCGTCAAGAGGCCTGCCGTGCTTCGGCACGGCGGGTCTTTTCGCGTTCAGGCCTCGCGCAGCTCCTTCGCGAGAGCACCCTCGCCCGTCACCTCGATACGGCCGGCGCGCACCGCCTCCGGCACGCTCAGCTCCCCCCGGCCGACCGCCAGGCACGTCCCGGTGTCCAGGACCAGCCGCGCGTCGGGCTCCGCGGGAGCGGGCCCGTCGCCGTACACGGGACCGTCCTCGGCGCCGACGTACAGATGGAACTCGCCCTCCTCGAGCCGTACTTCGACGAGTCCCTCGCCTTCCAGCGCCCGCAGGAGCGGCAGCGCGAACCAGTGCGCCCGTACGGCGTCCGTGGGCCGCCGCTCGCCCAGCTCGGCCTGCCCCCAGCGCCCCAGCGCCTGGAGCACCGGCAGCAACTCGCGTCCCCGTGAGGTCAGTTCGTACACGAACGCCGCACCGGGCGGCGGCAGCCTGCGCCGGGTCGTGAGGCCGTCCCGTTCCATGTCCTTCAGCCGCGAGGCGAGTACGTCCGTGCTGACGCCCGGCAGGTCGGCGTGCAGGTCGGTGTAGCGGCGCGGACCGGCGAGCAGCTCCCGGACGATCAGGAGTGTCCAGCGGTCGCCGACGACATCGAGCGCCCGGGCGGCGGAACAGTACTGGTCGTAGCTTCGGCGTGGTGACATGCGACGCAGTCTAGACATGTCGTTGGACTTTCCAAGCTCGAACTTGGTAAAACCAAGCAACACCACAACCGGAGGGGCGTAAGCGCATGGAGTTCCGGCAGTCGAGCAAGCTGAGCGAGGTCTGTTACGAGATCCGCGGTCCGGTGATCGAGCACGCCGACGCGCTGGAGGCGGCGGGCCACAGCGTGCTGCGGCTGAACACCGGCAATCCCGCGCTGTTCGGCTTCGAGGCGCCGGAGGAGATCCTCCAGGACATGATCTGGATGCTGCCCCAGGCGCACGGTTACACCGACTCGCGCGGTGTCCTGTCCGCCCGCCGGGCGGTCGCCCAGCGCTACCAGACGCTCGGCCTGGAGGTCGGCGTCGACGACGTCTTCCTCGGCAACGGCGTCTCCGAGCTGGTCTCGATGGCCGTACAGGCGCTGCTGGAGGACGGCGACGAAGTCCTCATCCCCGCCCCGGACTTCCCCCTCTGGACCGCGGTGACGACCCTCGCCGGCGGCAAGGCCGTGCACTACCTGTGCGACGAACAGGCCGACTGGTACCCCGACCTGGACGACATGGCGTCGAAGATCACGGACCGTACCAAGGCCGTGGTCATCATCAACCCGAACAACCCGACCGGTGCCGTCTACCCGAAGGAGATCGTCGAGGGCATCCTCGACCTGGCCCGCCGGCACGGCCTGCTGGTCCTCGCCGACGAGATCTACGACCAGATCCTGTACGACGACGCCGTGCACCACTCGGCCGCGGCCCTCGCCCCCGACCTGGTCGTCCTGACCTTCTGCGGCTTGTCCAAGACGTACCGGGTGGCGGGCTTCCGCTCGGGCTGGATGGTCGTCACCGGTCCTCGGCAGCACGCCCGCGACTACCTGGAGGGCCTGACGATGCTGGCCTCCATGCGGCTGTGCGCCAACGCTCCGGCCCAGTACGCCATCCAGGCCGCGCTCGGCGGCCGGCAGTCCATCCGCGAGCTGACCGAGCCGGGCGGACGTCTGCACGAGCAGCGGACCGTGGCCTGGGAGAAGCTCAACGAGATCCCCGGTGTGTCCTGCGTGAAGCCGAAGGGCGCGCTGTACGCGTTCCCGCGTCTCGACCCCAAGGTCCACAAGATCCACGACGACGAGAAGTTCGTCCTCGACCTGCTGCTGCGGGAGAAGATCCAGGTGGTGCAGGGCACCGGCTTCAACTGGCCGACCCCCGACCACTTCCGCATCCTGACCCTCCCCTACGCGGACGACCTGGAGGCGGCCATCGGGCGGATCGGGCGGTTCCTGAGCGGGTATCGGCAGTAGCGCCGCCGACGGTGGCGTCATCCGCGCCTCGCCCCTGGAGGCGCGACGCACTCCCCGCCACTTACAACGTATAGCGCACGGGGGGGCTTGCGGCAAGGCCCCGGTCATGCCGCAGAATCGCCGACCTGAGCTGGAAATCCACGGAAAACTGGGAGCCGCGAAGTGCGCGTGTTGTTGTCGACGTACGGGTCGCGCGGGGACGTCCAACCGATGGCGGGACTCGCGGTGCGGTTGCGGGAACTCGGCGCGGAGGTTCGGGTGTGCGCGCCGGCGGACGAGGAGTTCGCGAAGCTGCTGGCCGGTGTCGGCGTGCCGCTGCTGCCCGTCGGTCCGTCGGCGCGCGCGCTGACGAAGGCGGCGCCGCCGCCGTCGTCCCTGCCTCAGCGCGCCGCCGAAGTGATCGCCGCCCAGTTGGACGCGGTCACCGCGGCGGCCGAGGGATGCGACGTGCTGGTGTCGACCGGCATGATCTCGGCGGCGGCCGGAGCGCGGTCGGTGGCCGAGAAACTGGGCATCCCCTCCGTGTCCGTGACCTTCCAGCAGCTCACCCTGCCGTCGCCGCGGCGCCGGCCGCTGGCGTATCCGGGCCGGCCGCTCCCGCCGGAGGTGACCGACACCAGGGTGCTGTGGGACCTGGACGCCCAGAGCATCAACACCCTGTTCGGTGAGGCGCTCAACACCAACCGGGCGTCGATCGGCCTGCCCCCGGTGGCCGACGTCCGCGACTACGTCATCGGTGACCGGCCGTGGCTGGCGACGGACCCGGCCCTGGACCCGTGGCAGGAGACGCCCGACCTCGACGTCGTACAGACCGGCGCGTGGACCCTGCCGGACGAGCGCCCGCTCCCGGCCGACGTGACGGCGTTCCTGGACGCCGGCACACCACCGGTGTACGTGGGCTTCGGCAGCATGCCCATGGGCGCGTCACCGGACGCCGCCCGGGTGGCCATCGAGGCGGTCCGTGCGCAGGGCCGCCGCGCCCTCGTCTCCCAGGGCTGGGCCGACCTGGGTCTGATCGACGACCTCGCCGACTGCCTCCCTGTCGGCGAGGTCAACCATCAGGCACTGTTCGGCCGGGTGGCCGCGGTCGTGCACCACGGCGGCGCGGGGACGACGACGACGGCCGCCGGGGCCGGGGCGCCCCAGGTCGTGGTTCCCCAGATCGCGGACCAGCCGTACTGGGCCGGCCGGGTGGCCGAGCTGGGCATCGGTGCCGCACACGACGGTCCGGCTCCGACGTTCGAGTCCCTGTCGGCAGCCCTCGAAGCGGCCCTGGCTCCCGAGACCGGCGCACGGGCGAGGGGCCTGGCCGGCACCATCCGCACCGACGGGGCGACGGTGGCCGCCAAGCTGCTGCTCGACGCGGTCGGCCGGGAAAGGCATCCCATGTCCGGGTGAACCACGCGGGATCGTCGAGCCAGGACCCGGAACACGAGAATCTGCACACCCTGGCGACCTGAACCGACAATGGCCATGGGGTCCACGTCGCAGCGGAGCGCCGCTCGTCATGGCCACCAGGTTCGTGCCGGTCCGGACGCCTTGCCGTGCGCACTGGTCGCAAGCGACCTCATAGCGGAGTGATGACATGAACCCCCTGACCACCAGCGCGTTCGACCTTCCCGACCGACTTTCCGCCAAGGCGGACCCGGCGCTGATCGCCCGCGACGAGCAGCACTTCGCGGCCGTCGCGGAGTGCCTGGAGCAGTCGATCGCCGAAGTGTCCGACCGCCTCGACGCGGAGCGCAGGGCGCCCGGCGGCGTGGGCCGGCAGGCGATGGACCGGGACACGGAGATCCACCGGCTGACCGCGCGGCTGCGCGCCCTGCGTCGCTTCGGTCTGGACCTGTGCCTCGGGCACATGGTCGGCGCCGAGGACTCCGAGCCCGTGTACGTCGGCCGCCTCGGCCTCACCGACAGCGAGGGCCGTCGGCTGCTGCTCGACTGGCGCTCCCCCGCCGCCGAGCCGTTCTTCGGAGCCACCCACGGCAACCCGATGGGGCTGACCAGCCGCCGCAGGTACCGCTGGACCCGCGGCCGGATCAGCGACTACTGGGACGAGGTGTTCACCCCGGACGGGCTGGTCGGGCACGCCGCGCTCGACGACCAGTCCGCCTTCATCGCCAGCCTGGGCAGCAACCGGTCCTCACGGATGCGCGACGTGCTCGGCACCATCCAGGCCGACCAGGACGCCATCATCCGCGCGGGCTCCCGCGGCGCCCTCGTCGTCGACGGCGGCCCCGGTACGGGAAAGACCGTCGTCGCCCTGCACCGCTCCGCCTACCTCCTCTACGCCGACCCCCGCCTCGGTCACCGCCGGGGCGGCGTGCTGTTCGTCGGCCCGCACCGGCCCTACCTCGCCTACGTCGCCGACGTCCTCCCCAGCCTCGGCGAGGAGGGCGTGCAGACCTGCACCCTGCGGGACCTCGTCGCCGAGGGAGCCGCGGCGGCGGTCGAAGCCGACCCGGCCGTGGCCCTTCTGAAGTCGTCCGCAGACCTGGTGGAGGCGATCGAGGCGGCCGTCCGGTTCTACGAGGAACCGCCCGCCAAGGGGATGACGGTCACGACCCACTGGTCCGACATCCAGCTGAGCGCCGAGGACTGGGCCGTCGCGTTCGAGGGGGCGGAACCCGGCACTCCGCACAACGACGCGCGCGACCAGGTCCTGGAGGAACTGCTCACGATCCTGGTGGACAAGCACGAGGGCGACGACGTGCCGCCCGAGCTGCTGCGCAAGTCGCTGCGCCGGAACAGGGAGCTGCTCACGGCCTTCAACCGCGCGTGGCCGCTGCTCGAAGCGGCCGACCTCGTCGGAGACCTGTGGTCGGTCCCCGCCTACCTGCGCAAGTGCGCTCCCTGGCTCAGTCCCGACGAGGTCCGGCTGCTGCAGCGCGCGGACGCCCAGGCCTGGACGGTGTCCGACCTGCCGTTCCTGGACGCGGCACGGCAGCGGCTCGGCGACCCGGAGGCGGCACTGCGTGAGCGGCGGCGCAAGGCCTCCGTCGCCGCCGAACGCGAGCAGATGGCCAAGGTCGTCGACACCCTGCTCGCGGCCGACGACGACGGCGAAGGCGCCGTGACGATGCTGCACGGACAGGATCTGCAGGACGCCCTGGTCGACGAGACCGCACTGCCCGGACCCGACCCGGACCTGCTCGCCGGCCCGTTCGCGCACATCGTCGTCGACGAGGCCCAGGAGCTGACCGACGCCCAGTGGCAGATGCTGCTGCTGCGCTGCCCCTCCCGGAGCTTCACCATCGTCGGGGACCGGGCCCAGGCCAGGCACGGGTTCACCGAGTCGTGGCAGGAACGGCTCGAGCGGGTCGGGTTCGACCGGATCAACCTGGCCTCGCTGAGCGTCAACTACCGGACACCGGAAGAGATCATGGCGGAAGCCGAGCCGGTCATCCGGGCCGCGCTCCCGGACGCCAACGTGCCGACCTCCATCCGCAGCAGCGGCGTCCCGGTCGTCCACGGATCGGCTTCGGAGCTGAACTCGGTCCTCGACACCTGGCTCGCCGCACACGCCGACGGGATCGCCTGTGTCATCGGCGATCCCACCTTCCGGACGACCTCCCGCGTCCGGTCACTGACCCCGGAACTGTCGAAGGGGCTCGAGTTCGACCTGGTCGTCCTCATCGACCCGGAGAAGTTCGGCGACGGCATCGAGGGAACGGTCGACCACTATGTCGCGATGACCAGGGCGACCCGGCAACTCGTCGTCCTGACGAGCTCCTGAGGAGCTGGGCGAGACGTGTCGGCGGGGCCGGAGAGATGGGCTCGTAACCTGTGACGCATGGGTGATCTCTTCCTCGTCCGGCACGGCGAGACCGAGTGGTCGCGATCCGGGCGGCACACCGGCTCGACGGACGTCCCGCTGACCGAACGCGGCCGGCAGGAGGCACGGGGCCTGGTGCCGCTGATCCGCTCGCACCGGATCGGGGCCGCGTTCGTCAGCCCGCTGCAAAGGGCCCGGGAGACCGCCGAACTCATCGGACTGCACGACGTACAGGTCGACACGGACCTGCGCGAATGGGACTACGGCGGCTACGAGGGCGTCACCACCGTCGAGATCCGGCGTACCCGGCCGGACTGGTTCCTGTTCACGGACGGGGTCGTGCCCGGACCGCCCGACCACCCCGGGGAGAGTCCGGAGCAGGTGGGCGAGCGGGCCGACCGGATCCTGGCCGAGGTGGACGCGGCCCTGGCCAACACCGAGGGGGCCGTGGTGCTGGTGGCGCACGGTCACTTCCTGCGGGTGCTCACGGCCCGGCGGCTGGGGCTGCCGCCGTCGGGCGGGGCCCTGTTCCAACTGGCGACCGGGACCCTGTGCCGGCTGAGCACCGAACACGGGCGGCCGGTGATCGCCGGGTGGAATGTCAGACCCGGGTCGTAGTCTTCGAAAGGGCTGATCGTGCTGCCGGCCGCGGCGGTGCGGGAGCCCTTCGACCAGGCTGTTCGACGGGGAGGAGCACGCCGTGACAAGACCGCCCACCGCCGCGCAGCGGCGTGTCATCGACGCCGCCGATCCGGTGACCGGCCGGCTGAAGGGCACCGAGACGCAGCTCGCCGCGCTGGTGAAACGAGGTCTCGCCTTCCGGCATCCGAGGCCGCCCCACGACCACTTCCTGACACCGGCGGGGCACCGGATCCGGGAGGCACCCCCGGAAACCGCCGCCGCCTCTGCCGGGCCCTCCCTCGACCCACCCCCGTCAGCCGGCGTCTTCACCGCCCGCATCGGCGGCGACGAGGAGCCGGACACCGGCCCCGGACGCGTCCGGGAGGTCCACAGCGCCTGGCAGGGGCTGCTGGAACTGCGCCGGATGACCAACCAGGACGGTGCGACGGACCGGCCGTGCGGCTGGGAGCGCGCGCATCTGGTGCAGGCCGCCGCGCTCGCCCTGGAAGCGGCGGGGCACCGCCCGCAGGGGCGGGACGCGCGGGGCTACCGGGTGCGGGCGACCCCGCAGCCGGAGGCCGTCGCCGTGCACGCGCCGGACGTCGGACAGCTGCGGGCCTGCGCCGCCACGCTGGAAGGGGCGGGCTGGCAGGTCGGCGAGCACACCGAGCCGCGGACGAGAGACCGGTATCTGCTGGCCTCCCCCCGCCGAACCTGATGAACATGCCAAGATCGGTCGATCAGGTCGTCCACGACGAGCACAACGAGAAGGGGGAGCCGTGAGCGAACCGTTTTCCGTCCCGGTGACCGTCCGCGGGTATGAGACGGACGTGCAGGGTCACCTCAACCAGAGCGTGTACCTCAACTACGCGGAGCACGCGCGCTGGTCGCTGCTCCGGGCTGCCGGAATCAGCCAGGCCGGTCTCATCGGCAAGGGTGTGGGCCCGGTGGCCCTGGAGACCACCATCCGCTACCGGCGCGAGTTACTGGCGGGCGACGAGGTCGAGGTGACCTGCGCCTTCCACTGGGGCGAGGGCAAGACGTTCCGGATCGAGCAGACGATCCGCAAGACCGACGGCACGGTGGCGGCCGAGATCACGGCGGTCGGTGGCCTGATGGACCTCAAGAAGCGCAAGCTGGTGGCGGATCCACGCGAGCAGTTCAAGGAGCTGGCGTCCGACCCGAGCCTGTTCGGGCTCTGAGAAACAAGGCCGAGCCCGTGCGTCTCCCGCCGCCGCCTGCCCGTCAGGCCCCGGCGAAGACGCCCTTGTGGTCCTCCACCCACTGCCGGTACGACCGCGCCGGTCGCCCCAACGCCTCCCGTACGTCGTCGGTGACGCGCGCGTTGCCGCCCTCGCGGGCGAACAGGAGGCCGCCCAGGACGCTCTCCACAGCCGCCGCGTCCAGCCCCGAGGCCGCCAGCTGTTCGCGGATCCGGTCCGGCGAGAGGCCGAGCGTCGTGACCGGGCGTCCCACGACGGCGGCGACCTCGGAGGCCTGGTCGGAGACGGTGATCGCCTCGGGCCCGGTCAGCGTGTACGTCCGCCCCGAGTGCCGGGAGCCGGTCAGCGCCTCGACGGCCGCCTCGGAGACGTCACGCGGGTCTACGACCCCCTGTCGGCCGTCCCCGGTCATGTCGGGCACAGGCCGGCCCGCCCTCACCGCTTCCGCCCAGCCGAGGGTGTTCGAGGCGAAGGAGGACGGCCGCAGGATCGTCCACTCCGAGCCGCCTGCGCGCAGTGCCTGCTCACCCGGAAGATGCCAGGTGCCGAAGGGGCCGTAGTCGGGATCGCCGGTACCGATGGAGGAGAGCTTCACGATCCGGCGGACGCCCGCCGTCCGCGCTCGCTCGACCAGCCGGGCGTCCCGCCCACCGTCGGCCGGTCCGAGTACGGCCACCAGGAACACGGCCGTCGCCCCGGCCAGCGCCGCGTCCACGGACCGCGGGTCGAGAAAGTCCCCGCGCACCACCTCCACACCCGCCGGCACCTGGGCCTTCGCCGGGTCACGGGTCATGGCGCGCACCTTCTCGCCACGCGCCGCGAGCTGTCGTACGACTTCACTGCCGATGGTGCCCGTGGCACCGGTCACTAGGATCATGGGTTCAACGCTGACGGTCGGCCGCCCCCGGTCGCTAGGAAATTCCGGCACGGTTGTGAGGCCCGCGCGAGGGGGGCCTGCGCCTACCGTGGGGAGGGTGACGAATGCCCTCCCCGAGCGCGCTGTGACCGTTCCCGCCGCCCTGCGTCCCTGGATCAGCGGTATCGAGTCGGTGGGCGTCGGGGAGAAGTTGCCGCCGTCGTTCGCCCATGTGCCGGACACGGCGACGAAGTTGGTCGTACGGGTCGAGGCGGACGGCCGGCGTGACGCCCTGGTCGTCGGACCCCGCACCCGTGCCGCGTACTACGCGGACGGCGGCCGTCGCGTGGCGTCCTGCGTCCAGGTGAGCCTGGGGCCGGGCACAGTGCGCCCGTTGCTCGGCACACCGGCGGTCGACCTCGTCGGGCGAGCCGTACCGCTGGGCTCGTTGCCGTCCGGAACGGCACGGCAACTCGCTGCGGAGATCACGGGGTTGGCACCGGAGGAGATGGTGGCGTATCTGACGGAACTGCTGCCGGAGCTGCCGGTGGCCGACCGCTCGCGCACCCGCCTGCTGCGATCCGCCGTCGACGCCCTGTCGACGCGGCCGGGCCGCGCCCCCGCACAGGTCAAGGACGTGGCCCGGGAACTCGCCGTCAGTGAGCGGCAGTTGCGCAACCTCTTCACGGAGGGCGTGGGCCTGTCCCCCAAGCACTACGCCCGCATCGACCGCGTGCGTCAGGTGCTGACCGAGGCACCCGGTGCCGCCTGGGCGGAACTGGCCGCCGCCACCGGCTACTACGACCAGTCGCACATGACGTCCGACTTCCGCACCCTGATGGGGGTGCCGCCGAGGTCGTACTTCACCGGACGGCTGCCGGACCCCCAGCCCTGCCAGGCGTTCCGCCGGGGGTGAGGCCCACGATCGTGCACGGTTCGTGCGGGACCGGGACCGGGACCGGTGGCCGGGACCGGGACCGGTGGCCGGGACCGGGACCGGTGGCCGGGACCGGTGGCCGGTGGCCGGTGGCCGGTGGCCGGGACCGGTGGCCAGTGGCCGGGACCGGTGGCCAGTGGCCGGGACCGGTGGCCAGTGGCCGGGACCGGTGGCCAGTGGCCGGGACCGGTGGCCGGTGGCCGGTGGCCGTTCCGGGGCCGAGACCGGTGGCCGTTCCGGGACCGGGACCGGTGACCGTTCCGGGGCGCGCACTTCCATGCGCGCCCCGGACACGGCCGCCGTGGACCCCGCTCGGGTCCACGGCCACCGGTCGGGAGCCGTCCCTCTCGACCGGAGATCAGGTGCCGTACGCCGGTCCGGTGTCAGCGTCCGGCGATCTCCGCCAGCCGCCGCGCCTCGGTGCGCGTGGAGCGGGCGATCGCGTCCTCGTCGGCGGTGAGCAGCCGGCTGTTCTCGACGATCTGGCGGCCGTTCACGAAGGAGGCGGTGACCGGGGCCGCCGCGCCGAAGACCAGGGCGGTCACCGGGTCGGCGATGGAGGCGTGGGCCAGTGTGTCCAGGTTCCACAGCACGAGGTCGGCGAGCTTGCCGGGTTCAAGGGAGCCGATCTCGGCGCTGCGGCCCAGGACCTGGGCGCCGCCGTACGTTCCGAGGCGCAGCGCCTGCCGGGCGTTCAGGGCGGCCTCGCGGTGGGCGCCGAGGCGGTTGATGAGCAGGGCGTTGCGCAGTTCGGTGTGGAGTTCGCCGGACTCGTTGGACGCCGTGCCGTCGACGCCGAGGCCGACCGGGACGCCGGCGGCGAGCATGTCCGGGACCCTCGCGATCCCCGCCGCCAGCCGGGCGTTGGAGGACGGGCAGTGGGCGACACCGGTCTTCGTGCGGGCGAAGGCGGCGATGTCGGAGTCGTTCATGTGGACGCAGTGCGCCATCCACACGTCCGCGCCAAGCCAGCCGGTGGACTCGAAGTAGTCGGTCGGGCCCATGCCGAACAGTTCCTTGCAGAACTGCTCCTCCTCCACGGTCTCCGAGCCGTGGGTGTGCAGCCGCACCCCGAGGTGGCGAGCCAACTCGGCGCCCTGCGTGAGGAGTTCGGTGGAGACGGAGAAGGGCGAGCAGGGCGCCACGGCGACCTGGGTCATCGCGTCGAAGGAGGCGTCGTGGTGCTGCCGCACGGTCTCCTCGGTCGCGGCGAGGGCACCCTCCAGGGTCTCGACGGCGAAGTCCGGGGGCAGGCCGCCGTCCTTCTCGCTGCGGTCCATGGAGCCACGCGCGAGGGTGAAGCGGACGGCCATATCGCGGGCGGCACCGATGATCGCGCCGGACAGGTCGCCGGAGCCGTGCGGGAAGACGTAGTGGTGGTCCATGGCGGTGGTGACACCGCCGCGGGCCATCATCGCGAGCGAGCCCTGTGCTGCCGCGCGGACCATCTGCTCGTCGATGCGCGCCCAGGTCGGGTACAGCGCGACGAGCCAGTCGAAGAGGTTGTGGTCGGTGGCCAGGCCCCGGGTGATCCACTGGTAGTAGTGGTGGTGGGTGTTGACCAGGCCGGGGGTCACGAGGTGGCCGGTGGCGTCGATCCTGCGTACGACGTTCTCCAGGCCCTCGGGGGCCTTGCCGGCGCCCAGCGCCTCGATGCGATTGCCGGCGACGACCACGTGGCCGTTCGCGTACTCGGTGTCGTCGGCGTCCACCGTCGCGATCGCACAGTTCTCGATGACGATGCGCTGGGGTGCTGCCATGGTTCGTCCTTTTCGCTGGGGGGGAGTGGGCACGGCAGGACCCGGGGATTTGAGTGCCGCGGCCCGCACAGGCGGGCCGCGGGTGCCGCAGATGGCGTCGGTCAGGGGCTGGTGAGGTCCACCGGGATCTTCGCCTCGCAGCCGTCCCGCAGGACGGTCGCCTCGATCAGGCCGTACGGGCGGTCGGCCGCGAAGTACACCTCATTGTCGTTCTTCAGCCCGAAGGGTTCGAGGTCGACGAGGAAGTGGTGCTTGTTCGGCAGCGAGAAGCGGACCTCGTCGATCTCGCTGCGGCTGTCGATGATCCGCGAGCCCATCTGGTACAGGGTCTGCTGCAGCGACAGCGAGTACGTCTCGGCGAAGGCCTGGAGCATGTGCTTCCTCACCTGCTCGTAGGACGTCTCCCAGTCGGGCATGCCCTGCTCGTCGTCACACCAGTTGAAGCGCCAGCGGGCGGCGACCTGGGTGGCCAGGATGCGGTCGTACGCCTCGGGAAGCGTCGTGTACTCGTCCTTGACGTAGCCCCAGAACTCGGAGTCGGTCGAGTTCATCACGACGAGGTCCTTGAGGCCCGAGACGACCTCCCAGGACTCGCCGTCGTACGTGATCTGGGTCAGCCGGGTCTCCTGGCCCTTGCGTGCGAAGGAGTGCGCTCCCTTCCCGGAGTGCTCGATCCGCTCCCAGGCGTACTCCTCGATGCGGATGCGCGCCGTCTTGATCGGCTGCTGACTCGTGACGAAGTGCCGGGCCAGGTGGATGCCGAACTGCTCGGCGGACTCGATGCCGTGCTCCTTGGCGAAGGCGTACACGGTGTTCTTGGTGGTGTCGGTCGGCAGCACGTTGGCGTTCGAGCCGGAGTAGTGGACGTCTTCCATGTCGCCGGAGAGCGCCACGGAGACGTTCAGGTCCTTGATGTGGTGGGTGGCGCCGTCCCGCGTGATCTTCACGACTCGGTTCTCGGCCTTGCCGTACTGGTTCTGGCCCAGGAGCACAGGGCGGCCAGGGCGGGCGGGGCGGGAAACGTCTGTCATCTTCTGCTAGCTCCCTCGGTAAACGGAGTAGCCGAACGGGTTGAGCAGCAGCGGTACGTGGTAGTGCTCGCCGGGTGTGACGGCGAACGTGATCGCCACCTCCGGGAAGAACACCCCAGGGCCGCTGTCCCGATTCGCGGGGGCGTCCTGCTGCGCATCGGCTTGCTGGTTCTCGACTTGGGTCTCGAAGTACGGCTCCACGGCAAAGTCGAGCCGTACGTGTGTGGTGCCCTCCGGCAGCGCCGGCAGGTCCTTGCACCGTCCGTCCGCGTCGGTCGCGGAGCCGCCGAGCGCCTGCCAGTCCGCCTCGCGCCCCTGCCGGGCGGAGAGCTGGACGGCGACTCCCCGGGCGGGGCGGCCGATGCTGGTGTCGAGGATGTGCGTCGACACCGAGGCGGTGGTGCTGGTGCTCATGCTGCGTCAGTCCTCTTCGGGTCTTCGTCAGTCTTCTTCGACGATGCGGGCCAGTCGGATACGGTTGATCTTGCCCAGCTCGGTGCGGACGATCTCCCGCTCCTGCTCCGGCGCGTTGCCGATCCGCTCCTTGACCGCGTCGCGCATCTGCTCGCCGGTCCGGCCGGTGGCACAGATCAGGAAGACGTGGCCGAACTTCTCCTGGTACGCCAGGTTCAGCTCCAGCATCTGCGCCCTGAGTTCCTCGGAGGCGCCGGCCATGCCGCGCTGTTCCCGCGCCGAGGTGGGGTCGCCCGGCTTCGGACGGCCGATCGGCGGGTGCCCGGCCATGGCCTCGGCGAGGTCCTGGGCGCTCAGCTCGGCCATCGCGGCGTCACTGGCGGTGTAGAGGTCTTCGGCGGTGGCGTAGGGGCGGGCGGCGAGCAGCTGCTCGGCCCATGCCGTGGAGGCGCACGCCTCGTGGAGGGCGGCGAAGGCCGCGTGTTTCTCCAGGGCGTTGAACCGGGCCAGGCCCGGGGGCGTGGAAGTCGACGTCACGGGAGCCTCCGTGGCCGCGAACGGCCTTCGTACTGATCGGGCTGCCGCCAGCTAACGCCCTCCGGAAGAGCGCGTCAACACTTTGTTGAAAATTCCGGGTTACAGAGCCCGCCGAGCCGGGCGATCGGGCCCCTTGCCCCGCGAGCGCGACCTCGTCGGGGCCTCAGCTCCCCTTCTCACGGTTGAGGTAGTTGTAGACCGTGAAGCGGCTCACGCCGAGCGCGCTCGCCACGGTCTCCACGCCGTGCCGTACGGAGAAGGCGCCACGCGCCTCCAGTATGCGTACGACCTCCTGCTTGGCCTTGCGGTCCAGGTCGGCGAGGGGCTTGCCCTTCTTGCGCTCCATGGCGGCCAGGATGTGGTCGAGGGAGTCGGCGAGCTGCGGCAGGCGCACGGCGACGACGTCGGCACCCTCCCAGGCCAGCACGACGTCATCGGGGCCGGCCTCGTCCGGCGGGACCAGCTCGCCGCCCATCGCGTCGACCAGCGGCTTCACTGCCGTGATGAAGGGTTCGTCTCCGGTGCCGGTCACTTCCGACCCTTCCCGGTGACGCTCTCGCCGGCCTCGTGCTCGCCGATCACGTTGAGCTGGAGAGAGATCCGGGTGGCGCCGGACTCCAGGGTCCGGCGCAGCAGGGCGTCCACGGCGCTCAGCACGGCGTCGGCGCCGCCCTCAGCCGTGTTGCCGAACGGTCCGACGTCCACCGCGTCCAGTTCGGCCGCCTCGACGACCTCGCGGGCCACCAGGGCGTGCGCGGGCGCCTCATCGAGGTCGAAGGGCTCGGTCGTGAACTCGACTCTCAATCGCACTGTGCCCCCATAGCGGCTCTGACCTGCATGTTCTCCCACCCCTCCAAGAGAGAGGGCACCTGCGGGGCACATCCGGGACACCTTGCGCATCGCGCCGTCCCGGTCGCTCCGAGACGACCTTAACGGACGCACCCGCGGCGATCGGCGGGGCGCCGACAAGTACTCGGGCGGGGAGCCGACAAGGCTCCGACAGGGGGTGCTTTTTCGTGGACGGCTCTTGACAGCCCTCCACAGCTCCAGGCAATCTTCCATTAAGCAGAAATAAACTTCCGCAATACGAAATTACGAATGAGCAAGGGGGCGCCACCCCGATGGGCTTCGCAGACCAGCGCTTCAACGTCAACCTGTCGATCCTCTTCACGGAACTCCCGCTCCTGGAACGCCCCGCGGCCGCCGCCGCGGCCGGCTTCACCGCGGTCGAGCTGTGGTGGCCCTGGATCGACTCCCCCACCCCCGAGCGGTCCGAACTCGACGCCCTCAGGAAGGCGATCGAGGACGCGGGCGTCCAGCTCACCGGGCTGAACTTCTACGCCGGACAGCTGCCCGGCCCCGACCGGGGTGCCGCGTCGGTCCCGGGCGAGGAGTCGGAACGGTTCCGCGCCAACATCGACGTGGCGGCCGGTTTCGCCGAGTCGCTGGGCTGCAAGGCCCTCAACGCGCTGTACGGCAACCGTGTCGTGGGCGTGGACCCGGCCGAGCAGGACGCGCTCGCCCTGGAGAACCTGGTGCTCGCGGCCCGGGCGGCCGACCGCATCGGCGCGATCCTGCTGATCGAGGCCCTGAACAAGCCCGAGTCGCCGCTGTACCCGCTGGTGAGCGCACCCGCCGCCGTGGGGATCGTCGAAAAGGTCGACCAGGCGTCCGGGCTCGGCAACGCACGCTTCCTGATGGACCTGTACCACCTGTCGAGGAACGGCGAGGACCTGCCGTCGGTGATCGAGCGGTACGCCGCGGTAACCGGCCATGTGCAGATCGCCGACAACCCCGGTCGCGGTGCACCGGGTACGGGCTCGCTCCCCCTCGAAGACCTCCTCGACCAGCTCGGCAAGGCCGGCTACGAGGGCTGGGTCGGCCTGGAGTACAAGCCGGGCGACCGTCCGAGCGCGGAGGCGTTCGACTGGCTGCCGGCCGGGGCCCGAGCCGCCCGCTGAGCGGCAGTTCACAGACGCGGAAAGCAGTGAGAGAGGCATTCTCATGACCACGAACCTCGCAGATCCCTCCCACCCGACCCGCCCGGCGATTGCCTGGATCGGCCTCGGGATCATGGGCTCCCCCATGTCCGAGAACCTGATCAAGGCGGGTTACGACGTCACCGGCTTCACGCTGGAGCAGGACAAGCTCGACCGGCTGGCCGCCGCCGGCGGCACCCCGGCCGGCTCGATCGCCGAGGCCGTCAGGGACGCCGACGTCGTGATCACGATGGTGCCCGCCTCCCCGCAGGTCGAGGCCATCGCGTACGGCCCGGACGGCATCCTGGAGAACGCGCGGTCCGGGGCGCTGCTGATCGACATGTCCTCGATCACCCCGCAGACCTCCGTGGATCTCGCGAAGGCCGCCGGGAAGAAGGGCATCCGGGTCCTGGACGCACCCGTGTCCGGCGGCGAGGCGGGTGCCGTCGAGGCCGTGCTGTCGATCATGGTCGGCGGCGAGCAGGCCGACTTCGACGAGGCGGAGCCGGTCTTCGACGTGCTCGGCAGGACGATCGTGCTGTGCGGCCCGCACGGCTCGGGCCAGACCGTGAAGGCAGCGAACCAGCTGATCGTCGCCGTGAACATCCAGGCGTGCGCCGAGGCCGTGGTCTTCCTGGAGAAGTCGGGCGTGGACCTGAAGGCCGCCCTCGCCGTCCTCAACGGCGGACTGGCCGGCTCCACCGTGCTGACGCGCAAGAAGGACAACTTCCTGAACCGCGACTTCAGGCCGGGCTTCCGTATCGACCTGCACCACAAGGACATGGGCATCGTCACGGACGCCGCCCGCAACGTCGGCGCGGCACTGCCCGTCGGTGCCGTGGTCGCCCAGCTGGTCGCCAGTCTGCGTACGCAGGGCGACGGCGGCCTCGACCACTCGGCGCTGCTGCGGTCGGTGGAGCGCCTGTCCGGCGCCCAGGTCTGACGCCCCTCCTTGACACCCTCCCCCAAGCTCCGGGCGGCGTCGGCGCTGACAACTGTCCTGTCGCGCCCAGGCGTCGGCGCCGCCCGGAATCCACTCCAGCGTGCCCACAACTCCCTGCCCGCGCCCGGCCATCGGCGACCCGGATGAGGGGTGGTCGACCGGTCATACGGGCGCGGGCAGGGCCGGGATCGCGGCGGCGTGCGAGCCAGTGCGGTGGTGAAGGACCGGGGACCCTCTTCTCGACCTGAGGGAAGGGCGTCCCGGGCTCCGTCGCAACCGCCGCGGTCCCAGGATCCCCGGTGAGCGCCGGATGCGGACGGTCCCGCTTTCGGCGCTCACCGGCGTTTCCGGGACGTGCGGGGGCACTCCGGGGTGCGGATCCGTCCCGCCCGCAGGAGCCTGAAGGCATGGCACCTCCGGCACACCCCACGCAGCATCCGCACATCGTGGTCCACGCCCCCGCCCTGGACGGCTCCCGGCGTGTGACCTGGGACGACGAGAACCTCGGCGTCGCCTCGCACCTGGACGACGTGGTCGAGTTCCTGCGCCTCGCTGACCTCGACCAGGTCGAGGTCGAGGAGAGCGACATCATCGAGTGGCAGGGCGGCGGCCCCGACGACTGGCCGGGACTCTCCGAGCACCACGAGCAGTGAGCCCGCGCAGCCCTGTACCGCCCACGTACGCCACCGGTCGTAGGCGGGCTACGGAACCCTCGAATGCCCCTCTGAACCCGGCCCCGGAGGCTTCACCCGCCCCCGGGGCCGGGCACATTCTCATGAGGCGGGGCCCGCCGGCACGGGGGCGGCGGGCTCCGTGCGAGGGGGGTGTCATGGACAGCGGTACGACGGTCAGGCTGGAGCCGCACGAGGTCGCACTGCTGCGGGGCGGTCCCCGCGCCGCCGTCACGGTCGCCGTGCTCGCCCTGTATCTGCGGGGCGCCGCCGACGCCGGCCGACCGGGGACGGTACGGGTCTCGGGGGAGCTTTCGGGCGCGGGGCATGCCCTGTCCGCCCTTGACCAGGCCGTGTACGCCGCCCTGCAACAACCCGCGGGAATCCGGGAGTTGTCGGGGCGTCCGGCCGTACGTCAGGAGGTGAGCGCGGTGCGGGCCGGACTGGTCGCCGCCGGCCTGTTGCGCGCCCTTCCGCCGCGCCGGACCCGCGCCGCCCGGCACGCTCTCGCCGCCCTGCGTGCCCAGCACCCGCTCCCCGCCCGCCGGAAGGGTCTGCCGACGGCCGATGCCCTGTTCCGGGTCGCCCTGCACGGCGACCCGGCCCTCGCCGCTCTCGCTCCACGCTTCGCCATGCGGGCCGGGCTGACCGCTCGGGTCGAGGTGGCGGACACTCGGCCGCTTCGGCACTCCGCCCGCAATCCCGGCGGCGCCGGTTGGGGCTGTGGGGGCGGGGACGGCGGCCCGGGCTGAGGGCCGAGCACCGCGCCCCACGCCGCTCGCCGCGCACGCGAACGGGCGGCCCATCCCCCGGCTGGGCCGCCCCCTGAGTGACTGACGGCAGTGCTGCCGCCCGGTCGTCAGACCTTCAGTGTTCTGATCGAGGTCGGGGCGTGCCCCGGTTCGGTCGCGATCTCCTCGAACTCGACGACGTTGCTGATGTCGTTGGTGGTGGACATGGAGATGTTGGTGACGCGCTCCAGGATCGCCTCGACGACGACCGGCACCTGGAACTCGGCGGCGAGCTTCTTCGCCTGTTCGAAGGCGGCGCCGAGTTCGGCCGGGTCGGTCACCCGGATCGCCTTGCAGCCGAGGCCCTCGACGACCTTGACGTGGTCGACGCCGTAGACGCCCAGTTCCGGAGAGTTGATGTTCTCGAACTCCAGGTTGACCTGGAAGTCGATGTCGAACGCCCGCTGCGCCTGGCGGATCAGGCCCAGGTAGGAGTTGTTGACGAGGACGTGGACGTACGGGATCTTGTGCTGCGCGCCGACCGCCAGCTCCTCGATCATGAACTGGAAGTCGTAGTCGCCGGAGAGGGCGACGACCTGCGCCTCGGGGTCGGCCTTGGCGACGCCCAGCGCGGCCGGGATCGTCCAGCCGAGGGGGCCGGCCTGGCCGCAGTTGATCCAGTGGCGCGGCCGGTAGACGTGCAGCATCTGGGCGCCGGCGATCTGCGAGAGGCCGATGGTGGAGACGTACCGGGTCTGGGGGCCGAAGGCCTTGTTCATCTCCTCGTAGACGCGCTGCGGCTTGATCGGGATGTCGTCGAAGTGCGTACGGCGCTGGAGCGTGGCCTTCTTCTCCTGTGCGGCGGCCGCCCACGCGGAGCGGTCGGGCAGCCGGCCCGCGGCCTGCAACTCCTTCGCCACCTGCACGAACAGTTCCAGTGCGGCCTTCGCGTCGGAGGCGATGCCGTAGTCCGGGGCGAAGATCCTTCCGATCTGGGTGGGTTCGACGTCGACGTGGACGAACGTCCGGCCGGCCGTGTAGACGTCGAGCTTGCCGGTGTGGCGGTTGGCCCAGCGGTTGCCGATGCCGAGGACGAAGTCGGACTCCAGGAAGGTCGCGTTGCCGTAGCGGTGGGAGGTCTGCAGGCCGACCATGCCGGCGTTCAGCTCGTGGTCGTCGGGGAGCACCCCCCAGCCCATGAGCGTCGGGACGACCGGCACTCCCGTCAACTCGGCGAATTCCAGCAGCAGTTCGGCCGCGTCGGCGTTGATGACACCGCCGCCGGCGACGATCAGCGGGCGCTCGGAGGCGTTCAGCATCCCGAGCGCCTTCTCGACCTGGGCGCGGGTCGCGGCGGGCTTGTAGACCGGGAGCGGCTCATAGGCGTCCGGGTCGAACTCGATCTCCGTCAACTGGACGTCGATCGGCAGGTCGATCAGGACCGGGCCAGGGCGGCCGGAGCGCATGAGGTGGAATGCCTGCTGGAAGACGCCGGGGACCTGCGCGGCCTCCAGGGCGGTGACCGCCATCTTCGTCACCGGTGTGGCGATGGAGGCGATGTCGACGGCCTGGAAGTCCTCCTTGTGGATCACGGCGGTCGGGGCCTGGCCCGTGATGCACAAAATCGGGACGGAGTCACCGAGGGCCGAGTACAGGCCGGTGATCATGTCGGTGCCGGCCGGCCCGGAGGTACCGACGCAGACGCCGATGTTGCCCGGGCGGGTGCGGGTGTAGCCCTCGGCCATGTGCGAGGCGCCCTCCACGTGCCGGGCGAGGGTGTGGCGGATGCCGCCGGAGGCCTTGAGCGCCGCGTAGAAGGGATTGATCGCCGCGCCGGGGACACCGAACGCGTCGGTGACGCCCTCACGCCTGAGAATCTCAACTGCCGCGCGGGCAGCGGTCATTCGAGCCATCGAGTACTCCTGCTTCGGCTGTCGGATACGCACTCCCGTCGCGCCCCGCGGTGAGCACTTCCCGTTGACTTCGCTTTCCGTATTTCGATATGTTTCCGCAATGCGGAAATTTACTTCTACTATCTGGAAGTAATGTAGGTGGGTCGACGAAGGCCGTCAAGAGACGGACAAGCGGGGGCGGTCTGGAGGAGCATGAGTGCCATGTCCGAGAGCGTGCCGGTGCGCTGCCCGGCCTGCAGACGTGAGCACTTCTACGAGGCGCCCTCGTATCCGTGCGTGTGCGGGGCGCCCGTCGCCCCCGCGCTCGACGAGCACGGGACGGCCACCGCGGTCGCCCACCGTGCCTGGGACGAGGACTGGGTCGTCGTGCGGTGCGACGCCTGCGGGCGCCGGAACCAGTGGCCGTATCCGGAGCTGGGCTGCTCCTGCGGGACGATGCTGCGCGTCCCCGTGGCCGCGGCGTCCGCCGCGGCGAGTCCCCGAGCCGCGGCCCCGGCCGGGCGCCGCGCCTTCCAGCCCGTCACGATCCGTACCGCCCGCGACGCGGTCACGGCCGCGGCCCTGTATCTGCGCTGGCTCGGTTACCGGGACATCCGCCGCGCCGACCAGCGGCCCCCGGCCGGCGTCGGCCTGGCCGCGCGCGGGCTGCTGGCCCAGGTCGACCCGACCGTGCGCCCCGCTTCCCTGCGGGACGTGGAGTGCCTGTGGCTGACGGCCATGACGGAGTCCACGGCATGCGTGTACTTCTCCCTCGCCGGGTTCTCCCCCGACGCCCGCACCCGCGCCGAGGCACTGGCCGTCCCGCTGTTCGTCCTCGACCTCACCGGCACCCCGCAGGCTGTGAACAGCCACGCCGACGAGCTGGACGCGGCGGGAGCGTAGCCCTGCTTGACCAGTCGCGCCGGACACGCCCGCCGCCCGACACTCGGCGGATGCGCATCCGCCCCGCCACCGCCGCCGAACTCCCCCTCCTCCAGGACATCGAACGCGCCGCCGGCGCCCCCTTCAGGGGCCTCGGCATGGCGGCGGTCGCCGAGGACGAGCCGCCCGCTCCGGACGTCCTGGAGCGGTACCGCCGGGCGGGTCGCGCCTGGGTCGCCGTCGACGAGGTTGACCGCCCGGTCGCCTATCTCCTCTGCGAACCGGTGGACGGCGCGCTCCACGTCGAGCAGGTCTCCGTCCACCCCGACGCCGCCCGCCGGGGCGTGGGCCGGGCCCTCCTCGCGTACGCGGCCGACCGGGCCCGCGAGGAAGGCCTGGCCGGGCTCACGCTCACCACCTTCGCCGAGGTGCCGTGGAACGCGCCGTACTACTCCCGCCTCGGCTTCCGCGTGCTGGACGAGGCCGAACTCACTCCCGGCCTGCGCGCGGTCCGCGCCCATGAGAGGGAGCTGGGCCTCGACCGCTGGCCACGCGTGTGCATGCGGCTGTCGGACGGCTGCTAGGCCATGCCGATCCCGGCTCGCTCGGCGTGCAGTTCGGAGCGGACGAGTTCCAGGAGGCGGCCGCTCCAGTTGCGGCCGCGGCCGCCGTTGTCGCCCCAGTAGCCGGAGTCGCCGTCGTCGTAGAGGATCGTCGCGTCGTCCGTGCCCAGGAGGACCCGGGCCAGGTGCGGGTGCTGGGCGAACTTGGCCCGCATCAGTCGGGTCATGACGGCCGTACGGGCCTGTTCCCAGCCCTCGCGCCGGGGGGCCTCGGCGGCCAGATTCCGGGCGGCGTGAACCCGGTCCGCCACGGCGATCGCGGCCCGGGTGTCGGCGTCGGAGGTCGACAACGCCCAGTAGGCGTGCGCGACGGAGGGGTAGGTGACCCCGTCGACATCCACGGGGGCCGGGTAGTTGTTGCGCAGGGCCCGCGTGTCCGGGTCGTCGGACGACTTCAGCGGGTATCTCTCGGAGAGCTTGATCGCGTGCGCGACCGGAGTCACCGGCCCGTCCACCGGCACCCGTGAGGACCGCTTCGCGATCCACTCCGCCCGGTCCTCGAAGTAGTCGACGGCCTCGTCGTACTCCTCCTGCGTGACCGGGTCCTCGCCGCCGTACGGCCGGGACTCCACGCGCCCGCCCGGTCCGGCCACCAGGACCTGGAGCGGCCAGTCCTTGCGGTCCATGTCGCCGAGCGCGTAGTGCCGCTGCGTCTCGGGGATGGCGAGGTAGGCGGCGCGCGCCACGGCCCTGTTCTCCTCGGTGCGGTCGGCGAGGAACGCGTCGACGGCGTCCAGGCACCGGTCCCTCGAGTCCGGGCGCCCGTTCAGCTGGTCCACGGTGTCGCGCACCTCGGCGAGCAGCAGCTCGGGGGTGTACCAGCTGCACGGCTCGCTGAACTTCCATGCGGCGAGCTCGTGTCCGGACGCCCTGGCGCCCTCCGGGAGGTCGGTGGCGACCCATCCGCAGCGCAGCTTCTCCTCGAACTCCGCCAGCGTGACCAGACCCCAGCAGTCGATCAGCCCGTCCGCGTAGATGAACAGGTCTGTCAGGTAGTAGTCGCCGTTGCGGATGAAGACGTGCCGCCAGGTCCCGGGTACTCGTATGCCGTCCGCCGTGCGGAAGGTGTTGCGTCTGCCGATCATCGCGACAGTCTGACGGACCCGTCAGTTGCCCGCCGCGTGTTTTTCCCGCAGTTCGATCTTGCGCACCTTCCCGGAGACCGTCATCGGGAAGGAGTCCATGACCTGGAGCCGGCTGGGGATCTTGTAGTGCGCCAACCGCCCGTCGCAGAAGTCACGCAGCTCCTCCAGCGTCACCGGGTCGGCCGGGTCCCGCGCGATGACACAGGCCAGGACCTCCTCGCCGTAGCGCTCGTGGGGTACGCCGACGACCTGGACGTCCGCGATCTTCGGATGGGCGTGGAGGAACTCCTCGATCTCGCGGGGGTAGATGTTCTCGCCGCCCCGGATGATCATGTCCTTGATGCGGCCGACGATCTCGACGTAGCCGTCCTCGCGCATCACGGCCAGGTCGCCGGTGTGCATCCAGCGGGCGGGATCGACGGCCTCGGCGGTCTTCGCGGCCTCGTTCCAGTAGCCGAGCATCACGCTGTACCCGCGGGTGCACAACTCGCCTGCCTCTCCCCGGGGCCGGGTGACGCCGTCCGCCGGGTCGACGACCTTGACCTCGATGTGCGGCAGGACGCGCCCGACCGTGGCCGTGCGGTGTTCCAGGTCGTCGTCCGTCCGCGTCTGGAGGGACACCGGGGAGGTCTCCGTCATGCCGTAGCAGATGGACACCTCCGCCATGTGCATCTCGGCGACGACCCGTTTCATGACCTCCACCGGGCAGGGCGAGCCGGCCATGATGCCGGTGCGCAGGGAGGTCAGGTCGTACGTCGCGAAGTCGGGGAGGTTCAGCTCCGCGATGAACATGGTCGGGACGCCGTACAGGGAGGTGCAGCGCTCCTGCTGGACCGCGCGCAGGGTCGCCGCCGGGTCGAAGGACGGGGCCGGGATGACCATGCAGGCGCCGTGTGAGGTCGCGGCCAGATTGCCCATCACCATGCCGAAGCAGTGGTAGAAGGGCACCGGGATGCAGATCCGGTCCTGCTCGGTGTAGTCGAGCAACTCGCCCACAAAATAGCCGTTGTTGAGGATGTTGTGGTGGGAGAGCGTGGCCCCTTTGGGGAAGCCCGTCGTACCCGAGGTGTACTGGATGTTGATCGGATCGTCGCAGGACAGGTCCTCGTGGGGAACAGGGACTCCGCGTCCGGTCAGCGCGTCCCAGCTCGGGTCGCCGATGTACACGACGTCACGCAGCTCCCGGCAGCTGCCCCGCACTTGCTCGACCATCGCCCGGTAGTCGCTGCTCTTGTGCCCGAGGGAGGCGAAGAGCAGGGAGATCCCGGCCTGCTGGAGGACGTACTCGACCTCGTGCGTGCGGTAGGCCGGGTTGATGTTCACCATGATCGCGCCGATGCGGGCGGTGGCGTACTGGACGAGCACCCACTCGGGGCAGTTGACGGCCCAGATGCCCACCCGGTCGCCCTTGGCCACGCCGGCGGCGAGCAGTGCGTAGGCCAACTCCTCGACGTCCGCGCCGAATCGAGCGTAGGTCCAGCGCCGCCCGGAGGGCACGTCGACCAGCGCCTCGCGGTCCGGCCAGGTGGCCACCGCCCGGTCCAGGTTGGCCCCGATCGTGTCGCCGAGCAGGGCCGTCCCGCTCGTTCCGTGGGTGTACGACGGCTTGCTCACCGGAAGTCCTCCTCGCGGTACTCGGCGTCCGAGCCGGCCGCCGTGGCCTCGCGCAGCTCGATACGGCGGATCTTGCCGGAGACGGTCTTGGGCAGGGGCGCGAACTCCAGGCGGCGAATGCGCTTGTAGGGCGCGAGCGCCTGCCGGGCGTGCTCGAAGAGGACCTTCGCGGTGTCGGGGCCGGGCTCCCAGCCCTCCGCCAGCACCACGTAGGCCTTCGGAACGGCGAGCCGCAGCTCGTCCGGCGCGGGCACGACGGCCGCCTCCGCGACCGCCTCGTGCTCCAGCAGCGCGCTCTCCAGCTCGAAGGGGCTGATCTTGTAGTCGGAGGCCTTGAAGACGTCGTCGGCCCGCCCGACGTAGGTGATGTAGCCGTCGGCGTCGCGCGCGCCGATGTCCCCGGTCCGGTAGTAGCCGCCGGCCATCGCCTCCGCCGTACGGTCGGGGTCGCCGTGGTAGCCGGTCATCAGGCCGACCGGGCGGGTCGACAGATCGAGCGCGATCTCGCCCTCGGCCGCGCCCGGCGCCCCCGACACGGAGTCGAGGAGTTCGACGCGGTAGCCGGGGCCGGGGCGGCCCATGGAGCCGGTCTTGAGGGGCTGGCCGGGGCTGTTGGAGACCTGGACGGCGGTCTCGGTCTGCCCGAAGCCGTCCCGGATGGTCACGC
>NZ_JAGMUK010000053.1:117302-178764 GCF_019049245.1 Streptomyces sp. AC555_RSS877 | reverse complement strand
CTCCACCACCTGCCGCAAATGCTCCGGCGTCGTCCCGCAACAACCACCGACCAAGGACAGGCCGTAGTCACGCACGAACGTCTCCTGCGCGTCCGCCAACCCCTCCGGGTCCAGGGGGAAGTGGGCGCCGTCCTTGGTCAGGATCGGCAGGCCGGCGTTCGGCATGCACAGCAGCGGGATGCGGGAGTGGCGGGTCAGATAGCGCAGGTGCTCGCTCATCTCGGCCGGGCCGGTCGAGCAGTTGAGGCCGATCATGTCGATGCCCAGCGGCTCCAGCGCGGTCAGCGCCGCGCCGATCTCCGAACCCAGCAGCATCACGCCGGTCGTCTCGAAGGCCATCGAGACCACCAGGGGAACCTCGACGCCGGTCGCCTCCATCGCCCGCCGGGCGCCGACCACGGAGGCCTTGGTCTGGAGCAGGTCCTGGGTCGTCTCGACGATCAGGGCGTCGGCGCCGCCGGCCAGCAGGCCCTCGGCGTTGGTCTGGTAGCCGTCGCGGATCGTCGGGTACGCGATGTGGCCCAGGGTGGGGAGCTTGGTGCCCGGGCCCACCGAGCCCAGGACCCAGCGCGTGCGGCCGTCGCGCGCGGCGTACTCGTCGGCGGTCTCGCGGGCGATGCGGGCGCCCGCCTCGGACAGCTCGTACACGCGGTCGGGGATGTCGTACTCGACCATGGCCGTGTGGTTGGCGCCGAAGGTGTTCGTCTCGACGCAGTCGACGCCCACGGCGAAGTACGCCTCGTGCACGGAGCGGACGATGTCCGGGCGGGTCACGTTCAGGATCTCGTTGCAGCCTTCGAGGTTCTCGAAGTCCTCCAGCGTGGGGTCCTGGGCCTGGAGCATGGTGCCCATCGCTCCGTCGGCCACCACCACGCGGGAGGCGAGCGCGTCTCGGAGCGCGGACACACGAGTCCGGCTGTCGGCGGAAGGGGTCGGCGGCACAGAGGCCATGAAAGGGCTCCCTCGAGGTGCGACGGCTGTCGGCTTTGCGTCACCCGTGCAACTCTCCCGGGAACGCACGTCGCCAGGGTAACCGGGCCCGGGGTCGGCTGGTCAGGGCGTCCAGGGGACGGACGAGGATGGCGGCAGGGTCACGCACGGGATACGAGTGACGCAACAGATTCGGACCGACCGTTAGCGGGAGGTCGGCATGGACCGGTAGTGTTCGACATTGCCGAACGGCGGCAGCGAGCGTCGCGGAACGGCGGTCGAAGGGGACGGAGGCAGTACGGCGATGGCACGGAACATCCAGTCGCTCGAACGGGCGGCCGCGATGCTGCGGCTCCTCGCGGGCGGCGAGCGGCGGCTCGGCCTCTCTGACATCGCCTCGTCGCTGGGCCTCGCCAAAGGCACCGCGCACGGCATCCTGCGCACCCTCCAGCAGGAGGGCTTCGTGGAGCAGGACGACGCCTCGGGCCGCTACCAGCTGGGCGCCGAGCTGCTGCGCCTGGGCACGACCTATCTGGACGTGCACGAACTGCGAGCGCGCGCCCTGGTGTGGACGGACGACCTGGCCCGCTCCAGCGGGGAGAGCACCCACCTGGGCGTGCTGCACCAGCAGGGCGTGCTGATCGTGCACCACGTCTTCCGGCCGGACGACAGCCGGCAGGTGCTGGAGATCGGGGCCATGCAGCCCCTGCACTGCACGGCACTGGGCAAGGTCCTGTCCGCCTACGACCCGGTCGCGCACAGCGAGGCGCTGGAGAGCGACCGCAAGGCGTTCACCGACCGGACCGTCTGCGAGCTCGACGAGTTCGAACAGATCCTGGACATCACGCGCGCGCGTGGGTACGCGGCCGACGTCGAGGAGACCTGGGAGGGCGTCGCGTCCATCGCCGCGCCCATCCACGACCGGCGGCGCATGCCGGTGGGCGCCGTCGGCATCACCGGGGCCGTGGAGCGGCTGTGCCGGGACGGGGAACTGCGCCCCGAGCTGATCGCCGCGGTGCGGGACTGCGCCCGCGCGGTGTCGCGGGACCTGGGCGCCGGGCGGTTCTGAGCACCGTACGACTGAGGGCCGGTACGTCGAGTCGACGTACCGGCCCTCAGTCGTTACCTGACACAACGGGGTAAACCGTCAGATCGACACATACCGTGCCCATTCCGCAGCCGTCCGTATCGAACTCAAGATCGAAGTTCACGTCGATCAATAACGATCGCGTTTTCGACAACAGAGCTCTTGACGTGCGCGTAACCCCGGAGCAAGACTCCCGTCCATCGGTCGGCATTGTCGAACACCTACCGGCAATACGCGCTAGAGTGTGACAACGCCAAGGGCCGGCATCGCCCTCACCCCCGAGGGCACGCGAACCACCGGAGGGACCCGGGGTTCTGCTTTCCCTGGACGAAGGACAAAGGAGTCGCGGGTGTCCAGCTCCGACATCTTCATCGGCGAGACCATCGGTACCGCCATACTCATCCTGCTCGGCGGTGGCGTCTGCGCCGCCGTCACGCTGAAGGCCTCCAAAGCACGCAACGCCGGCTGGCTCGCCATCACCTTCGGGTGGGGTTTCGCCGTACTGACGGCCGTGTACACCTCGGCGCCGCTCTCCGGAGCGCACCTCAACCCGGCAGTGACGCTCGCCCTCGCCATCAAGGACGGCGACTGGAGCGACGTCCCGGTCTACTGGGCCGGCCAGCTGCTCGGCGCCGCGATCGGCGCGACCCTGGTCTGGGTCGCCTACTACGGCCAGTTCCACGCGCACCTCACCGACAGGGAGATCGTCGGCGGTCCGGGCGCGCAGGCCTCGACGGCCAAGGCCGTCGAGGCACAGGAGAAGGGCGCGGGCCCGGTCCTGGGCATCTTCTCCACCGGCCCCGAGATCCGCGTCGTGTGGCAGAACCTCGCCACCGAGATCATCGGCACCGTGGTCCTGGTGCTCGCCGTCCTCACGCAGGGCCTGAACGCGAACGGCGACGGCCTCGGCACCCTGGGCGCCCTGATCACCGCGCTCGTGGTGGTCTCCATCGGTCTGTCCCTCGGCGGGCCGACCGGCTACGCGATCAACCCGGCCCGTGACCTCGGTCCGCGTATCGTGCACGCCCTCCTGCCTCTCCCCAACAAGGGCGGCTCCGACTGGAGCTATGCCTGGATCCCGGTGGTCGGTCCGCTGATCGGCGGCGCCATCGCTGCAGGCATCTACAACGTCGCATTTGCTTAGGAGCACCCGGCTCACACCGAGCCAGACAGCACGCGCCGTACGTACAGCCCCTTAACCACGGACTTCCAGGAGCACACAGTGACCGACGCCCACACCGCCGGCCCGTTCATCGCCGCGATCGACCAGGGCACCACCTCCAGCCGCTGCATCGTCTTCGACCGGGACGGCCGTATCGTCTCCGTCGACCAGAAGGAGCACGAGCAGATCTTCCCGAAGCCGGGCTGGGTCGAGCACGACGCCACCGAGATCTGGACCAACGTCGAGGAGGTCGTCGCCTCGGCGATCGCCAAGGCCGGCATCACGCGTGACGACATCAAGGCCATCGGCATCACCAACCAGCGCGAGACCACGCTGCTCTGGGACAAGAACACCGGTGAGCCCGTCCACAACGCCATCGTCTGGCAGGACACCCGCACCGACGCCCTGTGCCGGGAGCTCGGCCGCAACGTCGGGCAGGACCGTTTCCGCCGTGAGACCGGCCTGCCTCTGGCCTCATACTTCGCCGGTCCCAAGGCCCGCTGGCTGCTGGACAACGTCGAGGGCCTGCGGGCGCGCGCCGAGGCCGGCGACATCCTCTTCGGCACCATGGACAGCTGGGTCATCTGGAACCTGACCGGTGGTGTCGACGGCGGCAGGCACGTCACCGACGTCACCAACGCCTCCCGCACCATGCTGATGAACCTGCACACGCTGGAGTGGGACCCGAAGATCGCCGAGTCCATCGGTGTCCCGCTGGCGATGCTGCCCGAGATCCGCTCGTCCGCCGAGGTGTACGGCGAGATCACCGGCGGCAAGCTGGGTGACCTGCTCGGCGGCATCCCGGTCGCCTCCGCGCTGGGCGACCAGCAGGCGGCCCTGTTCGGCCAGACCTGTTTCGCCGAGGGCGAGGCCAAGTCGACGTACGGCACCGGCACGTTCATGCTGATGAACACCGGCGACAAGATCATCAACTCGTACTCCGGGCTGCTGACCACCGTCGGCTACCGCATCGGCGACGAGGCGCCGGTCTACGCCCTCGAGGGCTCGATCGCCGTCACCGGTTCGCTGGTGCAGTGGATGCGCGACCAGATGGGCCTGATCAGCACCGCCGCCGAGATCGAGACGCTCGCGCTCTCGGTCGAGGACAACGGCGGCGCGTACTTCGTGCCGGCCTTCTCCGGTCTGTTCGCCCCCTACTGGCGCCCGGACGCCCGTGGTGTGATCGCCGGCCTCACCCGGTACGTCACCAAGGCGCACATCGCCCGCGCCGTTCTGGAGGCCACCGCCTGGCAGACCCGTGAGATCAGCGACGCCATGACCAAGGACTCCGGTGTCGAGCTCGCGGCACTCAAGGTCGACGGCGGCATGACCTCCAACAACCTGCTGATGCAGACCCTCTCGGACTTCCTGGACGCGCCCGTGGTGCGACCGATGGTCGCCGAGACCACCTGCCTCGGCGCCGCCTACGCCGCCGGCCTCGCCGTCGGCTTCTGGACCAGCACCGACGACCTGCGCGCCAACTGGCGCCGGGCCGCCGAGTGGACCCCCCGCATGGACGCGGACATCCGCGACCGTGAGTACAAGAGCTGGCTCAAGGCCGTCGAGCGGACCATGGGCTGGCTCGAGGACGAGGAGTAAGAACCCGAATGACCAGTCAGTCCACCCTGCAGTCCGTGCCTGCCCTCGGTACGCGCCCGGCCTTCGGCTCGAATCCGAGCCGAGCCGAGACCCGGGAGCAGCTCGCCAAGGCGTCGTACGACCTTCTCGTGATCGGCGGCGGCATCCTGGGCATCTCCACCGCCTGGCACGCCGCGCAGTCCGGCCTCAGGGTGGCTCTGGTCGACGCCGGCGACTTCGCCGGCGCCACCTCCTCCGCCTCCTCCAAGCTGCTCCACGGCGGTCTGCGCTACCTGCAGACCGGCGCGGTGCGGCTGGTGGCGGAGAACCACTTCGAGCGCCGTGCGGTCTCCCGCCAGGTGGCCCCCCACCTGGCGAACCCGCTCACGTTCTACCTCCCCGTGTACAAGGGCGGGCCGCACGGCGCGGCGAAGCTCGGGGCGGGCGTCTTCGCCTACTCCGCCCTGTCGGCCTTCGGTGACGGCGTCGGGCACCTGCTCTCGCCGTCGAAGGCCGCGCAGGACGTGCCCGAGCTGCGTACCGACAACCTCAAGGCCGTGGCCGTGTACGGCGACGACCAGATGAACGACTCCCGGATGGCGCTGATGACGGTCCGCGCGGCCGTCGAGGCGGGCGCGGTCGTCCTCAACCACGCCGAGGTCACCGGCCTGCGCTTCACCAAGGGCCGGGTGACGGGCGCGGAGCTGCGCGACCGCCAGTCCGGTGACGAGTTCGGTGTGAACGCCCGTCTGGTGCTCAACGCGACCGGTCCGTGGGTCGACCACCTGCGCAGGATGGAGGACGCGAACTCCGCCCCGTCCATCCGGCTGTCGAAGGGCGCGCACCTGGTCCTGAAGCGCACCTCCCCCTGGAAGGCGGCACTCGCCACCCCGATCGACAAGTACCGCATCACCTTCGCCCTCCCCTGGGAGGACATGCTGCTGCTCGGCACGACCGACGAGGAGTACGAGGGCGACCCGGCGGACGTCACCGTCACCGAGAAGGACACGGCCCAGATACTCGACGAGGCCGCGTTCTCCATCCGCGACCAGCAGCTCGACCGTGACCTCATCACGTACGCCTTCGCGGGTCTGCGCGTGCTGCCGGGTGGCCCCGGCAGCACGGCGAAGGCCAAGCGCGAGACGGTGGTGACCGAGGGCAGGGGCGGCATGCTGTCCGTCGCGGGCGGCAAGTGGACGACCTTCCGGCACATCGGCCGTACGGTCATGCAGAAGCTGGAGGCGCTGCCGGGGCACCCGCTGGGCGACGACTTCGAACCGATCTCCTCGCTGCCGAAGAAGCTGCCGCTGCCGGGCGTCGCCAACCCGCGCGCGGTGGCCCACCGGCTGCTCGTCGACCACCCGGCGCCGGGTCCGCGCATGGGGGCCGACACGGCCAGGCACCTGGCCACGCACTACGGCTCGCTGGCCTTCGACATCGCCCGCCTCGCCAACGACAACCCCGAACTCGCCGAGCGCGTCCACCCGGACGCCCCGGAGATCTGGGCGCAGGTCGTCTACGCCCGCGACAACGAGTGGGCCGAGACGACGGACGACGTGCTGCGCCGCCGGACGACGCTGACGATCCGGGGCCTGGCTACGGACGACGTCCGTGCGAAGGTCCAGGACCTGCTCGACAAGGAGTAGGTCGTACGAGGCGAAAGGGGCGGCTCCACACCGACGGAGCCGCCCCTTTCGCGCGCCCGATGGGGTGGTTCGACGCCGGCCGGCACCGGCTGCCGACCGTCAGACCAGCGTCCGGACGTGGTCCGGTGTCGTCAACTCCGTACGCCGCACGATCAGTTCGCGGCCCAGCAGCAGGGCGCGGCGGGACGCGGGGACCGGGTCCGGCAGTGTCGTCAGGTCCGTCAGGTGGGCGAAGCCGATGATGCGGCGGACGATCTCCGTGCCGGCGTAGCCGACGGACTCCGTCCAGACGCGGCCCAGGAAGCGGTCGAGGTAGGCGTCGTCGAAGAACGTGTCGACGCGGGTCGGCCACAGGCGGCGGAACTCCGCCTCGAACGCCTCCCAGGACAGGCGGAGCTGGTCGGCGTGGTCGCTCAGGGTGCCGAGAGCGCGGGCCCGTTCCTCCGAGACCAGCGCGTTGGCCCAGTACAGACCGAGGTCGTAGCCGATCGGGCCGACGAAGGAGAACTCGGGGTCGAAGACCCGGACGACCGGGGCGCCTTCGCGTTCGCCGACCATGACGCTGCCGGTGTGCAGGTCGCCGTGGAGCAGGGCCTGGGCGCTGGTCATGAAGGTGTGGCGGAGGTCGGCGACCTCGGTGCGCAGACGGGCGTCCGCGCGGAACGTGGCCGCGAGGTCGTCCAGCCCCGGGTGCCAGTGGTTGTGCTCGTGCTCGACGTACGGCTCGGACAGGACGACGTCCTCGGTGATCTTGCAGAGCTCAGGGCTGACGGAGGCCGCGACGAGCGCCTTGCGTTCGGCTGACGGCATGCCGAAGTCGCTGGTCGCGAAGGAGAGTTGGGCGACCAGTTCGCCGATCCTCGCCGACGTGTGCGGGCCGTAGGCGGCGCCCTCGTTGAGGAGGGTGCGCAGGACCTCCAGGTCGGACATGTCCTCCATGACGAGGGCGTGGTTCTCGGGGTCGTACCCGTGGACCGCCGGGATCTTGTCGGGGGCGACCTTGGCCAGCTGCTCGTAGGCGCGGGCCTCGGCGTCGGCGCGGTCGGGGTTCATCGGCCAGGACGGGCCGGCGACCCGGACCCAGGGCAGGGCCTGCTTGACGGCGAGGCTGCGGGTGCCATCCGCGGACGAGGCGAGGAACACCCGGTTCATGTTGCCGTCGGAGACCTCGCGGACGTGGATGTCGTCCGGGTTCGCCCAGTGGCCCCGCTCGTGCAGGTGGCCGGGGATGTCGTCGGTCTCCAGAATGCGGTAGCCCATGTCTGATTTCCCTTATGCGGTACGGCGCTTGGACAGGGTGAAGCTGAAGACCAGGGCGAGGATGAGGACCGCGCCCTCGACGACGTCCTGCGTGCAGTACGGCAGGCCCTTGATGGTCAGGCCGGTGGTGATGATGCCGATGAGCACCGCGCCCAGGGCCGTGCCCCAGACGTTGGGACGTCCGCGGCCCAGCACCGACGTACCGACCAGGGCCACGGCGACAGCCTCCAGGAGCTGGGACGTGCCGGCCGAGACGTCGCCCTGGCCGATGCGGGACGCCAGGATCAGGCCGCCGACGGAGGCGAGGACGCCGGACAGGACATACGCCAGGGCCCGGTACGCGCCGACGCGGATGCCCGCCAGGCGGGAGGCCTCGGGGTTGGCGCCGATGGCGTACAGGACGCGGCCCCAGCGGGTGCGGGCGAGGAAGACCCAGGCGGCGACCGTGAGCGCGCCGAAGATCAGCACGGAGACGGGGATGCCGAAGAGCGCGCCGCGGTCGATGCGCAGGAAGCCCTCGGTGAACCGGCCGGGCGCGGTGGAGCCGTCGGACGTCGTCATGCCTGGGGTGATGGACTGGCCGTCGACCAGGATGAGCTTGCTGCCCTGGATGACGAACATGGTGCCGAGCGTGGCCAGCATGTCGGGGATCTTCAGGACCACGATGAGGAGGGCGTTGAGCAGGCCCGCCAGCGCGCCGGCCGCCAGCACCGCGATGATCGCGACCGTGCCGACCTGGTTGAAGACGACCATCGTCTGTGCGGCGACCGAGACACCGAGGCCGGCGACCGCGCCCACCGACATGTCCATTCCGCCGACGGCCATGGTGAGCGTGACGCCGAGGCCGAGGATGGCGGCGACGGAGACGTAGCGGAGGGTGTCGAGGAGGGTCGCCGACTCACGGAAGGAGCCCTCGCTCAGCGCGAAGTACGCGAAGAGCGCGACCGTGACGAAGATGAAGCCGTACTTGATCACGGCGTTCTGGACGCGTACGGCGGTGGAGGTCGCGGGCGGGAGCGCCGCCTTGGTGGGGACCTCGGTGCTCTGCGTGGTGGTCATGAGGTGCTTCCGGTGGTCATGAGGTGCTTGTGGTGGTCATGGAGTGCTCTTCCTCGGCGGCCGGTGTCGGAGGGGCTCAGACGGAGACGGCGATGGTCTGGATCACGCGGTCGCGTTCCGCGTCCTCGCCGTACGCGTCGAGGTGGATCTCGCCGGCGGCGAGGACGACGACCCGGTCGGCGACCTCGAGGATTTCGTCGACGTCGGCGGACAGGACGAGCACGGCGGCGCCCTCCGCCGCCAGGGCCCGGGCGCGACGGCCGATGTCCCGGCGGGCGCCGATGTCCACGCCTCGGAACGGTTCGTCCAGGATGAGGACGCGGGGGGTCTTGGCGAGCCAGCGGCCGACGACGACCTTCTGCTGGTTGCCGCCGGACAGTTACTCGCGCTCGCGCTTCGCCGCCCTGCTCACCGAGCGGGGCGACGATCCCGAGGTGGCGCGAGCGGTCGGGCAGGTAAGGGAGCTCACCGGGGCCCCGGACGCCGGCACCGCGGAGGTCGAGAAGACGCTGAACGCGTGGCTCGACGAGGACCGCAAGGCCACGCCCCTGAAGACGCTCCAGGGCCTCATCTGGTCCGAGGGCTTCGCGCGCGGCGACCTGGTCTCGCACTTCTACGACGACGTCGTACCGGAGCTGCGAGCGTGGCACGCGGCGGGCGTACGGCTGTACGTCTACTCGTCCGGGTCGGTGGCCGCGCAGCGGGCGTGGTTCACCAACAGCCCGGAGGGCGACCTGACGTCCCTGGTCTCCGGTCTCTACGACACCGAGAACGCGGGGGCGAAGCAGGAGCCGGCCTCGTATCGCCGTATCGCGGAGTCGGCCGGGATCCCCGGGGAACGGCTTCTCTTCCTCTCCGACCGGCCGGGCGAGCTGGACGCGGCCCGTGCGGCGGGCTGGTTCGCCGTCGGGATCCGGCGGCCCGGGGAGCCGTACTACGAGCAGGGCGTCGGGGACCACGCGCAGGCGGGGACGTTCGACGACATCAGCATCAGCACTCCTGGGAGCAGCACGTGACCGTCGACATCAGCGCACTGGACCTAAAGGAGGCGGGGGCGGTGCTCGCCGCCGAGGCCGCCCGTTTCGCGTCCTTCGGCTGGATGCGGGGGACCTCCGGCAACCTGTCCGTGGTGTTGTCCCGTGAGCCGCTGCGGCTCGCGGTCACCGCGAGCGGGCACGACAAGGGCGAACTGACCCCCGCGGACGTGGTGTTGGTCGACGGCCGGGGCGCGGCCGTACAGGGCGGCAAGCCGTCCGCCGAGGCCGAGCTGCACGCGCGCGTGGCCGCGCTGACGGGTGCCGGTGCCGTGGTGCACGTGCACACCGTGGCGTCGGTGGCGATGGGCCGCCGGGAGCCGGGCGGGATCGTCCTCAGGGATCTGGAAATGCTCAAGGGCGTCGGCCTGCCCGCCCACGACGTCGAGGTGACGCTGCCGGTCATCGCCAACAGCCAGGACATGACGGTCCTCGGGGACCGTCTGGAGGCGGCACGCGATCCGCGGATGCCGGCGGTGGTGGTGGCCGGGCACGGGCTGTACGTGTGGGGCGCGGATCCGCGGCAGGCCCGGCACCACACCGAAGTGGTGGAGTGGCTGCTGGAGTTGGAGCTGAGCCGGCGGTAGCCCGCCGCCGCGGCACAGTGTCGCCGTACGCCGTCCGGGCGGCCCTCCCGCCCGGACAGTGGTCCTAGCCGTCGTCGCCGCTGTGACCCGAACTCCGGTCTCCCCGCCCCGACACGCGCACCAGCTCACCGGCCGCCAGCGTGACGGTCGCCACCGCGCGCACCCAGGCCGGGCCGCCGCGCGAGGCCCACACGACGCAGGCGCACCCCGCGACGACCAGCACGAGCACGCCGGCCAGCACGAGCACGATCATGCTCACTCCCCTGCCCTCGCCGATGTACCGGCGTCCCGCAGGTGCTCCCCCGGCACCTGCCCCGCCGACACCTCCAGCACGCCCCGTTCCGTCACCAGCCCCGTCACCAGCCGCCCCGGCGTGACGTCGAACGCCGGGTTGTGGCCGCGGGACCCGGCCGGAGCGGTGCGCAGGCCCGCCCACTCCAGCACCTCGGTCTCGTCGCGGAGTTCGATGTGGATGTCGTCGCCCGTCTTGGCCGCCAGGTCGATCGTGGTGGTGGGCGCCGCGACCAGGAACGTGATGCCGGCGTCCGCGCAGGCCAGGGCGACGCCCACGGTGCCGACCTTGTTCGCCGTGTCACCGTTGGCCGCGATGCGGTCGGCGCCGACGACCGCCGCGTCGACCTCGCCGCGCAGGATGGTGCCGGCGGCGCCCCGTCGGCCTGGACGTAGTGCGGTATGCCCTCCTGGACCAACTCCCAGGCGGTCAGGCGGGAGCCCTGGAGCAGGGGGCGCGTCTCGTCGGCGTAGACGACCTCCAGCAGTCCGCGCGCGTGCAGCTCGCGGATCACGCCGAGGGCCGTGCCCCAGCCGGCGGTCGCCAGCGCGCCCGTGTTGCAGTGGGTCAGGATGCGCAACGGGCGGTCCGCGCCGAGCCGTTCGAGCAGCCAGTCGGCGCCGTGCGCGCCCATCGCCCGGTTGGCCTCGACGTCCTCGCGCTGGACGGCGGCGGCCTCCTCCAGCATCGCGCCGAGGCCTTCGGGCAGGCGGTCGGCGACCCGGTCGACGCAGACCATGAGGTTGACGGCCGTCGGCCGGGCCTCGCGGACGCGGGCGACGGCCGCGCGGATCTCGCGGTCCGTCCAGCCCTCCCGCTCCCCCTGGAGCTGGGCGAGCGCCACCCCGTACGCCCCCGCCGCGCCGATCGCCGGCGCCCCGCGCACCACGAGGCGCCTGATCGCGTCCACCAGAGCGTCCACGTCCTGGACGTGCCTCGTCTCGGTGCGGTGCGGAAGCAGCGTCTGGTCGATCAGCGCGATGCCGGAGCCCGTCCATTCGACGGCGCGGAGTTCGTGCGGCATGACGGGCCACTCCTGAGGTTCCGGGGGTGTCGCATACCGTACATGACCTCGGGGAACCCTTCTTCGGCATGTCGAGGAGCCATCGCATGACGCTGGACCTGTCGCCCGTCACCCGCATACCCCGCACCGGCCTTCCGGAGTACGCGGTCGTCGTCGGCGACCCGGCGCGGGCGGCGGCCGTGGCCGCGCTCCTCGACGTCGCCGAGGAGGTCTCGTACCACCGCGAATACCGTGTGTTCAGCGGCGGCTGGAAGGGCCTGCCGGTCCTCGTCGCCTCGCACGGGGTGGGCGGGCCGGGCGCGATCCTGCTGTTCCAGGAGCTGGCGGACGCGGGGGTGCGCACGCTCATCCGGTTCGGTACGGCGGGCGCGATGAAGCCCGGCATCGGGGACGGCGACCTCGTCATCGCGGAGGCGGCCGTGCGGGACGACGGGGTCACACAGCAGTTGCTGCCCCCGGAGTTCCCGGCCGTCTCCTCGCCGGAGGCGGTCCTCGCGCTCCAGCGCGCGGCCCGCGCGGCGGGCGCCCCGCACCACCGGGGCATCGTGTGGACGCGGGCGGCCTTCCAGCCGGGGCTCCTTCCCCTTTTCTCCTACGCCGGTGCCGGGCTCGCGGCCATCGAGATGGAGCTGTCGGCGCTGTTCGTGACCGCCTCGCTGCGCGGGCTCGTCGCGGGCGGCGTCCTCGTCGTCGACGGGGTGAACGCCGACGAACTGGTCGACGAGGAGATGACCGGCGGGTACGACCCGCACCGGGAGGTCGTCGCGGCGGGCATCCAGAAGGGCGCCGTCGTCTCGCTGGAGGCACTGCGGCTGCTGGCGGAGGAGTACCGGGCGTGACCGTCGGCCTGCCGGGGCAGGAGGGGCCGACGGCCGCGCGCCCCGTCCCGCCGCCTTGGCGGGGGCAGTGATCGCCTGGAGGCACTTCTCCGAGCAGGCCGCATAATGTGGCTGAGACATCCGATGTCTCAGGATCATGGGGTACGAGGGAGGCCGGTCATGGCAGTCACCGACGAGGCGATCGAGAAGATCAAGGGCATGATCGTCTCCGGCGCGCTGCGCCCCGGGGACCGGCTCCCCAAGGAGAGCGAACTCGCCGCCGAGCTCGGCCTGTCCCGCAACTCCCTGCGGGAGGCGGTGCGCGCCCTGTCCCTGATCCGGATCCTGGACGTACGCCAGGGCGACGGCACGTACGTCACCAGCCTCGACCCGCAGCTCCTCCTGGAGGCGCTGAGCTTCGTCGTCGACTTCCACCGCGACGACACGGTGCTGGAGTTCCTGGCCGTACGCCGCATCCTGGAGCCGGCCGCGACCGCGATGGCGGCCCTGCGGATCAGCGAGCAGCAACTGGACGCGCTCTCGGCACAGTTGGACAGGCTGGGCGACAGCCCGTCCGTGGAGGAGCTGGTCGCCTGTGACCTGGACTTCCACCGCGGCATCGTGCAGAGCTCCGGGAACTCCGTGCTGTGTTCCCTGCTGGACGGTCTGTCCGGGCCCACCACCCGGGCCCGCGTCTGGCGCGGGCTGACCCAGGAGGACGCGGTCAGCCGCACCCTGCACGAGCACCGGGCGATCCTGGCGGCACTGCGCGACCGGGACGCGGAGGCGGCACGGTCCTGGGCGACCGTGCACGTCGCGAGCGTCGAGCAGTGGCTCAGGTCGAGCCTGTGAGGAGCACCCCACGAGTGGTGTCCCGAGGTGACGATCGGGGCAGTGATCCGTTCACTCCCCCGTGCAAGGGGGCTGCGGGCGCCCCCGCCGCACGCCGTAAGGTTGGGTCGTTAAGCGAGGGCACGTCGGAAGGAGGCGCTGGGTGATCGAGCTGGAGGGAGTTCCCGAGCTGATCGACCCAGTCATGGTGGCCGCGTTCGAGGGCTGGAACGATGCCGGCGACGCCGCCTCCGCCGCGGTCGCGCACCTGGACCGGGAGTGGAAGGGCGAGGTGTTCGCGGCGCTGGACGCCGAGGACTACTACGACTTCCAGGTGAACCGCCCCACGGTGTGGCTGGACGCCGGTGTCCGCAAGATCACGTGGCCCACGACCCGGCTCTCGGTCGTCCGGGTCGGCGGCGAGAAGCCGCGCGATCTCGTGCTCGTCCGAGGCATCGAACCCTCGATGCGATGGCGCTCGTTCTGCAACGAGATCCTCGGCTTCGCCCATGAGCTGGGCGTGGAACTGGTGGTGGTCCTGGGCGCGCTGCTCGGTGACACCCCGCACACCCGTCCGGTCCCGGTCAGCGGCGTCACGTCCGACCCGGACCTGGCCCAGCGCATGGATCTGGAGGAGACCAAGTACGAGGGCCCCACAGGCATCGTCGGCATCCTCCAGGAGGCGTGCACGCACGCGGGCGTACCGGCCGTGTCGCTGTGGGCGGCCGTCCCGCACTACGTGTCGCAGCCGCCGAACCCGAAGGCGACGCTGGCCCTCCTCAACCGCCTGGAGGACCTGATCGACGTACGCATCCCGCTGGGCGAGCTGCCCGAGGACGCGCGCGCCTGGCAGGTGGGCGTCGACCAGCTGGCCGCCGAGGACAGCGAGGTCGCCGAGTACGTCCAGTCGCTGGAGGAGGCCCGGGACACCGCGGAGCTGCCGGAGGCATCGGGTGAGGCGATCGCCCGCGAGTTCGAGCGGTATCTGCGGCGCCGGGACGGATCCGGGCCGGGCGGCTCCGGTGGGCACGCCACGGCCGACGGCAGCGACAGCACGCCCTACCTCAGGGACAACCCCGGCGGTCGTACGAAGCCTCCCAAGCCGCCGAAGCCGGACGCCGAGTCGGCGGACGCGGCGGACGCGGACACAGAGGCGGACGACGGGGATTCCTCCTCGGAGGACTGAACCGGTGAGGGCGGTGCGCCGGCCGGCGCACCGCCCTTCCGTGTCGGACGTCAGACCTGGCGCACGGCCACCGCGTCGTAATCGGTCCCCGGTGTCGGCTCCACGTCGAAGCGCGCGTTCGGCAGGTAGAGCCGCCTGCCCCACGCCGCCGCCGTCGTCGGGATGCGGAAGCGCGGGTCGGTGATCCGGGCTATCGCCGTGCCCTTGGTGCCGGTGTCGTTCAGCCGGAACACGTCGATCGCGTTCTGCTGCTGCTGGACGGCGTAGAGAATCCGGCCGAGCAGCAGCAGGCCGTCCCCGTTGGGGAGCTTCGCCGTGCCCAGGTCTACGGTGCGGGCGACCCCGGTACGCGGGTCGACCCGCATGAGGCCGCCGCCGTTCGCGAAGGCGTTGACCACCAGCAGGGCGCTGCCGTCGGGGGTGCGCTCGATGCCGTTGGCGGTGAAGTCCGGGCCCTGCTCCCAGTCGCCGGTCAGAGGAAGGGCGTCCACTGCCTCGGGCGGGCGGTGCCCGCCACGGGCCAGTCGGTAGAGCTGCGGCTTGAAGGAGTCCGTGAACCAGGCGGCGCCCGGGGTGAGGATCACGTCGTTCACGAAGGCGCCGCCAGTGGCGTACACCTTCAGGATCTCGCCGGTGCGGGCGTCGACCGTGCGGATCTCGCCGCTGCCGCCGCCGGCCAGGAAGAGCGTGCCGTGCCGGTCGGTCTTCAGGCCCACGACGGCGTGTCCGGTGCCGAGGCCCTTGCTGATGACGGAGCCCCGGCCCGTGGCGAGACTCGCCCGGTAGATGTCCCCGTTGTCGAGCGAGCCGAAGTAGGCGACGGGGTGCGCGCCGATCGTGATGCCCTCGGGCTGGAAGCCGTCGGGCAGGGGGAACTGTGCGGGCCACGGGTGCTGTCGGGTCTCGGCCGCGTGCGCGGTGCCGCCGACAAGGGCCGCGCCCGAGAGCGCGGCGGCCGTGGTGAGCAGTCTTCGTCGTGCGAAGGAACGGTCTGCGGGTGCCACTGTGCGTCCTTCCGCAACAGGGCCGGACACTGCCGGCCGTACGGTCAACAGGCGCTCTCACCCCACCACATGACCGTGGCCCCCGCAGCCCTTGATGGGATTGTGACGTTGCGTCCGCTTCAGAGCGGATTGTCAACGTTGCCCAATTCGACTTCTGGCAAACCGAGTTGCTGAAGACGGGGTGGACCGACCGCTGTGGGACCGGAAGAACGGAAGGGGCGCTTCCTCTGCGGCGAGGAAGCGCCCCTGTCCCCTGTCCTGCTCTCCTGTGTCCTGGTCTCCTGTGTCCTGCTCTCTTGAGTCCTGCGGCGCTACAACGCCACGCCCAGCAGGGCGTCCACCGCCCGCGACACCACGCCGGGCGCGCCCTCGTCCGTACCGCCCCGCTCGTTCTGGAGCGCCGCCCACCGGTCCACGGCGGCCAGCGCCGCCGGCGCGTCCAGGTCGGCTGCCAGGGCTTCACGGATCTCGTCGACGAGCGCTTCGGCGGGCGGGCCGTCGGGCCGGGAGACGGCGGCACGCCAGCGGCCGACCCGGTCGAGGGCGTCCTGCAGAACCTGGTCGGTCCACTCCCAGTCGGCCCGGTAGTGGTGGGCGAGGAGCGCGAGCCGGATGGCGGCGGGGTCGACGCCGTCGCGCCTCAGCTGCGAGACGAAGACCAGGTTGCCCTTGGACTTGGACATCTTCTCGCCGTGCAGGGCGACCATGCCGGCGTGGACGTACGCCTTGGCCATGGGGAACTCGCCGGTCAGCGCCTGGGCGTGCGAGGCGCCCATCTCGTGGTGCGGGAAGGCGAGGTCGGAACCGCCGCCCTGGACGTCGAAGCCCATGCCGAGGTGGTCCAGCGCGATGGCGACACACTCGATGTGCCAGCCGGGCCGGCCACGTCCGAGCGAACCGCCGTCCCAACTGGGCTCGCCCTCGCGGGCGGCCATCCACAGCATCGGGTCGAGCGGGTTCTTCTTGCCCGGCCGGTCGGGGTCGCCCCCGCGCTCGGCGGAGAGCAGCCGCATCGCGGCGGCGTCCAGGTGGGAGACCTCGCCGAAGTGCGGATCGGACTCGACGGAGAAGTAGACGTCCCCTTCGAGCTCGTACGCGGCGCCCGCGTCCCGCAGGCGTTCGACGAGCGGCACGATGCCGGGTATCGCCTCGACCGCGCCGATGTACTGCCGCGGGGGCAGCATCCGCAGGGCCGTCATGTCCTCGCGGAAGAGGGCCGTCTCCTTCTCCGCGAGGGCGGCCCAGTCGATGCCGTCGCGCTCGGCCCGCTCCAGCAGCGGGTCGTCGATGTCGGTGACGTTCTGGACGTAGTGGACCTGCCGCTTGGTGTCGAGCCACACGCGTTGTACGAGGTCGAACGCGTTGTAGGTCGCCGCGTGACCCAGGTGGGTCGCGTCGTACGGCGTGATGCCGCAGACGTAGATACGGGCGACGGGACCGGGGTCGAGGGAGACCAAGCCGCCGGTCGCGGTGTCGTGGATCCTCAGGTCGCGGCCCTGACCAGGCAGGGCGGGGACCTCGGAAGCGGGCCAGGCATGCATGTCATGAGCCTAACCGGACGGATGTTCCGTATACGAACCGGACCGGGCCGGATGGCCGGTAAGGCGTTCTTGCGCGATATCGCACGGCGTGCCCTGCCGCCAGGGTCTGTCCGGCGGATCATGCCGCAGACGCGGGGCCTGGCACGCCGATCTGCGGCGTTGTCGTCGGTTGCCGACTCCCGCACTCTCGACCTCGCTCGACCGGGGGGACCTCCATCGCGTCGACGCCCTCCTCCGCCTTGCGGCTCGACGCACCAGGCCCCGCTCACCAGCGTCGACGAGGCGCCGCGGATGTCCTGCGACCTGATCCGCCGGACAGGCCCTAGACGGGCGGCCAGGGAATGGCCGGCCAGTCCCCGCTCGGCTCCGGGTGCGTTCCGGCGGCCAGCAGCGCGTCGACACGCGCGCGCGTGGCGTCGAGTTCGGCGGGGGTGATCAGTTCGGCCAGCCGGGCGGTCAGCGCCCCGTCCGCGCCGAGCGCCGCCCTGAGGCCTGTCAGTACGTCGACCGCCTCACCGGTCAGCGGCTCCCCGGCCCACCCCCACAGCAGCGTCCGCAACTTGTTCTCGACGTTGAAGGTGACCCCGTGGTCGATGCCGTACAGCACGCCCCCGGCGGCGGGCAGGAGGTGCCCGCCCTTGCGGTCCGCGTTGTTGATCACGGCGTCGAGCACGGCGAGCCGGCGCAGCCGCTCGTCGTCGGCGTGCACGAGCAGCGCGGTCCGCCCCTCCCCGACCTCGGCGAAGCCGATCGCCTTCCAGCCCGCCTCGGGCTCCTCGCCGTCCACCAGGGCGAGCAGTTCGGCCTCGGGTGTGACCTCGATCCACAGCTGGCACATGCCCTCGCCGTACGGCCCGTCCCGCAGCACGGTGGGCGGTACGAGGCCCCAGCCGGTGGCTTCGGAGACCTCGTAGGCCGCGACCTCACGGCGGGCGAGGTTGCCGTCGGGGAAGTCCCACAGGGGCCGCTCACCGGCCACCGGCTTGTAGATGCAGGCGGCTTCCCGGCCGTCGTGGGAGACCGTGCAGTACAGCGCGGCGTTGGACGCCTCCCGGATGCGGCCGCGCACGGTGAGCTCGCCCTCGGCGAGCAGTTCGGCCGACATCGCTGTCGTCGTCACGCCCCGCGGCGGTATCCGTTCTGGCGCGGACATACGTGTCCTTCCGGGTCGAGCGGGAGGCTGCACAGCGGACACGGCGGCCGCCCCGCGTTGACGACGTCAAGGGCGCGCTTGGCGAAGGCTCGCGCCTGCGCGCCGGTGAGCCGGACCCGCAGCATCGGGGGACCGTTCTCCTCGTCCTGAAGCAGCCGCTCCTCGGCCTCGGCGAGGTCCTCGTCGGTGTCGGCGTCGAGTTCGACGAGGGCCTGCGCCTCGACGATCATGCGCTGCTCGTCACCGTCCCAGGCCAGAGCCATGGTGCCGACCCTGAACTCCTCCTCGACGGGGGCATCCAGGGGGCGGGTGTCGGCGACTTCGGTGGGCGCCACCGCCGGGACGGCGGCACTTCCGCCGCTACGGCGTACGACTTCGTCCAGCAGCTCGTCCATGCGCTCGGCGAGCGCGGCGACCTGGGTCTTCTCCAGGGCCACGCTGGTCACCCGGGGGCCGGCCGTGGCCTGGAGGAAGAACGTACGGCGTCCGGGCAGTCCGACCGTACCGGCCACGAACCGGTCCGGGGGGTCGTAGAGGAACACCTGACGGGACACGTCCTGTCTCCATTGAAATCGTGGGTGCGAACCGCTTCACCCTACTGCGCCCGGCGATCACGGTGCGCCCGCACCACCCCCGACCGTCGCCTCGTCGGCCGGAGGCTCCTCGCGCGGCACCAGGGACGTGAAGTCGCCGGTGTCGCCGAGGCGGACGAGAAACGGCCTCAGACGGGTGTAACGGATCGCGGTGATGGAACACGGTTCAACGGAAATCCGCTGGAAGAGGTCTAGATGAAGTCCGAGTGCGTCCGCCACCAGAGACTTGATGATGTCGCCGTGAGAGCACATGAGGTAGACCGCGTCGGGGCCGTGGTCGCGCTCCACGCGCGCGTTCCACTCGCGCACCGCCTCGGCGGCGCGGGTCTGCATCGCCCGCATCGACTCGCCGCCGGGGAACGCGGCCGCCGAGGGGTGCGCCTGCACGACCTCCATCAGCGGCTCGCCGCTGAGCTCGGCGAGCTTGCGGCCGGACCAGTCGCCGTAGTGGCACTCCCCGATCCGTTCGTCGGAGTGCGCGGCGAGGCCGGGCCGGGCGTCGAGGAGTGGCCGGATCGTCTCCTGGCAGCGCTGCAGCGGGCTGCTGACGACCTCGGCGAGCGGCAGCTCGGCGAGCCGTCCGGGCAGCGCGGCGGCCTGCGCGGCCCCGCGCTCGTCGAGGGCGACGCCGGGCGTCCAGCCGGCGAGCAGCCCCTCGGTGTTGGCGGTGGAACGTCCGTGCCGGACGAGGATCAACGTGGGCATGCGGCCCAGAGTAGGCGCACGCCCGAACGTGGCGGCCCGTGGAGGACAGGGGAACACACTCAGTGATCGTCGACTGTGCCATCTACCGCGACGGACACCGGTCGAAAGGCCCCGAGGATCTTTCCGACGCGCTCGCCGAGGCCCGGGCGGCCCACGGATTCGTCTGGATCGGGCTGCACGAGCCGTCCGAGAAGGAGTTCGACCACGTCACCCGGGAGTTCGGCCTGCACCCGCTGGCGGTCGAGGACGCCCTGAAGGCCCACCAGCGGCCCAAGCTGGAGGTCTACGACGACTCGCTGTTCGCGGTCCTCAAGCCGGTCGTGTACGAGCCGCAGAGCGACGCCGTCTCCACCGGCGAGGTCATGCTCTTCCTCGGCGACTCGTTCGTGGTGACGGTGCGCCACGGCGAGGGCTCCCCGCTGGGCGCCGTACGGCAGCGTATGGAGCAGGAGCCCGAATTGCTCGGCAAAGGCCCCACCGCCGTGCTGTACGCGGTCGCCGACGCCGTCGTCGACCACTACCTGGACGTGGCGACCGAATTGCAGACCGACCTGGAGGAGCTGGAGACGGAGGTGTTCTCGCCGGACGGCGGCGGCTCGCGCCACACCGCGTCCCGGATCTACACCTTCAAGCGGCAGATCCTGGAGTTCCGCCGGGCGACCGGCCCGCTCGCCCTGCCGCTGACCCGCCTGGCGGGCGTGGGGCAGTTCGGCGGGGCCGTGCCCTTCGTGGACGACACGGCGCGGCCCTTCTTCCGGGACGTCAACGACCACCTCACGCGCGTGAACGAGTCCGTGGAGGGCCTGGACCGGCTGGTCTCGGACGTCCTGTCCGCGCATCTGGCGCAGATGAGCGTCCGGCAGAACGACGACATGCGGAAGATCTCCGCGTGGGCGGCCATGGCCGCGATCCCCACGATGATCGCGGGGATCTACGGCATGAACTTCGAGCACATGCCCGAGCTGCGCTGGGAGTGGGCGTATCCGGCGGTGATCGTGCTGATGGTCGCCCTGGAGGTGCTGCTGTACCGGCTGTTCAAGAGCCGGGGGTGGATGTAGCCGGGGTGGATGCAGCCGGGGGTCCGGTCGCGGGTGGAGGCCGCGGACGGTTCCTGGTTCAGGCGAACTCGGGGGCCGCGCTCGCCGGGCCTCCGAGGGCGTCCCGGCGTTCCGGCATCTTCAGGGACACCATCCGGCGCCAGCCCGCCAGGCGCTCGTACGCGTACATCGCGTGGATGCCGGCCGCGAGCATCGCCGACTTCGCCTTCGGCCAGCCCAGGATGCGGCCCATGTGGGCCATGACGGCCAGGCTGACGTCCCGGTAGATGCCGATCTCGGCGAGCGCGCAGTCGCGCAGCGTGCGCTGGATGAGCCGTCCGTGCCCGGCGGCCGCGAAGCGCAGCAGCTCCTCGTGGGTGTACGCGAGGTGGTTGTCCTCGTCGTTGGAGATCATCCGGACCGCCTTGCCGACCAGGGGGTCGTCCGCGAAGTGCTTGCGCAGCATCACCATCTGGTCGGCGGCCCGCTGCTCCGTGACCCGGCTGTGCGCCAGGTAGGTGACGATGTCCGCCACCGTGAGCGGCTGGTCGCCCTTCAGCTTCTCGTGGGCGAGCCCGATGCCGTGCTTCTCCAGGAGGGCCGTGTAGTCGGTCTCGGGCGGCACGGGGACGGGCTCCAGAGCACGCTTCTTCAGGAGGGCGTTGAAGATCCGCCCGTGCTTGTCCTCGTCCGCTCCGTGCCGGGTGATCTTGGGGGCCATGTCCCGTTCGCTCGCGGGGACGAGCGCGGCGATGCGGGCGTTCTCCCAGCCGCCCTGCGTCTCCCCGCTGGCCGCGATGGAGCAGAACAGGCGGAAGGACTCGTCGTTGTCGATGATCTCCTGGAACAGACTCTTGGCCGAAAGCATCGTCAGCACCTCTCTGCAGGACTCTCCGCAGGGTCCGCAAAGAACGAGTCAAATGCGGTGAGAGGGGTGTTGCAACAGCTGTGTCGGACAACTCCGCCAAAAGGAGGACCCTCGGGGTCGCTTCAGGGCGTAACCACGCGGGCCCGGGCGCGTTGTGCTGCATGACGGCCGTGGCGGGGAAGACCCCCGAGCCCCCACCACGGCCGCTGTAGACCTCCGGCGGTTGAACCAGGTGCTACGCGAGTCCCGCGCGCTCCATGGCCTCCGCGCCGGCGCGGAGCGAGGCGAGCCGCTCGTCGAGCGTGAAGCCCGCGGGAGCGAGGCTCAGGGTCGTGACCCCGACCGCCGCGTACGCCTTCATCCGGTCCGCGATCCGGTCGACCGAACCCAGCAGGGTCGTCTTGTCGATCAGCTCGTGCGGTACGGCGGCGGCCGCGCCCTGCTTGTCGCCGGACAGGTACTTGTCCTGGATCTCGGCGGCTTCCTTCTCGTAGCCCATGCGGCGGGCGAGCTGGTTGTAGAAGTTCTGCTTGCTGCTGCCCATGCCGCCGACGTACAGCGCGGTGTACGGGCGGAAGGTGTCGGCGAGCGCGGCCACGTCCTTGTCGTCGCCGACCGCGAGGGGCAGGGTCGGGCACACGTCGAAGCCGTCGAGGGTCTTGCCCGCCTTCTCGCGTCCCGCGCGCAGGTACGTGATCGCGGTGTCCTCGAGGTGGTCGGCCGAGGGGAAGATCAGCAGTGCGCCGTCCGCGATCTCACCGGTCTGTTCGAGGTTCTTCGGGCCGATGGCGGCGATGTACAGCGGGATGTGCTCGCGCTCGGGGTGCACGGTGAGCTTGATGGGCTTGCCGGGGCCGCCGGGCAGCGGCAGCGTCCAGTGCTCGCCCTCGAACGACAGCCGCTCGCGGGTCATCGCCTTCCGCACGATCTCGACGTACTCGCGGGTGCGGGACAGCGGCTTGTCGAACTTGACGCCGTACCAGCCCTCGGAGACCTGCGGACCCGAGACGCCGAGACCGAGGCGGAAGCGGCCGCCGGAGAGCGAGTCGAGGGTGGCGGCGGTCATCGCGGTCATCGCCGGCTGCCGGGCCGGGATCTGGAAGATGGCCGAGCCGACGTCGATGCGCTCGGTCTGGGCGGCGACCCAGGTGAGCACGGTGGCCGCGTCGGAGCCGTAGGCCTCGGCGGCCCAGCAGACCGCGTACCCGAGCCGGTCGGCCTCCTGGGCGACGGCCAGATTGTCCGCGTCCATGCCGGCACCCCAGTAGCCGAGGTTGATCCCGAGCTGCATGCCGAATCCCCTTACCGATCAGTAACGTCCTTGTCCGCAGACCTTAGCGCGGGGGTGGGGGTTCGGGTACGGCGAGGACCCGGCCGCCGCTTCGGCCGTCCGGTCCGCCGCCCGGCACCGCCCCCGGCCGCATCGGCGGAAACTGGTTATCCGCAGGCACCCATCTGACAGGTTCTGGCCAGTAATCTCGGCGTCCATGGAGCAGAGGCATCTCGGCCGCACCGGCCTGCGTGTGTCCCGCATCGGGCTCGGCACCCTCACCTGGGGTCGGGACACCGATGAGCACGACGCCGCGGACCTCTTGAAGACGTTCTGGGAAGCCGGCGGGAGCCTCGTCGACACGGCGGACGTGTACGGCGACGGGGAGGCCGAATACCTGCTCGGACGTCTCATCGAAGGCCTCGTGCCGCGCCGGGATCTGGTCATCTCGACCAAGGCCGGCAGCGTTCCGGACCCCGACCGCCGGTTCGACGGCTCGCGCGGCCATCTGCTCTCCGCGCTGGACGCCTCGCTGGCCCGGCTCGGCACGGACTACGTCGACGTGTGGCACATCCACGCCTTCGACCCCGACACCCCGCTGGAGGAGACGCTGCAGGCGCTGGACCTCGCGGTCAGCAGTGGACGAGCCCGCTATGCCGGGGTCTCCAACTTCTGCGGGTGGCAGCTCGCCAAGGCCGCGACCTGGCAGATCGCCGCGCCGGGCACGCGGACCCGGCTGGCGAGCACACAGCTGGAGTACTCGCTGCTGCAGCGCGGCGTCGAGCGCGAGGTGCTGCCGGCCGCCCTGGATCTGGGCATCGGCATGCTTCCCTCGTCCCCGCTCGGCCGCGGTGTGCTCACCGGCAAGTACCGGAACGCCACACCGGCCGACTCGCGGGGCGCCTCGGAGCATCTGGCGCCGTTCGTCGCGCCGTACCTCGACGACACGGCGACGCGCATCGTGGACGCCGTGACGACGGCGGCGGACGGGCTCGCGGTGACGCCGATACAGGTCGCCCTCGCGTGGGTGCGCGACCGGCCGGGCGTGGCCGCGCCGATCGTCGGCGCGCGCAACGCGCAGCAGCTCACGGCGGCATTGTCAGTGGAGGCCCTTAGTCTTCCTGACGAGATCTGCCGGGCGCTCGACGACGTGTCGGCGCCCGTGCACCGCTATCCCGATCACGACTGGAGCACGCTGTGAGCACGGAGCCGGAGCCCGCTGAGCACGCCGAGGACGCCGAGCCGGGGACGCCGGGCACCGCGGCGGAGGGCGCCGCCCCCGAGACAGGCGTCGAGACCGATGTCGCGCAGGACGCTGTCGCGGAGGACGGCGACGCCCCGGACGGCGAGACCACGAAGGCCGGCGACACCCCCGACGGCGAGACCGCGGAGACCGGCGCCGCCGCCGGGGGTGAGACCGCCGACGACGCCGAAGAAGCGAAGAAGCTGTCCGAGGCGGAGGCCGAGCTCGCCGCCCAGCGGTTGGAGCGGGAGCGGATCGAGCAGCGGAAGGCCGAGAAGAAGTCGCCCATCGCCGCCGGGACCAAGCTCAGCGGGAAGGCCGCCGACCTCCTCGCGGCCGTACGGGCGGTGGAGAGCGGCGAGAAGCCCGCGGCCGCCGTCTTCAGCGAGCCCGCACCCGCGCCGCGCCGCACCGCCCCGGAGTCGAGGCCGCAGCCCGTGCCGACACCCCCGGGGAGCGCGACTGCCGCCCCGGAGACCGTCGAGTCCGTGCGGCGGGTACTGACCGAGGGCGGCGCACCGGACGCGCTGGCGGCGCAGGTCGCCGCGGCCCTCGGAGAGGGGGCCGACGAGCAACTGCGGGCGGATCCCTGGCAGTTGCTGCGGGTCGCGAGCGTGCGGCCCGAGCAGGCCGACGGATTCGCGCGGGCCCTGCTCGGCGCGGACTGCGCTCCGGACGACGAGCGCCGCGGCCGGGCGGTCACCGTCTGGCTGCTGGAGCAGGCCGCCCTCGCCGGGCACACCGCCCTGGAGATGCCGGCGCTCACGGCCGCGCTGGCCCAGCGGAATGTGCCGGATGCCGACGCGGCCGTCCAGAGCACCCTTGCCGAGGGCGAGGCCCTGGTCTTCCAGGACGCCCTGGACGAACCCGGAGCACCGCCCCGGCGCGAGCAGGACGACGACGCCGAGGGCGGCGAGGAGGGCGAGGAGCGCCCGGTGCGTGTCCTGGTCGGTCTGGAGCGGTACGCCCTCGCGGAGGAGAGCCTTGCCGACGGTCTGGCCCGGCTGATCAACTCGGTGCCGAAGGAGGACGGTTCGGCCGCGGACTGGGAGCAGGCCGCCGCCTCGGCAGGGGGTTCCGCCGCCGAGCTGATCCGGGCGGTCGCGGGCCACGGTCTGGTCCTCCATGCGGGTGGCGAAGCCTCCCTGGCCGAACCGGCGGCCCTGCTGAGCGCGGCTCGCGGGCTGGGGCTGCGCGCCTGGGCCGCCACGCACGGGCCGATCGGCCGTGACCGTTTCGGGGCGCGGGCCGCCCGTGCCGACGCACCGCAGAGCGCCGGGGCCACGGACGCCCCCGAGGTGGCCGTCGCCACCGTCGCCGGGTTGCTGTCCGGTGCCGAAGGGCCCGGCCGAGACGCCGAGGGAGCGCTGGACCTCGACCTGCTCGTGGTGCTCGACGCCCCGCAGCTGGACGTCGAGACGGCGGCGCTGCTCACCGAGTCGCTGCCGGACGGCTCCCGGCTGGTGCTGGCCGGGGACCCCGCGGTGCTGTGGTCCGTGGGTCCCGGGCGGGTCTTCGCGGATCTGCTGGCCGCGCGGATCTGCCCGCAGGTCGCCTCCCGGCGCCCGGACCCCGGCCCGCTGGGCGAGCTGGTCTCCGGGGTCGGCATCGGCGAGCTCAACCAGGTCGAGGCCCCCGGCAAGGAGGTCGTGATCGTGCCGGTGCGGGACGCGGGCGAGGCCGTGCACCGGACCGTGCAGCTCGTCGCGGACTCCGTGCCCCGGGCGATCGGGGTGCCCGCCGAGGAGACGCAGGTGATCACGCCGGGCCACGGCGGCGCGGTCGGCACCCGCGTGCTGAACGCGGCTCTCAAGGAGCGGCTCAACCCGGGACCCGGCCGTTTCGGCGGCTTCGACCCGGGCGACCGGATCGCCTACTCCCCCGCGCCGGGCCGTACGCTGCCGGGCCACGTCGTCAAGGCCGACGCCGAGGGGCTGCACCTGTCCTGCGCCGGCGAGGCCGTCGTCGTACCGAAGGAGCGGGTGGAGCAGTCCGTGCGGCACGGGTGGGCGCTGACCGCGCACCAAGCGGTGGGCGCCCGGTGGCCCGCGGCGGTCGTGGTGCTGCCCGGCGACGCCGTGCAGGCCCTCAGCCGGCCCTGGGTCTACACGGCGTTCGGCCGGGGGGACCGCCATCTGTCCGTGGTCCACGGCGCGGACCAGGCACTCGCCCGTGCGGTGGCGGAGATCCCGGCGAAGCCGCGCACGACCCGCCTGCCCGCGCTGCTCGCTCCGCAGATCCCGACGGCCGGCTGACCACACACCCGGGGGTACGACCACGGCGGCCGCGGAAGCCCGGCCGGGCTTCCGCGGCCGCCGTGGTCATGGACGGTCTCGCGGCGAGGGGGCGCTCAGCGGCCCGCTGGGCGATCCGCGTCCAGCCGCTTCAGATCCCCGTCCACGGCCGCTTCGTCGATCTCCGCGACGTCTTCCACGTCCCCGTCGTCCTCGTCGTCCTCGTCGTCTTCGTCATCGATGTCGTCCACGTCGTCGTCGAAGACCGCGCTGACGTCGAAGCGGCACACCACCCGCTGCGGGTCGACCTGCTCGAACGGCGCCTCCAGCCACTCGCCGGGCACGGCCGTCTCGTCCGCCGCCGTCACCCAGAGCGTGGAGTCGCCCTCCTCCAGGCCGAAGTCCTTGTGCCGGGAGGCGATCTCGTCCGCCTCGAACTCGCCGAACAGGATGCCGAGCGCCCCGTGCACCGTGCCGGAGGCTTCCCCGCTCTCGTCGTAGTCCGCCGCCTCGACCCGCTCGGCCTGCGCCAGCAGCCGCTGGGGCTCCGCCACGGTGTAGTCGCGGCGGATCAGCACGCTGAGGGCGTTCGGCTCCTCCGGACCGATGTACGGCGGCAGCGAGTCGTCCGCGCCGGGGATCTCGAAGGGCGTGACCTCGTCGTAACGGTCGTAGAGCAGCTCGTCGTACGCCTCCGCGGCCGCGGCCAGCTCGTTGAACGCCTCGTAGACAGCCGGGTCGTCCTCACCCGACCGGCGTTCGACCGCGGCCAGGTGGCGGTCGAGCGCGGTCTTGACCGCCTCGGCGGCGGCGCGTACCTCGGCAGCGGTGGGCTGCGCAGCATCAGACATAGTGCAGACGCTATCCGTACCGGACCCCAGACCGCACAATAGATGCGATGCCGGAATACGAATTTGTCGACGTGTACGTACCGCGCGGGGTCTCCCGCAAAGACGCCACACGTCTGCTGACGGACCATGCCGAGTACGGACACTGGGAGTTGGACCGCCTGAGCCTGCTGCGCGACGGCAGCCGCAGGGTGCGGCTGCGCCGGCGGATCATCCGCCAGGTCCGCGCCACGTGGTGATCTGAGGCGACGGAAACGGAGCGGGCCCACCGACACCGGGCCCGCTCCGTCGTCCGCCACGCCGGGGGATTTCGTGGTGCTGTGAATCCCCGCTGCCCCAGGGTTATGCCGAGGCGCGCCCCTTGCGGTAGAGCAGCGCGCCCGCCAGCAGCGCCCCCGCGCCCACGGGGAGCGCGAGGCCCATCGGCAGCTCACTGCCGGTGTGCGCGAGCTGTGCGGCGGCTCGCGGCTGGGTGAGGGACTGCGCCCCGGGCTGGTTGGCGCGCGAGGAGCCGCCCGGTGTCTCGTCGCCCGAGGCGGGCGGCGTGTTCGGGGCGCCGGGGCGACCCTGCTCCACCGGGTTGCCCGGCTGCTCGGGGCCGCCGGGCGGAGTCTCCTGACCGCTCCCCGACGGCACGGTGCCGCCGGGCGGAGTCTCCTGACCGCTCCCCGACGGCACGGTGCCGCCGGAACCGCCCCCGTTCCCGCAGTCGTTGCCCGTGGTGGGGTTGCCGATCCCGATGACGTCGACGCTGTTGTCGCAAACGTTCACCGGTGCGTCGATCGGCACCTCGACGTGGTTGCCGGAGCCGACACCGGGCGAACCGCCGTTGTCCCCGCCCGCCTGTCCGCCGTGCCCGCTGTACCCACCGGACGAGCCGCTGCCGCCGCCGCTCTTGACGCCGGTGTTGACACACTTGTTGCCCATCGCCGGGTTGAGGAGCCCGATGACGTTGACCGTGTTGCCGCAGACGTTCACCGGCGCGTACACCGGCGCCTGCACCGAGTTGCCCGACAGTACGCCGGGCGAGTTCGCGCCCGATCCGCTCGCGGCCGAGTCCGCGTGTGCCGCGCCACCGGTCGCGGCGATCACGCCGGTGGCGGCGGCCATGGTCATCAGGCCTTTGCGGGTGACCTGTCGCATTGCTGAATCCCTGCTTTCGACCTTGTCCCGAATTCCCGAAGTTCGCATTCTCGACGGTCGAGTTCGCGGCGATCAAGTTCTCGAAGTCCGGTTCCGGCATTCGAGTTCCGACGTGCGCGTCTCGCCGTTCGAAAAGAGTCGTTCCGAAAAGGCCGGTCGACCCCGGAGCGCATGGCGCGCACTCCGGGGCCGACGGGCTCAGCCCCTGACGGGGCGAGGCACAACGTCAGTTGTTGACGCAGGTGTTGCCGAAGGCCGGGTTCAGCAGCCCGATCACGGAGACCGTGTTGCCGCAGGCGTTCACGGGGACGTGAACGGGAACCTGGACGACGTTGCCGGAAAGGACACCCGGGGAGTTCACGGCCGCACCCTGGGCGCCCGAGTGGGCGGCGGCCATGCCCGCGCCCGCGAGAACCAGACCACCAGTGGCAACGGCAGCGGCGACGATCTTCTTGATCATTATTCTCTCCTTGTTGGCAATGCGATCCCCATCAGCGGATCACGTCAGCAGTAACGAGGAGGGAGTAATGGAGCTACGAGCGTATCGTCGTATTCACTCTTCCCAGTAGGTTTCCGCACACTCGAGCGAATACTGCGGTTTCGTTTCAGTGAGGCAATTCAGGACGCGTCGATGAACCGGTCGAGCACGCGCACGCCGAACCGCAGCCCGTCCACCGGCACCCGCTCGTCGACACCGTGGAACATCCCGGCGAAGTCCAGCTCCGGCGGCAGCTTGAGCGGGGCGAAGCCGAAGCCCCGGATGCCGAGGTCGTCGAAGGACTTGGCGTCGGTCCCGCCGGAGAGCATGTAGGGGATCGCCTTCGCGGCCGGGTCCTCGGCGACCAGCGCCGACTGCATCGCCGCCACCAGCGGCCCGTCGAAGGTGGTCTCGACGGCCTTGTCCGCGTGCACGTCCTCGCGCCGCACCTTCGGCCCGAGGATCCGGTCGAGGTCGGCGAGGAACTCCTCCTCGTGGCCCGGCAGGAACCGCCCGTCGACGTGCGCGGTGGCCTCCCCCGGAATGACGTTGACCTTGTAGCCGGCGCCGAGCTGTGTGGGGTTGGCCGTGTTGCTCAGGGTCGCGCCGATCAGCTTGGCGATGCCGCCGAGCCGGGCGAGCGTCGACTCCATGTCCTCGGCGTCGAGCTCGACGCCGAGCGCGTCGCCGAGTTCGTCGAGGAAGGCCCGGGTGGTCTTGGTGACCCGCACCGGGAACGTGTGCCGCCCGATCCGCGCGACCGCCTCCGACAGCTCGGTGATGGCGTTGTCCCGGTGGATCATCGATCCGTGGCCCGCCGTGCCGGCCACGGTCAGCTTCATCCAGTGCATGCCCTTCTCGGCCGTCTGGATCAGGTAGAGCCGCCGCTCCTCGCTCACCGTGAACGAGAACCCGCCCACCTCGCTGATCGCCTCGGTGACACCCTCGAAGAGATCGGGGTGGTTCTTGACGAGGTGCTTGGCACCGTACGTGCCGCCCGCCTCCTCGTCCGCGAGGAACGCGAGGACGATGTCCCGGGGCGGCTTGCGCCCGCTGCGCAGCCGGTCCCGTACGACCGCGAGGGTCATCGCGTCCATGTCCTTCATGTCGACGGCCCCGCGGCCCCACACGCACCCGTCCGCGACCTCGCCGGAGAAGGGGTGGTGGGTCCAGTCGGCCGCGTTGGCCGGTACGACGTCGGTGTGGCCGTGGATGAGCAGCGCGGGCCGGGACGGGTCCGCGCCCTCGATGCGGGCCACGGTGGACGCGCGGCCCGGGTGGGACTCGAAGATCCGCGGTTCGAGTCCCACCTCGGCAAGCTTCTCGGCGACGTACTCGGCCGCCTTGCGCTCCCCCGGGCCGGAGTTGTCCCCGTAGTTGCTGGTGTCGATCTGGATCAGCTCGCGGCAGAGGTCCACGACCTCGTCCTCGCCGGTGACGCCCCTGGCCGTGTCCGACTCGCTCACGCTGCTTCCTCCCACGCCTTCGCTGCTGGTGGTTCCCCCCGCATCCTCCTCCTCCCACGGCGCACACCCCAAGACCGGTCCCGGCCCGTCACACGTCGTTCACGCCCGGCCGGGGGTGCGCCGAGGGGCGACGGGGGTGCCCCGAGGGCACTCGAAAAGCCTGGTAATGTTTCCTCCGTCGCCGCGAGGGAAACCCCGCACGACAGACACCTTGTCCGGGTGGCGGAATGGCAGACGCGCTAGCTTGAGGTGCTAGTGCCCTTTATCGGGCGTGGGGGTTCAAGTCCCCCCTCGGACACACGAGATGAGCGAGGGTCGCGATCACTGGATCGCGGCCCTCGCTCGTTGTGTGGGCCATCTCTCCTCTGTCTGAAGATCACCAGGTCAGCGCCCCCGGGCTCGGCCCTCGCGCCCCCGGAAGGCCGCTTTGAAGTGGCCGACAGAAAGGGCCGAGCCTACCGTCGTACTAAAATTTCCGGCTTGTTACGGAACGGAGCTGGATCCGGACAACCCCAGGCAGACCTGCGGACCCGCCAGCGCCCCGGATTTCCGGGATCGAGACGCGAGGGCCCGATGGCAGCCATACACGAGAGCAGTGCTCTCGGTCTGGACGAAGAGATCCGCGAACGGTTCGGCGACAGGGCACGTTTCTCCGGTGGGCCGGCGGCCTCGCCGCGCACCCTCGTCGACGTCTTCGACGCGTCCGTACGGTCGTATCCCGACGAACTCGCCCTGGACGACGGGACGACGCGGCTCACCTACCGGCAGCTCGCCGCCGAGGTGGAGCAGCTGCGGCGCGCGCTGGCCGGAGCCGGGGTCGGGCTGGGCGACCGGGTGGGGGTCCGGGTGCCGTCCGGCAGCAATGAGCTGTACGTCGCGATTCTCGCCGTACTGGCCGCCGGGGCCGCCTATGTGCCCGTGGACGCCGAGGACCCGGACGAGCGGGCCGAGCTGGTGTTCGGGGAGGCAGAGGTGCGGGCCGTCGTCGGGGGCGGGCACGCGCTGACCGTGTTCTCCGAGAGCGACGTTCCCGCGGCCCGGCCCGGCACGGAGCACGACGCCTGGATCATCTTCACCTCCGGGTCCACCGGGAAGCCCAAGGGCGTCGCCGTCAGCCATCGCAGTGCCGCCGCGTTCGTGGACGCCGAGGCCGCGCTGTTCCTCACCGAGGATCCGATCGGGCCCGGGGACCGGGTCATGGCGGGGCTGTCGGTCGCGTTCGACGCCTCCTGCGAGGAGATGTGGCTGGCGTGGCGGTACGGGGCCTGTCTGGTGCCGGTGCCGCGTGCGCAGGTCAGGAGCGGTGCCGATCTCGGGCCGTGGCTGGTCGAGCAGGAGATCAGCGTGGTGTCGACCGTGCCGACGCTGGCCTCGCTGTGGGAGCCCGAGCACCTGAACGACGTACGGCTGCTGATCTTCGGCGGTGAGGCCTGCCCGCCGGAGCTGGTGCAGCGGCTGGTGACGGAGGGGCGCGAGGTCTGGAACACGTACGGGCCCACCGAGGCGACCGTCGTGGCCTGCGCGTCGCTGATGAGCGGTGCGGAGCCGATCCGGATCGGGCTGCCGCTGGACGGCTGGGAGCTGGCCGTCGTGGACGAGGCCGGCGAGCCCGTGCCGATGGGCGGCACGGGGCAGCTGGTGATCGGCGGGGTCGGGCTCGCGCGGTATCTCGACGCCGGGAAGGACGCGGAGAAGTACGCGCCCCTGGAGTCGCTGGGGTGGGAGCGGGCGTACCGGAGCGGGGACCTCGTCACGGCGGAGCCCGAGGGGCTGGTCTTCCTCGGGCGGGCCGACGAGCAGATCAAGCTCGGCGGGCGGCGCATCGAACTCGGTGAGGTGGACGCGGCCCTGCAGGCGCTGCCCGGGGTGGCGGGGGCCGCCGCCGCGGTGCGCACCGCCCGGAGCGGCAACCAGCTCCTCGTCGGCTATGTCGTCACCCAGGACGGCTGGGACCACGCGGCGGCCGTGGAGAAGCTGCGCGCCGAGCTGCCCGCCGCGCTGGTCCCGCTGCTCGCGCCGGTCGACGACCTGCCGACCCGGACCAGCGGCAAGGTCGACCGCAAGGCCCTGCCCTGGCCGCTGGAGGGGCTGGCGACCGGCGGCCCGGCCGAGCAGCTGTACGGCACCGAGGCCTGGCTCGCCGAGCAGTGGAGCGAGATCCTCGGCATCCCCGTGGCGAGCGCGCGGGACGACTTCTTCGCGATCGGCGGCAGCAGCCTCGCCGCCGCCCAGCTGACCACGCGGCTGCGCAGCCGCTACCCGAGCGCCGCCGTCCTCGACATCTACCAGCAGCCCGTGCTGCGGAAGTTGGCGCGGCATCTGGAGAAGTCGGCGCAGGACGACGGCGCCGAGCGGACCGTCGCTCCGGTGCCGGTCCGCGCCCAGGTGGTCCAACTCCTGGTGCTCCTCCCCCTGTTCACGCTGCTGGGGCTGCGCTGGAGCGTGGCGCTGGCCGCGCTCGGGAACCTGCTGCCCGCCTACTCCTGGCTGCCGAGCGCACCTTGGTGGCTCGTCGGGGCCGGGGCGCTGCTCTTCTTCAGCCCGCCGGGGCGGCTGGCGCTCGCGGCGGGCGGGGCCCGGCTGCTGCTGAGGGGTGTGCAGCCGGGGCGGTACCCGCGCGGTGGCAGCGTGCATCTTCGGCTCTGGTCCGCCGAGCGGCTGGCCGAGTTCAGCGGGGCGACCTCGCTGACCGGGTCGTGGCTGGAGCGGTACGCGCGGGCGCTCGGCGCCAAGGTCGGTCCTGACGTGGACCTGCACTCGCTGCCGCCGGTCACCGGCATGCTCAGGCTGGGGCGGGGCGCGGCCGTGGAGTCCGAGGTGGACCTGTCCGGCTGGTGGCTGGACGGCGACCGGCTGGAGATCGGCCCGGTCAGGGTCGGCGGGCACGCCGTCGTCGGCACACGCAGCATGCTCTTTCCCGGTGCCCGGGTCGGCAAGCGGGCCGAGGTGGCGCCGGGCTCGGCCGTCACCGGTCAGATCCCGACCGGACAGCGCTGGGCGGGCGCTCCCGCGGTCAAGCTCGGCAAGGCCAAGCGGAACTGGCCGAAGGAACGGCCGGTGCGGGGCACGTACTGGCGTGTCATGTACGGCGTGGCGGGCTTCGCGCTGACGCTGCTGCCGGTGCTGTCGGGCGTGGTGGCGCTGCTGGTGGCGCGCGTGTTCGTGGAATCGGGCGCCGGGCTCGGCGAAGCGCTCAAGGGTGCCGCGCTCGCCCTGGTCCCGGCGACGCTCGCCTTCGGGCTGGCGTACGCGCTGCTGCTCCTGATCGCCGTACGACTGCTGAGCCTGGGCCTGCGTGAGGGCACTCACCCCACCCACAGCCGGATCGGCTGGCAGGCCTGGACGGTCACGCAGCTGATGGACCGCTCGCGCGAGACGCTGTTCCCGCTGTACGCCGGGCTGGTCACGCCGGTGTGGCTGCGGCTGCTCGGCATGCGGATCGGGCGCGGTGCCGAGGTGTCGACGGTGCTCGCGCTGCCGAGCCTGACGACGGTCGGCGAGGGCGCGTTCCTGGCCGACGACACGCTGACCGCGCCGTACGAGCTCGGCGGCGGCTGGATGCGGATCGGGCGGGCGGAGATCGGGCGGCGGGCCTTCCTCGGGAACTCGGGGATGACCGGGCCGGGGCGGTCGGTGCCGGACGGCGGGCTGGTGGGTGTGCTGTCGGCGACGCCGAAGAAGGCGAAGAAGGGCAGCTCCTATCTGGGGCTGCCGCCGGTGAAGCTGCCCCGCTCGGCGGCCGGCGGTGACCAGAGCCGGACGTACGATCCGCCGGCGCGGCTGCTGTGGGCGCGCGGGCTGGTGGAGCTGTGCCGGATCGTGCCGGTGTTCTGCTCGGCGGGGATCGCCGTGCTGACGGTCACGGCGCTGAGCGCGCTGAGCACCCTGGGTGCGTGGGCGCCGCTGCTGTCGGGGCTCGTGCTGCTCGGGGCCGGGATCGCGGCGGGGCTGCTGTCCGTCGTGGCGAAGTGGGCACTCGTGGGGCGGCACCGCAGCGGGGAACACCCGCTGTGGAGCGGCTTCGTGTGGCGCAACGAGCTGGCGGACACGTTCGTCGAGGTCGTGGCCGTGCCGTGGCTGGCCGGTTCGGTGCCGGGTACGCCGGTGATGACGGCGTGGCTGCGCGGGCTCGGGGCGCGGATCGGGCGGGGCGTGTGGGTGGAGAGCTACTGGCTGCCCGAGACGGACCTGGTGACGCTGGAGGACGCGGCGACGGTCAACCGGGGCTGTGTGCTCCAGACGCACCTCTTCCACGACCGGATCTTGCGGACGGATACTGTGGTCCTCCGTGAGGGCGCGACGCTGGGTCCTGGCGGCATCGTCCTGCCCGGCAGCACGGTCGGGGCCCGTACGACTCTGGGTCCGGCGTCGCTGGTGATGGCGTCGGAGTCCGTTCCCGACGACACCCGCTGGCTGGGCAATCCGATCGAGTCATGGCGTTCCTGAGGACGCCGCGCGGCTCGTTCGGGTCGGGGCCTGACGAGGACGGTGCACCGGCACGACGTTCGAGCACAGCGCAGGGAGCAGACGCAGCAGTGACCGTTCAGCAGGCAGTGGGTCCGGACCCGTACTTTCCGGCCAACGGTGATTCCCGTTACCGGGTGCACCGCTACGAGCTCGCGCTGGACTACCGCCCCGGCCCCAACCGGCTGTCCGGGACGGCCCGGATCAACGGCATAGCGGGGCGGTCGCCGCTCGCGGAGTTCGTGCTGAACCTCGCCGACTTCAAGATCGGCCGGGTCCGGGTGGACGGCCGTCAGACGCACTACACCCACCGGGGCGGGCGGCTGCGGGTCCGCCCCGCGAAGCCGGTCCGCGCCGGGGCCGCCTTCACGGTGGAGGTGCACTGGTCGGGCAACCCCAGGCCGGTGACCAGCCCCTGGGGCGGGCTCGGCTGGGAGGAGCTGGCGGACGGGGCACTGGTGGCGAGTCAGCCGGTCGGGGCGCCGTCCTGGTACCCGTGCAACGACCGGCCCGCCGACAAGGCGTCGTACCAGATCTCGGTCACCACGCCGTCCGCGTACGCGGTGGTGGCGGGCGGGCGTCTGCTGACCCGCACGACGAAGGCCTCGACGACCACCTGGGTGTACGAGCAGTCCGCGCCGACGTCCAGCTATCTGGTCGGGCTGTCCATCGGCAAGTACCAGACGGTGCTGCTGGGCGATCCGGGCCTTGGCGGCGTCCCGCAGCACGGGCACATCCCGGCGCATCTCCTGCCCGAGTTCTCCCGGGACTTCGCGCGGCAGCCGCGGATGATGGACCTGTTCCAGGAGCTGTTCGGGCCGTACCCCTTCGACGAGTACGCGGTCGTGGTGACCGAGGAGGAACTCGACGTCCCCGTCGAGGCACAGGGGTTGTCGCTGTTCGGCGCCAACCACGTGGACGGGGCGCGGGGTTCGGAGCGGCTGGTCGCGCACGAGCTGGCCCACCAGTGGTTCGGCAACAGCGTGTCCATCGCCGACTGGCGGCACATCTGGCTGAACGAGGGGTTCGCCAAGTACGCCGAGTGGCTGTGGTCGGAGCGCTCGGGCGGCCGCACGGCCCACCAACTCGCCTCGACCGCCCACCGTCTGCTGTCCTCCCTCCCCCAGGATCTCCGGCTTGCGGACCCCGGCCGCAAGTCGATGTTCGACGACCGCCTCTACGAACGCGGCGGCCTCACCCTGCACGCGGTGCGGTGCGCGATGGGCGACCCCGACTTCTTCCGGATGCTGCGCGGGTGGGTCTCGCTGCACCGGGGCGGTTCGGTGAGCACGACGACGTTCACCGCGCACGTGGCCCGCTTCGCGCCCGAGCCGCTGGACGAGCTGTTCGAGGCGTGGGTGTACGGGGCGTCGTTGCCGCCCCTGCCCCTGCCCGAGCGACGGGCGGCCGTCTAGCAGAATGACCGGCATGACCACGCGTTCCTGCCCGTGCGGGCTGCCTCAGGCGTACGACCAGTGCTGCGGCCGCTACCACTTGGGCGCCGCGGCGCCCACCGCGGAGGCGCTCATGCGGTCGCGGTACAGCGCCTTCGTGAAACGGGACGAGGGGTATCTGCTGCGGACCTGGCATCCGCGGACGCGGCCCGCCCGGGTCGAGTTCGATCCGGGGATGCGGTGGACGGGGCTGGAGATCCTCGGCACGGGCGACGGGTCCGCGTTCCACACCACCGGGAGCGTGACCTTCCGCGCCTCGTTCCGGGGCGGGTCGCTGCATGAGCGGAGCCGGTTCGAGCGGGTGGCCGGGGCCTGGGTGTACGTCGACGGGGAGTTCCTCGACCAGTAAGGCGGACCGGGGAACCGGCGAGGGCTACGGCGCCAGGATGTCCAGTTCCTGCAGCGCGCCCACGGTGATCTCCCGGGTCAGGGCCTCGGCGCGGGTCGCGTCGCCCCCTCTGACCGCTTCGGCGACCTGGACGTGCAGGGTGACGGCGGCCGGGTCGGGGTCCTCGAACATGACCTCGTGGTGGGTGCGCCCGGCCAGGACCTCGGCGACGACGTCACCGAGGCGGGCGAACATCTCGTTGCCGGAGGCGTTGAGGATGACGCGGTGGAAGGCGATGTCGTGGATCAGGTAGCCCTCGAGCTGGTGCCCTCGTGAGTGGGCCACCATCCCCAGGGCGCACTCGGTGAGTTCGGCGCACTGGTCGGCCGTGGCGTACTTGGCGGCGAGGCCCGCGGCGATCGGTTCGACCGCGGAGCGCAGGACCGTGAGGGAGCGCAGCTGGCGGGGGCGGTCGGCGCCGGCCAGGCGCCAGCGGATGACCTGGGGGTCGTAGACGTTCCACTCCTTCGTGGGACGGACCGTCACGCCCACGCGGCGGCGGGACTCGACGAGGTGCATGGACTCCAGGACGCGGACCGCCTCGCGCATCACGGAACGTGAGACGTCGAAGCTCTGTGCCAGCTCGTCGGTGCGCAGGACACTGCCCGGCGGGTATTCGCCCGCGGTGATCGCGGGGCCGAGTGTCTCCAGTACACGGCCGTGCAGCCCGCGGCCCGATGTGCTCATGCACTCAGCGTACGGGGCACGTCACAGGACCAAAAAGTCAGACTTATTTGTCACAGGCTCTTGAATTCGTCGTACCTAATGCGTTTCAGTGTGGCCGACGTCAGATGTCGGCGTCGGATGTCGAGGAAGACAGCGAGGCAGTGATGCGTACCCCTCACGTCGTCGTGGTGATGGGCGTCGCCGGCACGGGCAAGACCACGATCGGTCCCCTGCTCGCGGCCCGGCTGGGCGTTCCGTACGCCGAGGGCGACGACTTCCACCCTCAGGCCAACATCGACAAGATGTCGGCCGGCACCCCGCTCGGGGACGCGGACCGGTGGCCGTGGCTCGACGCCATCGGTGACTGGGCGCACGGGCGGGCCGGGCTCGGCGGAGTGGTCAGCTGTTCGGCGCTGAAGCGGTCGTACCGCGACCGGCTCAGGGCCGCCGCTCCCACGGTCGTGTTCGTGCACCTCGCGGGCGACCGGTCACTGATCGAGGACCGGATGGCACACCGCCAGGGTCACTTCATGCCGACCGCGTTGCTGGACTCCCAGTTCGCCACGCTCCAGCCGCTCCAGGCGGACGAGGCGGGAGTCGCCGTGGACGTGTCCGGCAGCCCGGAGGAGATCACCGAGCGAGCCGCCCGGGCGCTGGACGCGCTTGCGACGACGCCCCTCCCCGACGCACCCCAGTAACACCCCTCCCCCCCCATCCCCGTACCTGCAAGGGAACTCCCCCGTGACCAGACTCAGTGTCGAGATGCTGGCAGCGGACGCACCCGAGCCGATCACCTCGGCCGGCCACGCTCAGCTGGGCATCGCCGTACTGGCGGGCATCGCAGTCATCGTCCTGCTCATCACGAAGTTCAAGCTCCACGCCTTCCTGTCGCTGACCATCGGGTCACTGGCGCTCGGCGCGTTCGCCGGAGCACCGCTCGACAAGACCATCACCAGCTTCACCACCGGACTCGGCTCCACGGTCGCCGGTGTGGGCGTGCTGATCGCGCTGGGCGCGATCCTCGGCAAGATGCTCGCCGACTCGGGCGGCGCCGACCAGATCGTCGACACGATCCTCGCGAAGGCGAACGGTCGCACGATGCCCTGGGCGATGGTGCTGATCGCCTCGGTGATCGGTCTGCCGCTGTTCTTCGAGGTCGGCGTGGTGCTGCTGATCCCGGTCGTGCTGATGGTCGCCAAGCGGGGCAACTACTCGCTGATGCGGATCGGCATCCCGGCGCTCGCCGGTCTGTCCGTGATGCACGGTCTGGTCCCGCCGCACCCCGGTCCGCTCGTCGCGATCGACGCGGTCCAGGCCAACCTCGGCGTCACGCTGGCGCTCGGCGTCCTGGTCGCCATACCGACCGTGATCATCGCCGGTCCGCTGTTCTCCCGGTACGCGGCCCGCTGGGTGGACGTCCCCGCCCCGGACCGGATGGTCCCGCAGCGCGCCTCCGAGGAACTGGAGCGGACTCCCGGCTTCGGCGCCACCCTCGCCACGATCCTCCTGCCGGTCGTCCTGATGCTGTCCAAGGCACTGGTCGACATCGTCATCGACGACCCGACGCACAGCGTGCAGCGCGCCTTCGACGTCATCGGCTCCCCGCTGATCGCATTGCTCGCCGCCGTGCTGGTCGGCATCTTCACGCTCCTGCGGCCCGCCGGGTTCGGCAAGGAGCGGGTCTCCCAGCTCGTCGAGAAGGGCCTCGCACCCATCGCCGGCATCCTGCTGATCGTCGGTGCGGGCGGCGGCTTCAAGCAGACGCTGATCGACTCCGGCGTCGGCCAGATGATCCTGGACATCTCCGAGGACTGGTCGATCCCGGCGCTGCTGCTGGCCTGGCTGATCGCGGTGGCGATCCGGCTGGCGACCGGTTCGGCGACGGTGGCCACGATCTCGGCGGCCGGTCTGGTCGCCCCGCTCGCGGCCGACATGTCGACGACCCACACGGCCCTGCTCGTCCTGGCCATCGGCGCCGGCTCGCTGTTCTTCAGCCATGTCAACGACGCCGGGTTCTGGCTGGTGAAGGAGTACTTCGGCCTGACCGTCGGGCAGACGCTCAAGACCTGGTCCGTCATGGAGACGATCATCTCGGTGGTCGCCGGAGCCGTGGTCCTGCTCCTCTCGCTGATCATTTAGGGGTACGAGGATGAGTCACCCTCTGTTCGACATCAGCGGCCGAACCGCCCTGGTCACCGGCTCCAGCCGGGGCATCGGCCTCGCGCTGGCCCGCGGGCTCGCGGAGGCCGGCTGCCGGGTCGTCCTCAACGGGCGCGACGGCGACCGGCTGGCCAAGGCCGCCGCCGAGTTGCCCGGAGACGTCCACACGGCCGTGTTCGACGTGACCGACGGGGCGTCGGTGCGGGCCGGGGTCGCGGACGTCGAGGAACGGGTCGGCCCGCTCGACATCCTCGTCAACAACGCGGGCATGCAACTGCGGGCCCCGCTTCTGGAGTTCACCGACTCGGACTGGCACCGGATCCTGGACACCAACCTGACCAGCGCGTTCCTGGTCGGCAGGGAAGCCGCGCGCCGGATGACGGAACGCGGCCACGGCAAGATCATCAACATCTGCTCGCTGCAGAGCGAGGTGGCCCGGCCCGGCATCGCGCCCTACGCGGCCACCAAGGGCGCGCTGAAGATGCTCACCAAGGGCATGTGCGCGGACTGGGGGCCATGCGGCGTCCAGGTCAACGGCCTCGGCCCCGGCTACATCGAGACCGAGCTGACCCAGCCCCTCGTCGAGGACGAGGAGTTCAGCGCGTGGGTGCGGCGACGCACCCCGGCCGGGCGCTGGGGCCGTACGGAGGACCTGGTGGGCGGGGTGCTGTTCCTGGCCTCGCCCGCCGCGGACTTCGTCGGCGGGCAGGTGCTGTATGTCGACGGCGGCATGACGAGCGTGCTGTGACCTGCGGGGAGACTGTGATGCTGGGTTGTGTGATCCACGGTCAGGACGATCTGCGGGTCGATGAGCTGAAGGTGCCCGCGCCCGGTCCGGGGCAGGCGCTGGTCGCCGTCCGCTACGGCGGCATCTGCGGCTCCGATCTCCACTACTGGCGGCACGGCGGGGTCGGTGACTTCCGCCTGCGGGAGCCGATGCTGCTGGGCCACGAGGTGGTCGGGACGGTCCTGTCGTACGGCGACGGCGCCTCAGGTCCGGTCGCCGGTACGGCCGTTGCCGTGCACCCGGCCAGTCCCTGCGGGGTGTGTCCGGAGTGTGCGGACGGGCGGCCCAACGTCTGCCGGGACACCCGCTACCTCGGCAGCGCGGCACGCTTCCCACACGTCCAGGGCGGCTTCGCGGCCCAGGTGGTCGTCCCCGCCGAGCAGTTGAGGCCGCTTCCGGCCGGTCTCGGCCTGCGCCGCGCGGCGCTCGCCGAGCCGCTGTCGGTGGCGCTGCACGCGGTGCGGCGGGCCGGGGACGTGCGCGACCGGCACGTCCTGGTCACCGGGGCGGGCCCCATCGGGTGCCTGGTGGTCGCGGCGGCGAAGGCCGCGGGCGCCGCGCACGTGACGGCGACGGACCTGCTCCCGGCGGCGCTGCGGTACGCCCGGGCGGCGGGCGCCGACACCGTCGTACGGGCCGACGCCCCGTCCGACCCCGGCTGGCCGCCCGAGGTCGACGTCGCCGTGGAGGCGTCGGGGGTGGCCGCCGGGCTGAACACGTGTCTGGGGCGGGTGCGGCGCGGTGGGCTCGTCGTGCAGCTCGGGATGCTGCCGCAGGGGCCGAGTCCGTTCGCGGGGAACCTGGTGGTGAGCCGGGAGATCGAACTGCGGGGCGCGTTCCGCTTCGACGGCGAGTTCGACGAGGCACTGGAACTGCTCGCCGCGGAGCCCGCCTTCGACGGCCTGGTCAGCTCGGTGGTGCCGGTGACGGAGGCGGAGACGGCGTTCGCGCTGGCCGCGGACCGGGGCCGGTCGTGCAAGGTGCTGCTGGACTTCGGCGTCTGAGGCCCTCCCGAGGGCACTTTCCGAAGACGCCGACGAGGACGCCGGCCGGTGCTGTCCGCTTCCGGTCGGCGTCTAGGGCCGCCACAACCGGTGTTCGCGCTCCGCCCACTCCCGGCTCACCGAGCCGGTGCGCATCCCCCGTCGCGCCTCGGGGTCGCCCAGAGCCATCCCGATGTGGCCGGCCAGGACGATGCCGATGGTCAGTGCCAGCCAGTCGTGGACGAAGGTCGCGCTGGTGCGCCACATCAGCGGGGTGAGGTGGGTGAACCACATGATCAGGCCGGTGCCGAGCATCACCAGGGTCGCGCCGGCGATCCAGGCGGCGTAGACCTTCTGCCCGGCGTTGAACTTGCCGGCCGGCCGCGCGGCGGGGCGCCGGTCGCGGCGCAGGGCGGCCCGCAGCCAGCGGCGGTCGTGCGGCCCGAAGCGGTTGAGGAAGCGCAGGTCGGTGCGGAACGCGCGGGAGGCGAGACCGGCCAGGACCGGCACGGGCAGGGCGAGGCCGGCCCACTCGTGGACGCGGACCACCAGCTCGCGGCGGCCGACGAGTTCGGCGAGCTGGGGGACGTACAGACAGGCCGCCGTCACCACGCACACGCCCATCAGGACGGCCGTGGTGCGGTGCACCCAGCGTGCGGCGCGGGTGAAGCGGCGGACCCGGATGGTCACCGGGGTGTCAGCTCGTAGGGTCATCGTCCCGCCCGTTCGAACGGCCCACCCAGGCGTCGATGTCATAGCCGCGCTTCTCCCAGTAGCCCGGCTTCACGTCCTCGGTGACGGTGATGCCGGAGAGCCACTTGGCGGACTTGTAGAAGTACATGGGGGCCACGTAGAGGCGGACCGGTCCGCCGTGGGAGTGGCCGAGGTCCTTGTCCTGCATGCGCAGGGCGACCAGGACGTCCGCGCGGCGGGCCTGGTCGAGGGTCAGGCTCTCGGAGTAGGCGCCGTCGAAGCAGGTGAAACGCACCGCCCCGGCCGAGGGGCGCACTCCCGCGGCGTCCAGGAGCCGGGACAGGCGTACCCCCTCGAAGGGGGTGTCGGGGACCCGCCAGCCGGTGACGCACTGGACGTCCTTGACCATGCGGGTCTGGGGCAGGGCTCGGAGGTCGGACAGCGTGTAGGTCTTGGGGCGGTCGACCAGGCCGTCGATGGTGAGCCGGTAGGTGTCGGCGTTCTTGCGGGGCACGGAGGACGTGACCGAGTAGTAGCGGAAGCCGCCGCCGTTGGGGAGCAGGCCGGTCAGGCCGGTGGGGTCCTTGTCGGCGGCGGTGCCGAGGAAGGCCTCCAGACCGCGTTGCAGGGTGGGCGCGGCGACGACGCCCAGCGCGCCCAGGCCGAGGGTGCCGAGGAAGACCCGGCGGCCGACGGGGGTGCCGCGTGCCTCGGACCGACCTGTGCCCGTTTCGTCCGCTTCTTCGGGCTGTTCGGTGTTCACGGGTTCATTCGAGCACCCGCGACCCGGGGGCGGCCAGGGGTCACGGGTGTTCGTCAGACTTCCGTCATCACTTCTTACGCGGTTCTCAGGTGGTCACCACGTCTTCTCGGCCGCCTTCTCCAGCTGGAACGCCTCGTTGCCGAGCCCGATGCGGGCGTGCGCCTCGGGTGACCTGGAGCGCAGGAGCAGGCCCTGGACGAGGCCGGCCACCAGGGCGAGGCCGATGACGCCGGGCAGGACCCAGCTCAGGGCCGAGCCGGGGCCTGCGCCGACCAGCACGTCGAAGTCCTTGACCGTGTAGGCGGCGATCACCAGGAGGGCGGTGCCCGCGACGGCCGAGGTGACCAGGCGCCAGGCCTGGGCGCCCGCGGCGCCGCGGCGGGTGAAGAACACGACGACCGAGAGGGAGGCCGCCGTCATCAGCACGATCACGCCGAGCGCGCCGATGTTGCCGCACCAGGTGAACAGCTGCAGTACGGGGGCGGTGGGGTCCCCGGACGGCTTGTCGTCGGCGACCGCGAAGGCGGCCACGACCAATACGGACACGGCCGTCTGGAGCAGGGAGCCGGTGCCGGGGGCGCCGCTCGCGCCGGTGGTGCGGCCGAAGGCGGCGGGCAGCAGGCCCTCGCGGCCCATGGCGAAGGCGTACCGGGCGACGACGTTGTGGAAGCTGAGCAGGGCCGCGAACATGCCGGTCACGAAGAGGATGTGCAGGACGTCCGTGAAGGTTCCGCCGAGCCGGGACTCGGTGAGGGTGAACAGCAGTCCGGCGCTCTGCTGCTGTGCCTGGCCGACGATCGCCGAGGGACCGGTGGCGACGGTGAGGGCCCAGCTGCTGAGCGCGAAGAAGACGGCGACCCCGCCGACCGCCAGGAACATCACCCGCGGCACCAGGACGTGCGGGCGGCTGGTCTCCTCGGCGTACACGGGCGCCTGCTCGAAGCCGAGGAAGGCGGCGATGCAGAAGCACAGCGCGGTGCCGAGGCCGGCGCCGGTGAGCGTGTCCGGGTTGAAGGCGTGCAGCGACAGACCCTGGGGGCCGGGGTCCGCGACGGCCGCGATGTCGAAGATCACGACCAGGGCGACCTCGACGACCAGCAGAACGCCGAGCACGCGCGCGTTGACGTCGATCTTCAGCCGGCCCAGCGCGCCGACGGCGAGGGCGGCCACCAGCGCCGGTATCCACCAGGCGACCTCCAGGTCGGCGTAGGTGGCGAACAGGCCGGAGACCTCGAACCCGAAGATCCCGTAGATGCCGACCTGGAGTGCGCTGTAGGCGACGAGGGCGACCAGGGCGGCGCTCGCGCCGGCGGTGCCGCCGAGGCCGCGGGAGATGTACGCGTAGAAGGCGCCGGCGTTGTGGACGTGCCGGCTCATCTCCGCGTAGCCGATGCCGAAGAGGGCCAGGACGACGCCGAGGACGACGAACAGCAGCGGCTGCCCGACGATGCCCATCACCGCGAATGTGGTGGGCATGACACCCGCGACGACCATGAGGGGGGCGGTCGCGGCGAGGACGGAGAGCAGCAGGCCGCCGGTGCCGAGGCGGTCCGAGCGCAGGGCACGCTCCTCGCCCTTGAACGTGCTGATGCCGTCGGTGGTTCTGCGCGTGCTCGAGCTGTCCGTCGTCATGGGGGGTGACCGTCCTTTTCCGGGAAATGGGGATTACGCCGTGCCGAGCGCGCCCGCGCGTGCGGCACGGAAGGCGGGGTAGGGGTCGCGGTCCGGGTACGCCCACGGCGCCGGGGTCGCGTGGTCGCCGATGCGGTGGAAGAGGGCGGCGGCCTCGGCGCCCCGGCCCTCGCAGACCTTGGCGTGGGCGAGGAAGTTGAGGTCGACCAGTCGGCGCGGGTGCCCCTCGTGCTCCCACTCCAGCCACCAGTCGAAGGCGGACTTCATCACCTGCCGGGCCCGGCGTCCGCTCCAGTGCCCGGAGGCGGCGGGGTCGGAGGGCTCGTGCCCGTCGGCGGCCAGCACGCGGTAGCGCTCGGCGTGTGCGACGACCGGGAGGATCGCGAGCGGGGAGTCGGCGGGGGCCTGCTCGGCGGCCCAGTGGGCGAAGTCGTACACCCCGTGCAGGGGGTCCGGGCCGGTGCCGGAGCGGCTCTCGGCCAGGTGGGCGACCATCAGGTGGTGGGCGTGGTGGTGGTCGGCGTACCGCGCCCGGACCTCGCCGAAGAGCCGGACGACCTCCTCGCCGGCGCGGAGCCTCTTCGCCAGCATGAGCAGGCCCAGCCAGGGGGTCGGGTCGGCCGGCGCGAGCGCGGCGGCCGACCGGCAGGCCTCGCGGGCCCGGTCCGCCTTCTCCTTGCCCCGCAGGGCCCGCCGGACCTGGGCCAGCGCGAGCAGGACGGCCGCGTCGACGGAGTCGGGCTCGGCGAGCAGCCAGTCACCGGCCCACGCGGCGCTGGAGGGCTCCAGGGCGAGCACCGTCAGCCGGTGCCCCCGCCGGTCCCAGTCGTCCCCCGTCCTCGCGAGCAGCGCACGAGCGGCCTGCCACCGCCCCTGCCTCAGTGCGGCCCGCGCGGCGACGAGCTCGGCGTCGTCGAGGGCGGCGTCGAGCGCCTGGGCGGCGGCGCGGTGACGACTGCGCCCGAGGGGTGGCGGGGGTGGGGACACCGCGGGGACTTCCTCACGCGGCACGGCTCACTGTCGGTGTGCGGCCGACGTGGCGGCCGGCCTTCTGGTCTGGACTTTTCGGCTTGCCATCAACTGATCACGCACAGCCAACCCCCAGCCAACGCTTTCCGTCAAGGGCTCCACGGGTGTTACACGCGTCAACTTCCGTTACCTGAAGGGGACTTGCGAGGGCGCCGGACATGCCATGCACGAATCGCCGGAAATGTCTGTGGTCCACGCCATAGCGCGGACGCGCGAGGGCCCGCACGATGGCAGGACGGTCACGCACCTCCCCCGGCCGGGCGAGGACGGCGGGACCGAGTCAACCGCCCGGACCCCGGGGCACTCCCAGGGGCATGGCGGGCCCGGGGCGCTGCAGTCGACGCCGACCCCGTGGCCCCTCCCGATCGATCGAGGTATACGCAGCGTGTCGGTTCTGGTACTTGTTCTCGCCGTGAGCGCGGCCTGCTGTCTGGGCTTCGGGTTCGTGCTCCAGCAGAACGCCGCCCGGCAGGCTCCGCTGAGCGACTTCCTCTCTCCCCGGCTGCTGCTCGACCTGATGAAGGTGCCGCGCTGGCTCGGCGGCATCGGCCTGATGGTGGCCGGCATGGCCCTCGGCGCGATCGCGCTGAGCCAGGGCGAGATCTCCTTGGTGGAGCCCCTCCTCGCGACCAACCTGGTGTTCGCCCTCGCCCTGTCCCGCAAGCAGAGCAAGCAACCGCTGGGCCGCCAGGGCTGGGCGGGCCTCCTGTTGCTCGCGGGCGGAGTGACCACGTTCATCGTGGCGGGCGAGCCGCGCGGCGGCACCCCGGTCACCGACCCCCTGCGCCCCTGGCTGATCATCGGCGTGATGATCGGCCTCGCCCTGCTGCTCACCGCCTACGCCAAGCGCTCCCGGCTGAGCTCCGGCCCGGTCCTGCTCGCCCTGGCCGCCGGTCTGCTGTACGGCGTCCAGGACGCGCTGACCCGCGTGAGCGGCCAGCGCTTCTCCGAGGGCGGCCTCGTGGAGCTGCTGACCGGCTGGCAGCCGTACGCCGTGCTGGTGCTCGGCGTCACCGGCCTCATCCTCGTGCAGAGCGCCTTCGAGACCGCTCCCCTGCGGATGTCGCTGCCCGCCCTGACCGCGGCCCAGCCGCTGGCCGGGATCATCTGCGGTGTCGGCTTCCTCGGCGACCGGCTGCGCACCGACACGGGCGCGCTGGCCTGGGAGGCGGCGGGGCTCGCGGCGATCGTCGGCGGCATCGTGCTCCTCGGCATGCACCCGGCGATGCCGTGCACGCAGACCGAGCGGGCGCGGGACCCTCAGCCGGCCGAGGTCCGGGCCTGAGGCTGCCTGCGGCCCCTGCTTGGATGGGGCCATGAGCGCTGCTGACGAGATCCTCGACATCGTCGACGAGAACGACAACGTCATCGGACAGTCCCCGCGCGGCGAGGCCTACGCGAAGGGCCTGCGCCACCGCTGCGTCTTCATCCAGGCCCGGGACGCCGAGGGCCGGATCTTCGTACACCGCCGCACGCCGACCAAACTCGTCTTCCCGTCCCTGTACGACATGTTCGTCGGCGGAGTGGTCGGCGCGGGCGAGTCCTACGACGACGCGGCCCTGCGCGAGGCCGAGGAGGAACTGGGCGTGAGCGGGCTGCCTCGCCCCGGGCACCTCTTCACGTTCCTCTACGACGACGGCGCCGGCCGGACCTGGTGGTCCTCGGTGTACGAGGTCCGCTGCGACCTTCCGGTCAGCCCGCAGGCCGAGGAGGTGGCCTGGCACGACTTCCTGCCGGAGGACGAGGTGCGGCGCCGGCTGACGGAGTGGGAGTGGGTGCCGGACGGGCTGGCCGCGTACGAGCGACTGCGGGCCTACCGTTCGATGGGCTGAGCCGGCGAGCCGCCGGCTCCACTGATCAGACCGGCCCAAGTACGCCGGCCAGAACCCGGGCAGGTCGAGCAGGGGCTCGGCGGGGGCGATGCCGTACCCCGGCTGCGCGTATCCGGCCAGTGACGTGGGCACATCCATGCCCCCGAACGGTAGCGGGCGGCACCGACAAGCCCCGTGACAGTGCCCCGGTAGGGTCCTGCCCGTGATCGGTTTCGCACGCAACGTCCGGCTGTGGTTCGCCCCCCAGGAGATCCGGCGGGAGGGCAGCACCCCCGACTACCGCTTCTCGCTGGCGAACGAACGCACCTTCCTGGCCTGGCTGCGCACCGCGCTCGCGCTGATCGGCGGCGGCTTCGCCGTGGACCAGTTCCTGCCGGACCTGCGCTGGGGCTGGCGGGTCGGCCTCGCGCTCGCGCTGCTCGCGGCGGGCGTGCTGTGCGCGCTGCGGGCGGTCAACCACTGGGTCCGCTGCGAGCGGGCCATGCGCCGGGGCGAGGACCTGCCGGTGTCCCGGTTCCCGGCACTGCTGAGCCTCGCCGTCGCGGTGGTGGCCGTCGCGATGGTCGTCGTGGTGCTCTTCGGGTGGGAGGGATGAGCGCGGCACCCGTCCGGGAGGCCCCGGACCGGGACCCCGGTCTGCAGCCCGAGCGGACCCGGCTGGCCTGGCGGCGCACGACCCTGTCCAGCACCGCCGCCGCCCTGCTCGCCCTGAAAACCACGCTGCACGGCGGGACCTCGGTGTCCGGGATCGTCCTCGGCGCCCTGTCCTGCGGCCTGTGGATGGCCTTTCTGCTGATCGCGCACCGACGCATCCGCGTCCTGTCCGCCACGAGCAGCCCGGCGGCACTCTCCCCCCGGCACGCGTCGGCGGGGGCACTGCTCACGGTCGGCCTCGCGGTGTGCGCGGCGGCGCTGATCCTTTAGGCCCTGTTGTCGGGTTCCACCAGGCCACCCGGGGCGGATCCCCGTACGCGAATCCGCGCGGGCGACTCCATGGGCCCGCCTCCCTGCGGGTACCCGGACGCCACACAGGCCCGAATCGCCCGATACGCGGCGTTCGCGTGGCAGCCTGTCCGACGTCATCGCCCGCACCCTTGAAGGTGAGCACCATGACCACCCTTCACCAGGAACACGCCTCCCACCCGCACACGCACGGCCCGGACTGCGGCCACGCCGAGGTGCCGCACGGCGACCACGTCGACTACGCGCACGACGGGCACATGCACCGCGAGCACGGCGGCCACTGGGACGAGTGCGAAGCCGACGCGCATGTCGCCCACGAGGGCCACGACCACCGGCACGGCCAGGACTGCGGGCACGAGAGCGTCCTGCACGGCGACCACGTGGACTACCTCCACGACGGCCACCGGCACGCCCAGCACGAGGGCCACTGGGACGATCACTGAGCCGGCCCGGCCGAGAAGTCACCCCCGACACCTCCCCGGCCGCCCTGCGCGGGGAGTTGTCGGCCTAGGGTGGCCCCGATCACGTTCCGGGTTCCGCTCCACTACTGGACGACATACCGACCGGTCGGCATCATTGGTCGTGTTGAATTCGTCCGTCCGTAGGAGCAACGAATGAGCCCCGACCACCCGCCCGGACTCGATCTCGACCGGCTGCGCGGCCTGCTCGACCGCGAGCGGCCCGGCCTGGTGCACGGCCCCCTGACCGGCCGGCTGATCGAGGGCGGACGGTCGAACCTCACCTACAAGGTCTCCGACGGCACGTCGAAGTGGGTCGTACGACGGCCTCCGCTCGGCCATGTGCTCGCCACCGCGCACGACATGAAGCGCGAGCACCGGGTGATCAGCGCGCTGCACCCGACGAACGTGCCGGTGCCCCGCCCCGTGCTGCTGTGCGAGGACGACGAGGTGCTCGGGGCGTCCTTCTACGTCATGGAGTTCGTGGAGGGGACGCCGTACCGCACGGCCGACCAGCTCGCCCCGCTCGGCCCGGAGCGCACCCGGGGTGCCGTGCTGTCCCTGGTGGACACGCTCGTGGAACTGCACGCGGTGGACCCGGCCGAGGTGGGTCTCGGCGACTTCGGCCGCCCGGAGGGCTTCCTGGACCGCCAGCTGCGGCGCTGGGGCAAGCAGCTGGACGCCTCCCGCAACCGTGAGCTGTCCGGCATCGACGAGCTGCACGCGGCCCTCGGCCGTCAGCTGCCCGACTCCCCCGCCCCGACCGTGGTGCACGGCGACTACCGGCTCGACAACGTCCTGATCGGCGACGACGACCGGATCAAGGCGATCCTCGACTGGGAGATGTCGACCCTCGGCGACCCGCTCACCGACCTCGGCCTGCTGGTGATGTACAGCATGCCGCTCGGCACGCCCGACTCACCGGTTTCCACGACCGCGGAGGCCGCCGGGCACCCCACGCCCGCCGAGCTGATCGAGCGGTACGCGGCCCGCTCGGGCCGCGACGTCCTGGCGGTCTCCTGGTACACGGCGTTCGCCTGGTTCAAGCTCGCCGTGATCCTGGAGGGCATCCACTACCGCTACACCCTGGGCCAGACGGTCGGCCCGGGCTTCGACCGCATCGGTGAGCTGGTCCCCGTCTTCATCGGGCACGGCCTGACCACTCTTCAGGAAGGCTGACAGAACATGGACTTCGCGTTCGACGCGCGCACCGAGGAGCTGCGCGCCAAGCTGCTCGCCTTCATGGACGAGTACGTCTACCCGGCCGAGGCGGTCGCGGAGGAGCAGCGCGCCCTGCTCGCCTCGCCGTGGGACACCCCGGCCGTGGTCGAGGAGCTGAAGGCCGAGGCGCGCCGGCAGGGCCTGTGGAACCTCTTCCTTCCCGACGCCGAGTACGGCGCCGGCCTGACCAACCTGCAGTACGCCCCGCTCGCCGAGATCACCGGCCGTTCCCCGCAGTTGGCGCCCACCGCGCTGAACTGCGCGGCGCCCGACACCGGGAACATGGAGGTGCTCACGCAGTTCGGCGACGAGCAGCAGAAGAAGCAGTGGCTGGCGCCGCTGCTCGCCGGTGAGATCCGCTCGGCGTTCGCGATGACCGAGCCGGAGGTGGCCTCCTCGGACGCCACGAACATCACCACGCACATCGAGCGGGCCTCCGACGGCACGGACGACTACGTCGTCACCGGCCGCAAGTGGTACATCTCCGGGGCGATGAACCCGGACTGCAAGATCTTCATCGTGATGGGCAAGACGGACCCGGACGGTGCCGACATCCGCCGTCAGCAGTCCATGATCCTCGTCCCCCGCGATACCCCGGGGGTCACGGTCGAGCGGGCGATGCGGGTGTTCGGCTACGAGGACCACTCCCACGGCGGCCACGCCGAGGTGATCTTCGACCACGCGCGCGTGCCGGCGTCGAACCTGATCGGCGAGGAGGGCGGCGGCTTCGCCATCGCGCAGGCCCGGCTGGGTCCCGGCCGTATCCACCACTGCATGCGGCTGATCGGCATGGCCGAGCGGGCGATCGAGCTGATGTGCAGGCGGGCCGTCTCACGTGACGCGTTCGGCAAGGCGCTGGCCCAGCAGGGGGTCGTCCACAACTGGATCGCCGACGCGCGGGTGACCGTCGAGCAGCTGCGGCTGCTGGTGCTGAAGACGGCCTGGCTGATGGACACCGTCGGCAACCGGGGCGCCCACGCGGAGATCCAGGCCATCAAGATCGCCACGCCCCGCGCGGTCGTCGACATCATCGACCGGGCCATCCAGCTGCACGGCGCGGGTGGCGTGAGCCAGGACTTCCCCCTCGCCGAGCTCTACGCCGGTGCCCGGACCCTGATGATCGCCGACGGGCCGGACGAGGTGCACCAGCGGTCGCTGGCGCGCCGGGAGCTGAAGAAGTACCTGTGAGGTGACGCGGGTGAGGGGCGGCTGCCGGTGGCAGCCGCCCCTCACCCGCGTCACCCGCGCGCGGCCCTAGGGCCTGTCCGGCGGATCAAGTCGCAGGACATCCGCGGCGCCTCATCGACGCAGGTGAGCGGGGCCTGGTGCGTCGAGCTGCAAGGCGGAGGAGGGCGTCGACGCGATGGGGGTCCCCCCGCTCGAGCGAGGTCGAGAGTGCGGGAGTCGGCAACCGACGACAACGCCGCAGATCGGCGTGCCAGGCCCCACGTCTGCGGCATGATCCGCCGGACAGGACCTAGGGCCGCAGTGCCCGCAGCAGGAGGTCCGCGAGGTGGTCGGCGACCTCCTGGGGGCTGAGCGGGCCGTCGGGGCGGTACCAGGTGGACAGGTGGTGGACGGAGCCGAAGTGGTAGTCCACGACCAGGTCGGCGGGGGTCGCCTCGGAGAAGACGCCGGCCTGCTGGCCCTCCTCGACGAGCGCGCGGAAGCGTTCGTGGTAGCGCCGGCGTTCGGCGCGCACCTGCTTGTGCTTCTCGGGGCTGAGGTGGTGCATCGAACGGAAGAAGATCGACGCGTCGTCGAGGTTGTCGATGGTGGTGACGACGACGTCGGCCGCCGCGCCCCTGAGACGCTTCTCGATCGGCTCGTCCGCGTTCGCGAACGCGTCGAGTCTTTCCTGCTGGACGCGCAGCACGCGCGCGTACACCTCGTGCAGGAGGTCGTCCTTGGAGCCGAAGTAGTGGTAGAGCGCCCCCTTGGTGACGCCCGCCGCCTCGACGATCTCCTGCACCGAGGTGCGGTCGTAGCCCTGCTCGGCGAAGAGCCGGGTGGCTGCGGCGAGGAGCCGCTGCGGCACGGGGGTCCCGTCACCGTCCGTAGTCCTGGGCACTGCCGCCACCTGCCTTCCGAGGCATGCTTGTGTTGTTGTCTCTAGTCGTGCGTGCGGGAACGCAGTTCCCGCCGGAGGATCTTCCCACTCGCCGTCTTCGGCAAGTCCGGCAGGATCTCGACCTCCCGCGGGTACTTGTAGGCGGCCAGTCTCTCCTTGCAGTACGCGGCGAGCGCATCCGGGTCCGTGTCGGAACCCGGACGCAGGCTGATGTACGCCTTGACGGTCTCCCCCCGGTACCCGTCGGGCACGCCGACGACGGCCGCCTCGCGCACCGCCGGGTGGGTGTAGAGCACGTCCTCGACCTCGCGCGGCCACACCTTGAAGCCGGACGCGTTGATCATGTCCTTCTTGCGGTCGACGACGTACAGCCAGCCGTGCTCGTCCATGAAACCGATGTCCCCGGTGCGCAGCTCCCCGTCCGGGAAGGTCTCGGCGGTGGCGTCGGGGCGCCGCCAGTAGCCGGGGACGACCTGCGGCCCCCGTACGAGGATCTCGCCCTGTTCTCCGAAGGGCACCTCGCCACCCTGGTCGTCGACGATCCGGACGACCGTGTCGGGGCCGGGCGCGCCCACGGCCAGCGTCCCGGAGACCGGGTCGACGGGCGCTTCCAGGGCCGGCGGTACGGAGGCGCAGGGCGCGGTGCACTCGGTGAGCCCGTAGCCGTTGCGGATGTACGGCCCGAAGCCGGTCCGGAACTTCTCCACCAGGGCGGGCGGAAGGGGTGCACCGCCGGAGGAGATGTTGACGAAGGAGGAGAAGTGGTCCGGGGTGACGGACGGGTGGGCGGCCAGCGCCATGAAGGCGGTCGACGGGCCGACCGTGTAGTGCGGCCGGTGTTCGGCGAACGCGTCCAGGACGACGCCCGCCTCGAAGCGGTACGCCAGGACGAGCGTGCCCGCGCTGTTCAGGCAGGCGCCCAGCTGGCAGACCATGCCGGTGATGTGGAACAGCGGCGCCATCGCGAAGTAGACGGGCGCCTCGGGCAGGCCGAGGCCGGTCCGCTGCCGCTCGGCGTTGTACATGATGTTGCCGTGGGTGTTGGTGGCGCCCTTGGGGGTGCCGCTGGTGCCCGAGGTGTAGCTGATCAGCGCGATGTCGGCGGGGGCCGGGTCGCGGCCCTCCGGCGCCTGGTGACCGGCCCGGGCGACAACCGTCAGGTCGTCGGCGTCCGCGGCCTGCGCAAGCCGCTCGAAGGTCAGCACGCGCGCGTCCTGGCGGGTCTGGAAGTCGAGCTCGCAGGCGGTCAGCACGATCCGCGGGGGCGAGTCGGCGGCGGTGTCCCGCAGATAGGACTCCCAGGCGCGGTCCGAGCAGACCAGCGCGGCCACCTCGCCGTCCCGCAGGACGTGCCCGACCTCCCCGGACTTGTACATGGGGTTGACGGGCACGACGATCGCGCCCGCCTTCCAGGCGCCGAGCAGGGCGAGCACGAAGTGCGGTGAGTTCTGCAGCAGGATGGCCACCCGGTCGCCGGGCTCCAGGCCGCGGGCGGCCAGGTGACCGGCCACGGAGTCGCTCAGCTCGTCGGCCTCGCGGTAGGTCAGGCGGCCGTCGAAGTAGGCGAGGAAGGTGCGGTCGGGGGTCTGTTCGACCGCCTTGCGCAGGGCGTGGACGAGGGAGCCGGCCGGCTCTATGGGCCCACGCTGGGCGTCGTCGAGCAGGCCGAGCCAGGGCTTGGCCGCGTAACGGGAGTCGGTCACCGGGCGGCCTCCCACTTGCGCTGGAGGTGGTTCATGTTCGTCAGCCAGCGGTCGGGCTCGGCGGCCCTGGCCTGGTAGTACCCGGCGACCTCCGGGTGCGGCAGGATCAGGAAACGGTCCTCCTCGATGCCCTTGAAGAGGGCGTCCGCCACCTCCGCCGGGGCGATCGCGGTCGGCTGGAGCACCAGGTCGCCCGCGCTGCCGGTGGCCGCCAGCATGTCGGTGCGCACGCCCTGCGGACAGATCGCGTGGACCTTCAGACCGCGGTGGCGGTACGTCAGCGACAGCCACTCGGCGAAGGCGTACGCGCCGTGCTTGGTGACGCTGTAGGGGGCGGCGCCGATCATGGTGAGCAGTCCGGCGGCGGACACGGTGGAGACGAAACGGCCGCTGCCGCGCTCCAGCCAGTCCGGGAGCAGTTCGTGGGCCGCGCGGACGTGCGCCATGACGTTCACGTCCCAGGACAGCGCCCAGGGCCGCTCGTCGAACGCCTCGCCGCTCTCCCCGCCCTCGAAGGCGACGCCCGCGTTGGCGCAGTACACGTCGACCGTGCCGCCGAGGGCCTTCCGGGCCTCGGTGACGATCGCCGAGGCGTCGCCCGCGACGGCGATGCCGCCGATCTCCTCGGCGACGGCCTTCGCCCGCTCGGCGTCCAGGTCGTTGACGACGACCCGGGCCCCCTCGGCGGCGAAGCGCCGGGCCAGCGCGGCTCCGATGCCGCCCCCCGCTCCAGTGACGACCACTCCCGCATCCTGCGCTTCCACCATCGGTCTCCTTCGACACGACACGATTCGGCTCTGCCCCCCGCAGGGACCAGACTAACCGGTCGGTATGTTGCAGGGAAGGTGACTGGACCCACTCAGGGGCGCGGGGAACTGCGCGACAAGCCACAACGAACCCGCAGCCTCCACACAACCCGCGGAAGCGAATACCGTGCCCATGCCGACGTCCACTTTCCAGGAGGTCACATGCGCCTGACCAGACGCAGCCTGCTCGCAGCAACAACGGCAGCGGCAGTACTCCCCACCGCGTCAGCAGCTTCCGCGGCCACCCGCCGCAGGCGAACCGGCTTCGAGAACCTGGCCGCAGACGGCTACGCCCAGCTCAGCGGCCGGCGCATCGGTGTCGTCACCAACCCCACCGGCGTCACCCGGGACGTACGTCACATCGTGGACGTCATGCACGCCGACGACCGCGTGGACCTGATCGCGGTCTTCGGTCCCGAGCACGGCTTCCGCGGCACCGCGCAGGCGGGCGGTTCCGAGGGCCGCTACGACGATCCGGCGACCGGCCTGCCCGTCTACGACACGTACCTGAAGAGCGGCCGGCCGCTCGCCGACGTCTTCACCACGTCCGGCGTGGACACTGTCGTCTTCGACATCCAGGACGTGGGCGCGCGCTTCTACACCTACATCTGGACGCTGTACGACTGCATGGAGGCCGCCCGGCTCGCGGGGAAGCGGTTCGTGGTCCTCGACCGGCCCAACCCCGTCACCGGGCGGGCGGCCCTCGGCCCCGTCCTGCACAAGGAGTTCGCGACCTTCGTCGGGCGGCAGCCGATCTCGCAGGCGCACGGGATGACGGTCGTGGAGCTGGCGCGGCTGTTCAACGGGGAGTTCCTGGCGGCGCCGGTGGAGCTGGACACCGTACTGATGAGCGGGTGGAAGCGGACCGCGTGGTTCGACGACTCGGGACTGCCCTGGGTGCCGCCGAGCCCGAACATGCCGACTCCGGAGACCGCCCTCGTGTACTCGGGGACGTGCCTCTTCGAGGGGACGAACCTCTCGGAGGGCCGGGGGACGACCCGCCCCTTCGAACTGCTCGGCGCGGAGGGCGTCGACGGGCGGTGGGCCGCGGCGGCGAACGGACTCGGCCTGCCGGGCGTGCACTTCAGGGAGGCCTATTTCGCGCCCACCTTCTCCAAGTTCCAGGGGAAGACGATCGGCGGTGTGCAGGTCCATGTGCACGACCGGGACGCCTACGACCCCGTACGCACCGGGATCGCGCTCCTGGTGACCGCCAAGAAGACGTGGAGCGGCTTCGCCTGGCGCCCCGACAACTGGATCGACAAGCTCACGGGCTCCACGCGGGTGCGCACGATGATCGACGCGGGGGCCGGTGCCGACGAGGTGGTGGCGGGCTGGGAGGAGGAGCTGGCCGCCTTCCGGAGGGTGCGGCGGGAGTACCTCGTCTACCGGTGAGCCGATGAATCACCCGGATGAGTCATGACGTATGGCCAACCCCGACCGGCAGCAGGACGATGCGCCCACATCGCACCACTCCGGGGGATGAGGGGGCCTGTCATGGCAGAGCCGGCAATGAGCGTGAGTCCGTACTGGGAGCTCACCTTCGACGCGGACGGGGACACGGACGGCGGGAAGCGGGGCCGGCTGTTCGCCGGGGTCGCCGAGCACGGCGTCCGTCACCTCGTCGTCTTCGCTCATGGCTGGAACAGCGACCGTTCGGGGGCCACCCGGCTCTACAGCCGCTTCTTCGCGCCCATTCCGGCGCTCGCCCCGGCGGCCGGGCTCGGGTTCGTCGGTGTCGTCTGGCCGTCGATGCGGTTCTCGGACGAGCCGATCCCGGACTTCCCGCGGGCCGTGGCCGCCGAGATGCCCCCGCGGCCGGCGCTCGACAAGGACACCCGGCACGCGCTGCTGGAGACCTTCCCCGGGCGGGCGACCGTGATCGACCAGATCGCGCGGATGCTGGACCAGCAGCCGCGCGAGGAGGCCGAACTGGAGGAGTTCGGGCGGCTGGTACGGCTGCTGGTGGACGTGGTGCCGCCGGGGCCGCAGGCGCTGTTCGCCGCGGACACGCTGGCGGAAGGGGTGCCGCAGAGCGAGCCGTTGATGTTCTCGGGGTCCACCGCGGAGATCTGCGAGGAGTTCGCCCGGGCGCCGGCGTCGTTCGAATCGCCCGGCGAGGTGGCGCGGCTCTCGTTGCCCAACCCGTGGGAGGGCGCGCACGAGCTGCTGCGGCAGGCGACGTACTACGCCATGAAACGGCGCGCGGGGACCGTCGGCGAGCGCGGGCTGGGGCGGGTGGTCGGGCAGCTGGCCGCGAAGGCGCCGCATGTGCGGGTGCACCTGGTGGGCCACAGCTTCGGCGCACGGCTGGTGTCGTTCGCGCTGCGCGGACTGCCGGAGGGCGTGCACACCGTGAAGTCGGTGACCCTGCTCCAAGGGGCCTTCTCCCATTACGCGTTCGCGGCCCGGCTGCCGCACGACCCGCGCGCGGGAGGCGTCCTCCAAGGACAGCACCTGCGGATCGACGGCCCTCTGGTGTGCTGCCACTCCCGGCACGACTCGGCTCTCGGGACGATCTACCCCCTGGCCTCGCGGATGGCGGGCGACGCGCAGGGAGCCGCCGCCGAACCGGCCATCGCCCGAGGGCTCGGTGCCAGGTGGGGGGCGATGGGGTACGACGGCGTGCAGGCCGTGCCGGACACGCGGGCTTTCGAGCTCGCGGCCGCGTTGAAGGGAAAGCTGCCTGTGTCGGGGTGCGTCAACGTCGACGCGGCCAAGGTGGTCAAACGGGGTGGGCCGCCGTCCGGCGCGCACAGCGACATCCTGCACCGGGAGCTGGCGCAGCTGGTGGTGGCGGCGGGCCGCATCCGCTGACCCGCCGCCGTCCGTGGCCTACCGGTGTGACGTGAACTCCACGACTTGCTGGAACGTCGGCCGGTTCTGCCAGCTGATGTTGCCGTGCTTGATACCGCCCAGGGTGCGCTGGACGATCGAGTCGGCGCACCACTGGTCGCCCGCCGAGCACAGGCCGTCACCGGGGTAGACCTGGGCCGCGGTCCTGCCGGCCGCCTCCTTCAGGGTGCTGACGAGGACGTCCCGGCAGGCGGTGAGGCTGCCGCCGCCGCAGTACTTCCGTGCGAGCGGCCCCTGGACCGACTCGCCCAGTACGGCCCGGATGTCCTTGTCGACATAGCTCCACCAGCCGTACTGGAAGGAGCTTCCGGCGTGCGCGCCGGTCGGGCCGTGGGCGGCCGACGGGGTCTCGTCGACGGGCAGGTTGCTGGTGAAGGCCGTGTACAGGTCGCTGCCGAGGCCCGGTTGGAACTCGGCCTTCACCAGCAGCGGCCACCACGCGTCCAGGATGCGGATCGCGTCGGCGTCGGCGTACTTCTTCGAACCGGCGGTCGTCTCCGTCCGCTTGCCGCCCGCGGTCAGCCACGCCTGGAGTTTGCTCACCGCCGCCGCGGCCGCCGAGTCGGTCACCGGCGAGCTGTTGACCACCTTCAGGAGGTCCGGCAGCACGTCCTGCGCCCTGAGGTCGGCCAGCCCGGCGTCGGCCATGGCCTTCACCAGCGCGGCCCGGGTGACCCCGCCCGCGGCGACCAGCTTCTTCACCCGGTCGTCGAGGAGGTTGCCGCGGTGGACCGAGCCGTCGCCCCAGGAGGCGGTCGTGTAGTCCTTGGCCTGCTTGTTGTTCCAGGAGATGTAGTAGTCCTGGTCGATCGAGTTCGGGTGGGCCGAGGCCGGTGTGTACTGGGCGGTGTTCGTCGTCGGGTCCCAGTTCCGCCACTCGTACGCCGGCCGCGCCCACACCGGGAACTCCGCGTCGACGCCGGTCGCGCGCACCGGGTTGTCGCCGCTGTTGTAGTACGCGGTGTGCTCGGAGTCGGCGTAGAACCAGTTGAACGTGTAGTTGATGTGCTGCACCGCGCTCTGGAAGGTCTGCGGGCTGTTGACGTAGTCCGGGTCGTTCAGCATCTGGAAGCCGATGATCGAGTCGGCCTCGTGCATGAAGGAGGAGCGCAGGGTGGTGTAGGCGACCTTCTTGCCGCCGACCGTCGCGCGGTACTCCACGGGGCCGTACCTCGTACGCCACACCCGCATCGTGTACGAGCCGGCCGCGGTGCCGTCGGCCGTGGTCGGGGTCCAGGCGTTCTTCTGCTCGATCTTCTCCATCGCCGTGCAGGTGCCGCGGTACAGGTAGTGGTAGTCGTCCTGGCACAGCTCCACGGCGTACGAGTCGATGATGTCCTGGCCGGAGGTGGTGGCACTCCACGCGTAGTCCTGGCCGCGGCCGAGTTCGACGTACATGCTCAGGCCGGCGAAGGAGGCGCCGCGGGCGCTGAGGCCGGGGCCCTGGATCTCCTGGAGCATGAGCAACTGCGGTGCGAAGTAGCCGGTCTGCGGGCCGAACACGGCGACCGGGTTGCCGCTCGCGGTGTGTTCGCCGCTCACCACTAGGGCGTTGGACATGCCTCGCTTGGCCGAGGTGACGGCGGTCTTCGCGGCCGTGGCGGACACGCCGGTGGCGCTCGACGTGGCCGCGCTGCCGGTGCGGTCGTGGACCAGTTGCTCCTCGGTCACCGAGCCGGCGTCGGGCAGGGCCAGCCCTTGCGGGTCGGCGGGCTTGGTGGCGTAGGGGAAGCTGCCGTCGTGGAGGGTGAGGACCGCCTCGGGGTCGTTGCGCTCGCGGAAGGACTCCCAGACCTTGGTGCCCTCGGTCACCCCGTACTTCTGCTGCGCGGCAAGCAGGGACAGCGCGTTGTTGACCTCGCCGCCGCCTCCTGAGCCGAAGAGCGCGCCGATGACGGAGGCCAGCGCGACCAGGTCGGTGGGTTTGAAGTGGTCGATCGTGCCGGCGTTGGTGACGGAGTCCTTGTGGCCGGTCAGGACGTACTCGCCGGGGAAGGAGCGGCCGCTGTCGGAGGCGTCGATGTAGGCGTTGATGCCGGCGACGTAGGCGTTCACGTCGGCGAGGGCCTGCTGCCCGCGGGCGCCGTTCGTGGTGACCGCGTTGTCGATCTGGGCCTGGAGCTCGGCCTCGGTGTACGGGGCGGTGCGCCAGAACTGCTGCTCCAGGCCCTGGTTGGACGGGGCGCCGCCCGCGAAGGAGGTGAGCTGACCGCGTCCGACGTGCCGGAAGACGTCCATGAGCCACAGCCGGTCCTCGGCCGCGGCATAGCCCGCTCCGAACTCCGTGCCGTATCTGGTGGTACCGGTGATGTGCGGGACGCCCGTCTTCTTGTCGCGGACGATCGTCACGTCGCCGCGACCGGCGGGCTTGACCGTGGAGGCGACCTGATCGGCGGCGACCCCGAAAGACGCGTCGTTGAAGAAGGTGTTGATCGTGGCATTGGTGAGCGAGGGATAGCCCTTCGCCAGGTTGGCGTACGGGCCGAGCTGGTCCCCGGCGTGGTCGGGCTGGGCGCCGAATGCCTGGTTGAGCAGGATCTGCGCGAGGGTGGCGTTGCCGTTCTGGCCCGGCGGCAGGATGTCGGAACACCGGCCTCCGCAGTGGTCGTTGGCCGCCGCCGCCCCCACCGCCTCGGACTTGGCGGCCGCGGCCGCCTGGGAAAGCGGAGACAAAAGACCGGCGATCAGGACGCATACCGTTGCGCTCTTCAGGAACCCGGTGAATCCGCCGGGAGTTCTCAGTGTGTCGAGGACGGTGCGTGAGGTGCGCCGTGGCATGGCAGCTCCTACCGACGGGGGTGGGCCGGACGTTACCGCCGGTATCCCCGGGATTGAAGGTGAACATGCGTCACTTTTCAGAGTCGGCGACATCGCTTATGGGAGTCATCGGAAATCGGATGGAGCCAAATCGCTTGTCGATACGTCTATTCGGCGACGTCCGAGCGACGACGCCGAAGTGACCGAAGTACAGCTGCAGGTGTGACGGAGGTGCAGGGCGATGGCCGGTTTCCGGAGTCTGGCGAGACAGGTGCGCGATCCGCGGTGCGATCTGGCGCTCCGGCGTTATTCGCTGCGCAAGTGCCTTGAACGGTTCGCTCCTTACGGACACAGGGCGACCTGGGACCACTTGTGCTCCCGGGCCGGGTTCGGCCCCGAGGACCGGTCCCCCGACCCAGCGCGGCTCGTGGCCGCACTGGAGGAGTTGGAAGAGGCGCGTTCGGTCTGGCTGGCCTACGAGGTCGGGTTCGCCGAGCGACGCAAGAAGGAAAAGCACGACGGGCTGCGCAGGCCCGGCAGCGTGGACGACTGGCACCGGCTGACCTGGGGCGGCTTCGGAGTCGCCTGGTGCGACGACCCACGCGTCCATCCGCACGAGCCGCTGGCGGAGGTGCTGCGCCGGCTGATCTCCGCGCTGGAGCGGGAGCCGGGCGCCGAGTGCCCGGTGTGCGGCGGGGAACGCCTCGTCTGGAAGTACGAACTGGACCACGAACCCTCCACCGGTCCGGTCTGCACGGACTGCGGAATTCTCGTGCCGCGGCCCGTTCTCACACCCGAGGCCCTGGCGGACGCCAGGCGCGGACGGCTGCTTGTGTCGGCCTGACCGAACCGACCGAACCGAACCCAGGAACGGTGCTGCGGGGGTGCGCCGGGGATGCCGCACCCCCTGTTCTGTCAGCGGTGCCTGGCACCATCGAGGCATGGTGCAGGTGTGTCTCAACGGGCCCCGAGGGGCCGCCGACGGTGCGATGGTGCCGCTCACTCCGCAGGCGTCGGCCGAGTCCGCGGCCGAGGCCGTCGCGGCCGGGGCCACGGACGTCCATGTCCACCCCAAGACGCCGTGCGGTCAGGACAGTCTGTCGCCGCGTGTGGTGGCGGCGACGCTCGAGGCGATACGTGCGCGGGTGCCGGTGCCGGTCGGTGTGACCACGGGCGCCTGGACCGAGCCGGATCCGGCGGCCCGCGTGGAGCGCGTCCGGAGCTGGACCGTGCTGCCGGACCACGCCTCGGTCAACTGGCACGAGCCGGGCGCCGAGGAGGTCGCCGCCGCCCTGATCGGTCTCGGGGTGGGCGTGGAGGCCGGCATCTGGTCGGGTACGGACGCGGCGGCGAGGTTCGCCGTCTCGCCGCTCGGCCCGAAAGTGCTGCGGGTCCTCGCGGAGGTGACGGACCCGGCAGCCGAGACGGCCGAGGACACCGCACGTGCGCTGCTGGCCGACCTGGGCTCCGCACACGGCCGCCCGGTGCTGCTGCACGGTGAGGACGCCGGCGCGTGGCCGGTGCTGCGGCTGGCCGGGCGGCTGGGACTGGCGACCCGAGTGGGCCTGGAGGACACCCTGCTCATGCCCGACGGACAACGGGCCTTGTCGAACGCCCGGTTGGTGGCGGAGGGGCTGGCCCAGTACGGGTGGGCCCAGCGCTCCTCGTAGCGGGAACGGGGCCGGCGGCTGGGGCCTGT
>NZ_JAGMUK010000053.1:0-117292 GCF_019049245.1 Streptomyces sp. AC555_RSS877 | reverse complement strand
CGGATCAGGTCGCAGGACATCCGCGGCGCCTCGTCGACGCAGGTGAGCGGGGCCTGGTGCGTCGAGCTGCAAGGCGGAGGAGGGCGTCGACGCGATGGAGGTCCCCCCGCTCGAGCGAAGTCGAGAGTGGAGGAGTCGGCAACCGACGACAACGCCGCAGATCGGCGTGCCAGGCCCCGCGTCTGCGGCATGATCCGCCGGACAGGACCTAGGCCGGCCGGTCGGCCCTCTGCTCCGCCATCAGCCTCGACCCCGTCAACCGCTCACCGAAGACGTCGTCCGGGTTGGACAGGACGCACGTGTCCAGGGAGAGGCAGCCGCAGCCGATGCAGTCGGTGAGGTGGTCGCGCAGGCGGTTGAGCTGCTTGATGCGTTCGTCGAGCTCGGAGCGCCAGGCCTCGGAGAGGTGCGCCCAGTCCTCGCGGGTGGGGGTGCGTTCCTCGGGGAGCTGGGCGAGGGCCTCGCGGATGGTGGCCAGCGGGATGCCGACGCGCTGGGCGGCGCGGACGAAGGCGACCCGGCGCAGGGCGTCCCGGGAGTAGCGGCGTTGGTTGCCCGTGGTGCGGCGGCTGCTGATCAGGCCCTTGGACTCGTAGAAGTGCAGGGCGGAGACGGCGGCACCGCTGCGGGCGGCGAGCTGGCCGACCGTGAGCTCGTGGATCTTCTCGGGAATCTGGGGCACCCCTCGAAGCCTACCCACCCCCTCATCGCGCCGGTCCGTTGACATGGGATGCGCGGCCGACCATGCTAAGCAGTCGCTTAGACATCACACGAGAGGCCGGGACATGGCAGAGCCGAGGATCTTCACGTCCGTCGACGACCTGAAGGCGGCGGTGGGCGAGCAGCTGGGGCACACCGACTGGCTGGAGATCGACCAGAAGCGGATCGACCTGTTCGCGGAGGCGACCGGCGACCACCAGTGGATCCACGTGGATCCGGAGAAGGCGGCCGCGGGACCGTTCGGCACGACCATCGCGCACGGCTACCTCACGCTGTCACTGCTGCCCCTCTTCGGACCGCAGCTGATCAAGGTCGAGGGCGTGAAGATGGGCGTCAACTACGGGACGAACAAGGTGCGTTTCCCCGCCCCGGTCCCGGTCGGCTCCCGGCTGCGCTCCACCGCCACGATCACCGGCGTCGACGACGTCCCGGGCGGCGTCCAGGTGAGCGTCGCCTTCACCGTGGAGCGCGAGGGCGGCGACAAGCCGGTGTGCGTGGCGGAGTCCGTCTCGCGCTACTACGTCTAGTACGTCCGGTGCCCGGCCGGCGGACGGCTACTTCGCCCCCACCATCCGCAGCACGAGGTCGGCGTAGAGCTCGCCGACCTCGTCCGGCGTGCGGGGACCGTCGACGTTGAACCAGCGGGCCACGTCGATGCACAGGGAGAGCACGGCGAGCGTGGTCCCGTGCACGTCCAGGACGTCGAACTCGCCCGCCGCCACGCCGTCTTCGATGATCGAGCGCACCTCGGCGTCGACCTGGCGGCGCAGGGCGAGGATCTCGGCGCGGGCATCCGGGCCAAGGGAGTCGAGTTCGTACTGCACGACCCGAGCGGTGGTGCGACCGCCCGCGTGCCAGCGGACGAAGGAGCTGACCGCGTCGGCGAGCCGCTCGGCCGCGCTGCCCTCGCCCCGGGCCGCCACCCGCAGGATGTCCACGGCCTTCTCGTGGCCGATCCTGCTGATGCGGTGGAGAAGCTCTTCCTTGGTCTTGTAGTGGATGTAGAGCGCGGCCGGGCTCATGCCGGCGCGGCCCGCGATGTCGCGGGTCGTCGTGGCGTGGTAGCCGCGCTCGGCGAAGGCCTCCACCGCGGCGACGAGCAGCCTCCGGGCCGCGTCGGGCGTGACCTCGCCCCACGCCGACGTCTCGCCGTCGGCCGTCTCCTCCGCCGTACTCATCACTGGCCCCTCTCCACTGGCACGACCCTCACCATACCGCCGAAGGTGAGCGGGCGCTTAGTGTGGCCGCTCAGCGCTGCGCGAAACGGGTTCAGCGCTTCTCGAAGGGGTGGTACGGACCGCTCGCCGCCTCCTGGCGGTCCCGGATCACCTTGGAGAGGGTGAAGGTGGAGGTCACCAGGTACAGGACGGCGATCGCGAGGAAGCCGCGCACCCAGGCGTCGCCGTGGAGGTTGTAGATGCCGATGCCGGTGGCCGCCATGGCCACGGAGAAGGACGCGACGGCCTGTCCGTAGAAGGCGGCCGTGTTCTGCTGCTTGCCCTGTGAGTCGCTCATGGGGACAAGGATCGGCGGACGTGGCCCGTGCCACATCCGCCGACGTACTCAAAGACGTACTCAGAAGCCCTCAGAACGCCGAAACCCCCGTCAGCGCCCGCCCGATGACCAGTTTCTGGATCTGGCTGGTGCCCTCGTAGAGGGTCATCACGCGGGCGTCGCGCAGCAGTTTGCCCGCCGGGTACTCGTCGATGTAGCCGTAGCCGCCGAAGACCTGGAGGGCGTTGTTCGCGGCGCGCACGGCCGCCTCGGACGCGAAGAGCTTGGCCTTGGAGGACTCGGTGGCGAAGGGCAGGCCGCGGTCGATCAGGTCGGCGACCCGCCAGGTCAGCAGACGGGCGGCGTCCACGTCGACGGCGATGTCGCTGATCAGTTCCTGGACGAGCTGGTGGTGGGCGATGGTCCTGCCGAACTGCTCGCGCTCGCCCGCGTACCGGACGGCCACGTCCAGCGCGGCCTGGGCTATGCCGACGCAGCCCGCGGCCACCGACATCCGGCCCTTGGCCAGGGCCGACATGGCGACCGAGAAGCCCTTGCCCTCGGGGGCCAGCAGCGCGGACGCCGGGACCCGCACGTCCTCGAGGACCAGTTCGGCGGTCGCCTGGCCTCGCAGCCCGAGCTTGCCGTGGAGGGTGCGGCGGGTCAGGCCGGGGGTGTCGGCCGGGACGAGGAAGGCGGAGACGCCCTTGTGGCCCAGGGCGTCGGTGGAACGGGCGAACAGGAGCACGACGTCGGCCCAGGTGCCGTTCGTGATGAACATCTTGGTGCCGTTGATGACGTACGCGTCGCCGTCGCGCACCGCCCGCGTGGTGAGGTTGCCGGCGTCGGACCCGGTGCCCGGCTCGGTCAGGCCGAAGCAGCCGACGTACGCGCCGGAGGTGAGGCCCGGCAGCCACCGCCGCTTGTGCTCCTCGCTCCCCCAGGCGGCGATGGTCTTGGCGACCAGACCGAGCGAGACGGACACGATGCCGCGCACGGACGAGTCGCCGCGGCCGAGCTCCTCCGTGACCAGGCAGTACGCGAGGTGGTCGCCTCCCGAGCCGCCGTACTCCTCGTCGATGGTCAGTCCCAGGAAGCCGACCTCGCCGAGCTTCTTGACGATCGACCGGTCGACCTCCTCGGCGCGGTCCCAGGCGATGACGTGGGGGGCGATCTCGCGGTCCACGAAGTCCTTGGCGAGCTGCCGTACGGCGGTCTGCTCCTCGCTGAGCTCCAGGTTCATGCCGAGTCACCCCACTGAGGACACAGATGACGGCCTGTGAGGACCGCACCTTTAAATTAGCACTGCTAGTTTCTTCTCGCAGCCCTACTATGTGCGCCATGGCCCGACCGCGCAAGCCCTTGCTGAGCACCGACCGGATCGTCGAGACCGCGCGGGTGCTCGTGGACGCGGAGGGCCTGGCGGCCGTCTCGACGCGCCGGCTCGCCGCCGAGCTGGGGGTCAGCGGGCCCTCGCTCTACAACCACTTCCGCACCAAGGACGAGATCCTGGAGGCGGTCGCCGACTCGGTGAGCGCGCAGGTCGACCTGTCGATGTTCGAGGACGGCCGGGACTGGCGGACCGCGCTGCACGACTGGGCGCTCTCCTACCGGGCGGCCCTGCGCGACCACCCGAACATCGTCCCGGTGCTGGCCCGCGGCCCCGGCCGCCGCCCGGCCGGACTCCGCCTCGCCGACGCCGTCTACGGCGCGATGGTCGCGGCCGATTGGCCGCCTGCGCAGGCCACCTCCATCGGCGCGCTGATGCGGTACTTCGTCATGGGCTCGGCGCTCGGTTCCTTCGCAGGCGGCTTCGTGGACGACGCGAGCGCGTACGACCCCGCCGACTACCCGCACCTGGGGCAGGCCCACCTCCTCGCCGAGCAGCAGGAGAAGATCGACGAGCGGGCCTTCGAGACCGGGCTGACGGCCCTGCTGGACGGGCTGGCCCTGCAGTACGAGCAGGTCAGGCGGGCGTCGTAGGACACTTCGGCGAGCGCCGAACCGTCCGTGTCCCATGCTGGGGCACATGACCTCGAAGGACCCGCGGGCGTCCCGGCTGGCCGCTCTCGCCGCTCTCGTCGCCGACGAGACCCGGGCCACGTGTCTGCTCGCCCTGCTGGACGGGCGGGCGTGGACCGCCGGTGAGCTGGCGCGGCACGCGGGCGTGGCCGCGTCGACACTGAGCGAACACCTGGGCAAGCTCGTCGCGGGCGGGCTGCTCACCGAGGAACGGCAGGGGCGGCACCGGTACGTACGGCTGGCCGACGCGCGGACCGCCCAGCTGGTGGAGGACTTCGCCGCACAGGTGACCCCGGGCGGTGCCGCCGTACGGCCACGGAACCTGCGCGAGGCCGCTGCCGGGTCGGCGATGGCCCGGGGCCGCACCTGCTACGACCATCTCGCCGGGCGGCTCGGCATCGCGGTCACCGACGCCCTCACCGAGCGCGAACTGCTGCGCCAGGACGTGGGATTCGCGCTCACGGACACGGGCCTCGACTGGTTCGAGGCGGCCGGTATCCACCTCGACCGCACGAGCCGCCGCCCCCTCGCCCGCGCCTGCCTCGACTGGACCGAACGCCGCCCCCACCTCGCGGGCGTCGCGGGCGCGGCCCTGTGCCGGCATGCCCTGGACGCGGGCTGGTGCGTGCGCATCGGCTCCGAGCGCGCGGTGAAGGTGACGGCGACGGGTGAGCGGGCGCTGTCGGAACTGCTCGGTATCGAGGCGGGCGCGTTGCGCTGAGTCAAGCCGGGGCGGAGCGCTCAGCGTCATGCCCGAAATCCGCGAGACTCCTGACCCTGTTCCCTCCTAACCTCTGGAGCATGATGAACTCGTCCCCCTCCCGCCCGGGCCGCCGCGCGGAACTGCTCGCCGCCGGCGCCGCCACGGTCACCGTGGTGCTGTGGGCCTCCGCCTTCGTGTCGATCCGCAGTGCGGGGACCGCGTACTCGCCCGGTGCGCTGGCTCTCGGGCGGCTGTTGACGGGAGCCCTGACGCTGGGGGTGATCTGTCTCTGGCGGCGGGAGGGGTTGCCGCCGCGGGCGGCGTGGCGGGGGATCGCGATATCCGGGGTGCTGTGGTTCGGCTTCTACATGGTGGCCCTGAACTGGGGCGAGCAGCAGGTGGACGCCGGTACGGCCGCCCTGGTCGTGAACATCGGGCCGATCCTCGTCGCACTGCTCGGCGCTCGGCTGCTGGGTGACGTCATGCCGCCAAGGCTCCTCGCGGGGATGGCGGTGTCGTTCGCGGGCGCGGTGACGGTCGGGCTGTCGATGGCGGGCGAGGGCGGGTCGTCGGTGCTCGGCGTGGTGCTGTGTCTGCTCGCCGCGGTCGGCTACGCGACCGGTGTCGTGGCGCAGAAGCCCGCCCTCGGCCGGGCGAGCGTGTTGCAGGTGACGACGTTCGGATGTCTGGTCGGGGCCGTGGTGTGTCTGCCGTTCGCCGGTCAGCTCGTCCACGAGGCCGCCGACGCGCCGGTCTCGGCGACCCTCAACATGGTCTACCTGGGCGTGTTCCCGACCGCGCTGGCCTTCACCACCTGGGCCTACGCCCTGGCCCGTACGACCGCCAGCCGGATGGGCGCGACCACGTACGCCGTGCCCGCCCTGGTCGTCCTGATGTCGTGGGTGACGCTCGGCGAGGTGCCCGGGCTGCTCACGCTCGCGGGCGGGCTGCTGTGCCTGGCCGGGGTCGCGGTGTCCCGCTCGCGCACGCGGAAGGCCGCGGCTCCGGGAGCGGTACCGGAGCCGCGGCCCGAGAAGGCGTCCGGGCGGTCAGCGTGACCGGGCCCGGTCCGCGAGGATTTTGATGGAGAGCAGGGAGATCACCGCGAGGCCGATGATGTAGCCGGACACCGCCATCGAGGTGCCCGTGGCCTCCAGCAGCAGCACCATCAGGAAGGGCGCGAGGCCGCCGCCGAACACGGCCGCGATCTGGTAGCCGAGGGAGGCGCCGGTGTAGCGCATCTCCGGGGTGAACAGCTCGGCGAACAGGGCGGCCTGAGGGCCGTACATGATGCTGAGGAAGCAGCTGGCGACGAAGGTGCCGACCGCGCGCCACAGCAGCGAACCGGTGTCGATCAGCAGGAACATCGGTACGGCCCACAGCGCGATGCCGGCGGCGCCGAAGGCGTAGATCCGGATGCGGCCGACGCGGTCGGAGAGCGCGGCGGAGACCGGGATCAGCACGAGCTGGGTGAGGCTGACGCAGAGCGAGACGGTGAGCACCGCGCCGCGCTTCATGTCGAGCACACGGGTCGTGTGGTCGAGGACGCCGGTGATGAGGATGTAGAAGGTCGCGGTGTTCACGGCGAAGGAACCGCCGGCCAGGAGCACCGTGCCGAGGTGGTCGCGGAGGATCGTGCGCAGTGGGGAGCTCTGCTCGGTCTTCTCCTTCTGCGTCAGCGCCTGCTCGGCCTGCCGGAATTCGAGGGTGGTAGCTGCTAGCCAAGGAGTGCGTACGAGGTCGAATTGACTCGATCGTGTGATGGTCGACATCCGGGCTTGCGCTGCATCGGGCCATTCGGGTTAACGTGATCTTGCGATCTGGGACGCCGGGTACGGCGTCAGCGTGCGGGGCCCCTGCTCTACCGGAGTGATGGTTCAGGGCCTCCCCGTCACCCTCTGGCCGTACCCACATGGCCAGGTCGCGAGGGAACCGACCTCCCGGGCACGGACCACGCACAGGATGCGTGTCGCCGCCCCGGGGTCGAGTACGCCGGGGACCAGCTCGCCCAAGACCGTTCGGGGCGCGCGGCTGAACGGGCTCACGCCCGCTCAGTTCACAGGAACGGTCTCCTCGACCTTGGTGTGGATGTACCAGGCGAGGACAAGCACGAACAGGCCGATGAGGAAGGAGACCCGCCAGGCCCATGCGGCGAACTCGCTGTCCGTGGTGAACGCGCCGGCGAGCAGGAAGACCGGGTTGGCCGTCACCACGCCGATGGGAACGGCGAGTTGGACAACGCTGCCGTAGACCCCGCGCTTACCTCGGGCGCGTACTCGGTGGCCAGCAGCATGGCGCCGCCCCTCTGCGCGCCGACCGCGACGCCCTGCACGACCCGCAGGGCGACCGGCAGGATCGGGGCGGCGACGCCGATGGTGTCGTACGTCGGGAGCGGGCCGATTCCGGTGGTGGCCAGGCCCATCAGGGTGAGCGCGAGGACCAGCATCGAGTTGCGGCCGCGCTTGTCGCCGAGGTGGCCGGCGACGAAGCCGCCGAGCGGGCGGGCGAGGAAGCGCCCGGCCCCGCGCGGGGCCGGGGAAGCGGCGCAGGGACTAAAACACAACCAGCGCCCTGCCGCCCTTGCCCGCCAGCATGTTCTCGAACGCCGCCGGGATACCCTCCAGGCCGATGCGTTCCGTCACCAGCGCGCCCAGGTCCAGGCGGCCCGCCCGCACGTGTTGGGCGAGGACCGGCAGGTCCCGCGCCGGATCGCAGTTGCCGTAGACGCAGCCCGCCAGGGTCCGGCCCCAGTGGAAGAGCTCCAGGGCGTTGAAGGTGACCTGCTGGTCCTTGCCGCCGATGCCGACGACCGTCGTACGGCCGCCGCGGCGGGTGGAGTCCCAGGCCGTGCGGATGGCGGCCGCGCGGCCGACGCACTCCACGGCCACGTCGACGCCCTGCTTGCCGGTGAGTGCGCGGATCTCGCGGGCGGTGGTGTCGGAGGCCACCACGTAGTCGGTGGCGCCCGCGCCGCGCGCCAGCTCCTCCTTCGCCGGGGAGACGTCGACCGCGACGATTTTGGACGCGCCCGCGATCCGGGCCGCCTGGAGCGCGGCGAGCCCCACTCCCCCGACGCCGTACACCGCGACCGTCTCCCCCTGGCGGACCCGGGCCGAGTGGTGGACGGCGCCGTAGCCGGTGAGGACCGCGCAGCCGAGGAGGGCCGCGTCGGTGAGGGGGACGCCGTCCGGGGCCGGCAGGACGCAGTTCGCGGAGACGACCGTCTCCTCGGCGAACGCGGCGACGTTCAGGCCGGGGTGGAGGTCGGTGCCGTCGGACGCCCGGCGCGCGTACACGTCGGCGGCGCCGTTCAGGGCGTTGGCGCACAGCCAGACCTCGCCGAGCGAGCAGGCGTGGCAGCCGCCGCAGGACGGGGCCCAGTTGAGGACCACGTCGGTGCCGGGCGCGAGGTGCGTGACTCCTTCGCCGACGGCGACGACCGTGCCGGCGCCCTCGTGGCCGAGGACGGCGGGGACGGGCACGCGCATGGTGCCGTCGGACAGGGACAGGTCGGAGTGACAGACTCCGGCGGCGGCGAGCCGGACGCGGACCTGGCCGGGGCCGGGGTCCGGCAGGTCGATCTCGGCGATCTCCAGCGGAGCGCCCACGGCGGGAAGTACGGCGGCACGAACCACGTGAACGCTCCTCAGAACTGCAGGGACTTGGTCTGGAGGTACTCGGTGAGACCGTGCGCGCCGAGTTCGCGGCCGACACCCGACTGCTTGTAACCCCCGAAGGGGGCAAGGGGGTTGAAGCGCCCGCCGTTGATGTCGACCTGCCCGGTCTCCAGGCGGCGCGCGAAGGCCACCGCCTCCTCCTCGTCGCCGGCCCAGACGGCGCCCGCGAGGCCGTAGACGGTGCCGTTGGCGATGCGCAGGGCGTCCTCCTCGTCCTCGTAGGGGAGGATCGACAGGACCGGGCCGAAGATCTCCTCCTGGGCGATGGTCATGTCGGGGGTGACGTCCGCGAAGACGGTCGGGCTGACGAAGTAGCCCTGTTCGCGCGGGGCTTCGGGACCGCCCGTGACCAGGCGGGCCCCCTCGGCCACACCCTTCTCGATGTAACCGCGCACCCGTGCCTGCTGCTTGGCGTTGACGACCGGGCCAATGCGGTCGCCGTACTTGGCGGCGGCCGCGGCGGCCAGCTCGACGGCCTCGGCGTACTGCTCACGGTGCACGAGCATCCGCGTCCAGGCGCTGCACGTCTGCCCCGAGTTGGACATGACGTTGGCGACGCCGACGTTGACCGCCCTGGCCAGGTCGGCGCTCGGCAGGATGACGTTGGCGGACTTGCCGCCCAGTTCGAGGGCGACCTTCTTGACTGCGGCACCGGCGGTCGCGCCGATCCGCCGGCCGACGGCCGTGGAGCCGGTGAAGGAGACCAGGTCGACGTCCGGATGCTCGGCGAGGGCCTGTCCGGCGACCGGACCGAGGCCGGTGACCAGGTTGAAGACGCCGGCCGGGACGCCTGCCTCGTGGACCGCCTCGGCGAAGAGCTGGGCGACGAGCGGGGTGTCCTCGGCGGGCTTCAGGACCACCGTGCAGCCCGCAGCCAGCGCCGGGGCGACCTTGGCGACGATCTGGTGCAGCGGGTAGTTCCAGGGCGTGATCGCGCCGACCACGCCGACGGGCTCGTGGTGGACGGTCGAGTTGCCGACCTTCTCCTCGAAGACGTACGTCGCCGCCAGCTCGGCGTAGGAGCCGGCGACGGCGATCGGGACGGCCGCGTGGACGTTCTGCGAGAACTTCAGGGGCGAGCCCAGCTCGGAGGTGACCGTCTCGGCGATCTCCTCCTTGCGGGACGCGAGCACGTCCCGGAGGGCGGCCAGGCGCGCGGCCCGCTCGGCGGGGGCGGTCGCGGCCCAGGCCGGGAGGGCGGCACGGGCGGCCCGTACGGCGGCGTCGACGTCCTCCGCGGTACCGGCCGGGACCCGGCCGAGGACCTGCTCGTCGACCGGGTTCACGACTTCGATCGACTCCGGGGCGGCGGCGGGGCGCCACTGGCCGTCGATGTACATGCCGTCGTGTGCCTTCATGGTGCGTCCTCCCGGGCGGGGCTGCGTCGTCCACCTCATAAACTAGCGGCGTTAGTTTTTGTGCGCCAGAGGAACGTGAGCTGAGGGCGATTCTCTCGCCCCCGCCGCCCCTTTCGTCCCGACCCTGGGGGCTGCGCCCCCAGACCCCCGCTTCGGCCTGAACGGCCTCGTCCTCAAACGCCGGACGGGCTGAAAATCAGCCCCTCCGGCGTTTGAGGAGCGGGGTCTGGGGCGGAGCCCCAGAAGGACGGGAACGGGAAGGGGCGGGGGGCGAAATCTCCTGGGAGCCGAGGACGTCACTCGTCCAGGTCCGGCAGCCGTGCCGGCGTCGGGCAGATGCGTTCGCCGTGCTGGTCGAAGACGAACAGGTGGGCGATGTCGACGAGGAGGGGGACGTGCATGCCCCGGCGGAGGTCGATGTCGGGGGTGGTGCGGACGACGAGGTCGCCGGGGAGGCGGGCTTCGGCCGGGGCGGCTTCGGGGGTGGGCTCGGCCGGGTCGTCCAGGACCACCACCGGGCCGGCCCGCAGGGCACCCGCCCGGTCCCGGAAGCGGTCCAGGACCGTGCCCTCGCGGCGGCGGCGCCGGTTCGGACGGGCTGTGGGACGCGGGGCCTCCAGGTCCGGAACGACGGCGGGGCGGGAGCCGGTGTTGAAGTGGACGAGGATCTCGTGGCCCTGGAACTCCACGTGCTCCACCAGCCCGCTGATCGCCACCTCACCGGGCCGGGCGGCGGCCGGTTTGGCGATGCGGACGGCCTCCGAGCGCAGTCCGACGATGACCTCGCGGCCCTGCTGCACGCGGAGCAACTGGTGGTCCAGGGAGAGGGGTTCGGGCAGCCGCAGGTACTGCTTGCCGAGGCTGATGGTCATCGCGCCGTCCAGCGGGGCGCGGACGATGCCCCGCAGCAGGTTGATGCGCGGGGTGCCGATGAAGGCGGCGACGAAGACGTTGCGCGGCAGCGCGTACACCGTGCGCGGGGTGTCCAGTTGCTGGAGCACGCCGCCGCGCAGGACGGCGACCCGGTCGCCGAGCGACATCGCCTCGGTCTGGTCGTGGGTGACGTACACCGTGGTGACACCCAGCTGCCGGGTGAGTGCGGCGATCTCGGCGCGCAGGTGGTTGCGGAGCTTGGCGTCCAGATTGGACAGCGGTTCGTCCATCAGGAAGGCGGAGGGATGCCGGGCGATCGCCCGGCCCATGGCGACGCGCTGGCGTTCACCGCCGGAGAGCTGGCCGGGCAGGCGGTCGAGAAGGTCCTCGATGCCCAGCATGCGGGCGGTGGCGTCCACGCGCGGGGCCGGATCCTCGCCCGGTGCCTCGATGCGCAGCGGGAAGCCGATGTTGCCGCGGCTCGTCATGTTCGGGTAGAGGGCGAAGTTCTGGAACACCATCGCCATGTCCCGCTCGGAGGGGATCAGGTCGTTGGCGTACTCGCCGTCGAGCAGCAACTGCCCTTCGGTGATCTCCTCCAGGCCGGCGATCATCCTGAGCACCGTGGACTTGCCGCAGCCGGAGGGACCGAGCAGCACGAGGAACTCGCCGGGCGCGATGTCCAGCGACAGCCGGTCCACCACGCGGACGTCTCGCGTATAGGCCTTGCTCACGTCGTGCAGAGAGATGGCGCGTGTCATGGCAGGTGCCCCCGAGGGCTCACTGAGCGAACGCTGGTGCTCCGCGGTCGGACGCCACGTGCGGGTCGTACGGGGCGTGTGGGTCACGGAAGCTAACGGATTGTGTGCGCCCAGGGAAGGCACTTGGCGGGATCGAGACGCCCGGTCCATCTGGTGAGAAAGCGGACGGCCGGGTTCAGCGGGTGCGAGCGGGCCCGTCCGGTTCGCGGATCTTGACGAGGTGGGCGAAGACGACGACGTTGCCCGAGTAGCCGGACCTGCGGTCGTAGCTGCCACCGCAGGTGATCAGCCGCAGCTCGGGGCGGCCGCGGGCGCCGTACACCTCCCGGTCGGGAACGGCCTTCTCGTACTTCTTGATGGCGTCGACGGCATAGACGGCGGTCCGCCCGTCGGCACGCCGGGCCTCGATCAGGCGACCGGTCCTCAGTTCGGTGAGGCCCGCGAAGACGGCACGGCCGGTGTCCGTGTCGAGGTGGCCGACGGCCACGGCGGTCCCCTGCTCGCCGGGCGACGGCCCGCCGTCGTACCAGCCCACCAAGGTTCGGGTCGTCGTCCGGGGGCGCGGGCAGCCGCCGCTCACGGTCGAGACGGAGCGCCATGACCGGGGCGTCGACGTCCAGGTAGGGGATGGCCAGTCGGGTCGCGCGGGACCGGGGCAGGGGGCGGCGGAGCCGGGGCGCGGCGGGCGTCGGCCCTGGGCCGCGGTGCCACGCCCGCGCCGGTGCGCGCGCCGGGCGGCTGCCGTCTGCCCGTGTCGGTGCGCGTGCCGGGTTGCTGCGGCCTTCCCGTGTGTGCGCCGGCCCTCGCCTCCGGGCGCGGCTGATGTGCCGCGCCCGCCGGGGCACGGGGCCGGGGCGGCTCGCGCCGGGCAGCGTCCGCGTCGGCGCGGGGGCCGGGTGGCTGACCGGGTCCGCCTGCCCTGGGGCGGGCCCGCGGCCGTGTCGGCTCCGCCTCGCCGGTGTCGGCTCCGGTGCCGGTCCCGCCCCGACCGGGCGGGGGTCCGTGCAGTCCGGTGCCGGTGGGCAGCCGCTCCTGTTGCGCCGCCCGCGCGTCGACCCGGGCCCCCTGAGCCCCCGGGGCGTCCGGCGGGCTCCTCGTCTTGGGCCCACCAGACGCCGCCCGCCACCAGGGAGACGGTCAGTACGGCCGTCCTGGCCAGGCGGTAGGCGCGCGTCCGGTACCAGCGCCTGCGAGGACGCCTACGCCGCGCCATGCGGGCGACGCCGGAGCCGGAACCACACCGTCCCGGTCACCGCGGCAAGGCCGACGACGGCGGCACCGGCGACCGGGGTGAAGGCCTCACCGCGGGCGAGTCCGCCTCCGCCGGCGGGCGGACCTCCGTTGGGGCCGGAGACGCGCTCGGCTGCACCGTGCAGTCGACCCTGAACACCTTCTGCTTGCCCGTGCCGTTGCCGCCCCTGATCGTCCAGACGAGCTTGTACTGGCCGTCGGGCAGCACCATGTCCTCACTGTGGCCGGAGCCGCCGATGAGCGTGATGGCACCACGGCGTTCCGCGCCGCCCGCCACCGGCGGCTGCGTCTGGATGGTCCAGTCGACTGCCTGGATCGTGTCGAACTGGGCGGCGTCGATGTAGGACTTGCAGACCTTCGGCTCGTCCCGCGGGTCACCGAAGGGCGTGCGCTCGACACCGTCGTACGGTACCGAGTGGATCTTGACGGTGCCGTTGCCCCCGGGCGCCATCGGCACGGCACCCGCCGTCGGCGCCCCCGTCAGGGGGCACCGCGGCGGTGAGCGCCGCGAGAGCGGCGGTGCGCGCTCCGGCGCGGCGCAGAAGAGGCGTCGTGGGCATGCAGATTCCTCCGAGTCAGACGATTTTCGTACAAATCGCAATTGATCTGACTCTCTTTCACATCCGCGCCGCGGAGGGTGGGAGCAGCGCCCGCGTCCCGTCAGACATCCCTCTTCCGGTCCAGTGCGACCTGCGACCTGCGGGGCTCGGAGTCCGACGCCCGTTCCCCGGCCGGCCTGGCAGGCGACCGCAGCGCGACCCCCGAGGACAGCAGCAGCAGCGCGCCGAGCATCACGAACGGCGCGGCCACGCCCGCGACGCCCGCGATCAGGCCGGCCGCGGCGGGCGCGGCCACCTGGCCGAGCCGGTTGCCGGTCAGGCGCAGGGCGAGGGCGGTGGAGCGGGCGCCGTCGGGGGCCGCCTGGACGACCGTCGTCATGGACAGCGGCTGCCCGACGCCGAGGCAGAAGCCGAGGGCCGCGAGTATCAGGGCCAGGCCCCACACCGGCACCGGCAGCGCGATGCCGGCGCACAACACGGCCGCCAGCAGACAGGTGACGGTGAGCAGCACGGTCCGGCCCAGCAGCCGCAGCAGCGGCGTCAGCACCAGGCGGCAGGCGATCGTGGCCGCGGCGCGCAGGCTGAGCAGGAGGCCGATCACGGACGGGGCGATGCCCCGGTCTTCGCCGACCACCGGGAGGTAGGCGGTGAGGATGTCGGTGGCGGACAGCACGGCGAGGCTGATGAAGATGCCCGCGGGTACGCCCCGGGCGCGCAGGATGCGCTGGACGGGGACGCGGTCGCCGCGTGCCGTACGGGACGTGAGCGCCGTACGGTCCTCTATGCGCCACAGCGAGCCGAACGCGACCGCGGCTCCCGCACCGGCGACGACCAGGGCGAGCGCGCTGGTGCCCGCCATGTCCCGGCCGCCGATCAGGGCGCCCGCAGCGATCGGCCCGACCAGTTGGCCGAGGGAGGCGCCGATGGTGAAGTGGCTGAAGTTGCGGTCCTGTTCGTGCGGGGCGGACTGGCGGGCCACGAGCGACTGGGCGCCGATCACGAAGCAGAGGTGACCGAGGCCCATCACCCCGCTCCAGACCGCCATGGCCCAGAGGGAGTCGACGATGCCGCTGAGGGCGCAGCCGCCGGATATCAGCACCACACCGGCCGGCAGCAGGGGCGCGCAGCGGCCGTGGTCGGTGCGGCGGCCCAGCGGGACCGCGGCGAAGAGTGGGAGCAGGGCGTACACGCCCGCGATGACGCCGATCGCCCGCTCGTCCGCGCCCAGCGCGAGGGCCCGGTAGGACACGGCGGGCCGGGCCATCGACACCGCCCCCTGCGCGAAGCTGAAGGCGATGACGAGGCGGAGCAGCCAGCCGCGGTTCCCACCGGGCCTCACGGTTGTTCCCTCCAGGGGGAGCTGGTCGAGGAGTCCATCAGATGATTCCGAAGAGGATCCCTGCCCCGAGGATGATCAGAGATGTCATCACGGCCCACTTGACCACGAACCTGGTGTGGTCGCCGAACTCGACCTTGGCCATGCCGACCAGGACGTACACGGCCGGGACGAGCGGGCTCGACATGTGCAGGGGCTGGCCGACCAGTGAGGCGCGGGCCATCTCCAGCGGCGAGACGCCGTGCGCGGCGCCGGCCTCGGCGAGGACCGGGAGGACGCCGAAGTAGAAGCCGTCGTTGGACATGAAGTAGGTGAGGGGGAGGCTCAGGACACCGGTGACGAGGGCCATGTGCGGGCCCATGCCCTCGGGGATGACGTCCACCATCCACTTGGCCATGCTGTCGACCATGCCGGTGCCCTGGAGGACGCCGGTGAAGACGGCAGCGGCGAAGACCATGCCGGAGACGTTGAGCACGTTGTCCGCGTGGGCGGCGAGGCGGGCCTTCTGGTCGGGGATGTGCGGGAAGTTCACGGTGAGCGCGAGCGCGGCGCCGATCAGGAACAGCACCGGAATCGGCAGGTACTCCATGATCATGGCGGTGAGCAGCGCGACCGTGAGCAGGAAGTTGAACCACAGGAGCTTGGGACGCAGGGTGGCCCGGTTCTGGTCGAGGCCCGGGAAGTCGTCCTCGTCCTCCTCGTCGGCGTCGGTGCCGAAGCCCGCGCCGCCGGTACGGGCCGGGGTCGTGCCGTCGCCGGAACCGCCCGCGCCGACGAGGACCGTCTCGGTCTCCTTCTCCTCGACCTTCTCCTCCACCAGGACCTCGCCCAGCGTCAGTACGCCGAGCCGCCTGCGCTCCCGCACGCCGAGGACGTACGACAGGATGAAGACGCCGAGGAGGCCGACCAGCAGGGCCGGGATCATCGGGACGAAGATGTCGCTGGCGTCCAGCTTGAGGGCGGTGGCGGCACGGGCGGTGGGGCCGCCCCACGGCAGGGTGTTCATCACACCGTTGGCCATGGCGGCGACGCCGGTCATCACGACCAGGCTCATCTTGAGGCGCTTGTACAGCGGATACATCGCCGAGACCGTGATCATGAAGGTGGTCGAGCCGTCGCCGTCGAGCGAAACGATCGCGGCGAGTACCGCGGTGCCGACGACGATCCGCATCGGGTCGGCCTTGGCGAACTTCAGGATCCCGCGAACGACCGGGTCGAAGAGGCCGACGTCGATCATCACACCGAAGTAGACGATCGCGAACATGAGCATCGCCGCGGTGGGGGCGAGGCTGGTGACGCCGTCGATGACGTAGTCACCGAGCTTGGCGCCCTTTCCCACGAATACACAGAACAGTGCGGGGATCAGTACGAGCGCCGCGATCGGCGACATCTTCTTCATCATGATCAGGACCAGGAAGGTCGCGATCATGGCGAAGCCGAGGATGGTCAGCATGAGTGGATACCTAACGTTCGCCCTTGAACTCCCACCAGGGCCGGCGGTGGCGACGACGTTAGGACTCGTCAAGTGGCGTTAACAAGACGTTGACACGCGAGCAATAAGCGCAAAACTCCTGGTCACAGCTTTGCTCAGGTCAGAGCGGGGAACTTTTCGGTCACGGCGGCGACTTCGACGGGCACTCCGTTGAGAACGGCGTTGCCCGAGAGCGGGTCGAGCAGGCTGCCGTCGAGGATCTGGTTGACGTTGACCCCGGGGTCGGCGGAGGCGTGGCTGAGCCGGGTTCCGGGCCGGTCGTGACCCCAGCCGTGCGGCAGGCTCACCACCCCCCGGCGCACCCCGTCGGTGACCTCGGCGGGCGCGGTCACCTCTCCCCCGGCGCCCTTGACCCGCACGGGCGCCCCGTCCCGTACGCCCAGGCGTTCGGCGTCCTCGGGGTGGATGTGCAGGGTGCAGCGGTTGGTGCCGCCGGTGAGGGCGGGGACGTTGTGCATCCAGCTGTTGTTGGAGCGCAGATGGCGGCGGCCGACCAGGACGAGCCCGGCGGGCCGCTCGTGCAGGGCCTGCCGGAGGCGGGGCAGGTCGTCGGCGATCGGCCGCGGCAGCAGCTCGACCTTTCCGCTGCGGGTCTTGAGCGGCTGCGGCAGGCGCCGGCTCAGCGGCCCCAGGTCGATGCCGTGCGGATGCGCGAGCAGTTTCTCCAGGCTCAGGCCGTCCGGGCGTACGCCGAAGCCGTCGCCGTAGGGGCCGAGGCGCAGCATCAGGTCGAGCCGCCGCTCGGGGCCACTCTCGCCGGTGAGCTGTGCGGCGAGTTCGCGCGGGTCCCGGCCGTGGACCGGGGAGTGCGGCTCCTTGACCGCCTTGCCGAGGGTCTGGTCGACGACCATCGCGTCGACGGCGGCCGGGTCGGCGCCGTGCATGCCGGTCGCGGCCAGGACCAGTCGGGCCAGGATCTCGGTCTCCGCCATCCGGCCGGGCTCCAGGGGCACGGCGGGGCGGGTGTAGCGGACCTGGTTGCGCACGGCGAGGGTGTTGAAGGCGAAGTCGTGGTGCGGGCTCTGGGAGGGCGGGGGCGGCGGCAGCACGACGTGGGCGTGGCGCGAGGTCTCGTTCAGGTACGGGTCGACGCTGACCATGAAGTCGAGCGAGTCGAGGGCCTTGTCCAGCCGGTCCCCGTCGGGGGCGGACAGCACCGGGTTGGCGGCGACCGCGACGAGCGCCCGGACCGGCGCGCCCTGCTCGGTGGCCGTGTCGATCTCCTCGGCGAGCGCGGAGAGCGGCAGCTCCCCCTTCGCCTCGGGGTGCCCGCTCACCCGGGAGCGCCAGCGCCCGAGCGCGAAGCCGCGGCCGGGCCCGGCGGGGCGCGGCGTCCTGTCGGTCGCCGCCTGTGGGAAGAGGGCGCCGCCCGGGCGGTCGAGGTTGCCGGTGAGGATGTTGAGGATGTCGACGAGCCAGCTGGCGAGGGTGCCGTGGGGGACCGTGCAGCTGCCGATGCGGCCGTACACGGCGGCGGTGGGGGCGGCGGCGAGTTCGCGGGCGAGGGCGCGGATCGTGACGGCGTCCACGTCGCAGGCCTCGGCCACGGCTTCGGGGGTGAAGTCCTGGACGGCTGCGGCGAGTTCGTCGAGCCCTTGCACATGCGGGGCCAGCTCACCGAGGTCCACGAGCCCTTCCTCGAAGAGGAGGTGGGCCATCGCCGCGAGCAGCAGGGCGTCGGTGCCGGGCCGGATCGCGAGGTGCCGGTCGGCGAGCTTGGCGGTGCGGGTGCGGCGCGGGTCGACGACGGTGAGCGTGCCGCCGCGGGCCTTGAGCGCCTTGAGCTTGCCGGGGAAGTCGGCCGCGGTGCACAGACTCCCGTTGGACTCCAGGGGGTTGGCGCCCAGGAGCAGCAGGTGGTCGGTGTGGTCCAGGTCCGGTACGGGGATCGCGTTGGCGTCGCCGTACAGCAGTCCGCTGGAGACGTGCTTGGGCATCTGGTCGACCGTGGACGCGGTGAAGATGCTGCGGGTGCCGAGCCCCGCGAGAAGCACCGGCGGGTAGAGCGCGCCGGCCATGGTGTGCACGTTGGGGTTGCCGAGGACGACGCCGACGGAGTTCGGTCCGTACCGCTCGACGGCGGCCCGGATGCCTGCGGCGACCGCGTCGAAGGCCTCCTCCCAGGTGGCCTCGCGCAGCTCGCCGTCCTTGCGGACGAGCGGGGTGCGCAGCCGGTCGGGGTCTCCGTCGACGGCCCCGAAGGAGGCCCCCTTGGGGCAGATGAACCCGCGACTGAACACGTCGTCGCGGTCACCTCGGGCGCCGGTCACCCGGGTCCCCTCGATGGTGAGGGTCAGGCCGCAGGTGGCCTCACAGAGGGGGCAGATGCGCAGGGCGGTGCGGGACACGGGTCCTCCCCGAGGACGGCGGCGACGGTGACGCTCGGATCGGAACCGAGCATACCGACCGGTATGCCGTGTGGGGAGGGGTGCCGGGGACGGAACTGACGGCGGAAGCCGGCGGCAGGGGGCCGGGGCGTCAGTCCAGGACGCGCGCCAGGTACGCCCGCAGCAGCTCCCGCGTCTCCTCGATGATCTTCCCGTCGCCCTCCGGAGCGACCCGGAATGCCAGGTGGACGAGGGTGTCGGCGGTTTCCACGGCGACGAGGAAGGTGCGCCGCAAGTCCTCGTCCGGGGCCCGGTCGAGATAGCCGGAGAGGAGGTCGGTGAGGCGGTCGGCGACCCGGTGGTTGGGTTCGGCGTAGCGGGAGCCGACCGGGATCTGATTGCCGAAGTCGACGAGGGAGAAGCCGGGGGCGGTGCGCTTCATGGCGAGGTACTCGTCGAGCACGGCGTCCATCGCCGCCCGCCACCCTCCCGTACCGCCGGTCTCCTCGAGACGCTCGGTGACGCGCTCGGTGTAGCGCTCCAGGTTGCGCTGGGCGAGGGCGTCGGCCATCGCGCGCTTGTTGCCGAAGAAGCGGTAGACCGAGCCGATGGGGACGCCGGCGCGCAGGGCGACGGCCCGGGTGCTCAGGGCGTCGTAGCCGACCTCGTCCAGGAGGTCCGCGCACGCGTCGAGGATCCTGGTCAGCCGTTCGGCGCTGCGCCGCTGTACGGGCGCTCGACGGAGCGATGTCGCTGGGGGCACGGGCTTCATGATGCCTTTCCGCCGCGGTCCGGGGAAGCTCGCTCCTCAGTACGGAGCACGAGGTCCGGCGGGCTCAGTGCGCCGTTGGCGGTGCCGGTGGGTTCCGGCCCCGAGTGCGGGGACGACCGCGAGGCCCCCGAAGGTCCCGACGCCGTGATGTCCGCCGTGCTCTCGACCGGTTCGCCGTCGACGGCCCACACCGTGCCGTCGTCGGCGTACAGGCGCGCGGTGACGTGGTGGGTGCCCTGCGGGACGTGGCGGGCGGAGAGGCGGTACTCGGTGGTGCGCAGGCGGGCGACGGGGTGACCGTCCACGAAGAGGCGGGCGATCCCGCGGCCGGCCACCGCCTCGGGCTTCGCGCCGGCGGGCGAGAGGCGGAAGTCCTTGAGGGTCAGCCGGACGCTCCAGCGGTCGTCGGCGGCGGGCTGCACCTCGATGCCGACGTCGGGGGCGTCCTCCTCGTCCACCTCACGGTAGCGGTGGCCCTCCTCGTCCGTTTCCCCGACGACCTCGCCCACCGGTGAGGGTGAGGCCTCGTTCCTCTGCTTCTGTTGCTCGTCCGCACCGTTGGTGCCACAGCCCGCGGATCCTGTCAGCAGCAGGACACAGACCGCGAGCGCAGCAAGAAGTGCCCGCGTCCACGCCATGCCGGGGAGCGTAGAACACCGGTGCGACACCTCGTATCCCCCTGGAGTCTGGTTCCGGGCGCTCGACGTCCTCCGTGAGGAGGTCGCGCGTCCCTCTTGCGCCGGGGAAACCGCAATCCTACGGTGATGCATAGGAATCGACCGCAAGGGAGCGATCATGCACGGGGACGCGCGGAAGACCGCCGAGGGGCTCACCTACCTCTCCGGTTTCGGCAACGAGCACAGCTCGCAGGCCGTCCCGGGCGCACTGCCCGAAGGCCGCAACTCGCCGCAGCGCGCCCCCCTCGGGCTCTACGCGGAGCAGCTCAGCGGTACGGCGTTCACCGAGCCCCGGTCGCACAACCGCCGCTCGTGGCTGTACCGCATCCGTCCCTCGGCCGCGCACCCGGCGTTCACGCGCACGGACAATGGCCGGATCCGTACGGCGCCCTTCACGCAGACCGTGCCGGATCCGAACCGGCTGCGCTGGGACCCCCTGCCCGAACCCGCGCGGGGCACCGACTTCCTCGCCGGCCTGTGGACCCTCGGCGGGAACGGCGACGCGACCCAGCGCACCGGCATGGCCGTGCACCTGTACCACGCGGACACCTCGATGGACCGCGTCTTCAGTGACGCCGACGGCGAGCTGCTGATCGTGCCGGAGCACGGCGGACTGCTGCTGTGCACGGAGTTCGGGCTGCTGCATGTGGAGCCGGGACACGTGGCGCTGATTCCCCGTGGGGTCCGCTTCCGTGTGGAGCTGCTGGATGCCTCCGCCCGCGGTTATGTGTGCGAGAACTACGGCGCACCCTTCCACCTCCCCGACCTCGGCCCCATCGGCGCCAACGGCCTCGCCAACCCCCGGGACTTCCGCGCGCCGGTCGCCGCCTACGAGGACGTCGAGGGTTCGGTGGAGGTGGTCAACAAGTTCTGCGGCAACCTCTGGACGGCCACGTACGACCACTCGCCCCTCGACGTGGTCGCCTGGCACGGCAATCATGTGCCGTACGTCTACGACCTGCGCCGTTTCAATGTGCTGGGCAGCATCTCGTACGACCACCCCGACCCGTCGATCTTCACGGTGCTGACGTCGCCGTCCGACACCCCCGGCCTGGCCGGCGTCGACTTCGTCGTCTTCGCGCCGCGCTGGCTGGTGGGCGAGGACACCTTCCGGCCGCCGTACTTCCACCGGAACGTGATGAGCGAGTACATGGGGCTCATCGAGGGCGCCTACGACGCGAAGACCTCCGGTCCGGGGGGCTTCGTGGCCGGCGGCGGCTCGCTGCACAACATGATGTCGGCGCACGGCCCGGACCGGGACACCTTCGACCGGGCGAGCGCGGCCGAACTCCGGCCGCAGAAGGTCGACGACGGGCTGGCGTTCATGTTCGAGACGCGCTGGCCGGTCACCCTGACACCTCACGCGGCTCAGGCGGAACATCTGCAACAGGGCTACGACGACGTGTGGCAGGGCCTGGAGCGGCACTTCCGCCCCTTGCACTGAGGATTCCCGACCGGTACGGATGGCCCCGTGACCTCCTTCGCCCCGGACTCGATCGTCCTGAACCGCAAGCTGCCGCTCTGGTACCAGGTGTCGCAGTCGCTGCGGGCCTCGATACTGGGCCGCTCACCGCAGGACCCGCTGCGGCTGCCCACCGAGGAGCAGCTGGCGGGGCACTACGGGGTGAGCGTGCTGACCATGCGGCAGGCACTGAAGGAGCTGGAGGACGAGGGCCTGATCACGCGCCATCGCAGGCGCGGCACGTTCATCGAGCCGGACGCCCTCAGGGGCGCCCCGGTGCGGCTCCTCGGTTCGGTGGACGCCATCGTGGCCCAGCAGTCCGGCATGGCGACCCGGCTGCTCGACCACGGGAAGGCGGCCGTGCCGGCCGAAGTCGCCGAGTACTTCCCGGATCTCGCCGAGGTGGCGACGTACCACCGGCTGCGCGGCGACGAGAAGACCGGCGAGCCGACCAACCACGCCCGCAACTATGTGCGCCCCGAACTCGCGGCGCACATCGACCCGGACGACCTGGCCCGCTGGCCGATGACGAAGGTGCTCCGGGACGTCGTCGGGGCGGACATCAGCCGCATCACGGACACCGTGCAGGCCCGCCTGGCGGACCCGGAGACGGCACGCCTGCTCCACGTCCCGCTGCTCAGCCCGATCCTGCACTACACGGGCGTCACCTACGACACCCACGGGCGGGTCCTCGACGCCGCCGTCATCCACTACCGGGGCGACCGCTTCTCCTTCACGGTGACGCTGGACGCCACCTGAGCCGCCTGTCCGTGCCAGGTCGTACGATGCCGTGCGTGACGCACGACGACGCTCCGCCGCTGGCGGACCTCATGCCGTGGTCCGTCGCACCGCCGCGGCTCGGCCGGGGGTGGCCGACGGGACCCGACGCGGCATCACTCAGAGCCCGCTGGGACGCCCTGATGAAGGCCGAGGGCCCGGACCGCGAGGCCCTGTTCGAGCCGACCCGCTCGCGCACCCTGCGTTCGGCGGTCGGCCGGCTGCCGGGCCGGTCCGGCGGCACGGAGAGGCTGATCCGCGCCTCGGGCCCCTGCCCCGAGCCCGTACGCGTACTGCACGCGCCTTTCGACGAACAGTGGCTCATCCCCGACCACCGGCTGATCGACGCGGCCCGGCCCGAGCTGTGGCGGGTGGCGGACGAGCACCAGATCTTCGTCACGGAGACGCCCGACGCCCCGGGCCCCCTCCTGCACGCCACCTCTCTGCTCCCGCTCCTGCGCCCCGGCCGCATCCGCCCCCTCTACCGCCGCCCCGGGGGCGAGGAACCCAATCTCTCCCCCGGCCTGTTGGACCACCTCGCCACCCGTCTCGGCCTCTCCCCCACCCCGGCGGACCTCCTGGCCTGGACCGTGACGGCGGTACGCCCCGGCCTCACCGTCCCCCTCACCGCGGACCCCGGGCTCTGGGCGCACGGCGTCGAACTCGGCCACCGCGTCCTGTGGCTGATGCGCCGCGACGGCGACCGTCCCAAACTGCCCGGCGGCCGCCGCCCGTACGTCCGCGCACCCCTGCCCTCCCGGCCCCTGACCCTGCGCTACGACCGTGACGAGGAAGCCCTGTACCTCGACGAGGGCCGCATCTCCCCGGTGCCGCCCGAGTCCTGGGACTTCGAGGTGAGCGGGACGCGCGTACTGGAACAGTGGCTCGCGGTCCGCACCGCCCACCCCGAGCCGGGCACGCTGGAGGCGATCCGCCCGGCGACCTGGCCCCAGGCGTGGACGTCGGAGCTGCTGGAGCTGATCACGGTGCTGGCGCTGCTGGCGGAGCTGAGGCCGCGCCAGGAGGAGCTGACGGTGACGGCACCGATCACCGCGGGGGAGCTGCGCAAGGCGGGAGTCCTGCCGGTGCCGGAGGCGGCACGCAGGCCGGCGTCGGTGCTGGACCACCACGAGGAAGGCCCGGAAGGCCAGTTCACCCTGATCTGACCCCTGGCCTCTGACCCCTGACCGCAGCCTCTCGCCCCCTAGCTCCCTTGACCCCTGGGCTCGAAGGCGTCCAGGACCCGCTGGAGCGCGCGGTCGAACACCGCCTCCAGGTCGATCGGCCCGGCGTCCTCCATGAAGGCCGCCGCCAGCCGCGGATAGGCACCGGTGGCCACCTGGCTTCCGAGGTAGGCGATACGGACCGCGTTCTCCTCCTCCTCGGACCAGGGCATGGAGCGGGTGCGCTCGGCGGTGGCGAGCTCGTTCGCGGTGTACGTCGTCACGACGCCGTTGAGCAGCGCGACCAGCTCCATCTTGATGCTGTACGGCTGCTCGAGCGGTTCGAGGCAGGCCAGGCAGTGCTCCAGATAGCGCAGGGTGTTGGGGCTGAAGCCGTAGACCCCCGACATCAGGCGCGGCACCCACGCGTGGCGGCGCATGATGGCGCGGGTCTCATGGGCGTTGCGCAGCATGTCGGCGCGCCAGTCGCCGGACGGCTCGCTCATCTCGTGCTCGGCGCCGATGGCGTCGAGCATCAGCTCGTACAGGTCCTCCTTGCGCGGCACGTAGTTGTAGAGCGACATCGTTCCGCAGCCCAGTTCGGCCGCGACGTGCCGCATGGAGACGCCGTCCAGCCCCTGCGCGTCAGCGATCCGCACGGCCGCAGCCGCGACGTCCGCACGCGTGAACGCCGGTTTCGGCCCCCGGCCCGTCCGCTCGGGACGGGCCCAGATCACTTCGGGTACGGCCGCTCGGCCCGCCATCGATCATCACCTCGACCTCCATCCTAGTTACGTACAGCGTACGTAGTGCGCTATGGTCGGGACATGACTTCTACGTACGCTGTACTTAGTGAAGGTCTGGAGAAGCGGTTCGGTGCCGTCCACGCCCTGCGCGGCCTGGATCTCGCGGTGGCGACCGGCACGGTCTGCGGAATCCTCGGCCCGAACGGGGCCGGCAAGACCACGGCCGTGCGACTGCTCACCACGCTGCTGCGCCCCGACGCGGGCTCCGCGCGGATCGCCGGGCACGACCTCGTGCGTGAGGCGGCGGCGGTACGGCGCAGGATCGGCGTCACCGGGCAGTACGCGTCGGTCGACGGGGACCTGACCGGGCGCGAGAACCTGCGCCTGTTCGCCCGGCTGCACCGAGTGCGGGGGCCGGCCGAGCGGACCAGCGAGCTCCTGGACCGCTTCGGACTGGCCGGGGCCGCCGACCGGCCCGCGTCCACCTACTCGGGCGGAATGCGGCGCCGCCTCGACCTGGCGGCGAGCCTGATCCGCCGCCCCGAGGTGCTGTTCCTGGACGAGCCGACCACCGGGCTCGACCCGGCCAGCCGGAACCTGATCTGGGCCGCCGTGCGCGACCTCACGGCCCACGGCACGACCGTGCTGCTGACCACGCAGTATCTGGAGGAGGCCGACCAACTCGCCGACGGCATCGCCCTGGTGGACCAGGGGCGGGTCGCGCACACGGGCTCGCCTGCCCAGCTCAAGTCGCTCATCGGGACCCAGGTCGAGGTCGTCGTCGCGAACGCGGACGTGCTGGCCGAGGCGGCGGCCGTGCTGGATCGACTCACCGGCGCGCAGCCGTCGTTCGACCACGAGCGGAACGCGGTCGGCGCGGTCAGCCGCGACTCGACGCTCACGCTCCCCCGTCTCGTGCGCGAACTGGACGCGGCGGGTGTGCCGTTGCTGGACGCGAGCCTGCGTCCGCCGACCCTCGACGACGTGTTCCTCCGGCTCACCGACGACCACAAGGAGCGTGCGGCATGACCACACTGGCCTACGACGGGACCGCGATGCTGGGCCGCCAGCTGCGGCGGATGCGGAACAACCCGGGGCTGCTGATCCTGACCCAGACCATGCCGATCAGCATGCTGCTGTTCTTCGGCTACGTCTTCGGCAGCGCGCTCGCGATGCCGGGCGAGGAGTACCGCGCGTTCCTGCTCCCGGGCCTGCTGGTGGCGACGGCCGCGAACGGGATCATGACGGGGATGTTCCAGGCGGCGGGGGACACCCACCGGGGTGTGATGGACCGCTTCCGTACCCTGCCGATGAGCCGGGCGGCCGTACCGCTCGGTCAGGCGGTCGCGGATCTGGTCGTGACGGCGGCCGGTACGGTTCCGCTGCTGCTGGTCGGCCTCGCGGTGGGCTGGCGCGTTGAGGGGAGCGCTCTGGAGGCGGTGGGGGCCTTCGGTCTGCTGCTGCTGTTCCGGTTCGCCACCACCTGGATCGGCATCTTCCTGGGCCTGCTGACCCGGAACGAGGAGGCCGCGGGCCAGCTGGGCGGCGCGACCTTCCTGCTGCCGCTGCTGTCCAACGCGTACATCCCTGCCGAGGGCCTGCCGGGGTGGCTGCGGACGGTCGCCGAGTGGAATCCGATCAGCGCGGTGACGACGGCCCTGCGGGACCTCTTCGGCAACGCCCCCGTCCCGGAGGGGGCGGCCTGGCCGGTGGCTCATCCCGTCGCCGGGTCGCTGGCCTGGTGCGCGGTCCTCCTGGCGGCGTTCATGCCGCTCGCCGTGCACCGGTACGCGCACGGCGAGCGCTGAACTCACGGGCCCGCGGGGTGGGCGCGAAGGCGACGGGAGGGAGGGGAAGGAAACGTATCCGCGCTCGGCGGACACACCTGGGCGCCGCTGCATGCCGTGGGGATGACGGACGACGGGATCGCAGCACCGGCCGGAGCTGCGGCCGCCTGAGCGCGGATCAGAGACGTCTGAGCACGGACTCAGCGCCCGCCGAACAGCGAACGGCGCAGTCGGCGCAGTGGCGCGAAGAGCAGAACCCGGCTCACTCGCGCACCCCTGGGGCTGCGCTCCTGCGGGGTGTCACGCGCGGTCAGCTCACGCATCAGCGAGGTCGCCTCGACGGTCTCCCGCTGCGGGACGGCAGGACCGCCCAGTACCGAGAGATGGCGGTCGAGGCGCGAACTGGTCGCGCTGCTCCCGCAGGTGATCGCAGGGACACGTGCCCTGCTGCGCACTGTTATCTGTTCCATGTCACTCCCCACCCGTACGAGTCCACCCGGCCCGGGCAGGGTAACCCTATCGCCCCCTCGGGGCACTCGTGTATCGCGGTCACAGGATTCACCTTCCCCGTAAGCAGGTTGACGACTCCTTTCTGATCACTCTCCGAATCCAACTGATTTCAGGGCGAGTTGGACAACCGGCTGAGTAGTGGGCTGCGGTGAGCCACCGTCGGGCTCGACGGTCACAGCGAGTGACGTGGCGGAGGTGTCGAGACCGGACACCACCAAGGGCGTGTCGTCGTCGAAGAGCCCGAGGGAGCGCGGTTGCGCGTCGGGGCGCATGAGCCACAGTTGGCGCACGCGGTCGCTCGGCAGGTCGCCGTATCCGCTCAGGGTGACGACCGCGCTGCCCTCGGTTGCGGAGGCGATCACTCCGATCCTGCGGCCCACGGTGTCCTGACCCGTCGTCGCCCGCGCGTCGGGAGCCGCGAGAACGTGGGCGATCTCACGCGCCTGGGCCCGCTCGGCGTTCAGCTGTTCCTCCGTCTGTCCCGCCTGGACGGCGAACAGGGACGCGACCACGAGGGCGGCGGCGGCGGTGACCGTCGCGAAGGGCACGAACAGGGGGATCCGCCGCCGCTCACGTACGCGCGGCGGCGGCTGTACGCCCCACACGTGCGGCGGCAGCTGGGGCGTACGCGCGCGTGCCGTCTCCTGCCGGGTGGTCTCCTGCGCGGTCGCGCGCACGGCGGCCAGGACCCGCTCGCGCATCGCGGGCGGCGGCGGTGCGGCCGTCGACCAGGCGAGCCGGACGGCGTCCTCGGCCAGGGCGCGCACCTCGGCGGTGCAGCCGTCGCACTTCTTCAGGTGCTTCTCGAAACGGCGGCGCTCGTCGGGGTCGAGGGCGTCCAGGGCGTAGGGAGCGGCCAGGGAGTGCAGGTCCTCTCGGCGCAGAAGGCTCACGCCACACCTCCCAGGCACTCGCGCAGACGGGTCAGTCCGTCACGCATCCGCGTCTTCACCGTGCCGAGCGGCAAGGAGAGCTGCTCGGCCACTTCACGGTACGTATAGCCCTCGTAATAAGCGAGGGTGACCGACTGGCGCTGCAGGACCGTGAGCCGGTCCAGGCAGCGGCGCACCCACTCGCGTTCGAGGCCGGCCTCGACCTCCTCGGTGACGTGGTCGAAGGCGGGGTGATGGGCCCGCCGGGCCTCCCGCTGCTCGCGCTCGCCGGCCGCGCGGGCGCTGCGCACCCGGTCGACGGCCCGGCGGTGGGCGAGGGTGAGCACCCAGGACAGGGCGCTGCCCCGCCCCGGGTCGAACCGCCCCGCGGACCGCCAGAGTTCCAGCAGCACCTCCTGCGACACCTCCTCCGACTGCGCCGGATCCCGTACGACCCGCCTCACGAGCCCGAACACGGGCCCGGACACCAGCCCGTACAGCTCCTCGAACGCCCTCTGGTCACCGCCCGCCACGAGGACCAGAAGCTCGTCAGCCTCCACCCCGGCTCCCCCCCTCCGCACACCGCACCCTGCCCGCCCCGTCCCACGCGGTATTCGCAACGAACACACCTCCGGATGGGGTACGGATCAGCGGGCCGAAAACGCGGGTCCAGCAGCCAGAAAAAGTCTTTTCAGATTCGACCAATCCGGCCCCGCCCCCGCTCCGAATCCCCGGCGTCAGGCAAGTTGGACTGAGGACGGACGGCATGACACCAATCTCCAGGAGCGGTGCGGGACACAAGCACCTCGCGACTCTCGTATGTGGTGCGCTGGCCGCCGGCGGGCTCGCAGCCGCCGGTGTGACCGCGCTGGAACCGGGGGCGGCCGCCGCCTCCAGCCACCGGGAGGCCCCCCTGATCTCGGGGCAGCCCCAGTACGACAACACGGATGTGTACGCGTTCGTCAGCCCGGACAAGCCGGACACCACGACGATCGTGGCGAACTGGACCCCCTTCGAGGAGCCCGCCGGCGGTCCGAACTTCTTCCCGTTCGCCGAAGACGCGCAGTACGACCTCCACATCGACAACAACGGTGACGCGCAGGGCGAGCTGCTGTACCGCTTCACCTTCAAGACGCACGTCAAGAACGAGAAGACGTTCCTCTACAACACCGGGCCGGTCGAGAGTCTGGACGACCCGGACCTCAACGTCACGCAGACGTACGACATCGAACTGATCAAGCTGAAGCACGAGCGGCTGGTGTCGAAGACGAAGGTCGCCGACGACGTGCCGGTGGCACCGTCGAACGTCGGCAAGGCGTCCATGCCGGACTACGCCAAGCTGCGCGACCAGGCGGTGCACGAACTGCCCGGCGGCTCGACGACGTTCGCCGGCCAGGCCGACGACCCGTTCTTCCTGGACCTGCGCGTCTTCGACCTGCTGTACGGCGGGAACCTCACCGAGGTCGGCAACGACACGCTCAAGGGCTACAACGTCAACTCCATCGCCCTCCAGGTGCCGACCCACATGATCACCGAGTCGGCCGAGCAGCCGATCGTCGGGATCTGGTCGACGACCCAGCGCAAGAACGCCCAGGGCTACTACTCCCAGGTCTCGCGGCTCGGCATGCCGCTGGTCAACGAGGTCGTCAACCCCATCAAGGACAAGGACAAGTTCAACGCGTCCGCGCCCCGGGACGACGCCCAGTTCCTCAAGAACGTGACCAACCCGGAGCTGCCGAAGCTCATCGAGGCGATCTACAAGATCGACGCGCCCGACGAGCCGCGCAACGACCTCGTCGACGTCTTCCTCAAGGGCGTGAAGGGCCTCAACCAGCCGCCGCACGTGGTCCCGGCGGAGGAACTGCGCCTGAACACCTCGATCAAGCCGGTCTCCGACCCCAAGCGCCTCGGTGTCCTCGACGGCGACAACGCCGGCTTCCCGAACGGACGCCGCCTCACCGACGACGTGATCGACGCCTCGCTGCAGGTCGTCGAGGGTGAACTGCTCGGCGCGAAGAACGACCTGGGCGACGCCGTCGACAAGAACGACAAGGACTTCGAGAAGGCCTTCCCGTACGTCGCCCTCCCGACCGAGGGTTCACGCGGCCCGCTCGCCAAGGGCACGACCGACGGCAACGACGTCCGCAGCCAGATCGGCGACGCCCTCCAGCCGGCCGGTGCGGGTGGATCCGACGACACCACCCTGATCGCCGCCTCCGCGGGCGCCGGCGCGGCCGGCATCCTCCTGGTCGGCTCGGCCCTCGTGTGGTGGCGCCGGATGAGGAATCGGGCGTACTGATCCGTACTCTTCACCGACTGGCGCGGCCCGCACCCAACCTTCCCCCACGGCGCGGGCCGCGCCGCGACTTCCCTGCACAGCGAGCCGACCGAGGAGAGGGCATGGCCCGGCGTACGAACGACAGCGCACCGGAGAACGACCAGGGCGCAGAGCCGACGGCACTGCCGGAGCGCGGGCGCGGGTCGGGTGCGGATACGGAGCCGGGACGCACGGGCGGCGCGGGTACGGGCGCGGGGCCGGAACGCGAAGACGGTGCGGGGGCGACTGCTGTGCCGGTGGCGGTGCCGGTGGACGGAGCGAGTGCAGCCACCATGCCGGGGGCGGGGGCCGGCCCGGGTTCCGTGGCCGCGCCAACCGCCCTCGCCCCGGAGCAGGCCGAGCCGGAGACGAGGGACACCTCCGAGACAGCGGAGCCGGACGCGAAAGGCACCCCCAGGACCGCCCCGCCGCAAGCTGCGGCCGGCCCCGAGTCGGCCCTGCCGAAGCCCGGGGCGGACTCGAGTACAGCCCCGCCGAGGACCGGGGCCGACGCGGAGGCAGCCCAGGCTCAGGGCGCGACCCGGCCGGAGGCGGAAGGCTCGTCGGCCGATTCCCGGTTTGCCGACCAGGCTGCGCCGCAGGCCGCCGCGTCGAAGGTCGAGCCTCGGGCCGCAACCCGCGACACGCCGGAAGCCCGGTCCACGCCGGAGACACCCGCGAAGGCCGGGGCCGACGCCGAGGCAGTCCGGGCGCGGGGCGCGACCCGGCCGGAGGCGGAGGCCGTGTCAGCGGGCCCTCGGCCTGGCGCCCGAGGTGTGCCGGAGGCGGCCCGTCCCGCCCGGGGGGACGAGATCGCCGTGGCCGACCAGCGCGTTGCCGCCGTGCGGCGGGTGGGGGCTGCCGGGCGGCGCTGGCGGGGCGCTCAGCTCGCCGGCTGTGCGGTGCTGTTGGCCGTCGCGTTCACCGCCGGTTCCGTGGCGGTCGGTGCCGTGCGGGACGGCGGGACGGCGACGGTCGCCTCCGCACCCGCCGCCGTGTCGCCCGAACTGCTCACCGGCGGTGATCTCGACGCGAGTATCACCGCTCTGCAGGCTCATCTGCGGTCCCAGCCAAGGGACTTCGGCGGCTGGGCCACCCTCGGTATCGCCTATGTCGAGCAGGCCAGGACGAAGGGGGACCCCTCCCGCTACCCGCAGGCCGAGCGGGCTCTGCGGCGCTCCCTCGGCCTGGAGCCGGACAACGTCCAGGCTCTCGCCGGCCGCGCCGCCCTCGCCGCGGCCCGGCACGACTTCGAGGACGCGCTGAATTACGCGGACCAGGCGCTGAAGCAGAACCCCTACAGCGAGCGCGCCCTGTCCTCCCGGATCGACGCACTCGTCGAACTCGGCCGTTACGACGACGCGGCGAAGGCCGCCGACCTCGCGGACGAACGCCGGCCGGGCATTCCGGTCTTCACGCGGTACGCGTACGTGCACGAGCTGCGCGGCGACGTGGCCACCGCGCGGCGGGTGCTGGAGCAGGCGCTCGCGTCGGCCACCGCCCCCGGGGACGTGGCGTACGTGGCCACCGCGCTCGGCCAACTCGCCTGGAACCAGGGCGAGTACGCGACGGCCCTGACCCACTACGCCCGCGCCCTCGCCGCCGACGACGCCTACCTGCCCGCCCTGGAGGGCCGCGCCCGCGCTCAGGCCGCGAGCGGCGACCGGGCCGCCGCGATCAGGGGCATGGAGGCCGTCGTCGCCCGCTACCCGTTGCCCGGCCCGCTCGTCGAACTCGGCGAGCTGTACGAGGCCCGCGACGCCGAGGGCGACCGGGCGAAGGCCGGCGACCAGTACGCCCTCGTGGACGCCTGGACGGCACTCGCCCGCGCGGGCGGTGTCAACGCCGACCTCGACACCGCGCTCGCCGCCGCCGACCACGGCGACAAGGCCGAGGCCCTGCGCGCGGCCCGCGCCGAATGGGCCCGCCGCCACACCGTGCACACCGCGGACGCCCTCGCCTGGGCCCTGCACGTCAACGGCCGCGACGAGGAGGCCCTGCCGTACGCCCGCCGGGCCACGGCCCCCGGCTACCGCAACGCCGCCTTCCTCTACCACCGCGGTGTGATCGAACACGCCGTGGGCAACGAGCAGCAGGCCCGCACCCAGCTGAAGGCGGCCCTGGACCTCAGCCCCGGCTTCTCACCCCTGGGCGCCCGTGAGGCCCGTAAGACCCTGGAGGCGGCCAAGTGAAGCCCCAGCCCCGCCGGTGCCGACGCGCCCTCGCCTCCGCCGCGGCCGTGCTCACGGCAGCGTGCGCGCTCGTGCTCGTCCCCTCGGGTACGGCCGGCGCCCATCCCCTCGGCAACTTCACCGTCAACCACTACGACGGCCTCGTCACCACGCCCGGCGAACTGCGCGTCGACCACGTCGAGGACCTCGCCGAGATCCCGGCGACCCAGGCCGGGCCGGACATCGAGCGGCTGGGTATGACCGAGTGGGCCCGGCAGCGGTGTGTGCAGGCCGCCGACGCGAGCCGGGTCACCGTCGACGGCCGTGCGGTGGCCCTCACCGCGAAGAACAGCGACGCGCGCCTGCGCCCCGGTCAGGCCGGCCTGGACACCCTCCGCCTGGAGTGCCGCCTCACGGCACCGCTGCCCGAGGACGACACCGTCACCCTCGGCTTCCGCAGCGCGGCCACGGACTCCGGCCCCGGCTGGCGGGAGATCACCGCGCGCGGCGACCGCACGACGCTCACGGAGTCGGACGTACCGACGAAGTCGCTGTCCGGTGAACTGACCGAGTACCCCGAGGAGTTGCTCTCCTCCCCCGCCGACACCGCGACCGCCGCCCTGCGCGTACGGCCCGGCGGCCCGGCCCTCGTCGAGGGGCAGGAGGACGCGCCCGCCGCCTCCGTCCTGCCGCGCGGCGCCGACCGCTGGACCCGGGCCCTGGACTCCCTGGTCGCCCGCAACGACCTCACCGTCGGTTTCGCGGCCCTCGCCCTCCTCATCGCCGTCGCCCTCGGCGCCATGCACGCCCTGGCACCGGGCCACGGCAAGACCCTGATGGCCGCCGTGGCCGCCGCCCGGGGCGGCAAAGCCCGGATGAAGGACGTCCTGCCCCTCGCCGCCTCGGTGACGGTCACCCACACCCTCGGCGTGGTCGCCCTCGGCCTCCTGGTCACGGCCGGTTCGGCGGCGGCGCCCTCGGTGATCGCATGGCTGGGCATCGCGAGCGGCGCCCTGGTGACCGCGGCCGGCGCGACCCTCGTACGACGAGCCTGGCGAAACCGACAGCAGGCCCATGGGCACCCGCACCCGCACGACCACCCGCACTCCCACGACCACGACCACGGACACCCCCACCCGCACCCGCACCCGCACCCGCACCCGCACGACGGCGAGCACGCCCACGAGCGCACGCCGGTCCTGGTCGGCGCTCACGGCCAGGCCACCCCCACCGGCCACCCACACGAACACCCGCATCCCCATGCCCATCCCCACCCCGAACACGAGCACAGTCACGACCACGACCACGATCACAGCCCCGAAAGCGACCACCCCCACAGCCACCCCCACACCGTCGAGCACACCCACGGCGGTTTCACCCACACCCACGCCACCGCCCCCACCCTCCGCGGCACGATCCTCCTCGGCTTCGCCGGCGGCCTCGTGCCCAGCCCCTCCGCCGTCGTCGTACTCGTCGGCGCGGCGGCGCTCGGGCAGGCCTGGTTCGGTCTGCTGCTCGTCGTGGCGTACGGCGTCGGGCTCGCCCTCACCCTCACCGCGGCCGGCTTCGCCGTCGTCAAGCTGGGTACCGGAGTGACCCGGGTGCTGGACAAACGCCCGCGTTGGACGAACAGCCCGCTGACGGCCCTGGTCCGCCGGACCGCACCGGTGGGGTCGGCGCTCGTCGTCGTGGCCCTAGGGGTCGGACTGGTGCTCAAGGGGGCGGCATCCACACTCGGCTGAGCTACTTTTGTGGAGATATCTCGCGGATGCGAAGAGGGGGCGCCCGTGTCCGAAGAACCGGGCAGTGAACGTCTGATCGCGGGCCGCTACCGTCTCCTTGCCCCGCTCGGCGAGGGCGGCATGGGAACGGTGTGGCGGGCCCGTGACGAGTTGCTCAACCGCGAGGTCGCCGTCAAGGAGGTACGCGCGCCCTCCGGACTGCCCGGCACCGACATCGAGCGGATGTACGCGCGGCTGGAGCGGGAGGCGTGGGCGGCGGCCCGGATCTCCAGCCCCAACGTGGTGACGGTCTACGACGTGGCCACCCAGGACCACCGCCCGTGGATCGTGATGGAGCTGGTCCGCGGCATCTCCCTGGCCGAGCTCCTGGAGGCCGAGGGGCCGCTCAGCCCGCAGCGTGCCGCGCACATCGGCGCGGACGTGCTGGCCGCGCTGCGGGCCGCGCACGAGGCCGGGGTGCTGCACCGGGACGTGAAGCCGGCCAACGTCCTGCTGTCGAACGACGGACGCGTGGTGCTCACCGACTTCGGCATCGCCATGGTCGAGGGCAGTTCCGCGCTGACGATGACCGGCGAGGTCATCGGCTCGCCCGAGTTCCTGGCACCGGAGCGGGCGCTGGGCCGCACGCCCGGCCCGGAGTCCGACCTGTGGTCGCTCGGCGTACTGCTGTACGCGGCGGTCGAGGGCAGTTCACCGTTCCGCCAGAACACGCCGCTCAGCACGCTGCGCGCGATCGTCGACGAGGAGCTGCCGCCGCCGCACCGGGCGGGTCCCCTCGCCCCCGTGATCGAGGGGCTGCTGCGCAAGGAGCCGGGGGAACGGCTGCCCGCCGACCGGGCCGAGCAGGATCTGCGGGTGATCGGCGCTGGGGGTACCCCCTCCTTGGGAGGCACGCTCGGCGCGGACGCCGTACCGGCAGCCCCCTACGCGCCGACGACCGTCGCGCACCAGCAGCCGTACCGGCCGGCCCACCCGCCGAGCCGCGACCAGTCGCCGCCGACGGCACCGGTCCCGCCCGCCTGGACGCAGTCCGGGGGCACGGCCACCACGGCGGAGCGGCCGCACCGCAACCGCCGTGCCGCCGTCGTCCTGATCGCGGGCATCGCCGCGCTCGCGCTGGCGGTCGCCGGACTCATGTACGCCCTGCTCGACAATGACGACGGCAAGGAGGCCGGGGGGCCCTCGAAGGAACCGTCCAGTCTGAGTTCGCCGTCGGTGAGCGATCCCGACCGGAGTGACACGGCCGAGCCGACCCGCTCCCCGAGTCCGAGCCCGAGCGGCAGCCCCACGACCGCCGCTCCGCCCCCGTCGGTGAAGGTCACGGTGGCCGGTTCGCACACGGAGTACACCGGCACCTGCCCGCCGCCGCAGAGCGAGGCGCCCGCCTTCACGGCGACGCTCACGGTGGGCAGTCTGCCGTCGGAGGTGACGTACCGCTGGGTGTCCAAGGACGGCGAGATCATGGACCAGGAGTGGAAGACCCTCTCCTTCCCGGAGGGCGGCGGGCTGACCCGTCAGGACACGGCGTTCGTGACGACGAACGACGAGAACGGCAGCCTTGAGAACGAGATCGGTGTCGAGGTCCGCTCTCCGGTGGAGACGACGTCCAACTCGGTGCCGTTCTCGGTGACCTGTGTGACGGAGACCCCGTCGGACGGGGCCTCCGCTTCCACGTCGCCGTCCCCCTGAGGGGTCAGGCCAGGCCGTTGAACACCGGCAGGTAGCCGCCGGACTGGCCGGCCGCCGTGGGGTGGTACGACTCGCCGATGTTCAGCAGGTTGAGGCTGCGCAGCCAGGAGCTGCCGGAGCAGATCTCGTGGCCGGTGAAGGTGGTGCGGACGTCACCGAAGGCGTACCCGAAGTTCGCGGCACGCTTGGCGATGGCGGTGTCGAGGTAGTCGGCCGCGTCGTTGATCGCCTTCCGCTTGGTCTCGGAGAGGCCGAGGCAGGTGGTGTTGAGCTTGTAGAAGCGGGGGTAGCCGAGCACGACCACGCGGGCGGCCGGTGCCTTGGAGCGGATCGCCGAGTAGACGCTGTCGAGCTTGCCGGGCAGCGTCGAGTCGACGTACGCCTTCGCGGTGTTGATCCGGGACAGGCAGGAACTGTCGGACTGGAGCACACAGGTCGTCATGACGTCGGCGAAGCCTGCGTCGTTGCCTCCGACGCTGATCGAGACGAGGGCGGTGGCGGCGCTGAGCGGGGTGAGTTGATTTGCCAGAACATCACCCGTTCGGGCGCCCGAGCAGGCGGTGAAGTCGAACGACGAGGGTGAATGGGCGGCGGCCCAGAGGTACGGATAGGCCTTGGTGCTGCGCTTGCAGTTGCCGCTCGCGGACAGGTAGCTGCCCGCTCCCACTCCGGAGGAGTAGGAGTCGCCGAGCGCTACATACCCGCCTGGTGCGGCGAGTTGGGCTGCGTGTGCGGTCGTGGCCCCGGTGAGGGCGGTGGCGACGGCCAGGAGGAGCGAGCCGACGTATGCGGCAAATCGGGAACGTCTCATGGAACCTCCCTTAGCAGGATCTCTGCCACAACCGTCGTAGCAACTACGCGTGTTGACGGGAAGTGTTCATGCCAAGACTTTCCGGGCCAACTGACGACCCGTTTGATTACGCGTCCATGACAAACGTGTGACAGGCCCTCAAGCCCCTTGATCTACACCCGTAGACCACTGACTCTTTACTCAGCCGCGGGACGGAACGCGACGCTCCACGGCCGTGCGTGCGACGACGCGCGCACCCCCCACAGACGCGCGCCCCACCCGGGCACGCGTCGCCTATGAGGAGGACTCCCTCGTAATGGCACAACTGCGTAGCAAGAAGGTCCGGCTCGCCGCGATAACCAGCCTGGCGACCGCCGCCCTCGTGGGCGGGCTCACCGCCCTCCCCGCCCAGGCCGCCCCGGCCGAAGGCAAGGTCCTGGCCGCCGGCTCCCCCACCGCGATCAAGGACAGTTACATCGTCACCCTCAAGAAGGACGCCGGCTTCAAGGCCTCCTCGAGCGAGGGCAAGAGCCTGATCAAGGAGTACGGCGGCTCGGTGAAGAAGACGTTCGGCGCCGCGCTGAACGGCTACACCGCCACCCTCTCCGCCGCCGAGGCCAAGAGACTCGCCGCAGACCCGTCGGTGGCCGTCGTCGAGCAGAACCAGCGCGTCCAGCTCACCGACACCACCCAGTCCAGCGCGCCCTGGGGCCTGGACCGCAGCGACCAGACCTCGCTCCCGCTGTCCGGCACCTACACGTACCCGGACACCGCGGGCACCGGTGTGACGGCGTACGTCATCGACACCGGCGTGCGGATCACCCACTCCCAGATCAGCGGCCGTGCCTCGTACGGCTACGACGCCATCGACGGCGACACCGTCGCCTCCGACGGCAACGGCCACGGCACCCATGTGGCCACCACCATCGCGGGCTCCACCTACGGCATCGCCAAGAAGGCGAAGATCGTGGCGGTCCGCGTGCTCGACAACGCCGGCTCCGGCACCACCGCCGGTGTGATCGCGGGCATCAACTGGGTGACCAACAACCACTCGGGCCCCTCGGTCGCCAACATGTCGCTCGGCGGCGGCGCCTCCACCACCCTGGACACGGCGGTCGCCAACTCCATCGCGAGCGGCGTGACCTACGCCGTCGCGGCCGGCAACAGCAGCGCCAACGCCTCCTCGTACTCCCCGGCCCGCGTCGCCTCGGCGATCACGGTCGGCGCCACCACCAGCACCGACGCCAGGGCCAGTTACTCAAACTACGGTTCGGTCCTGGACATCTTCGCCCCCGGCTCCTCCATCACCGCGGGCTGGTACACCAGCGACACCGCGACGAACACCATCTCCGGCACGTCGATGGCGACCCCGCACGTCGCGGGCGCCGCCGCGGTCTACCTGGCGGGCCACACCTCGGCCACCCCGGCCCAGGTCGCCACGGCTCTCGTCAACGGCTCGACCACCGGCAAGGTCACCAGCGCGGGCACCGGTTCCCCCAACCGCCTGCTGAAGATCGTGCCGTAAGCAACCAGGAAGCGGTTCCCCGCACCCGGTACCGGGTGCGGGGAACCGCTGTTGTCCGGCTTCGCCGTCTTGACGGCTCCCGCGCGACTGAGCGACATTGAAGCCCGGCATCCGGCGCTTCGGGGGGCAAAGTCGCCAATGCAGTCCATACGTGGCACAACATCTTCAACAGCGTCGACGGACGGCACCGAGGGAGCGTCGCCAGGACCGGGGAGGGACCTGGCACCGCTGCTCGCGGGCGCCGCCACTGCCGTCGGGGGATTCGGCGCGGCCTTGGCACTCGCCGGCTCCGACTCACCCCTGCGCGGCCCGCTCACCCTGTTCTTCCTGCTCACGGCGCCCGCCGCGGTCATCGGCGCCGCACTGCGCGGCCTCGAACCGATCGGCCGGACCATCGCCGCGCTCGCGGGTTCGGTCGTCGTCAACATGCTGGTGGCCCAGAGCATGCTGGCCCTGCACAGCTGGTCGGTGCGCGGCGGGATCGTCGCCGTGACCGCGATCAGCTGTGTTCTCCTCCTGCTGGTTCTGGTACGACGACCGCCTGGCCGTACGACGACAAGGCAGGGCATCTGACGTGGACATCAGCGTGTACCGTCCCGGCGAGCTGAGCGAGGCCGACCGGACGGCGTGGACGGCGATGCAGTCCAAGGCCCACCTGCTCGGCTCCCCGGAGCTGGCGAACCCGTTCCTGTCCCCCGAGTTCGCGCTCGCGGTGGGCCGCTACCGGCGCGGGGTACGGATCGCGGTGGTGCGGGAGGACGGCGAGGTCGCCGCGTTCCTCCCGTACCAGCGGACCGCCACCGGCATCGGCCGGGCCATCGGGCTCGGCATCTCCGACGCCCAGGGCGTGGTGCACCGGCCTGGGTTCACCTGGGACGCCCGGGAGCTGCTGCGGGCCTGCGGGCTCGCCCTGTGGGAGTTCGACCACCTGGTGGAGGGCCAGCGGGCCTTCGAGGCCGGGGCCACCGGCACCTTCCCGTCGCCGGTGATGGACGTGGACCAGGGCTACGAGGCCTATCTGGCCCAACTCCGCGCACAGTCACCGAAGTTCACGCGCACGACGCTGGCCAAGGAGCGCAAGCTGGGCCGGGACGCGGGCGAGGTGACGTACGTGCACGACGAACGCGACCCGGCGGCCCTGCGCACCCTGATGGACTGGAAGTCCGCGCAGTACCGCAGGACGGGGCGCAGCGACCGCTTCGCGCACGATTGGATCACCCGGCTCGTGCAGCACCTGTTCCACACGCGTTCCGAGTCGTTCGCGGGGATCCTGTCCGTGCTCTACGCGGGCGGCAAGCCGGTCGCCGCGCACTTCGGACTGCGCACCGAGCGGGTGCTCGCGTGCTGGTTCCCGGCGTACGACCCGGCGTTCTCGAAGTACTCTCCCGGCCTGGTGCTGCACCTGCGGATGGCCGAGGCGGCCGCCGCGGACGGCATCGCCTACCTGGACCTAGGCCGGGGTCAGAAGGAATACAAGGACTCCCTGAAGACACGTGAGCTGCAGGTGTCGGAGGGGTGGGTGACCAGGCGTCACCCGGTGGCGGTCGGACATCGCGTCCGCCGCGCCCCGGTGCGGGCGCTGCGCAACGCGGTGGTGTCGCGGCCGGAGTTGTTCGAGCCGGCCGACAAACTGCTCAAGCGGGCGGGAAAGATCCGCTCGTCCCGTCGGTAACGGTCAAACCAACAAAAACGTGAGGCCTCGTTATAGGTCTTGCCATACGGGTTCAATCGTCAATACCGTCGTACATCTCACCCGCATCGGTCCATCATTGCGCGGCTCTAGGGGAGGGCTCAAGGACCGCGATGGCCCGGCGCGGGGCGCGGTAGGGGGGTGCCGTGCTCGGTGACCGTACTGGTGACCGAGTCGTGCCGCGCGGTCGGCAGCCGTTGTCGGAGGCCGGCCAGCTTTGCCAGCTCACCCGGTGGGTGCGGAGTTCCATTCCGTGGTGCCGTGCGTGAGAAACCCCCCTTTCGAACCGGACACACAGCCGGGCTGCCCAGGGGCGGGCGGTCCACCGGACGAGAGGGACCAGACTCATGAGCTTCGATCTGCGGCCGGCCACATCGGGCCAGGACGCCTTCGCGACCAGCCATTACCGACCGATCTCCTCTCACCTGGCCATCGCGCCGCCGGTGAGCGTGGTGATTCCCGCCATGAACGAGGCGGAGAATCTCCCCTACGTCTTCAAGACCCTTCCGGACTGGATCCACGAAGTGGTCCTGGTGGACGGCAACTCCACCGACAACACCGTCGAAGTGGCCCGCGAACTGTGGCCTGACGTCAAGGTCGTCGAGCAGCGCGGCAAGGGCAAGGGCGACGCCCTGATCACCGGGTTCAACGCCTGCACCGGCGACATCATCGTGATGGTCGACGCGGACGGCTCGGCCGACGGCAACGAGATCGTGTCGTACGTCTCCGCCCTCGTCTCGGGCGCGGACTTCGCCAAGGGGTCCCGCTTCGCCAACGGCGGCGGCACCGACGACATGACCTTCATCCGCAAGCTCGGCAACTGGGCGCTGTGCACCACCGTCAACCGCAAGTTCGGCGCCCGCTACACGGATCTCTGCTACGGCTACAACGCCTTCTGGCGGCACTGCCTCGACAAGATCGACCTCGACTGCACCGGTTTCGAGGTCGAGACCCTGATGAACATCCGGGTCGTGAAGGCAGGGCTCAAGGTGCAGGAGATACCGAGCCACGAGTACCTCCGCATCCACGGCACCAGCAACCTGCGGGCCGTGCGGGACGGCATCAGGGTGCTCAAGGTGATCCTGCGGGAGAGCTCCAACCGGCGTGCGCTGCGCAGCCGCAGGCACCCCTCCCCGATGCTCGACTCGGTCCGGGGAGAGGTGTCTTGAGCGGTCCCGACATCTCCGTCGTGATCTGCGCCTACACCGAGGACCGCTGGGAGGACATCCTCGCGGCGGTCTCCTCGGTGCGTGCGCAGTCCCGGCCTGCCCTGGAAACCCTGCTGGTCGTCGACCACAACGCGGCACTCCTGGACCGGCTCACCAAGGAGTACAAGGAGTCCGGGGAAGGCACGGCGGTGCGGGTGCTCGCCAACGCGGGCCCCCGCGGCCTGTCCGCCGGCCGCAACACCGGCATCGCCGCCTCGCGCGGTGAGGTCGTCGCCTTCCTGGACGACGACGCCGTCGCCGAGCGGGACTGGCTCGCGCACTTCGCCAAGGCGTACGCGGATCCGCGGGTGATGGCCGTCGGTGGCCGTACGGAGCCCATCTGGGCCTCGGGCCGCCGGCCGGCCTGGTTTCCCGCGGAGTTCGACTGGGTGGTGGGCTGCACCTACAAGGGGCTGCCGCCCGGCCTGGTGCGGGTGCGCAACGTGCTCGGCGGCAACGCGTCCTTCCGGCGCAGCGCCTTCGACGCGGCGGGCGGCTTCGCCACCGGCATCGGACGCGACGGCGACAAAAGGCCGCTGGGCTGCGAGGAGACGGAGCTGTGCATCCGCCTCACCCGTGCCCGGCCGGACGCGGTCCTCCTGATCGACGACCGGGCGGTGATCCACCACCGGGTGCCCGAGGCACGCGAGCACTTCGGGTACTTCCGCACCCGCGCGTACGCCGAGGGCCTGTCCAAGGCCCTGGTGGCGCGCAGTGTCGGCGCCGGCAAGGGGCTGGAGTCGGAGCGCCGGTACGCCACCCGGGTCCTTCCGGCCGGGGTGGCGCGCGGGCTGCGGGACGCCCTGCTGGCCCGGCCGGGCGGTGCGGGCCGGGCGGGCGCGATCGTGGCCGGGGTGCTCACGGCGGCGGGCGGATACGTGGTGGGAAGTGTCCGGGCACGCCGGGGCGGGGCAACCTTCTCGGTGGCGCAGCTGTCGGACAGCGAGGGGGGCAGACATGACTGAGGCACCCGTGCCGATCCTCATGTACCACGAGATCGGCACCGATCCGAACGAAGCGACCCGCGAACTGTCGGTCACGCCCGGGGACTTCGCCGCCCAGATGGCGCTGATCGGCGACCTGGGCCTGACCCCGGTCACCGCCGCCGATCTCGCCGCCTGTTGGCGAGGTGGCCGCCCGCTGCCCGCGCGGCCCGTGCTGATCACCTTCGACGACGGCTACGAGGGCGTGCACCGGCACGCCCTGCCCGTCCTCGCCCAGCACGGCTTCACCGCCACCGTGTTCGTCTCCACGGGCTGGATCCGCGGTCCGCACGACACCGGCGACAGCCCCGACACCATGCTCGACTGGGCCCAGGTCAGCGAACTGGCCGCGGCGGGCGTCGAGATCGGTGGGCACAGCCACACCCACCCGCAGCTGGACCAGCTCGACGACGCCGCACTGCGCCACGAGCTGATCCACTGCAGGGAGATCGTCACCGACGAACTCGGCACCGCCCCGGCCTCCTTCGCCTACCCGTACGGCTACTCCAGCCGCCGGGTGCGGCAGGCTGTGCGGGAGACGGGGTACGGCCAGGCGCTCGCCGTCGGCAACAGCCTCGCGCGGCGCCGCCAGGGACCGTACGCCCTGCGACGCGTCACCGTGCGCCGCAGCACGGGTGTCGAGGAGTTCGAGCGGCTCGTCAAGGGCCGTGGGATCGCCCGGAACTTCGCCGGGGACCGTGCCCTCACCAAGGGGTACGCCCTGGTCCGCAGAGCACGCCAGGTCCGCCGGAAGGCCATCCGTTCCCGTGTCTGACACGACCACGACCACGACCGAGGACACCTCGCCCGCGACCGGGGCGCCCGAGCAGTCGGGGCGCAGGCTCCGGCTGCCCGGGCTCGGCCGGTCGCCAGGGGGCAGCCAGCTGTTCCGCAACGCCTACGCCCTGATGCTCAACACCGGCATCTCCGCGGTGCTCGGCCTCGGGTTCTGGCTGGCCGCAGCCCGCTACTACTCGGAGGCGGCGGTCGGCCAGGGCTCCGCCGCGATCGCCGCGATGAAGCTGCTCGCGGGTCTGACCGCGGTGACCCTGACCGGGGCGCTGGCCCGCTTCATCCCGGTCGCGGGCCGGGCCACCGGGCGGCTGATCTTCCGTACGTACGTCGGCAGTTCGGTGGTCGTGGCGCTGGCCGCGGGTGCCTTCCTGCTGACGCTGGACGTGTGGGGGCCGTCGTACGGCTTCCTGAACGCGCCTGTCAGCGGGCTCGGCTTCGTCGTGGCCGTCGTCGCCTGGAACCTGCTCACGCTCCAGGACGGGGTGCTGACCGGGCTGCGCAGCGCACTGTGGGTACCGGTCGGCAACACCGTGTTCTCCGTGGTGAAGCTGGGGCTGCTGGTCGCGTTCGCGGTGGCCGTCCCCATGACCGGTGTGTTCGTGTCGTGGGTCGCGGCGATCGCCTTCTCCGTGCTGCCGCTGGGCTGGCTGGTGTTCCGGCGTCTGGTGCCCCGGCAGGTGCGGGCGACCGAGGAGCACGCGCATCCGCCGACGTGGCGGGAGGTCGGGCGGTTCCTGGCCGGTGACTACACCGGCTCGCTGTTCTCGCTCGCCGTGGTCTACCTGATCCCCGTGATCATCGCCTCGCAGGTCAGCTCCGAGGACAACGCGTACTTCTACATCACCGCCACCATCGGCGGCACGGTCAACCTGCTCGCCATCAACATGGGCGCCTCGCTGACCGTCGAGGGCTCGCACGACCCGCGGCGGCTGGCCTCCAACGCCCGGGCCGCGCTGAAGCGGATGGCGCGGATCATGCTGCCGGTGGCCGGGGTGCTGTTCTTCGGGGCGCCGTGGATCCTCGGCGTCTTCGGCGCGGGGTACGCGGACGCCGCCACCCCGCTGCTGCGCTGGTTCGCGGTCGGCGGGCTCCTGCGGGTCGTCATGGAGACGTACTTCGCGGTGCTGCGCGCGCAGAGCCGCACCGCCGGACTGGCCTGGCTGCAGGGCCTGTTGTGCGCCCTGGTGCTCGGTCTGACGCTGCTGCTGCTGCCCCGCATGGGCCTGACCGGCGCGGGCGTCGCGGAGATCTCCGCCCTCGCGGTGATCGTCGCGCTCGCCGCACCCAGGCTGTACAGGATCGTCCGTGCGTCGGGCGCCGAGCTGCCCGAGGGCGCGGCGCCCGACGGGGACCTCGCCGACCTGGGGGCGCGCGAGGCGCCCGCCTCGGCACACAAGCGCGGGCCGGGCTGGGCACTGGACCAGGACACCCTCGGCCTGGGCATCCACGTCGACTTCGACCACCTGGAACGCCGGCCCGATGTGCGCCCGGGCCCCGGCACCCCGCCCACGGGCGCGCCCGCGGTGCCCGAGGACCAGCGGCCCGCCTGGGCGCGCAAGCCGGAGCTGGGGCTGCCGGTCGAGGCCCGGGAGCCTGGGTCGGAGGCGTCGTTGGGTCCGGCCGAGGCGGAGGTCGACGCGCCGTTCGAGGCAGACGAAGAGGCAGAGGCAGAGGAGGCCCTCGTACGCGAAGAGGCACGGGAGAGGCCCGTACACGAAGAGGTGCCGGAGCCCGAGGTGCGGCCCGCCTCGGGGCCGAGGGCCCTGCTGCCCACCCGTCTCGGTGTGGTCCTCGGTTGCCTGCTGACCGCCGCGCTGCTGCTGTACTGGGTGCCCGCGCTGCGGCTGGGCGAGGCCGACCTGGACCGGATGGGCGGGCTCGGGCTGGTCTCCGTGCTGCCGAAGGCCACGCTCGTCGGCGCCGGGCTGCTGGTCCTGGTCTTCGCCTCGCTGCTGTGGCTGGGCCGCGAACACCGGGCGCTGCTGCTGGTCACGCTGCTCGCGACGGTGGTCTCGCTGCACGCCCTGCCCGCCGTGATCGAGGCCGAACCCCGGTTCGCGACGGCCTGGCAGCACCTCGGCTTCCTCGACTACATCGACCGGACCGGGTCCGCGGTGCCGGACCTGGACGCGCGCTGGAGCTGGCCGGGGTTCTTCGCGGCGGCCGCGTTCGTGCTGAAGGCCTGCGGGGTCGACGACTTCACCGAGGTCATCCGCTGGTGGCCGCTCGCCGTCCAACTGCTCTACCTGGCGCCGATGTTCCTCCTCGTGCGGTCGATGCGGGCGAGCTGGCGGGCCAAGTGGACCGGCATCTGGATCTTCGTGCTCAGCGGCTGGGTCGGCCAGGACTACTTCTCCCCGCAGGGCTTCACCTATCTCCTGTATCTGGTCTTCGTGGCGATCCTGCTCGTCTGGTTCCGGGCACCGGGCGTGATCTGGACCGGCCGGCGCCCCGGCGAGATCGAGGTCGAGCCGACGAACCGGCGGCAGCGGGCCGTGCTGCTGACGGTGGTGATCGGCCTGTTCGCGGCGAGCGTCCCGGCCCACCAGCTCACCCCGTTCGTGATGCTGGGCGTGCTGACGGTGCTCGTCCTGGTCGGCCGCAGCGAACTGCGGGGGCTGCCCGTGCTGTTCGGCGTCGTGGTGGCCGCCTGGGTGGGCTTCATGGCCGAGCCGTACTGGTCCGGGCACTTCGACGAGATGTTCGGCGGGGTCGGCGGGGTCGGCGGCAACGTGTCCTCGTCCGTGTCCGGCCGTATCGAGGGCGGCAGTTCGACCCACAAACTCGTCCTGTACGCGCGCGTGCTCCTCGCCGGCGGCGTGATGGCCTTCGCCTGCTACGGCTGGTGGCGCAGGCGCGAGCACAAGTACCGCGAGCGGTCGCTGCTGGTCCTCACGTTCGTGCCGTTCCTGGGCTTCGGCATGCAGTCGTACGGCGGCGAAATGGCCCTGCGGGTCTTCATGTTCGCCCTGCCGGGCGCGGCCCTGCTCGCCGGGCTCGCGCTGTTCCCGCGCACCGGCGTCACGATCGAGGAACGCGACAAGGACCGGGTGAGCCTCGCCCCGCTGGCCGCGCTGATGGCGGGGCTGGTGCTGATCGGCGGCTTCCTGGTGGCCCGGTGGGGCAACGAGCCCTTCGAGCGGACCCGGACCGGCGAGATCGCCGCCATGGAGTACGTGTACGCCCACGACGACCCGACGGCACGTCTGCTGTGGCTGAGCAACGACCCGGTGAACGTCGTGACGCCGTCGCTGCCGTGGGGCGCGAAGGACATGGAGAAGGTCGAGTACCTGCCCACGCTGGCGCCGACCGACCCGGTGCTGGTGTCCGGCCTGGTCAAGGCGCTCAAGGACGCGGGCCCGAACTCGTATCTGATGGTCAACCGCAGTCAGGTCGTCTACCTGCAGCTGGACGTGGGCTACGCGGCCGGCTGGGAACCGCGGCTGATCAAGAACCTGGACGACCGGAAGGAACTGAAGAAGGTCTTCGTCAACGAGGACGTGACGATGTACGCGCTGCGCAAGCAGCCCGAGGGCAAGGTCCCGGCCGCGGATCCGGGTCCCATCGGACCGCAGGTGACCTGGACGCCGTGGTCGGTGGTGGGGGCCCTCGCGGCGCTCGCGCTGATCGTGCTGCTGTCGGCGCGGGAGGTCGTCCGGGTCGCGGTGCGGCCGAGCGTGCGGCAACTGCAGTGGCTGCAGAGCACCTTCTGGTTCTCGCTGCCGCTGCTGGCGGTGCTGCTGGCCGCGTTGGTACAGCGGTTGACGACGATCAAGTGAGGGTCAGGTGGCCCGGCGTTCGAGCCACCTGACCTCGTACGCCTGCATCGTGACGTCCTTGCCGTCGATCTTCGCGCTGATCGACCGGTCGAGGGTGTTGACGACCAGGATCACCTCGTCGGTCGCCAGGACCCGGACCTCGGACCCGTCGGCGGCGGCGACCGGCACCTCCTCCGCGGCGGTTCCCGGCGGGAACTCCTGGCTGAAGCGCGCGACCAGGTCGTACATGGGCAGCTTCTCGCCCCCGCCCCGGCTGTCGGTCGGTGTCCACAGGCAGCCCGGGCAGTCGGAGCCCTTCTCCTTCTCCGGGTTCCAGTAGAAACCGGAGGAGGCACCGCCCTTGACCATGGCGATCATCCCGGCCGCCTGGACGGCGACCCGGCGGGTCTCGGACCAGCCCTTGCGCTCGTCGTTGCCGTCGGCGGGCTCGACGTAGTACTCGGCCCACCACAGCGGCAGGTCGCCGGTCCGCGCGCGCACCCAGTCGCCCACCGCGGTGAACTTGTCGGTGGCCGCGAACTCGTCGGGCAGCAGCTCGTCGTCCTGGGTGTAACTGGACCCGTCCACGACCACGAACTCGGCGCCCGCCTTGTGCTTGTTCCAGTACTCGAAGGCGTCGAGGACACGCTGGTCCATGGCGCCCCAGGGGCCTTTGAAGGTCGCGGAGGCGTCTTCCGACCTCGGGTCGAGACTGTCCATGACCAGGTAGGGCCCGCCGACCATGATGTCCCTGTCGACCTTCTTGAGGGCCTTGTAGACGAGGTTGTACAGCTCGGTGTACCCCTCGTGGTCCCAGCGGGCCTCGGCGTCGTTCCAGAAGCCCTTGAACTCGTTCCAGACGATGAAGTGGCGTACGTCCGGATAGCGCTTGGCGACGGTCGCGGCCAGGTCTGCGAAGTCCTGGTAGTGCTCACGCTCGGGGGCGGTCTCCAGGGAGGCCTGGCTCCAGTCGGTGTTGTCGACGCCGGCCTCGCCGCCCTTCATCCAGTCGGGGGCGCAGCACAGCGTGATGACGGGCGTGCCGCCGGACGCGCGCATGAAGTCGACGCGGAGGTCCATCGCCTCGAAGTCGTAACGCCCCTCGACCGGTTCGGGGTTGTCGGCGCCCCAGCCCATCAGGTGCTGGATCTGCGGCAGGCCCCCGGCCTCCGACAGCAGTTCCTCGACGCGCTCGACGGCGGCGGCACTGCCCTCGTCGGCGCTGAACTGGGTGTGGGTGAAGCCCCAGCCCACGTCCGGCTGTGTCGCGGCCGGAGTGGCGGTGGGCGTGCCGTGCACCTTGTCCCCGTCGCGCGAGGTGCCCTCGGTGCCCGAGCCGCCCCCGGGAAGCGTGTTGAGGAGGGTCACCACCAAAGCCAGTGCGGCCACGCCGACCCCGAGCAGCGCGGTGAGCCGCCACCGCCCCACCCCCGAATTCCACCCATGACGTCCCATCAAGGGCAACCGTATCCGGCAGGACGCCCCCTGGGGCAGATGTCGTGGGCGCACAGCTGTGTAACAGGCCGAAGGGGATACGCCGGGAGCGCGGGACGCTCGTGACGCGCCGCGGTTCTCGCGCCGCCCGTGCCGAAGGTGCGGGGGGCGGTGCACCGCGGAAAGCGGGTGCACACGGCGTCCGCGTGCCGGATCATGGCGGCATGTCTGCGAACCCACACGACGCTCTGCCGATCCGGCTCAACGTCGACGACAGCGACTCACCGTCCGACGTCGTCGACGCGCTGTTCCTCGGCCGCTTCGCGACGGGCGAGCAGCCGTACTCGCACGCGGCCAACATCGACCGCGTGCGGTCCGGGGCGACGCTGCTGCCGGCGGGCGCCCGGGTGCTGCGCGTCGCCCGCGACGACGACCGGAGCGCGACCCTCGCCGAGGGCGACGGCTGGACCCTGCTGATCTCCCGCTGGAACCGCGGCGCCGACGTCACGGTGACGGCGACCAGTCCCGAGCTCGCCGAAAAGGTCCTCGACCAGGCCACCGACGGCGCGGCGGACGAGCCCGAACCGCAGCCGGAGAACGTGACCATGGGCTTTTGGTACGTCTCCCCGAGGCGCGGCCCGCACCGCACCACCCGGCAGATCTCCGCGGGCACCTGGGACGAGGTGCGGGACAACTACACCGCGCCGGTCGCGGACGCGATGGACCGCCTGATGAAGACGACCCCCGATGGCATCGCGGGCCGTCTGCTGCTCCTGCACGGCCCGCCGGGCACCGGCAAGACCTCGGCGCTGCGGACGCTGGCGCGTTCCTGGCGGGACTGGTGCCAGGTGGACTGCGTCCTGGACCCCGAGCGCCTCTTCTCCGACGTCGGCTATCTGATGGACATCGCGATCGGCGAGGACGACTCCACGGGCAAGGGCCGCTGGCGGCTGCTCCTCCTGGAGGACTGCGACGAGCTGATCCGCGGGGAGGCCAAGCACACGGCGGGCCAGGCCCTGTCGCGGCTGCTCAACCTGACCGACGGCCTGCTCGGCCAGGGCCGCAACGTCCTGGTGGGCGTCACCACCAACGAGGACCTGGAGCGCCTCCACCCGGCCGTGGTCCGCCCCGGCCGCTGCCTGGCCCGCATCGAGGTGGGCCGGCTGACGCACCGGGAGGCGGTGAGCTGGCTGGGCAGCAAGGAGGGTGTGGGCCGCGAGGGCGCGACGCTGGCGGAGCTGTACGCGTTGCGCCGGGGCACCTCGCCGACCTCGGTACCGGAGCCGCGGCCGGGGACGGACGCGGGGCTGTACCTGTAGGGCGCGTGCTTTGATGGGGATATGACCCTGTTCCTCGGCACCTCGGGCTGGCAGTACAAGGACTGGCGGGGCGTCCTCTACCCGGCCGGGTGCCCGACGCGGCTGTGGCTGGAGGAGTACGCGGCGCGTTTCGCGACGGTCGAGATCAACAACGCCTTCTACCGGCTGCCGTCCCGGGAGACCTTCGAGGCCTGGCGGGAGCGCACCCCGCCGGACTTCGTCGTCGCGGTGAAGGCCAGCCGCTATCTGACCCACATCAAACGGCTGCGGGACCCCGAGGAGCCGGTGCACCGCCTGATGAGCCACGCGGCGGGCCTCGGCGACCGCCTGGGACCGGTCCTGCTCCAACTGCCACCGACACTGCGCGCGGACGCGGGGCTGCTGGACACCTGCCTGTCCTGCTTCCCGGCCGGGACGAGGGTCGCGGTCGAACCGCGCCACGACTCGTGGTGGACGAACGAGGTGCGCGAGGTGCTGGAATCACGCGGCGCCGCCCTGTGCTGGGCCGACGTCCGCTCCCGCCCGGCCACCCCGCTGTGGCGCACCGCCGACTGGGGCTACGTCCGCTTCCACGTCGGCCGCGCCCGCGCCTGGCCGCACTACGGCCGACGGGCCCTGAAGACGTGGGCCGAGCGGATCACGCAGACGTGGTCCGGGGGCAAGGACGTGTTCGCGTACTTCAACAACGACCCGACGGGGGCGGCGGTGGAGGACGCGATGACCTTCGCCAGGGCGGCGCGGGCGGAGGGCTGGGACGTCACCCGAGCGCCGGAGCACCTGGAGCGGGCTTGACGCTCCCGGCCCCGGCCCCGGCCCCTTTCGGGGAAGGTCCCGCGCTTCCGGATTTCCGGTGCCCACAAAAGGCCCGCGCTCCCCGAGTCCGGTGTCCCACGGAAGGGCCCGCACTCCCCGAGTCCGGTGCCCCACGGAAGGGCCCGCACTCCCCGAGTCCGGTGCCCCACGGAAGGGCCCGCACTCCCCGAGTCCGGTGCCCCACAAAAGAGCCCACGCCCCCCGAGTCCGGTGCCCCACAAAAGAGCCCACGCCCCCCCGAGTCCGGTGCCCCACAAAAGAGCCCGGGCGTTCTCGGTTCCGGTGGCCCAGGGAAGAGCCCGGGCGTTCTCGGTTCCGGTGGCCCGGGGGGAAGGGCCCCGGACGCTCGCGGCTCCGGCCCTCCAACGGGAAAGGCCCCGGACGCTCGCGGCTCCGGCCCCCAGGGGAAGGCCCCGGACGTAGCTCAGCCCGCCCCGTAAGCCGCCCGCAGGGCATCCCGCACCGCGACGAGTGCCGCGTCCTCGTCCAACCCGAGCCGTCGGACCCGCTCGGCGTACGCCTGTGCGGCCAGCGCGGCTTCCCGTTCCGCCGCCGAGCCCGCGGCGGCGACATACGTTCCGTTGCGCCCCCGGGTCTCGATCACCCCGTCCGCCTCCAGCGCCCGGTACGCCTTGGCGACGGTGTTCGCGGCGAGTCCGAGCGACTCGGCCAGCCCTCGCACCGTCGGCAGCCGGTATCCCACCGGCAGCACCCCCGACCGGGCCTGCTCGGAGATCTGGGCCCGCACCTGCTCGTACGGCGGGGCGCTCTCATCGATGTGGATCTTCAAGGTCACGGGGTGATTGTCCCGCACCCGCCAGAAAATGAGAGGCACCGCGGTCCATCGCCCCCGTAGCGTGCGCGTACATGACTGTGATCGTGCGCGACCTCGCGCCCGAGGTCCGAGCCGACATCGAGGGCTTCGCCCGCGTCCGCCACCTCGCGCTTCCGTTCTTCCTCGTCACCCCGGACTCCCTCGCCCACGACCTCGCCCACATCCGGCCCGAGGCCCACTACCGGCCGCTGGTCGCGGAGGAGGACGGCGAGGTGATCGGCACCGCCCAGGTCGGGCTCGTCCATGACAGCCCGGAGGCCGGTCTGGGCTACGTCAACGTCTACGTGCACCCGGAGCGGACGCGCCGCGGCGCCGGCGCGCTGCTGGTTCGCGCCGCCGAGGAGCACCTGACCGCCCACGGTGCGACCAAGCTCTTCGCCTGGGTCCTGGACGAGCCGGGCAACCGCGTCTTCGCCGAGCGGCACGGCTACCACGGCAGCCGCTCCGCGCACTTCCTCCGCCTGGACCTGGCGAACGGCGACCTGCCACCGCTCGGGGCGCTGCCGCCGGGTGTCGAACTGCGCACGGGTGCCGACTTCGCGGACGATCCGCGCCCGCTGTTCGAGCTGGACTCGGAGACGATGTCGGACGAACCGAGCGACATCGCCTACGAGTTCACCGACTACGAGGCCTGGCTGGCGGAGACCTGGTACCACCCGCTGTTCAGTCCAGAGCTGACCTCGGTCGCCGTGGCCGACGGCCGCCCCGCGGCCTTCAGCATGGCCCGCACCGACGGCGGCACCCGCTACGGCACCGTCATGACCGGCACCGCCCGCGCCTTCCGCGGCCGGGGCCTGGCCAAGCTCGCCAAGAACGACTCCCTGCACCGCGCGCGTGCCGCCGGATTCACGCAGGCGTTCACGGGCAACGACACCGGCAACGACCCGATGATCGCGATCAACAAGTGGTTCGGGTACGAGATCTGCGCTACGGAGGTGCGGTATGTCCGCGAACTCGGCTGACCCCTCGGTGCTCCTGGAGATCGTCCTGGTCAAGGGGGGCCGCACGAAGATCCGTTACGAGGCCGGGCTCCTCGGCGACGACGGCACCCGGCTCGTGGTCCGCGCCGCCTGGGCCGGCGAGGGCGTCCGCGACTTCGGCTTCGTCCGCTTCGAGCCCGGCGACGTCTTCACCGAGTACTACTGGCGGGACCGCTGGTATGCGGTGAAGGAGGTCCGCGCGGCGTCCGGTGATCTGAAGGGCTGGTACTGCGACGTCACCCGCCCGGCCACGCGGTCCGGTGGCGAAGTCGTCGTGGAGGATCTCGACCTGGATTTGTGGCTTTCGGCCGACGGCACGGACGTGCTCCGCCTGGACGAGGACGAGTTCGCCGAGAGCGGTCTCGCGGAGCGGGACCCGGAGGCGGCGGCCGCCGCCGTGGCCGCCCTTGACGAGTTGGAGGCGCTGGCGCGCGCGGGCGGCTTCGACGCGCTGCTCTTGTAGCCGTCCTCAGCCGACCACCTACGCCGCCACTCGTGACCGTCCTCAACGGACCACCGCCACCACCGCATACCGCTCGTCCTCCACCTCCCTCCCCCACAGCAGCCTGTCGTCCGACAGCCGGTCGACGCGCACCTGCGCGGCGAGCGGGGCGAGGAGGGCGGTGAGCCGGTCGGCGGGGATGCCCACCGGGCTCGCCGTCCCCCACACGCCCTCGACCAGCACCAGCCGCCCTCCCGGTCGCAGCAGCTCCCGCCAGTGCCGCACGGCGCGGCCGGGGTCGGGCAGCGCCCACAGCAGGTGCCGTACGAGCACGACGTCGAAGCGCTCCTCCCTCACGGGCGGTGCCGTCGCGTCACCGACGAGGAACACGGCGTCACGGCCGGCCGACTTGGCCCGCGCGAGGCCGACCATGGCCGGAGACAGGTCCACGCCGGTGAGGTGGTGGCCCTGTTCGGCGGCGAGGAGCGACAGGCTGCCGGTGCCGCAGCCGAGGTCGAGGACGTCGGACGGGCGCTCGGGGATCCAGTCGCGCAGCCGTCCTGCCCAGGCGTGGCGCACCCGCGGGTCGCGCAGACCGTGGTCCGGCTCGTCGTCGAAGGAGGCGGCCCGCGCGTCCCAGTCGACACTCACCGAAGTCGTTTCGTCACTCTCGTGCGTCATGCGCCCAAGGGTGACACCTGCCACTGACAGTCGAATCGTGACACTGGCCACTGACAGAACAGCAACCGATGAGGAAGTCTCCCTTAACGGGTCTACCTCCGTGAGAACGCGGAACTCGGTAGACCCTGAAGGAGGCAGCCATGCGCCGTGTGACCGTGCAGAAGCCCCTGAAGAAGACGGACTCCCGCCAGGTCCGCGAGGAGGCCGACGAGCGCCCTGCGGGACGCCCGGAGGTCCGAAAGGACATCGCGCGCACGTGGTGGCCGGACGGGTGAGGGGCACGAGTTGCTCGGCCCGAGTTCACGTCAGTGCAGCCGCTTGCGGTAGTGAACGCGGTCGTACGGCCCGTCGGTGCGCCGCTCCACGACCTCGTATCCGTACTTCGGGTAGATCTTCTGGTTCTCCCACATCAAGGCGTGCGTGTGGAGCCTGAGTTCGGGCAGACGCAGCGCACGCGCGCGTGCCTCCACGAAACGCAGCAGCCGTCCCCCCACGCCCCTGCCGTGCGCGTCGGGGTGGACGGCGATGTTGTCCAGGTACAGGTGGTCCTCGTACGCCTCGATGACCACCAGCCCGATCACGGGCTCCCCCGTCACGAACACCTTCCCCTCGGCCACGTTCGCCGCGTGGTCCGCCCGCATGGGTTGCGGCACCGTCCCGATGCGCTCGATGTAGTGGTGGTACGCGGCGTCGGTGACGGCTTTCACGGCGGGTACGTCGGCTGTCGTCGCGGGCCGGATCTCCTCATGCGTCATGGCGCGCACGCTACCGGGACCGATGCGCCGTGCGACGGGCTCGGCCAGTGGTGAGGCGCAGGTGATCCCGCGCGTCGCGATGAGTTCCGCGGCTTGCGGCGGTCGTACCGTCGAGCCCGTGACCGAGGAGGACTTCTCATGCGCAGCGTGACCTATTCGATGAGCGTCTCACTTGACGGCTACATCGTCGGGCCGGACGGCCGCTTCGACTGGACGGTGCCCGACGAGGAGGCCTTTCGCTTCTGGATCGACGAGATTCGAGAGGTCGGCGTCCACCTGCTGGGACGACGGCTGTACGAGACGATGCTGTACTGGGAGACCGCCGACCAGGATCCGTCGCTCGACGACGCCAATCTCGAGTGGACCGCGCTGTGGAAGGCGCTGCCGAGGGTGGTGTTCTCCACCACGCTGTCGTCGGTGCAGGGCAATGCCCGCCTGGCCTCCGGCGGCGTGGCGGAGGAGATCGAGCGGCTGCGAGCCGAGCCGGGAGAGGGCGACATCGCGATCGGCGGCGCGACTCTCGCCGCCGAGGCGGCCGCGGCGGATCTGATCGACGAGTACCGGGCCATGGTCTACCCGGTGCTGGTCGGCGGTGGCACTCCGTTCTTTCCCCAGCGCGAGCGCCGGGTGGATCTCGAACTCGTCGAGACCCGCACCTTCCCCTCGGGAGTCGTCTACCTCCGCCACCGCGTGGCGCGCCAGGCGGCCGTGTCCTAGATCGCTGCCGCCACCGTGACGCAGGCCGGCCACCTACCTGATCTCCGTCTCAGCCCTCCCTTAAGGCGGCCATAAAGATCGCCTCCAGCAGCCCCCAGCAGGCTTTTTCACGGTTTCTTTGATCCGGCACGCACCAAGTTCCGGTTCGAGGAGATCCCCCATGCCCGCACGCCGCAAGGCCGTCACCGTCGCCGTTCTCGGCCTGGCCCCGCTGGCCCTGACCACCCTGTCCGCCGCCCCCGCGGCCGCGCACGGATCGATGGGCGACCCGGTCAGCCGGATCTCGCAGTGTTACGCGGAGGGCCCCGAGAACCCGGCGTCGGACGCGTGCCGGGCGGCGGTCGCGGCCGGCGGCACGCAGGCGCTCTACGACTGGAACGGCATCCGCATCGGCAACGCGGACGGACGGCACCAGGCGCTGATCCCGGACGGCAGGCTGTGCAGCGCGAACAACGACGAGTTCAAGGGGCTCGACCTGGTCCGCGCCGACTGGCCCGCGACCAGCGTGAGCAGTGGGTCGTACACCTTCAAGTACCGCGTGACCGCCCCGCACAAGGGGACCTTCACGGTGTACATCACCAAGGCCGGTTACGACCCGGCGCAGCCACTCGCCTGGGACGACCTGGACCTGGCCAACCCGGTGGCGACGGCCACCGACCCGGTGACGTCCGGCGGCTTCTCCACCTTCTCCGGCAGCCTCCCCCAGCGCTCCGGCAAGCAGTTGCTGTACGCGATCTGGCAGCGCTCGGACAGCCCGGAGGCGTTCTACTCCTGCTCGGACGTGGCGTTCGGCGGCGGGAGCGGTGGCAGCGACAGTGACGGCGGTACGACGAGCGGCGCGTCCCCGGTCCCGACCGCCTCCGCTCCCTCCGAGGAGCAGATCGAGGACGGCACCGACAAGTCGACGGTCGAGCACAACGGCCATGATGACCAGGACGCCAGGACATCGGCCGAGACGGAGACGGATTCGCAGGCGAGTCCGGAGACGAGTCCCGCGGCCGAGCCGGTCACCCAGGGCGAGAGTTCCCCGCTCGACGAGGCGAAGGCGGCGGGCAACACCGGGGACCTCGCCGAGACCGGTGGCGACGGCAGCACGCCGTACCTCGCCGTGGGCGGCGCGGCGACGCTGGCGCTCGGCTCGGCGGTCCTGTTCGCCTCGGTGCGCCGGCGGGCTGTGGGCGGCGGCCGGCCCGGTCGCTGACCTGGGGTTCCGGGGTCTGACCGGCGGCTCAGGCCGGTCAGACCCCGGCGGCACTCAGCCGAGCACCGACGCGCAGGTGGTCGGGATGGCGTGCGCCGGGTCAAGGGCGTTGGCCACCTCGTGGAAGGCGATCCGGTCGAGCAGCCCGATGACGGCGTGTTCGGACAGGTCGGCCGGGCACAGGTCCTGGAGCAGGATGTTGCGCACGTCAGGTCCGCTGAGGAACTGGCTCCGGTACGGCGTGACCACCTCGTCGTACTTGGTGGCGAGGACCGTGTACCGAACCCCCGGCACGGTGTCGCCGCCCTCGTTGAGCTTGGTGAGGAAGGCGGAGCCGGCGACCTGGTCGGCGAGGGCGGGGGTGTTGGTGGTGAGCAGGTCCTCGATGCCCGGGAAGTACGGCAGGAGGCGGGTGAAGCCCGAGAGCGTGGTGCCGTGGTTGCTGGGCGCGATGCCGACGAGGGCGTTCACCTTGGCGGCTCCGCCGAGGAACTTGAGGTAGTAGCGGGGCATCATGCCGCCCTGCGAGTGGCCGACGAGGTCGGTCTCGGCGGCGCCGGTCGCGGCGAGCACCTTGTCGACGTAGGCCTTCAGTTGCTCGGCCGACTTGTCGATGGGGCCGAGGGCGTGGACGAGCGGGACGCCGGGCAGTTGGCCGTAGTCGAGAGAGAAGACGCAGTAACCGCGGTTCTTCAGGTAGGGCGCGAGGCCCAGCCAGTTGTCGACGGAGTTCGCGAAGGTTCCGTGCACGAGGACGACGGGGCGGGGATGGGCGGCGGACGGCTTGCAGGAGTAGTTGTTCCAGCCTCCCCCGCCGGAGGAGTCGGCAGCCTGGGCTGTGGTGGCGGGGACGACGGCGACCGCGGCGGTCAGCAGCAGTGCGGCCAGGGGTCTGAGCACTCGTTTCCAGGGCAGCATCGGGTGATCTCCTTGCGGCTCAAGGGAGTTGCGACGGCTTTACGCCCTGTGATCCGGATCACGAGGATGCTGTTCACTTGTCAAGTTACGGACGAGTAGTGCACTTGTGAAGTTACGCGTCAGTAAAAACTTCCAGTGGTAACCATCGACGGCTGGAGCCCCCTGATAAGGCACTGACGAATCGTCACCAGGTCGGCCTGATGGGGCCATAGGGTGCGATGCGCCCCAGTTGGTCGCGCAGCTCGCGCACTTGACCCTCACCGAGCAGCGCCACCCAGGCCCCCACGGCTTCCGCGGCCGCCTCCTCCGCCGCCCGGGTGCAGGCCCACCCCCGCCCGGTCAGCACGACCAGCCGGGCCCGGGCGTCGCCGGGATGCGGCCGCCGCTCGGCGTACCCCTTGCGCACGATCTCGTCGACCAGCTGACTGGCGGCCTGCTTGGTCACGCCGAGGTGCGCGGCGAGCTCGGTGACCGTCGCCCCGTCGGGGGCGAGCCGGGCGAACGCGAAGCCGTGCGCGGGCCTGATCCCCTCGAAGCCACGGGCGACGACACCCTCGTTGATGCGCTGCGTGAGCTCACCGGCGACGGCGAGCAGGGCGGCGGACAGGGCCATGGCTTCGGAATTCTGCACGGCAGCATTGAAACACCGTTGACAACTTGGTCAGGCTGCTTGACCATAAAGCCAACTAGTCAAGCAGCTTGACCATCTGCCATCGGAGAGCCCATGCCCGTCATCCGTCCGTCCGAAGCCGTCACCCACGAGATCCACGGCGCCCGCTTCGTCTCGTACGCCTCCCCCCGCACCGGCAGCACGGAGCTGTGCGCCTGGCGCGGCGAGATCCCGGCAGGGACCAGGGCGCCCGCGCACACCGTCAACCGGGAGGAGATCTTCCATGTGCTCGGCGGCGAACTGCTGATGACCCTCGACGGTCACACCCACCGCGTCACCGCGGGCGACACGGTGATCATCAACGCCGGGTCGACCCTCGCCGTCGAGAACCCGACGAGCGAGCTCGCCACCTCCTGGGTCACCACCTCCATCGGCCTGGAGGCGGAACTCGCCGACGGCACCCGCATCACACCCCCGTGGGCCGGCTGACCTCTACGCGGCCAGCGTCCCCGGCATCACCGCCCGCGGCCCGAACTTCGCCCGCACGCGGTCCGCGACCTCCTCGATGCGGCGCAGTTTCTCGTCCAGGGGGTCGAAGGCGAGCTGGTAGGAGGCCAGTTCGGCGGTACCGAGGGCCTCGGCGCGCAGGGCGACCGAGCGGACCCGGGCACGCTGCAGACCAAGAGCCTCGTACAGGCCGTAGGCCGCCTTCGTGAGCGCGGCCGAGTGCGCGGTCGGCTCATCGAGGGTGCGGGTGCGGGTCGTGGAGGTGGGGGTCCCCCCGCTCGAGCTTGTTCGAGAGTGGGGGAGGTCGGCGTAGCGGACGGTGAGGGTCAGGGTGCCGCAGACCTTGTCGAGGGCGCGCAGCCTGGCGCCCAGCTCCTCGGCCGCCGAGAGCAGGGCGCGGCGGTGCCGGTCGGCGTCCAACTCGTCGCGATCGAAAGGACGTTCGGTGGCCAGCGAACGGGACACGGCGTTCGGTACGACCCGGCCGCGGTCGATGCCACCCGCCTTCTCCCGCAGTTCGCGACCTGCCCTCGCGCCGACCAGACGCTGGAGGGTGGACAGGGGGGCGGCGGCGACCAGGCCGAGGGTGTCGAGGCCGTACTCGCCCAGGGTGCGGGCGGTGGCGGCGCCGACGCCGGGGAGCGCGGCGACGGGCTTGTCGGCGAGGAACTCCACCGCGGCCTCCTCGGACACCGCACGGGTCACCCCCGGTTCGGCGTCGCGCAGCGCGATGCGGGCCAGCATGGGTCCCGGCCCGGCGCCGATCACGCAGTCGACGCCGTACAGGGCGAGCGCCCGGACCCGGATCACCGACGCCAGCTCCACCGCACCGCGCCCGAAGTACCGTTCGGCGCCCCGCAGATCGGCGAGCGCCCCGTCCGGCGGCAGCGCCTCCACGACGGGCGTGAACTCCTCGAGCAATCCGAGCAGCCCCGGCAGGGCCGCCTCCTCCGTCGGCGGCAGCTGGAAACGTACGCAGAGGATGGTCATCCCGCACTCCCCGGACTCTGGTGCCACAACTTCCTTACCTTCGCGGGCTCTTCGCCCGCCGGGCGCAGATCGGCCCACGGATGCAGTTCGTATCCGGTGGGCATCTGGATTCGCCTGCCGCCCGTCGAATCCCCGCGCCCTTCCGGCATGGGCTCCGCCAGTCGTGCCGCCACCTCGTCGAGCCCACCCTCGGCGCGCAGTTCGGCCAGTTCGGCGAGGTTCCAGGCGGCGGCGCCCACCACGCTGAGGCTGCGCGGGCCGCGGCGCTGCACCACCCCGCGCACCAGCAGCAGCCAGGAGTGGAAGACGGTGTGCGCGCAGGCGTCGTGGGAGTCGTCGAAGAAGGCGAGGTCGACCAGGCCCGTGCCGTCGTCCAGGGTGGAGAAGATGACCCGCTTGCCGGACCTGATGGGCGGCGTCTGGGTGGCCGCCTTGGCACCCGCGACCAGCACGGTCTCCCCGTGCCGCGCCTCCCGCAGCCGCCGTGCCGGCACCACGCCCAGCTCGTCGAGGAACGCCCGGTGGTCGTCCATCAGATTGCGCGAGGCGTCCATGGACAGCACACCCAGCTCGGCACTCAGTTTCTCCGCCGAGGAGAGGTCGGGCAGCCCGGCCGGGGCCGTCTTTCTGCCGCCCGCCAGCGGGAGTTGACCCCCGCCGCTGCCACTGCCCCGGGCTCCCCGGTGCAACTCGGTCAAGTGCAGCTGCAGATCACGGCGGTTGGCACCGAAGGCGTCCAACGCACCCACCTGCGCGAGCCGCTGGGCGAGCGGCCTGCTCGGGCGGGCCCGTTCCCAGAAGTCGAGCAGCGAGGCGTACGGCTGCCCGTCCGCGATCCGCGCCGCCTCGGCCTCGCTGATGCCGTGGACGTCGGAGAGGCCCAACCGCAGCCCCCACACCTTCGATTCAGATACCAGTTCGATACGATGGGCGACCGCCGACCTGTTCACGTCCAAGGGCAGGATCGGCACCCCACGCCGCCGCGCGTCCGCCAGCAGCAGCCGCTTCGGGTACATCCCGGGATCGTGCGTGAGCAGCCCGGCGTAGAAGGCGGCCGGGTGGTGCGCCTTCAGCCACGCCGACTGGTACGTCGGTACGGCGAAGGCGACCGCGTGCGCCTTGCAGAAGCCGTACGACCCGAAGGCCTCGACGATCTCCCAGGTTCGCTGAATCGTTTCTGCGTCGTAGCCGTGGGCCGCCGCGTGCTGCGCGAACCAGATCCTGATCCGCCCCTGCGACTCCGGGTCGGACAGCCCGCGCCGCACCCGGTCCGCCTCGCCGCGCCCGCAGCCGGTCATGATGGCGACGATGTCGATGATCTGCTCGTGGAAGACGACGACTCCGTACGTCCCCTTCAGCGGCTCTTCCAGGTCCCGGTGCGGGTAACGGACCGGTGCCCGCCCGTGCCGCGCCTCGATGAACGGCCGCACCATGTCGGCGGCGACCGGACCCGGCCGGAAGAGCGAGATGTCGACGACGAGGTCGTGGAACGTGTCCGGCTGCAGCCGTCCGACCAGGTCCCGCTGCCCCGGTGACTCGATCTGGAAACAGCCCAACGTCTCGGTGGAACGGATGAGCCGGTACGTCTCCGGATCACCGTCCGGCACCGCGTCCAGGTCGATCCGGTCCCCCGTCGCCCGCTCCACCTCCGCGACCGCGTGTGCCATCGCCGACTGCATCCGCACGCCCAGCACGTCGAGCTTGAGCAGCCCGAGGTCCTCGACGTCGTCCTTGTCGAACTGCGCCATGGGCAGCCTCTCTCCGCTGGTCGGCATGACCGGCGTACGGGAGAGCAGGGAGGCGTCGGAGAGGAGCACTCCGCAGGGGTGCATGGCGACGCCGCGCGGGAGGGCGTCGAGGGACTCGACCAGTTCCCAGAGCTTCCCGTAGCGCTCCCCCTCCCGCTGAAGTTCCCCCGCCAGCTTTCTGAGTTCGGGCAGTTCCTCCAGTGCCGCGCGGGCGTCGCGGGCGCGGATGTGCGGGAAGGACTTGGCGATGCGGTCGATGTCGGCCGGGTCCATGGACAGGGCCGCGCCGACGTCACGGATGGCGTGCCGCACCCGGTAGGTCTCCGGCATCGCGACCGTCGCGACCCGCTCGGCACCGAACCGGCCGATGATCGCGCGGTAGACCTCCAGGCGGCGCGCGGACTCCACGTCGATGTCGATGTCCGGCAGGACGACCCGTTCCTTGGACAGGAAGCGCTCCATCAGCAGCCCGTGCTCGACCGGGTCGGCGTGCGCGATGCCGAGGAGGTGGTTGACCAGGGAGCCGGCACCGGAGCCGCGGGCGGCGACCCGGATGCCCATGTCCCGTACGTCGTCCACCACCTGAGCGACCGTCAGGAAGTAGGAGGCGAAGCCGTGGTGGGCGATGATGTCCAGTTCCCGGTGCATCCGCTCCCAGTAGTGCCGCGCTTTCGGGGAGCGGTCGTACCCGTGCAGCACCATTCCGGTCGCCGCCCGCGAGGCCAGCGTCCGCTGCGCGGTGCGGCGGTCCGCGCCGACCAGGTGCGGCTCGGGGAAGTGGACGCTGCCGATACCGAGGTCGTCCTCGGGGTCGACCAGGCACTCGGCGGCCGTCGCCCGGGTCTGTTCCAGCAGGTGGTGGGCGGTGTCGCGCCGGTAGCCGGCGGCCTCGACGACCCGTTCCGCCACCCCGAGCATGGCGGGGGCGTCCTTGAGCCAGGCCTCGCCGGAGTCCAGTTCCTTCGTCGGGTCGACGGGGACCAGACGGCGGGCCGCGTCCAGGACGTCGGCGACCGGGCCGAGTCCGGGATCGGCGTACCGGACGGCGTTGCTGAGCACGGGCCGGATCCGCTGCTCGGCGGCGAAGCCGACGGTACGGACGGCAAGCCGCAGGGAGCCGGGGCCGGTGCCCTCGCGGCCGTGCCAGACGGCTTCGAGGCGCAGGGCGTCGCCGTAGACCTCCCGCCAGGGGGCGATCAGCCCGGCCGCGCGGTCGGGGCGCCCCGCGGCGAGGGCGCGGCCGACGTCTGAGGCGGGGCCGAGCAGGACGGTCAGGCCGTCGGCCATGTTGTCGGCCCAGGGCAGCAGGGGCGTGGCCTCCCTCGCGTGCGAGGCCGTGACGAGCCGGCACAGGTCGGCCCAGCCGCGGGCGCCGTCCCGGGCGAGGAAGGTGACGCGGGGTGTCGACTCGTCGATGAAGGCGCCTCCGCGCACGGGCGTGCGGCGCCGCTCCTGCCGTCCGCCCCCGGGCGTCTCCACCGCGAGGTCCACGCCGAACAGCGGGCGGACCCCCGCCTTGGCGCAGGCCTTGGCGAAGCGGACCGTGCCGGCGAGGGTGTCGCGGTCGGTGAGGGCGAGGGCGTCCAGGCCCCGTTCGGAGGCGCGCTCGGCCAGCCGCTCCGGGTGTGAGGCTCCGTACCGCAGCGAGAACCCGGAGACGGTGTGCAGATGCGTGAAGCCCGGCACACGCACCTCCCGCACTCGCGAGCCCGACGAGCTCTCGAACATTTGTTCCCAGCTACCTCACCCCCACCATAGACCAAATTTCGAATGTGTGTGCGACATCCGTCCGGGCCCGTCCCACCTGCGCAAACACCCCGTGGTCCGGGCCGTGGGGGCATGACGCGGACCACCGGTGCCGACACCCCGAGTACCCCCTTTCTCGGCGAAGTGAAGGACGCCGTGACCCCTCGGGCGACGCTGCTCGTGCTCGGCGTGGTCGCGCTCCAGCCGCTCTTCATCGCCTCCCATGTCGGGGCTCTGCACGACCCCGAACCCAAGGACGTGCCCTTCGGAGTCGTCGCACCGCGGGCCGCGGCCGAGCAGGCGGTGACTCGGCTGGAGCGGCTGCCCGGCTCGCCGCTTGACCCGCGCGTGGTGGCCGACGAGGCGAGGCGGACGCCGGCGCCACGGGATCGTCGGCATCGGCCTCGCGATCCTGCTCGTGGTGATCGCGGGCAACCCGAGCGCGGGCGGCGCCTTCCCGCTGCCGATGCTGCCGCCGTTCTGGCACGCCATCGGTCCGGCCCTGCCTCCGGGCGCCGGAACCTGGGCGGCACGCTCGATCGCGTACTTCGAGGGCAACGACACGACCGCTTCACTGCTGGTCCTGTCGCCGTGGGCGTTCGCCGGGATCGCGATCACGCTGCTGGCGGCGGGGCTGCGCGGAAGGCGACAGCCGAAGCAGGCCGGGCAGTTCGGGCAGGCCGCGCGGACCATGCAGGCCGTTCCCGTACGACTACGACGCGAAAGTCCCGCCCCTCGCGCGCGGGGCGGGACTTCACGAAGCCGGATCACGGTGCCGGATCAGGCGATCCGGCAACCTGCGCGCCGAGTCAGCCGATCTGCGTACCGGTCGCCGACAGCGCCTCGGTCACCGGCTGGAAGAAGGTCTCCCCGCCCGAGGTGCAGTCGCCGCTGCCGCCGGAGGTGAGGCCGATCGCGCTGCTGCCCGAGAAGAGCGAGCCGCCGCTGTCGCCGGGTTCGGCGCAGACGTCGGTCTGGATCAGGCCGTTGACGATGTCGCCGTTGCCGTAGTTCACGGTGGCGTCCAGACCGGTGACCGTGCCGTCGTGCACCTGGGTCGTGGAGCCGCTGCGGGTGACCTCCATGCCGACGGTGGCGGCGGCCGCGCCGGTGATCTGCTGGGCGGAGCCGTTGTAGAGGTCCACCTCGCTCGGGTGGTCCACGTCGGCGGTGTACTTGACCAGGCCGTAGTCGTCGTCCGGGAAGCTGGAGACCTCGTTGGTGCCGATCTCGGTGCCGCTGGAGTCCGACCAGGTGGAGACGGACTCGGTGCAGTGCCCGGCGGTGAGGAAGTACGGCTCGCCGCCCTTGACGACGTTGAAGCCGAGCGAGCAGCGCCCGCCGCCTCCGGTGATGGCGTCACCGCCCGCGATGAAGGGCTTGAACTCCCCCTTCGTGCGCTGGAGTTCGGCCGTGCCGCCGAGCTCGTCGACGACCTTGGTCAGCTTCGCCCACTCGGCGTCGGAGACCGTGCGGTCGGCGGTGACGACGACCTTGTTGGTCGTCGGGTCGGTCGCCCAGGAGGTGCCGGGGATGGTCGCGTCCCGCGTGAGGGTGCTGCGGGCGCTCTTCAGTTCGGCGAGGGAGTTCGCCACGACTCTGGCCTGGGCCCCGGCCGCCTCGACGGTCTCGGCCGCGGCCTCGTCGACCACGTTGACCACGAGGCTCTTGGTCTTCGCGTCGTAGAACGTGCCCGCCGCGTCGGCGCCGAGGTCCTGGCCGAGCGTCGAGGCGAGCTTTCCGGCCGCCAGAGCCGAAAGGACCTGAGGCTCAGGGGTGTTCGCAGGCTCGCTGGCGTTCGCAGTCTGGAAGGTGACTCCCGCGGCGACCAGTGCGGTGATGCCCGCACCTGCCACGGCGACCCGCCGCCTGGGTATGCGTCGGTGCTTCAACTCGCGTCCTCCTGTGGGGGGTCGGTCCGGAGGTTGTGGGGACCTCGTGGACCGGAAGGCTGGTTGACGAGCGACCACTCTTCCGAACCCCACAGGGGGCGCACAAGGTCGACTTCCGGACGCGCGTAGAACGCGGTTGCGCGCCCCCTTTGTTTTGACTGTTCACGGTCACCCCAGGCTCTTCGCCCTGCAAACACTACGCGCGAGTAATATCCATCAGCCTGTGAGGTCTAGTCCTGTCTTGAAATCGCCCCTCGGACCCCGGATTTCGGCCGGGGTTCGACGGACAGGAATTGCTCCTGCACCGGTTGCTGCACCGCAGGAGGCGTCGGCTGCGCCACGGAAGGCACCGGCCGCTGTGCAACGGGAGGCACCGGTCGCCGTGTCGCAGGAGGCGTCGGCTGCGCCACGGAAGGCACCGGCCGCTGTGCAACGGAAGGCACCGGTCGCCGTGTCGCGGAAGTCGCAGGTTCCTGCACCACGGAAGGCTCCGACTGCTGCCCCGCAGGCGGCGCCTGCTGTGCCCTCTCCAGGAAGCGCAGCAGCTCCACCGGGAACGGCAGCACCAGCGTCGAGTTCTTCTCGGCGGCGACCGCGACCACCGTCTGGAGCAGCCGCAGTTGCAGCGCGGGGGGGCTGCTCCGACATCACGCCGGGGACAAGGGTGAACCCCCGCACACCAGTTGTGTGCGGGGGCTCGCCTGCTGCCGGCTGCAGGCTGGGCCGTGCGGGTGCCGAAGGTCGCCAGGTCCTCAGTAGATGCTGACGCCGTAGGCGCTGAGGGCCTCCGTGACGGGCTGGAAGAAGGTCGTGCCGCCGGAGCTGCAGTTGCCGCTGCCACCGGAGGTGAGACCGTACGCGGTGCCGTTGCTGCCGTAGAGCGAGCCGCCGGAGTCGCCGGGCTCCGCGCAGACGTTGGTCTGGATCAGACCGGAGACGATGTCGCCGCCGCCGTAGTTGACGGTCGCGTTGAGGGCGGTGACACGGCCGCTGTGCGTACCGGTGGTGGAGCCGTCGCGGATGACGGTGGTGCCCACGCTCGGCGTGGCCGCCCGGGTGATGTCCACACCGTTCGCGGTGCCGGGCCTGCTGACGGACCCGGAGTACCGCACGATGCCGTAGTCGTTGCCCGGGAAGCTGGAGCCCGTGGTCGAGCCGATGACCGTGGTGCGGCCGGAGTTGGAGTACCAGGTGCCCGCGCCGTCGGTGCAGTGACCGGCGGTCAGGAAGTACTGGACCCCGCTGCTGTTCTGGACGTTGAAACCGAGGGAGCAGCGCCAGCTACTCGCATAGATGGCGTCGCCGCCCTGGATCAGCTTGTTGAACTTGCCGGGGGTCCGCTTGATCGTGAGCGCGTCGGCGTTGGCGCCCGCCTGCTCCTTGATCTTCGCGATCTCGGCCTGGGAGACCGTGCTGTCGACGGTGACGACGAGACGGTTGGTCTTGCTGTCGACCGCCCAGGCGGTGCCCGGGACGTCGGCCTTGAGCACCGAACTGCCGGCGCTCTTGAGCGCGGTGGCGCTGAAAGTGCTGGGGGTGTCGGACGCGTTCGCGCTGGGGACCGCGATGGCTGCGGCGGCTGCGAGTCCGGCGGTCACGGCGATCAGCCGGGTCCGTCTCGTGATGCCGCTGCGGGGGGTGGTGCGCTTGATCCTCACTTTTCGTTCCTCCACATGGGAAGTCGGGGGCCCTCGTGGGGTTCGGGCCCGTGAGGCGCAGCCAGGTGCCGGGTGCCCGGATTCCGGACACGTCGTGCTCCTGACAAGCGCTGTGGGGAATATTCGGCCGAACGGACGGTAGGCGCAAGGGCGCCTTTCGGCCGTCAACATTTAAACGATCTTTGCGGTCTACGCGAGATGACCGCTTTTCAGAGCAGGTTGCGCTCCCCCGCCTCGACCGCGACGTCCAGCCTGTTCCCCGGTGGCGGAAAAGGGCAGACGAAGTGGTCGGCGAACGCGCACGGCGGCAGCAGCGCCCGGTTGAGGTCGACCGTCGTACGCCCGTCGGCGTCCGGTGCGGCGGGCCGCAGGAACCGGAAGCGGTAACTGCCGTTGCCGCTCGTGGTATCGCCGAAAACCGCCCACAGCGAGCCGTCACCCTGGACCGTCACCTGAAGCGTCAGTTCCCGCCCGTCCAGAGTGAAGGCCAGCTGCCCGCCGAGGCCGAGCCCGCGCGCCCGTCCGTCCGCGTTCTCCACGCGTACGGTGCGGTGCTCGCCGTACGGGGTGAACCGTCCCGGCACCGACCAGCGCGGATCGTACGGCGTGGCCTCGATCCCCGGAACGCCCGGCGGGCCGGGGAGGCGGGGTCGAAGTCGCGCACGCCCCAAATGCCTTCGCGCACCAGCACGACCAGCCGCCGCTCCCCGTGGGCCACCCGGGCGGCGGCAGCCGGACCCGGATCCGCGGTGAGCCGCACCGCGTCGGCGAAGGGCCGGCCGTCCACGGTGAGACCGTCCCCGCCGGCGGCCGTGAGGACGACCGTCCCGCCCTCGACGCTCCATGCACCGGGGGTGTCCGGAAGTCGCCCGTCCGGATAGTCCTCCAGCCAGTACGTGCCGGTCAGAGCGAGCGGTCCGTAGGGCGGCGCCGCTGTCTCGACGCGGTGCTCGTGCCACCGCTTCCACGCGTCGGACGCGTCCGTCGTCATGCGATCAGCCTTCCCCGCCGGTTCGGCGAGTCGCAGGTGTGGGCGCGGTGTCATGACGCTCCCCCGGTCCCGGCGTACTGGTTGGCGGGCCGGGGAAGTCCCAGGTGCTCCCTGAGAGTGCTGCCCGGGTAGAACGTGCGGAACAGCCCCCGGTGTTGCAGCAGCGAAACCGTGCCGTTGACCAGCCGCTCCAGGTCACGGCGGGGCTCGGCCGGTATGAGGTGGAAGCCGTCCGTCATCCCGTCCGTGTACCAGGCGCCGATCAGCTCGGCGAGGTCGACGGGACCGCCCCGGTACAGCGGCCCCTGGGGCGTCCGCCGGGGGCCGCCCCCGCCGTGACCGGGCTCGGCCGCGTACTCGCCGCCGCCGAGGTCGACGACGAGACTGGCGAGGACCCGCAGGTCGTCGGGGTCCCGGCCGAACGCCGAGGCAGTCTCCCGGAGTTGATCCCGTACGGCAGCGAGCTGCGCCGGGCCCACGGCTTGGACGAGCGCCACGTCGGCGTAGCGGGCGGCGGTCCGCCGGGCGGGTCCCTCGGTGGCGTCGACCACACGCACGGGGTGGCCCTGCGGGGGTCTCGGCACGATCGAGCGACCCGTGACCGAGAAGGCGGAGCCCGTGGAGTCGACGTGGTGCAGCTGGGCCCGGTCGACGAAACGGCCGGTCGCCACGTCCCGTATCCCGGCGTCGTCCCGGCCGTCCCCCGACTTCGCGGCCGGATCGGCGACTTCACCGGCCTCCTGCCACAGCGCTTCGGCCGCCGGGTCCGCGTTCCGCCGGCCGAAGAGGCGGACCTCGCCCTCGGTGGCCGACACGTCGAGCCGTCGGCCGGCCCGGCCGCGGCTGACCCGGTCGAGGGTCGCGACGGCCGCCTGGGCTTGGAAGGGCTCGGTGTGCGTGGTCGTGACCGTGGGCACCAGGCCCACCCTGCTGGTCGCGGGCGCCACCCGGGACAGGACGCCGAGCGCGTCGGGGCCGGGGCGGGAGAAGCTGTCGTCCAGCGTCACGAAGTCGAGACAGCCGCGCTCGGCGAGCCGCGCCAGAGCGACGTAGGAGTCGGCGTCGTACACCGCCCGCTGGTCGACGGCGGCGGCCAGGTGCAGCAGGCGCCGGCCGTGCGATGAGGTCATGGGGAGCAACCCTTCTCGGCAGGCCTTGCAGGCCTCAGAGGACCTTGGAGAAAAAGGCTCGGGTCCGCTCGTGGCGCGGCGCGTCCAGCACCTCACCGGGCGTGCCCCGCTCGACGATCCGCCCGTCGTCCATGAACACCACGGTGTCGGCGACCTCGCGGGCGAACCCGATCTCGTGGGTGACGACGATCATCGTGGCGCCCTGGTGGGCCAGGTCCTTGATGACGTCGAGGACTTCACCGACCAGCTCGGGGTCGAGCGCGGAGGTCGGTTCGTCGAAGAGGAGCAGCCTGGGCTCCAGCGCGAGCGCCCGGGCGATGGCCACCCGCTGCTGCTGCCCGCCGGAGAGGTGCCGCGGATAGGCGTCCGCCTTCTCGGCGAGCCCCACCCGGTCGAGCAGCCGACGCGCGGACTCCACGGCGTCCTTGCGGGGCCGCTTCAGCGCGGACACCGGCGCCTCGATGACGTTGTCCAGCACGGTGAGGTGCGGGAAGAGGTTGAAGTTCTGGAAGACGAAGCCGATGCGCGTGCGCTGCTTCAGCACTTCGCGCTCGCGCAGCTCGTACAGCCGGTTGCCGGAGCGCCGGTAGCCGACCAGCACCCCGTCCACGCTGATCGCGCCCCGGTCCACCTTCTCCAGATGGTTGATGGTGCGCAGCAACGTGGACTTGCCGGATCCGGACGGGCCGAGGATCACCGTGACCTCGCCCGCGCGCACGGCGAGGTCGATGCCCTTGAGCACGTCCAGCGAGCCGAAGCTCTTGTGGACGGACCTGATGTCGACCATGACGGTCATCGCGGATTCCTAGCGGTCGAAGGAGGGTGAAGTGTGGCCGAAAGGGGTGAAATGTCCCCGATAGGGAGCGATGTGCGGTCGAAGGGGGTGTCTCACGCGGCCGCCCGTCCGGAGAGCGCGCTCAGGAAGACCAGCGCGGCCCGGGCCGTCGCGTCGTTCTGCCGGAACGCGGGCCCCCCGGTGCGCGGCCGGGTGAACGCGCCGGGGGCGCGGGCGTCGGTGTGCGGCCCGAGTGCGAAGCGCCGGGGATGCGGCCGGCCGGCCCTGTCGAGGATCCGCCCGTCGGCCGGGTCCACCCGGAGCAGCCCGTCCGGCGTCTCGGCCACCCCGTCGGCGTGCAGCTCGCGCAGCAGCGGGTCACGGGCCCGCCCGACCGTCGGCTCGGGCAAGCGCGCCTCGACCAGTGCCCGGGCCTCCACGACGAAGCCCGGCACGGTGGCGCCGGACGCCCGGAACACCCCGCCCTCGGCACCGACGGTCATGCCCGCGCCGAGGAACCGCACCACGCCCGCGCGGGACAGGGCGAGCAGCTGCCGCAGCCGCGGCCCGGGCGGACCGGAGGCCAGATAGCTGAAGAACCCGTGCCACCAGGGCCCGATGTCGCCGAGCCGGACCAACTGGCCGTAGACGGAGAGCAGCCCGAGGAACACGGCGAGGTCGGGGCTGTACGACGGATCGTGACGGCGGCTCAGGTCGCTTTCGACGTACCCGCGCAACCCTTCCTGGAGCTCCGCGTACGACGCGTACCGCACTCCCTCCAGCGGACGGTCGAGCGCGGCGAGGTCGAGCCGGTCGGCGGGATCGGGCACGGCGGACGCGACCAGGGCAGCCCGCCCGGCAGGGTCGTCGACGGCCGCGTACTTCTCCTCGAAGACACTCCAGGCCGCGGTGGTCCGATCGGGGTGGACCGTGAACAGCCGGTGGTAGTGCGCGAAGCCCAGTTCCTTCTCCACCAGCGGCCACACGTCCCGCCGGAAGTCGAAGCTCCCCGGCCGGGCGAGCAGACCGTCCGCCTCCGCCGGCCCGAAGAACCGCGGCAGCGGCGGCCGTTCACCGGTCCAGTCGTAACCGATCTTCGAGTGGTACGGCACTCCGCGCCGCGAACCGACGTACAGGACCGGCTCCCGCCCCGAAGGCACGTAGGTGTCCCCGGCGTACCGCCCGCCCCTGCCCTCGGTGAGCAGCACCATCAGGTCGACGAAGGCGAGCCCGAAGCCGCGGACGAGGACGGGTTCGCCGGGCGCGAGCCGGGACAGGTCGCTGTCGGCGGTGAAGTCCGGCGGGAGGTGGACGAGGCCGTGCTCGCGGGCGTACGCCCCCAACTCGCGCTGCTCGTCGTCCGGTTCGGCGTCCAGGTGGCCGAGGGCGAGCACGACGAGGTCGGCGAGGAGCGGGCGGGCGCGGCCCTCCAGCCACACCTGCTGGCGTCCCTGGGGCGACCCGCCGACCCGCAGGGCACGGCGTGGATGGTGGTGGACGACGACGCCCGGCGGCAGCTCGGCCACCGCCCGCTCGTGCACCCAGCTCAGGTAGGCGCCCTGGAGCCGCCGGTCCGCGAAGGTGCGGCCGTCGATGCCGGCCCACTCGTGCAGGGTCGGGCCTTCCCGCACGGGCCCGGCCATGTCGACCGTCTCGTCGGTGAACATGGTGACGTCCTCGGCGTGCGAGTTCATCCACAGCAGCGGCGACTGGGCCGGGCGCCAGATGCGTCCGGCACCCGGCGGATGCGGGTCGACCAGGTGGATGTCGAGGCCCGGACCGGCGTACAGCTCGGGTGCGTTGGCGGCGATCCGCTCGATCAGACCGGTTCCCCGCGGCCCGGCCCCGACGATCACCAGGGAGGGCCGGTGAGCGCTCATCGGGTGCGCTCCGAGCCGCGCGCGTAGTGCTTCTCGACGTAGTGCTGGCCGAGGCTGAGCACCGAGGTGACGATCGTGTACCAGACGGTGGCCACCATCAGTAGCGGGATGACCTGGTAGGTGCGGTGGTAGACGAGTTGCACCGAGTAGAGCAGGTCCTGCACGGCGATGACGCTGACGATCGAGGTGCCCTTGAGGGTGCCGATCAGCATGTTCCCGGCGGGCGGCACGATGGAGCGCATCGCCTGTGGGAGCACGATCCGCCACCAGCGGCGCCACCGGCTCAGGCCGAGCGCCTGCGCGGCCTCGATCTGCCCGCGGTCGACGGAGAGGATGCCACCGCGGACGACCTCGGCGGCGTACGCGGCCTCGTGCAGGGTGAGGCCGATGATCGCGACGGTGACCGGGCCGAGCAGGTCGACCGTCTTCACGCCGAGGATCTGCGGGTACAGCGCACCGATGTTGAACCACAGCAGCAGCTGCACCAGGATCGGGATCGACCGGAACAGCCAGATGTAACCCCAACTGACGCTTCTGAGAACGGGGTTGGCGGACAGCCGGAACGCGGCGAGCAGCGTGCCCAGCGCGAAGCCGAGCACCATCACGAGCGCGGTCAGCCACAGGGTGAGCCACAGGCCGCGCAGCACCGCGTCCGAGGTGAGGTAGTCGGCGACGACGTCCCACTGGAACACCTTGTTGCGCAGGACGGAGTTGCCGGCGAGCGCCAGCAGCACCAGTACGGCGACGGCGGCGGCCCACTGGCCGGTCCGGCGCTGCGGGACGATGCGCAGGGAGTCCGCGTGCTCGGGGACGTCCGGTGCGGCGGGGGCTTTGGCGAGGGTGTCGGAGGACATGCGAAGGCTCCGTGGCATCGAGTCGGGAGAACTCGGGTGGGTGCCTTCACACGGATACGCGCGGAAACGTGCCGCGCGGTACGGCCGAGCCCCTCAGCAGGGCCGTCCCTTGAGACTACGGGTGCGATTCCGTTCACTGTCAAGGCTGTCCGAACTGTGAGCCGTACGTCTCACGTTGGTTGACGCACCACCGAATGCCTGTTCCACTTGGCCCATGCATCCGCAGCAGTGGCTGGTCAAGCGCTCCCACATCGACTTCGGTCGCGTGTGGTCCTCTTCCTGTTGAGCTGACCCTCTGCGCGCCCTGAGCTGTTGATCCAGCGGGGCGCTTTCGCGTTCTCCCCCTTCGCTTTCCTTTCTTTCGCCTTCACACGCGCTCCCCCTCACCCAGCGCTTCTCGCTCCCAGGAGACCGCCACACCATGCGTACGCCCACGCGTGCCCGAAACAGGCCCATCGCCCCCTTCGCCCTGATCACCGCAGCGACCCTGCTCCTCACCGCGTGCGGCTCCGGCACGGACGACACCGTCAACGCCTCCGCCCGGTCGGACGAGGTCCCGACCACGGACGTCGTCTCGGCCGTCGGGAAGGACGAGGCAGCGGCCGCCCTCCTGCCTTCCGGTGCGTCGAGCCTCACCATCGCCGTCAGTGTCTCCGGCCAGCCGCCCGGCACCTCGATCCTGGACGACGGCAAGACCCTGGCCGGCCAGGACGTCGACTTCGCGAACGCCGTCGCCAAGGTCCTCGGCATCAGGCTCAGGACCGAGCAGGCAAGCTTCGAGGCGATCCTGCCGGCCCTCGACAGCGGCAAGTACGACCTCGGCGTCGGGAACTTCGGCGTGACCGACGAGCGCCGCAAGGCCATCGACTTCGTCACCTACATCAACGACGGCCAGGGCTTCGCCACCCGCGAGGACAGCAAGCTGCCCAAGGTCACCGACCTGATCCAGCTGTGCGGCCTGAACATCGCGACCGGCGCGGGCACCACCTTCGAGGCCACGCTGGAGGACAGCGAGCACCTGTGCACCGACGCGGGCAAGAAGGCGTACAAGGTGCAGACCTACAACGAACAGGGCGCCACCTGGTCCTCACTCCAGCAGGGCCGCAGCGACATCGTGATGTCCACGATCAACGGCCTGCGGTACGCGGTCGCCCACCAGGAGGGCGTGAAGTTCCTCAACGAGTTCCACCGCCTGGACGTCGGGTTCGCCTTCGAGAAGGGAAGCAAACTCACCCCCGCCTTCCAGGCCGCGGTGAACAGCCTCATCGCGGACGGGACGTACGACAGGATCCTCAAGAAGTGGGGGACGACGGGCTCGGCGATCACGACCTCGCAGATCTCTCCCCCGGAACTCAAGGAGTAGGCAAAGCGCTCCAGGCGTCGACCCGCCCATGGGGCGGATCGGCGAGATCAGGCACAGGGCAGGTCAGCAGTCGCAGCCACAGTCGCACCCGTCGCCGCCGCAGCAGCTCCCGCAACAGTTCCCGCAGCAGTCACAGCAGTTGCAGCAGTCACTGCAGCCGCTGCAGTCGGCGTTGGTGCACAGTCCTTCTCGGCGCCGGCCGCTCCACGGGTCGTCGAAGTGCCCGCAGCACATCTGGCACGTGCAGGCGAGTCCCGCCCACACCGCGCACCCGGCGAGCAGCCCGCGCCGGTCGCGGCGGGGCGGCTCCGGGGGCAGCGGGGCTCCCGGGCCGCCGGGCGGGGCGTACGGTCCGCCCGGCATCGCTGCCGTCGGGGCGGGCCCGTGGGCGCAGGAGGCGGTGCCGAAGACCCGGTCCACGGAGGTGCGCAGCTCGTGCACGAGCAGCCGGTGCGCGAGCTTCGCGTCCGTGAATTCCGCCTCCCGCAGCGCGAGCCGTATCCCGTGCACGGCGTCGTCGGCGAGCCGCCGGGCCTCCGCGAGCGGAGTCCCGGTCGCGGTGAGGGGGTTCCAGGCACCCGACGCGGCGTCAGCTCCCTTGTCCTCCACGGCGTCCAGGAGATGCGCGAGCCGTCCGAAGAGGCGTCCGGCCTCGGCCAGCGGTTCGGCGTTGCCCGGCCGTCCGGCGAGGACCGCGGTGTGCGCGAAGGCGGCGGCGGTCGCGGTCTCGGTGGGTTCGGTGACCGTCAAAAGGGGCGTTCCCGGCCCGGCCAGCGCCTCGATGCCGATCTGCCGGTCCACGGCGTCGACGAGCAGGGCGGTGTCGAACCCGACGTCCGAGCCGGTCCGCTCCCCGGCCCGGCCCCAGCTCGTGGCGACCCGGCGCGCGGCGAGCGCCACCGGCTTGCGGGCCAGGACCCCGTCCCGGTCGGCGACATGGTCGCGCACCTTGGCGGAGGCGAGCACCAGCGAAACGGCGGCCGCGAGCCGTGCCCCCTCGCCGTGCGCGACGGACGCGGTACGCATTCCGCGCAACGGGCAGGGTCCCGCCGTACGCCGTCCGCCACCGGCCCGCTCGGCCTGAGCTTCCGTCAGAACCGATATCAACAAGCCGTCATAGTTCGTGACGATCCTCGCGAACTGCCCGTGGTCCTTCCGCAGTGCGAGGCACAGCCCGCACAAATGGGCCATCCACTGGGTGGCGAGACTCTCGCCGAGCCGGTGACGGCAGGGCCTGACGATTCCGAACACGACGATCCCCCGGTGGTGCGTACGGCGTTGAACTGCGGTGAGCTGCGGCATCGTACCGATCGCCGCATTCACCCGTACGCACCGCCCATCACCCGTACGCCGTGAAGAATCATATTTCACTCACAGTCAGCAGCCGTTTGCGTAACGACCCTTGGGACATACGGACTCTCGACGGATTCGCTGTGCACCAGTACCGTCACAAACCCCCCGCGCGGCGTCTATCCACTTGGCGCGACGTCCGCATCATGGATGACCATAGGGATGCGGAAAGCAGAAAAGACCGCTGTGAGAGGAGGCGTCCATGGGATCGGTACGCAAGGCAAGTGCCTGGCTTGGCCTCGTCGACGACAACGATGACGAGCGTTACTACGACGACGACTACTCCGAAGGGACCGAGCAGCCCGGGGAGGCCTGGGTCACGGACCCGCGGGTCAAGGTGGCCTCGGACGTCGCCGAGGAGAAGGGCCGCCGGATCGGCACGGTCACCCCGGACAGCTTCCGGGACGCCCGCGCCATCGGCGAACTGTTCCGCGAAGGTGTCCCGGTCATCCTGAACCTCACGGCCATGGAGGCCGCCGACGCCAAGCGCGTCGTCGACTTCGCGGCCGGGCTGATCTTCGGCCTGCGCGGTTCGATCGAGCGGGTGTCCACCCGGGTGTTCCTGCTGACCCCCGCCAACACGGAGATCGTGAACGGCGACCCGGCCGCGCACCGCACGGACGGCTTCTTCAACCAGAGCTGAGGCAGGGCCGCTCACCGGCCCTGCCGCTGCTCGGGGGAATCAGCGGAAGGCGTCCAGCCCGGTGAGCGCCTTGCCCAGCACGAGCTGGTGCATCTCGACGGTGCCCTCGTAGGTGAGTACCGACTCGAGGTTGGTGGCGTGCCGCATCACGGGGTATTCGAGCGAGATCCCGTTGGCGCCGAGGATGGTCCGGGCCGTACGGCAGATGTCGATGGCCTCGCGGACGTTGTTGAGCTTGCCGAAGCTGACCTGCTCGGGACGCAGGCGGCCGGCGTCCATGCGCCGCCCGAGGTGATGGGCGAGCAGAATCCCCTTGTGCAACTCGACGGCCATGTCGGCCAGCTTGGCCTGGGTCAGCTGGAACCCGCCGATCGGCCGGCCGAACTGCTCCCGCGTCTTGGCGTAGTCGACCGCGGCCTCGAAGCAGGTGCGGGCCGCGCCCATGGCGCCCCAGACGATGCCGTACCGGGCGTGGGAGAGACAGCTGAGCGGTCCCTTGAGCCCGGTCACCTCCGGCAGCACGGCGTCGGCCGGCAGCCGTACGTCGTCGAGCACGAGCTCGCTGGTGACGGAGGCGCGCAGCGACCACTTGTGCTTGATCTCCGGCGCGGAGAACCCGGGGCGGTCGGTCGGCACGACGAACCCGCGGATCCCGTCCTCGGTCTGCGCCCAGACCACGGCCACCCCGGCGACGGACCCGTTGGTGATCCACATCTTCCGGCCGTTCAGCACCCAGTCTCCCCCGGCGTCGCGCTTGGCGTACGTCCGCATGGCGGCGGGGTCGGATCCGTGGTCGGGCTCGGTGAGTCCGAAGCACCCGATGACCTCACCGGAGGCCATGCGCGGGAGCCAGCCCTGCTTCTGCTCCTCGCTGCCGAACCGGTGGATGGCGTACATGGCGAGGGACCCCTGCACCGACACCAGCGACCGGATCCCGGAATCGGCGGCCTCCAGCTCCAGACAGGCCAGCCCGTACTGCACGGCGCTCGCACCGGCGCACCCGTACCCGCTGAGCGACATTCCGAGCGCGCCGATGCCGCCCAGCTCCCGGGCGAGTTCCCGGATCCCGGGCAGCTCCCCGCTCTCGTACCACTCGGCGACATACGGCAGCACACGATCACCGGCCCACGCCCGCACGGTTTCCCTGACGGCGAGGTCCTCCGGCTCGAGCAGGTCGTCGATTCCGAGGGGGTCGGCGGGGTCGAACGGAGCCATGAGCAGATCCTCCCAAAACTAGCACCGCTAGTTACGCGCTTGCGAGGCTGACGATACGAGGCGGTGTCCCGCACGTCCAGGTGTCGACGGTGGCCGTGAGCGGCGACGACCCGCAGCGCCCACGGCGGTGTATCCCCGCAGGAGAGCTCCACCACTCAACGACCGCCACAGGCGGTGCGTGGGCGGGAGATGTTCCCGCTGTCAGGCCGAGACGCGGGACTCCGCGACCTCCCGAGGCGCAGGTACCTCCACAGCCCCGCCCCCGACCTCCCCGCACTGCATCACGCGCGGCAACCGCAACGCAATCACCGCCCCCAGCAGCAACAACCCGGCGCTGACCAGCAACGTCACATGCAACCCGTGCACGAAACACTCCCGGGCGGTCCGACGCAGGGCCACTCCGGCCGACCCCCCGAGCCGCCCGGCAACCTCGTACGCCTCGCCCAGCGAATGCCCGGCGGCCGCCGACGCCGACGCCGGAACACCCGGCACCGACGTCACCCCAGGCGCGTACGCCGCGTTCATCACGCTCCCGAGCAGCGCGATCCCGATGCCCGCACCCAGCTGGTACGACGTCTCCCCGATCGCCGCCGCCCCACCCGCCTGCTCCGGGGGGGCCTCGCTGAGCATCGACTCGTACGCCCCGAAGAGAGTCGTCTCCAGCCCGAAGCCCAGCAGCACGAACCCGGACAGCATCAGACCGGCGTTGTCCTCGCCGTCCATCGCCGTCAGCAGCAGCACGGCCACCGCCGTCAGCAGGAATCCGCAGCTCACCATCCGGCGCGGCCCGAACCGCCGGAGCATCCGCGCACCCGCGAGACCCGCCGCCATCGCGGCGATGGTCAGCGGCAGCAGCCGCAGACCGGTCTCCAGCGGAGACAGCCCGAGCACCAGCTGCAGATACTGCGCCGCGATCAGTTCGAGGCCCACCAGTGCGAGCATCGCCAGCACGATGCAGCCCACCGACGTGCTGAACGCCGGCCGCGCGAACATCCGCAGGTCCACCAGCGGATGCGCCCGGCGCCGCTGACGCCGTACGAAGAAGACGACCAGCACCGTGCCGACCACCAGCGGCACCACCGTGAACAGGCCCAGCTCCCCGCCGCCGAGCCGCTTGACGCCGAGTACCAGGCAGAACAGTCCGGCCGCCGCCATCAGCGCGCCGACCACGTCCCAGGGCCCGCGTCCGTCGCCCTTCGACTCGGGCAGCAACAACCGCCCGATCGGCAGACTGACCAGCATCAACGGAATGTTGACGAGGAAGACCGAGCCCCACCAGAAGTGCTCAAGCAGGAAGCCGCCGAGCAGCGGGCCGATCGCCGCGCCGACCGCCGCCACGGCGCTCCAGATGCCGATCGCCAGCGCCCGTTCCCGCCGGTCGGGAAAGACCTGGCGCAGGATCGACAGCGTCGCGGGCATGATCATCGCGCCGCCGACGCCGAGCAGTGCCCGCGCCACGATCAGCACCTGGGCGGTGTCGGCGAGGGCGGCCATCGCGGAGGCGACGCCGAAGAGGGCGTAGCCGAGGAGCAGGACCCGTCTGCGGCCCACGCGGTCGCCGAGCGTGCCGAAGAGGATCAGCAGCGAGGCGCAGACGAGCGGATAGATGTCGACGATCCAGAGCAGCTCTATCCCGTTGGGCCTGAGGTCCTCGGAGACGGCCGGGACCGCCACGTGCAGCACGGTCGCGTCGAGGGCGACCAGGAGCAGGCTGGTACAGAGGACGACGAGGACGACCCAGCGGTTGGCACCGGCCCCGGCCGCCCGACGGCGCAACCCAGCGGCGGCCGTGGTCGTCCCGGACATGTACGTACCTCCCAGATGTTCCCTCGCGTTCGGCGGGTTCACAGGGTGGGGACTCCCCGTGACTCGGCCGGAGAGGAGCGGTGGTCTCCGGCCCGCGCAACGATGGCGAGTGACACGTCAGCGTACGCGAGTCCGTGCCGGGACCAAGTGGCGGACCTCTCAGTGGTTGCACGGAACCCCTGTGGCGTGCACCACTCCTCTCGGCCTCACCACGCCCCGGCCGGCCACCCGGTTCCGTACGCCGTCGATAATCGGGCCCGTGACCGATCTTGAAACGCGCGCGGCACCGCCCGGCGCCCCGAGCCTGCGCCGGGCCGCCCCGGCCCTCCTCGGATACGCGGCCGTACGCGCCCTTGGGCTGCTCGCGCTGGCCCTGTGGAGCGCGGCGCGCGACAAGAACGCGTACACGCTGCTGACCGCCCGCTGGGACTCCCTGTGGTACACGAGGGTCGCCGAGCTGGGGTACGGCTACGAGGTGCGCCTGCCCAACGGCGACGTGCACTCCAACCTCGCCTTCTTCCCGCTGCTGCCCTGGCTGGAGCGGCTGCCGGCCACGGTGACCCCGTTGTCCCCCGCCGACGTGGGCTTCCTCGTCTCCCTGCTCGCCTCGCTCGCCGCGGCCTGGGGGATCTTCGCGGTCACCGATCACCTGCACGGCCGCCGGGCGGGCGTCTGCGCGGTGCTGCTGTGGGCCGTCCTCCCGGTCGCGATCGTGCAGTCGATGGCGTACAGCGAGTCGTTGTTCACGGCCCTGGCCGCCTGGTCGCTGTACGCGGTCCTGACCGGCCGCTGGGTGACGGCGGGCGCCCTGGCCCTGCTGGCGGGCCTGACCCGTCCGGTGGGCCTCGCCGTCGTCGCGGCCGTGTGGGCGGCGGCGATCGTCGCCTTCGCGCGGGACCGCAGCGCTGCGGGCGCTCCCTCGTCGGTGCGGGACGGGAGCCCGGCGCGAGTGGACGGCGCCCCTTTCCAGGAGCACGCCGGGGGCACGCACCGCGCCCCCGGCGCCCGCCGCGTCCTCGGCATGCTCCTCGCCCCCCTCGGCGCCGCCGCCTACGTCCTGTGGGTCGGCCACCGCACCGGCCGCGGCCCGCTCGGCTACCTCGACGTCCAGGCCGGCTGGCGCAACGGGTTCGACGGCGGCCTGGCCTTCGCCCGCTTCGTCGCCGACAAGTTCACGTCGTTTCCGTCGGCCCTCGCGGGCGTGGGGCTGATCGTCGGGGTCGGACTGATCGTCTGGCTGTACGTCGTCTGCGTACGGCAACGCCAACCGCTCCCGCTCCTGGTGTACGCGGGTGTCGTCACCGCCCTCGCCCTGTGCGCGTCGAGCTACTTCGGCTCGAAACCGCGCCTGCTGATGCCCGCCTTCCCCCTGCTGCTGCCACTCGCCCTCACCCTGGCCCGGCTGCGTACGACCAGGTCGGCCCCGGTGCTCGGGACGCTCGCGGTGGCGTCGGCCGTGTACGGGGCGTTCTGGCTGAACGGCTCCGGTCCGCCCTGACCGGCGCCGGAACGCCATGAGCGCCCGGAGAATTCCACCCCATGATTCGGTGAACGAATTCATAAGCGGGATAAAACCGCAACCCAGAACGATCAAAGGAATTGAAGGACACCGGCGGCCGGCATTGCGGAATCGTTGGAAATAAACCTCTCTCTGAGAGGAATCCCACATCACATCGTCATCACAAAGCCGTGGAATCGCCCGGGAACAGAGCTCACTCGCTGTAACGTCGATTGGGTGCGTACCGAACAAACCCTCACCCGTCTGGACCGGGTGTTCGCGAGGCTGGACCGTGAGCCGGAACGGCCGGCTCACATCGACGTGCCGAAGATGAGCCGGCACCGCGTCGCGCTGCTCGCCGGAACCCTGGCTTTCTACCTGGCGATCGTGTGGCTCGTGGTGATCACCTCCTGGCTGGTCCGGCTCGACTGGCAGGTCATGTTCTTCCGGCCGTACCAGCAGTGGGCCGGCATCCACTGGTTCGTCGACTACTACGTGGTGCTCGGCCAGCGCGGCCCGACCGCGGTGATGGTCGCGGCCTGGCTGGGCTGGCGTTCCTGGCGGCAGCACACGCTGCGCCCGCTGCTGACCCTGGGCGCGGCCCTGCTGCTGCTGAACATCACGGTCGGCGCCGCCAAGCTCGGCATGGGCAGACTCGGGCCGCACTACGCGACCACCATCGGCTCGAACGAGATGGGTCTGGGCGGCGATATATTTCCCAGCGGCCACACCGCCAACGCCGTGGTGACCTGGGGAATCCTGGCCTATCTGGCCTCCGCCCCGTGGGCCCGCCGCTGGCTGTCCGCCGTGTCCGCGGTGACCTCCCTCGGCGTCGGCCTGGCCACGGTCTACCTCGGTACGCACTGGCTGAGCGATGTCCTCCTCGGCTGGGCCGCCGGCCTGCTGGTCCTGCTGGCCCTCCCCTGGGTGGAGCCGCTGATCGCGCGCGCGGAGGCCGGGATCTTCGATCTGCGCGACCACTGGCGCGCCCGCGGCGGCCTCACCGCTCCGGCACGACTGTCGCCGGTCGAGACGCCCGTGCGGCTCAAGCCGCGCTCTGCCTCGCAGAACGAGACCGCGGCCCGCGCCGCGACGCCGCGCGCGCCCGTCTACCTGGCCCCGGGCCCGCACACGGCCCGCTCGGAACGCACCCCGGTCACCCCGGCCGGCAGCCGACGCCCACCCCAGACGGACCGCGGGGTGCGTGGTCCGGCCTCGACGGCCCGTCCCCTGACAGGCGGCGGCTGACCCGAGGCAGCGGGGCCGGTACGCACGCTCCCACCCCGCACGGCGACGGCCCCGGCTCTCTTTCCGAGAGCCGGGGCCGTCGCCGTGTTCGACGGGTCAGCCCTTCCAGGCCCGGGCCACCTGCCCGTCCTTGACCTCGAAGTTCAGCCGTCCCACGCGGTATTCCATGGTGATGATCGCCCCCGGCGGCAGCGACCGCACGGTCGACCACCCCCGCTCGCGCGCGAGCCGTTCGGCCTGGTCGGAGCCAAGGCCGACATAGGTGTCCGGACTGTCGTCGGGTTCGGCGGAGGGACTCGGAATCGGTGCCATACGGCCACGCTAGGCCCAGTCCGACGATCGGGGAAGCCCGGGCACACGCACCCAGCGTCACGTGTCCCTCTCCGGTCACGCTTCTGTCACAGAAGTACGACACCCGTTTCCGACCCCATGACATCGACTGCTGCCGCAGCGGGCCGTCACACGTACGAGCGGTTCCCTAGGCCTTCCGCAGGTAATCGAACGCAATTCCCGCGTGTCGCGAGGGTCGCGAGAAAACGCCGACGGAAAGTCCCGGAAGAACCGTTCCCCGACCCCCTTTCCCCGTTGATTCCGCGGAGGCCGGCGGGTGCTGATGCCGCATGAGAAAAAGCCGGTTTTGGCACAGAACCCCCGTACGCGCCCTGTCGGACCACGCGACGACGCGAGCATCATGACGTGAGCTCGCGGGTACGCGTGGCGCGGGCTTCGGCGGGCCCGGGACAGGCGAGCGAAGGGGCGAGCGAGCGATGGGGACGCAGACCGTGCAGGCGACGGCACGACCCGTGCGAACCAATCAGCACGGCCGGGTGGTCGTCGACTGGCTGACCACCACCGACCACAAGAAGATCGGCCATCTCTACCTGATCACGTCGTTCGCGTTCTTCCTGATCGCCGGTGTGATGGCGCTGCTGATGCGCGCCGAACTCGCCCGGCCCGGTCTGCAGATCATGGACAACCAGCAGTTCAACCAGCTCTTCACGATGCACGGCACGATCATGCTGCTGCTGTTCGCGACCCCGAGCTTCGCGGGCTTCGCCAACGAACTGATGCCGTTGCAGATCGGCGCGCCCGACGTCGCCTTCCCCCGCCTGAACATGCTGTCGTACTGGCTGTTCCTCTTCGGCGGCCTGATCGTGCTCGGCTCGCTGCTGGTGCCGTCCGGCCCAGCCGCCTTCGGCTGGTTCGCCTACGCGCCGCTCAACGACTCCGTGCACTCCCCCGGCGTCGGCCCCGACCTGTGGATCATGGGCCTGGCGCTGTCCGGCTTCGGCACGATCCTCGGCGCGGTCAACTTCATCACCACGATCATCGGGATGCGCGCGCCCGGCATGACGATGTTCCGGATGCCGATCTTCGTCTGGAACACCCTGTTCACGTCGATCCTGATCCTCATGGCGTTCCCCGTGCTCGCCGCCGCGCTGCTGGTCCTGGAGGCGGACCGGCGGTTCGGCTCGCAGGTGTTCGACGCGGCCAACGGCGGGGCGATCCTGTGGCAGCACCTGTTCTGGTTCTTCGGGCACCCCGAGGTGTACATCATCGCGCTGCCGTTCTTCGGCATCATCACGGAGATCATCCCGGTCTTCAGCCGCAAGCCGATGTTCGGTTACCTCACGCTGGTCGCGGCGACCATGTCCATCACCGGTCTGTCGATGGTGGTGTGGGCGCACCACATGTTCGCCACCGGCGCGGTGCTGCTGCCGTTCTTCTCGTTCATGAGCTTCCTGATCGCGGTGCCGACAGGGGTGAAGTTCTTCAACTGGACCGGCACCATGATCAAGGGCTCACTGTCCTTCGAGACGCCGATGCTGTGGGCGACCGGCTTCCTGGTGTCGTTCCTCTTCGGCGGTCTGACCGGGGTGATCCTCGCCTCGCCACCGCTGGACTTCCACGTCACCGACACGTACTTCGTGGTCGCGCACTTCCACTACGTCGTCTTCGGCACGGTCGTCTTCGCGACCTTCGCCGGCTTCTACTTCTGGTGGCCGAAGTTCACCGGCAAGATGCTCGACGAACGCCTCGGCAAGATCCAGTTCTGGACGCTGTTCATCGGTTTCCACACCACGTTCCTGGTGCAGCACTGGCTGGGCGCGGAGGGCATGCCCCGCCGGTACGCCGACTACCTCGCCGCCGACGGGTTCACCGCGCTCAACACCCTGTCGACGATCGGCGCGTTCCTGCTCGGCATCTCGACGCTGCCCTTCCTCTACAACGTGTGGAAGACCGCCAAGTACGGCAAGAAGGTCGAGGTCGACGACCCCTGGGGCTTCGGCCGCTCCCTGGAGTGGGCGACCTCCTGCCCGCCGCCCCGGCACAACTTCACCACGCTGCCCCGGGTCCGCTCCGAGGCCCCGGCGTTCGACCTGCACCATCCCGAGTACGCGGCGCAGATTCCCCAGCCCGAGCCAAAGAGCGAGCAAGCCGGTCGCGAGCCGTCCTGACCGCCTCCGTCAGCTCGGCCGGCTCCAGCACCTCGAACTCGAAGCCCAGCATCATCACGTGGAGCACCATCACATCCAGGCTCGCGGCTCCCGTGCGCAGGATGCAGCTGTTCTCGTCGGAGGCTTCCAAGGTGCCGGCGGAGGGCGAGACCCGCTCCGCGGCCTCAGCCAGGGGCGCCAGCAGCCGGATGACGGCGTGCGAGGCGTACACGCGCGTGGAGACGCCCTGGGAGACGTACGCGGCGAGGTCGTCGGCGGGCGGTGGGCGCGGTACGAAGCGCGGGCCGTGCGGCGGCCTGGGAGTGATGCGGTCGACGCGGAACGTACGCCAGTCGTCACGGTCGAGGTCCCAGGCGACCAGGTACCAGCGGCGCTCGCTGCACACCAGGCGATGCGGCTCGGCGCTGCGGCGGGTCGGGGTGCCGTCGTGGTCGCGGTACTCGAAGCGCAGCCGTTCGGCGTCCCGGCAGAGGTTGGCGAGCTCGGTGAGGACGGCCGGGTCGACGGAGGAGGGCAGCGGGCCGCGCAGCATCGGCACGGTGAAGGCGTTCAGGGCGCTCACCCGGCGGCGCAGCCTGCTCGGCAGGACCTGCTCCAGCTTGGCGAGGGCCCGCACCGAGGTCTCGCCGATGCCGTCGATGCCCTGCCCGGCGGCCGTGCGCAGTCCCACGGCGACCGCCACGGCCTCGTCGTCGTCCAGGAGCAGCGGGGGCAGTTCGGCGCCCGCGCCCAGCTGGTAGCCGCCGCCCGTGCCGGGGCTGGCGTTGACGGGGTAGCCCAGCTCGCGCAGCCGGTCCACGTCCCGCCGGACGGTGCGCGGGGTGACGCCGAGGCGGTCGGCCAGGTCGGGGCCGGTCCATTCGCGGTGGGCCTGGAGGAGCGAGAGCAGGCGCAGCAGTCGTGCCGAAGTCTCCAACATGGGGCCGAGTCTGCCAGCCCTTGCGGACAGCTGTTGTCCGCAAGGGGCGTCAGGAACCGGTCCCGAGCACTTCAGGGCCGATACGGCAGTTGTGGGACGTCGAAGCAGGTGCTGTCCATGTCCCCTTGGGACACCCATCCCCGCCCGTCCTCCCAGCGGGCCACCGACAGACAGGTCCTGCGGGTCTTCGGTGGTTCGGCATGCCGCTCGAACACGACCGGGACGAGCAACCCGTCCGCGGTGTATGTCCCGCCGCGGTTCATGAAGGCGTCCACGCACGCGCGCGTGACACCGCTCCCGGAGCAGGACCTCGCCGCGTCCGTGAACCACCTCGCGGCCGCCCAGCCCTCCAACTGCCACTGGGAGTGCGTCTTCAGGCCCTTGGTGGCGTCCCGGAACTCCCGTACGGCCGCATGGCCGGTGTCCTCGTGGTTGCGGCTGGACGCGGTCGCCCACAGTGCGTTCCGGCAGCGCGGGGCGTCCTTGTAGTCGTCGGGGACGGTGGACGTCCAGTTCTGTACGTTCGTGACCTTGGCGGTGACCTGGACGCCGGCGTCGTCCATCGCCTCGCACAGCCGGGCGTTGCCGTGGGTGTCGATCGCGTCGAAGACGAGGTCGACACCCTGCTCCTTCAGGTCGGCGGCCACGGCCCGGAAATTGGGCAGCGCGAAGTCGACCTGCTCGGTGACCACCCGGTAGCCCTCGGCCTTCAGCCCTCGCTCGACCAGTGCGGCGTAGGCGGCGGACGCGGCCTGGTTGTAGGACACGACGGCGGCAGTACGGGCGCCGTGCTCGCGCTTGAAGTAGCGGTACACCTCGGTGCCGCCGTACTGCTCTCCGTCCCAGCCTGTCGTGCCGTCGCGGGGCGCGAGGCTGCCGTAGATGCCGTACAGGTGCGGCCAGGTGTCGTAGGCGGCCCCGACGGGCTGGCCCCCGATGTCGGGCACGCGTGCGCGCGAGACGCGGGAGGCACCCGCGTAGTCGAGGGCGGTGGTGGCGACCAGGGCGACGACCTTGTCCTCCTCGATCAGCTGGTGGACGCAGGTGTTGTTGCCGACGCCGCTGCCGCCGTCGTCGCACAGCCGCACCTCGACCGGACGGCCGTCGATACCCCCGCGCGCGTTGAGACGGTCGAAGTAGGCCTTGGCACCGTCGCGCGGGCCGGTGAACGCGTTCCCGCCGACCGGGCTGGTGGCGCTGGTGATGATGCCGACGCGGACGGGGGCGCCGTCCCCGCGCGCGGGCGCCGGCGTCCGGTCGCGGTGCTCGAAGTCGCTCTCCGGGAGCCGGCTGCCGCAGGCCGTGCCCAGCAGGAGCAGCAGGCCCGCGACGGCCGTCTCAGCAGCCCGGGCCCGGCGAGGCATTGCCGCTCAGGCCGACCAGCCCGCACAGCGTCTTGACCGACACCTTCCACACGTCGTCCTGCTCGACGGCCGTGCCGGCGGCGTCGGGCATGACGGTGGCGCCCTTCAGGGTGAGGGTGTACGTCACGTTCGCCCCGGTCGGCGAGGTGAACTCGACCTTGCTGACCTTCGCCTCCACCTGCCCGCCGCGCTCATCGCCGCTGAAACCGTCCAGAACCTGGCCCATCCGGTCGCCGTTCTCCAGGACGGCCCGCTTTTCCGCGACAGGCACGGCCGGATCGAAGAACTTCACCCAGTTCCGCTTGATCTCCTGCTCCGCCGCCGCGGGGTCGTCAGGAGCAGTCGGGCTCGGCTCCGCGCTGGTGGAGGTCTCCACCGAGGGTGTGGGCGGAGTGGCGTCGCCGCCGCCGCTGTCGTCCGAGCAGGCTGTGAGGGCCGAGGCGAGGAGGAGCACCCCCACCACCAGCCCTCGGCCGCCGTTCCTCCGCTTGAGGTCGCTCCCGAGAACCATCTGGCTCACCACCGGGTGTCGGTCCGGGCCGTAGGCGCCCGGTGCTTTCAGGGTCGGCTTGCAGAAGGCATAGTGCAAGCCATCGGCTGACATGGACAGACACATGACGTGTGGGAGCCAGAGATGCGGACAGCCCGACTGCGGACCGTGCACCCCGTCCTGTGGGCCGGCTGGGCCGCGCTCGCCGCGGGCGCGGTGCTGTGCGTGCTCGGCTGGTACGGCGTCTCGGGCGAGCGCTTCGCCGAACGGCAGCTGCCCTACCTCGCCTCCTGCACGGTCCCGGGCGCCGCGCTGATCGTCGCGGGCGCGGTCCTGCTCACCCACGGCCGCAACGCGCTCGCCGCCGCCCGCGTGGAGGAGCTGTACGGCCTCCTGGTGGCCGCGGAATCCGCCGGCGGGGAGGAGGAAGCCGGGGCCGGGCAGCCGGCGTCCGCGCCCCTGGCGGTCAGCGGGGACCTGCTGATGGTGCCGGGCGGCACCCTGTGGCACCGGGCGGACTGCCCGCTGGTTTCGGGGAAGGCGGAGGCCGTGCCGGTGGACTCCAAGCTGGCGGCGAGCGGCGAACTGGGCCCCTGCCCCATCTGCGAGCCCGCCGAAGAAACCGACTGATGTCCGGCCTGACGTACGACCTCACGCTCGCCGGTCTCTCGGTCGGCAGCGCCGCCGCCCTCACCGGGATCGGCCTGATCGTGACGTACCGCGCGACCGGCGTCCTCAACTTCGCGCACGGCGCGATCGCGATGGTGTGCGCGTACGTGCTGCGGCAGTGCGTGGTCGAGTGGGGCTGGCCGCTGTGGGCGGGGGCGGCGGTCACGATGCTGGTGCTGGCGCCGGGCCTGGGTATGGCGTTGGAACGCTTCGTCTTCCGCCCGCTGTCGGTGCTGGGCAGCGACCCCGCGCAGACATTGGTCGCGTCCATCGGCGTGTTCGTGCTCCTGGTCGGCGGGGCCGCGCTGGTGTGGGGGCAGGGCGCGCGGGACGACGCTCCCGAGCTGGTGTCGGCGGACCCGTGGGGGCAGTTGGCGGTGGTGCTCGTGCTGGCCGTGGCGGTCGCCGCGGTGATCCGCTGGACGCGCTTCGGGCGGGAACTGCGGGCCGTGGTCGACGACCGGCGGCTCGCCGTGCTCGGCGGGATCGACGCGGACCGGGTGGCCGCGGCGGGCTGGGCGTTCGGCTCGTTCACGGCCGGTCTGACGGGCGTGCTGCTGGCGCCGTACGTACGTCTGGACCCGTATGGCCTCCCGCTGCTCGTCATGGAGGTGGTGGCGGTCGCGGTGGCCGCGCGGATGCGCAGCCTGGCGGTGGCCGTGGTGGTGGCGCTGGGCATCGGGGTGGCGCAGAGCCAACTGACGAGGCTGCACCCGTCGGGCTGGGGCGAGCCGCTGCTCCAGGCGGTCGGCGCCAACCTCTTCGTCGTGGCCCTGCTGCTCGCGGCGCTGGCCCTGCCCCGGATCGGCGCGCGCGACGCCCTGCCGCGCACGGCCACCGCGCGCGTGCCGACGCCGCCGGGCGCCTGGATCGTGGCCGCCGTGCTGTTTCTGCTGCCGCTCGGCTTCGCGGGCTCGGACCTGCACACGGCGGTCCAGGTACCGGCGCTGGGCGTGGTGCTGCTGTCCCTGGTGGTGGTCACCGGCCGGGGCGGCCAGATCTCGCTGGGGCAGGCGGCGTACGCGGGCCTGGGAGCGCTCTTCACGGCCCTGCTCGCGGCCGGGCGCTTCCCCGGACTGCCCCGCCTGCCCGAACTGGCCGCGCTGGCCGTGGCGGTCCTCCTGGTCGCTCCCCTGGGCCTGTTGACGGGCTGGCCTGCGATCAGCCGCCGGGGCCTGGCCCTCGCGCTCGCGACCTTCGCGGTGGGCGTCGGGGTGAGCCGCTTCGTCTTCGCCCAGCCGTACGCCGTCTCCGGGCTGTCGCTGGGCCGCCCGGCCGCCTTCGACGGCGACCGCGCGTACTACGTCCTGGAGCTGCTCCTGCTGGCGGCCGCCCTGCTGGCGACGCACGCCCTGCGCAGGGGCCGTACCGGACGCGCCCTGGCCGCCATGCGCGACCACGAGGCGGGCGCGTCCGCCGCGGGCGTCCACGTCCCGTCCCTGAAACTCCTCGCCTTCGTCGCCGGCGCCGCCCTGGCCGCCCTCGGCGGCGGCATGCTCGGCATGGGCCTGCGCGCCTTCGACCCCGGCGCCTACGACCCCGTCCGCGGCCTGCTCTGGTTCGCCGCGGTCGTCGTCCTGGGCGCCGACAGCACCCTGGGCGCACTGGCCGCGGCCGCGTTGCTGGTGGGCCTCGACGCGGGCGCCCGGGGTGGCGTGGCGGCGGCGCTGATCGGGGTCCTGGCGGTGCTGGTCGGCCGCTTCCCGGGGGGACCGTACGAGGCGCTGCGGACGGCGGGTGGGCGGCCACGGCTGCGACGGAGGGCAGTGTTGACGCCGCTCGGAGAACGGGTGCGGTCAGGGCTCGGGCCGGTGGACCGACGGCCTGCACCCGCCGACGGCGCTCCGCCCCCACCAGGGCCACCCGCACCCGACCACGAAAGCCGCACGGGTGGTGCGCGTGGGAACCCGAAAAACCCGGCCGAAGGCCGGGTGCCACCCCACACACCCGCACCCGCACCCACCCTCACGGCCCGCCATCTCCACGCCCGCTACGACGGCTTCACCGCCCTCGACGGCGTGGACCTCGACGTCCTCCCCGGCCGCGTCACCGCGATCGTCGGCCCCAACGGCGCCGGAAAGAGCACCCTCTTCCACTGCCTCGCCGGAACGCACCGCCCCTCGCACGGCCAGGTCCTGCTGGGCGGACGGGACATCACCCGGCTCACCGCACACGCCCGCACGCGGCTCGGCATCGCCCGCACCTTCCAGCGACTGGCCGTCTTCCCGTCGTTGACCGTGGCCGAGAACGTTCGGGTGGGCGCGGAGCAGGGCCGCGTCACCGACCCCGGCGCCGTGGAGCGGGCCCTGCGGCTGCTGACGCTCGACGGGCCGGTGCGCGCGCTGCCCGCCGCCGATCTGCCGACCGGCACCCTGCGCCGCGTCGAACTGGCCCGGGCCCTGGCCGGCAGCCCGCGCGTCCTGCTGCTCGACGAGCCCGCCGCCGGCCTGGACACCGCCGAGGTCACCGCGCTCACCAAGGTGTTGAAGGCCCTCGCCGCCGACGGCACCGCCCTGCTCGTCGTCGAGCACGACCTGGACCTGGTCGCCGACCTCGCCGACGAGGTGCACGTGATGACGGCGGGCCGCATCGTCGCCTCCGGCCCGCCCGCCCGCGTCCTCGACGCCCTCGGCGCCCGGGAGGCCCCCGCATGACCGCCGCCCTGCAACTGCGCCACGCGCGCGTGCGCTACGGCCCCCTGGAAGCCCTGCACGGCGTCACCCTCGCCGCTCCCGGTCCCGGCCTCACCGTCCTGCTGGGCCGCAACGGCTCCGGCCGTACGACCGTACTGCGGGCGTTGGCCGGCACCGTGGCGCTGTCCGGCGGCGCGGTGCTCTGGGACGGCACCGACGTGACCCGCGTACCGGCGTTCGAGCGGGCCCGCGGCGGCCTGTGCCTGGTCCCCGAACGGCAGGCGGTGTTCGGCTCCCTCACCGTGCGCGAGAACCTCGAACTCACGGCACCGGCGTACGACCTCGCCCTGGACGCCTATCCACAGCTCGCGCCCCTCCTGGCGCGCCGCGCCGGCACCCTCTCGGGCGGCGAGCAGCGCATGCTCGCCCTCTCCCGCGCCCTGCTGGCCCGCGCGCGCGTGGTGCTCGTCGACGAGCCCGCGCAGGGCATGTCACCCACGGTCGCGGCCCGCACGTACGCGCTGCTGGCCTCGCTCGACGCGTGCGTGGTCATCGCCGAGCAGCGGCTGCCGCCCGCACTGCACGGGCGGACCGCGGTGGTGTACGAACTGCGCCGCGGGACCGTGGCGTTCAGTGGAGAGGCGAGCGAGTTCCGGTTGCGGGAAGCGGCGGGCCGAACACGGCGAAGGCCCGGGCCGAGCCCTTCGGGATGACCAGCAGCGTGCCCGGGTTCAGACGGTCCGGATGGTCGCCGATCATGTCCTTGTTCGCCTGGTAGAGCTCCTGCCAGCCGCCCTTGACGTCGTACTTGCGCGCGATGGCCGCGAGCGTGTCGCCGGCTTTCACCGTGTGCATACGGCCCTTGAGCCCGTACCTCTTGGAACAGACCGGCCAGGCTTCCCAGCCCTGCACGGCCACCACCTCCTGGGCGACGGCGATCTGCTCCTCGCGGGTGGCGAGATCGGCACGCGGGGCGTATTTCAGTCCGCCGAACGCCTCCCAGGTGGGCTGCCAGAACTGCAGTCCCCCGTAGAAGCCGTTTCCGGTGTTGACGTTCCACCGCCCGCCGCTCTCGCACTCGGCGATGCAGCCCCAGGGCCACTGGTCCTCGGCACACTCGTAGGGCACGCGGAACGAGGACGGTCCGGGAGCCGGTGGTGGCGGTGCCGCGTGCGCGACGCCCGAGGCGAGGGCGCAGAACAGGGCCGCGGCCAGAGCGAGCTTGATCGGCTTCGGGTGCATCGGCCCACGCTAAGCAACGTGGGCCGGATCCCCGTCGCGGCGCGTCCGGCGCGCTCGGCGGCCCACCCGGTCGGCGGACCGGGCGGGGACCCGGGGTCCCCCGAAGCGGGTGTTCGCCGTGACCTCGGGCATCAACATTTTTCGGCCACCTACTTCATTCGCCGATTTCGTGATTTGTCGACCAGTCACCTCGACGATCCACGACCCACTTCTCCGGCTCAACCTCCTTTGCTTTTGGAGGAGTTGGCGGTGATTTCCGGATCCCGTACCAAAGGTGACCTCGCCCTGTGGATGGTTCGATTCCGTTCGCCGTGGAGCGTGACTCCCGCCACAGATCACCCGTTGTCTCCTTCATGAGCCCGGGACCCGCCCGGTTCACGGGCGGGAGCCACCCGGCCCCGCCACGCACCACATCCCGAGGGAGCCACCCGTGCCGCGCATGCTCGACGTCAGCGACGAGGTACGCGCCGAGATCGGCGACGAAGAAGCCGACCGGCTGCTCGCCGGAGAGAACGCCCCCGGCAGTTACGACTGCACCTCCTGCCGCACCCAGGGCGACTCCCAGCAGGAGCGCACCAGCACCGTCCTGTTCATCGGCGACGAGACCGCCGTCCTCGCCTTCGCCCACGCCAGCTGCCTGCCCTCGCAGGTCGTCCAGGTCACCGAGGAGCAGCTCCAGGGAGCGGTGAAGTCCATCACCGGCGACACCGTCGACCTGGAGCCGGACAAGATCGCGCCCGAGCAGGCCGTGCTCGGTGTGACCAGCGGACTGGTCCTGATCAACGGGGAGTTGTACCCGGCGCTGGTGGTCGAGCCGACCGCGCCGATCGTGCGGCCCGGTGCGACGGGGATCGGCGACGACTTCCTGCCGCTGCTCATCGAGCAGGGGTTCATGCCGCTGACGACGATCGACTCCGCGCCTTCCGTACTGCACGGCTGGTCGGTGCTGTTGGCCGTGGGCCGGCTGCACGCGGTGCTCCAGCCCTCGCCGAACGGCGGACAGCCGGTGGCGTGGTGGCAGGCACATCAGCCGTTGCAGGTGACCGAGAGCTGGCGGGCCGCCGCGAACAAGCACCAGCAGGTGCTGATGTTCGCCGCGCCGGTGGGATCGATCGGGCGGCAGCCGCGGGAGGACCTGCTGCGGGACGCGCTGGACAAGGCGGCGGCCAACGGGAAGCTGGTGGCGGCCGCGATGCCGCTTGCGGGGACCTGACCGCGCCAGCCGGGAGAGGGTGTGCGACCGTCGGCGGCTACGGGTGGTACACGGCTGGTCGCGCCCCTGAAGGCCTGCCGCCCGACCGCATCTCTTCATGTGCGGGGTCGTTTGGACATACGTGCACACCTACGACGTTCCCCGCCGCCACTCCTTCCATCCGATCCCGTCTGCACGGTCGGCTCAGGAGCCCACCGGCGGCCCATCGGCCACGCCGATCTACGACGCGCTCTACGCCGAGTACGTCAAGTCGTTCCGTTCCCTGCCGGGTGACCGCAGTGGCGAGGACGAGTTGGGCTTCACCGCCTTCGGGAACATCCCGCACAGTACGGGCTCGTTCAGCACCTCCTACAGCGCCTACAGCGCGGGGGCGCACAACGCCCGTCAGCAGTCGCAGTGGCAGCGGGTGGGGCAGATCGGACCGCAGCACAGCACGGGGATGCACCACGTACCGGCGGCGCTGCCGCCCGGACTGCGCAGGGGCATCTGAGGCAGGAAAGAGGGCGGCTCCCCGGTCTGGGGGGCCGCCCTGTTTCATGCCTGCGTCACTTCTTCCTGCCGCGCTTCTCGCGCACCCGCACCGAGATGTGGATCGGCGTCCCCTCGAAGCTGAACTCCTCACGCAGACGGCGCTCGATGAAGCGCCGGTAGCCCGCCTCGATGAAGCCGGAGGCGAAGAGCACGAACCGCGGCGGCTTGGTGCCGGCCTGGGTGCCGAACAGGATGCGGGGCTGCTTGCCGCCCCGGATGGGGTGCGGGTGGGCGGCGACCAGCTCGCCGAGGAAGGCGTTCAGGCGGCCCGTGGGGACGCGGGTCTCCCAGCCGGCCAGCGCCGTCTCGATCGCCGGGACCAGCTTCTCCATGTGGCGTCCGGTGAGCGCCGACACGTTCACCCGGGGCGCCCAGGCGACCTGGGCGAACTCGGTCTCGATCTCGCGCTCCAGGTAGTAGCGGCGCTCCTCGTCGAGGGTGTCCCACTTGTTGTAGGCGATGACGAGGGCGCGGCCCGCTTCCACCGCCATGGTGACGATGCGCTGGTCCTGGACCGAGATGGACTCGGAGGCGTCGATCAGGATGACCGCCACCTCGGCCTTCTCCACGGCGGCCGCGGTGCGCAGCGAGGCGTAGTAGTCGGCGCCCTGCTGGAGGTGGACGCGCTTGCGGATGCCCGCCGTGTCGACGAACTTCCAGGTGATGCCGCCGAGTTCGATCAGCTCGTCGACCGGGTCGCGGGTGGTGCCCGCGACCTCGTTGACGACGACGCGCTCCTCGTTCGCCACCTTGTTCAGCAGCGAGGACTTGCCGACGTTCGGGCGGCCGATGAGGGCGATGCGGCGCGGACCGCCGACGGCGGTGCCGAAGGTCTGCTCGGGCGCGTCCGGCAGGGCCTCCAGGACGGCGTCCAGCATGTCGCCGGTGCCGCGGCCGTGCAGCGCGGAGATGGGGTGCGGTTCGCCCAGGCCCAGGGACCACAGGTAGGCCGCGTCGGCCTCGCCGCTCTGGCCGTCGACCTTGTTGGCGGCCAGCACCACGGGCTTGCCGGCCTTGCGCAGCAGTCGCACGACCGCCTCGTCGGTGTCGGTCGCGCCGACCTTGGCGTCCACGACGAACACGACCGCGTCGGCCGCCTCGATCGCGTACTCGGCCTGCGCGGCCACCGAGGCGTCGATGCCGAGGACGTCCTGCTCCCAGCCGCCGGTGTCGACGAGCTTGAAGCGGCGGCCCGCCCACTCGGCCTCGTAGGTGACGCGGTCCCGGGTGACACCGGGCTTGTCCTCGACGACGGCCTCGCGGCGGCCGATGATGCGGTTCACCAGTGTCGACTTGCCGACGTTCGGGCGGCCGACGACGGCGAGAACGGGCAGCGGTCCGTGACCGGCCGCCTCGATCGCTCCCTCGACGTCCTCGACGTCGAAGCCCTCTTCCGCGGCGAGCTCCATGAACTCCGCGTACTCGGCGTCGCCAAGCGCTCCGTGGTCGTGCTCCTCGCCCGAGCCGTCGGAGTGGATGTGGTCGTTCATGAAGTCCGTACCTCGTTCATCGTGGTGATCGGTGGAACACCCAACCGTTTGTCCGGGTTGATCCACTACTCAGTGTCGCCTAGCGCCCGGTCAGGCGCCTGGCGTTTTCCAGGTGTGCGGTGAGCTGCTTCTGGATGCGTTCGGTCGCCTCGTCGAGCGCCTTGCGCGTACGTCGTCCGCTGCCGTCGCCGGCCTCGAACGGGTCGCCGAAGACGACGTCGACGCGGCTGCGCAGCGCGGGCAGCCCTTTGGTCAACCGTCCGGGCCGGTCGGAACTTCCCAGTACGGCGACCGGGACGATCGGGGCACCGCCGCGTACGGCGAAGTACGCGAGCCCGGCGCGCAGTGCGGCGAAGTCGCCCTCGCCGCGGGTGCCCTCCGGGAAGATCCCGAGGACGCCGCCGTCCGCCAGCACACCCAGGGCCTGGGTGATCGCCGTACGGTCGGTGGTGTCACGGTCCACCTTGACCTGCCCGATGCCGAGCAGGAAGGGGTCGAGCGGTCCGATGAAGGCTTCCTTCTTGATCAGGAAGTGCGTGGGCCGGGGCGCCACGCCCATGACCATCGGGCCGTCGATGACGTGGGAGTGGTTGACGGCGAGGATCACCGGGCCGGTCGCGGGGACCCGCCAGGCGCCGAGCACGCGCGGTTTCCACAGCCCGTACATCAGGCCGACGCCGATGCGCCGCCCGACCTCGGCGCCCTTTTCCGAGGGCACGGACGCAACGCTCACTTCGAGGCCCGCTTCTCCTCGACGAGCGTGACGACGCACTCGATGACCTGCGCCAGGGTGAGCTCGGTGGTGTCCACCTCGACCGCGTCGTCCGCCTTGGCGAGCGGCGAGGTCTTGCGGCTGGAGTCGGCCGCGTCGCGCTTGATCAGGGCCTCGCGGGTGGCGTTGACGTCGGCGCCCTTCAGCTCACCGCTGCGGCGGGCCGCCCGCGCCTCCGGCGAGGCGGTGAGGAAGATCTTCAGGTCGGCGTCGGGCAGCACCGTCGTCCCGATGTCGCGGCCCTCGACGACGATGCCCTCCTCGGCGGTGGCCGCGATGGAGCGCTGCAGCTCGGTGATCCGGGCCCGCACCTCCGCCACCGCGCTGACCGCGCTGACCTTGGAGGTGACCTCCTGGGTGCGGATCGGGGCGGCCACGTCGGTGCCGTCGACCGTGATCGTGGGGTTCGCCGGGTCGGTGCCGGAGACGATGTCGGGCTTGCCTGCCGCCGCGGCGATCGCCGACGGGTCCTCGGTGTCTATCCCGTTGCTCACCATCCACCAGGTGATCGCCCGGTACTGGGCGCCGGTGTCGAGGTAGCTCAGGCCGAGCTGGGCGGCGACGGCCTTCGACGTGCTCGACTTGCCCGTGCCGGAGGGGCCGTCAATGGCGACAATCACGGGCGGGGCGGCGCCGTTTTCCACGGGGGGACACCTTCCTGGTGCGTGGTGGGAGTGTGCGGGGACCCGAAAGCACCCCGCACAAGGTTACTGGCTCGCCGGAGGCCTCCTTACTGGCGGCTGCCGAGGGGTCTTCCTCCTGGTGCCGCGGGGCCTTCCTACTGGCGGATGGCCCAGCCCCGCTCCCGCAGCGCCGCCGTCAGGACCGGCACCGCCTTCGGCTCCACCGTCAGCTGCACCAGACCGGCCTGCTGCCCGGTCGCGTGCTCGATCCGTACGTCCTCGATGTTGATCCCGGCCATCCCCGCGTCCGCGAAGATGCGGGCCAGCTGGCCCGGTTGGTCGTCGATGAGGACGGCCACGATCTCGTACACCCGCGGGGCGGACCCGTGCTTGCCGGGCACGCGGACCTGGCCCGCGTTGCCGCGTCGCAGGACGCCCTCGATGCCGGTCGTGCCCTCGCGCCGCTTGCCCTCGTCGGAGGACTGCAGGGCCCTGAGCGCCCGGACCGTCTCATCGAGGTCGGCGGAGACGTCCGCGAGCAGGTCGGCGACCGGCCCCGGGTTCGCGGACAGGATGTCGATCCACATCCCGGGGTCGGACGCGGCGATCCGGGTCACGTCCCGGATGCCCTGTCCGCACAGCCGTACGGCGGCCTCCTCGGCGTTCTCCAGGCGCGCGGCGACCATGCTGGAGACCAGGTGGGGCATGTGGGAGACGAGGGCGACGGCCCGGTCGTGGGCGTCGGCGTCCATGACGACCGGCACGGCACGGCAGTGCGAGACCAGTTCGAGGGCCAGGTTCAGTACCTCGGTGTCGGTGTCCCGGGTCGGTGTCAGCACCCAGGGGCGGCCCTCGAAGAGGTCGCCGGTGGCGGCCAGCGGGCCCGACTTCTCACGGCCCGACATGGGGTGGCTGCCGATGTACGACGACAGGTCGAGGCCGAGCGCCTCCAGCTCGCGGCGCGGGCCGCCCTTGACGCTGGCCACGTCGAGGTAGCCGCGGGCCAGGCCCCGGCGCATCGCGTCGGCGAGCACCGCGGCCACGTGGGCGGGCGGGGCGGCGACGATCGCGAGGTCGACGGGCTGCTCGGGCGCCTCGTCGGTGCCGGCGCCGAGCGCGGCGGCCGTACGGGCCTGCTCCGGGTCGTGGTCGGCGAGGTGGACGACGACGCCCCGCTGGGACAGGGCGAGGGCGGCGGACGTGCCGATGAGTCCGGTGCCGATGACGAGGGCGGTCCTCACTGGGCGATGTCCTTGCGCAGGGCGGCCGCGGCGCCGAGGTAGACGTGCGCGATGTCGGCGCGGGGCCGGTCCGACTCGATGTGCGCGAGGACGCGGACGACGCGGGGCATGGCGCCCTCGATCTCCAGCTCCTGGGCGCAGATCAGCGGTACGTCGGCGAAGCCCGTGCCGAGCTTGCGCGCCGCGGCGGCCGGGAAGTCGCTGTGCAGGTCGGGCGTGGCCGTGAACCAGATGCTGATCAGGTCGTCCGGGGTGAGGCCGTTGCGCTCCAGGACCGCGGTGAGCAGGGCCCCGACCTGCTCGTCCATGTGGCCGGCCTCGTCCCGCTCGAGTTGGACGGCGCCCCTCACCGCTCGTACCGCCACGACGATGCTCCTTGCTGATGTACGGCTCTTGGTACATCCAGCCTAGTCAGCCCCCGTGGAGCCGGTGCGCGGCGCCCGCCCGCTGAGACAGGGCCCGCGTCTTGTGGCGAACCCTGCCAATGTCACTCGTACAGCGCAAATCCGCTACTTGGGGCGAGAACGCCCCCGTGCGCCTCTGGACGCGAGGGCCCCGGTCCGCTCTGATGGCAGGAAGCTCGCCTCGGGGGAGGCCCTTCATGAAGCGCTCCGGACCACTCGTCACTCTGCTCGCGGGACTGCTGCTCGGCCTGTTCGTGCTGTCGCTGAACGCGACGACGGGGACGAAGAGCGCCTCCACCTCGTACGCCGAACCGTCACCGGAGGCCACGGCCTCCCCGACGCCCACCGGGACGACCGCGTCCCCTGCCCCGTCCTCGGCGTCCCCCTCCAGCGTCCCGGTCCCCGACGCCGACTACGCGGGCCGCACCACCGACGACTCCGCCGCCGTCGCCGTGACGCTGAGCGACGGCAAGGCGGTCGCGTACTTCTGCGACGGCCGCGCGAAGGAGTCCTGGCTGAAGGGTGACGTCGAGGAAGACGGCACGATGAAGCTCACCGGCAAGCACGGCGCCGAGCTGAACGGCACCCTCAAGGAGGGCAAGCGGATCAGCGGAACCGTCGACATCGACGGCGACCGGTACGGCTTCACCGCCGACAAGGCGAAGAAGCCGTCCGGGCTGTACCGGGCCACGGCGACGGTGCGCGGCGCGAAGGTCGACGGCGGCTGGATCGTCCTGCCGGACGGCCGGCAGGTCGGCATCCTCACCCGCGACGACGAACCCTCCCCGGCACCGCGGATCGACCCGGAGACCGGCGCGGTGACGATCGACGGACAGCAGCTCACGGCACGCCCTGTCACCCCTTGACCCTTCCCGGAGTCGTTCATGACCGTCGACCCGAACGCAGCCACCCAGAGCTTTCCCCCCTCGGGGCCCGACCACCGTCGCCCGCACCCGGCCCGCTACCTGGTCCCGGCGCTCGTCGCCGCCGCGGTGGCGGTGGGCCTGGGCGTGTACGGCAAGGTCCACGACCCGGCCGGGACCGCCTTCAACCTGGCCGGCTTCAGCAGCACCGGGGCGGTGAAGTCGTGGCTGGCCACCGTCGCGTTCTTCTTCGCACTCGTCCAGGTGGTCTCGGCGGCGATGGTGTACGGCAGGCTGCCGGGCCCTCCCTGGTCGTCGACCCTGCACCGGTGGTCGGGCCGGGTGGCGTTTTTGGTGTCGGTTCCGGTCGCGGTGCACTGTCTGTACGCTTTCGGCTATCAGACGTACGACTCGCGCGTTTTGTGGCACTCCCTGCTGGGTTGCTTCTTCTTCGGTGCCTTCAGTGCCAAGATGCTGCTGCTCCGTTCGGAGCGACTCCCCGGCTGGCTGCTGCCCCTCGTCGGCGGTCTGGTCTTCACCGCGCTCACGATCATCTGGCTCACCTCTGCCCTCTGGTTCTTCCGCACCTTCGGAGTGACGACATGACTCAAGGCCCGACGCGGCGCACGGTTCTCCTCGCGACGGGGGCGGCGGCACTCACCGTCGGATGCAGCGAGTACGGCGACGAGGACTCCGGTTCGTCCTCCTCGTCCGTCGACGCCTCCGCCGGGCAGGAACTGGCGAAGGCGAGCGAGATCCCGGTCGGCGGCGGCAAGATCTTCGCGGAGGAGAAGATCGTCGTCACGCAGCCGAAGGAGGGCGAGTTCAAGGCCTTCTCGAATATCTGCACTCACCAGCAGTGCCCGGTGGCCGACGTCTCCGACGGCACCATCAACTGCTCCTGCCACGGCAGCAAGTTCAGCATCACGGACGGCGCGGTGCAGAACCCGCCGGCAACCAAGCCGTTGCCCGCGAAGCAGATCAAGGTGTCCGGGGACTCGATCACCCTGGCCTGACCACCGCTTCCCGCCCCCGGCCCGGTCAGGCGTCCCAGAGCGCCCCGAAGGTCACCAGCTCGCTCTGGTACTCGATCCGGTCCGCCCACTCGGTCGGCCAGGCTTCCGCACCCAGGTACGCGCCGGCGAAGGCGCCCGCCAGGCACGCGATCGAGTCCGAGTCGCCGGCCGTGCAGGCGGCCCGGCGCAGGGCCGTCACCGGCTCGTCGGCGAAGAGCAGGAAGCTCAACAGCCCGGTCGCCATGGCCTCTTCGGCGATCCACCCCTCACCGGTGGCCAGGCACGGGTCGGTCTCGGGCGAGGGGGTGCGCAGGGCCTCCTGGAGGCGGTCCAGGATCGCCAGGCACTCGTCCCACCCCCGGGCGATGAAGTGCCCGGGGCCGGGGTCCTGGCTGCGCGTCCACAGGTCGCCGAGCCAGCGCTCGTGGTATCGGCTCCGGTTGTCCTCGGCGTACGACCGCAGCAGTCCGACCAGTTCCCCCGGCTCGGCCCCGTGCGCGAGCAGCCGTACCGCGTGCGCGGTGAGGTCGGAGGCGGCGAGGGCCGTCGGATGCCCGTGCGTGAGGGCGGACTGCAACTGGGCGGCACCCGCGCGCTGTTCGTCGCTCAGCCCCGGGAGCAGCCCGACGGGCGCGACCCGCATGTTGGCGCCGCAGCCCTTGGAGCCGATCTGGCTGGCGTCCTGCCAGGGCAGGTCCGGACGCTCGAGAAGGGCGCAGGCACGCAGGCAGGTGTTGCCCGGGGCACGGTTGTTCTCCGGGGAGCGGTTCCAGGCGATGAACTCCCGCCGCACCGGCTCGGCCATGTCGGGCCCCAGCACTCCCCGGTCCGTCGCCGCCCGCAGCCCCTTGCCCAGCGCCAGCGTCATCTGCGTGTCGTCGGTGACGAGAGCGGGTGTCGGCAGCGACATGTCCCGCCAGGGCCCGAACCTGTCGATGATCGACGCCACGCCTTGGAACTCCGTCGGATATCCGAGCGCGTCACCGAGGGCGAGCCCGATGAGCGAGCCCGTGGCGGCGCGCTTGGTGAGGGTCGTGGTCATGCGGGACGTCCTTCCCGGGACGGTCGGAGGAGAGGCGGTTGCAGGGCGGTGGCCGGACCCGCCCGGTACAGTGCGGCCGGTTTGCCACGGCCGCCGGTCAGCCGGGCGGCACCGGGTACCGCTTCGACGAACCCGGGCGTGGCGAGCACCTTGCGCCGGAAGTTGGGCCGGTCGAGCGCGGTGCCCCACACGGCCTCGTAGACCTGCTGCAGCTCGCCGAGCGTGAACTCGGGCGGGCAGAAGGCGGTGGCGAGGCAGCTGTACTCCAGCTTGGCGCCGACGCGTTCATGGGCGTCGGCCAGGATCCGGTCGTGGTCGAAGGCGAGCGGCCGGACGGAGGCGTACGGCACCCAGCCGGCCTGCGCCGCGTCACTGCCGCCGTGCGGTTCGGGAGGGTCGGGCAGCAGCGCGGCGAAGGCGACCGACACGACCCGCATCCGGGGGTCCCGGTCGGGCTCGCTGTAGGTCCGCAGCTGCTCCAGGTGCAGCCCGGACACATCCGTGAGGCCGGTCTCCTCGGCGAGTTCCCGCCGAGCGGCCGTTTCCGCAGACTCGTCCGGCTGCACGAACCCGCCGGGCAACGCCCAGTGCCCGGCGTACGGCTCCTGCCCGCGCTCGACGAGCAGCACGTGCAACGAGCCCGCGCGAAGGGTGAGTACGGCGAGGTCGACGGTGACGGCGAAGGGCTCGTGGGCGTACTTGTCGTAGACCTCCTTGCCGCCGCTCACTCGCACCCACCTTCTTAATAGTCAATACGACTATAAAGAGGCGGGTGGGTCTCCACAACCCCCGGGGGGCGACAGCGACACCGGTACAGACCCGCAGGAGGGCGAAAACGGATCGGCCGGCCCCGAGAACGATCCGGAACCGGCCGCACACGCGCGTGGAGGGGCGGACTACAGGTCGACTTCCTTCATCAGCATGCCGACCTCGGTGTTCGACAGCCGCCGCAGCCAGCCCGACTTCTGGTCGCCCAGGGTGATGGGGCCGAAGGCCACGCGGACCAGCTTGTCGACCGGGAAGCCGGCCTCGGCCAGCATGCGGCGGACGATGTGCTTGCGGCCCTCGTGGAGGGTGACCTCGACGAGGTAGTTCTTGCCGGTCTGCTCGACGACCCGGAAGTGGTCCGCCTTCGCGTACCCGTCCTCCAGCTGGATGCCGTTCTTGAGCTGCTTGCCCAGGTCGCGCGGGATCGGGCCCACGATGTGCGCGAGGTAGACCTTCTTCACGCCGTACTTGGGGTGGGTCAGCCGGTGCGCCAGTTCGCCGTGGTTGGTGAGCAGGATGACGCCCTCGGTCTCGGTGTCGAGCCGCCCGACGTGGAAGAGCCGCGTCTCGCGGTTGGTGACGTAGTCGCCGAGACACTGCCGGCCCTCGGTGTCCTCCATCGTCGAGACGACACCGGCCGGCTTGTTCAGCGAGAAGAACTGGTACGACTGGGTCGCGACCGTCAGGCCGTCGACCTTGACCTCGTCGTGCTCCGGATCGACCCGCTTGCCCTGCTCCAGGACGATCTCGCCGTTGACCTCGACCCGCGCCTGCTCGATCAGCTCCTCGCAGGCACGCCGGGAGCCGTAGCCCGCGCGCGCGAGGACCTTCTGCAGCCGCTCGCCCTCCTGCTCGGCGCCCGGGAAGGTCTTGGGCAGCTTGACGTCCTTCTTGTCCGCGTACCGGTCCCGGTTGCGCTCCTCGGCCCGCGTCTCGTACTCGCGCGAGGTCGCCGGGACCGACCGCCCGCGCTGCTGGGGCCTCTTCGGTCCTCCCTTGGCACCGCCGCGGGCCGCGCCGCCGCGCCCCGCCTTCGGGCCCTCATGAGACGCGCTGGGGCCCACGTCGTAGCGGCGCTCCTCGGGGCGGGGCTTGCTGGGACGGCCCTGACCCTGGCCCTGGCTCTGGCCCTTGGCCTGACCACCCTGGCCCCTGCCCTGCCCCTGAGCCTTGCCCGGGCCCTGCTTCTGGCCCCTGTTGTTGCCGGCCCCGCGGGGGTTACCGCGCCCGCCGCTCTTGCCGCTACCGCTGCCACTGCTTCGCATCAAAGTTCCGTCGTTGTCGTGTTCGGCATGTTCGTCCTGGGACCGTCGTCCGGCTCCGGAGCATCCGGATCGAACGACGGTACGGCTTCCTGGGTCTCGGCCTCGATCGCCTCCGCCTCCGGGAGGAAGGGCGCGAGCTCCGGGAGCTCGTCCAGACCGCGCAGGCCCATCCGCTCCAGGAAATAGTTCGTCGTCGTGTAAAGGATCGCACCTGTTTCGGGTTCCGTGCCCGCCTCCTCGACCAGACCGCGCTGGAGGAGGGTGCGCATCACGCCGTCACAGTTGACTCCGCGGACCGCCGAGACCCTGCTGCGGCTGACCGGCTGACGGTAGGCGACCACCGCCAGGGTCTCCAGGGCGGCCTGGGTGAGCCGGGCCTGCTGGCCGTCCAGGACGAAGCCCTCGACGGCCGCCGCGTATTCGGGACGGCTGTAGAAACGCCAGCCGCCGGCGATCAGCCGCAGCTCGAAGCCGCGGCCCTGCACGGTGTACTCGTCGGCCAGCTCCCGCAGCGCGTCCCCGATCTGCCGTCTGGGCCGCTGGAGGATCTTCGCCAGGTGCTCCTCGGTCGCCGGCTCGTCCACGACCATGAGGACGGCCTCCAGGGCCGGCTTGAGGTCGAGGCCGGCGACGGCCCGCGGCCCGGCCGGAACGCCGGTGTTCTCCTCGCTCACGGCTTCTTCTCCTCCTCCTTGGGCTCCTCGGGCGGCCGGTCGAACTCGTCGGTGACTACGGGCTGGGCGTCCCCGTCCCCACCGGTCCAGCGCACGAGCAGCTCCCCGAGAGCGGTCTCCTGGTCCAGGGCCACGGCCTTCTCCCGGTACAGCTCCAGCAGGGCCAGGAACCGCGCCACGACGGTCAGGGTGTCGTCGATGTCCTCGACCAGCGTCCGGAAGCTCGCCTCCCCCAGTTCCCTGAGCCGCGCGACGACGATCTGGGCCTGCTCCTGGACACTCACCAGCGGCGCGTGGATGTGGTCGACGTACACCTGCGGCTTGGGCCTGGGCTGCATCGCCTTGACGGCGAGCCTCGCGAACCCCTCGGCGCCGATGCTGATGACCACCTCGGGCAGCAGCTCGGCGTGGTGCGGTTCGAGTCCCACGGTACGGGGGTAGCGGCGGGCCTCCTCGTCGAGGCGTCCGCTGAAGATGTCGGCGATCTGCTTGTACGCGCGGTACTGCAGGAGCCGTGCGAAGAGCAGGTCCCGGGCCTCCAGCAGCGCCAGGTCGGCCTCGTCCTCCACCTCGGCGGCGGGCAGCAGCCGCGCCGCCTTCAAATCCAGCAGCGTGGCCGCGACGACCAGGAACTCGGTCGTCTGGTCCAGGTCCCAGTCCGGGCCCATCGCCCTGATGTGGGCCATGAACTCGTCGGTCACCTTGGACAGGGCGACCTCGGTGACGTCCAGCTTGTGCCGGGAGATCAGCTGGAGGAGCAGGTCGAAGGGCCCCTCGAAGTTGGAGAGACGGACCTTGAAGACGCCGTCGGAGGGTTCCTCGGCGTCCGGGGGGACAGGAGGCTCCGCGGGCGCGGGAGCCTCCACGACGGGAGCAGGATCCTCTGCGACGGGAGCAGGACTCCCCACAGGAGGAACAGGAGGCTCCGTGACAGGAGGTGTCTCCGGAGCCGGGGCCCCAACGGGCGCTCGGCCTGCCCCCGGCCCCTTCCCCAGCGCACGCCGACGGCCGGCGGCGGCGCCGGAGACGGGGGGCACGTCGTTCGAGGTCATGGCCCCCGCAGGCTACCGCTACCGCCCGCGCAGCCGTCGTACGAGGATGCTCGCGTCCCCGCGGGACTCCAGATCGGCCAGCACGACGGCAACGGCCTCGCGGACGATCCGCCCGCGGTCCACCGCCAGCCCGTGCTCGCCGCGGAGCACCAGGCGGGCGTGCTCCAGATCCATGAGCTCCTCGGCGGACACGTACACCGTGATCTTCTCGTCGTGCCGCTCACGCCCGCTGGGCCGGCGCGAGGCCGCCCGTCCGCGCTTGCCGCGCGGCGCGGCGCCCGAGGCAGAACCTTCCTGCTCGTCCTGACGACGTCCGGAGCGGTCCGCGCCCCGGCTGCGGGACTCGCCGGTCTCGGCCGGCTCCGCGCCGGTCGCCACGTGCTCCGCGCCGTCGCCGTCACCGCCCTGGGCGGGCACCGACTGCGGTGCGTCCTCGGACGAGGACGGAGGCGATGCCCCCGCGGCCCCGTCGGACTCCCCCGCGGGACCCGGCACCCGGGCCTCGCCGTTGGCCCCTCGCCGGGGAGTGGACGCCTGGAGCGCCATTCCCCCTGTCGTACGGAACAGTTCGTCGGCCCCCGGCAGACTCACTCGGCGTGACACCGGGCGAGCACCTCCCTGGCGAGCTGGCGATAGGCGGCGGCACCCACGGAGTTGGAGGCGTACGTGGTGATCGGCTCGCCGGCGACCGTGGTCTCCGGGAAGCGGACCGTGCGCCCGATGACCGTGTGGTAGACGTGGTCGTCGAACGCCTCGACCACGCGCGCGAGCACCTCACGGCTGTGCACCGTGCGGGAGTCGTACATCGTGGCGAGGATCCCGTCGAGCTCCAGCTCCGGGTTGAGCCGCTCCTGGACCTTCTCGATGGTCTCCGTCAGCAGCGCGACACCGCGGAGGGCGAAGAACTCGCACTCCAGGGGCACGATCACCTTGTGCGCGGCCGTCAGGGCGTTCACCGTGAGCAGGCCGAGCGAGGGCTGGCAGTCGATCACGATGTAGTCGTAGTCGGCCATGAGCGGCTTCAGGGCGCGTTGCAGCGTCGACTCGCGCGCCACCTCGGAGACCAGCTGGACCTCGGCGGCGGACAGGTCGATGTTGCTGGGCAGCAGGTCCATGTTGGGGACCGCTGTCTTCAGGAGCACCTCGTCGGCCGCCATGCCCCGCTCCATGAGCAGGTTGTAGACCGTGAGGTCGAGCTCCATCGGGTTGACACCGAGACCCACCGACAGCGCGCCCTGCGGGTCGAAGTCCACGAGCAGCACACGACGGCCGTACTCCGCGAGGGCGGCACCCAGGTTGATGGTGGACGTCGTCTTGCCGACGCCGCCCTTCTGGTTGCACATCGCGATGATCGTCGCGGGCCCGTGATCGGTCAGCGGACCCGGGATCGGGAAGTACGGCAGCGGACGGCCGGTCGGGCCGATGCGCTCACGGCGCTGGCGGGCAGCGTCGGGCGCGAGCGTGGCCGCGTACTCGGGGTCGGGCTCGTATTCGGCGTCGGGATCGTAGAAGTGCCCGTCGGGCAGTTCGTCGTAGTCGGCGAAGTGGTTGTGGGGCGCGCCACTTCCGTCGCCGGCCATGGCGTTCACGTGATGGCCATCCATGCTCTGGTGTGCTGGCTGAGTCACCCCTGAGGTCCGGTGACTCCTGTGGGCTGCGAAGGTGCGCACCGCGACGGAGCCGACAGCCTCGAACCCCGCGGGGCCCTCGGCCCGTGCAGGCATTCCTGGTTGACCACCCCCGGGAGAAAATGTCGACTCATTCACAAGTCGTCTTACCTCCTTGGTGACCAGGAAATTTCTAGACAGGTCAGCGTGGCACCATGCCGACGGTTGGCGACTCTATGGCGTGTCGGGCGTCCGCAGCAACACAATCCGCCGGACCCGGCAGGATGTGTCGGCAATGAAACATCCCTCTGTCAAGGGCGTACGGCCGTCGCACGGTAGGTTTCACCGGTGTACGAATCGGTTCAAGGGTTACGTTCGAGGCGAGTTGACCGAGAGCCGCAAAGTGACCATACACACACCCGGCCGGACCTTTGTCGGGCAAGGTCCGGCCGGGTACGCGGTGTTGACGACCGTGTTGACGTATCGCCTTTTGGCGAATGCTGACTTGGCGACGCGACCTGCGGCTTCGCGGCGGGTGTCCGCTCAGCCGAGCAGCGTCTCCAGCTCCACGTGCTCCAGGCCGTGCGCTTCGGCGACCTCGCGGTAAACGACCCTGCCGTCATGGGCGTTGAGCCCCTTGGCCAGCGCGGGATCGCGGCGCAGGGCCTCCGCCCAGCCGTGGTCGGCGAGTTCGACGATGTACGGCAGCGTCGCGTTGGTGAGCGCGTAGGTGGAGGTGTTGGGCACCGCGCCGGGCATGTTGGCGACGCAGTAGAAGACCGAGTTGTGGACCGGGAAGGTCGGCTCGGCGTGAGTGGTCGGGCGGGAGTCCTCGAAGCAGCCGCCCTGGTCGATCGCGATGTCGACAAGGACACTTCCCGGCTTCATGCGCGACACGAGCTCGTTGGTGACCAGCTTCGGCGCCTTGGCGCCCGGGATGAGCACGGCGCCGATGACGAGGTCGGCCTCCAGGCAGGCCTTCTCGAGCTCGAAGGCGTTGGAGACGACGGTCTGGATCTTCGTACCGAAGACCTTGTCGGCTTCCTTGAGCTTGTTGATGTCCTTGTCGAGCAGGGTCACGTGGAAGCCCATGCCGATGGCGATCTGCGCGGCGTTCCAGCCCGAGACGCCGCCGCCGATGACGACGGCCCGGCCGGCCAGCACGCCGGGGACACCGCCGGGCAGCACACCGCGGCCGCCGTTCGCGGCCATGAGGTGATAGGCGCCGACCTGCGGGGCGAGGCGGCCCGCGACCTCGGACATGGGAGCGAGCAGCGGGAGCGCGCGGCTGGGCAGCTCGACCGTCTCGTATGCGATCGCGGTGGTGCCGGACTCGATGAGGGCGTCCGTGCACTCCTTGGAGGCGGCCAGGTGCAGGTAGGTGAAGAGCGTCTGGTCCTTGCGGAGGCGGTGGTACTCCTCGGCGATGGGCTCCTTGACCTTGAGAAGCAGGTCGGCGGTGGCCCACACCTCGTCGGCGGTCGGAAGGATCCGGCCGCCGGCGGCGACGTACTCGTCGTCCGTGATCGAGGAACCGGCACCGGCACCCCGCTCGACGACGACCTGGTGGCCGTGGCGCACCAGTTCGTGCACACCGGCGGGGGTGATGGCCACCCGGAACTCGTTGTTCTTGACCTCGCGGGGGATGCCGACCTTCACGTCGATCACGGTCCTTGGCTCAGAGGATGTCGGGGCATTACAAGACATACCCAGGCATGCGAGGGCACACCAGGATGCACCGCAGGAGAAGGTGCGGCAGAGCCAGTCTAATGAAGGTGTTCCCGCTGTCTAGCCTTTCATTGCATCAATCTTCAGCGGATGTACTACGGATTTCGCAGGTGTTAGCGCTGTGTTCCGGTGGATCGGGGGGTTCCGGGACCGGATCGGGCTCCCCATCGGCCTCCCCGGCGACCCCGTCGGGCTCCTGTGGCTCCTCCCCCAGCAGCCGCTCGGCCGCGCCCCGGTGCAGCGCCGCCGCCGCGGGATCCCCGAGGTGCTCCAGCGTGTCGGCGAGCCGCAACTCCAGTGCGGCCTGCAGGCGTACGTCCTCGGCACGACGCGCCCACTCCACGGCCTCCTGGCAGGTGCCCAACGATTCCTCGGTCCGTCCTGCGTACTCCTGGACGCGCGCGAGTTCGCTCAACGCCCGTGCGTGGGCGGCCACATCGCCGTTCTTGCGGTAGCCGGCGACCGCGGCCCGCCAGTTGCGCTGTGCCTCGCCGTACCGGCCCGCGTAGGTGTGGGCCGCCGCGATACGGCCGTACAGCCGCGCGGCGTCTGAGCGCTCGTCCCGGGCGAGGCGCTGGACCAGGGCCCGGCCGTACCAGTCGGCGGCCCGGTCGTAGTCCCCGAGCTCCAGGTGTGCGCCGCCTACGGATTCCATCGCGCGGCCGGTCGCGTACGGGTCGTTCGCCTCCCGTCCGGCGTCCAGAGCCGCCCGATAGCGGGCCAGGGCCTCCGTGGTGCGGCCGGTCCGGGCGTCCAGGTCGGCGAGGTTCAGCAGGGCGGCGGCCTTCTCGCGGGGCAGCCGGCGGCGTTCGGCCACGTCGAGGACGAGGCGGTGGATGCCGTACAGGTCGGGCGCGGCGGCCTGGGTGCCGAAGTGGGCGACCATCGCCCGCACGAGCTGGGACATCAGGCGCCGGGCGAGGGTGTCCAGCTCGCCGTCGGCGACCGCGAGACGGGCCGCGGCGAGCAGGGCGGGCCTGCGGATGCTCAGCCAGTCGGCGGCCGCCCTCGGGCTCGGGAAGCGCAGGGAGCGCGGCATGCCCTGCAGCTTCTCGCGTGTGCCGGGGTCGTCGGTCTCGGTGATCGCCCGGCAGGACTGCAGCAGCCGTACGGTCCGCTCCAGCATCCGGGCGCGGGCCAGCTGGAGCTCGGCGGGGCGTTCGTGGGACTCGGCGAGCGCCTTCAGCAGCGGCTGGAGGCAGCCCGGCACCTCGTACTGCGGCAGCGGCGAGGGCACGGCGTGCAGCAGGCCGAGGGCGACGAAGTCGTCCAGGGTGGTGCGGGCGCCGCCCACCGAGCAGCCGGCGAGCGCGGCGGCGGTGTGCGGGTCGACCAGGCCGGCCGGGGCGAGGCAGAGCAGTCGCAGTATCCGGGCGGCCGGGGCGGGCAGGGACGTGTAGGCGAGCCGGAAGACCCTGCTGAGCGGGGTCGCTCCTTCGTCGCCCTCGGTGTGCAGGTGCTTGGCGAGGTCGGCGACGGCCGCCTTGGGCCGGGCGGCGAGCCAGCCGCCGGCCAGGGTCAGCGCGGCGGGCTGGGCCTGGCACTCCTCGACCAGGCCCTCGGCGGCCCGGGGGTCGACGGTGATGCGGACGGAGCCGGTGTGCCGGGACAGCAGTTCGAGGGCGGACTTGGTGTCGAGGCCGCCCAGGGTGCACGGGCGGACGTCCGCGATCCCGGTCAGCGGGCCCCCCGAGACGGCCACGACCAGGCAGTCCGGGGTGTCCGGCAGCAGGGCGTCGACCTGCTCGGCGGTGGCCGCGTCGTCGAGCAGGAGCAGCACCCGGCGGTCGGCAAGGGCCTCGCGCAGGGCAGCCGTGAGGTCGTCCTCGGCGGCTCCGGCGGGCGTCGGCAGCTTGAGTGCCACCAGCAGTTCGCGGGCGGCGTACTCGGTCGGCACGGGGGTGCCGTCGGGCTCGCTGAGCCGGGTCCGGAGCACGCCGTCCCGGTAACGGTCCGCGACCTGCCGTACGAGTTCCTCGGCGAGCGCCGTACGGCCCGAGCCGGGTTTTCCCGCGATGAGGAGCACGCGTGCGCGGGGAGCCTTGCGGCCGGAGATGGTGTCCAGGCCGGCGCGCTCGATGTCGGCGCGGAGTTCTTTCAACTCTCTTGTACGGCCCAGGAATCGAGACTCCGCAGCAGCGTCTCCGGACAGCTGCACGCCGCCTGTGTCCACCGCCTGATCCGTCACGGGCCACACTCCCGTCCCACCGCACGCGCAAGCCCGCCGGGACTCCGGTTCGGGCGTTTCCAGAGCCTAGTTCACGCTCTGCTACGTTCCGTGTGGAGCGCGGCGGACACGTCCCCCGATCGGATCAGCCGATGGTCACATCAGCGGCGGGGTCTGTGGGTTCAGGACTCGAAGGGTCGCGCGGGCCAGGGCGCCTCGGCCGGACGCAGCGCGTCGAGCCCGTCCCCACCCCGCGCGGCGACCAATGAGAGCACTCCAACGACGAGGCAGTTGTTGTGCAGCTCCCCCGCGAGCACGCCCCGGACGAGCTCGTCGACCGGCACGCGTGCGTGCTCCATGTCGGCCTCCTCGTCCTCCACCTCGAAGCGCTGCCCCTCGGCCTCGGACAGATCACGGGCGAGGAAGATCCGTACGGCCTCGTCACAGCCGCCGGCCGTCGTGTACACGTCGGTGAGGACCCGCCAGTCCTCGGCCTTGACGTGCGCCTCCTCGTACAGCTCGCGCTGGGCCGCGTGCAGCGGGTTCTCGCCGGGGACGTCGAGCAGGCCGGCCGGGATCTCCCACAGCTTCTGCCGCACCGGATGCCGGTACTGCTTGATGAGCAGGACACGGTCCTCGCCGTCGAGGGCGACGACGGCCACGGAGCCGGGGTGGACCTGGTAGTCGCGGCTGACCACCGAACCGCCGGGCATGACCACCTCGTCGGTGCGGACGGAGGTCTTGTTGCCCACGAAGGGGGTCTCGGTGGACCGGATCTCCCAGGCCTCGGGGGTGTCCTTGATCGTCATGCCCTGTCCTTCCACGTGCGCAAAGAGGCCGGGGCGCCCACCTTTTGAATGCGCGCGCCCCGGCCACCGTACAACTGTTGTGCTGCTACGAATTCTTCCGCTCGACCGAGGCCTTCACGAGACCGGCGAACAGCGGGTGCGGACGCGTCGGGCGCGAGCGGAGCTCCGGGTGCGCCTGCGTCGCGACCAGGTAGGGGTGGACCTCGCGCGGGTACTCGACGTACTCGACGAGCTTGCCGTCCGGCGAGGTGCCGGAGAACAGGATGCCCGCCTTCTTCTCCAGTTCCGCGCGGTAGGTGTTGTTCACCTCGTAGCGGTGCCGGTGGCGCTCCTCGACGTACTCCTTGCCGTCGTACACCTCGCGCACGATCGAGCCCTCGGCCAGCTTGGCCGGGTACATGCCCAGGCGCATGGTGCCGCCCATGTCGCCCTCGCCGGCGACGATGTCGAGCTGCTCGGCCATGGTGGAGATGACGGGGTGGCCGGTGGCCGCGTCGAACTCGGTGGAGTTGGCGTCCGGAATGTCGGCCAGGTTCCGGGCGGCCTCGATCACGATGCACTGCAGGCCCAGGCACAGGCCGAGCAGCGGGATCTTGTTCTCGCGGGCGTAGCGGATGGCGCCGACCTTGCCGAGCACGCCGCGGTCGCCGAAGCCGCCGGGGATGCAGATGCCGTCGACGTCACCGAGCTGCTGGGCGGCGCCGGCCTGCGTCTTGCAGTCGTCCGAGGTGACCCACTTGATCTTCACGCGGGCCTTGTTGGCGAAACCGCCCGCGCGCAGCGCCTCGGTGACCGAGAGGTAGGCGTCGGGCAGGTCGATGTACTTGCCGACCAGGGCCAGGGTGATCTCGTGATCGGGGTTGTGGACGCGGTCGAGCAGGTCGTCCCAGGTCGTCCAGTCCACGTCGCGGAACGCGAGGTCCAGCTTGCGGACGACGTAGGCGTCCAGGCCCTCGCCGTGCACGGTCTTGGGGATGTCGTAGATCGAGCGGGCGTCGGGGCAGGCGACCACGGCTGCCTCGTCGACGTCGCACATCAGCGAGATCTTCCGCTTGATCGCGGTCGGGACCTCGCGGTCGCAGCGCAGCACGATGGCGTCCGGCTGGATACCGATGTTGCGCAGGGCCGCAACCGAGTGCTGGGTCGGCTTCGTCTTCAGCTCCCCCGAGGGGCCGATGTACGGCAGGAGCGAGATGTGCACCACAAAGACGTTGTCGCGACCGACCTCGTGCCGCACCTGGCGGACCGTCTCCAGGAACGGCAGCGACTCGATGTCGCCGACCGTGCCGCCGACCTCGGTGATCACCACGTCGACCTCGTCCGTCGCCATGCGGCGGATGCGGTGCTTGATCTCGTTGGTGATGTGCGGGATGACCTGCACGGTGTCGCCCAGGTACTCTCCGCGCCGCTCCTTGGCGATCACCGTGTTGTAGATCTGGCCGGTGGTGACGTTGGCGGAGCCGTCCAGGTCACGGTCGAGGAAACGCTCGTAGTGCCCGATGTCCAGGTCGGTCTCGGCGCCGTCGTTGGTGACGAACACCTCACCGTGCTGGAAGGGGTTCATCGTGCCCGGGTCGACGTTCAGGTACGGATCGAGCTTCTGCATCACGACGCGCAGGCCCCGCGCCTTGAGCAGCATGCCGAGGCTGGAGGCCGTCAGGCCCTTGCCGAGCGAGGAGGCGACACCCCCGGTGACGAAGATGTGCTTGGTCGTCGTGGATTTGGGCGTCATGGCCAAGAGGGGGCTCCCGTGGTCGCGGTCTGGGGGTGCGGGGCGGCTTCCGGCCCGGAGACACCGGGTTTTTCTGGGGGAGCCGTCGCTGCGGTTCGGGGGTTTCTTGCCCACCGGTCCACGGGCTACCAGGGTATCAGCGCCCGGACGAGATGGCTTCCGGCCACGCTCCGCGCACGGGTCGGCACAGCCTGCACGGCCTCACGCGTTTCTCACCCCTTGCTCACCCGTTCGGCGCACCTGCGTTGCCCGGAGCGGCACGCGGATCATCTAGGTGCGTCGTATCCTGCTCGGACACTCGCTGAACGAGCCAGGCCGGCAACACGGCACCACCCCCGTCCGTAAGCACCGGAACAACGAGAGCTCGTCAGTTCGTTGAGCAACAGTTGTCGTTTTGCCTCACGGCACCACAGCCTGTTTTGCTTCACCACTCAACGACGTATGACAAAGACCCCTTGACCGCACTAGCGACAGCCCCCCGTTTTCCGGGGGCGACGTGGCCGTTCGACTGGAGTTGCACGTGGCCGGGCGCATCGAAGACTACGCACTCATCGGAGACATGCAGACCGCTGCCCTGGTCTGCCGGGACGGCACGGTGGACTGGCTGTGCCTGCCCCGCTTCGACTCGCATGCCATCTTCGCCGGTCTGCTGGGCACCGAGGAACACGGTTTCTGGCGGCTGGGACCCGCGCACGCGGCCGACGCCGCACCGCCCACCGCGGCCCGTCGCAGCTACCGCGGCGACTCCCTGATCCTGGAATCCGAGTGGGACACCCCCCGCGGCACGGTCCGTGTGACGGACTTCATGCCGCCGCGTGACGGCGCCCCGCAGCTGATCCGGATCGTGGAGGGCGTCTCGGGCCGCGTACCGATGCGCTCGGCGCTGCGGATGCGTTTCTCCTACGGCCGGGTCGTCCCGTGGGTGCACAAGCACGAGGGCCGCACGGTGGCCGTCGCCGGTCCCGACTCCGTGTGGTTCGACACAGAGGCCGAGACCTACGGCAAGTCGCTGACGACGTACGCGGACTTCACGGTCGCCCCGGGCGAGCGGATCGCGTTCACCATCTCCTGGGAGCCCTCGCACAAGCAGCCACCGCCGCTGCCGGAGCCGGAGCAGTCGCTGGAGGCCACCGAGGACTTCTGGCGGGACTGGGTCGAGCACTGCACGTACCACGGCCCGTACCGCGAGGCGGTGGTCCGCTCCTTGATCACGCTCAAGGCGCTGACGTACGCCCCGACGGGCGGCATCGTCGCCGCTCCCACCACCTCCCTGCCGGAGGAGATCGGCGGCGTCCGCAACTGGGACTACCGCTACACCTGGCTGCGGGACGCGGCGATCACCCTGTCCTCGCTGCTGCGCACCGGCTACCGCGAGGAGGCCCGCGCCTGGCGCGAGTGGCTGCTGCGGGCGGTTGCCGGCGACCCGGAGAACCTGCAGATCATGTACGGCATCGCGGGCGAGCGCGAGCTGGGCGAGGCCGAGCTGGACTGGCTGCCGGGATACGAGAACTCCGGGCCGGTCCGGGTCGGCAACGGCGCCGCGCACCAGCTCCAGCTGGACGTGTACGGCGAGGTCACCGAGGCCCTGCACCTGGCCCACATGACGGGCCTGGCCCGCAACGACTACGCGTCCCTGCTCCAGCTGAAGCTGATCCGCTACCTGGAGGACCACTGGGACGAGCCGGACGAGGGCATCTGGGAGGTGCGCGGCCCGCGCCGCCACTTCGTGCACTCCAAGGTGATGGCCTGGGTCGCCGTCGACCGGACGATCAAGCTGATCGAGTCCGGCGACGCGGACGGCCCGCTGGAGAAGTGGCGCGAACTGCGCGACGACATCCACCGGGACGTGTGCGAGAAGGGTTACGACAAGGAGCGCAACACCTTCACGCAGTCGTACGGCTCCAAGGAGCTGGACGCCTCCCTGCTGCTGATCCCGCAGATGGGCTTCCTGCCCCCCGACGACAAGCGCGTGATCGGCACGATCGAGGCGATCCAGCGCGAGCTGTCCACGTCGGACGGCTTCATCCTGCGGTACCCGACGGACGGGGCCGACGAGGGCGTCGACGGACTGCCCGGCGACGAGGGCGCCTTCCTCGCCTGCTCGTTCTGGATGGCCGACGACCTCGCGATGATCGGCCGCGTCGACGAGGCCCGCAAGCTGTTCGAGAAGCTGCTGTCCCTGCGCAACGACCTCGGGCTGCTGGCCGAGGAGTGGGACTCGCGCCTGCAGCGCCAGGTCGGCAACTTCCCGCAGGCGTTCAGCCACGTGCCACTGATCGACACGGCCCTGCGTCTGACGGCGTCGGGAGCCTACGGCGGCTGAACAGGACCGGCCCGTCGCTCCCGCCTAGGCTGGAAGCCACCAATCCCCCGCACGGAAGGGGGCGGCCATGGCTCCCCTCTCGAAGGCGGGCGCGGCTCTCACCGCGCTGCGCGAGGATCTGACCGGAGGGGTGTTCGCTCCCGGGGATCCGGGTTACGACGAGGCCCGGGTCGTCCACAACGGCATGATCGACCGGCGGCCCGCGGTGATCGCGCAGTGCGTGGACGAGGACGACGTCGTACGGGCCGTGCGCTTCGGGCGGGAGCTGGACCTGAACATCGCGGTCCGCGGTGGCGGGCACAGCGTGGCCGGCATGGCGCTGAACGACGGCGGGCTGGTCGTCGATCTACGGCGGATGCACGAGGTGACCGTCCACCCGGCAGCCGAGGCGGTACGGGTCGGCGGCGGTGCCACGATGAGTCACCTCGACCGCGCCACCCAGCCCTACAAGCTCGCCACCACCGGCGGCCGGGCCTCCACGACCGGCGTCGGCGGCTTCGTCCTGGGTGGCGGCACCGGCTGGCTGGACCGCTGCTGCGGGCTCGCCGTGGACAACCTGCTCGGCGTCGAGCTGGTCACCGCCGACGGCAACCGGACCCACGCGAACGCCGACGAGAACCCCGAGCTGTTCTGGGCCCTGCACGGCGGCGGCGGCAACTTCGGCATCGCCACCGCGCTGACCCTCAAGCTGCACGAACTGCCCGAGTTCTCCCTGGCGCTGCTGCTGTACCTCCCGGAGTTCGGCCCCGAGGTCGTCCGCACCTACCGGGACCTGATCTCGGTCGCCCCGGTCGAGGCGGCCGGCGGGATCATCTACCTCACCGGCCCGCCCGAGGAGTTCGTACCGCCGCACCTGGTCGGCACGCTGTTGTGCGGGGCGATGCTGACGTACGCCGGCGGCGAGCAGGATCTGCGCAAGCTCGCCGAGCCGCTGCTGGCGCTGCCGCACGAGGCGGAGATCGTCGGGGCGATGCCGTACGCCGATGTCCAGTGCATGATCGACGATCCGCCCGGACTGCGGAACTACTGGTCGGCTGAGTACGTCTCGCAGGCGCCCGACGACTTCGTGAACGTCTTCTGCGACCGCGCGCACTCCATGCCCGTACCGTCCGCCACCCAGCACGTGCTGTTCCCGCAGGGCGGTGCGATCGCCGACGGGCCGCACGAGTATCCCGTGCCGTACCGGGACGCGCCGTGGGCGGTGCACCCGTTCGCGGCCTGGGAGGACCCGGCCGACGACGCACGCGCCATCCAGTGGGTCCGGGACGTGCGCGCCGACGTCCGGCCGTGGAGCACCGGCGCGGTCTACCTCAACTTCATCGGCGACGAGGGCGCGGACCGGGTGGAGGCCGGGCTGGGCGCCGAGAACGCCCGGCGGCTGGCGGTGGTCAAGGGGCAGTACGACCCGGACAACGTCTTCCGCTTCAACCACAACATCACGCCGGCCTGAGCGCGGTCAGCGTCCGCTCCCCCGCCGCGTCACCCGCCGTGGCCGGGACCAGCGCGATCTCGTCGAGCCCGGCCTCGGCATAGGCGTCGATCCGGGCCCGTACGGCGTCGAGGTCCCCGACCAGACCGACGGCGCCCGCGGCCCGGGGCGGGAGCGCGCGCAGCAGGGCGTCCCGGCCGGCCCCGGCCGCGGCCAGCTCCACCGCTTCGCCGAGGCCCGCCGCGGTGAACATGTCGCTGTAGCCCGGCACGGTCAGATACCCGGCGATGCTTCCCATGACCTGGGCGAGGGACTCCGGCTCCGGATCGACGGCCGCGGGCAGCCAGGCGGCCAGTGTGGGCGGGGTGCGGCCGGCCCGCTCGGCCGCCGCGAGCAGCTTGGCCCGCAGCACGCGCACCTGCTCCGGCGACACGAGGTCGAGCAGCATGCGGTCGGCGTGCGCGGCGGCCGTGGCGATCGCGCGGTCCCCGAAGGCCGCCACGGTGAGCCCGCCGCCGGGCGGCGGGAGCCGGCGCCGGAAGGGGCTGCCCGGCACGACCGGCTCGCCCGGCACACCGTGCAGAAGACGCCGTACGGCCGCCGCGCTCTCCTCCATCACGGCCGCCGGCCGGACCCGCGGCCGCCCGTGCACTCCTTCCACCACCCGCCGGCTGGACGTGCCCAGCGCCACCCCGGCCGGGCGGCCGGTGAGGGCCGCGACGCCCGCCGCGCCCCGGGCGATGGTGAACGGGTCGCGCACGGACACCGGGACCGGTCCGGCGGTGAGCGCGACCCGTTGGGTGGCCCGCCCGATCGCCGCGGCCAGTACGAAGGAGTCCCAGGTCGGTCCCTCACCCGCCCACACCTCGCGATATCCGAGCCGGTCGGCGAGCACCGCCACCCGCACCGGCTCGTCGACCGGACTGTCGTCCTCGCGCCCAACGGCGACCACGCTGATGTCCATGACCCGCCGCTACCCGGCGGCGATCTCCCCAACCCGGAGCGTCGCAGGTAGCGTGCGCTGCATGGACAGCGGCACGGACCACCGATTCGAGAGCCGGGGTGCCGGGATCACCGTTCAGCGCGCTCTGGAGCTGCCCGGACTGCGCAGCGGGCTGCCCGAGGTCCTCGCGGGTGCGGACCGGCTGGAGCGCACCGTGCGCTGGGTGCACGCGGGCGAGGTGCCCAACATCGCCTCGCTCCTCAAGGGCGGTGAACTGCTGCTGACGACCGGCTACGCCCTGGGCACCCGCCCGGCCGAACAGCGCGCGTTCGTGCGCACCCTCGCCGAGCGCGGCGTCGCGGCCCTCGTCGTGGAGCTCGGCCCGCGTTTCACCCGGCTGCCCGCCGCCATGGTCGACACGGCACGCGCGGCCGGGCTGCCGCTGGTCCAACTGCACCGCGAGGTGGCCTTCGTGGCGGTCACCGAGGAGGTCCACACCGAGATCGTCAACGGCCACTACGCGCTGCTCCAGCGGGCGGAGGAGGTGCACCGAAGGTGTACCGAGGCCCTGCTCGGCGGCGGCGGTATCCCCCAGGTGCTGGGCATCCTGGCCGACTTCGCCGGCAACCCGGTCTTCCTGGAGACGACGGACGGCCTGCTCCTGTACGCCGCCGGGGCCGGCCCCGAGGGCGCGGATCCGCTCCAGGTGTGGGAGGGGCTGCGCGGCCAGCACAAGGACACCCCGCCCGCGGGTTCGGTCCTGGTGGACGTACCGGGCGGCGGGCCGGGGACGGGTTCGGTCCGCGCCCGCCTCGTCCTGCTCCCCGTCCGTGGCCCGCTCGCGCCCGTGCACCGGATGGCGGCCGAGCGGGCCGCGGGCATCCTGGCCGTGGTCCTGATGCAGGCCCGGCAGGAGGAGGAGCTGGCGGCGCGGGGACGGGGGGATTTCCTCACCGACCTCGCCGAGGGACGCGTGGCGGCCGAGGACGCGCCCGCGCAGGCCCGGGTGCTGGGTTTCAAACCGGGCGGCAGCCCGCTGCTGCCGGTGGTGATGCGCGTCGGGGACGCCCTGTCTCCCGGCGGCGGGTGGGCGGTCCTGGCGCGTGCGGTCGCGGAGGAGCTGGCGTCCGTGGGGGTGCCGGTCCTGTTGGGTGTACGCCCCGTGGAAGGCCGCGTTCCGCTGCTCGTGGGCCTGCGTGCGGAGTCGGAGCGGGCGGCGGTCGCGGACCGGGTCGCGGCAGCGCTCAGGACGGGCGTGGAACGGGCCGCCATGCAACGGCCGGGGGCGCAGCCGCCGGTGGTGGTCGTCGGCGTGGCGGGCGGCTGGGCCGCCGCCTCGGCCGGCCTCAGGCACGCGGCGGAGACGGCGACCGCGGCACAGGGGCTGTCGGACCGGCCGTGGTACGACGCCCGCCGGCTGGACATCGACCTGCTCCTGTGGCGGCTGCGCGACGACCCGGACCTGGCGGCCTTCGTGGACCGCGCGATAGGCCCCGTCCGCGACCACGACAGCCGTTCGAAGCCGCCGCTGCTGCCCACCCTGGAGACGTATCTGGCGCACGCGGGCCGCAAGGCGGAGACGGCACGCGAGCTCCACCTCAACCGGCAGACGCTGTACAACCGCCTTGCCCGCATCGGCGAGTTGCTGGGCACCGATCTCGACGACCCGCAGACGGTACTGGCGTTGAGCCTGGCCCTGCGCGCGCGTCGGCTCGTGCCCTAGGTGTTCTGTCCGGGGAGGTTGTGGACAGGTGAGTCAGGTCTCGGCTGAGGGATCTTGAAACAGGTGAGGGCCTTCCGGTTCGGTGTGGATTGCG
>NZ_JAGMUK010000004.1 GCF_019049245.1 Streptomyces sp. AC555_RSS877 | reverse complement strand
GTGCTTTCCAGGTTCCCGCTCTCGCGTTTCCCTTTCCGGCGGTTCCGACTCTATCAGATCCTTTCGGGCCTGACTCCCAGTCAGAGGGGGTTGTCCTCGCGGCCGCTCGGGCCGTTCCGACGAGTGAGACTTTAGCGGATTCCCTGCTCCCGACGCTAATCGAGGGCTGCGTCCTTTCGAACGCGGATTCCTCATTTCGCGAATACGCACGCCAATGGCGCGACGGCAGAACACTGTCGTCGAGGTTGGCTGGTACTTGCGGAATGGCTGTCCGGGGACCGACCGGGGTCGGCGCTCACGGCGGACAACTCGGAGAACAGTACGGAGCGGCTCGGGGTGTGTCAACTTCGGTCCGTGCGGTGCCCTGCACGCGTACTCTTGGTCCATGACTACGCGTACGTGCACCCAGCTGTGGTGGGCCGCCTGACGGCGGCCGTGCTCACGTATGCACTCAACGGCCGCCGCCTCGGCGGCCGTTTTCGTTTCTCCCTCCAGAGCTCCAGAGGGTCGGCCGGCCGGGACGGCGGTCTCGACCAGGAGGTGGAGAGATGACGCGGGTCTTCAGCGGGGTCAAGCCGACCGGGCATCTGACGCTGGGGAACTACCTCGGGGCCATGCGGCGGTGGGCCGCCGTCGATCAGCACCAGGCCGATGCGCTGTTCTGCATCGTCGATCTGCACGCGCTGACCGTGGACCACGATCCGGCGCGGGTGCGCCGGCTGAGCAGGCAGGCGGCGACGTTGCTGCTGGCGACGGGACTTGATCCGGAGCTGTGCACCGTCTTCGTACAGAGTCATGTGGATGAACACGCGCGGCTGTCGTACCTGCTGGAGTGCGTGGCCACGGACGGCGAGATGCGGCGGATGATCCAGTACAGGGAGAAGGCCGGGCGCGAGCGGGAGCGGGGCGGGAGTGTGCGGCTGTCGCTGCTGACGTATCCCGTGCTGATGGCGGCGGACATCCTGGCGTACGGGACCGACGAGGTGCCGGTCGGGGACGATCAGACTCAGCACGTGGAGCTGGCGCGGGATCTGGCGGTGCGGTTCAACCAGCGGTACGGGCACACTTTCTTGGTGCCCCGGGCCACACATCCGGTGGTGGCGACACGGGTGATGAACCTGCAGGAGCCGACGTCGAAGATGGGGAAGAGCGACGACGTCGGGCCGGGGATCGTCTATCTGCTGGACGAGCCGGCAGCCGTGCGGAAGAAGGTGCTGCGGGCTGTTACCGACAGCGGGCAGGAGGTCGTGTACGACCGGGAGGCGCGGCCGGGGGTGGCCAACCTGTTGGAGATCCTCGCGGCCTGTACGGATGGGAACCCATCGGACCTGAGCGGTGTATATGAGTCGTACGGCGCTTTGAAGAAGGACACCGCGGAGGCGGTGGTCGAGGTTCTCAGGCCTGTGCAGGAGAGGCACCAGGAGTTGTGCGCTGATCCTGGTTATGTGGAGGGGGTGCTGCGGGATGGGGCCGAGAGGGCCAGGGGCATGGCGCGGCCGATCGTCGATGAGGCGTATCGGGCGATCGGGCTGTTGCCTGCGGTCGCGGCTGCTGCGAAGACGGTAATGGGGGCGGCCGTCGGCGGGTGAGGGGCTTGCGGCCCCCTAGGCGGGGGCCGCGCGGCGTCAGCTGTTGCCGGAGGCCAGTTCGCGGCTGCGGTCGCGGGCGGCTTCGAGGGCAGCGATGAGTGCGGCTCGTACGCCGTGGTTCTCGAGTTCGCGGATGGCGTTGATGGTCGTGCCCGCGGGGGAGGTGACGTTCTCGCGGAGCTTGACCGGGTGTTCGCCGCTGTCGCGGAGCATGGTGGCGGCGCCGATCGCGGACTGGACGATCAGGTCGTGGGCCTTGTCGCGGGGCAGGCCGAGGAGGATGCCGGCGTCCGTCATGGCTTCGACCAGGTAGAAGAAGTACGCCGGGCCGGAGCCGGAGAGGGCCGTGCAGGCGTCCTGCTGGGATTCGGGGACGCGGAGTGTCTTGCCGACGGCGCCGAAGATCTCCTCGGTGTGGGCGAGGTGGTCGGCGGTGGCGTGGGTGCCGGCGGAGATGACGGACATGGCCTCGTCGACGAGGGCGGGGGTGTTCGTCATGACGCGGACGACCGGGGTGCCCGGGGCGAGGCGCTCCTCGAAGAAGGAGGTGGGGATGCCCGCGGCGCCGCTGATGACCAGGCGGTCGGCGGGGACGTGGGGGGCGAGTTCGTCGAGGAGGGTGCCCATGTCCTGCGGCTTGACCGTGAGGATCAGGGTGTCGGCGGTCTTGGCGGCCTCCGGGTTGGTGACCGGGGCGACTCCGTAGCGGGTGCGGAGTTCTTCGGCTCGCTCGGGGCGGCGGGCGGTGACCAGGAGGTCGGCCGGGGCCCAGCCGGCGCGGATCATTCCGCTGAGCAGGGCTTCGCCGATCTTGCCGGTGCCGAGGACTGCGACTTTCTGGGTCATGGCTGGGGTGCCCTCCGGGGGTGCGTCGTCCGGGGTTCATCCTCGCATCGGGGGTGGGGGTGTGGCTCGGCTGTCCGGAAGGCGGACGTGTCGGTGGCCTCCTCGCCTTCGCGCCGGTCCGGGTTGGGTGGGTCATGCGGTGCGGCGGCGCAGGGTGGCCGCGCCCAGGCCGAGGACCAGCAGTGCGCAGCCCGCGACGATCAGTGCGTCGCGTACGAAGGCGGCCGTCATGTCGGTGTGGTGGAGGACCTCGTTCATGCCGTCGACGGCGTAGGACATGGGGAGGACGTCGGAAATGGCCTCCAGCACGGGGTGCATGTTGTCCCGGGGAGTGAAGAGGCCGCAGAGGAGGAGTTGGGGGAAGATCACCGCCGGCATGAACTGGACCGCCTGGAATTCGGAGGCGGCGAAGGCCGAGACGAAGAGGCCGAGGGCGGTGCCGAGCAGGGCGTCGAGGAGGGCGACGAGAAGGAGAAGCCAGGGGCTGCCGGTGACGTCCAGGTCGAGGAACCAGACGGCGAGGCCGGTGGCGAGGGTGGACTGGATGATCGCGAGGGCGCCGAAGGCGAGGGCGTAGCCGGCGATGAGGTCGCCTTTGCCGAGGGGCATGGCGAGGAGGCGTTCGAGCGTGCCGGAGGTGCGTTCGCGCAGGGTGGCGATGGAGGTGACCAGGAACATCGTGATCAGCGGAAAGATCCCGAGGAGGGAGGCGCCGATGCTGTTGAAGGTGCGCGGGCTGCCGTCGAAGACGTAGCGGAGCAGGAACAGCATCACGCAGGGGATGAGGATCAGCATCGCGATCGTTCGCGGGTCGTGGCGGAGCTGGCGCAGTACACGGGTCGCGGTGGAGATGGTGCGGGAGGAGTTCAGGGCGGCGGGGGCGATGGGGTGCGCCGGGCTGGTCGTCGTGGTCATCGGGTCGTCTCCTTCCGGCGGCCGGCTTCGACGGCCTCGTCGACGAGGTGGAGGAAGGCCGCCTCGACCGTGTCGGAGTGGGTGCGGGTGCGGAGGGCGTCCGGGGTGTTGTCGGCGAGGATCTCGCCCTCGCGCATCAGGAGGAGGCGGTGGCAGCGCTCGGCCTCGTCCATGACGTGGGAGGAGATCAGCAAGGTCGCTCCTCGCTGTGCGGCGATGTCGTGGAAGAGGTTCCACAGGTCGCGGCGGAGGACGGGGTCGAGGCCGACGGTCGGTTCGTCGAGGACCAGGAGTTCGGGCGTGCCGAGGAGGGCAACCGCGAGGGAGACGCGGCTGCGTTGGCCGCCGGAGAGGTTGCCGGCGAGGGCGTCGGCGTGGCTGGTGAGATCGACGTCGGCGATCGCGCGGGTGACGTTCTCGTGGCGGCGGTCGGCTGATGCGCGGCCGGGGGCGAGGACCGCGGCGAAGTAGTCGAGGTTCTGGTGGACGGTCAGGTCGTCGTAGACGGAGGGGGCTTGGGTGACGTAGCCGATGCGGGTGCGGAGGGAGGGGTGGCCGGCGGGGTTGCCCAGGACGTCGAGGGTGCCGGTGACTTTGGCCTGGGTGCCGACGATCGCCCGCATGAGGGTGGACTTGCCGCATCCGGAGGGTCCCAGCAGGCCGGTGATCTGGCCGCGCGGGACGGTGAAGTCGAGGCCGCGCAGGACGGTGCGGGGGCCTCGGACGACGGTGAGTTCTTCGGCGCGGACGGCCGGTGCGTCGGCGTTCATGGATGGAGTGTGGGCGCTGACGGACGGGGTGTCGCCTTCGGAGGTCGTTCCCACGCCTGGTGGCTCGGGATTTATATTCATCACACGATGAATATTCCTCCCGTAAGCGGTGAGCCGTCAAGTGGGGTGCGGGCCTAATGCATGTGGTGGCGCAGGCGCGCGGAGGCGTGAGCGGGGGCAGGTGGATCCGGTCGCGCGCCCTTGGATGCACCGGATGACCACGGGAAGCGGATGCGCGATCAACTCGGCGTCCCGACAATGGGTTTCAGTGCGAGGTCATATGCCGAGCAGCTACGTCGGCCGCGCCCTCCTCCCGGTCCCGCGGCCCGCGCATCTCCGTCCCCCTTCTTCTGCCGCTGATCAGCGGAGGTGCTGTTGTGATGCGCCGTGGCGTAGGCAAGGCCGATCTGTTCGCGTCCGTCGTGGTGTTTCTCGTGGCGTTGCCCTTGTGCGTGGGGATCGCCATCGCCTCCGGTGTGCCTGCCGAGCTGGGACTGGTCACCGGGATCGTCGGCGGGCTGGTCGCCGGGGCGTTGCCCGGCAGTCGTCTGCAGGTGAGCGGGCCGGCGGCGGGGTTGACCGTGCTCGTGTACGAGGCCGTTCAGAGGTATGGCCTCGAAGTGCTCGGGGTGCTGGTGCTGGGGGCCGGGCTGGTGCAGGTCGGGCTCGGCGTGCTGCGGCTCGGGCGGTGGTTCCGGGCCGTGTCCGCGGCCGTCGTGCAGGGGATGCTCGCCGGGATCGGGCTCGTGCTGGTCGCCGCTCAGGTCTACGCGCTGGGTGACGCTTCGGCCCCGGCGAGCGGGCTCGGGAAACTTGCCGGGCTGGTGGCGCTGCCGGGGCGGGTGAATCCGGTGGCGTTGTCAGTGGGGGCTGCCACCATGGCCGTATTGCTCCTGTGGCCGCGGTGGCGACCGGGGGCGCGGGTGGTGCCCGCACCGCTGGTGGCGGTGGCGCTGGCGGCCTTGGTGACCTGGGTGTTCGACCTGGAGGTGCGGCGGGTCGAGGTGCGGGGGGTGGTCGATGCCGTGCGGGTGCCGGAGGGAGCGGATTTCGGGCGGCTGATGGAAGTGGGGGTGATCGGGACCGTCGTCGCGTTCGCGTTGATCGCGTCCGCGGAGTCGTTGTTCAGCGCGGCGGCCGTGGACCGGCTGCAGTCGGGGGCGCGGACGGACTACGACCGGGAGTTGATCGCGCAGGGGGCGGGAAACACCGTGTGCGGGGTGCTGGGGGCGCTGCCGCTGACCGCGGTGATCGTGCGGAGCGCGGCGAACGTACAGGCGGGGGCGCGGACGCGGGCCTCCCGGGTGCTGCACGGGGTCTGGCTGCTGGTGTTCACCGTGCTGTTGCCCGGGGTGCTGGGGGTGATTCCGGTGGCCGCGCTTGCCGGGCTGTTGGTGCTCGCGGGCTGCAGGCTCGTGCCGGTGCGGGACGTGCGGCTGTTGTGGCGCGGGCATCCGGGCGAGGCGGCCGTGCTGGGAGTGACGGCCGTGGCGATCATGGTCGGGAATCTGTGCGAGGGGGTGCTGGTGGGCCTGGCGCTGGCCGTGGCGAAGACGGCGTGGGACATCAGCCATGTCCACGTGGAGACCGAGGACCGGGGCGAGGCCGGGATCGTCGTACGGGTGCAGGGGCATGCGACGTTCCTGCGGTTGCCGAAGCTGCTGGACGCGTTGGAGGCGTTGCCGCGGGACCGCGAGGTGCGGCTGGAGTTGGGCGGGTTGCGGCACCTGGACCACGCGTGCGCGGCGGCCCTGGAGGGGTGGGCCGCCGGGCGCGGGGAGGAGCCGGTGGGAAGCGGGAAGGAGGTGTCGTAGGTCTGGTTGCGGTGTCTTCGTGGAGTCGGCCGCGCGGGGGGCCGGGGTGTGGGGTGGTGGGGTCAGGGGTTCGTGGCCAGGAGCAGGATCACGTCGTAGACCTCCTCGACGATCCCGTCCGGGAAGGCCTTCGTCAGATGGTTCCGCTCCTCGGCGAGGAAGGCTGCGCTCGTCTCCTCGCTCTGGACCAGGAGGACCGAGTGGCTGCCGAGGTTGGCGAGATGAGTGTCGATGGGGACGCGGCGGCTCCAGCGGACCTCGCGGCGGGCGAAGTCGAGGCGGCCGGTGGGGTCGACGACCTGCGCGTTGACCGCCCTCTTCTCGGCGGGGACGTTCACGCCGAAGTAGCGGCCCGTGCGGTCCGCGGCCTCGGCGATCCACGGCACGTCGAGGGCGTCGGTGTTCCACCACAGGGCGAGCGCGCCGCCCGGGCGCAGGACGCGTATGGCTTCCGGGACGGCCTGGGCGGGGTCGGTCCAGTGCCAGGCCTGGGCGTAGGTGAGGAAGTCGGCGGAGGAGGTGGCCAGGGGGAGGGTGTTGCCGTCGCCCCGGATGATCGGGATGCCGGGGTGGGCGCGGCGGAACTGGGCCGCCATGCCGTCGCCGGGCTCCACGGCGACCACGTCTGCGCCTCGGGCGTGCAGGAGAGCGGTCGCGATACCGGTGCCTGCCCCGATGTCGGCGACGCGGGCGCCGGTGAGGAGGTGGCCTGCCAGGTCTTCCATCGCGTCGAAGAGGGCGGGCGGGTACGAGGGGCGGTTGGCGGCGTACTGGGCTGCGGCAGCGTTGAAGGACTGGGCTCGGCTGGTGCGGGAGGAAGCCGTCATGAGGCCATGGTGGCCGACCGTGGGGGCGGGGTGCGGTGAGTTTTCGGTGAGAGGCGGGCGACTCCGAGGCATGGGCGGGAGCTCGCGCGAGACGCCGGGGGCAGGGGCCGGCACGCCGTCCCCGGGGCACCCCGAGCCGCGGTCTCGGCTCTCTCTGCGTCGGCTGATCCGAAGGACGCGGCCTAGTTGCGGCGGCGCTTCTTCGAGGGGTTGCCGGCGCGGCGGGTCGTGCGCTTCTCGTGTTTCTTCAGGGCCGTCTCGTACTCCTCACGGTGGAGTTTCTCGCCGGGGGCCTCGGTGAGGGAGCGGAAGAAGTAGGCGAGGAGGGAGCCGACGAAGCCGATGGCCAGGAGGCCGCGGAGGGAGGCCTGGCGGTCGAGGTCGGGGCGCCTGGCGAAGCCGTCCCAGGTGTGGCGGAAGGCGAGGGCGCTGCAGATGGCGAACATCGCGACGACGAGGACGGTCACGAAGCTGCCGGTGTCGGCGAGCTGGAGGCCTTCGTAGGCGAAGCGGAGGACCAGGCAGGAGACGGTCGCGGCGGCCAGGGAGCCGATGGAGGCGGCGATGCGGCGGAGGGCGTAGCCGTTGTCGTGGTCGACCCAGGTGGTGCCGAAGAGGCGGAGGGGTTCGGGGTGGGGAGTGCCTGGGGAGCCCGCGGACGGGGTGCCTTGTTCGTCGCTCACCCGTTGATTATGGCTCCGGGTCGGCCGCGGGCTCCGGCGGGGCGGGCACGGCCGCGGCGGCAGGCGCCGCGGCCGTCGTCACCCTGGTGGGATCAGGAGCAACGCGGTCGGATGTAGCCGTCGCTGCCGGTGTCCACGTAGGAGTCCGAGACGTACTGGCCGTTGTCGATGTTGTCCCAGATGTTCGTGGTGCCGTAGGGGCCCGAGACCGTCGTACCCGGGGACTGGCAGAAGATCGGGACCTTGGCTCCCTCGGCCAGGACACGGACGACGGTGTAGTTGGTGCCGGGACCGCTGCGGACGTTCAGGCGGACGCCCGGGGCGACCGAGTAGTAGCGCAGCGCCGTGGTCGTGGCGGCCGCCGTGACGGTGGCCGCCGCCATGGTGACGGCTTCCGCCGCCTCCCCGCCCTCTGCCACTTCGATGCCGTCGACAGACATGAAAAGACCTCCCCCGTTCGACCCCATGACTGCCATGGGGCCCCGTTGATTCCCTGGAAACGCGCCACGAAACACACGTTCACGACTCGCACGGAGAAGCTAGCAAGCCGCCTCTGTCTCGCACGAGTCATCGACTAGGCTCCGTGCGTCGCGCGCGCGAACGGACAGCACGGGGGTGGTCGCATGGCGCCACAGCGCAACACGGGGGCGGGCGCGGAAGCGGAACTTCCCGAGTACGCCGGTCACTACCGCCTGGAGTCGTGTCTGGGCTCCGGCGGCATGGGCGTCGTGCACCTCGCGCGGAGCACCTCGGGGATGAAGCTCGCGGTGAAGGTCGTCCACGCCGAGTTCGCCAAGGACCCCGAGTTCAGGGGGCGGTTCCGGCAGGAGGTGGCTGCCGCGCGGAAGGTCAGCGGGGCGTTCACCGCGTCCGTCGTCGATGCCGACTCGGAGGCCGAGCGCCCCTGGATGGCCACCTTGTTCATCCCGGGGCCGACCCTGTCCGAGCACGTGAAGCGGAACGGGGCCATGAGCCCTGCCCAGTTGCGCCGGCTGATGGCCGGGCTGGCCGAGGCGCTGCGTGACATCCATCGGGTCGGCGTGGTGCACCGGGATCTCAAGCCGAGCAACGTGCTGCTCGCCGAGGACGGTCCGAAGGTCATCGACTTCGGCATTTCCCGGCCAAAGGACAGCGAACTGCGGACGGAGACCGGGAAGTTGATCGGGACGCCACCGTTCATGGCGCCCGAGCAGTTTCGCCGGCCGCGGGAGGTCGGGCCCGCCGCCGACCTCTTCGCGCTCGGGTCCGTGATGGTGCACGCGGCCACGGGCCGGGGGCCGTTCGACTCCGACAGTCCGTATGTCGTCGCCTACCAGGTCGTTCATGACGAGCCGGACCTGACCGGCGTACCGGAGACTCTGGCGCCGCTCGTGCTGCGGTGTCTCGCCAAGGAGCCGGAGGACCGGCCCACGCCCGACGAGTTGATGCGGGAACTGCGGTCGGTGGCGGCGTCGTACGACACGCAGACGTTCATACCGGCGCAGCGGACGGAGGGCCCGCCGACGCCGGAGCCACGCGTGGAGAAGCCCGCACCGCGGCCCCCGAGACGCCGGGGCAGGTGGGCGGCACTGGGAGCCGGGGCGTTGGGCCTCGCCGCGATCGTCGCCCTGACCTCGGTCCAACTGCTCGACGGCAACGACGCGGCGGCGCGGGGCAGCAGCACGCCACGCTCCACGTCGGCCGCGTTCAGGCCGTGGGAGACGGCGGCGCCCGGCAAGGGAACACCCCAATGCACGTACGGGGCGGGGAAGTTGCTCTGCGGGCAGAACGGTCTGGTCTTCGCCCTCGATCCGTCCGACGGCCGCCTGCTGTGGCGGCGTGCCGTCACCGAGGCGCGCGAGGGGCGGCCCGTCGTGTCGGGTGGACTCGTCCAGCCCGCGCTGGACCGCGGCCGGCGCCTGACGGCGCTCGATCCGGGTTCGGGCAAGGCGCGTTGGCAGCAGGCCATGCCCGCGTACAGCGGGCTGGAGCCCGTGGGCGGCATGCTCCTGCTCACCGGCGCCGACGGCACGGTCACCGGTGTGGACGGCGCTTCGGGCGACACGAAGTGGAACCGCCGGATACCCGGGCACCAGGCGCCGTACTTCGCCTCGTTCGCCGGAGATCGGCTGGCGTACGTCACGAGTGCCTCCGACGACGGGACGAGCACGCGCGTCACCGCGGTCGACCCGGAGACGGGTGACGTGCGGTGGGACAAGCGGCTGAAGGGGTCGCTGGAGCTCGTCGGCACGTCGGGCGGATCGGTCTTCCTCGTCGCCGTCGACCTGGTCTACGGGGACGCGAGTGGCGTGGTCCGCTACAGCCCGGAGGACGGGACCGCGCGGCGGGTGCCTCTGGCCGTACCGCTGGAACGGGCGCAGGGCACCGTACGCGGGAACCTCGTGTACCTCATGGGGGTCGGCGGGTCGCTGGTGGCCGTCGACATGGCCGCCCAGAAGCAGCGGTGGAGCCTGGAGACAGGCGTGAGCCGGGGCTCCGCTCCGGTCGCCGACGGACGGCACGTGTACGTCACCGCGCCCGACGGGCGGCTGCTCGCGGTGGACGGTGCGGACGGCGGGCTTCTCGGGCAGACGCCTCCGCGGCTCGACACCCACGCGGACCGGATCGCCGGCGCGCTGCCCACCCCCGTGACCGCCGACGGCCATGTCTACGCGAGCGCCCCCGACGGCACGGTCTTCGCCGTTGCCGCGAACCATCCGGCCGCCTGGTAGCGACGAAGAAGGGGCCGCCTCCGAGGAGACGGCCCCTGAGAACGAAACCTCAGCCGAGCATGCTCACGTCGCGCACCGCGCCCTTGTCCGCGCTGGTGGCCATCGCCGCGTAGGCACGCAGCGCGGCCGACACCTTGCGCTCGCGGTTCTTGGGGGCGTAGACGCCGCCCAGGGCCTGCTCACGGCGGGCCAGCTCGGTCTCGTCGACCAGCAGCTCGATCGTGCGGTTCGGGATGTCGATGCGGATGCGGTCGCCGTTCTCGACGAGGGCGATCGTGCCGCCGGACGCCGCCTCCGGGGAGGCGTGGCCGATGGACAGGCCCGAGGTGCCGCCGGAGAAGCGGCCGTCGGTGATCAGGGCGCAGGTCTTGCCGAGGCCGCGGCCCTTGAGGAAGGAGGTCGGGTAGAGCATCTCCTGCATGCCGGGGCCGCCCTTGGGGCCCTCGTAGCGGATGACGACGACGTCGCCGTCCGTCACCTGCTTGTTGAGGATCTTCTCCACGGCTTCTTCCTGCGACTCGCAGACCACCGCGGGGCCCTCGAACGTCCAGATCGACTCGTCGACGCCGGCCGTCTTCACCACGCAGCCGTCGACCGCGAGGTTGCCCCTGAGGACCGCGAGGCCGCCGTCCTTGGAGTACGCGTGCTCGGCCGAGCGGATGCAGCCGCCCTCGGCGTCCTCGTCCAGCGCCTCCCAGCGCTCGGACTGGGAGAAGGCCTCGGCGGAGCGGACGCAGCCGGGCGCCGCGTGCCACAGTTCCAGGGCCTCGGGGGACGGCGAGCCGGCGCGGACGTCCCACGTCTTGAGCCAGTCCGACAGGGACGGGCTGTGGACGGAGTGCACGCCCTCGTTGAGCAGGCCCGCGCGGTGCAGTTCGCCGAGGAGGGCGGGGATGCCGCCGGCGCGGTGCACGTCCTCCATGTAGTACGTGCGGTCCTTCGCGACGTTCGGGGCGACCTTGGCGAGGCAGGGCACGCGGCGCGAGACCTCGTTGATCTCCTCCAGGCCGAAGGGGACGCCCGCCTCCTGGGCCGCCGCCAGCAGGTGCAGGATCGTGTTGGTGGAGCCGCCCATGGCGATGTCCAGGGCCATCGCGTTCTCGAAGGCCTCGAGGGTGGCGATGTTGCGGGGCAGGACCGTCTCGTCGTCCTGCTCGTAGTAACGCCGGGTGATGTCCATGACCGTGCGCGCGGCGTCGACGTACAGCTGCTTGCGGGCGGTGTGGGTGGCCAGGACCGAGCCGTTGCCCGGCAGGGACAGCCCGATCGCCTCGGTCAGGCAGTTCATGGAGTTGGCGGTGAACATGCCGGAACAGCTGCCGCATGTGGGACAGGCGTTCTCCTCGATACGGAGGATGTCCTCGTCCGAGATCTTGTCGTTCACCGCGTCGGAGATCGCGTCGACCAGGTCGAGCGTGCGGACCGTGCCGTCGACCAGGGTCGCGCGGCCGGACTCCATCGGGCCGCCGGAGACGAAGACCGTCGGGATGTTCAGCCGCAGGGCGGCGTTCAGCATGCCCGGCGTGATCTTGTCGCAGTTGGAGATGCAGACCATGGCGTCCGCGCAGTGCGCCTCGACCATGTACTCCACGCTGTCCGCGATCAGGTCGCGGGAGGGGAGGCTGTAGAGCATCCCTCCGTGCCCCATCGCGATGCCGTCGTCCACGGCGATGGTGTTGAACTCGCGCGGGATGCCGCCGGCGGCGACGATCGCCTCGCTGACGATCCGGCCGACCGGCTGCAGGTGGGTGTGGCCGGGGACGAACTCCGTGAAGCTGTTCGCGACCGCGATGATCGGCTTGCGGCCGATGTCCGCACCGGGTACACCGGAGGCGCGCATAAGGGCGCGTGCGCCCGCCATGTTGCGGCCGTGGGTGACTGTGCGGGACCTCAGCTCGGGCATCGTCGCTCGCTCCTTCAGGGGACTGCGGGGACTGCGATCAGAGACTTCTGACTGATAACGAGCGTACGCCGGTCATCCAGGGGGCGGACAGGTTGTCCGGAATGCGGGATGCGCGTCTCACACTTCCCGCGGACCGGTCAGGTGCCCCTGCACCACCGGCGCCACCCGGGCGATGATCGTCTCCACGTCCGCCGACGCCAGCGGCTCCACCTTGATCACGTACCGCAGCATGGCGATGCCGACCAGCTGCGCGGCCGCCAGCTCGGCGCGCAGTTCCGCGTCGGGGGCGCCGACCTCGCCCGCGATACGGGACACCAGCTGCGTGGAGACCAGCCGGCGGAAGACGGTGGCCGCGGTGTCGTTGTTCACCGCCGACCGGACGATCGCCAGGAGCGGGATCCTGGTGACCGGGGCCTCCCAGAGACCGAAGAACACGCGGGTCAGGCGCTCGCCCACGGCGTCGAGCGTGCCGTCGAAGACCGCGTCGCGGGCCGTGAGAACAGGGGCGAGGGCGACCTCGATGGCCGCCTCGAAGACCTGCTCCTTGGTGCCGAAGTAGTGGTGGACCAGGGCCGAGTCGACCCCGGCCGCCTTCGCGATGCCCCGCACGGACGTCTTCTCGTAGCCCCGCTCGGAGAACTCCTCGCGGGCCACGGTCAGGATGCGGTCGCGGGTGCCGGCCGCTTCCGTGCGACGGGGGCGGCCCCGCTTCCGGGCGGTGACGTCGCTCACCGCCGGGGCACCTTCGCCGCCGAGGCCAGGTGCAGGCGCGTGAAGGCCAGGGCCTCGGCGAGGTCGGCGTCACGTTCGGCGCTGGACATGGCCCGCCGGGTGTTGACCTCGATGACGACATGGCCGTCGAAGCCGGTCAGGGCGAGACGGTCCAGCACCTCGGCGCAGGGCTGGGTGCCGCGGCCCGGGACGAGGTGCTCGTCCTTGGCGGAGCCCCGGCCGTCCGCGAGGTGGACGTGACCGAGCCGGTCGCCCATGCGGTCGATCATCTGGAGGGCGTCGGAACGGGCCGTCGCCGTGTGACTGAGATCGATCGTGAAGTGACGGTAGTCCTCCTTCGTCACGTCCCAGTCGGGCGCGTAGGCGAGCATCTCGCGGTCACGGTAGCGCCAGGGGTACATGTTCTCGACGGCGAACCGTACGTCCGTCTCGTTCGCCATGCGCCAGATCCCGGTGACGAAGTCCCGGGCGTACTGGCGCTGCCAGCGGAACGGCGGGTGCACGACGACGGTGCTCGCGCCGAGCTTCTCGGCGGCCGCCTGGGCGCGCTGGAGTTTGGTCCACGGGTCGGTGGACCACACGCGCTGGGTGATGAGCAGACAGGGGGCGTGCACCGCCAGGATCGGGATCCGGTGGTAGTCGCTGAGTCTGCGCAGCGCCTCGATGTCCTGGCTGACGGGGTCGGTCCACACCATGACCTCGACGCCGTCGTACCCGAGGCGCGCGGCGATCTCGAAGGCGGTCGCCGTCGACTCCGGGTAGACGGAGGCCGTGGACAGGGCGACCTTCGCATCCGGAACGCGTACGACTGGCTCTGCCATGGGGGACAGATTACGGGGTGCGGCTGGGTGGGTGCGGGGTGGCTCTTGGCCGTTGTGGCGTTCGCCATACGACGGGTGCGGGTTCGTCGTGGCCGTCGCGCACCGCGTGGCCCGTCGCGGCACTGGGCCGGTACCGCCCCGCGCCCCAAGGGGCGCTACACGGAGCCCATGTGATCCAGCCGCCGCAGGATCACGCCCTCCCGCAGCGCCCACGGACAGATCTCCACGCTCTCCACACCGAACAGGTCCATCGCCCCCTCCGCCACCAGCGCGCCCGCGAGGAGCTGGTTCGCGCGGCCCTCGGAGACTCCGGGGAGGTCGGCCCGCTCGGCGGTCGTCATGCCGGCGAGCCGGGGGACCCAGGCCTCCAGGGACTCGCGCTTCAGCTCGCGCTGGACGTACAGGCCCTCCGTGGAGCGGGCGGCGCCGGCGAGGCGGGCCAGCTGCTTGAAGGTCTTGGACGTGGCGACGACATGGTGGGGGGCGCCGAGGCGGGTGAACTCGCCGACGGTGCGGGCTATCTGGGCGCGGACGTGGCGTCGTAGGGCCCTTATCGCCTCGGCGTCCGGGGGGTCGCCGGGGAGCCAGCCCGCGGTGAGGCGGCCCGCGCCGAGGGGCAGGGAGACGGCGGCGTCGGGTTCCTCGTCCATGCCGTACGCGATCTCCAGGGAGCCGCCGCCGATGTCGAGGACGAGGAGCTTGCCCACGGACCAGCCGAACCAGCGGCGCGCGGCGAGGAAGGTGAGCCGGGCCTCCTCGGCTCCGCTGAGGACCTGGAGTTCCACGCCGGTTTCGTCCTGCACGCGCGCGAGGACGTCGTCGGCGTTGCTGGCCTCGCGCACCGCGGAGGTCGCGAACGGCAGCAGGTCCTCGACGCCCTTGTCCTCGGCGGCCTGGAGCGCCTCGTGGACGACCCCTATGAGCTTGTCGACGCCTTCGGGGCCGATCGCTCCGTCCTCGTCGAGGAGTTGGGCAAGGCGCAGCTCCGCCTTGTGCGAGTGCGCCGGCAGCGGGTGCGCCCCGGGGTGCGCGTCCACCACCAGCAGATGCACCGTGTTGGATCCCACGTCGAGGACTCCGAGTCTCATGTAGGGCACGCTACTGCCAGCCGCGGCGGGCGTTGTTGCCGGAGCCGTGCTGGAAGCCGTCCATGTGGCTGGCCCTGAACCGGCTTCGGGCGACTTACTCTGGACGGGTGCCAAAGACGAAAAAGGCGAAGACCGACAAGACGGCCAAAACAGCCAAGGGTTCTTCGCAGGCGAAAGCACCGAAGAAGTCGAAGCAGGCCCCGGCAGGCGACGAGAAGGGGCTCGACTTCGCCCGCGCATGGGTGGAATTCCCTGATCCGGCGGACGACGAGCAGGTCTTCCGCTGCGATCTGACATGGCTGACCTCCCGTTGGAACTGCATCTTCGGCAGTGGCTGTCAGGGCATCCAGGCGGGCCGCGCGGACGACGGGTGCTGCACCTTGGGTGCCCACTTCTCCGACGAGGACGACGAGAAGCGGGTCGCCGAGCATGTGGCCAGGCTCACGCCGGAGATCTGGCAGTACCACGACGAGGGCACACGCAACGGCTGGATCTCCGAGGACGAGGACGGCGACCGCCAGACCCGCCCCTTCCAGGGCTCCTGCATCTTCCAGAACCGGCCGGGGTTCGCCGGCGGCGCGGGCTGCTCGCTGCACATCCTCGCCCTGAAGGAGGACCGCGAGCCGCTGGAGACCAAGCCGGACGTCTGCTGGCAGCTGCCGGTGCGGCGGACGTACGAGTGGATCGACCGGCCCGACGACACGCGCGTGCTCCAGGTGTCGATCGGTGAGTACGACCGCCGGGGCTGGGGCCCGGGCGGCCACGACCTGCACTGGTGGTGCACGTCGGCGACCTCGGCGCACGGCGCGGGCGACCCGGTGTACGTCTCCTACCGGCCCGAGCTGGTCGAGCTGATGGGCAAGGCGGGCTACGACCGCCTGGTCGAGCTGTGCGAGGAGCGGCTGGCCGCGCAGCTGCCGCTGCTGGCGCCGCATCCGGCGGACCCTGTCGGCTGACAAGGCTCGAGACCCTTACGGCCTACGACGTGGCCGGGCTCGGGTCGCCGCCGCCGGGCGGTGGTGTCGGATCCCCGGGGCCGGTCGAGGTGGAGTCGGTGGGCGTGGGCTGCGGGTCGGGTGACGAGGGCGGGTCGCTCGGGGCGGGGTCCGAGGGGGCCGGGTTCGTCGGGGTCGGGTCGGGCTCGGGCGGGGGCGGGTCGCTGGGATGGCCGGGGTCGTGGCCGTGTCCCGGGTCGGGACCGGGGCCGGAGGGGCCGGGTGCCGTGCCGTAGCCCTCGATGGCGACGACGGCACCGGCCGGTGAGACCGCCACGCGCGCGCTCCAGTACCCGGACGGCTCGCGCAGATGGTCGACGTACACCTTGATCGTCAACGATTCGCCCGGTGCGAGCGTTCCCGCCGACTGACTGAGGTAGAGCCAGGAGGCTCGCGTGGCCGCGGACCAGCGCACCGGCGCGGAGCCGGTCGCGGTGAGGGTGACCAGCGTGGTGTCGCCGCTGTTGTCGGCGACCACCTCCAGGTGCCCGGCGCCCTTCTTGCCCACGCCCACGACGCTGATGACCTCCACGGACACGTCGGGCTTGTCACCGTCGGTGAAGCGGCCGCCGGGGCGGGTGCTGGCGTTGCCGGCGTTCTCGTAGCCGCCGGTCGCCGACTCTCCGTCGAGGCTGTCCGGCCCGTGCGCCTCGCTGGCGCTGGCGATGCCGCCGCCCGGTCCCTCGCCCGTGGGAGCGCCTCGGTAGGCGGCCCAGAGGGCGAGCACGGGGGCGGCCACGACGGTGGCGACGACGGTCGTCGTGACGGCACGCGCGCGTAGCCGGTCTCTTCGGGCGGCCCGGTCCTTGGGGTCCATCGGGAAGCCACGCCGGTCGAAGCGGGGCGCGGCGGAGCCCCGCGCGCGCGGGAGGTGCGCCAGGACCATGTGCAGGGCCGCGCGGGGGGCCTCCAGGACGGGCAGCTCGGCGGGGGTGACGGCGGCGCCGGGCCAGCGGCCGGGGACCGCGCGCTCGGCCGTACGACGGCAGCGCGGGCAGTCGTCGACGTGCCGGACGAGCTCGCGGCGCACGGCGGCGCTGAGCACCAGCTGGTTGTCGCCGGTGAGCCGGGCCACGCCGGGGCAGCCGCCGGTCTCGACGACGGCGAGGGCCGCGCGCGTGCGCTCGACCTCGCAGGCGGCGGAGGCGAGCAGTTCGCGGGCGGCGGCCAGGTCCATGCCGAGGACGGCGGCGACCTCCTGGGCGGCGAGATGGTGGCGTACCGCGAGTTCGAGCGCCTCGCGCTGTTCCGGGGTGGTGCCGGCGGCCTCCGGCCAGGCGAGCTGGGCCAGTTCGCGCCGGCGCTGCTCCTGCGTCCCGTCGGGGACCGGCGGGGTGGCGGACGGGTGGCGCTCGGCGCCGGCGCGGCCCGCCGCGTGCGTGCTCTGACGTTTCTGCTTGGCCTCGGACAGCTTGCGCAGACAGGCCCAGCGGGCCAGCGCGTACAGCCAGGCCCGGCGGTCGCCGGCCGCGTCCGGGCCGCGGCGCTTGTCGGCGAGCGCGAGGACGTCGCCCAGAGCGGCGGTCGCGGAGTCGTGGTCGCACAGCACGGACAGGCAGTAGGTGAACAGGCCGTCGAGGTAGGGCTCGTAGCGCGCGTGCGGGCGCTGCGCCGGCGTGCGCGCCGCCGCGCCGTCGCGTGCCTCCCGGTGCGACCGGTGTGCGCCGGTGGTGCGGGTCGAGGTCTCCGGACTGCTGCTCATCACCCGTGGACCGTAGGGGGCCGGAGTTGGCCCCTTCGGTACCCTTGAGCACTTTTAATCCGTACGGGTGAAACGATCCCTCAATAGGGGACAGGAACGTCTCGTTCCGTGGCTCGATCCCGAGCGGAGTGGCCGGTTCCGGCGGGTGCACGCGGCCAGGGAGCGGGCAGTCCGGGGTGCCTCCGGCGGCCGCCGCCCGCGTTGTCAGTGGCGGCGGTTACGGTTCGTCCATGGCTGCCCGTACGAAGTCCGCCAAGGAGCGCCCGTCCTACCGCTGCACCGAGTGCGGCTGGCAGACGGCCAAGTGGCTCGGCCGCTGCCCCGAGTGCCAGGCCTGGGGGACGGTCGAGGAGTACGGCACGCCCGCGGTGCGTACGACGGCCCCGGGCCGCGTCACGACCTCCGCCGTGCCCATCGGCCAGGTCGACGGCCGGCAGGCCACCGCCCGCTCCACCGGCGTGCCCGAGCTGGACCGGGTGCTCGGCGGCGGTCTGGTGCCCGGCGCGGTGGTCCTGGTCGCGGGCGAGCCCGGCGTCGGCAAGTCCACGCTGCTCCTCGACGTGGCGGCCAAGTCGGCGAGCGACGAGCACCGCACCCTCTATGTGACCGGCGAGGAGTCGGCGAGCCAGGTCCGGCTGCGCGCCGACCGCATCAAGGCCATCGACGACCACCTGTACCTCGCGGCCGAGACCGATCTGTCCGCGGTGCTCGGTCACTTGGACGCGGTGAAGCCGTCCCTGCTGATCCTCGACTCCGTGCAGACCGTCGCCTCCCCGGAGATCGACGGCGCCCCCGGCGGCATGTCCCAGGTGCGCGAGGTGGCGGGCGCCCTGATCCGCGTCTCCAAGGAGCGTGGCATGGCCACGCTCCTTGTGGGACATGTCACCAAGGACGGCGCCATCGCGGGCCCGCGCCTGCTGGAGCACCTCGTGGACGTGGTGCTGAGCTTCGAGGGCGACCGGCACGCGCGCCTGCGTCTCGTGCGAGGCGTCAAGAACCGCTACGGCACCACGGACGAGGTCGGCTGCTTCGAGCTGCACGACGAGGGCATCACCGGCCTCGCCGACCCGAGCGGCCTGTTCCTGACCCGCCGGGCCGAGCCGGTGCCCGGCACCTGCCTGACCGTCACCCTGGAGGGCCGCCGGCCCCTGGTCGCCGAGGTCCAGGCACTCACCGTCGACTCCCAGATCCCCTCCCCCAGGCGGACCACCTCGGGCCTGGAGACCTCCCGCGTCTCGATGATGCTGGCCGTCCTGGAACAGCGCGGCCGGATCAGCGCCCTGGGCAAGAGAGACATCTACTCCGCGACGGTCGGCGGTGTGAAGTTGTCGGAGCCCGCCGCGGACCTCGCCATCGCCCTCGCCCTGGCCTCCGCGGCCAGCGACACCCCCCTGCCCAAGAACCTCGTCGCGATCGGCGAAGTCGGCCTTGCGGGCGAGGTCAGACGGGTCACGGGCGTGCAGCGCCGGCTCTCCGAAGCACACCGTCTGGGCTTCACGCACGCGCTCGTTCCGGGCGATCCGGGCAAGATCCCGCCCGGCATGAAGGTGCTGGAGGTAGCGGACATAGGGGACGCCCTGAGGGTCCTTCCGCGCTCACGTCGGCGAGAGGCCCCACGGGACGAGGAGGACCGCCGGTAGACTTTGCCCAGGTCTCGCCCGTCCGTACGAACCAAGTGTGCGAAACGGGAGCGCCCCAGAACCTGCGACCGGAGGAGTGCAGTGGCAGCCAACGACCGGGCAGCAGCTCCCGGAAAGTCCGGCGGGAGTTCCGGCGCCGATGGCCTCATGCGCGCCTCACTGAGCGCTGTGGCTCCCGGCACTCCCCTGCGCGACGGCCTTGAGCGGGTCCTGCGCGGCAACACCGGCGGTCTCATGGTGCTCGGCTCCGACAAGACCGTCGAATCGATGTGTACGGGCGGTTTCGTCCTGGATGTCGAGTTCACGGCGACGCGCCTGCGGGAGCTGTGCAAGCTCGACGGCGGCATCGTGCTGTCCTCCGACCTGTCGAAGATCCTCCGGGCGGGTGTCCAGCTGCTGCCCGACCCGACGATCCCCACCGAGGAGACGGGCACCCGGCACCGCACCGCGGACCGCGTGAGCAAGCAGGTCGGCTTCCCGGTCGTCTCGGTCTCCCAGTCGATGCGTCTCATCGCCCTGTACGTCGACGGCCAGCGCCGCGTCCTGGAGGACTCGGCGGCGATCCTGTCCCGCGCCAACCAGGCCCTGGCGACCCTGGAGCGCTACAAGCTCCGCCTCGACGAGGTCGCGGGCACGCTGTCCGCGCTCGAGATCGAGGACCTGGTGACCGTCCGGGACGTCTCGGCCGTGGCCCAGCGTCTGGAGATGGTCCGCCGCATTGCCACCGAGATCGCCGAGTACGTGGTCGAGCTCGGCACCGACGGACGGCTCCTCGCCCTGCAGCTGGACGAGTTGATCGCCGGCGTGGAGCCCGAGCGCGAGCTGGTCGTCCGCGACTACGTCCCGGAACCCACCGCGAAACGCTCCCGCACGGTCGAGGAGGCGCTGTACGAACTCGACGCCCTCAGCCACGCCGAACTGCTCGAACTGACCACGGTGGCGCGGGCACTGGGCTACACGGGATCTCCTGAGGCACTGGACTCGGCGGTGTCGCCGCGGGGCTTCCGGCTGCTGGCGAAGGTACCGAGGCTCCCGGGCGCGATCATCGACCGGCTGGTGGAGCACTTCGGCGGCCTGCAGAAACTGCTCGCGGCGAGCGTGGACGACCTGCAGACGGTGGACGGGGTCGGCGAGGCACGGGCGCGGAGCGTGCGCGAGGGTCTTTCCCGGCTGGCGGAGTCGTCGATCCTGGAGCGGTACGTCTAACCCGCCCAGCCGCGCCGCCCAGCAGGTTCACTCCGCCCGTACGGACCGCCCGGCCAGGCAGTTCACCGCGCCCCGGCCGCGCGGCCCAGCAGGTCTAGTCGGCTTCCAGTACGAAGGACGCCTGCGCCGTACCGAACCCCGGTGTCTTCGCCTCCACCAGATACGTGCCGGCCCCGGCCGACCCCGCGGGAGGCGTCGCGCACCGCGAAGCACTCGGCTTGCGGTCCCACTTCACGGTGTACGTGATGGCGGCGTCGGCGGGCGCCCGGAAGACCAGGCTGCCGGAGACCTTGGGGCAGTCGGCGGAGGACCAGTACGCGTCCTCGCTGCCCGCCTGAGTGATCGTCACCACCGCGTTCTTCGGCCCGAGATCGACCTTGCAGTCGCCGGCGGAGGAGTTCGTCGCGGTGAGCAGCAGCGTGGGCGTCTGACCGGGCTCGTACGCGTTGTGCAGGCTGCGCACGCTCAACTTCACTGCGCTGGCGGTGCAGTTGGGCAGTGCGGAGCCCGCCGGGAGCGCGTCTCCGCTGCCGACCCCGGCGCCCGTACCGCCACCGGCCGTCCCGCCGACGGAGCCCGCCGACCCACCCGCGCCACCGGAACCGGAAGCGGAACCGGCGCCCTCGGCCGACCCGGAACCGCTCCCCGAGCCGTCACCGGAGCCGCCGTCCGACCCGGATCCGCTGGAGTCACCGCCGCTCGAATCGTCCCGCCCGCCCGGCGCTTGGCTGATCGCGGGCCCGGATCCGGACGGCCCCGGCGTGATGGTCGAGGGTGAGGGATTCTTGCCGTTGGATCCGTCGGCACCGTTGTTGCCGCCCCCGCCGCCCGAGGACACGATCCAGGCGATCAGCAGCGCCAACAAGGCCATCACGGACAGCAGTACGGCCCTCCGACGCCAGTAGATGGTGGAGGGAAGCGGCCCGACCGGATTGCGCAGAGATCCCACGGCGCAAACTGTACGAGAGATCGGCGCCTTCGCTGGCCTCACCCGCCGCCAGGGTCGACAACTTTTCCGGATCATCATCCCGGAACCGGCCGCTCCGCCCCTGTCGTTCGTCAGGTGCGGCACCCGACGATCGCAAGCTGTGACGGTATCGGCCCGCCGCCTACCGTCCGTGACCATGGATTTCGAGGACACCGAGCTCTACCGCGACATCACCGATGCCGCCCATGACACCCCTACGTGGGTACAGCACACCGTCGAGATCTGGACGGAGGCCGGGATCCTGCTCTTCGCCGCCCTGTTCGCGGCGGCATGGTGGCGGGCCCGGCGCGGCGCCCCCCACGCGTTCGCGATCGCGGCCCTTGCACCTCTGGCCACGGCTATGGCGTATCTGTGCAGTGAGGTGCTGAAATCCGGCTTCGCCGAGGAACGTCCGTGCCGGGCGGTCACCGACGCGGCCCCCTCCCTCGCCGTCTGCCCGCCGCCCGGCGACTGGTCCTTCCCCAGCAACCACGCCACGATCGCGGGCGCCGCGGCCGTCACCCTGGCCCTGGTCCGGCGCACGGCCCTGTGGCTGACGGCCCCGCTCGCCCTCCTGATGGCCTCCTCCCGCGTCTTCGTCGGCGTGCACTACCCGCACGACGTGGCCGCGGGGCTCGCCCTCGGAGCGGCCGTCGCGTTCGCGGTCGTACGGCTGTGCAGCAGCCCGGCGGCTCGGCTGGCCGAGGCCATGCGCGCACCCACGGCGCCCGCCGCCGCACGCTGGTTCACCGGCCCGGGCTCACCCCGCGCCCACACCGCGTCGTACGGCCTGCGCCGCTGATCCTCACGACGCCACCAGCCCCGCCTCGTACGCGACGATCGCCGCCTGCACCCGGTTGCGCACCCCGAGCCGGTCGAGGACCGAGCTCACGTACGCCTTCACCGTGCCCTCGACGAGGTGCAGCCGGGCGGCGATCTCCGGGTTGGACAGGCCCACGCCGACGAGGCCGAGGACCTCGCGCTCGCGTGGGCTGAGCTCCTGCACGCGCGCGCGTGCGGCGGCCTCGCGTCCCAGGCGGCCACCGCCGCCCCCGAGGCCGTCGATGACGTACCGGGCGACCTTCGGCGACAGGAACGCGCCCCCGGCCGCCACCGCCCGTACGCCCGCGATCAGTTCGTAGGGATCCCCGGACTTGAGCAGGAAGCCGGTGGCGCCGCCGCCGAGTGCGCGGGCGACGTAGGCCTGTTCGGAGAAGGTGGTGAGCATGGCGACGGCGGTGCCGGGGACGGTCCGCAGGATCTCCTCCGCCGCGGCGAGTCCGTCCAGGCGGGGCATGCGGATGTCGAGCAGGGCCACATCCGGTCGGTGCGCGCGGGCCAGTTCGACCGCCTCGCGCCCGTCGCCCGCCTCGGCGACGACCTCGGTCCCGCCGCCGCTCCCCAGGATCGCCTTCACGCCCGCGCGGACCATCGCCTCGTCGTCGGCCAGCAGGATCCGGATCACCGTACGAACTCCTCATGTGTGTCGGCAGGTGTGTCGGCTTGCAGACCTGCCCGGGGAACCACGTCCTTGGCGACCAGGCGCCCTTCGTCGTCGAAGCACAGCCGGAAGTGGTCGACGGAGACAAGGAGTTCGCCGCTCGCGCGGTAGTAGCGGCAGTCGGCGTGCTTCGGGGGCGCGGGGGCGCGTTCGACGGGGGCGTCGCGGGCGGTGCGGTCCGGCAGCGCCGGCGCGATCTCGGCGACCGAGGCTCCCAGCGCGAGCCTCGCGTACGCGGCGGGCTGCAGGACCGAGTGCGACTCCGTGTACGCGTACCAGGCGAAGGCCCCGCCGACGAGCGCGACGCCCGCACAGGCGGCGGCACCGATGGCGACGGCGACGCGGCGGCGGGCGCGGGTGAAGGGGGCCGAGGGCGCGGCGGTACGCGCCGCCCCGGGCGTCGGCTGTTCGGGGACGTACGCCCGGACCCGGAAGCCGTCGCCGTGCGGGCCCGCCTCGAAGTCACCCCCGGACGCGGTGACCGCCGCACGCAGGCCGAGCAGGCCGGATCCGCCGATGGACGGGGAACCGGGCCGCGTGGCCCGCCCGTTGGTGATCGTGACGGTCGTGCCGCCCGCCTCCCCCGCCGCCGCGACGGTCACCGGTGCGCCCGGCGCGTGCCGGGCCGCGTTGGTCAGCGCCTCGCGCACCACCCGGTGCAGGATGCGTTCGGCGACCGAACCCGGCTGTCCGGCCGTACCGGACCCGGCCGGCTGCCAGCACACCGGCAGGCCCGACTCGGCCGCGCGGGCGACGAGTTGCTCGACGCTCTCGCCGGGCGGGGACAGCGGCACCGGCTCGTCGTCCTCGCGCAGGACGCCGATGATCCGGTGCAGCCGGTCCGTGGCGTCGGCGGCGGCCGCGCGCAGGTCGGCCGCGGCGGCCCGGTGCCCCTCGGGCAGGTCGGGGGCGACCTGGAGGGCCCCCGCGCGCAGGGCGATCAGGCTCAGCTCGTGGCCGAGCGAGTCGTGCATGTCCTGGGCGATCCGGGCCCGTTCGCGCAGCCGCGCCCGCTCCTCGGCACCGCGCTGCTCGTCCTCCAGGCGGGCGGCGCGTGTCCAGCCGGCCCGGGCCAGTTCGCGGCTCTGCCGCCAGTAGCGTCCGCCGAGCCATGGGAAGACGCAGCCGAACAGCAGTGTGCCCGTCAGGACCACCCACTGCGCCGCCGGGTCGACGCCGACGAGTGCGACCTTCGCGGTGCCGGCGCCGCCGACGGCGGCGAAGAGCGCGGCCGCCGGGAGCACCCGGGGCGACCGCAGGCCGAGCAGCAGGGCGAGAACGCCCAGGGCGGGGCCGTAGGAGACGGTGAACAGGGCGGGGGCGGCGAACAGGCTCAGTACGGCCGTCAAGCCGAAGGCCACGCCGGGCTGTCGTCGGGCCGACGCGACCGCCGCCGCGAGCACGCCCAGACCGGCGAGCTGCGGCCAGAAGGCGCGCGGCTCGTTCAGCCCCAGGGGGTCCGCGGTGAGCGCGGGCAGCGCGAGGGCGGCCCACAGGAGGCAGGCCCTCCAGAGGTGAGGACGTTCCATCCGCCCGACGCTACAAGCGGCCGTCGGGGCCGCGCTGCTGTCGATCGTCAGGTCCTGTCGCTCCCAGGGGTGGCGGTACGCCCGGGGGACCGTCCCCGCATGGCAGGATCGGTAGGCCATGACTGTGCCCACGAAGTCCCCGCACCCCATGAACAGCCCTGTCGGTGACGCCCCCGGCGAGCCGTTCCACGCCCCCGTCATCGACTGGTTCGACGAGCACGCCCGCGACCTGCCCTGGCGGCGGCCCGAGGCCGGTTCGTGGGGGGTGATGGTCAGTGAGTTCATGTTGCAGCAGACGCCGGTGAACCGCGTCCTTCCCGTCTACGAGCAGTGGCTGGCCCGCTGGCCGCGCCCCGCCGACCTGGCCGCGGAGGCCCCCGGCGAGGCCGTGCGCGCCTGGGGCCGGCTCGGCTATCCGCGTCGCGCCCTGCGCCTGCACGGAGCGGCGGTCGCCATAACGGAACGGCACGGCGGTGACGTACCGACGGACCACGCGCAGCTGCTCGCGCTGCCGGGTATCGGGGAGTACACGGCCGCGGCCGTGGCGTCGTTCGCGTACGGGCAGCGGCACGCCGTGCTGGACACCAACGTCCGCCGGGTCTTCGCGCGGGCCGTCACCGGTGTGCAGTACCCGCCGAACGCCACCACCGCCGCCGAACGCAAGCTGGCCCGCGCGCTGTTGCCCGCGGACGAGGGGATCGCCGCCCGCTGGGCCGCCGCGTCCATGGAGCTCGGCGCGCTGGTGTGCACGGCCCGCAACGAGAACTGCCACCGCTGCCCGATCGCCGCGCAGTGCGCCTGGCGGCTCGCGGGCAAGCCCGAGCACGACGGTCCGCCGCGCCGCGGACAGACGTACGCCGGTACCGACCGTCAGGTCCGCGGCAAGCTGCTGGCCGTCCTGCGGGAGGCGCCCGCTCCCGTCCCGCAGGCGGCCCTGGACCGGGTGTGGCACGAGCCGGTGCAGCGCGCCCGGGCGCTGGACGGTCTGGTCGCGGACGGATTGGTGGAGCCACTGCCGGGTGGTTTGTATCGGCTGCCGTTGACCTGACGGCAAGTGCAAATCACCTCACACCATCCCTTTTCCGTACAACAACCGGCCCTGGCCTCACTGCTGTTACACAACCGACGGACAGCCGAGCGCTGGCCGAAGGCTGCTTCGGACAGCCCCGTGACAACCCCTCCGTAACTTCGTTTCCGTGCCCGACAGGCACGACAGGCAAGGAATCCGACGGCGACCAGGCCGGCCGGGAACGGGGAAGCGGGAGGCGGTCACCATGGCGCAGGGCGAGGTGCTCGAGTTCGAGGAGTACGTACGCACCCGGCAGGAGGCGCTGCTGCGCAGTGCCCGCCGGCTGGTCCCGGACCCGGTCGACGCGCAGGACCTGCTCCAGACGGCGCTCGTGCGGACGTACGGCCGCTGGGACGGCATAGCGGACAAGCGGCTCGCCGACGCCTACCTGCGCCGCGTCATGATCAACACGCGTACCGAGTGGTGGCGGGCCCGCAAACTGGAGGAGGTGCCGACCGAGCAGCTTCCGGACGCCTCGGTCGACGACGCCACCGAACAGCACGCGGACCGGGCGCTGCTGATGGACGTCATGAAGGTACTCGCCCCGAAGCAGCGCAGCGTCGTGGTGCTGCGACACTGGGAGCAGATGTCCACGGAGGAGACGGCCGCCGCCCTCGGCATGTCGGCCGGAACGGTCAAGAGCACGCTGCACCGGGCGCTCGCCCGGCTTCGCGAGGAGCTGGAGAGCCGCGATCTGGACGCACGCGCGCTGGAGCGTGAGGAGCGGGAGCGTTGCGCGGCCTAGGCACGAGGGCCGGTGGCATCGGGCGGGAGGCGGATGAGGGTTCCGACGGCAGTGGAACCCCCCGGCCCGCGTTCGTGCCGCCCGGCCGGGGGACCCTTCAGGCGGTGATCACGGCTGTGGCCGTGCTCGCCGCCCTCACCCTTTTCGTGGCCGCCTGCGGCACCGGCGGCACCGGCGCCCGTGACGAGGGGCCGGCCCGCAGCGACTCGGTGGCGGGCGCGGCCTCGCCCGCCGTCTCCACGACGGGCGCACGCGTGGACGCGGTGCGGCTCGTCAAGGACGATCCGGCGGTCTCCGCGGACGTCAAGCGCGAGCTGAAGCCCTGCGTGGGCGACGAGTACCCCGTCGACGTGTCGTACGGCGACCTGACCGGCGCCTCGTCCGACGACGTCGTCGTCAACGTGCTGACCTGCGGTGACGCTGTCGGCATCGGCTCGTACGTGTATCGCGAGGAAGGCGGTTCGTACCGGAATGTCTTCAAGGCCGAGCAGCCCCCGCTCTACGCGGAGATCGACCGCGGCGCCCTGGTGGTGACCAGGCAGGTGTACGAGAAGGGCGACCGGCTGGCGAGTCCGTCCGGCGAGGAGGTCACCACCTACCTCTGGACCACTGACCGCTTCGTGCGGAAGTTCAGCACGCGTACGGACTACAGCAAGGCCGTGGGCGGCGAGCCCACCCCGGTTCCGGGGAACTGACCCGCGCCGTGAACCGATCGGGGCCCCTGAACCGATCACCTGGTGACGGCACGGCACAAGGACTGAGAGCAGAGAGCAACGGGATGGCAGACCAGACCCACGTTCTGTTCGTCGAGGACGACGACGTCATCCGCGAGGCCACCCAGCTCGCCCTGGAGCGGGACGGCTTCGCGGTCACGGCCATGCCCGACGGGCTGTCGGGCCTGGAGGCGTTCCGTGCGGACCGCCCCGACATCGCCCTGCTGGACGTGATGGTCCCCGGGCTCGACGGGGTCAGCCTGTGCCGGCGGATCCGTGACGAGTCGACCGTCCCGGTGATCATGCTGTCCGCGCGCGCCGACTCGATCGACGTCGTGCTGGGCCTGGAGGCGGGCGCCGACGACTACGTGACCAAGCCCTTCGACGGCGCGGTCCTGGTCGCCCGGATCCGCGCGGTGCTGCGCCGCTTCGGGCACGCCGGCGGCGGCGACCGTACGGACGACTCCGCGGGCCCGGCGGCCGGCGGCGGCCTGCTGACCTTCGGCGAACTGGAGATCGACACCGAGGGCATGGAGGTGCGCCGGGCCGGGGAGCCGGTGGCGCTCACCCCCACCGAGATGCGGCTGCTCCTCGAGTTCTCCTCCGCGCCGGGCACGGTGCTCTCGCGCGACAAGCTGCTGGAGCGGGTGTGGGACTACGGCTGGGGCGGTGACACCCGCGTCGTCGACGTCCATGTGCAGCGACTGCGCACGAAGATCGGCCAGGACCGGATCGAGACGGTCCGCGGCTTCGGCTACAAGTTGAAGGCCTGAGCAGGTAGGGGTATCGGGTTATGCGGGGGAATCTTCGGCGCCCGGTCCCGGAGCGCACGGGCATACGCACGGCGGCCGGCACGCGTGCCGGGTTCCCGGACGCCCGTATCGGCACTCCAGGCGCCCGGAGCGGCCTCCCCGGCTCGCGCATCGCCCTTCCGGGCATGCGCACGGGACTCAGATGGAAGCTGAGCGCGGCCATCGCGCTGGTCGGAGCGCTGGTGGCGATCACGCTCAGCCTCGTCGTGCACAACGCGGCCCGGGTCTCGATGCTGGACAACGCGCGTGACCTCGCAGACGAGCGCGTCCAGATCGCACAGCGCAACTACGAGGTGGCCCAGCGGCCCAACTTCCCCAACATCAAGATCGACGACCCGGAGCTGCCGACGGCACTGCGGGAGAAGGTCGAGCAGGGACGCCGGGCCACCTACGTCTCCGACCGGCCGGACGGGGTGCCGGACATCTGGGCTGCCGTGCCGGTCAAGGGCGGCCATGTGCTGTCGCTGCACACCGGGTTCACCGACCGCAGCACGGACATCCTCAACGACCTCGACCAGGCCCTGGTGATCGGCTCCATCGCGGTCGTCCTCGGCGGCAGCGCGCTCGGCGTGCTCATCGGCGGGCAGCTGTCGCGCCGGCTGCGCAAGGCGGCCGCCGCGGCGAACCAGGTCGCGGGCGGCGAGTCGAACGTGCGGGTGCGGGACGCCATCGGCGGGGTCGTACGGGACGAGACCGACGATCTGGCCAGCGCGGTGGACGCGATGGCGGACGCGTTGCAGCAGCGGCTGGAGGCGGAGCGCCGGGTCACCGCGGACATCGCGCACGAGCTGCGCACACCGGTGACCGGGCTGCTGACGGCCGCCGAACTGCTGCCGCCGGGCCGCCCCACGGAACTGGTCCTCGACCGGGCCAAGGCCATGCGCACGCTCGTCGAGGACGTGCTGGAGGTGGCTCGCCTCGACGGGGCCTCTGAGCGGGCCGAGCTGCAGGACATCATGCTGGGCGAGTTCGTCGGCCGGCGGGTGGCGGCGAAGGACCCCGCGGTCGAGGTCCGGGTGGTGCACGAGTCCGAGGTCACGACCGACCCGCGACGCCTGGAGCGCGTGCTGTTCAACCTGCTCGCCAACGCCGCCCGGCACGGCAGGCCGCCGATCCAGGTCACCGTCGAGGGCCGGGTCATCCGGGTCCGAGACCACGGCCCCGGTTTCCCCGAGGACCTCCTCGCCGACGGCCCGAGCCGCTTCCGCACCGGCAGCACCGACCGGTCCGGCCACGGCCACGGCCTGGGCCTGACCATCGCGGCCGGGCAGGCGCGGGTGCTCGGCGCCCGCCTGACCTTCCGCAACGTACGGCCGGCGGGCGCGCCGGAGGAGGTACCGGCGGAGGGGGCGGTGGCGGTGCTGTGGCTCCCGGAGCACGCGCCGACGGCCACCGGGAGCTATCCGATGATGCCGACATCGGGGAAGGCATCGGGGAAGGCATCGGGCAAGGCATCGGGGAAGGCATCCGGGAAGTGAGCTGAGCCGGGCACGCGCGCACGAAGAAGGCCCCCGGGCGGACACCGCCGGGAGGCCTTCGCTTCGGGTCCGGGTCCGGACCCGGGTCAGACGATCTCGGACACCGGCGGCTGCGCCGCGTTCTCCTCGGTCGAACCCTTCTGCTCCTTCTGCGGTCCCGCGCCCTTCAGCGGAACCTCCTTCACGAACCACGACGCCACCATCGCGACCAACGCCACCGCGGCCCCCAGCAGGAACGCCGAGTGCGTGCCGGCCGACACCGCGTGCTGGTACGCCTCGCGCGCCGCCTCCGGCAGCTTCGCCAGGCTCGCCGCGTCCAACTGCGCGGACTGCTCGGTCACCTTGGAGCCCAGCGCACCGGCCCGCTCGGACATGACGTGCTGGACGCGGTTGTTGAACAGCGCGCCCATGATCGCGACGCCGAACGAGGAGCCGAGCGTACGGAAGAGGGTCGTGGAGGAGGACGCGACGCCCATGTCCTTCATCTCCACGCTGTTCTGCGCGACCAGCATGGTGATCTGCATCAGGCAGCCCATACCGAGACCGACGACGGCCATGTACACACCGGAGGTGATCCGCGAGGTGTCCGTGTCCATCAGGGAGAGCAGGTACAGCCCGACGACCATCAGGACGCTGCCGACGATCGGAAAGACCTTGTACCTGCCGGTGTTCGTGGTGACCCGTCCCGCGACCATCGAGGTGACGAGCATCGCGCCGAGCATCGGCAGGAGCAGCAGCCCGGAGTTGGTCGCGGAGGCACCCTGAACGGACTGCTGGTACAGCGGCAGGAAGAGGGTCGCGCCGAACATCACGAAGCCGGTGATGAAGCCGATGACCGACATCAGGGTGAAGTTGAGGCTGCGGAAGATGTGCAGCGGCACGACCGGCTCGGCGGCCTTGGTCTGCCAGAACACGAACCCGATGAGGGAGGCGACGCCTATCCCGATGAGCTCCATGATCCGCGCGGACGTCCAGGCGTACTGCGAGCCGCCCCAGGTGGTGACGAGCACGATGGCGGTGATGCCGACGGTCAGCAGCCCGGCGCCCAGGTAGTCGATCCGTGCCTGCGACCGCTTCTTCGGCAGTTGCAGGACGACGCTGATCGCGGCGAGCGCGATCACACCGAGCGGCAGGTTGATGTAGAAGGACCAGCGCCAGCCCCAGTTGTCCGTGATGGTGCCGCCGACCAGCGGGCCGCCGATCATCGCGAGCGCCATGACGCCGGCCATCATGCCCTGGTACTTGCCGCGCTCCCGCGGCGGAATCAGGTCACCGATGATCGCCATGACGCCGACCATCAGACCGCCCGCGCCGAGACCCTGCACGGCACGGAAGCCGATCAGCTGTCCCATGTCCTGGGCCATGCCGCTGAGCGCGGATCCGATGAGGAAGAGCACGATCGAGCTCATGAAGACGCCCTTGCGCCCGTACATGTCGCCGAGCTTGCCCCACAGCGGGGTGGAGGCGGCGGTCGCGAGCGTGTAGGCGGTGACGACCCAGGAAAGGTGTTCGAGTCCGCCGAGCTCGCCGACGATCGTCGGCATCGCGGTGCCGATGATCATGTTGTCGAGCATCGCGAGCATCATCGTGATCATGAGCGCGAGCAGGACGACCCGCACGCTCCGCGGTTGCTTCTCGGGTTCGGTCCCGACCGTCTGCGCGTCCGCCATCGTGCTCCCACTCCCCTGGGTACTGCCTCGGCCGACCACTTACTTGCCGACCGGCTAGTTGACTACACTCGGAAATTAGACCCGCAACTAGCCGGGCGTCAAGTAAGTTTTTGGGAAAGCGCGAGGAGTGCGACGATGGGCGGCACCATGGACGGCACCAGGCAGCGGCGCCGCGGGAACACCCGCCAGCGCATCCAGGACATCGCCCTCGAACTCTTCGCCGAACAGGGCTACGAGAAGACCTCGCTGCGCGAGATCGCCGAACGCCTGGACGTCACCAAGGCGGCGCTCTACTACCACTTCAAGACCAAGGAAGAGATCCTCGTCAGCATCTTCGAGGATCTGGCGAAGCCCATCGAGGACCTCATCGAGTGGGGCAAGGGCCAGCCGCACACCCTGGAGACGAAGCAGGAGATCGTACGGCGCTACAGCGACGCCCTGGACGGCGCCGCGCCCCTGTTCCGCTTCATGCAGGAGAACCAGGCGACCGTACGCGAGTTGCGCATCGGCGAGACCTTCAAGACCCGCATGCTCGGCATGCGCGACATCCTCATCGACCCGTCGGCGGACCTGGTCGACCAGGTCCGCTGCGTCAGCGCGATCTTCACGATGCACGCCGGGATGTTCGTCCTCCAGGACCTCGAAGGCGACCCGGAGGCCAAGCGCAAGGCGGTCCTGGAGGTGGCGACGGGCCTGGTGACCCAGGCCCATCAGGGCACCGGCGGGTCCTCGGGGAGGTCTTAGACCGGCCTGAGACCGCCTTGGACCGTCTCAGACCTTCACGCCCTTGGCGCGCAGGAAGGCGACCGGGTCGATGGCCGACCCGTAGTTCGCGGTCGTGCGGATCTCGAAGTGCAGGTGCGGACCGCTGGAGTTGCCGGTGCTGCCGGACAGGGCGATGCGCTGACCGGTCTTGACTACCTGACCGATCCTCACGTCGATGCGCGAGAGGTGGGCGTACTGGGAGTACGTCCCGTTGCCGTGCTTGATGACGACGGCGTTGCCGTACGCGGGGCCGTCGCCGGCGCCGTTGCCGCCCGCCTTGACGACCGTGCCGCCGTGCGTGGCGAGGACCTTGGTGCCGGTCGCCACGGCGAAGTCCTGCCCGCTGTGGGTGGACTGCCACATGCCGCCGGACTGGGCGAAGCTCGCGGACAGCCGGTACTTCGTCACCGGGTCGACCCAGGAAGCGGCCTTCGCGGCGGCGACGGACTTGGTGGCGGTCTTGGCGGCGGCGACCGTGGCCGTGCCGGTGTCGGCGGCGGCCGCGACTCCGGCCCCCAGCACAACCGACACTCCAAGGCCGGTGGCCAGCACGGCCGCACGGGTGCGGAGCACGGACGTACGGGAAGAACGGGACGAGACACGCTGGGACATCGAAAACCTCATGGGGACGGGGACAGAGGAGCCACCCGGCGCACAGGCAGCTGCCGGGTGGGCCATCCCTTGGTAACCCGGGGCCCCACGGACTCCCAAACCTGTGATCTACGACTAAAGGTAGTACCTGCCCACAAAACTCCCTTCTTCTTGACAGAACCCCCATGCGGAATGAATCGGTCACCATCCCACCTATGGCGGCAAATCATGGAGACAGTTCCGACCTAAAGTCCCTTTTGCCCACCTGGCGACTTCCACTATTCCGCGTAGTAACGGACAAATCGCCTGTGCGGCATGTCACCGGGCCGCGAGAACCCCGATCTTTGAATTCCCGCCCCATGTGACGCACGTCTCTGGCTACTTACCACCCAGTAACCCTACGGTTCCCCTCGCGCCACCCTCACCCACGAGCATGCACCCGACAACTGCAGAACGTCCGGACGTGAGAGGAACCCCCACATGACACGACGACGCCCCTGGGCTCGCCGCGCAGCCGTCACCGCCGTCTCAGCAGCCGCCCTCGTGGCGCTGGCCGTCCCCGCCGAGGCCGCGACGACGACCACCAGCACCTCCACGACCGCCACGGCCACGGCCACCGCCGCCGCCGCCGACGTCGACTACGCGACCTGGCAGCAGGACTGCCAGGCCCTGATGGGCCAGGCCCTGCCCTACCTGAAGCAGCGGATAGCGAACACGAAGCCGGGCGAGAAGCAGGCGATCGTCTTCGACATCGACAACACCACCCTGGAGACCGACTTCGGCTTCAGCTACCCCTCGCCGGCCAACCAGCCGGTCCTGGACGTCGCCGAGTACGCCCAGGACCACGGCGTCGCCCTGTTCTTCGTGACGGCCCGGCCCGGGATCATCTACTCGCTGACCGACTACAACCTGGAGCACGTCGGCTACGAGGTCTCCGGCCTCTACGTCCGCAGCTTCGTCGACCTCTTCAAGGACGTCGCCGCCTACAAGACCGCCCAGCGCGTCGACATCGAGTCCAAGGGCTACACGATCATCGCGAACATCGGCAACAACGCCACCGACCTGTCGGGCGGCCACGCCGAGAAGACGTACAAGCTGCCGGACTACGAAGGCCAGCTGTCCTGACACCCGCCGACTGATCCCGGCTGACTGACCCCAGCCGCACCCTCGACCGGCGCTGACGCCGCGCTGAAGCGGCACTGAAGCGGCACTGAAGCGGTGCTGGGTCGGCGCTGGAGCCGAAAAAAGGGGCCGCCCCGGAACCGAAGTCCCGGGGCGGCCCCTCTCGTACGTGACGCTTACGCGTCCTTGCTCAGGTTGGGACCTGCCCCACCGGCCGCCTGCTCGATCGGCGGAACGTCCGGCAGTGCCGACTTCTCCTCACCCCGGAAGGTGAAGGTGGCGGTCTCGCCCTCGCCCTCGGTGTCCACGACCACGATGTGACCGGGACGCAGCTCGCCGAAGAGGATCTTCTCCGACAGCGAGTCCTCGATCTCGCGCTGGATGGTGCGACGCAGCGGACGCGCACCCAGCACCGGGTCGTAACCCTTCTTGGACAGCAGCTCCTTGGCGGACTGGGAGAGCTCGATGCCCATGTCCCGGTCCTTCAGGCGCTCGTCGACCTTGCCGATCATCAGGTCGACGATCCGCAGGATGTCCGCCTGCGTCAGCTGCGGGAAGACGACGACGTCGTCGACGCGGTTGAGGAACTCGGGGCGGAAGTGCTGCTTGAGCTCGTCCGAGACCTTGTTCTTCATGCGCTCGTAGTTGGACTTCTTGTCGCCCGAGGCCGCGAAGCCCAGGTTGAAGCCCTTGGAGATGTCCCGGGTGCCGAGGTTGGTCGTCATGATGATGACCGTGTTCTTGAAGTCGACGACCCGGCCCTGGGAGTCGGTCAGGCGACCGTCCTCCAGGATCTGCAGCAGCGAGTTGAAGATGTCCGGGTGGGCCTTCTCGACCTCGTCGAAGAGGACGACGGAGAACGGCTTGCGGCGGACCTTCTCGGTCAGCTGGCCGCCCTCTTCGTAGCCCACGTATCCGGGAGGCGAACCGAACAGGCGCGACACTGTGTGCTTCTCGCTGAACTCCGACATGTCGAGGGAGATCAGCGCGTCCTCGTCACCGAAGAGGAACTCGGCGAGCGCCTTGGACAGCTCGGTCTTACCGACACCGGACGGGCCGGCGAAGATGAACGAACCACCGGGACGCTTCGGGTCCTTCAGACCGGCACGCGTACGACGGATCGCCTTGGACAGCGCCTTGACGGCGTCGACCTGGCCGATGACCCGCTTGTGGAGCTCGTCCTCCATGCGCAGCAGACGCGAGGACTCCTCCTCGGTCAGCTTGAAGACCGGGATGCCGGTGGCGGTCGCGAGGACCTCGGCGATCAGCTCGCCGTCGACCTCGGCGACGACGTCCATGTCGCCGGCCTTCCACTCCTTCTCGCGCTTGGCCTTCGCGGCGAGCAGCTGCTTCTCCTTGTCGCGGAGAGAAGCGGCCTTCTCGAAGTCCTGCGAGTCGATCGCGGACTCCTTGTCGCGGCGGACGCCGGCGATCTTCTCGTCGAACTCGCGCAGGTCCGGCGGCGCGGTCATCCGGCGGATACGCATCCGGGAACCGGCCTCGTCGATCAGGTCGATCGCCTTGTCCGGCAGGAAGCGGTCCGAGATGTACCGGTCGGCCAGCGTGGCGGCCTGGACCAGCGCCTCGTCCGTGATGGAGACGCGGTGGTGCGCCTCGTACCGGTCGCGCAGACCCTTGAGGATCTCGATGGTGTGCGGCAGGGACGGCTCCGCGACCTGGATGGGCTGGAAGCGGCGCTCGAGAGCCGCGTCCTTCTCCAGGTGCTTGCGGTACTCGTCCAGCGTCGTCGCACCGATGGTCTGCAGCTCACCGCGGGCCAGCATCGGCTTCAGGATCGAAGCGGCGTCGATGGCGCCCTCGGCGGCACCCGCACCGACCAGCGTGTGCAGCTCGTCGATGAACAGAATGATGTCGCCGCGGGTGCGGATCTCCTTGAGGACCTTCTTCAGGCGCTCTTCGAAGTCACCGCGGTAGCGGGAGCCGGCGACCAGCGCGCCGAGGTCCAGGGTGTAGAGGTGCTTGTCCTTGAGGGTCTCGGGCACCTCGCCCTTGACGATGGCCTGGGCGAGGCCCTCGACGACGGCGGTCTTGCCGACGCCGGGCTCACCGATCAGGACCGGGTTGTTCTTGGTGCGGCGGGACAGCACCTGCATGACCCGCTCGATCTCCTTCTCGCGCCCGATGACCGGGTCGAGCTTGGACTCACGAGCGGCCTGGGTGAGGTTCCGGCCGAACTGGTCGAGGACCAGGGACGTCGAGGGCGTGCCCTCGGCAGGCCCGCCGGCGGCGGCGGTCTCCTTGCCCTGGTATCCGGAGAGCAGCTGGATGACCTGCTGCCGCACCCGGTTGAGATCTGCGCCCAGCTTGACCAGGACCTGGGCGGCGACGCCCTCGCCCTCACGGATCAGGCCGAGCAGGATGTGCTCCGTGCCGATGTAGTTGTGGCCCAGCTGAAGAGCCTCGCGGAGCGACAGCTCCAGGACCTTCTTGGCACGGGGGGTGAAGGGGATGTGCCCGGACGGGGCCTGCTGCCCCTGCCCGATGATCTCCTCCACCTGCTGGCGGACCGCCTCGAGCGAAATCCCGAGGCTCTCAAGGGCCTTGGCGGCGACACCCTCACCCTCGTGGATCAGGCCCAGGAGGATGTGCTCGGTGCCGATGTAGTTGTGGTTGAGCATCCGGGCTTCTTCCTGAGCCAGGACGACAACCCGCCGCGCGCGGTCGGTGAACCTCTCGAACATCGTTAATCGCTCCTCAGAGCGGTCAGGCAGTGGGGGGAACTTCCCCTCCCTGTCCTTCCGCAGCTTAGTCCCGCAAGCGGGGACCGCTCATTCCAACTGCCGACACCGTCCTTGGCCTCCTGACCCCGAACGCCGACATCTGCTCCAACCTGATGGTGCGAGACGATGTTCCCGCAGGCCAAGCAGTTACCCCTACCATCAGTACGCCGATGGCGAACGTGAGACGGCCTGTCCTGCGTGTCGCCCCCTCCCACTAGGGAAGTCTTACCCGCTGGGACTGACACTCCATGCCGCGCGCCCTGATTCCCTCCGCTATGGGCGAACAACCTTGTTCCTCCCCGCGCCCCTACAGGTCACTTTTTCCGGCACTCTGCGCAATCTCCAGCACACTCAGCGTAACTCGCGGGCTCTTTCGACGGTTGCACTTGGCATGGTTGGCACCCTCCCCCCGGTCACCACCGAACTCACCACGGTCCCCCGCCCCCGACAGCCGCTCGATTCGAGCGATCAGGTCCGCCGGTGGTACGAGAACGAACTGGGCTGGCCGACAGTGCCCGCACACCCCGGATCCCCCGGAAACGGGGTCCTCGGAACGCCAGGGGTTCCGCTACGGACGCCAGGCGCTCCACTACGGACGCCAGGGGCTCCGGTACGGCTGTCCGTGGGCCTGCGTTTCGACGTCCTCGAGGTGCCGGCCGAGGCGGGTCACGCGGCGCTTCGCCACCTGTCGCCGGGCTCTCCGGTGGCCCTTCAGGGTGACCGGATGCGGCTGCTGGTGGCTGCGGGCAGCACGGAGGAACTGCCCGGAGTCCTGGCCTGGCTGGAGTGGGGAGCGCTGACGCTCGACCTCACGGCGATCGGCGAAGGCGGCGTGATGGACGCGCCGCTGCCGCCGGGCCGGCGCTGCTCGGGAGCCGTGCAGGGGGCCGCCGTATGGCTGCGGCCCCCCGAGCCCGGGTACGAGGTCGAGGCCTCGCTGCCGACGTTGTCGGCCGTGGGGGGCGGAGGGGGCGCCCCCGATCTCGCACGAGTGGTGGACACCATGGCAGCACAGTGCCACCGCCTGCGGCTGCGACGCGCATGCGCCGGGCAGCTCGCCCGCTCGTAAGTGCCGTAGGCCGTGATCAGCCGTTGGCGTCCTCGTATGCCTTGCGAATCGTCGCCGGAACGCGGCCGCGGTCATTGACCTCGTAACCGTTCTCCTTGGCCCACGCGCGAATCTGCGCGGTGTCCTGGCTGCCACCGGAAGCGGCACGTGCCTTTCCACGCCCACCCGAAGTACGGCCTCCGGTACGACGACCGCCCTTCACGTAAGGGTCGAGAAGACCACGCAGCTTGTCCGCATTGGCGGTCGTGAGATCGATCTCGTACGTCTTGCCGTCCAGCGCGAACGTGACGGTCTCGTCCGCCTCGCCGCCGTCGATGTCATCGACAAGAAGGACCTGAACCTTCTGTGCCACCGGATTTCCTTTCATCCAAAAACTTCTGGGTCGGGGGTCGCGGCGTCCGCCGTTTCGCCGTCCCCTGTTATATGCAGTACTGCAGTACGTCGGAAAGCAAACCGCTTTTGCCGGAAAAACACAAACCCCCGGCAGAGACTGACGGGCCCGCTCCAGTCCGGAAACATGCGCGTTTCGGACATAGGGAACCTGGGCAGGGCGAGTCCGGCCGGAATAGGGCTCCCTTGCGGACCCTTGTCTTGACGTCCCTTGGGGGCTTGTCCCGCCAGTCGATCACAGATGCAGAAGCATCCGGCTGTTGCCCAAGGTGTTCGGTTTCACCCGTTCGAGACCGAGGAACTCTGCCACGCCTTCGTCATAGGAACGCAGGAGCTCCGCGTAGACATCGGTGTCAACGGGCGTCTCACCGATCTCGACGAAGCCGTGCTTGCCGAAGAAGTCCACTTCGAAGGTCAGACAAAAAACGCGGCGAACGCCGAGCCAGCGCGCGGTGTGCAGCAACTTCTCCAGCAACTGATGTCCGACACCGGCGCCCTTCAGTCCGGGCTTCACGGCGAGAGTGCGCACTTCCGCGAGGTCTTCCCACATCACATGCAGGGCGCCACAGCCGACGACCTCGGCGTTGTCGTCCCGTTCGGCGACCCAGAACTCCTGGATGTCCTCGTAAAGCGTGACCATCGCTTTGTCGAGCAGGATGCCGCCGCGGACGTACGCGTCAAGGAGGCGTCGTACGGCCTGGACATCGCCGGTACGGGCCCGCCGGACGGTGATGGCTTTTGCGGTGACTTCGGGACTCTCCGCCGAGGCACTCTCCGCTGAGCTCTCTGCTGACATGTGCGGACGCTATCGCCCGTCGCCCTCCGCTGCCGAGCCGGGGTTCTCCTCGGCAGTATGCGTGGCGGCCGGCGGAGCGGCTTCGGGCGTTTCCGGTCCCTCCACGATCCGGACGGCGTCCCTGAGGGCGAGCCGCTGTTCCTCGCTCATCATCCCGAAGAAGGCGACGAGAGCGGCGGCGGGGTTGTCGCTCTGCGACCAGGCGTCGTTCATCAACGCGGCGGCGTAGGCGGCCCGGGTGGAGACCGCCTCATATCGATAGGCCCGGCCTTCCGCCTCACGGCGCACCCAGCCCTTCTGATGGAGATTGTCCAAAACGGTCATCACCGTGGTGTAGGCGATGGACCGTTCCTGCTGAAGGTCTTCCAGGACTTCTCGAACGGTGACCGGGCGGTTCCACTTCCACACCCGCGTCATGACCGCGTCTTCGAGTTCTCCCAATGGGCGAGGCACAGCTCAGCACAATAGTGGGAATTCCCGGCATTGGCATGAGGGACGTGCGCTTTCATCGACAAACAACACAAAAAGGGCGTACAGCTCGAGGAATCCACGAGCCGTACGCCGGTGAGAGCGGTGCTCTCAGGCCTCGGTCCTGGCGGAGGCGGAGGCCTGGCGGTCACCCTCCACGCGCGCGAGGGCGGCGTCCACGGCCGCGTCCTCCTTGGCCTTGTTGGCGCCACCCTGGGTCTTCACGATCACCCGGATCAAACCGATGAAGAACACGGCCATGACGACCGGGGGCACGAGCGCGGAGACGTAGTCCATACGTCCAGAGTAGCCACGGGCCGGATGACGGCCGGGCCGGGGTGGGGCGAATCGGGCCGGAACGCTTCAGCCGGCGGCACGCTGCTGCGAGTCGGCGGGCGGTGGCGACGGCTTGCGGCGGGGGAAGACCTCGCCGGGGGTGGGAATGGGCCGCGCGGGCTTGGGAGCGTCGGGCACCGCCGGCTTGGGAGCGGGTCGCTCGGGCTGTGCGGGCCGTTCACCCGGCTTCTGTGCGGGCTTCTTGACGGGACCGGGGGCGGGTTCCTTGGCGAGACCGCCACCGAGAGGCCGGGCATCCCGGCTCGCGGCGGGGCCCTCGGGAGCCGCGGAGAGCCCCCCTGGCAGCGCCAGAAGACGGGTACGGGAGGCGGGCACCATCGGGGTGGACCAAACCACTGTGCGTCCTCCGCGGCGGGCCAGGCGGGCCCGTACGTCCTGCTCGGCCAGGGTCTGGCAGCGGTGCAGGAGGGTGGCCGCGACCGGGTTGCCCCGCAGGGCGCGGAGCGCGGCCAGGTCGTCGGGTTCCGGGCGGTACCCGGCGCTCAGCGCCTCCTCCAGGAGTGTGAGGTAGCCGGCGGCTGTGCCGGGCAGGGCGGCGCGGTAGCGGGCGAGGTCGGCCACCAGGAAGGCACGCAGCCGGGCGCCCTCGCGCGTCGCCTCGTCGAGGGACTCGGCGAGGCGGAGGCATTCCTGAACGTCCTCGGCCGAGGCGGGCGTGGGGTGCAGGGCGAGGGCGAGAGCGCGGCGGAGCACACGCAGCTCCTCCACACCGAACGCCATGCCGCCGCGGGATCCGTATGGCGTGGGCATGCGGCGACGATACGCGCTAATCAGACAAATTCGACATAAGTCAGCCGGGTGTGGCGCACGAGCCACCCGGGCGGACGCGCCCGGCTCCCGGCCTCGCCGCCGCCGCGCCCGCACGACCGGGTACGGGCAGGGGCGGCGGGGTGGGAACACCTGGCGCCGGCCCCCACGCCGCCGCTCACATGCGGGACACGTTCCGCTCGTACACCAGGCGCAACCCGATCAACGTCAGCCACGGCTCGTGCTCGTCGATCACGGAAGACTCACCCAGCACCATCGGCGCCAGTCCCCCGGTGGCGATCACCGTGACGTCCTCGGGATCCTCGGCGAGCTCCCGGGCCATGCGGCTCACCACTCCGTCCACCTGGCCCGCAAACCCGTAGATGATCCCCGCCTGCATGGCCTCGACGGTGTTCTTGCCGATGACGCTCCGCGGCCGGGCCACCTCGATCTTCCGGAGCTGCGCCCCCTTGACCCCCAACGCCTCGACGGAGATCTCGATACCGGGTGCGATGACACCGCCGACGTACTCCCCGCGCGCGGAGACCGCGTCGAAGGTCGTGGCCGTACCGAAGTCCACGACGATCGCGGGACCCCCGTACAGCTCGACCGCGGCGACCGCGTTGATGATCCGGTCCGCGCCGACCTCCTTGGGGTTGTCGGTCAGGATCGGTACGCCGGTCTTGACGCCCGGCTCGACCAGCACGGCCGGCACGTCGCCGTAGTACCGCCGCGTCACCTCGCGCAGCTCGTGCAGGACGGACGGAACCGTCGCGCAGATCGCGATGCCGTCGATGCCGTCGCCCAGTTCGTCCCCGAGGAGGGGGTGCATGCCCATCAGGCCCTGGAGGAGGACCGCCAGCTCGTCCGCCGTCCGGCGCGCGTCCGTCGAGATCCGCCAGTGTTCGACGATGTCCTCGCCGTCGAACAGACCCAGAACCGTGTGCGTGTTGCCTACGTCGATCGTGAGGAGCATCGCGACTACTCCGCCTCGCGCAGGTCCAGGCCGATGTCCAGGATCGGCGAGGAGTGGGTGAGGGCCCCCACGGCGAGGTAGTCGACGCCGGTGTCCGCATACGACGTGGCGTTCTCGAGGGTGAGCCGCCCCGAGGCCTCCAGCGCGGCACGGCCGTGGACGAGGGCCACCGCCTCCTCGCACTCCCCCGGCGTGAAGTTGTCCAGGAGGATCAGGTCGGCCCCGGCGTCCACGACCTCGCGCAGTTGGTGGAGGGTGTCGACCTCGACCTCGATCGGCACGTCCGGGAATGCCTCCCGGACGGCCTTGAAGGCCTGCGCGACGCCGCCCGCGGCGACCACGTGGTTGTCCTTGACCAGAGCCGCGTCGGACAGCGACATGCGGTGGTTGACGCCGCCTCCGCAGCGCACCGCGTACTTCTCCAGGGAGCGCAGCCCCGGCGTCGTCTTGCGGGTGTCGCGCACCCGCGCCTTGGTGCCCTCCAGAAGGTCCGCCCACGCGCGCGTGGCGGTCGCGATGCCCGACATGCGGCACAGCAGGTTGAGCGCGCTGCGTTCGGCGGTGAGCAGGTCACGCGTGCGCGTGGTGACCGACAGGAGCTTCTGCCCGGCCTCCACCCGGTCGCCGTCCTCCACGTGCCGCTCGACCTCGAACTCGTCCGCGCAGACGACCGAGACGACCGCTTCGGCGACCCTCAGGCCCGCCACGACGCCCGCCTCGCGCGCGGTGAAGTCGGCGGTGGCCACGGCGTCCTCGGGGATGGTCGCGACCGTCGTCACGTCCACTCCGTGGTCCAGGTCCTCCTGGATGGCGACGTTGGCGATGTCCTCAACCTCCACGGGGTCGAGTCCTGCGTCGGCCAGGAGCTGCGCGAGCGCGGGGTCGAGCCCGCACTCCAGGTACTCCTCGTCGGCGATGTCGGAGGCAGCGCCACAGGCACAGCCGTCGCCGCAGCCGCCGCTCTGGGCGAGGGGAAGGTCGGGGGTGCTCACTTCTGTCACTGCTCCTGGGGACGGTGGGGCTGCTGGTGCCGGGTCGGGGGGAAGTCTGGAGTGGCCGTGGTGTGTACGGCCAGCGTCCGGTCGGGATTCAGCCGGACGACGATGTGGCGCCGCCATGTCGTGTCGTCGCGCTCGGCGTGGTCCTCGCGCCAGTGGCAGCCGCGGGTCTCCTCGCGCAGGCGCGCGGCGGCGACCAGAACGCGGGCCACGCACAGGAGGTTGGTGGCCTCCCAGGTGTCGACGCCGGGCTCGGCGGTCTTGCCGTTCTCGTCGAGGGCGTCCCGGGCGTCGGCGTGGAGCCGCTGGAGGGCGTCCGCGGCGGTCGCGAGGGACGTGGCGGAGCGCAGGACGCCCGCGCCCTGCGTCATGGTCCGCTGGATCAGGAACCGGGCCTCGGGTGCGAGCAGGGGGTGCGCGGGCTTCTCGGGGTGCTCGACGGGCACCGGCACGCGTGCGTGGAGGCCGTTCTCCGCCCGGCGCGCCGCGATGTCGGCGGCGATGCGCTCGGCGTAGACCAGGCCCTCCAGGAGGGAGTTCGACGCCAGCCGGTTCGCACCGTGCACGCCGGTGCAGGCGACCTCGCCGCACGCGTACAGGCCGGGGACGGTCGTACGGCCCCGGGGGTCGGTGCGGACGCCGCCGGAGGCGTAGTGGGCGGCCGGGGCGACCGGTATGGGCTCGTGGACCGGGTCGATGCCGTGGGCGCGGCAGGCGGCGAGGATCGTCGGGAAGCGGTGCTCCCACATGTGGGCGCCGAAGTGCCGGGCGTCCAGGAACATGTGCTCGGCGTCCTGCTCCTGCATGCGGCGCATGATGCCCTTGGCGACGATGTCCCGGGGCGCGAGTTCGGCGAGTTCGTGCTGGCCGACCATGAAGCGCACGCCGTCGGCGTCCACCAGGTGGGCGCCCTCGCCGCGTACCGCCTCGGAGACCAGGGGCTGCTGGCCCTCCGCGTCCGCGCCCAGGAACAGCACGGTCGGGTGGAACTGCACGAACTCGAGGTCCGAGACCTCCGCCCCGGCGCGCAGGGCGAGCGCCACGCCGTCGCCGGTCGACACGGACGGATTGGTGGTCGCCGAGAAGACCTGGCCCATGCCGCCGGTCGCGAGGACGACCGCGGGGGCGTGGACGGCGCCCACGCCGTCGTGCTGGCCCTCGCCCATGACGTGCAGGGTCACACCCGCGGTGCGGCCGTCGGCGTCCGTGAGGAGGTCCAGGACGAGAGCGTTCTCGACCGTACGGAGCCCACGCGCGCGTACCGCCTCGACGAGCGCCCGGGAGATCTCCGCGCCGGTCGCGTCACCGCCCGCGTGGGCGATGCGGCGGCGGTGGTGGCCGCCCTCGCGGGTGAGCTCCAGGAGTCCTTCCTCGGACTCGTCGAAGTGGGCGCCGGTCTCGATGAGCCTGCGGACGGCGTCGGGCCCCTCGGTGACGAGGATCCGTACGGCCTCCTCGTCGCACAGGCCCGCGCCCGCCACCAGCGTGTCGTCCTGGTGCTGTTCGGGGGTGTCGCCCTCGCCCAGGGCCGCGGCGATGCCGCCCTGCGCCCAGCGGGTGGAGCCGTCGTCGAGGCGGGCCTTGGTGACGACGACCGTCCGCAGGCCTTCGGACTCGCAGCGCAGGGCGGCGGTGAGGCCGGCGACACCCGAGCCGACGACGACCACGTCGGCGTCGATGGACCAGCCCGGGGCGGGCGCGTGCAGTCGTATGCCTGTGCTGGTCACGAGGCGGCTCCGAAGGTGAGGGGGATGTTGTCGATCAACCGGGTCGTCCCGACCCGGGCGGCGACGGCGAGGACGGCCTCGCCGGTGAAGTCGTCCTCGATCTCGGTGAAGTCGGACGGGTCGACGAGGGCCAGGTAGTCCAGCGCGAGCGGCGGGCTCAGGCGGCCGGCGTCGTCGAGGACCAGGCGGGCGGCCGCGCGGACGGCCGCGGGGCCGCCCGTGGGGCCGGGGCGACGCCCAGCGTCGTGGCCTGGGGCGGTGGTGGGTGACGTGCGGGCCTTGGCGACGGCGTGGGTGTCGGCCGCCGCGCGGGACTCCCCTATGGCACTCAGCGCTTCGGCACGCGCGTGCGTGGCGGGCACCTCACGTGCCCGCGCCCGCAGCGCCTCCTGCGCCGCGTGCCGGTCGCGGCCCGCGAACAGCGCGCGGGACAGCGCGAGTGCCGTGCGCCGCTCCTCCGGCTTGAGGTAGCGGTTGCGGCTGGACAGGGCCAGGCCGTCCTCCTCGCGCACGGTCGGTACGCCGACGATCTCGACGCCGAAGTTCAGGTCCCGTGCCATGCGGCGGATCAGGGCGAGCTGCTGGGCGTCCTTCTGGCCGTACAGGGCGACGTCGGGGCGGGTGAGGTGCAGCAGCTTGGCGACGACGGTGAGCATGCCGTCGAAGTGGCCGGGCCGGGAGGCGCCCTCCAGGCGCTCTCCCATGGGGCCGGCGCTGACGCGGACCTGCGGCTCGCCGCCCGGGTAGACCTCCTCGACGCCGGGCGCGAACACGGCGTCGGCGCCCGAGTCCTCGGCGGTCTTGAGGTCGGCGTCCAGGGTGCGCGGGTAGCGGTCGAGGTCCTCGCCCTTGCCGAACTGCAGCGGGTTCACGAAGACGGTGACCACGACCTCGCCGTCCGGTCCCGCGATCTCGCGGGCGGTGCGGATCAGGGTGGCGTGGCCCTCGTGCAGGGCGCCCATGGTCATCACGACGGCGCGGCGGCCCACGCGCACGCGTCCGTGCAGCTCATCGGCGGTACGCAGCAGGGCGGTGGTCATCAGGCGTCCCCTTCGGTGCCGGTGGTCCCGGTGGTCCCGTCGGCGAGTACCCCGAGGAGGTCCTCCGCGAGTTCCGGTTTCAGCAGTCCGTGGGCGAGTGCCCGGTCCGCGGTCGCGCGTGCCATCGCCAGGTAGCCGGCGACGGCCTGCGGGGCGTGCCTGCGCAGCTCGGTGACGTGGGCGGCGACCGTGCCCGCGTCCCCGCGCGCGACGGGGCCGGTGAGGGCCGAGTCGCCGGAGCGCAGGGCGTTGTCGAGGGCGGCGCCGAGCAGCGGGCCGAGCATCCGGTCGGGGGCCTCGACGCCGGCTGTGCGCAGCAGCTCCATGGACTGGGCGACCAGCGTCACCAGGTGGTTGGCGCCCAGCGCGAGGGCAGCGTGGTAGAGCGGCCGGTTCTCCTCGGCGATCCACTCGGGTTCGCCGCCCATCTCGATGACGAGCGCCTCGGCGGCCAGCCGCAGCTGGTCGGGCGCGGTGACGCCGAAGGAGCAGCCGGCCAGGCGCTGCACGTCGACGGCGGTGCCGGTGAACGTCATCGCCGGGTGCAGGGCCAGCGGCAGCGCGCCCGCGCGCAGGGCGGGGTCCAGAACCTTCGCGCCGTACCGCCCGGAGGTGTGCACGAGCAGCTGTCCCGGCCGCACGGCGCCGGTCTCGGCAAGGCCCTCGACGAGGCCGGGCAGCGCGTCGTCGGGGACGGTCAGCAGCACGAGGTCGGCACGCTCCAGGACTTGGGCGGGCGTGACGATCGGCACGTCGGGCAGCATCTGCGCGGCGCGCCTCCTGGAGGCGTCGGAGACCCCGGAGACGGCTACCGGGCGGTGTCCGGCGAGTTGCAGGGACGCGGCCAGTGCGGGGCCCACCCGGCCGGCGCCTACGACACCGACGGTGAGCCGCGCGGGGCGGTCCTTGGGATCTGGCTGGTGGACTGTACTCACGCGACGGCGGCCTTCCCGTTCCAGTCCGCTCTGGGTACCGGACGATTTCTCGTCATGTTAACGCGATCGGTTCCGGGGGCGTCCGGTTGTCCACAGGCTGTGGGTCGCCGGAGGACGGAAATGCGCATGCCCTCGCGGACCGCCGCACGGCATGATCCGGAGCATGACGGACACGGCGATACCGGGCGGGGAACAGTCGGCGCAGGAGCGGCTGCGGGAGCGGCGGGCGTCCGCCTGCCTGGGGGCGGAGCGCGTGCTGTCCCGAGCGGGCTTCCGCGGCACCCTGCGCGAACGGCTCGCGTGGCTGCAGGAGGCGGCACCCCAGGTGTACGACCTCGACGAGCCCGGCGACATGTACGGCAACCGGATCGTGGAGGCCCTGGAGGACCGGGTCGCCGCGCTGCTGGGCACGGAGGCGGCCGCGTTCTTCCCGACCGGCACCATGGCCCAGCAGATCGCCCTGCGCTGCTGGGCGGGCCGTACCGGCAACCCCACCGTGGCGCTGCACGCGCTGGCCCACCCCGAGGTGCACGAACGAGGCGCGCTCAGCGAGGTCGCCGGGCTGCGCCCGGTCCGCCTGACGAGCGAGCCCCGGCTGCCGACCGCCGAGGAGGTGCGCGGCTTCGAGGAGCCGTTCGGGGCGCTGATGCTGGAACTGCCCCTCAGGGACGCCGGTTTCGTGCTGCCCTCCTGGGAGGAGCTGACGGAGGTCGTGGAGGCGGCGCGCGAGCGCGACGCGGTGGTGCACTTCGACGGCGCCCGCCTGTGGGAGTCCACCGTCCACTTCGGTCGCCCCCTGGACGAGATCGCGGCGCTGGCGGACAGCGTCTACGTGTCGTTCTACAAGTCCCTCGACGGCTTCGGCGGCGCCGCCCTGGCCGGCCCCAGGGCCCTCGTGGAGGAGGCGAAGACCTGGCGGCACCGGTACGGCGGCATGATCTTCCAGCAGTTCCCCACCGTGCTGTCGGCGCTCGTGGGACTGGAACGCGAGCTGCCCCGGCTGCCGCAGTACGTGGCCCACGCGCGCGTGGTCGCCGCCGCGCTGCGCGAGGGCTTCGCCGAGTCCGGCGTTTCGTGGGCGCGCGTTTTCCCCGAACAGCCGCACACCCACGAGTTCCAGGTCTGGCTGCCGTACGACCCGGACATCCTCGACGAGGCGGCCGTACGGCAGGCCGAGCAGACGAAGACGCTGCTCTTCGGCGTCCCCTGGGGCCGGGGCGGGCCGGGCCTGGCCACCACCGAGGTGACCGTGCGCGCCGACGGCCTCGAGTGGACGGCCGACGACGTGAAAGCAGCGGTCGCGGACTTCGTCGCGCGCGTGACCGAGGTGGCCGGCGAAGCGGCGGAAACAGCCCAGGCGGTCAGCAAGCGGAACGCGGGCCCGGCCGCAGCCACCGGCCCAGGGCCTGACGGACCCGCCCGCGGGCCGGGCGCTCGGCGATGACCGCACGGAACCGGGCGTCATCGCGCAACTCGCGCACGGCCTGCCAGTCGGGCGCGGGCGGCGCGGGCTCGCCGAGGCGCTGGGCCCGGTAGGTGTCGAGGAGGTACTGCTGCGTGATGCTCATGGCGGATCGCCTTCTCGGGACGCTTATCCAGGGAGGGGGCAGGCTTCGCGGCCGCCCCGGTGATCCCAGGCTGTGCCCCCTGCGGCGGCGACGTCGCGTCGGTTGACGGCCGCCGTCAATCGAGGGCGGCGTTGTCAGTGGCGGGGTGCACCATGAGGGCATGAGCGTGAGCATCGACATCGCGGGGCTGCGGCCGGAGCGGGTCGCCGTCGTGACCTCGCCCCTGGCCGAGCTGGGCATGGCGCTGCACGCGCTGTCCGAGCCGGGGCACCATCCGGGCCTGCAAGGCTGGGTGACGAGCGTGACCGCGGGGCTCGACCCGCATCTGGCCGACCGGATGTGCGAGGCGGACTTCCTGTGGCGCACGACGTTCTCGGACCTCTTCCTGCCGTGCGCGGGCATCCCGGGCCGGGCCGCGCTGCCCGGTGCGACCCTCGCCGAGGAACTGTCCCTGCTGGACAAGCTGACGGACGAACAGTTCGTGGACGCGGCGCTGGAGTTCACCTGCGCCCTGGCCTACACCTCGAGCGGGCCCGCTGTGCTCGCCGACCCCGAGCTGCGCCGGCGGGCGCTGGAGCTGGCCGCAGCGCGCGGGCCGCAGCAGGTGCGGTTCAGTGAGCGGCTGCTGGCCGACCCGCCGCGGATCCGGGCCTGGCTGCGGCAGTTCCTGGAGGACTGCGACGAGGCGTTCTTCGCGGAGACCTGGTCCCGGCTGCGCCACCAACTGGCGGCGGACGCGCGGCACAAGACGGACCTCCTGCGGCGCAGGGGCCTGGCCGAGGCCCTGGCCTCGGTGTCCCCGGCGGTGGCGCTCGACGAGTCGGCCGCGCGCATCACCGTCGACAAGCTCGGCGACGGGCATACGGCCACTAAGGACGGCGGCGGTCTGCTGCTCGTCCCGACCAGCCTGGGCCGGCCCCACCTGATGGTCCTGCACCGGTACGACTGGCAGCCGGTGCTGCACTACCCGGTCGGCTCGCCGGCCCTCGCCGCCCCGCCCTCGGTCGAGCAGCTGACGCTGCGGATGGCAGCCCTGTCCCATCCGGTGCGGATGCGGCTGTGCCGCAGCCTGGCCCGCAGCGCGTTCACGACCGGCGAGCTGACCCAGGTGCACGGCATGACCGCGCCCGAGATATCCCGGCACCTGAGCGTGCTGAAGAAGGCGGGCCTGGTCACCACCCGCCGCCGCGGCCGGTACGTCCTGCACCAGCTGGACGTCACGGTGGTGGCCCGGCTGGGCAGCGACTTCCTGGAGGGCGTACTCCGCTAGCGGCAGGAAGCCGCCTCAGCCGAGCCCGCCCGCCCGGACCAGCCCCGTCTCGTACGCCAGGACCACCACCTGCACCCGGTCCCGCAGCCCCAGCTTGGTCAGGATGCGGCCCACATGGGTCTTCACGGTCGCCTCGGACAGCACCAGCCGGGCCGCGATCTCGCCGTTGGACAGGCCCTGGGCGACCAGCACCATGACCTCGCGCTCGCGGTCGGTGAGCCGCTCCAGCTCCTTGAACTGGGGTTCCTTGCCGGCGCTGGGGAGCATGGGCGCGAAGCGGTCGAGCAGGCGGCGCGTGGTCGAGGGCGCCACCACCGCGTCACCGCTGTGCACCGCGCGGATGGCGGCCAGCAGCTCGCCGGGCGGCACGTCCTTGAGCATGAAGCCGGAGGCACCGGCCTTCAGCCCGGAGAAGGCGTACTCGTCCAGGTCGAAGGTGGTCAGGATCAACACCTTCGGGGGGTCGGACTCCATGCAGATGCGGCGGGTGGTCTCCACCCCGTCCAGCTTCGGCATGCGCACGTCCATCAGCACGACGTCGACGGCGGTCGCGCGCAGCACCTGGAGGGCCTCGACGCCGTCGCCCGCCTCCGCGACGACCTCCATGTCCGGCTGGGCGGCGAGCACCATCCGGAACCCGGTGCGCAGCAGCACCTGGTCGTCGACGAGCATCACGCGGATCGTCATCGGGGCCTCTCTTTTTGCTGGGTCGTTACAGGTGTCAACGAAAGACGTGCGTCGATGTCAGTGCGCCGGTTTGAGCGGGAGCAGGGCACTGATGCGGAATCCTCCGCCGGGGCGCGGGCCCGCGTCCAGAGTGCCGCCGACCATGCCGACCCGCTCACGCATGCCGATCAGGCCGTGACCGGCACCGTCGGCGCCGCCCTCCTCGTACAGCTCGTGCGGGGCGCCCTTGCCGTCGTCCTCGACGAGCAGACCGAGCCCGTCGTCGAAGTAGACCAGGCGGACGCTCGCACCCGCGTTCGGCCCGCCGTGTTTGCGGGTGTTGGTGAGCGCTTCCTGCACGATGCGGTAGGCGGTGAGCTCGACGCCGCTGGGCAGCGGCCGCGGGGTGCCCTCGATCTTGAAGTCGACGGGCAGACCGGAGCCCCGGCACTGCTCGACGAGCTCGTCGATCTGCTCGACGTCGGGCTGCGGGACGTACTCGCCGCCCTCCTGGTGCTCGCCGGTGCGCAGCACGCCCAGCAGGCGGCGCATCTCGGCGAGGGCCTGGCGGCCGGTGGAGGAGATCGTCTCCAGGGCCTTCTTGGCCTGGTCGGGGGCGGCGTCGAGGACGTAGGCGGCGCCGTCGGCCTGCACCACCATCACCGACACGTTGTGCGCGACGACATCGTGCAGCTCGCGTGCGATCCGGGCGCGCTCGGCGGCGACCGCGACCTTCGACTGCGCCTCGCGCTCCTTCTCCAGGCGCGCGGCCCGCTCCTCCAGCTGCGCGAAGTAGGCGCGGCGGGTGCGGATCGAGTCGCCGAGCACCCAGGCCAGCGCGAACGGCACCGCCTGGAAGATCATCAACGCGAGGTTGCCCAGCACGCTGGTGTCCTGGTTCGGCCAGCGCAGTTGCGCCAGGGGGGCGGCGCACAGGCCCGCGGCCAGCGCGAGCCGGGAGGCCCAGCGGGCGCCCGTCGCGGCCACCGTGTAGACGATCACCAGCATGGCGAAGTCGGCGGCCGTCGTCTCCACGTCCAGGAGGAGTTGCGCCGTGCCGAGCCCGATGGCCAGCAGCAGCATCTTCTCCGGCATGCGCCGGCGCAGCGCGATGACCAGGCACAACAGGAGAACGATCGGGACGACGACCGCCGGGGAGTCGGTACCCCGCGCCTCCTGACGGGTGGTTTCACCCACCACCGAGATCCCGAACAGGAAGACGGCCCAGAAGCCGTCGACCCACGTCGGGTGCCTGCGGAGGAAGTCATAGAGGCGTTGCACGTAACCCAGCGTAGGGAAGCGAGATGCGTGCAGGGGTCAACCGGAGGACCGATCCCTGTCCCACGCGCATACTCCGCAAGGTGGAGGCCCCGTTCCCGTGTACGCCTAACCTGACGGCGTGACGCGCGAGGAGACAGTGGGCGAACGGCTCGGTTGGCGGGTGGCCACGGAGGCCGCTCTGTACGGACCGGAGGGTTTCTACCGCAGGCCCGAGGGCCCGGGTGCGCACTTCCGTACGTCGGTGCACGCCTCCCCGTTGTTCGCCGAGGCCGTGGCCCGGCTGCTGTGCCGGGTCGACGAGGCGCTGGGGCGGCCCCGGGCGCTGGACTTCGTCGACATGGCCGCGGGGCGGGGCGAGCTGGTCACCGGCGTGCTGGCCGCGCTGCCCGCCGACGTGGCCTCCCGCGCGCGCGGGTACGCCGTCGAGGTCGCCGGCCGGCCGGCCGGCCTCGATCACCGGATCGAGTGGCTGGCCGAACCGCCGAAGGGCATCACCGGCCTGCTGTTCGCCAACGAGTGGCTGGACAACGTGCCCGTGGACGTCGCCGAGGTCGATTCCGCGGGCGTACCGCGGCTGGTGCTCGTACGGCGGGACGGACGCGAGCGGCTCGGGGAGCCGGTCTCCGGTCCTGCGGCGCGGTGGCTCGCGCGCTGGTGGCCCCTGCCGGCCGAGGAGGGGCTGCGGGCCGAGATCGGTCTGCCCAGGGACGAGGCGTGGGCGGCGGCGGTCGCGACCGTCGGCCGAGGGCTCGCGGTGGCGGTGGACTACGCGCACTCCGCAGGCGCGCGGCCCCCTTTCGGGACGCTCACCGGCTTCCGGGAGGGACGTGAGGCGGCGCCCGTGCCGGACGGGTCGTGCGACATCACGGCGCACGTCGCCCTGGACGCGTGCGCGCTCCCCGGTGGGCGTGTGCTGACCCAGCGCGATGCCTTGCGCGCCTTGGACATCTCCGGCGCACGCCCCCCGCTCGCGCTCGCCTCCACCCAGCCCGCGGCCTACGTGCGCGCCCTGGCGAGCGCCGGAGAGGCCGCCGAGCTCACGGCCACGGGCGGCCTCGGCGACTTCGGGTGGCTGCTGCAGCCGGTGGGCATCGCGGCCGGAACCCCGGACACACCGCTGGACGGCCTACTTGTCGATGTCCCCGACCACGAAGAACAGTGACCCCAGGATCGCCACCATGTCCGCGACCAGCGTGCCCGGCAGCAGCACCGCGAGGGCCTGGATGTTGTTGTACGACGCGGAGCGCAGTTTCAGCCGGTACGGGGTCTTCTCGCCCTTGCTGACGAGGTAGTAGCCGTTGATGCCGAGCGGGTTCTCGGTCCACGCGTACGTGTGCCCCTCGGGCGCCTTGAGGACCTTGGGAAGCCGCTGGTTGATCGGCCCGGGCGGCAGGCCGGCGAGCCGGTCGAGGCAGGCGTCCGCGAGGTCGAGCGCGTTGTGCGTCTGCTCCAGCAGGACCTCGAAGCGGGCGAGACAGTCGCCCTCCTTCCGGGTCACCACCTTCAGGGTGTCCTGCAGCTCGCCGTAGGCCAGGTACGGCTCGTCGCGGCGCAGGTCGAAGTCGACGCCCGAGGCGCGCGCGATCGGCCCGCTCACGCCGTAGGCGTGCACGGCCTCCGGTGCGAGGACGCCCACGCCCCGGGTGCGCCCCCGGAAGATCTCGTTGCCGAGCACCAGATCGTCGTAGACGTCCATCCGCGAGCGCACGGAGGCGACGGCGGCACGCGCGCGCGTGGCCCAGCCGGCCGGGAGGTCCTCCTTGAGGCCGCCGACGCGGTTGAACATGTAGTGCATGCGCCCGCCGGAGACCTCCTCCATGACGTTCTGGAGCGTCTCGCGCTCCCGGAACGCGTAGAAGACCGGGGTGATGCCGCCGAGCTCCAGGGGATAGGACCCGAGGAACATCATGTGGTTCAGCACCCGGTTCAGTTCCGCGAGGAGCGTGCGCGTCCACACCGCGCGCTCGGGGACCTCCATGCCGAGCATGCGCTCCACCCCGAGGACGACACCCAGCTCGTTCGAGAAGGCCGACAGCCAGTCGTGGCGGTTGGCGAGCATGATGATCTGGCGGTAGTCCCGCGCCTCGAAAAGCTTCTCCGCGCCGCGGTGCATGTAGCCGATGACCGGCTCCGCGTGCTGGATCCGCTCGCCGTCCAGCACCAGCCTGAGGCGTAGGACACCGTGGGTGGACGGGTGCTGGGGCCCGATGTTGAGCACCATGTCGGTGCTCTCCGCGGCGCCGCCGATACCGACCATGGTCTCCGTCGTAGGAGTCATGGACACAGTCTCTCCTACGTACGCTGACCGTATGGAGACGGGGAGCACGGCGGACAACGGGACCACGGGGGACGAGCCGGTGTGGATCGGGCTCCCACCGGGGCTGCTGCGGATGCGGCGGATGTTGCTGGTGGTGTGGCTGGGGCTGCTGGCTCTGGGGCTCGGACTGCTGCTCGGCCTGCTCGTGGGGCCCTCCTGGTCCCTGTTCGCGCTGCTGCCGCCGGCACTGGCGGTGTGGGGCTGGGTGATGCTCGGCCGCAACTGGCGTTCCTGGCGCTACGCCGAGCGCGCCGACGACCTGCTGATCAGCCGCGGCGTGCTCTGGCAGGAGGAGACCGTCGTGCCGTACGGGCGGATGCAACTGGTCGAGGTCACCTCCGGACCCGTCGAACGCCACTTCGGGCTGGCCAGCGTGCAGCTGCACACCGCGGCCGCGGCGACCGACGCGACCATCCCGGGCCTCGCCCCGGACGAGGCGGAACGGCTGCGCGACCGGCTCACCGAACTCGGCGAGGCCCGATCGGCGGGCCTGTGACCGCGCCGGGCGTGGGTGAGGCCATACCCGAGAAGCCGCCGGTCACCGAGCGGCGGCTGCACCCGGTGACGCCGCTCAGGCGGGCCTGGGCGCCGATCGCCGTGATCATCGGGTGGGCGGTGCACGACCCCAACCAGGCGCAGGAACAGCTGACGAAGCTCACCACGACCACGCTGCTGATCTCTCTCGCCGTGTTCGTGCCGGCCGCCGCGCTCTACGGCTTTCTGACCTGGTGGTTCACTCACTTCGCGGTGACGGACACGGAACTGCGCATCCGTACCGGCCTGCTGTTCCGGCGCGCCGCCCACATCCGGCTCGAACGCATCCAGGCCGTCGACGTCACCCAGCCGCTGCTCGCCCGGGTGGCGGGGGTCGCAAAACTCAAACTCGACGTCGTGGGCGCGGACAAGAAGGACGAACTCGCCTTCCTGGGCGAAGGCGAGGCACGGGCCCTGCGCGCGGAACTCCTCGCCCGCGCCGCCGGCTTCGCGCCCGAGACGGCACACGAGGTCGGCGAGGCGCCCTCCCGCGAGCTGTTGCGCGTACCGCCGGGTGTCCTCGCCGTCTCCCTGGTACTGACCGGCGCGACCTGGGGCACGCTGGTCGCCGCGATCGTCGTACCGACGGTGCTGTGGCTGGCCACCCACAGCGTGTGGACGGTTCTCGCGACCGCGCTGCCGCTGCTGGGCGCGGCGGGCGCGAGCAGTGTGGGGCGGTTCGTCGGCGAGTACGACTGGACGGTGGGCGAGTCGCCGGACGGGCTGCGGATCGACCACGGGCTGCTGGACCGTACGCACGAGACGGTGCCTCCCGGGCGCGTGCAGACCGTACGGATCGTGGAGCCGTTGCTGTGGCGGCGGCGCGGCTGGGTACGGGTGGAGCTGGACGTGGCAGGGTCGTCCAACTCCGTGCTGGTGCCGGTCGCTCCGCGGGAGGTCGCCGAGTCGGTCGTCGCGCGCGTGCTGCCCGGCGTGACCGTGCCGTCCGTGTCGGCGCTGTCCCGTCCTCCGCGGCGGGCCGCGCGGTGCTTGCCGTGGTGGTGGCGCGGCTACGGACTCGTCGTCACCGACGCGGTGTTCGCGGCCCGGCACGGCCTGCTGCGACGGAGTCTGTCGCTCGTCCCGCACGCGAAGGTGCAGAGCGTACGGCTCGCGCAGGGGCCCTGGCAGCGCCTGTGGCGCGTCGCCGACGTCCACGTGGACACGGGGGCCAGCAAGACGGTCACAGCGCGGCTGAGGGACGCTCAGGAGGCTGCCGAGCTGCTGCGGGGGCAGGCCGAGCGGTCACGGACGGGACGGAAGGTCGCGCGGCCGGACCGCTGGATGGCGTCCTGAAAAGCGGGGCCTGTCGGCGCACGGACGTTACGAGACCGCGCTCCGCAGCCCCTGTACGTCGATCTGCTCCGTCTCGTCGTGTGCGGTCAGGTCGATGACCTGGCCGACGCCACGGGACTCCTCGTCCGCCGGCTTGAACTCCGCCTCGGACTCGGCCTTGTGGAGGGCGAGCGCCTCCTGGCCGACGACGTCGGCGAGGTCCTCGTTCTGGACGGCGGCCAGCGCCGCCGGGGCCGCGCCCTTCTGCATTCCGAAGAAGTCGAAGCCGCCCTCCACCAGCGGGCGCCGCGCGGGCGTCGCCGGTGCGACCGCCACCGCGGTCGGCGCGACGAAGTGTCCGGAGGGCCGCCGGCCCGGCTGGGCGGTCTTCGCCGTGGTGGTGGCGGCCGCGCGCTCATGCTCGTCGACCGCCACGGGCTTCCCCCGCACCTCGTCCTCCTGCGTGGCCTCCGCCTCGGCGCCGCCGGCCGCCTCGGCCACCGTCTCCCCGGCCGAACCCGCCTTCACCTGCTCGTCGTTCACGGTGTCCTTGGGGGCGGCCTTGGTCACGCCCTTGGGCCCGCTCTTCGGGGCGTCCTTGGGCTCGCCCTTCGACTCGCCCTTGGCCGCGTCCTTGAGGCCGACCTTCAGCTCGTCCTCGGCCTCGTCCTCGCGCTCGTCCTTGACCGCCGCGCCGTCGGCGTCGCCGAGGCGCGCCAGCGCCCCCTTCGCCCGCAGGAACAGCCGGGAACCCTCAGGCGTGAAGATCGCCGGAGCCTCGGGTTCCCCTTCCGCCGCGGGTACGGCTTCGGCGGCCTCGTCCGTCTCCTGGCCGGCCGGGGCAGCCACGCCCCCCGCCTCGGCCACGGGCGCGGCCTGCGCCGGCAACAGCTCACGGGTGGTCGGACCGGACGCCTCTATCTCCAGCAGGCGGCGGCCCTCCAGGGCACTCGCGCGCTCGGTCTCCGCCGTGGCGTACCGCCGCAGCAGGGCCGCGTGTTCGTTGCGCAGTCCCGCGAGTTCCGCGCGCTTGGCCCGCAGCCGCTGCTCCAGCTTGACGCGCAGTTCGCGCGACTCGTCGAGGTCGGTCTCCAGTTCGGCGACCCGCTCCTCGAAGCGCCACTCGTCGCTCGCACGCGCGCGCGTGAGGTCGGCGACCTGTTTGCCCGCCTGCGTGTCCCAATGACGCATGACGACCGCACCGACGACCGCCGTCGCCGCGGCGGCCGCGGCCAGACCACGGAGCACCATCTGCTCCGTGAACACCCAGGGGCCGAGCGCACAGACGAGGGAGACGCCTGCGATCGCCGACGGGGGCAGCATCCTGTGCAAGGGCGGGGAATGGCGGTGACGTCCACGTGGCATGGCCAGAAACTTACCGCGCGTAGGCGAATGATGGTGCCCCAGCCCGTAAAAACACAGCCATCCCGATGCCTTCACACGTCATCAGGAATCAGATTTGCCACCGAATTCGGCAGGATTGGCAAGACGGGAACGACAAGGCCGCCGAGAGCCACAAGATCATTTTCAGTGGTCGTCCAACCGTCCGCTGATCCACTGCATCGTCGCCGGTATCTCCCGCCGCCAGGTGTTGAAGTTGTGGCCGCCGCTTTCGAGGATGATCGAGGAGATCCGCGTCCGCCCGGTGTCCTTCACCCGCTCGATGAACTTCAGCGTGTCCTTGTAGTTCGCCTCACCGACCTTGCTGCTGGTGACGAGCAGTGAAGTGTCGGGGGCGGGCATGTGCTTGAGGTACCAGAACAGGTTCGCGCGGTCGCGCACTGCCTTGTCGCCGTGGAAGAGGTCGCCCGTGGTCGGGTCGCTCGGCGCGTCGTAGTACGGCGACAGTCCCGCCCCGGCGGCGTACACCTCGGGGTGGTGCATGGCGAGCTTCAGCGCGCAGTAGCCGCCCGTGGAGTCGCCGATGATCCCCCAGCTGCCCGGCTTTTCGCCGACCCTGTAGTGGGCCCGTACGGCGTCGGGCAGATCCCTGGCGAAGAACGACTCGGCCTGCGGACCTCCCGGCACGTCCACGCACTCCGTGTCCCGCGGCGGCGCCACCGTCGGCCGCAGCATGACCAGGATCATCGGCTGCATACGCCCGTTCCTGGCGAGGTTCCAGGCCGTGCGCGGAAAGTGGAGTTTGTTCACCAGTGCCTGAGCCGTACCCGGATATCCGGTGAGGACGACGGCCACGGGAAACGTCCGCGTGCGGTACTGCGGCTGGAAGTACTCCGGCGGCAGATACACGTACGCGGGCGTGTGGATACGCGTCGCAGGGCCGGCAATGGCGACTTTCTGGATCTGCCCGCCGGCCTGCGGCCTCAGACCGCCCGTCTCGTACACCCGCCGCGTGTCGACCACCTGGAGAGGACCGCCGGACCCGAGACCCTCGGTGTGGTCGACGACCACGCCCTGGCCCGTCTCCCGCCCGAACAGGTCCGCCCAGGAGGCGTAGAAACCGAAGGCCTGGTTCGCGGCGAGGCCCACTGACACGAAGAGCGCCAATTGCGTGGCGAACAGCAAGCCCACGCGCCCGCCGACGGCCCGCCAGTTCCGCCGCGCCAGCCGTGGCCACAGCCACACGGTGCCGACGAACAGCAGAACCGCGAAGAGCACCGCCACCACCAGCGTCTTGTTGCTCGTGAGACCCATGGGTTCCTTCGTGAGGGCCTTGCCCGGGACTTGCCCTGGGCTTTGGACCGGCTTTGGACGAGTCGAATGAACCTCGCCCCCTGAGACACCGTCCTAGAGGGCGCAATGTCGCCGGATGCCCGAATCGGGCCCGGATCCAAGGTCTCTCGCAGAACAACGGGATGCGATGTCTGTCAGGACAGATGAGGAAATGTCGGGCGAGGTTCCGACCGGTTCACACCGGGTGCGGCGCGTCCTGAGTGGTCCGCGCCCCGAGGCCGTCCCGGCCCTCGTCGGCAGAGCGTGCGCGCTCGTGGGCCTCGTGGACATCGCCGCGGGCGTCTTCCCGCGCTTCAGGCACAGCCGGATGCACACGATGGCCGAGGTGCTGCCCGGCGCGCTCGGACCCTTCGCGGCCGCGCTCTCGATCAGCGTCGGCGTCCTGTTGCTGCTGCTCGCCCACGGACTCAAGCGGCACAAGCGCCGGGCCTGGCGGGCGGCCGTGGTGCTGCTCCCGGCGGGCGCGGTGGCACAGTTCACGTACCGGCACTCCCTTGTGGGCGTGCTCATCTCGCTCGCGCTGCTCGCGCCCCTGCTGCGCCACCGCGACCAGTTCGCGGCCCTGCCCGACCCGCGCAGCCGGTGGCGGGCGCTCGCCAACTTCGTCCTGATGGGCGCCGGTTCACTCGCCCTCGGGCTGGTCATCGTCAGCGTCCACCCCGACCGCATGGTGGGCGACCCCAGCCTGGCCGACCGCATCGCGCACGTCCTGTACGGCCTGTTCGGCTTCGAGGGCCCGGTCGACTACCAGGGCGACACGTCCTGGACCGTCGCCATGTCCCTGGGCGCCCTCGGCCTGCTCACCGCCGTCACGACGATCTACCTCGCCCTGCGGCCCGAGCACCCGGCCGCGCGCCTCACCGAGGAGGACGAGGCCCGCCTGCGCGTCCTGCTGGCCAAGCACGGCGGCCGTGACTCCCTCGGCCACTTCGCACTGCGCCGCGACAAGGCCGTCGTCTTCTCGCCCAGCGGCAAAGCGGCCGTCACCTACCGCGTCGTCTCCGGTGTGATGCTCGCCAGCGGCGACCCGATCGGCGACGTCGAGGCCTGGCCGGGCGCCATCGAGCGCTTCATGGACGAGGCCCGGGCCCACTCCTGGACCCCCGCCGTGATGGGCTGCTCCGAGACCGGCGGCGAGGTCTGGACCCGCGAGACCGGCCTCGACGCCCTCGAACTGGGCGACGAGGCGGTGGTGGACGTCGCGGATTTCTCCCTCGCCGGCCGCGCGATGCGCAATGTGCGCCAGATGGTCAAACGCATCGAGCGCGCCGGTTACGAGACCCGGGTACGACGCGTCCGTGACCTCGGCGACGCCGAGCTGGACCGCATCCGCCGCGCCGCCGAGGACTGGCGCGGCACCGACACCGAACGCGGCTTCTCCATGGCGCTGGGCCGCATCGGCGACGCGGCAGACGGCGACTGCCTCATCGCCACGGCCCACAAGGCCGACGACCGGCCGGGGCAGTACGGCGACCTGAAGGCGATCCTCCACTTCGTGCCGTGGGGCACGAACGGAGCGTCCCTGGACCTGATGCGGCGGGACCGCTCGGCGGACCCCGGCATGAACGAACTGCTGATCGTGGCGGCACTCCAGGCGGCACCGAGACTCGGCATCGAACACGTCTCTCTGAACTTCGCGATGTTCCGCTCGGCCCTGGCGCGCGGCGAGAAGATCGGCGCGGGTCCGGTGCTGCGCGCCTGGCGTGGCCTGCTGGTCTTCCTGTCCCGGTGGTTCCAGATCGAGTCCCTGTACAAGTTCAACGCGAAGTTCCAGCCCCGCTGGGAGCCCCGCTTCGTCGTCTACCGCGCCTCCGGGGACCTGCCCCGCATCGGTTTCGCCGCCATGCAGGCGGAGGGCTTCGTCAACCTGGCCCTCCCCCTGCCACGCCTTCTCCGCCGCCGTCCGCCCGGCCCGCGCGCGTGCGCGCACGCCGTCGCGGAACGGGACGTCCGCGCGGCGTGACGGAACGGACCGCGGCGAGAAGCGGCCGGCATGGAACGCGGCCACCAGGACAGGCCCGAGCGGAAGCCCCGCACCCTCCTCCGGTCCGGAGGCTTCCGCTCGGGCCGCACGTGTGCGCCCGCCGCGACAGACGGGCCTCGGGCCTTACGGCCCCGCCCCTGGGCCTAGGCTGAACGTATGAGCAAGCAGAGCGGACGTGGGCGGGTCGCGGGCCTTCCTGAATGGGGCCGCTGCGCGGTCATGGGAGTCGTGAACGTCACCCCGGATTCCTTCTCCGACGGTGGCCGCTTCTTCGACACGACGGCCGCCGTCAAACACGGTCTCGACCTGGTCACCGAGGGCGCCGACCTCGTCGACGTGGGCGGCGAGTCCACCCGCCCCGGCGCCACCCGGGTCGACGAGGCCGAGGAGCTCAAGCGGGTCGTCCCGGTCGTCCGCGGCCTCACCTCGGAGGGCGTGACCGTCTCCGTCGACACCATGCGCGCGTCCGTCGCCGAACGGGCCCTGGCGGCCGGCGCGGCCCTGGTCAACGACGTCAGCGGCGGCCTCGCCGACCCCGCGATGGTCCCCGCGGTGGCCGCCGCGGGCGCCCCGTTCGTCGTCATGCACTGGCGCGGCTTCCTGGAGGGGGGCAACGTCAAGGGCGCGTACGACGACGTGGTCGCCGAAGTCGTCGACGAACTGCACGCACGCGTGGAGGCCGTTCTGGCGGGCGGCATCTCCCCCGACCGCATCGTCGTCGACCCCGGCCTCGGCTTCTCCAAGGACGCCGAACACGACCTCACCCTCCTCGCCCACCTCGACCGCCTCCTCGGCCTCGGCCACCCGCTGCTCGTCGCCGCCTCCCGCAAGCGGTTCCTCGGCCGCGTCCTCGCGGGACCGCAAGGCGCTCCCCCGCCCGCACGCGAGCGCGACGCCGCGACGGCCGCCGTCTCCGCCCTCGCGGCGCACGCCGGCGCATGGGCGGTGCGCGTCCACGAGGTGCGCGCGACGGCCGACGCGGTACGGGTCGCGCGCGCCGTGGAGAGCGCGCGCTCAGCGGAAGGCGCACGCGCCGCGGGCAACGGCGCAGAAGGAGACCGGTGAGCGCCCCCCACACCGACGTCGAAGCGGTCGAACTCGCCAACACCGCCTTCTACGAGGCCCTGGAGCGCGGGGACTTCGAAGCGCTGGAGTCGCTCTGGCTCACCCCGACCGACCTCGGCGTCGACGAGGAGTACCACGACCCGGCCGACGTGGGCGTGGTCTCCTGCGTACATCCCGGCTGGCCCGTCCTGACCGGCCGCGGCGAGGTCCTCAGGTCGTACGCCCTGATCATGGCGAACACGGACTACATCCAGTTCTTCCTCACCGACGTGCACGTGTCCGTCACCGGCGACACCGCCCTGGTGACCTGTACGGAGAACATTCTCAGCGGCGGTCCGGCCCCCGAGGGCGGCGAGGAGCTCGGCCCGCTCGTCGGCCAGCTGGTCGTGGCCACGAACGTGTTCCGCCGCACCCCCGACGGCTGGAAGATCTGGTCCCACCACGCCTCTCCGGTTCTGGCCGAAAACGACGAGGACGAAAGCGACGAGACCCCCGCCTGAGCGGGTAGGCGGATCCACAGGGGCCACAGGGGGCCACAAGGCCACAAGGCCCTAGGCCCCGCAGGACAGCGGCCCCGGCCCCCGGAGCTCCCGCGAGCCCCCGGGGCCGCCCGCAAGAACCAAGAAGTGGTTGGAATCGCCGACCCTGGGTAGGGGCGGCTACCAGCCCGTGAGCCGCCGGGTTCCCCAGGGGAAACGCACGGTGAAACCTCCTGAACCCGGCCCGGGCCGCGCCCCCCGTGTCCCGGCCCTGTCAGTGCTCGCAGGTAGATTCGTTCGAGGCCGGTGTACCGCCCGCACGCGGTACGAACCGGCCGCACCGACGATTGCAGGAGTGATTCGCGTGGATCGTGTCGCGCTGCGCGGCCTCAAGGCCCGCGGGCACCACGGTGTGTTCCCCAAGGAGCGCGAGGAGGGCCAGACCTTCATCGTGGACCTCGTCCTGGGCCTGGACACCCGACCGGCCGCCGCCGACGACGACCTGGCGAAGACCGTGCACTACGGCATCGTGGCGGAGGAGGTCGTGGCCGTCGTCGAGGGCGAGCCCGTCAACCTCATCGAGACGCTCGCCGAGCGCATCACCCAGGCCTGTCTGAAGCACGAAGGCGTCCAGGAGGTCGAGGTCACCGTCCACAAACCGGACGCGCCGATCACCGTCCCCTTCGACGACGTGACCGTCACCATCACCCGGAGCCGAGTATGACCGCGTTCTTCACCGGAGGTCAGAGCGACCCGACCGTACAGCCGGTACCCGCCTCCGTCGTCGAGAAGGTCGACGCCGCCGACACCACCCTGCACAACCCGAAACGAGCCGTGATCTCCCTCGGCTCCAACCTGGGCAACCGCCTGGAGACCCTCCAGGGCGCCATCGACGCCCTGGAGGACACCCCGGGCGTCCGCATCAAGTCCGTCTCCCCCGTGTACGAGACGGAGCCGTGGGGCGTCGAGCCCGGCAGCCAGCCGTCCTACTTCAACGCGGTCGTGGTCCTGAAGACCACCCTGCCCCCGTCCTCCCTCCTGGAGCGGGCGCACGCCGTCGAGGAGGCCTTCAACCGGGTGCGGGACGAGCACTGGGGCCCGCGCACCCTCGACGTCGACATCGTCACGTACGCCGACGTCGTCACCGACGACCCGCACCTGACCCTCCCCCACCCGCGCGCCCACGAACGCGCTTTCGTGCTCGCCCCCTGGCACGACGTCGAACCCGAGGCCCAGCTGCCCGGACGCGGCGCGGTCGCCGCCCTCCTCGACACCCTCACCCGCCACGGCGTAGAACCCCGCAAGGACCTGGAACTCCGGCTGCCCGAGTAGCCGTTAAGGTCAAGACGACCCTGGGGCGGCCGGACATGACGGCCGGACCGGACGGGTCATCACGACCACCGTCCGGGACCACGGCCGGGGACCTGAAGGGACACCGTGAGAGAGCTGCGCATCAGGCTGCTGGCCGGCGTCTTCGCCATCGCCGGGATCCTGTCCTGGGCGGGCGCCCGCCTCTGGAACTCGGTCGGGACCCTCCCCAGCGTCCCTCTGGCCGCCCCCATCGTCCTCACGCTGATCGCCGCGGTCCTGCTGTCCACGGCGCTCTCCATCCGCGCCCGCCTCAAGGCCCAGCGTGAGCGCCGCCCCGAGGCCAAGGGCGTCGACCCGCTCATGGCGGCCCGCGCGGTCGTCTTCGGCCAGTCGAGCGCCCTGGTCGCCGCTCTCGTCTCCGGGATGTACGGCGGCACCGGCGTCTTCCTGCTGGAGTCCCTGGACATCCCGGCCCGCCGGGACCAGGCCATCTACGCCGGCTTCTCGGTCCTCGCGGGCATCGCCGTCATAGCGGCCGCGATCTTCCTGGAGCGCGTGTGCAGGCTCCCGGAGGACGACGACCACAACACGGGGGCGGCTTCGGCGGCGTGACGCCGGTGGCCGTCAGCGGGCCATGATGAGGCTCATCGCCTCGTTCCGCGTCGCCGCGTCCCGCAGCTGCCCGCGCACGGCCGAGGTGAGGGTCTTGGCGCCGGGCTTGCGGATGCCCCGCATCGACATGCACATGTGCTCGCACTCCACGACCACGATGACGCCACGCGGCTCCAGCATCTCCATCAGGGAGTCCGCGATCTGCGTGGTGAGTCGTTCCTGCACCTGCGGGCGCCGGGCGTAGACGTCCACCAGGCGGGCCAGCTTGGACAGGCCGGTGATCTTGCCGGTGGTGGCCGGGATGTAACCGACGTGGGCGACACCCCTGAACGGCACGAGATGGTGCTCACACGTCGAGTACACCTCGATGTCCTTCACGAGCACCATCTCGTCGTGCCCCATGTCGAACGTCGTCGTCAGCACGTCCTCCGGGCGCTGCCACAGCCCCGCGAATATCTCCTTGTACGCCCGCGCGACCCGCGCCGGAGTCTCCCTGAGGCCCTCTCGGTCCGGATCCTCGCCGACCGCGATCAGCAGTTCACGTACGGCGTTCTCGGCCCGCTTCTCATCGAACTCGCCGATGGAGCCCTCGCCGTCCAGCGTCACGGGGTCGGTCATCTGGTGCCTCGTTCCTTTGCCTTTCGCGCGAGTGGGCCGCGCGCCGCACTGCCGGCATACAAATGCCGCGCCCCCCAGGCTAGAACCTGGGGGGCGCGGCATCCATTCCGGGCCTGGTGAGGTCACCGGGGGCCCGAGGTGTCCGAGGAGTCAGCTCTCCGGACGCTCCTCGGGTGCGGGCTCGGTCACCGGGGCGGGCTCCGCCGCGGTGGACTTCGCCGTGGAGATCGCCGGCGTGGCGCCGTTGGCACCGTTCGTCAGTGCGAGCTCCCTGGGGGAGAGCACCGGCGGACGGGTGGACGGCGTACGGCGGGAGGAGCCGGTCCAGGCCGGCCGCGGGGGACGCTTGACGATGGGAGCGAAGATCTCGGCGATCTGCTCCTTGTTCAGCGTCTCCTTCTCCAGCAGCTGGAGGACCAGTTGGTCGAGGACGTCGCGGTTCTCGACCAGGATCTCCCAGGCCTCGTTGTGCGCCGTCTCGATCAGCTTCTTGACCTCTTCGTCGACCAGCGCGGCGACCTCTTCCGAGTAGTCGCGCGGGTGCGACATCTCCCGGCCCAGGAACGGCTCGGTGTTGTCGCCACCGAACTTGATGGCTCCGAGACGCTCGGTCATGCCGTACTGCGTGACCATCGCGCGGGCCGTTGCTGTGGCCTTCTCGATGTCGTTCGCAGCGCCGGTGGTCGGGTCGTGGAAGACCAGTTCCTCGGCCGCGCGGCCGCCCAGCATGTAAGCCAGCTGGTCCAGCATCTCGTTGCGCGTGGTCGAGTACTTGTCCTCGTCCGGCAGGACCATCGTGTACCCCAGAGCACGGCCTCTCGAGAGGATCGTGATCTTGTGGACCGGGTCGGAGTTAGGGGAGGCCGCCGCGACCAGGGCGTGGCCGCCCTCGTGGTATGCGGTGATCTTCTTTTCCTTGTCCGACATGATCCGGGTCCGCTTCTGCGGGCCCGCCACGACGCGGTCGATCGCCTCGTCCAGCGAGTGGTTGTCGATGAGCTTCTTGTCGCTGCGCGCCGTCAGGAGCGCCGCTTCGTTCAGCACGTTCGACAGGTCCGCACCGGTGAAGCCCGGGGTGCGGCGGGCGACGGCCGACAGGTCGACGTCCGGCGCGACCGGCTTGCCCTTCTGGTGAACCTTGAGGATCTCCAGACGGCCCTGCATGTCCGGACGGTCGACCGCGATCTGGCGGTCGAAACGGCCGGGCCGCAGAAGGGCCGGGTCGAGGATGTCCGGTCGGTTCGTCGCGGCGATGAGAATCACACCGCCCTTGACGTCGAAGCCGTCCATCTCGACGAGCAGCTGGTTCAGCGTCTGCTCGCGCTCGTCGTGACCACCGCCGAGGCCGGCGCCGCGATGGCGGCCGACCGCGTCGATCTCGTCGACGAAGACGATCGCCGGAGCGTTCGCCTTGGCCTGCTCGAACAGGTCACGGACTCGGGAGGCACCGACACCGACGAACATCTCGACGAAGTCGGAACCGGAGATCGAGTAGAACGGCACGCCCGCCTCGCCCGCGACAGCACGCGCGAGCAGGGTCTTGCCGGTGCCGGGAGGGCCGTACAGCAGTACGCCCTTGGGGATTTTCGCCCCGACGGCCTGGAACTTCGCCGGTTCCTGCAGGAACTCCTTGATCTCGTGGAGCTCCTCGACGGCCTCGTCCGAGCCTGCGACGTCCGAGAACGTCGTCTTCGGAGTGTCCTTGGTGATGAGCTTCGCCTTGGACTTCCCGAACTGCATGACTCGGGAGCCGCCGCCCTGCATCTGATTCATCAGGAACAGGAAGACGACCACGATGAGGACGAAGGGGAGCAGGGAGAGCAGGATCCCGACGAAGGCGTTCTGCTTCGTCGGCGAGACGGTGTAACCGTCCGGGATCTGCTTGTCCTGGTACTTGGTCTGCAGCGTGCCGGCGATGGTCACGCCCTGGTCGCCGATGTAGCTCGCCTGGATCTTCGAGCTGCCTTCGACCTTTTCGCCGTCCTTGAGCTGGACCTTGATGGTCGACTCGTCGCCGGTGGTCAGCTTGGCCTGTTCGACCTTGTTGTCATTGATCGCCTGGATCACCTGGCCGGTGTCCACCGTCTTGTAGCCACCGGACGAGCCGACGACCTGCATCAACACGACCACGGCAAGGACGGCCAGCACGATCCACATGACCGGCCCACGGAAGTATCGCTTCACGTCCATCCATACGGAGCGAAGACGCCCCGTCCCTCCTGCCATAGTGAGTTTGATAAGACAGTTCTTCTGACGGTACCCCAGCATTGTGGACCGAAGCCGCACGGGAGGACTGGCGAACCCGTCTGCATGCTCCAACGGCGCGAAACCCGCTGGGGTTCCCGATCGTCTTACAGGGCTTGGGCCGTTTGGCCCTCAGCCACCGTAGACGTGGGGCGCGAGCGTACCGACGAACGGGAGATTCCGGTACTTCTCTGCGTAGTCGAGGCCGTAACCGACGACGAACTCGTTCGGGATGTCGAAGCCGACCCACTCGACGTCGATGGCGACCTTGGCGGCCTCGGGCTTGCGCAGCAGGGTGCACACCTTGAGGGATGCGGGCTCGCGCGAGCCGAGGTTCGAGATCAGCCAGGACAGGGTCAGGCCGGAGTCGATGATGTCCTCGACGATGAGGACGTGCTTGCCCTTGATGTCCGTGTCGAGGTCCTTGAGGATCCGCACCACACCGGAGGACTGGGTGCCCGCCCCGTACGAGGACACCGCCATCCAGTCCATGGTGACGGGGGTGGACAGCGCCCGGGCGAGGTCGGCCATGACCATCACCGCGCCCTTGAGGACGCCGACGATCAGCAGGTCCTTGCCCGCGTACTCCGCGTCGATCTTCGCGGCCAGTTCGACCAGCTTCGCGTCGATCTCTTCCTTGGTGATGAGTACCGTCTTGAGGTCGGCACCCATGTCGTTCGCGTCCACCCGCATCACTTTCGGTCGTCCCACCAGCCGTTCGGACCGCCCACGAGCCACGTCAGCGATCCGATGGCGGGTTCCGGATTCAGCCTTGCCGAATCACCAGTCTGCCACCCTGCCGCTGGGCGACGACTTTGCCCGGGAGATTGATGGCTCCCTGACCGCGCCAACCGGTGATCAGCCGGTCGACTTCCTCGATGTGCCGGGCGAACAGCGAGCCCGCCGGAGCGCCGGCGTCGATGGCTGCGCGGCGCAGGACGCGGCGGCGCACGGCGGGCGGCAGGGCGTAGAGCTTGGCGCACTCCAGGAGACCGGCCGCGTCCTTGACGGAGGCCGCGGCCTGACCGGCCCAGGCGTCCAGGGCGTCGGCGTCGTCGCGGGAGAGCTGGGCCGTACGGGCGAGGGCTTCCACGACGCCTTTGCCGAGCGCCTTCTCCAGAGCGGGCAGACCCTCGTGGCGCAGCCGGGAGCGGGTGTACGCCGGGTCCGCGTTGTGCGGGTCGTCCCAGACCGGCAGCGACTGGACCATGCAGGCCTTGCGGGCGGTCTGCCGGTCGAGCTGGAGAAAGGGGCGGCGGTAACGGCGGGCGGCACCCGGCCCTCCGGAAACCGCGGCCATGCCGGACAGGGAGCGGATGCCGGAACCGCGGGCGAGGCCCAGCAGGACGGTTTCCGCCTGGTCGTCGCGGGTGTGGCCGAGCAGGACGGCGAGGGCGCCATGGCGTTCGGCGGCGGCGTCCAGTGCGGCGTAACGGGCGTCGCGGGCGGCTGCCTCGGGTCCGCCTTCGCGGCCGACGGTCACGGCGGTGGCCTCGACCGGGTCGAGGCCCAGTTCCCGCAGGCGCAGGACGACTTCGTCGGCGCGCAGGCCGGAGCCGGGCTGCAGGCCGTGGTCGACGGTGACGCCGCCGGCGCGGATGCCGAGCTTGGGGGCCTCGAAGGCGAGGGCCGAGGCGAGGGCCATGGAGTCGGCTCCGCCGGAGCACGCCACGAGCACGAGCGGCGACGGCGGGCGCTCGTGCGGGGGGCCGTCCGAGGCGCCGGGCTCCTCGGTCGTACGGCTGTGGTCGGTGAGGATGTCGTGGAGGACGCGGCGGACCGCCAGGCGTATCGCCGCGACCGCAGGATGGGGACCCATGTCCGGTTCCCTTCATGAAATTGTCGGGGGTGAGCCCGAGCTCGGTCACTCAGAGTGTGTAGATGGTGACAGAACCGGGCCGTTCCCCGAGCATTGCACGCCTACCCATCGCTCACGGTCCCTCGGACGGGTGATTGAAGGGGCGTTCGCCTGCCGTCGGCCGGATCCGCTTCACGACCCCGGCGCCCGGTTCACGACTCGGGCTTGCGGTGCACCCGCGCGACCCAGTCCGCCGGTTTGGCGATCTCCGTCTTGGTGGGGAGGGTGTTCGGGGACGTCCACACGCGGTTGAAGCCGTCCATGCCGACCTCGTCGACGACGGCCCGTACGAAGCGTTCGCCGTCCCGGTACTGCCGGAGTTTGGCGTCCAGGCCAAGCAGCTTGCGCAGCGCCATGTCCAGTCGTGAGGCCCCCTTGGCGCGACGCTGCTGGAACTTCTCGCGGATCTCGGCGACGCTCGGCACGACGTCCGGTCCGACCCCGTCCATCACGAAGTCGGCGTGACCCTCGAGGAGGGACATCACGGCGGTGAGGCGGCCGAGGATCTCCCGCTGGGCGGGCGTCTGCACGATCTCCACGAGGGACCTGCCGCCCTCGTCCTCCTCGCCTTCGGGGCGCCCGCCTGCGAGGGACTGAGCGGCTTCCCGGACGCGTTCCAGGACGGTCATGGGGTCGACCTCGGTCTCCCCCAGGAACGACTGGATTTCACCCTCAAGGTGGTCCCGCAACCAGGGCACGGCGGTGAACTGCGTGCGGTGCGTCTCCTCGTGCAGGCACACCCACAGGCGGAAGTCGTGGGGCTGCACGTCGAGTTCGCGCTCCACGTGCACGATGTTCGGGGCGACCAGGAGCAGCCGGCCGCCGCCGTTCTCGCCCGCGGGAAGGTCTCGGGTGGCGGGCGCGAACGTCTCGTACTGCCCGAGGACGCGCGAGGACAGGAACGACAGCAGCATCCCCAGTTCGACGCCCGTGACCTTGCCGCCGACGGCGCCGAGGACCGCCCCGCCGGGGGTGCTGCCGCGCCGCTCCTGCATCTTCTCGAGCAGGGGCTTGAGGAGTTCCCGGAAGCCCGCGACGTTCGCCCGGACCCAGCCGGGACGGTCGACGACGAGGACCGGGGTGTCGTGGGTGTCTTCCGTCCCCAGACGAGTGAAGCCCCGGACGTGTCCCTCCGAGGCCTTGGCATGTCGGCGCAGTTCCGCGACGACGGCCCGGGCCTCGTCGCGGCTCACCTCGGGGCCCGGCCGCGCGAGCCGGGTCGCGGTCGCCACCGCGAGATTCCAGTCGACCATCTCGGCACCACCGATGCTCGTCATGCGTCAACCGTACGTGAGCGCCACCGCTTGGGGCAGGGCCGCGCGAGGTTGACGGGGCCTCGTTACCTGCAGCCGCACGCCGCCAGGGCCGTCGCCGTCCTGTCCAGCGCCGACTGTGCCGCCGCCGGGTCCGTCGTGTCCGACGCCAGGAAGGCGAAGGCCAGCAGGCGGCCGCTCTGGTCCACCACCGTTCCCGCCAGCGTGTTCACTCCCGTCAGGGTGCCCGTCTTGGCTCGTACGATTCCTGCCGCGCCGTCCGTGTAGCGGCTGGTCAGGGTGCCCGTGAAGCCGGCAACCGGAAGGCCGGTGAGGGCGGGGCGCAGTTCCGGGTGGGCGGGGTCGCCCGCCTTCGCCAGGAGGGACGTCAGCAGGTGCGCGGTGAGCCTGTCGTCGCGGTTCAGGCCACTACCGTCCTTGAAGCCGGCGCCCGCCACGGGCAGTCCGAGTTTCTTCAACTGGGCGCCGATCGCCCGGCCCGCGCCGCCGAAGTCGGCGCTGGCGCCGGTCGCGACGGCCGTCTGGCGGGCCAGGGCCTCGGCGATGTCGTTGTCGCTGTTGGTGAGCATGCGTTCGACGAGTGCGGAGAGCGGGGGCGAGGAGACGGTCGCGAGGAACTCGGCACGGCTGGTGGCCTTGGAGGGGCCCGGGGACGTGGTCTTGATGCCGTGCTCCTTGAGGAGGCCGGCGAACGTGCTGGACGCGTCCGCCGCCGGGTCCGGCACGCGCGGCGCGGGTCCGCTCGCGGAGTCGTCCGTGCGGGCCTCGTCGGCCATCAGGGCACTGACGGGGGCGAGGTTGTCGTTGACGCCGATCGGGTGAAGTTCGGGACCGGCGTACAGGGTGGTGTCGTACGAGAGCGTGACCTCGCTGATGGCGCGCTTCTTCAGGGCGGCGGCCGTGCCGTCGGCGAGGGTGCGCAGGCTCGCCCGGTCCCCGGCGTCCTCGTGCGCGGTGAGGGTGGGGTCTCCCCCGCCGACGAGGACGAGTTCGTTGGTGTCGGGTTCGAGGGCGGTTCGGGTGGTGAGGCGGTGGTCGGCGCCGAGGGCGGAGAGGGCGGCGACCGCGGTGGCGATCTTCGTGGTGGAGGCGGGGGTCAGGGCCTCGTCGGCACCTGTGCCGTAGAGCCGCCTGCCGGTGGCCACGTCGACGACCGCCGCCGTGCGGCGGGAGCCGAGCGCCGCGTCCTTCAGGAGGGGGCCGAGGACCTCGGCGAGGGCCGGTCCGGTCGGGGCCGCCTTGGCCCTGTTCGTGGCGCCGCCGAGGCCGGCGAGGACGGAGGCGGCGCTGGGCGCCGGCCGGGGCCCGTCTCCCGCCGTGCCGGAGGAAGTGCCGGCCGAGCCATCGTGATCTGCGCCACCCGTGCGCTCCTGGGCAACCGCCCGGTCCCGCTCCGCCGTACGCTGACCGCTGGAGTCCCAAGGACCGGCGGCGGTCACCACTGCGCCGGCCAGCGCCAGTCCGGCGGTGGCGGCGCCCGCGGTGTACTGCCAGGTCTTCGGCCTCGTGATCCGCGCGACCCGCGGCTTCGCGGCCCGCGCGATCCGTGTGATCCGCGGTTTCGCGGCCGCCGTGGCGCGCGCGAGACGCGGTCGTACGGCGTTCGCGACCCGCGTCACACGCGGTCTCGCGGCTCGCCAAGGCCTCAGCTCTGGCACGACCAACAGCCCCTTTCGCGATCACACACCTGCGTGAGGGACACTTAACCACCAGAACTATGTGTTGATCATGGAGGAGTCACCGGTGGAGTTCGACGTCACGATCGAGATCCCGAAGGGTTCGCGGAACAAGTACGAGGTGGACCACGAGACCGGTCGGATCCGCCTGGACCGTCGACTCTTCACCTCGACCGCCTACCCGACCGACTACGGCTTCGTCGAGAACACCCTCGGCGAGGACGGCGACCCGCTGGACGCGCTGGTCATCCTTGACGAGCCCACGTTCCCGGGCTGCCTCATCAAGTGCCGTGCGATCGGCATGTTCCGGATGACGGACGAGGCCGGCGGCGACGACAAGCTGCTGTGCGTCCCGGCGACCGACCCGCGTGTCGAGCACCTGCGCGACATCCACCACGTGTCGGAGTTCGACCGCCTGGAGATCCAGCACTTCTTCGAGGTCTACAAGGACCTCGAGCCCGGCAAGTCGGTCGAGGGCGCCGACTGGGTGGGCCGTACGGACGCCGAGATCGAGATCGAGCGGTCGTACAAGCGCTTCAAGGACCAGGGCGGTCACTGATCCTGCTGTTGCGAGGGGGCCGCACGCATACGCGTGCGGCCCCCTCGCGTATGCGTGCGCATACTGAGGCTTGCTGAACGTGTCGTACAGGGAGCGCTACGGAGTGAGGGACGCGGAGGACCGCAAGCCGCGGTCGGACGAGGCGAGGAGCCGGTTCACGGCCCCCACCGCGGTCGTCGGGGATTCGGTTGATTCCTCCACGACGTCGGAGTTCGCGATTCCGCAGGGGCTGGCCGTTCCCAGAGGCGTCGGCACGGAGTCCGAGGCCACGTCCGAGTTCGCCGTCCCCAAGGGGCTGGACGTAGCGCAGACGCCGCCGGCGGAGTCCGAGGGGTCGGCGTTCAGCACACCGCGCACCTACAGCGCCAAGGACGCCCCGCCGGCGTTCACCCCGGCGACCGGCATCCCGGTGATCAGCCTCACCAAGAACGCGCCCTGGCAGGACCGGATGCGCACGATGCTCCGGATGCCGGTGGCCGAGCGGCCCGCGCCGGAGCCCTTGCAGAAGGTGGAGGAGGAAGGCCCGGCCGTTCCGCGCGTGCTCGACCTGACGCTGCGTATCGGCGAGCTGCTGCTGGCCGGCGGTGAGGGTGCCGAGGACGTGGAGGCGGCGATGTTCGCCGTCTGCCGGTCCTACGGCCTGGACCGCTGCGAGCCCAACGTCACCTTCACCCTGCTGTCGATCTCGTACCAGCCGTCGCTGGTCGAGGATCCGGTGACCGCGTCCCGGACGGTCCGCCGCCGCGGCACCGACTACACGCGTCTGGCGGCCGTGTTCCGGCTGGTCGACGACCTCAGCGACCCCGACACGGCGATCTCCCTGGAGGAGGCCTACCGGCGGCTCGCCGAGATCCGGCGCAACCGGCACCCGTACCCCGGCTGGGTGCTGACCACCGCGAGCGGGCTGCTGGCGGGTTCCGCCTCCGTGCTCGTCGGCGGTGACTACATCGTCTTCATCGCGGCCGCGCTGGGCGCGATGCTCGGCGACCGGCTGGCGTGGCTGTGCGCGGGACGCGGACTGCCGGAGTTCTACCAGTTCACCGTCGCCGCGATGCCCCCGGCCGCGATCGGGATCGCGCTGACTCTCGCGCACGTGGACGTGCAGGCAGCCGCGGTCGTCACCGGTGGACTGTTCGCCCTGCTGCCCGGGCGGGCGCTCGTGGCGGGCGTGCAGGACGGTCTGACCGGCTTCTACATCACCGCGTCCGCGCGCCTGCTGGAAGTCATGTACTTCTTCGTCGGCATCGTCGTCGGGGTGCTGATCATGCTCTACGTGGGTGTGCAACTGGGCGCCCACCTCAACCCGGACGCCGGACTGGGCGACTCCGAGCGGCCGCTGTGGCAGATCGGCGCGTCGATGCTGCTGTCGCTGACCTTCGCGGTGCTGCTCCAGCAGGAACGATCCACCGTGCTGGCGGTGACCCTGAACGGTGGTGTCGCGTGGTCGGTGTACGGCGCGATGCACTACGCGGGCGGACTCTCACCGGTGGCCTCCACCGCGGTGGCGGCGGGGCTGGTGGGGCTGTTCGGCCAGATGCTGTCCCGGTACCGGTTCGCGTCCGCCCTGCCCTACACCACGGCGGCGATCGGGCCCCTGCTGCCCGGTTCCGCGACCTACTTCGGGCTGTTGTCGATCGCTCAGAACCAGGTCGACGAGGGCTTGGTGTCGCTGTCGAAGGCGGCGGCCCTGGCGATGGCCATCGCCATCGGGGTCAATCTCGGGTCGGAGATCTCGCGTCTGTTCCTGCGGTTGCCGGGGGCGGGGAGTGCGGCGGGGCGCAGGGCCGCAAAGCGTACGAGGGGGTTCTGACCGACGGCGACCAGAGGTTCGTCGTGGTTGCTCGCGCAGCCCCCCGCGCCCCTTGGCGGTGTCTCAGTAACCCTGGTTGTACGGGTTCTGCTGGTTGTTGCCCTGCTGCGGGCCGTACTGGTCCTGGTTGTAGCCCTGCGGGTACTGCTGGGCGTACGGCTGCTGGGGCTGGGGCTGCTGCTGGGGCTGACCGTAGTGCTGGTCGTAGCCGTACTGCTGTTGGCCCTGCTGACCCTGCTGGTTCTGGTTGCCCTGGTTGCCGTACTGGTCGTCGGTCGGCGGGATGCGGCGGAGTTGGGTCGTCGCGTCGTCCATGGCCGGGGGCTGGTAGGCGGCGGCCGGGGCCTGGGCCGCGGCGCGCTTCTTCTTGCGTTCGCGGAGGTACTCGACGGCGATCGGCACCACGGAGACGACCACGATCAGGACGAGGATCGGCTCGACGTTCTTCTTGATGATCTCGATCTGCCCGAGCCAGTAGCCCGCGAGGGTGACGCCGGTGCCCCACAGCACGCCGCCGATGATGTTGTACGTGAGGAACGTGCGGTACTGCATTCGGCCGGCGCCCGCCACGATGGGGGCGAAGGTGCGCACGATCGGCACGAAGCGGGCGAGGACGATCGCCTTCGGGCCGTACTTCTCCATGAACTCGTGGGCCTTCTCCAGGTTCTCCTGCTTGAAGAGCTTGGAGTTGGGCCGACTGAAGAGCCTGGGGCCGAAGAACTTGCCGATCATGTAGCCCACTTGGTCGCCGATCACCGCGGCGAGCACGATCAGCGTGCAGACCAGCCACAACGGCTGGGTGATGTAGTTCCCCTCGGCCACGAACAGGCCCGCCGTGAACAGCAGCGAGTCACCCGGCAGGAACGCGAAGAGCCCGGATTCCGCGAAGACGATCAGCAGGATGCCGGGCAGGCTGAAGGTCTCGATCAGATAGTCGGGGCTGAGCCACTCGGGGCCGAGCGCGAGCGTGGTCGTCACGGGTTTGTGGCTCCTGCGTGTGGGGGACGGGCTGGGCTGGCTGCCAAAAGTATCAACGCAGCCGTCGTGGCCCAGGTTCCATGGGCGCCCCCAGGATGCACTGTGGCCCGTCTGGGACAAAGCTGTGGACCATGGGTATCGAAGATTACGGCGGTGGTCAGGGACCCCGGCCGGACGTGCTCGTGGTGACCACGAACGACGTGCCCGGCCACCGGGTCCAGGAGGTCCTCGGAGAGGTTTTCGGGTTGACCGTACGGTCCCGGCACCTCGGGAGTCAGATCGGCGCGGGGCTCAAGTCGATGATCGGCGGTGAGCTCAAAGGGCTCACCAAGACGCTGGTGGAGACCCGGAACCAGGCCATGGAGCGGCTGGTGGAACAGGCACGCACGCGTGGGGCCAATGCCGTGCTGATGTTCCGCTTCGACGTGTCGGAGGCCGCGGACGTGGGCACCGAGGTGTGCGCCTACGGGACGGCGGTGGTCCTGGCCCGGGAGTGAGGCTCCCGGGCCGGGGTTTCACGAGGTGTGACGGCTCGCGTTCGCCTTGATCGCGTCCCTCAGGTGTTCGGCGAGGCCCGGGCGCATGGAGTCGTAGAACGCCTTGAAGCGCTCGTCGGCGAGGTACATCTCGCCGAGGCTCTGGTGGAGTTCGTACGGGCACTCGTAGAACCACGTGCCGATGTGCTGCCGGTGTTCCTCGGCCATGTCCATCGCCGCCTCGCCGGTCGGCGGTTCACCGTCGGCGATCAGGGCGGTGTAGCGCTCGCTCCAGTCGTTGACCTCGGCCTGCATGCGCTGCCAGTCGTCCTTGGTGTAGCCGGCGGCGCGGCGCTGTGACTCGGCGTACGCCGCCGTGCCGCCCCAGCGCTGTTCCGCCTCCTCGGCGTACTGCTCGGGATCCTTGTCACCGAAGACCTCGAACTTCTCCTCCGGCGTGAGGTTGATGCCCATCGTGCGTGCCTCCATGGCGTTCTCCACGGCCGCGGCCATCTTCTGCAGCTTCTCGATCCGGGCGGTCAGCAGTTCGTGCTGGCGGCGCAGGTGCGCGCGCGGGTCCGCGGCCGGGTCGTCGAGCAGGGCGGCGACCTCGTCGAGCGGGAAGCCGAGCTCTCGGTAGAACAGGATCTGCTGCAGCCGGTCGAGGTCGGCGTCAATGTAACGCCGGTGGCCCGCGTGGCTGCGCTCGCTCGGGACGAGCAGGCCGATGTCGTCGTAGTGGTGCAGCGTGCGCACCGTCACTCCGGCGAAACCGGCGACCTGTCCCACGGAATAGCTCACTTCGTCCGCTCCCTTCCCGGTACGCCCTCCACGGTGGGTCCTCACGCGACGTGAGGTGCAAGCCTGATGTCCGGCGAGCGCCCGATGCGGCGACCCCCGGCCGGATCCCACCGGATGTTGAGTCCGTTTTGCCCCCTTATCGTGAGCCCGTGGCCCAGGACACCGTGCAGCAGGCATCCACCGCCCCGGCGACCCCGGCGCGCGTACTGCTGCCGTTGATCCTCCCCGCTCTGGTGGTGGGTGTGGCGGCGAGTCTGATCTTCGTCGGGGTGAGCGCGGCGGCCGGGGAACTCCAGGACGTGCTGTGGCAGAACCTGCCGGACGCGCTCGGGATCGGCCGGTACTCCGTCCTCTGGATGCTCGTCGTGCTCACCGCAACGGGCGTGGCGGTCGGGCTGGTGGTGTGGAAGGTGCCCGGGCACGCCGGACCCGACCCGGCCACCACCGGCCTCGACGCACCCGTCCTCCCGCTCGCCGTACTGCCGGGGCTGGTGCTCGCGACCGGGCTCATGCTCGCGGGCGGGCCGAGTCTCGGTCCCGAGAACCCGATCATCGCCGTGAACGTGGCGCTCGCCTTCTGGCTGGGCAGCCGGCTGCTCCCCCGGGTCCCGGGCAGCTTGTGGCCGGCGCTGGCGGAGGCGGCGACGATCGGCGCGCTGTTCGGCACGCCGGTGGCGGCGGCGCTGGTCATCTCCGAGGCGCTGGCCGGGAAGCAGCTGAAGGGGGCGCTGTGGGACAACGTCTTCGCGCCGCTGGTCGCCGCCGCGGCCGGCGCTCTGACGATCGACCTGGTGGCCCATCCGTCCTTCGACCTGCACCTGCCCGCCCTGGGGCCGCCCGGCTGGGGCGATCTGCTGGCGGCGCTGGTGGTCGCCTCGGCGGCGGCGCTGCTCGGCATGGCGGCCGTGTACGCCTTCCCGTACGTCCACGGCGCCTTCGCCCGGCTCGGGCACCCGATGCTGACCCTTCCGGCCGGCGGGCTGGTGCTGGGCCTGCTGGCGGCGCTGGGCGGCCATCTGACGCTCTTCAAGGGGCTGGACGAGATCGGCGAGCTGGCCCACGACCCCGAGGGCTGGTCGGCGGGGCAGTTCGCGACGATGACCGTGGTGAAGCTGGCCGCACTGCTCGTCGCCGCGTCCTGCGGCTTCCGGGGCGGGCGGATCTTCCCAGCCGTGTTCGTCGGCACCGCCTTCGGGCTGGGCGCGCACGCCCTGGTGCCCGCCGTCCCTCCGGCTCTGGGTGTCGCCGCGGGCGTCCTCGGGATGCTCCTCGCCATCACCCGGCAGGGCTGGATCAGCCTGTTCACGGCCGCCGTGCTGGTGGCCTCCCCCACGATCCTCGCCCTCCTCTGCATCGCCTCCCTGCCGGCCTGGCTCCTGGTGACGGGGCGGCCGCAGATGCAGCTGCGCAAGGACGGAACCCCGGTCATCTGAACCCGCCGACGAACCCGCTCATCACCTGAGGAGACCCGCCCATGCCACTCCACGAAGGCACCGACAAGCCCGACGAGCGCCCCCTGTCCTTCAACCCCTTCTACGGCGAGGCGAATCCGGTCGGCGGCATGTCCGAGGCCCCGCCCAAGCACCGCCTCCCGGACACTCCCCTGCCGCCCACGACCGCCTACCAGCTCGTGCACGACGAGCTGATGCTGGACGGCAACTCCCGGCTGAACCTCGCCACCTTCGTCACCACCTGGATGGAGCCGCAGGCCGGGGTCCTGATGGGCGAGTGCCGGGACAAGAACATGATCGACAAGGACGAGTACCCGCGCACCGCCGAGCTGGAGCGGCGCTGTGTGGCCATGCTCGCCGACCTGTGGAACGCGCCCGACCCGGCGGCCGTCGTGGGCTGTTCGACGACCGGGTCGAGCGAGGCGTGCATGCTCGCCGGCATGGCGCTCAAGCGGCGCTGGGCGCAGCGGAACGCCGACCGCTACCCGGGCCGGGACGTCCGCCCGAATCTCGTCATGGGCGTCAACGTCCAGGTCTGCTGGGACAAGTTCTGCACCTTCTGGGAGGTGGAGGCCCGTCAGGTACCCATGGAGGGCGACCGCTTCCACCTCGACCCGCAGGCCGCCGCCGAACTGTGCGACGAGAACACCATCGGTGTCGTGGGCGTCCTCGGCTCCACCTTCGACGGCTCCTACGAGCCGATCGCCGAACTCTGCGCCGCCCTCGACGCCCTGCGGGAACGGACTGGCCTCGACATCCCCGTGCACGTCGACGGGGCGTCCGGCGCGATGGTGGCTCCCTTCCTCGACGAGGACCTGGTGTGGGACTTCCGGCTGCCGAGGGTCGCCTCCATCAACACCTCCGGCCACAAGTACGGGCTCGTCTATCCCGGCGTCGGCTGGGCGCTGTGGCGTGACAAGGAGGCACTGCCCGAGGAACTCGTCTTCCGTGTCAACTACCTGGGCGGCGACATGCCGACCTTCGCCCTCAACTTCTCCCGGCCGGGCGCCCAGGTCGTCGCGCAGTACTACACGTTCCTGCGGCTGGGCCGCGAGGGCTACCGGGCCGTGCAGCAGTCCACCCGGGACGTGGCCCTCAGCATCGCCGAACGCGTGGAGGCGCTCGGTGACTTCCGGCTGCTGACCCGGGGTGACGAGCTGCCGGTCTTCGCCTTCACGACCGCTCCCGACGTGGACGCGTACGACGTCTTCGACGTGTCCCGACGGCTGCGCGAGCGGGGCTGGCTGGTGCCGGCGTACACCTTCCCGCCGAACCGTGAGGACCTGTCCGTCCTGCGGGTCGTGTGCCGCAACGGGTTCTCTGCCGACCTCGCCGATCTGTTCGTGGAGGACCTGGGACGGCTGCTGCCCGAACTGCGGAAGCAGTCGCAACCGTCGACCCGGGACAAGGGGGCGGCCACCGGGTTCCATCACTGAGCCGACTGTGCGGTGTGCTCCCGTATGTTCCCGTACGTTCCGCCCCGTCTGCTCCCCCCTCAGTTCCCTTGGCCCAGCTCGAAGGACGTCCAGTGGACCCCGTCGGCGGATATGCGGAAGCTCCCGGCGCCGAAGCTGTCGTTCCACAGGTAACCGAGCGGCGTCCGGGTGACCGAGCCCGCCAGTCCCCGGGAGCCGGATCCCGTGAAGGAACGGCCGCCGTCGACACTGCGCCAGACGCCCGCCTCACCGTGAACCGTCAGGCTGCCGTCGGCGGCGGCGATCGGGATGCCGAGTGACGAGCGCGGTTCGACGCCCTTGTGGTGTTTCCAGACCCGCTCCCAGGTGTGGGCGCCGTCGGTGCTGCGGTACAGGGCGAGCAGGCCGTTCTTCACGTCGTCCTCGTCGGGCGGGATGCCCGGTTGGACCGCGTACAGCGTCGCGGGCCGGGCGGCACCGACCACGCGCGCGCCCCAGCCGTGCTCCGCCGCCCCTGGCAGCGGGGAGAGCCGCCAGCTGCGCCCCCGGTCCTCGCTGACGGCGAGTGCGGGCCGGTCGGAGCCCGGGTCACTGCCGGAGGCGAACAGCAGCTCCTCGGCGGGCGCGCCCACCAGGCCACTCTGCGCTTCCGGCACGGCCTCCCCCGCCGGCCGCACCGCGCCCTCCAGCGGAGGCTGGGTGGCCAGGGCCTTGTACTCCCCCGTGTCCGGCAGGACGGCGGCCAGGCGGGACCGTTCGCAGCCGTTGTCCTCCCGGTCCACCCGCAGGCAGTCCTCGACCAGCACACCGCCTTCGGGCACGACCGGAGTCGACCCGGAGGGCTCGCTGGAGCCCCGCCGCCAGTTGCGGCCTGCGTCCCCCGTGAACCAGGTCCCGTCCGGGGCCGGCCAGGTGCCGTCCGTGAGAAGCGCCCGGCCGGGCCCCAGGACGACCAGTCCCGCCGTGATCCCGAGGTCGCCCGTCACGTCCGGCAGCGGGGAACGCCCGAGCCGCCACGCTTGGGCGCCCCGGTCGAGCACGGCGACTCTCTGCCGGCACCGCGTCCTGCCGCACTCCGCGAGCAGCGCGAACCCGCTCCCGTCCGACGCGAAGCCGATGCCGGCCACGAAGCCGGGGAGGTCCGGCGCCGACGGGACACGAGGAGCCCGGGCCTCCGCACTTCCGGGCGCACGCCCGCCCGCCCCCGCGTCCCCGCACGCCGTCGCCAACACCAGCACGCCCACCACGGCGACCACCACCGCCCTGCTCCTGCTCCCGCTCCCGCCCCAGCCCCAGCCCCAGCCCATGGGAACCCCCCGATCCACCGGATCCGTCCGGCCGCGATGCACTGTCATTTCTGGTACACCGCTCACCGCGCCGGGGTTCCCATTTCCCCGCGACTTTCCTCGCGACGACCTTTCCGAGCCGCCCCGCCCTACTTGCTCAACGCCCCGAACCTCCGTACCGCCAACGGAAAGAACACCCCCACCAGCGCCAACGGCCACAGCACCGCCGCCCACACATGCCCCGGCTCCCCGCCCGGCCCGCCGAACAGGTCCCGTACCGCCGTCGCCGTCTGGGACATGGGGTTCCACTCGACCAGCGTGCCCAGCCACCCCGGCATGGACTCGGGGGTCGCGATGGCGTTGGAGAGGAAGCCGATCGGCCAGACCAGGATCTGCACGGCCTGCACCAGCTCCGGCTTCCCGGCCACCATCGCCAGGTGAATGCCGATCCACAACATGGCGAAACGGAACAGCAGGAGCAGCCCGACGGCTCCGAGGAAGCCGGCGACCCCGCCGTGCGTCCGCCAGCCGATGGCGTGGCCGACGCCGATCATCACGGTCAGGCTCAGCACCGACTGGAGCATGTCCGCGACCGAACGGCCCACCAGCACGGCCCCGTTGGCCATCGGCATGGAACGGAAGCGGTCGATCACGCCTTTGTTGAGGTCCTGCGTGACGGCGAGCATGGTGCCCTCCAGGCCGAAGGCCATGGTGAGCGCGAGCATGCCGGGGAGCAGGTAGTCGACGTAGCCCCCTTCGACCTCCCGCCCGCCGCCGATGAGGTAGCCGAACATCAGCAACAGCATCACGGGAAAGACCAGGTTGACCACGATCTGCACCGGCTGCCGTGCCCAGTGGGCGAGTTCGCGCCGGGTCATGGTCCAGGAATCGGTCAAGGCGTAGGTGGTCACGCGGCCTCCTTCACTCGGTGGTCGCCGGTGAGGTGCAGGAACACCTCGTCCAGCGTCGGGCGGCGCAGGGCCACGTCCTCCGCCTCGATCCCGGCCTCTTCCAGCGCGCGTACGACACCGGACAGGGCCGCCATGCGGTCGGTGACCGGGGCGCTGAGCAGCCGTCGGTGGCTGTCGACGGACACGCCGGAGCCGCCGAGCGGTAGCAGGGCGACGGCCGCGCCCAGTTGGCCCGCGTCGCGCAGGACCACGTCGATACGGTCGCCCCCGGTCCTCGCCTTCAGTTCGTCCGCCGTGCCGTCCGCGATGACCCGGCCCCGGTCGACGACCGAGATGCGGTCGGCGAGCTGGTCGGCCTCCTCCAGGTACTGCGTGGTCAGCAGGACCGTCGTACCGGCACCGGCAAGGGAGCGGACCGCTTCCCACACCTCGGTGCGGCCGCGCGGGTCGAGGCCGGTCGTGGGTTCGTCCAGGAACAGGACCTCCGGTTCGGTGATGAGGGATGCCGCCAGGTCGAGGCGGCGTCGCATGCCGCCGCTGTAGGCACGGACGGCCTTGCGGCCGGTGTCGGCGAGGCCGAAGCGCTCCAGGAGTTCGGCGGCACGAAGGCGCGCGTGCCGGGCGCCCAGGTGGTACAGGCGGCTGAACATCTCCAGGTTCTGGCGGCCGGACAACTCCTCGTCGAGGGCCGCGTGCTGACCGAGCAGGCCGATACGGAACCGGACCTCCTGGGACTGGGTCACGAGGTCGTGTCCCGCCACCTCGATGCGGCCCGCGTCGGGCCGCAGCAGGGTGGACAGGATCCTGACGAGGGTCGTCTTGCCCGCGCCGTTCGGCCCGAGCACGCCGTGCACCGTGCCTCGCCCGACCAGCAGGTCGAGTCCGTCCAGTGCCTTCTTGTCGCCGTACTTCTTGTGTGCGCCTTCGACGGTGATCGCCGTGTCGGCCACTGACCCACTCCCTCGCTAATCAAACTTGATTACCCGGCGAAGGTAATGCCCGGAACCGGATTGGTCAAACTTGATTAGCTCGCGTCTCCCGGATGCCGTTCCCCGGTCGCGTACGGGTTCTCCTGGCCCTCCGTCAGGATGCCGACGAAGGGCTCGCCCTCACCGGCGAAGGTGTAGGCGCCGCCCTCGATGCGGGCGATCAAGCCCTGGGTCCACTGGGCCTCCGCGTCGGCCGTGTGGATCCAGAGGTTCATGATCTCGCCGATGTGGCCGAGCTGCTCCGGGCCGTCCTCGGGCATGTAGTGCGCGGTGACCGCGGAGCGCCACTCCTCGATGCGCCGGATCCGCTCCTTCAGGAGCGCCACGGCCTCGGCGCGCGGCAGCTCGACCATGAAGCCGATGGCCGCCGACTTGACGTCCATCTTCTGGTCGTACGAGGTCAGCGCCTCGCGCACCAGCCTGAAGCACTCCTCCGTGCCGGCCTCGGTGATCTCGTACTCCGTGCGTGGCGGGCCGCCCGCGGTGGACGGCGCGATCTCGTGCGCGTGGAGCAGGCCTTGCTTCGCCATCTGTTTCAGGGCGTGGTAGATCGAGCCGGGCTTGGCGTTGGACCACTCGTGCGCGCCCCAGTACTCCAGGTCGTTGCGCACCTGGTAGCCGTGGGCCCGGCCGTGCTGGCGCACCGCGCCGAGCACGAGGAGGCGGATCGCTGACATGCGGTCCAGATTAGGCCGCGCCGAGGTCACTCCCAGGAGGCGCCCTGCTCCTTGGCCACCAGGTCCCAGGCACTCGCGCCGTCCAGGGACTCGCGGATGATGTCGGCGTGGCCGGCGTGCCGGGCCGTCTCGCGGATCAGGTGCAGGACCAGCCAGCGCACGGAGACCGACTCGTCCGGCGGGAACCAGGGCTCGTTCGGGAGCGGGAAGGTGTCGTCGAGGCTCGGGACCGCGCGGACGTACGCCTCCGTGTCGGCGGCGACCTGCTCCCAGTACGCGAGTTGCGACTCGACGGTCTCGTCACCCGCCAGCCGGAAGCACTCGTCCCAGTTCGACTCGTCGCGCTTCACCGCCGGCGCCTCGCCCTTGGCACGGGCCACCCAGCCCTGCTCGACCTCGGCGACGTGCTTGAGCAGGCCGGCCAGGGTCAGTTCGCTGGCGCTGGGGCGCGAGGAGGCCTGCTCGTCCGTCAGCCCGAGCAGCGCCCGCCGGATGCCGCCGCGCTGCTCGGCCAGGAAGGAGAGCAGTGCGCCGCGCTCGTCGCCCTGGGCTTCCGCGCGAACGTGAGTGACCATGACCGGCCGCCTTTCGTCGAGATCGGGTCGTCCGGGGGTTTCCCCCTGACACCGACGAAGCTACGGGCCCTTGCGGACAGCTTCTGTCCGCAAGGGCCCGTCGAAGCCCGTCAAATCCGAGAAAGAACGGAAGGGCACCGGCTAGAACGGGAACCCGCTGCGCCCGTGCTGCACCGAGATCCACTTCAGCGTGGTGAACGCGTCCGCCGTCGTGTCGCCGTTCAGGCGGCCGATGCCGGAGTGCTTCTCGCCGCCGAAGGGGACGAGCGGTTCGTCGTGGACGGTGCCGTCGTTCACGTGGAACATGCCGGTGTCGATCTGCTTGGCGAAGTTCACGCCGCGCTCGATGTCCCCGGTGTGGACGGCGCCGCTCAGGCCGTACGGGGTGTCGTTGACGATGCGTACGGCCTCCTCCTCGCCCTCGAAGGGGATGAGGAAGGCGACCGGGCCGAAGACCTCCTGCCGGAGCAGGGCGGAGTCGGCGGGGAGGTCGGTGAGGACGGACGGCTCGACCAGGTTGTCGGTCGTGGTGCCGTGCACGAGCGCCGTCGCGCCCTCGGCGATCGCCTGCTCGACGACCGCGGAAAGCGCGTCCGCCTGGGAGGAGTTGATGACCGGGCCGATGATCGTCTCGGGGTCGCGCGGGTCGCCGACCTTGAGGGTCCTGACCTTGGCGACGAACTTCTCGGTGAACTCCTCGGCGATCGAACGGTCCACGAGGACCCGGTTCGCGGCCATGCAGACCTGGCCCTGGTGGACGTACCGGCTGAACACGGCCGCGTCGACCGCGTAGTCGATGTCGGCGTCGTCGAGGACCACCAGCGCGCTGTTGCCGCCCAGTTCGAGGACCGAGCGCTTGAAGTTGGCGGCGCAGACGGTGGCGACGTGCCGGCCGACCTTGTCGGAGCCGGTGAAGGAGATGACCTTGGGGACCGGGTGCTCGATGAACGCGTCGCCGATCTCCGCGATGTCCGTGATGACGACGTTGAGCAGACCGCCGGGGAGCCCTGCGTCCTCGAAGATCTTCGCGACCAGGGAGCCGCCGACGATCGGCGTGTTCTGGTGCGGCTTGAGGACCACGGCGTTGCCGAGGGCGAGCGCCGGGGCGACCGACTTGATCGACAGCAGGAACGGGAAGTTGAAGGGGCTGATCACACCCACGACGCCGACCGGGACGCGGTAGAGGCGGTTCTCCTTGCCGTCGACCGGCGACGGGAGGATCCGGCCCTCGGGGCGCAGCGCCAGGTTGATCGACTCGCGCAGGAACTCCTTGGCGAGGTGCAGTTCGAAGCCGGCCTTCAGTCGGGTGCCGCCGAGCTCGGCGATGATCACCTCGGCGATCTCCTGCTCGCGCTCCTCGATGAGCCGCAGCGCCTTCTCGAAGACCCCGCGACGGGCGTACGGGTTGGTCGCCGCCCATTCCTGCTGGGCACGGGCGGCCGCCTGGTACGCCTCGTCGACCTCGTCGACCGTGGCTATGGTGATCGACGCCAGCTTCTCGTCGTCGAACGGATTGAAGTCGATGATGTCCCAGGAACCGGTGCCCGGGCGCCACTCACCGTCGATGTACTGCTGAGCCAGGTCGGTGAAGTAGGACGACATGTGATCCCCAAATCACTAGCAGACACACGATCAACGTCACGGTCTGATCACACGTCATCGTACGTGCGTCGCACGCGAGTTGGAGACGGAGAGCAATCTTCTGGGGAGAACTCGGGGAAAAGCCGGCGGAGAACCCCGGGAAATGCCGGCGCAGACCCCTAGTAGGGCTTGGCAGGTTCAGTCGCTGGTGGCGTGTCCGTTTGATGGGGCGGGCCGTTGACCGGGTGTGATGAGTGGGGAGTTGGCCGCGGTCCGGTGTGATCTGGAGGA
>NZ_JAGMUK010000052.1:29184-182679 GCF_019049245.1 Streptomyces sp. AC555_RSS877 | reverse complement strand
CCCCGCCCACCCACAGCCGACCCGCACGGACCGACGCGGTCGGACCGCCGTCACCCGTCCCCCCGCCCGAACAACGGCGCCAGCAGCAACTGAGCCGCCCCTTCCGCAACCCCGCCGGAGGCAACCCGCACCGGCACCGGCAGCGAACCCCGGGCGCGGGCGTCGAGAACGATGGCGACCCCTCGTACGAAGGCATCCGGCGTCGCGGTGATCGTACGACCGCCGAGCAGCACGAGGTCGATGTCCAGCAGCCCGACGAGGTTCGCGACGCCCTCGCCCAGTACCCGCGCCGCCTCCCCGATCTCGCCGCGGGCCACCGCGCCCAGGCACAGAGTCTCGATGCAGCCCCGGTTCCCGCATTCGCAGCGCGGCCCGTCCAGCTGGATGACCTGGTGTCCGAACTCCCCCGCGCCGGTCCGCGTGCCCCGGTGCACGACCCCGCCGATCACGAGTCCGGCGCCGAGCCCCGTACTGAGGTGGAGATAAGCGAAGGATCCGCCCCCGCCGCCCTGTCCCGCCACGGCCAGTCCGAGCGCCGCCGCGTTGGTGTCCTTGTCGACGACGACGGGCACCCCGAGCCGCCGCATCAGCGTGGACCGCAGTGGGAAACCGTCCCACTCGGGGAACCCGGTGACCCGGTGCAGCATGCCCCGGGCGTGGTCGAGGGGACCGGGGAGAGCGACGCCGATGCCGAGGAGGGAGGCGACCTGGGCGAGCGCCACGCCAGAGGGTTCGAGTCCCTCGGCCACCAAGCCGTCCGCCTCCCGTGACACCGCCCCCACCAGGGCCTCCGCACCCGCGCCCAGGTCCAGCGGGGCCCGGCGTTCGCCGACCACGGTCCCGTTCAGGTCGACAAGGACCGCGCGCAACTCGTCCCGGTCCAGATGGATCCCGATCGCGTGTCCGGCCCCCGGTACCAGCCGCAGGACCGTGCGCGGCTTGCCGCCCGTAGAGGCACGCTGCCCGGCCTCCGTCGCCAGCCCCTCCTCCCGGATCCGGGCGGTGATCTTGCTGACGGCCTGGGGGGTCAGGCCGGTCCGCTCGGCGAGTTCGAGGCGGCTGATGCCGTCCGGGCCCGCGGTGCGCAGCAGGTCGAGCACCAGCGCGGTGTTGTGGCTGCGCAGCGCGAGCAGATTCGCGCCCCCGGGCCCGCTGCCGTACGCCCTGCCGTTCGTCCTGTTCACACCCCCATTCTTCCCCGCGCTTGCACTTTGGCAACAGCGTTGTGAAAGTGGAGGCCATGACTGGACGCAAGACTCCTGGTACCCCTCTCCGCGTGGGCCTCGTCGGCTACGGCCTCGCCGGTTCCGTCTTCCACGCCCCGCTGATCGCCGCGACCGAGGGCCTCGCCCTGGACACGGTCGTCACCTCGAACCCCGAGCGGCAGGAGCAGGCCCGCGCCGAGTTCCCGGACGTGCGTCCGGTCGCCTCGCCGGACGAGCTGTTCGACCGGGCCGACGAGCTGGACCTGGTCGTCCTCGCGTCCCCGAACAAGACGCACGTCCCGCTCGCCACCACCGCCCTGAAGGCCGGCCTGCCCGTCGTCGTGGACAAGCCCGTCGCGGGCACGGCCGCCGAGGCACGCGAGCTGGCGGCCCTCGCCGAGGAGCGCGGCCTGCTCCTGTCCGTCTTCCAGAACCGCCGCTGGGACAACGACTTCCTGACCCTGCGGAAGCTCCTGGCGGACGGCGAGCTGGGCGACGTGTACCGCTTCGAGTCCCGCTTCGAGCGCTGGCGGCCCCAACTGAAGGGCGGCTGGCGCGAGTCCGGCGACCCGGCAGAGATCGGAGGTCTGCTCTACGACCTCGGCAGCCACCTCGTCGACCAGGCGCTGGTCCTCTTTGGTCCGGCCGCCTCCGTGTACGCCGAGTCGGACGTCCGCCGCCCGGGCGCGGAGACGGACGACGACACGTTCATCGCGATCACGCACACCAGCGGGGTCCGCACCCACCTGTACGCCTCCGCGACCACCGCCCAACTCGGCCCCCGCTTCCGGGTGCTGGGCTCGAAGGCGGGCTATGTGAAGTACGGCCTCGACCCGCAGGAGGCGGACCTGCGCGAGGGCAGGCGCCCCGGCCGGACCGCCGACTGGGGCTGGGAGCCCGAGTCGCTGTGGGGCCTGGTCGGGGCCGGAGAGTCCCCGCTGACCGGCGGCGGCCGCGCCGAACCGACCCTTCCCGGCGACTACCCGGCCTACTATGCGGCCGTGGCCAGGGCCCTCGCCGACGGCGGTCCCAACCCGGTGACCGCGCTGGAGGCGGCCGCCGCCCTCGACGTACTGGAGGCGGCGCGCCGTTCGGCCCGTGACGGAGTGGCGGTGTCGCTGTGACGCAGAACCAGTCGCACAATCAGTCGCGCAACCAGACGCACAACCAGGAGATCACCCCGAAGTTCCACCCGGAGCTCACCCCGCCCCTGGAGGAGCTGGAGGCGCAGGAACGCCGTCTGGTCTTCCGCCAGTTCACGTACGACGACGCATGGGCGCTGGGCTCCCTCATCGTCGACCTGGCCCGCGAACGCCAGGCCCCCGTCACCATCGACATCCACCGCGCCGGCCAGCAGCTGTTCCACGCGGCACTGCCCGGCTCCGCCCCCGACAACGACGCCTGGATCACCCGCAAGCGCCGGGTCGTGGAGCGCTACAACTCCGCCTCCTACCTGGTGGGCGCCCGCTGCCGCGCCAAGGGCACGACGTTCGAGGAGTCCTCCCGCCTGGACCCGGACGAGTTCGCGGCCCACGGCGGCTCCTTCCCGATCACCGTGGAGGGCGTCGGCGTGATCGGCGCGGTCACGGTCTCGGGGCTGCCGCAGTTGCAGGACCACCGGTTCGTCGTGGAGGCACTGGAGCAGTTCCTGGGCCTGTGAGCGGCCAACCAGTGACTGGTCAGACCGTTCAACCAGTAACCGGTCAGACCGTCAAAGCAGTGACCCGTCACTGAGGGGATGATCTCGGGGCACCCTCCGGTTGGCACCGCTGTACAGCACACCGACCGGAGGGAACGGCCCATGAGTGACGCCCTGAAGGAATCCATCGGACGGTACGGCGTCTGGAGCGTCGGTCTGCGCTCGGAGGACCCCGCCCGGCGCGGCGAACTCGCCGAGGCCGCGGCCGAATTGGAAGACCTGGGGTACGGCGCCGTCTGGCTGGGCGGCAACAGCTCCGCCGCCAACGCCGCACCGCTGGTCGAGGCGACCTCGACGCTCACGGTCGGCACCAGCATCCAGAGCATCTGGCAGCACGAGGCCGCCGACAGCGCCGCGCGCTTCGCCGAGTTGGAGGCCGCCCACCCCGGCCGCTTCGTCCTGGGCCTCGGCGTCAGCCACGCCAAGGTCGCGGAACAGTACCGACGCCCCTACTCGGCCCTGGTCGCCCACCTCGACGCGCTGGACGCGGCGGGCGTTCCGGCGGACCGCAGGCTCCTGGCGGCCCTCGGTCCGAAGACGCTGGAACTGTCCCGCGACCGGTCCGCCGGCTCGATCCCGTACCTGGTGACCCCCGAGCACACCGCGTACGCCCGCAAGATCCTCGGCGACGCCCCGCTCCTGGCCCCCGAACTGGCGGTCGTCCTGGAGACGGACCCGACCCGCGCCCGCACGCTGGCCCGCGAGTTCCTCGCCCCGTACCTCGGCCTCCCGAACTACACGAACAACTTCCTGCGCCACGGCTTCACCGAGGACGACCTCGCGAACGGCGGCAGCGACCGTCTGGTCGACGCGCTGTTCGCATGGGGCGACGAGACGGCGGTCCGCGCCCGCATCGACGCGTTCTACGAAGCGGGCGCGGACCATGTGGCGTTGCAGCTGGTGGACGACGAGCCGAGGAACGCGCTGCCGAGGGCAGCTTGGCGTCGGCTCGGAGACCTGCTGGCCTGAAGGGGCGCGGGGAACTGCGCGACCAGCCACCGGCAACGCGCAGCCGACAACGCACCCGCAGTTCCCCGGCGCCCCCGCGGAGCGCTAGGCGTCCTTGAACTCCTGCCGCTGCCGGCCGAGCCCTTCGATCTCCAGCTCCACCACATCACCGGCCCGAAGGAACGGCTTCGGCTCGGGTGCCCCGAGCGCCACGCCCGCCGGCGTCCCGGTATTGATCACGTCACCGGGATACAGGGTCATGAACTGGCTGACGTACCGCACCACTTCCCCGACGGGGAAGATCTGCTCGGCCGTCGTGCCGTCCTGCTTCAGCTCGCCGTTGACCCACAGCTTCAGCGACAGATCCTGCGGATCGGCCACCTCGTCCGCCGTCACGAGCCACGGTCCCAGCGGGTTGAACGTCTCGCAGTTCTTCCCCTTGTCCCAGGTCCCGCCCCGCTCGATCTGGAACTCCCGCTCGGACACGTCGTGCGCCACGGCGTACCCGGCGACGCATCCCAGCGCCTCCTCCGTGGACTGCGCGTACCGAGCCGTACGCCCGATGACGACCGCCAGCTCGACCTCCCAGTCGGTCTTCACGGACCCGCGAGGGACCAGCACCGTGTCGTAGGGCCCGACCACCGTGTCCGCGGCCTTGAAGAAGATCACGGGCTCGGCGGGCGGCTCGGCCCCGGTCTCCCGCGCGTGGTCGTGGTAGTTCAGCCCGATGCACACGATCTTGCCGATCCGTGCGAGCGGCGGTCCGACCCGCAGCCCGGTGGCGTCCAGCACGGGCAGCGAACCCGCCTCGGCGGCGGCGCGGATCCGGCCGAGCGCGTCCTCGTCGGCGAGCAGCGGTCCGTCGATGTCCGGCACGACGCCGGACAGATCCCGCAGGGTCCCGTCGGCGTCGAGCAGCGCGGGCCGCTCCGATCCCGCCGTACCGACTCGCAGCAGCTTCATGGTCACCATCTCCCTCGATCGCGGGCACGTCGACCGACGGGTGCAGCCATCGGATGACTGGTAGATCGTCCAAGGTCGGCGTCCAGTCCGCAATACCCGGTTCACGGACTGGACCGGGACCCGGGCCCGGGCGCTGGGGGACTCAGCGGTACAGCGCCGCCCGCTCCACCGCACTCCACGTCGTGCTCGTCACCACGTACAGCGCGGCCGCCAGCGGCACCACCGCCACGGTGAACAGCGTGAAGAAGGACATGAACGGCATGACCTTGGTCATCGCACCCATCCCGGGCACCGGCCCCGCGCCTTGCGCCGGCACCGCCACATTCGCGGCCATCATCCGCTTCGTACGGCGGAAGTTGAACACGGCCACCACGGCGACGAACGCGAACAGCCCGACGTACACCAGCCCGGCGGCCCCGAACGCCCCGCCGTCGCCGAGCGCGTCCGTCCAGCGGTCGCCGAGGGGCGCGGCGAGCAGCTGGTGCGAGAGGAGTTCGTTGGCCTGTCCGCCGATCCGCGTGTTGGAGAACAGGTGGTAGAGGAGGAAGAACGCGGGCAGCTGGAACAGGCTCGGCATGCAGCCCGACAGCGGCGACACCTTCTCCTCGGCGTGCAGCTCCATCACGGCCTTCTGGAGCTTCGCTGGATCCTTCTCGTGCTTCTTCCTGAGCTCCGCCACCTTCGGCTGGAGCGCGGCCCGGGCCTTCTGTCCCCGCGCGGCGGCCCGGGACAGGGGATGCACGAGGAGTCGTACGAACGCGGTGAACAGGACGATCGCGGCGGCTGCCGCGGTCGCGCCGAACAGCGGCTGGAGCAGGTCGGCGAGGTGCCGGACCAGATCGGCGAAAACGGACATGGGTGAGCCCTCCGGGGGTCTCGTCGTGCCGGGTGATGAACGACGGCATGACGACCCGCGCGGGGCGGCGGTGGAGTGCGGCTGATGCCCTACGCGACGGTCGTCGGGAGGGCGTGCCCCGGCGCTCGGGGCCGGGTGCGTCCCCTCGCGTCGGGGTCGCGTTGCGGCAGGAACGCCGTACGGCGGGCGCGGTCGCGGATGGCCGTACGCACCCGGGTGGGCGGCACGGCGAGCGCGGAGCGGGAGGCGAGGAGCGAGCAGGCGGCGAACGCGGAACCGGCCGCGGCGGTCGCGGCGAGCGCGACGGTGGCGGAGAGGCTGCCGGCGTCGAGCAGCACGACGTCCAGGAAGAGGATCAGCAGGAGGGCTGCGGGACGCAGATGCGCCAGGCTGCGGATCATGGGGCGGGCCCTCCTCTCGTGAGTCTGCTTGTACGTCTGCTTGTACGTCTGCTTGTCCTGCCCTTGGTTATACCTGATCGGGCTCGGCGTGGGGTGGCCTGTCCGGGCCGCACGGAGACGAGCGGATCGCAGACCGCCGACAGCAGGCTGCCGGCCGGAGCCCCGCGTTCGGTACCTCGCACACCTTCCTCCACAGGTTGAGAAAAGGGCTGTCACAACCCTCGACAACCCCACACACCACACCCGATGCTTCGTCGAGGCACGAACGGGGACAGGCCACGACTCCGGTTCAGGGACCGGTCGTCGATGAATCGGAGATGCCATGATCCGACGTAGAACACTGCTCACAGCCGCGGGCGGGACGCTCCTCGGCAGCGCCCTGGCGACCGGCACCGCACGCGCGGACGCCACCATCGCCGTCAACCCCGGCACCTCGTACGGAACGTGGGAGGGCTGGGGTACCTCCCTCGCCTGGTGGGCCAACGTGTTCGGCGCGCGGGACGACTTCGCCGACGCCTTCTTCACCACCAAGTCGGTGTCGTACAACGGGACGACGCTCCCCGGCCTCGGCATGAACATCGCCCGCTACAACCTGGGCGCGTGCAGCTGGAACAGCGTCGGCGGCGAGACGATGGTGGAGTCGCCCAACATCCCCGCCTTCAAGCAGATCGAGGGCTTCTGGCAGGACTGGAACAACGAGGACCCGGCGTCCTCGGCGTGGAACTGGTCGGCGGACGCGAACCAGCGGGCGATGCTGGTGAAGGCGACGCAGCGAGGCGCCGTGTCCGAGCTCTTCGCGAACTCCCCGATGTGGTGGATGTGCTCCAACCACAACCCGTCGGGCGCGTCGGGCGGCGGCAACAACCTCCAGACCTGGAACTACCGCCAGCACGCCTCCCACCTGGCGGCCGTGGCCCAGCGCGCGAAGTCGAACTGGGGCGTGAACTTCGCGACCGTGGACCCCTTCAACGAGCCGGCCGCGTCCTGGTGGACCGCCACCGGCACCCAGGAGGGCTGCCACATGGACCCCGCGGTCCAGGCCGCCGTACTCCCCTACATGCGCAGCGAACTCGACAAGCGCGGCCTCAACGGCATGCGCATCACCGCGTCCGACGAGACGAACTACGACACCGCCCGCTCCACCTGGGCCGCCTTCAACTCCTCCACCAAGGCCCTGGTCAGCCAGGTCAACGTGCACGGCTACCAGGGCTCGGGCGGCCGCCGGGACCTGCTGTACACGGACGTGGTCACGACGTCCGGCAAGAAGCTGTGGAACTCGGAAACGGGCGACAGCGACGGCACGGGCCTCACCATGGCGTCGAACCTCTGCCTCGACTTCCGCTGGCTGCACCCGACGGCGTGGGTCTACTGGCAGGTGATGGACCCGACGGCGGGCTGGGCGATGATCGCGTACGACCAGAACACGCTCCAGCCGACGACGGTCCAGACGAAGTACTACGTCATGGCGCAGTTCAGCCGCCACATCCGTCCCGGGATGCGGATCATCGACACGGGCGTGGGTTACGCGGCGGCCGCCTACGACGCGGCCGCGAAGCGCCTGGTGATCGTGGCGGTGAACACCTCCACCTCCGCCCAGACCCTCACCTTCGACCTCTCCCGCTTCACCACGGTGACGGGCGGCTCGGGCGGCCTGGTCCCGCGCTGGAACACGGTCACGACGGGCGGCGACAAGTACCGGGCGTACTCGGACACGCGGCTGAGCGGGAAGTCGGTGGCGGTGCCGTTCGCGGCGAAGGCGGTGCAGACGCTGCAGATCGACGGCGTGACGATCTAGAGGGGACGTTCACACCTCCGGGGCTCCGGGACCACGGAGCCCCGGAGCCCCGGGAGGGAACGTGCGAGACGTAGCCGGTACGAGCCGGTACGAGCGGGACGTGCCGTTACGTGCCGGACGTGCCGGAACCCACTCCGCCGATCCACGAGCCGCCGATCCGCCTGCTGGCCTGGGGATACCTCTCCCTTTGCCAGGGCCCGGCAGTACGGTGTCATGCATGCGCCCCGACACGCCTGCCGAGAACGTCGACCACACCGCTGAAGCGGCCCGCCTGGAGCGGACCGCCGGCCTGTATCCCGAGGACGCCGAGGCCCTGCTGCTGCAGGCAGCGGCCCACCTGGAACTCGCCGGCGACCGCCCCGCCGCCAGCACCCTCTACGACCGCCTGCTGTCGTCACCGGAGGGCTTGGAGGACCCCTTTCTCGTACGAGCCCTGAAAGCCTCGAACCTCTGGGAGTACGGCCACGAGGCCGAGGCCAGGGCGATCATCGAGGGCGTCCGGGCGGCGTTCCCGCGCGAGGCCGCCCCATGGGTGATCGTGGCGGAGGCACTGGAAGCGCACGACGAGCTGGAGGCGGCGCACGAGACGTTCACGGAGGCGGTGGAGCTGCTCCTCACGGAGGACGCGCAGCCCCCGTACTCGACGCATCCCCTCCTGTTCGGCCGCCACCGGGTCCGCCGCATGCTGGGCGTCGGCCACGACGACTGGGACGTCCTGGCGGACACCCTCCACACCTCCCCCGTCTCCCTGGACGAACTCCACGACCCCAAGCGCGTCTGGTCCCTGGGCTCGGACAACCCGGCGGAGCTGGCCGCGGAGATCTCCAGGCTGCGAGCAGAACTCGGCACCCACCGCGAGGCCCTGTCCCGCCCCTTCCCGGTGGCGGTACTGCACTGGCCGGCGGGCGAACTGGCAGAACTGGTGTCGGCGTACCCGTCCCTGGCAACGGAGTACCCCTCCCACGAGGAACACCTCGCGACCATAGAGGCGTCCCTGCGTGAACTCGCCTCTTCGGGGACCCCGAACCTGGGCATCGTGACGGGGACCGTCCCGTCGTACGAGGCGTTCGCGGCCTCGGAGGGCGCGTCCCCGGAAGACGCGGCGCTGCTACCCCAGTACGCGACGACGCTGGCGGCGCGGGGGCGGGCTGTGGTTTGGCCGCCGCAGCGGGGGGCGGCTTGTTGGTGTGGTTCGGGGCGGAGCTATGGGGAGTGCCACGCAGTCGGTGCGTAGCCGCGTTTGGTTCCAGGGTCGTCGACTGGGGAGGGTGCGATGTCCCAGCCTTGGCTGACGTTCGCCCTTCTCTTCGCGACCGGGTGGCTCGCCTATGGGATCCGTGTCGTCCGGCGCGGCCTCCGCGAGCGGAGGGGCGTACGGCTCCTCGGCGTCCGAGGTACGCGCACGAAGGGAGAGGTCGTCCGCGGACCGCGCCGCGAGGGAGCCACATTCCATCCCGCCCAGATCCGGTACCAGGCCGGCCCAACGAGTCAGACGTATCGCCGGTCCCCGCTCAACGCGGATCAGCACTCTCTGTGGGTGGGCTTCGAGGTGGTGGCGCTTTACGACCCGGACGATCCTCGGCGGGTCGTGGTGCTGCGCACTCAGAAGACGTTCAATCCGGGGACCTACGTGGTGAACGGTGTGGCGCTGTGTTTGTTCGGGGTGGCGCTGGCTGTGTGGGCGTTCCTGTGATCTGGCGAGCGCCTCTTCCCGCGGCTTCCCACCGAGGCCACCGCAACGGCATCGAAGCTGGCCGATTCAAGGGGCGGGTTGATGGAGAGTGCCACGCGGCGTGACATCCCCACCTCCATTCCCGGCCGCAAGCCGCTGAGCCGACCCGGCGTGCTGGCGAGGCGCGACCGCGCTCCTTCTCGCCGGGCGAACCGGACACCAACGTCAGGGCACTCCACCTGCGGGCCCCGTCCTTCCGGGCCGCCCGCTCGCTTCAAACCCGTGCTGGAGCGGCCCGGGTCAAGGGTGGCCCGAAGGGCCATCGCCGCAGGCGACGCAAAGCGCCCTTGAAGCGGGCCCTGGAAGCACGACACTGCAAGGAAGCGGGCGGCCCAACGGCACCTTGACGGCATGCGATGCTCATTCGCCGCACTGGTCAGGGCACCTTCGTGACGGGCAACCGCCCGAAAAACGATCACCTTTCGGTACAGACCCTTCGAATGTCAGTGGCTGCTGTTAAAACAGATCCACATCCGCACGAGTCGGCGCGAGTGCCCGTGCGCAAGAACCAAGAGGGATCAGGGGAGCAGCCGTGGCAGAAGCAGAGGGCCGGTCGAAGCCGATTGCGGGTGTCTACGAGAAGCTGATCACCCACGACGTACACGCCGAGCTCGAGCGCTTCGAAGCCGCCGGATGGAAGTCCATCGACGCCGAGGTCAGCGCCGAGTCCTCCCCTCATGTCCTGGCGCGCCACATCGGCGAAGCCGTCGGACGCAGGCTGAGTCAGCTACCACATGGCAAGCAGGTCGCGGCCGCCAACCACATCCTGCAGTCCCTGGCCGCCGCAACGCCTGATGAGCACGATGGCGAGGCGACAAGCACCATCATTGATGGCCCTCGGCAGCTCCTTGCCCTCGCTGAGCAGGAGGCGCCCGGTGTCTATGCGATACGCCCGCTCACTCCTCTTTCCGAGACCTCGCTGATCACGAACTCTCCGGAAGATCCCAGCCTGGGCGCCGAATTGCGGGCCGAGCTGGCCACTGCCGACCGCATCGATCTACTTTGCGCCTTCGTGAAGTGGTACGGCATCCGGGTCTTGGAGGATTCCCTACGCGCCGCAAAGGAGCGGGGCGTACCGATCCGCGTCATCACGACGACGTATATCGGTGCCACGGATCGCCATGCTCTCGACCGGCTCGTCCGCGATTTCGGCGCCGAGGTCAAGGTCAACTACGAGCTGCGCTCGACGCGTCTGCATGCGAAGGCGTGGCTGTTTCGCCGGAAGAGCGGCTTCGACACGGCGTACGTCGGCAGCTCTAACTTGTCGAAGGCGGCGCTACTCGATGGCCTGGAGTGGAACGTACGTCTGTCGTCGATCGCCACACCCGCAGTGCTCAATAAGTTCGAGGCGACCTTCGACGCGTACTGGAACGACATCGCCTTCGAGTCGTACGACCCCGACCACCACGGCGAACGCCTCGATCAGGCCCTGGCACAGGCAAGCGGCAGCACCTCCCCAACTGACCTGAAGATCAATCTCTCCGGCCTCGAAGTTCGCCCCTTCCCGCACCAGCGGGACATGCTCGAGCGCCTCCGCGTCGAGCGAGAGATCCGCGACCGAAACCGCAACCTCCTCGTCGCCGCCACCGGTACTGGCAAGACCGTAATGGCGGCCTTGGACTATCGGAGCCTCTCGAAGAAGCACGACACCGAGAACCCGCGATTGCTATTCGTGGCCCACCGCAAGGAGATTCTCCAGCAGTCACTCCGTATGTACCGGGAGGTCCTCGACAACGCCTCCTTCGGAGAACCGCTCCACAGCGGCCAAGAACCGCAGGCTTGGGATCACGTCTTCGCAAGCGTCCAGTCCCTCAACGTCCGGCACTTGGAACGACTGGCCCCTGATCACTTCGACATCATCGTCATCGACGAGTTTCATCACGCCACCGCGGCCACGTACCGCCGGGTCATCGACCACTTCAAACCGAAGCAGTTGCTGGGCCTCACCGCCACACCCGAGCGGATGGACGGGCTCAACGTCCAAGACGAGTTCTTCGACGGTCGCATTGCCGCTGAGATGCGTCTGTGGGAAGCCCTCGAGAACGATCTCCTGTGTCCCTTCCACTACTTCGGTATCCCAGACGGCACAGACCTGACGAACCTTGGTTGGAGCAAGGGAACCTACGCCGAGACCGACCTCGGGAACCTCTACACGGGCAACCATGCCCGCGCCCGCATCGTGGTCAAGCAGATCCGGGACAAGGTTTCCAACCCTGGAGCCATGCGAGCCCTGGGCTTCTGCGTGACTAAGTCCCATGCTCACTTCATGGCCGGCTTCTTCCGTGAAGTCGGCTTCCAAGCGGTGGCCCTGGACAGCGACTCGCCGGCCGGCGTGCGCGCCCAGGCACTTGCCGACCTGCGCGACGGCAAGCTCCAAGTCATCTTTTCCGTCGACCTGTTCAACGAGGGCCTCGACATCCCTGACGTCGACACGCTGCTACTCCTGCGTCCCACCAACAGCGCGACCGTCTTCCTCCAGCAGCTTGGCCGTGGACTGCGCCGCACCGAGTCCAAGCCAGTGCTCACCGTCCTTGACTTCATCGGCCAGCACAGGGCGGAGTTCCGCTTCGAGGAGCAGTTCCGGGCCCTGACGAACTTGTCTCGCAACCGGCTCGTCGATCACATCAAGCATGACTTCCCGCAGCTTCCCTCCGGATGCCAGATCATCCTGGAAGGCAAGTCCAAGGACCTCGTACTCGACAACATCCGCGCCCAACTTGGTGCCACGGTCAAGACGTTGGTCAACGAGGTGAAGGCGTACGACACGCAGCAGCTGGCTGACTATCTCCGCGAGAGTCGGCGTGAGATCAAGGAGCTGTACAAGAGCGACAACTCGTGGACGACCGTGCTTCGGAGGGCGGGCTCCGTCAAGGACCCCGCGCCTTCCGGAGAAGCCGCTCTCCTCAAGCGCGTCCACGCCTTCCTCCATATTGACGACCCGGATCGGGCCGAGGCATATCTCAGCCTCCTCGCCGACGACGCTCCGTCCTACGAAACGCTGAGCCCGACCGGTCAGGTATACGCCCGCATGCTCTTCTTCAATCTGTGGGACAACGCGGGCGGCTTCACGAGCTACGGGCAAGGCCTCGAGTCGCTACGCGACCAACGGGTGTTCCGCGACGAACTCCGCCAGGTGCTGTCGCACGTCATGGAACAGGCCGAGCACTTCCCTATCACCCTGCCGGATAGCCACCGCCGCATCCCGCTGAAGGTCCACAGCTCCTACAACCGCTCAGAGATCCTGGCCGCTCTCGGCGTAGCGCGCTTCGGCGGTCAGATGCCGCGCTCCTTCGCGCAGGGCGTCCAGTGGGTTGAGGAGATCAAGACCGATGCCCTCCTCATCACCTTGGAGAAGAACGAGAGGGACTTCTCCCCCACGGTTCGCTACAAGGACTACGCCCTGAGTCCCACGCTCTTCCACTGGGAATCCCAGAACGCGACCGCAGAAAACTCTCGGACGGGGCTGCGCTACCAGCAGCACGCAGAGCAGGGCAGCCACGTCCTCCTGTTCATGCGCCGCTTTAAGAACACCGACATCGGCAAGTCTCAGCCGTGGATGCTCCTGGGACCCGCGACCTACAAGGAGCACAAGGGCAGCAAGCCGATGGGGATCACGTGGCAACTGGAGCACGAACTGCCGGCCGATGTATGGACGTATGCGACGATCACAGCAAGTTAGCCAACTCCTAGAACTTGATTGATTGGAGGACTTGGGCCAGCGAAGCCAGGTGCGACCAGGCATTTCCCTGACTTCCGATGGCCCAAATCCACCAATTCCAATCACTTAATGATGCATACTTCGACTTCCGAGGCCTCTGCCTCGAAGTGGGTCTGCGCACGATCGAGAGCCTCGTCGGCGTCGCATCCATGAGCTCTCAGCCAGTGAAGGACGTCGGCGATGACGTCGATCGCCCTTTCCTCCGCCACCGCCACGCTCAGCGGGCCAACTGCTTGTAGCCGCGGTTGCGCCCGCTCACGCCCGTACAGGCTCAGTAGAGCCTCGACTCGATTCACGCGAAGCCCTCCAGAGTGACCGTCAGCTGAACGTAGCCCCGTCTCCAGCTCGCACCACGTCACTTTTTGATCGGCCTGGAGCTGGACGCCCCAACGGCTAGTGACAGCACTAACCAACGCCATCCCCCTACCGGACTCGGCCTCCAGCGCACCGTCAACGAGGGTCGGCAGGGCGCGGGTGTCTGGATCGTGGACCTCGATCCGTACTCGCGTTCCCCTCATCGAGACGGCAAGAGTAGTGGGGGTGCCGGCGCCTACATGATTGATGACATTGGACACGAGCTCGCTGACGCAGAGTTGAGCGGTGTCGACGACGTGATGCAGTCCCCACAGTCCCAAGTGAAGCCTCATGATGCGCCGCAGCGCTGCCACCTCTTCCGGTGCTGCCGCGAAGGGGAGGCTCCAAGGCTTCCTTGAGATGCCCGCGATGCAGTCCATCCCTCAACTCCTCTACCGGTGTCCTGAGTTGCGATCTGCGGTCACCCGCACACATAGGGTTGCATTGGAACTCTCAAAATGGAACTCTCATATCGCGCCTCTGGTGGTGCGACTACACCACGAGCGCCCCCGGCGCGCGCCACCTTGCCGTCTCCCCGGGGCAACCAGGACGATCTGCTGGATCGACACGAAGGGTTGCAGTAATGGCAGTTGGACCCACAACGCGAAGGCGCCAACTAGGCGCCGACCTTCGCCGTCTCCGCGAACGTAAGGGATTGACCCTGGAGGAGGCAGGCTCACGCGTCGGCATCTCGAAGGCGACCCTTAGCCGCTATGAGACCAAGGAGGGCACAGTCAAGTGGCCGGCTGTCGACGCCCTTTGCCGCGAGTACAGCGCTTCTGAGGACGAGCGCCTCGCCCTCGTAGAGCTCGCAAAGGCCGCCAGGATCCAGGGCTGGTGGCGATCACTCGCCGACCCCATCCCCGAGTCGATGAACCTCATGCTCACGCTTGAGGACGAGGTCGTTCGCGAAGACCACTACGCATGCATGTACATCCCTGGCCTCCTCCAGACCCGCGCCTACGCTGAGGCCATTCACCGAGCCTCCGAGGTGCACTGCCCGGAGCGGGAAGTACAGCACATGGTCGACATCCGCATGAAGCGGCAGGAACTCCTCGATCGAGATGAGCCGCCGCACATCTGGTGCGTGATCGACGAGGCGGCGCTCCGACGCCGAGTCGGGGGCAGCGAGGTGATGCGTGAGCAGCTCCGCCACCTACTTGCCCTCGCGCAGCGCCCGCACGTGACTGTACAAGTGCTTCCCTTCTCGACGGGAGCGCATGCGGCGGCAGTTGGCAGCTTCGTCATGCTCCGAGGGCCGGTTTCGGATCTAGACGTCGTATACGTCGACCTGCTCAGCGGCGGCCTCTTCATGGAGAAGCAGCCAGAACTGGAGCGTTATAGATTGGCGTTCGAGTACCTCAGCGCGCAGGCACTCGATCTCGAGAGCTCAGCGGAGATTGTCGACCGTATAAGCAAGGAGTCCTGATGACGTCGCCCTCGACACACCTGTGGTTCAAGTCCTCCTACAGCGGGGGCAGCGGAACAGAGTGTGTCGAGTGTGCACGGACGAGGAACGGAACTCTCATACGCGACTCGAAGATCGTCAGTGGTCCCGTGATCCTTGTTCGGGAGCAGGCCTGGCATGCCTTCACGCATGCCTTGCAGATCGGGCGAACGTCGGATTTCGAGACCGAAACTCAGAGTTGAAGCCGCCCCTGACCCGGCAACTCACACCGAGAGTTTCTGTGACATCCAACGCACCGACGGTAACGTTGGATATCACACCCTCGCGAATCTCCGAACTCGCTACTTACTATCCATCTGGATATCGAGATCCCGAAATCCATCTAGAACCACATTGACTATTTTTAGCTCATTTTGCGGATCGGGCTTAACCTGCATCTTTGCTCCCTTATGAGCAGCATCACCTCGAGCCGTCGCCCAAGTCTCAGTCGCACTGAGCCATCCCGAGTCGATATCTGCCTCCCGCAGACCAATCGGTAGGAGCAGTCGGAGAAGGTTCTTCTCTTTTATGCCGTGGTTTTGTTTTCTGGCGTAGCGATGCATATCGGCTCGGGCAGCCTCTATCCGGGCCTCCAACGCAGGATATTTTGCCGGTCTGGCGGCGGCCTCACTTAGAGACTCAGGGATAGCTGGAGCCGATTCCCTGTACGCCACAACCGCCAGCAGGCTAATCGCTATCGACCCACTGAACTTCCAGCCGGCGACTGCCTGGTCTATAACCTCGATGACACGATCCTCTATAAAAGACTCGAACTCTGCGTGCGCCAGGACTCTGAAAGCGCGCGTCTGCTCGTAGACGAGATCTTCATAGTCCCCCGTAGGATCAAAGTCCTGCGGCAGGAAATTCTGCCGCAGTTCCCTGATCCGCTTCTCCAGTTCCTCAAATCGCGCGGAAGCCATCCGAACCCCTAGGGAACGAGACGGTTGTCGCGCAGTTCAGGTACACGCAGTTGCATGTCGATCGCTTCGCCAAGAGCCTCACCCCAAAGGGAAAGACGTCGATGGGTCGCGAGCGGAGTTTTCGTCGTAGTCTGGATCGACTCGACAAAACGTTGATTGGTATCGCAGAGCTCGCGGAAGGCCGATTCAACGACCAATGCGCGAGAGGAGGCCTTGGCTCGTACAGCCTCATCGGAGAAGTAGTAGGTCATTACATCGAACACGGCCCGATTGAAGCGCCCTTCATACTTCCCACCGGCCCAGCGATAGAACGCATTATCCCCGAAAACCTTGAACGTTGCCTCGATGGAATCGTTGCAGTTATCCCCAACCTGCTTGATCCGACCCTCTTCTTTTTCCCACTGAGCATTGAGAAGATTGACTGTATCGTCAAGGAATTTCTTGAGATTCCCTGTATAGTCATCCAGAGTGAAGTGGAACCCGAAGTATCGAAGCAGCACCTCCACATCACGCATTCGGAAGTCCGGCTTATCAATACGCAGAGCAGCTCGAAGCCACTCACTCTCAGACGCGCAATCGTCCAGGAAGTCGGTAAACGGGCCGGGGTGAAGAGCCTGTCGAAGCTCCTGAGGAGACAGCTTTACACTGCCTGTATTAAGTCGGAGGAAAATGAGGTTCAGAAAATCCTCGTTAGGCCAACGGCGGACAACCACAGTTCGAATAGTCTCATTAAGGAGGGAGTTTAGATCGTCGACATAACTGTCATCCTCCTCCATCTTTCGAAGTGTAGCAAGCCGCAGATCTTCACGAACCTCAAGACCCGTGAGTGAAAATCCCTTGAAGTCCTCTTCTTCTGCCGATGCCGCAAAAGACGAGCCCGCCGCGAACTGCCGGAGAGCTAGCAGTCGCTGCTTTCCATCCAGCACGATGAATTTTCCGCGCCGATTTTTATCTTCAGCTAGGACGATCTGGGGGATTGGCAGGCCAAGGACAAGAGACTCGATGAAACGACTCTTCCTAGGCTTGTTCCAGGCATCTCGACGCTGGAAACGTGGATTGAGTTGAATGTTTCCTCGACGCAACTGACTGAGAATCGTTTCGGCGGTCCAGTCCGTGTCCGTAACAACGGCCCGCGTGACCTCTTCAGATGTCACTGATGCGGTCGTGTCCTCTTCTTCGCCGTCTACGTCATCCCACTCGGGCATGTCATCATTCGCCACGCTACTCCGCACCTCTCACATGGTGGTCCAAGGGCCTAACGAGCCTCGCCAACTACCCTAGTTTCGCAGACTAGTTCGTTCCCTGGTACGGCTCCCTTGATCTGTACTCGGTCTAAGCAAACTGTAGTTGGCAAGGGTGAAGCCAATGCCAAGGAACCTCCCGCGAGGTCTTCGATGTGAAGGGACCTGAGCCATGACTGCTTGCTCGCAATCCCAGCTGACCTCACAGAAGGCGCAATCCGCTGCAATCCTGAGACACAGGCCGGTCCCGGACCCGCATCCTGGACGTCCAGCGGGCACACACGGAGGGCTACATGACTCTCAGGTTCATCGGTACCACCAGCGACGACGGTGACTGCCCCACGCTGTACGACATCGAAGGAACGGACGAGATCCTCGTCCAGGGCGAACGGGAGACGGACCCGGAGCATCTCGTGCAGCTGCGGGACGTCAAGGAGTCCGAGACCTTCGTCCGGGTGCCGCGGAGCCTGTTGACCCGCTACGCGCCCAGGAGCGATGCGCCCGAGCTTCAGCCGTTCTCTTCGATCGCCCCTCTCTTCCGCGACTTCAAGCACACCGCCTGGCGCCTTGAGTCCCGCCGCGAATACGCCTCTGATCGCAACAGCCCAAAGTGGTCCCGATTCCTCGCGGGCCAGGACATCGCTCGAGACCCGGACAACGCCTGGCGTGAGAACGTCCGTGCTCAGACGGCGCAAGGCAAGCGGTTCGAGCGCGTGCGCCTGGTCGACGAACCGCTGACCCAGGGACAGAAGTTCCTCCTTGCGAGCGCGCCAAGCAACGTTGCCGCGGGAGAGGACATCCGCAACCTGAGCCGCGCCCAGGCGCAGGGATTGCGACTGCCGGACTATGACTTCTGGCTCTTCGACTCCGAAATCCTCGCCCGCTTCGCCTTCGATGACGACGACACCACGATGGGCGTGTACGTCACTGAGGACCCCGCCGAAGTCCTCGCCGCATGCCAGGCGCGGGACGCAGCCTGGCACCATTCCGTCCGTACCGAAGAGTTTGCCAGGCGGGTACGTTCCACCGTGTGAGCACGGACTACCAGACCGCCAGAGAAGCCCTCGGCGCGCGGCTGCGCGAGCTGCGCACCGAGTCCGGCCTGGAAGGCAAAGATCTCGCCGCCAAGCTCGGTTGCCAGCCCTCGAAGGTCTCCCGGCTTCAGAACGGCAAGCAGACTCCGGCCTCTGCTGACCTGACCGCGTGGGCGCAGGCCTGCGGCCGACCCGACTGTGAAGCTGAGCTCCAAGGGCTGCGGGCCGGGCTGGAGATGAAGCAGCGCCACCGCTCTTGGCGGCGTCAGCTGGCCGGCGGACACCGCGGTCGCCAGGAGATCGCCGTCCGTCAGACCGATGCCACGAAGGCGATCCGAGGGCTTGAGGTATCGCGTGTTCCAGGGCTGTTCCAGACCCCGGAGTACGCCCGCTTCATCTTCGACGCCAATGCCGAGTTCCGGGGCATCCCCGCGACCACCGAGGCCGCCGTCGAGGCCCGGATGCGTCGCCAGGAGTCGCTGTACGACCCTGCGAAGACGTTCCGTTTCCTGGTGTGCGAGGCGGCCCTGTACCACCGCTCATGCCCTGCGGACGTGATGGCGGAGCAGCTGGACCGGCTGTACAACCTGGTGGGCCAGCGCCGAATTGAGCTCGGCATCCTCCCGTTCGGCGCACAACTGCGCCGTACGGCTCCGCATGCTTTCTGGATCTACGACCGCAGGCTAGTCATCATCGAGACGATCAGCGAAGAGCTGTGGCTCACTGGCGAGGACGACATACAGCTGTACGAGCGTGCGTGGGACTGGCTCGCTGATTCCGCCGAGTACGGGGCGCCCGCACGCCGTCTGATCGGCCGGGCGAGGGCGTCTCTGGACCTGCCGTAGACAATCAACAGCAAGCGCCGGACCCGAATGCGCAATCGCGCGCAATCGCGACACAGGCGCGCAATCGTGCCATCTAACGTCCTTGCCATGGTCACGAAGCCCACCCAGTCAACCTGGCAGGCAGGCCAGGACTGGCTCCTGTCCTGCACTCGAAATCCCACTGCCGCGCGCCGCGCGTGGGATGCCCATGGATTCGCTCTCATCCCGAGTGGCGAGCATTGGCGCGTAGCCGAGGGCCCTTTGCTCAGGTCTGTCAGGGCAATGAAAGACGTGAGCAGCCAGCGACTCGGCCCCGTCCTGGTGGACGTTGCGACTGACCAGGCCTGGTGGCTCCTGTCCCCAAGCCTCGGCGGCGAACTGGACAACGTCCGACAGCTGACAGTGCACCCGACCGGCTGGATCCTCGCTTGCCCGCCGGTTCTGCACACAATCGACGAGCGCGCATGGCTGGAACGCCCGAGCGGATCAGGCCGCCTCACCGACCCCACAGCGCTCGGCGCCGCATTCGGTTTGGGCGGACGAGTTCTTGCGGAGACGCTCTGATGACGACTACCTCCGCCTGGTCAGGCGCAGAGGCCGACGAACCCGATGCCCCGACGCTCGGTGAGCTCCTCGTACAGTCAGCGACCGGCGTCCGCGACCGGAGCGCAGTACAGGCCCTCGTCGAAGAGGCGAAGCTCCTCAACCGCGACAACGTCCGTGCAGCGCTCGTGACCAAGCGGGGTGGCGTTATGACCTGCCGGTGGGAGGGCATGGCCGGACGCCTCTACACGCTGGGGCTTGACGACGAAGAGCGTGCGTTTCTCGGGCTTGTGCTGTCGATCGTGGGTGTGCGGCAGAGCCATCTCGCCGCTGTTGAGTACCTCGACGAGCGCCGCTTGAAGATCGTTTTGCAGGCGATGCTGCGGCTGGCCGGCAAAGACCGGATCGCGATCGGCACGCGGTTGTGAGCCGCTTGCGGTAGGCCCTCCTCCTCTCCGCCTGCGAGGAATACCCGGCCACTCCAACGCTCCGACCAGGTGGCAGTTGGCCAGTCGTCGAATGTTTCCCGCTGCGTACGGGACTGCGTCACGTTGCGCGGCGGTGTGTAAGCCCTCTCCCTAAGCACGCGGCAGGCCTGCGGCACTCAGGAGAGGTCCACCACCCGAGGGTTCTCCAAAGACGAGGTGAATCTGTGTTGCAAACAACGCCGTCAGGGCCCGAGATGCCTCCTGGGCCAACCCCACCCAGGAGCAGCGCGAGTGCGAGGGGGGCCACGCAGTGACCACTGCCGCCGTCACCGGAGTCCGCACCGGCCGATCCCTCGTCACAGACGCCGAGTTCGACATGCTCGCCGCGTTCTGCGCCGAGGAGTACGGCCTGGAGCGCTGCGTCGCCGACCGAGTCGTCGACCAGGCGCTCGCCATGGTCTTCGTCATGGGCTCGTCCGGTGAAGGCGCGGCCATGGCGCCGTCCCAGCAGGTCGATCCGGGCTGGCACACGCTCATCCTGCACACCGGTTGGTACGCCGACTGGTGCGAGAGGAGCTTCGGCTACTTCCTGCATCACCAGCCAAACTCGAAGGTCCGCACGCGAGGGCTGATGGTCGACGTCGTGGACAGGATCCGTTCCGCCGGATTCGAGGTCGACGAACGGCTGTGGGGCACGGCCGCGGACTGCAACCCGCCTGCCTGCTGCGGCGACGGCCCCTGCTGCTGACCCCCTCCCACGGAATGGGCGGGCCGGCCTCCCCGGTCAGTCCGCCCTCCCCTGTGCCAGAACGGACCCCGTCCCCTTGTCCCTCACCGAGCTGACCGCGACCAGCCGCGTGACCGTCTTCCCGCTCGAAGGTCTCCGCGTCGCCTACACCACCCAGTCCAGCGACGAGCGTGGCCTCGGTGACATCGGACTCGTCACCGTCGTCGACGCGGGCGGCGATGGTGAAGAACTGTGGCGCCTTGCCTGCGATCTCGGCGGCCATCAGCAACGCCATGCCCAGGCCCAGTGGATTCTCACGCAGGCGAGCCGCGCGCGAACGGTCAATGCGTACACCGATCTGTTGGGCGCGAGCTGGACGGCGTACATCTGTCGGAGGTTCGTACTCGACTCGCTCTTCGCCAACCACGATGTGTTGATGACCGGTCGGATGGTGCTGCCGGGGCTCCAAGCGTGAGCCAGGAACCGTACTCACTTAGTAACGGCGCACCGAGCGCCTTCGCGTCTGGCGCACTGACGAGAGGTTCCTCAGCGGCCCCTTCCGCCGTAGGACACTCCTCTTGGGACAGCAGACAGCAAGGAGCTGACGATCGTGAGCGCACAGTACGTGGAGACGCCCGGGCCTGCGACGCTGTCGTTGAAGACCATCGGTGACATTCGAGCTGCTCTTCGGTCCGGGCATGGCTTTCCGGGTGACCGGGAGTCCTTTGAAGCAGATCTTCAGCGTGCGTTGGAGGCATCGTCCGACACGGATCTCAACGCTGTTGCCACGGTGATCGTCGACTACGGGGGCAGGATCCGCCTCTACCAGGATCCCGACTTTGACACTGCCGTGCAGGAGGGCATTGACCTCACGGCTCGGTCGAAGCAGGAGGAACAGGGCCGGTGAGCGGCGTGATCGCGGCCGTAACAGCTCGGGTGGCCGATCGGGCGAAGGCTCTCGGAGCCGAGCAGGCACTGGAGACGCTCCGGCAGGAGCTGAAGAATTTCGCGGCCCCAGCGCACCGGCGCGTTCCACGCCTTCAGCAGCGCTGCCTCCTACGGAGACGCCGCCCGGGATCTGATCGCCAAGGCTCTCGCCTACTGCCTCAAAGGCGTTGCCTTCCCCAGTGTCGAACCCGGCACCGCCCACACACGGGTCGCCGTCGCCTGGCGCAAGAAACGACCCGAACCCTCTGTGCACCAACCTTCTGGCGGCCGTGAGACGAGATTCGCCGGACAGGCGCCACTAAACCAGCCGCACCCTCGGCTCAGACCGGCCTAGGCAAACCCGCCCACCGACGCGGCCAGGCTGTTGCTGATCAGAGCCCTGCTCGACCAGGTCGAACTTCAGGCATCTCCGGCGAGGTCCCGCTCAGTGCACGGAAAACCCCCCATCCACAAAGATCGACTGCCCCGTGACATACCCCGACCCCCGCCCCGCCAGGAACACCGCCGCCCCCGCGAAGTCCTCGGCCAGGCCGTTGCGGCCGATCATCGTGCGGGCGGCCAGCGCCGCCACCTTTTCCGGGTCGGAGGAGAGGCGGGTGTTGAGGGGGGTCATGACGAAGCCCGGGACCAGTGTGTTGGCGGTGACGCCGTGGGGGGACCAGGCCTCGGCCTGGGAGCGGGCCAGGGATTCCAGTGCGCCCTTGGAGACTCCGTAGGCGCCGCTGTGGACGAAGGCGCGGTGGGCCTGCTGGGAGGTGATGTGGATGATCCGTCCGAAGCCCCGTTCGGCCATGCCGGGCCCGAAGCGCCGGCCCAGCAGGAAGGGTGCCTCCAGGTTCACGGCCATCGTGGTGTCCCAGACCTCGTCACCCAGTTCGTCCATCGGCGGCCGCAGGTTGATCCCGGCGCTGTTGACGAGGATGTCGGGCTCGCCGAACACGTCGGCTGCCTGGTCCGCCGCCACGCGCACCCCGTCGCGGGTGCTCAGGTCGGCGCTCACCCAGGCCGCCCGGCAGCCGGCCGCGGTCATCTCGTCGACCGTGGCGGCCAGTTCCGGCTCCCTGCGCGCCACGATCACCACGCTCGCCCCGGCCCGTGCGAGGGCGCCGGCGATGGCGCGGCCGATACCGGAGCTGCCGCCTGTCACCACGGCGACCCGGCCGTCCAGTGAGAACAGTTCGGAGAGGTAGGTCTGCGAGGTCGTCATCTCCGCACCCTAGACGGCGCCTGCACGACGACCGGTGCCCGGTGCGCGGTGCCCGGTCCACCGAGCGGTTACGGCAGTTGGAACGCGACGGGCTCGTCGTGCGCACGTACCACCCCGAGGTTCCGCCGCGGGTGGAGTACGAGATCAGCGAACTGGGACGGAGCCTGGGACCGATGTTCGCCGCACTCTCCGACTGGTCGGTCAACCTGGACACGGTCGAGGAGGCCCGGCGGGAGTACGACACCAGGGACCGGCCCCATAGCCGTCGAAGCTGATTCGAAGGCTCACCGACAACCGGCGCCGCGAGGCCCGTCGGGCGTGGGCCGGCTGGCGAGCCGGTAACGGTGGGCGGCGGGAGAACAGCGCGAAGCGCCCGTCCCACCCGATGGTGCCGGGGGAACGGGCGCTTGCGTAGAGGGCGTAGAGGGCTCAGCCCTGGAGCTTCATGCCCTCGGGTGAGGTGAGGCCCTTGTCGGGGTGGGCGCGGAACGTCGCCGTCCAGGTGGTGGGCGGGCAGGACGTGCCGTTGGGGTGCTGCTCCGTCAGTTTGGCCCGGGTGCTGTCCTCGACGACCGTGTCACCGCTCTTCACGGACGTCACGGTGAGCCGTACCGGCACGGTGGACGCACCGATGTCGTCGGGGAGTCGGACCGACAGCGAGGCGAACGGGTCGTCCGGGCTGCCCGATGTCCGCTCCTCGCAGGTGTCGTCCACGCACAGCCGGACCTTCGCCTCGTTCGGGCCGCCGCCGAAGTCGGCGGGCTTCCAAACAGCGGAGACCTGCGAGTCCGCGTCGGCTTCGGTGCACGGTGTGCCCTGGCCGAGGAGCGAGCATCCGGTCAGGGATACCGCCAACAACGGTGTGAGGAGTACGCGGCGCATGTCAGTACCTCGCTACCGTGCCGGGGAAGGCGCTGTTGGCCAACCCGATGTCGGTGAAGAATAGCCAGCACGGGTCGAACAGCCCGCCGCTGTTGTCGCCTCCGCCGCCACCGCCGCCGGAGATGATGCCCTTCGCGAAGGCGCGTCCGCTGCTGTCGACGGTGTACACCGGACCGCCGGAGTCGCCGTTGACCGTGCAGGATCCGGACGTCTTCTTCGCGACGACCATGTTCTTGGCCCTCGTACCGCCGGAGTAGGTGAAGCTCACCTGGGTGTCGGTCACCTTCCAGCCGCACCTCTCGCCGGTCATCATGCCGCCCGTGCAGACCTTGTCGCCCTCTTGCGCCCAGCGCCGCCAGTAGTCGTGGACGGGCCGGGACGAGCTGGACGTCTTGCCGCCCTTGTAGATCCGGGCCGACGCGGAGCTGTCGCTGTTGATCCGGTACAACGCGAGGTCACCGGAGTAGTAGCTCTGCCCGGCGAGTCTCACCGAGCCGTACCCGTTCTTCCAGTTGTCCCGGACGACGGGGCCGATGTAGTCGCTCTGGCTGGGATTCAGGATGGCCCCGTTGCCGGTGGTGCAGTGGCCCGCGGTCACCATGTACCACTTGCCGCTGTACTTCCAGGGGAATCCCGCCGTGCACCACGTCGCCGAGTTGGTGGTCAGTTGCGAGTAGATGCGCGCCCCGCCGTAGTAGGGCGAGGTGTCGTTGTAGCGGGTCGCCTGGGGTCCCAGCGCGTCGACCCCGGGCATGACCTGCACGGCCACGGTGTCGGTGCCGTACCGCTCGCCCAGGGCCGTGACCAGCGCCGGGGCGGCGGTCTCGGTCGCGACGACGACACGGTTCCCCGCGGCGTCCACGGACGCGACGCGCAGTCCGCTCGCGCCGGGCAGTTCCGCGTCCGACAGCTGGAGGGCCTCGTCGCGTACGGACTCCAGCGCGGTGACGCTGTGCTCCACCACTTCGGTGCGCGGGGCGACCTGCTCGGTGACGGTCGGCCCGGCAGGCGCGGGAGTGGTCTCTGTGGTGTCCTCGGGCATCGCGAACGACTCCTCGCCGGTGGTGTCCGCGGACCCGTCGGCGGGCGGCGCCGGAGTCTCCGCCTCGTTGGGCTCGGTGTCGGGCTTGGTGCCGTCCTCCGTGTCCTCGGCGGGCAGTCCGCTGCCCTCGTCGGCCGGCGCCTGAGTCACCTGGATCGGGGCGGACGCCTCGTCGGCCGAGGCCGACTCCACGACCGGCGCGACCAGTTCACCCGTTGCCGGGTCGACATAGGGCGGGGCGTAGGCGTCGGGGTTCTCGGCCGCGCGGGCCTCGGCCTGCTCCAGGGCGTAGGCCTGGGCGGGTTCCGACTCCTGCATGTCGTCGCCCGAGCCGCCCTCGATGACCTCGACACGGTCGATGATCGCCGAGACGGGTTCGGCCTCCGGCGGGGCGTACGACCCACCGAAGCGGGCACCGATCTGGCGGCCGCCGCTGCCGGACAACGACGAGGTGTCCCACAGCAGCTTCGGCGCCGTGCCGCCGCTGAACGGCACCGGCCAGGTGACGGCGGAGCCGTCGGTGGCGCGGGTCACCTGAGAGGCCGGGACGACCTGCCACGGGTCGGCGGACGAGGCCCGCTGGAGGAAGGTGACGTCCGTCAGTGAGGCCGGGGCGCTGACCGCGAGGTCGACCGAGCCGACGAGCACCTCGCCGTTGGCGGGCGCGGTCACGGCCGCCCGTCCGACGTGGAAGGCGCGCTGGATCTCGGCCGAGACGTTGCCGGCCCGGTCGGTGGCGGTGACGACGAGCTGGTGGCTGCCCTCGGCGGCCGGGGTGATCGGCAGCTCCACCGGGCCGCCGGTGGTGGTGAGGGTCTGGGCGGTGCCGCCGTCGACCGAGTACGTCAGGCCGCGGGTGTCGGTGCCGTCGGGCGTCAGCGTGAACGTCCCGGTCACCTGCGCGCCGCCGGCCCAGGCGTCCGACGGGTAGGCCGCGGAGGTCACGGCCGGGGCGCCGGGCGCGGTGGTGTCGACGGTGAAGCGGTAATGGGAGGTCGCCCCGCCCGTGCCGTTGCCATCGATGCCGCGCACGTGCAGGTACCAGGTGCCCTCGGTGCGGGTCGTCGTGTACGAGGTGCCGGTCGTCTCGGCCGTGCTGTCGGGCACCGTGTCGGTGGTGCCGTCGACGACGATGCTGTACCCGGCGGAGGCGCCGGAGGGAGCGGTCCAGGTCGCGCTGAGGGAACCGCTCTTGTACGCGCCCGTCTGGTCCGGGTGCGTGGACGAGCTGATCACCGGGCTCGGCGGCAGCGTCATGTCGACCCGGAACGGCAGATGCGCGGCGGCGGACGACCAGTTGCCCGCCTGGTCCTTGGCCCGCACGTGCAGGTACCAGGTGCCGTCCGCGTCGACGGTGGTGGTGAACTTCGTCGACGTCTGCACGGTGCCGGTGGTGGCCGGCAGGGTGTCCGCGACGCGGTCCACGGTGGCCACGTAACCGGCGGCGCCGGACAGGTCGGTGGGCGCCGACCAGCTGAAGGACGCGGTGCGGTTGGCGTACGCGCTGGTCGTCACGGGGTGTGTGGAGGAGACCAGACCGCCGGGCGCGCCTGGGGCGGTGGTGTCGACGTTGAAGCCGCGGTGCTGGGTCGGGGACCACAGCCCCGCCTTGTCCTTGGCGGCCGCGTGCACCCACCAGGTGCCGTCGGTACGCCCGGACCAGCTCACGCCGGCCGTCGTCTGCGTGACGGTCGTCCCGGCGGCGGTCGTCGGGCTCTGGTCGAGCTTGACGGCGTATCCGGTCACGCCGGAGGCGTCCGTCGCGGCGAGCGTGCCGGTGAAGGTGGTGGCGTTGTACCAGGCCGACGCGGAGGGGTGGCTGGTGGAGCTGATGGCGGGGGCGGACGGGGCGGTGGTGTCGACGGTGAACGTCTGCCACGTCGACCAGGCCCCGGTGTCGGTGCCGTCGGACGCCCTGGCCCGCCACTTGTAGTCGCCCGGCGCCAGAGTGACGGCCGTGTGGGTCGCCACCGCCCCGGAGGCCACGGAGGCGGATGTGCCGGACTGCAGGGCCGCGGTGCCGTTCGCCGCCCAGACCTCGAAGGCCAGCGTGAGCTGCTGGGCGTCGGCGTCGGTGGCCTTGGCGGACAGGGTGGGCGTGGTGTCCGGGGTGTAGGTGCTGGACAGCGGGGATACGGCCGTCGCGGTACCGGGCTTGGAGTTGTAGGTGACCGTCAGGGAGGGCTCGTAGGCGGCGTTGTGGGAGCCGTCCGTCTGGTTCGCCGAGTGGTAGCGGCGCCAGGTCAGCGGGTCGGTCTCGTCGACGGCCGCGATCCGCACGCCGTGGTTGGTCTGGCCGTCGGCCCAGGCCTGGACGATCCCGTCGATGTCCCAGGAGACGTGCCCTGCCGGGCAGTTGGAGTTGTAGCCCTTGGCCGCGGTGGAGGTCACGGCGCCGGTCGAGGTGGTCGTCGGCTGCTCGGCCCAGGTGATGGCCGACGGGTCCCAGGCCGAGGTGATACGGCGAACCTGGTTGCCGGAGTTGGTGGTGCTGCACGTGGACGAGTAGTACGAGTACAGGCGCAGGTCGGTGTCGAGGACGTGCTTGCCGGCGTACTTCGCCACGTCGAACTTCAGGTACGAGCGGGCCTTCTCGGTGCCGTTGTAGGTACCGGCCTTCAGCTCGGTCGAGCCGCGCTGCGAGGTGAGGTAGTCGTCGTACTGGATCCAGGTGTCGGTCACCGGGCCGAGCAGGGAGTCTGTCGGGTCGATGGTGACCGGGTACTCCAGGTCGGGGTCGGCGAGGAACTCCTCGTCGGGCCTCAGGACCAGGACCTGGTCGCCGCTGTCCGCGTCCCGCTCGATCGTGACGTCGATGGCCGCGAGGTCCTCGGGCTCACCGGAGGCGCGCTGTTCGCCCGAGCCCCACATCACGGGCAGCGGCGCGGTGGCCACCGTACGGCCCTTGCTGTCGCTCCAGCGCAGCCGTTCGTCGGCGGTCTCGTGCAGGGTGAGGCCGTCGGCGGAGACGGGCAGCCGGTAGCTGACCGGGCCGTCCGGGCGCTCGTGCAGGACGACGGAGTGGGAGAAGCCCTCCTTGAGGGCGGTCACCTCGAGGTCGCCGCCCTCGACGGCGCCGGGGTAGACGGCGGTCGGGCCGTCCAGGCGCGGCTCGGGCAGCTTGCCGGGCCAGTCGAGGCCGAGGGTACGGCCGCCCCGGGAGACCTCGGCCAGCGGGTCGCCCGAACCGCCGCCGGAGAAGCTGATGTCGGCGGCCGCGTTCTTCGGCCGCACTACGCCGTCCTCGCTCACGAGCGTGGTGTCGACGGGCCGCCAGCTGCCGTCGGGCTGCTTGACCCGGATCGGGCCGGTGTACGTCTCGACGGTGGTCGTGCCGTCGGCGTTGGCCCAGGTGGTGGTCGAGTCGGTGCGCTCGGAGACTATCTCGGTCCGGGCACTGGTCGCCTGCTGCACCGCTGGGGTACCGGCGGCCGGATCGGCGTCGTCGGCGAACGCGGTCTCGTTGAGCAGGGGCAGCGGGGCGCACACGAGAGCGGCCAGCAGGGCCGCCGCCAGGGCTCGTTGTCTGCGGCGGGATCTTCGCCCGCCCGGGGCCGGGGCGACCGGCGCGGAGTGGTGCACAGGGAGTCCTTTCGGTCATCTTGGCTGAAGATCGATGATCATAAGGCCTGCGCATGGCACACCCAAGGGGAAAAGATCACTCCGCTTCTGACGGCCGTAGTTGACCGAACGTTGCCGAAGTGTCCAGGGATCAACTCACGGCCCGAACATAGGAGTTCGACCCGACGCCGTCCTGCGGTCCACCCCGGCACCGGGGCTCAAGCGCCGCCCAGAACGTAGCCCGACTCATCCGGATCTTGGGCATCGCTACCGCAGCAACAAGAGGCGCTCGACCGTCCGGCAGCGGAGGAGAACCTGCTGGTGTACCGGGCCTGACGTTCAGAGGCCGGTGCCGAGAGCAGCGGTGAGGCTTCGCCTCCTCGCCCGCCCCGCGGCTTCGGTACGCAGCAGAAAGCGCTTCAACTGTGTCAGTGGCCTCTGTTAACTTCATGCGGCTCGTGCGGTTCACGAGCGTCAATGACGAACAGGGGTGGGGCAGTTGACGGCAGGACAACGGGCTGGGACACGATCGGCCGGAAGACGGAGAACCGCGTCCGCGCAGCTCGCGGTGATGTGCTGCGCGGCGGCGGTCGTGGTGGCGGGGACCGGCATGTCCGGCACGGCGTACGCGGCGGAGAACCTGCCGCCGAAGCAGCCGCTCGTGCAGGACCTGCAGACGGAGACCAAGGCGTGCGCGACCGGTGACAACCGGGCGTACGTCGGGGCGCCGCCGACGCTCGGCGCCGTCCTGTACGACCCGGAGGAGGACAACCAGCCCGCCGAGGCCAACCTGGTCAGGGCCGAGTTCGAGGCGTGGTGGACCGACGCGGCCGGAGTCGAGCAGCGCCGTACGTACACGTCCTACGAGACGTTGTCGGGATCGCGGCTGCCGTGGCGGATGCCGGAGGACATCCCGGCGGACACGGTGATCTCCTGGCACGTCCGCGCCGACGACGGCAAGGCGACCTCCGCCTGGAGTTCGCAGGGCGACGGGTCCGTCTGCGAGTTCGTGTACGACGACGCCAGCCCGGAGAAGGCGGTCGTCACCTCGCCCGACTTCCCGGAGGAACAGATCGGGGGCGGCGTCGGCGTCTACGGCGGCTTCACCGTGGACTCCCCGTCACCGGACGTCGTCGAGTACCGCTACAACTTCATCGGCGGCCCGTACGGGACCGTCCGGCCGGACGAGATGGGCGGGCCCGCCACCATCCGGTTCCTGCCGCTCCAGGCCCGCCCGGACTACCTGAGCGTCCGCGCGATCGACCGCTCGGGGCGCAGCAGCGGAACCACCACGTACTTCTTCCGGGTCCCGAGCGGGCGCGCACCCGTCGCCCACTGGAAGCTCGACGACGCGGCGGGAGCCACCAGCGCCGCCGCCGAAACGGGCACCGCCGCCCGCGCCGGACGCGGCGTGACCTTCGGCGGTCCGGCACCCCGGGGCACCGGCGCCACCGCCACCGTCGCCCTCGACGGCAGCCGTCACGGTTTCCTCACGCCGGACGCCCCGGCCGTCGACACCGGCAGGACCTTCGCCGTCAGCGCCTGGGTGCGGCCCGCGCAGACCGACCGGACGATGACCGTCGCCGGCCAGGACGCGGGCGACACGGCCGGCTTCCGCCTCGGACTGAGCAGCCCGGACTCCGGACCCGCCTGGACGTTCGGCATCGGGGGCGCACGGGTGTCGGGCGGTGCTCCGGAGACCGGTGAGTGGGCCCACCTGCTGGGGCTCTACGACCAGGAGACCGGGAAGGCGCAGTTGTACGTCAACGGCCACCCGGTCGGCACCGCCGTCGAGGCCACACCCGCCGGGCCGAACGACGCGTTCCAGATCGGCCGGGCCCGCAGCGGGTCCGGCTACCACGCGCGGTGGCACGGTGACATCGGTGACGTACGGGCGTACGACAGGGTCGTGGTGCCGGTCGAGCTGGCCGAACTGAGCCGCCGCACACCGAAGCTGCTCGGCCACTGGTCACTGGAGACCGCGACGGACGGCGCGAGCCCGGAGCAGAAGGGCGGAGCGCCGCTCAGGCTCGGTACGGGAGCGACGATCTACCAGAGCTCCGACAGCTCCTGCATCCCGGACCTGGACCCCGACTGCACCTACACGCCGCCCGCCCTGGTCGGCGACGGACATCTGCGGCTGGACGGCGAGAGCGGGCACGCCGTCGCCGAGGGCCCGGTGGTGGACACCGGGGACAGCTTCACCCTGGGCGTGGTGGTACGGCTGGCTGACTCCGAACCGGCCCACCCGATGACCGTGCTGTCCCAGGCGGGCGAGCACACCGACGCCTTCAAGGTGCGGTACGAACCGTCCGAGCACGCCTGGCAGCTGGTCATGCCGGAGAAGGACGAGGTCGGCGCCGCCGAGACGGTGGTGTCGCAGATCGCGATGGCGGACGGCGGCGAGGGCCAGGGCCACCGCCTTGCCGTGGTCTATGACGACGCCACCGACACGGTCAAGCTCTTCCTGGATGGTGAGACCAACTCCCAGGCGACCGGAACCCTTCCGAACGGCTGGCGCAGCTCCGGGGCGCTCCAGATCGGCCGGGCACAGGTCGGCGACGGTTGGGGCGAGTACCTGCACGGCGACGTCGACGAGGTGCAGGCGTACGCCGGCGCGCTGAAGGACACCAGGATCAGCGGTCTGGGCTGGGGAACGGACCCCTGCGTCGACTGCTAGTCGCTGACCACTGAGGGCTGAGCGTCGGCAGGTCCGACGCTCAGCCCTCAGTCACTCAGTGCTTAATCCTTAGTCCTTGGTCCGCCGGTCCCTCAGTCGCTCCGCCCCGGGGTCCAGGGATCCGCCTTGCGCGCGAGCGTACGGACCGGTCCGCGTACGTCCTTCGGGAGGCGCCGCAGGACCGTGCGGGCGGCGCGGCGGACGGTCGGGGTCGCCGTGGCGTGCAGGAGTACGCGGTGGGGGACGGAGAGGTGGCCAGGCTGGCCCACGGAGAGGCGGAGCTGGCCGTCGGGGCCGCCCCAGGCGGGGTGGACCAGGCGGGACGGGGTGCCGGTCGTGAACGCGCCGGGGCAGGTGGGGGTGCCGGTGAGGCGGATCCGGCGGCCGACGCCGAGGAGTTGCGCGTACGCCCACACCAGGTGCGTGCCGGCGGGCATCTCGGTGCCGCCGGCCAGGGTCAGGGGGTCGATGGTGGTCTCGCCGGTGATGATCACGCGGTGGCGGCCGTTGCCGAGCGGCTGGGTGCGCGGGGCGAGGCCGGTCTCCGGGTACCACCACAGGTTCCGGGTGGCGTCGTGGACGAGGAACTCGCCGCGGGCTTCACCGAGGGGGTGCGGGACCTCCCAGTCCTCGGCGCCCTTGATGTCCGCCAGCAGTTCGGGGTCCAGGAGGAGACGGCCGTAGCGTTCGACGAGGGTGAGGGGTTCGCCGTCGGGGCGGAGCATGCCGATCGTCGTCCTGATGACGAGTTTGTCGTTCCGCCTGCGGATGTGGTCGACCGTGAGCTCGGGCTTGATCTTCTGGGTGCGGTGCGCGAGTTCGATCAGGGAGTCCAGGTTGCCGTCCTCCAGGAGGCGGCCTCTGAGCCTGGTGATCGCGGGGAGTCCGTCCCGTACGCCCGGTGGGTAGCAGTCGAGGGCCATGCGGCGTACGACGTCGAAGTACCGTTCGAGGCTGCTGCCCGTGCGTTGGAGGACGCGGGGTTCGACGACCGGGCGGAGGAGTTCGACGCGGTAGGAGCGGCGCAGCAGGTGGTCCTGGAGGGGGCCCGGTTCGGTGCCCTCCTTGATGGCCTCCACGACCGTGCGCAGGTGGCCGTAGTAGGTCTCGGGGGTGGTGGCGCGTCCGCTGGTGTTGCCTCCGTCCTCGCGGCGGTTCCATACGTAGCAGGGGTGGTCGCCGAGGATGGAGACCCGCTTCGCGCGCACGTACGCGCGGGCCATGAAGAGCTGGTCCTCCAGGCGTACCGGCCCCTCGGGGAAGGTGATCCCCTCGTCGAGGAGGAAGGCCCGGCGGAACATCTTGTGGGGCGTCAGGCTGTCCATGAGAGGCGCGTCCTCGACCGTGCAGTGTTCGACGGTGCGCCGGAAGAGGCTGCTGGGGCCCTGCATGGTGCCCACGATCTTGCCCAGGACGATGTCGGAGGCATTGCGGCTGCCGAGGTCGTACAGGCGTTCCAAAGCCTCCGGGGTCAGGTCGTCGTCCTGGTCGACGAACTGGACGTACTCGCCGCGGGCCGTCCGGACACCCACGTTGCGGGGTTTGCCCGGCCAGCCGGAGTTCTCCTGGCGGACCACGCGTACGTGGGGATGCCGGGCGGCCAGCTGGTCGAGACGGTACGCGGAGTCGTCGGTCGAGCCGTCGTCGACGTAGACGATCTCGTACGCGTCCCGGCCGATGCTCTGATGGAGGAGCGAGGGGGCGCAGCGGTCGATGTACTCGCCCGCGTTGTAGACCGGCACCACAATGCTGACCTTGAGCATTTACTCCCCCAGACATGGTCGGACCAGGTTATTTCGTACCTGATCTCACCGTAGTCGGAGCCTTCGATCGCGTCCGGCCAGGCGCGCTGGGAGTGTCGGGAAGTGTCGGCCGATGGCGGGACGTATCGGGAACCATCGGAGGGACTTCGGGATCGTCACGTCCCTCCGTCATGTCCCTCCCCGCCGGGCCTCGGCCTTGCCGAGGCCCGGCGGGGAGGCTGACGACCGCCGGCCCGCCCAGGCCTCTCGTTCAGGCCGCCGGTGCGAGTTCCGCCCGGCCGAACAACAGGGCGTATCCGGGTGGGAGTTGGGCCAGGACGCGGTCCACCAGGTCGTCGCCGACCAGACCCGGCAGGACACTCAGGACCGAGCTGACGTCCCAGCGGGCCGTGGCCGGGGTGGCCCCCTGGATCCGGGCGGCGACCGCGTCCACGAACTCCGCCGCCGTCAGCGGACGGGTCGCCGGGATCTGGGAGGCGACCACGCGGGCCGCTTCCTCGGGGAGGGCGCGGGCCAGGTCGACGCGTTCGTCGCCGGTGACGTGACCGCCGAGGGCGGAGAGGACGACGCGGGTGACGCGTTCGGCCTCCGCCGCGCTCGGGTACTGGCCGGACTCCCGTACGGCGTCGATCAGTTCGGTCCAGCTGGCCGTGCTCAGTACTGTCATAGGGGCTCCCTTCTTCGGTCCTCCGGGTCGTGTGCTGGTCAGCTGCTCAGCCGTTCAGTCGATCGACGGTTCGACTGTTCAGTCGATCGACGGTTCGGCTGTTCAGTCGATCGACGGTTCGGCTGTTCGACGGTTCGGCTGTTCAGTCGATCGACGGTTCGGCTGTTCGACGGTTCGGCTGTTCAGCCGCTCAGCTGCCTGCGGCCGCTGTCGCCGCCCGTGATCTGGATGCGGCGCGGCTTGGCCTGTTCCGCCACCGGGATGCGCAGGGTCAGGACACCGGCGTCGTACGAGGCGTCGACGCGTTCCGTGTCGAGGGTGTCGCCGAGGAAGAGCTGGCGGGTGAAGCTGCCCGTGGGGCGCTCGGCCACGATCAGTTCCGCGTCCTCGGGGGCCGGGGAACGGCGTTCTGCGCGGACGTTCAGGACGTTGCGTTCGACGTCGATCTCGATCGTCTCGGGGTCGATGCCGGGGAGGTCGAAGTGGACGACGAACTCGTCCCCGGACCGGTAGGCGTCCATCGTCATCGCGGTGGGGCGGGCGGCGGTGGAGCCGAGGACCTGCTGCGCGAGGCGGTCGAATTCACGGAAGGGGTCCGTACGCATGAGCATCACAGTTCACTCCTTTCCTCAGGTTCGCTGTGCGATGCCCTACGGGTTCTTATATAGCTCGGAGGAGGAAACTTGACAAGCCCCGACTCAGTTAGACGGCGTTGTCCGAGGTGAGCGTTAGCCTCGGGGGCGCATCGCACCGCACGGGACAGCACAGGAGGCAGACATGGCGAGGGTTCCCAGCGCAGTCGTCGCGGCGAGCGGTCTCGTCGGCGGGTACGGCGTGGCCCGCTGGACCAGGAAGCGGCAGCTGGGTGGCGTCGTACTGGCCGCCGCCGGGGCCGCGGCCGCGCAGCAGTGGCGCCGGCAGGCGGGCGGGAAGGCCGCGGGGGCACTGACCGTCGCGTACGCCGCCGCCTTCGCCGGGTCGCACCCGCTCGCCAAGAAGGTGGGCGCCTGGCCGGCCGTCTTCGGCGTGGCCGGAGCGGTGGCCCTGGCTTCGTGGGCGGTGGCGGACCGGAACGCCGGCTAGTCCGTCAGCCCGCGCGGTCGGTCCGCTACACCCGGTCGGCCCTCCGCGCCCGGCGGCCCGCTACACCCGGTCGGTCCGCTACATGCGGTCGGTCCTCCGCGCCCGGCGGCCCGCTACACCCGGTCGGTCCGCTACATGCGGTCGGTCCTCCGCGCCCGGTCGGTCCGCTACACCCGGTCGGTCCGCTACATGCGGTCGGTCCTCCGCGCCCGGCGGCCCGCTACGCACGGTGCCCCAGCACGTTCACCACCCGCCCGTTCGGATCCCGTACGAAGAACCGTCGTACGCCCCACTCCTCGTCCCGCAGCTCCCGTACGATCTCCGCGCCCGACGCCGCCACCCGCGCGTACACGGCGTCGACGTCCTCGACCTCCACGCTCATGTCGGGGACGACGGGTGCGGTGCGTTCCTCGGTGAGGAACATGATCTGGGCGGTGGGGTTGGACGGGGAGGCGAGTGTGGTCACCCAGCCCAGGTTCATGACCTCCTCGAGGCCGAGCAGGCCATAGAAGTCGCGGTTCGTTCGCATCGCTTCCTCGGACCGGACGTGGATGTCCGGGACGACTCTGCGGACTGTCATCGGCGTCTCTCCTCGCGCTCGTGCGGTTTTCGTTATCCGCTGCCCTTCCCGTTCGTCTCCTCACCGTCCCCACAGGCACGCGATTCGACCCCGAGGAACGAAACACGTGACACGAGAGATCAGCCGCCGGAGCATGCTCAAGGCCGCAGGCGTCACCGCCGGAGCCGTCGGTATCGGTACCGCCCTCGGCACGGGCACACCGGCCGCCGCGGCAGGCACCGCCGCCCACGCGCATCCCGGCCTCCTGCACACCCGGGCCGACCTGGACCGCATGGCCGCCAAGGTGAAGGCGGGCGCCGCCCCCTATACGGCCGGTTTCGCCAGGCTGACAGCCAACCGCCATGCGGCGAGCGGCTGGACGGCCAACCCGCAGGCCACCGTGTACCGGGGTGCGGGCTCCCCGCAGAACTACGCGATCCTCTACAACGACGTCCACGCCGCCTACCAGAACGCCCTGCGCGGTCACGTCAGCGGCGACAGCGCGCACCTCGACACCGCCGTGGCGATCCTCAACGCCTGGTCGGCCAAGCTGACCAGCCTCGAAGGCAGCGCCGACCGGTTCCTCGCCGCCGGGCTCTACGGCTACCAGTTCGCGAACGCCGCCGAACTCGTCCGTGACCACGGCGACTTCGAGCTCGGCCGGTTCCAGCAGATGCTCAGCGACGTCTTCGCGCCGCTGAGCGACAGCTTCCTCGCCGAGCACAACGGCGCCGTCGTCACCAACTACTGGACCAACTGGGACCTGGCCGCCATGGCCTGCGTCCTGGCCACCGGCATCTTCTGCGACGACAAGGCCCAGGTCGCCCGCGCGGTCGACTACTTCAAGGACGGCGACGGCCTGGGCTCCGTCCGGCACGCCATCCCCGTCGTGCACGACGACGGACTCGCCGAGTGGGTCGAGGCCGGCCGCGACCAGGGGCACGCGCTGCTCGGCGTCGGTCTGATGGGCACCGTCTGCGAGATGGCCTGGAACCAGGGCATCGACCTGTACGGCTACGACGACAGCCGCTTCCTCAAGGGCGCCCAGTACGTGGCGAAGTGGAGCATGGGCGGCAACGTGCCGTACACCGCCAACACCCGCGCGAAGGGTGCGATCAATGGCTGGTCCGGGCAGGAGACCGCCTCCGACGCCGCCGCCGTGGACCCGGCCATGCAGCGCCCGATCTGGGCGATGATCGCCAACCACTACACCAAGCGGCGTGGCCTGTCCGCCACCTACCTCACCCAGATCGCCGCCAAGGCCGCGCCCGAGGGCGGTGGCGGGGACTACGGCCCCAACAGCGGCGGCTACGACCAACTCGGCTTCGGCACGCTGGCGTTCTCGCGGGACCGGGCGGCGGACACGGCGGCTTCCCCGAGCCCGAGCCCGGCGGCCGGTGGGTCCGTCGCCTCCTCGGGCGGTGGTTCGGACGCCGCCCGCCCGCGGGCCGGGGCGACCGCCGGCGCGTCCCCGTCCGCGTCGGTCGCCGGTGGCCTCGCCGCCACCGGTTCCGACGACATCGTCGGCTGGGCCGCCGCCGCGGGCGTCACCGCCGTTGCCGGCGGGCTGCTCTTCCTGCGGCGGCGGGACCGGGTTCGGCGCGACGGCGCTCAGTAGAGACCGCGAGTGCGGTGGTTCCTCGCCCCCGCCGCCCCTTCCCTTCCCGTCCCGTCCCGTCCTTCTGGGGCTCCGCCCCAGACCCCCGCTCCTCAAACGCCGGAGGGGCTGATTTCAGCCCGTCCGGCGTTTGAGGACGAGGCCGTTCAGGCCGAAGCGGGGGTCTGGGGGCGCAGCCCCCAGGGACGGGAAGGGAAAGGGCGGCGGGGGCGGAATCATCGAGCGTCGGCCGCCGCCGTCAGTGGCGTCGCGATGTCCTCCAGGGAGCGGCGTTCCGCGCGTACCGCGAGGAACGCGGCGACCAGGCCGGCCGCGCACATCAGGGCCGCGCCGATCTGGAAGGCGAGGACCGTGTCGCCGACCTTGCCCGTACCGGTGAGGTCGGCGAAGAGGATGGGGCCGCTGATGCCGCCGGCGGCGGTGCCGATGGCGTAGAAGAAGGCGATGGACATGGCGCGGGTCTCCATCGGGAAGACCTCGGAGACCGTCAGGTACGCGCTAGACGCGCCCGCGGAGGCGAAGAACAGCACCGCGCACCAGCAGGCGGTCAGCGTGCCCGCGCTCAGGGAGCCGCGGTCGAAGAGCCAGGCCGTGCCGAAGAGCAGCAGGCCCGAGAGCACGTAGGTCGACGAGATCATCACCTTGCGGCCGACCGTGTCGAACAGCTTGCCTAGCAGCAGCGGGCCGAAGAAGTTGCCGACGGCGATGACGGCGAAGTAGTAGCCGGTGTCGCCGGTCGGGACGTCGTAGAACGTCGTCAGGATCGCGCCGAAGCCGAAGGTGATCGCGTTGTAGAGGAAGGCCTGGCCGATGAAGAGGGAGAAGCCGAGGATCGCCCGCCTGCGGTAGTCGGAGAAGACCGTGCGGCCGATCTCCAGGAAGGTGACGCTGCGGCGCTGGTGGATGGTGAGTTCGCCCTCTGCCGGCGGCAGCGGTTCGTCCCGCTCGGCCTCGACGCGCTGTTCGATGGAGGAGACGATCCGTTCCGCCTCCTCGTCCCTGCCGTGGATCAGCAGCCAGCGTGGGCTCTCGGGGACGTGGCGTCGTACGAGGAGGATCACCAGGGCGAGGACGGCGCCGAGGGCGAAGGTCAGCCGCCAGCCGACGTTCGCCGGGAAGATGTCGGTGTCCAGTGCGACGATCGACAGCAGCGAGCCGCCGACCGCGCCCAGCCAGAAGCTGCCGTTGATCATCAGGTCGACGCGGCCCCGGTACTCCTTGGGGATCAGTTCGTCGATCGCGGAGTTGATGGCCGCGTACTCGCCGCCGATGCCGAAGCCGGTCAGGAAGCGGAAGGCGAAGAACCACCAGGTGTCGAAGGCGATGGCGGTGAGCGCGGTCGCCGCGAGATAGACCGCCAAGGTGATCATGAACAGTTTTTTGCGGCCCCAGACGTCGGTCAGACGGCCCCAGAACAGGGCGCCTAAGCAGGCGCCGGCCACGTAGAGCGCGGCGGCGATGCCGGTGACCTGGCCGGAGGTGATCGGCAGTCCGCTGCCGGGCTCGGAGAGGCGGCCCGCGATGTTGCCGACGACGGTGACTTCGAGGCCGTCGAGGATCCACACGGTGCCGAGACCGATGACGATCGTCCAGTGCCACCGCGACCACGGAAGGCGGTCGAGGCGGGCAGGGATGTCGGTCGTCACGGTTCGGCCTGTCTCGGCCTGCGCGGTGGTCATGGGCCCCCTCCTCATCTGAGCGAGAACCCGGATCGAGTGCCCTCGACCAGTGGGGTTACGCCCCCAGTGCCCGCGACACCGTGTAGATCAACAAGCCCACCAGCGAACCGACCACCGTGCCGTTGATCCGGATGAACTGGAGGTCACGGCCGATGTTCGCCTCGATCTTCTTCGTCGTGTGCTCGGCGTCCCAGCCCGCCACTGTGTCGGTGATCAGGGAGGTGATCTCCTTGCGGTAGGTGGTCACGACGTACACCGCCGCGCCCTCCAGCCAGCCGTCGACCTTGGCCTGCACCTTCGGGTCGACGGCCATCCGGGCGCCCAGGGACAGCAGGGAGGCGCGCACCCGCAGCCGCAGCTCGCTGCGCTCGTCCTCGGCCGCCGAGACGATCATGGATCGTACGGCGCTCCAGGCGGAGTCGATCAGGTCCTTGACCTCGCCGCGGCCCAACACTTCGCCCTTGAGCCGCTCGACACGCGTGCGCGTGTCGGTGTCGGACTGGAGGTCGGAGGCGAAGTCGGAGAGGAAGCGGTCGAGGGCGCCGCGGGCCGGGTGGGAGGGCATGTCCCGCATCTCCGCGCAGAAGCGCAGCAGTTCCTTGTAGACGCGTTCGCCGACCTTCTTGTCGACGAACCTCGGGGTCCAGCCGGGCGCCCCGCCCTGTACGGCGTCCATCACGGAGTCGCTGTGCAGCACCAGCCAGTCGTGCGCGCGGGACACGATCAGGTCGACGGCACGACGGTGGCCGCCGTCCGCGACGACCTTCTCCAGCATCTTGCCTATGCCGGGCGCGATCTCCTGCGCGTCGGCCCTGCGCGTGATGGCCTCGCCGACCACCGCCTGGACGTCGGAGTCGCGCAGCACGGTCAGGGCGCCCCGGAGCGCGGCCGACAACTCGGCCGTCACCCGGTCGGCATGCTCGGGGTCCGCGAGCCAGGTGCCGAGCCGGCTGCCGATGCCGACGGCCCGCAGCCGCTGCCGTACGACGTCCTCGGAGAGGAAGTTCTCCCCGACGAACTCGCCCAGCGACACCCCCAACTGGTCCTTCTTGGTGGGGATGATCGCGGTGTGCGGGATGGGCAGGCCCAGCGGGTGCCGGAACAGGGCGGTGACCGCGAACCAGTCGGCCATCGCACCGACCATGCCCGCCTCGGCGGCCGCGGCGACATAGCCCGCCCAGGCGCCGGCGCCCTCGTGGGAGGCCCACTTGGCGAGGACGTAGACGAGCGCCACGAACAGCAGCATGCCGGTGGCGGTGAGCTTCATCCGGCGGACGCCGCGCTGTTTCTCCTCGTCGGCCTCGCTGAACGTGTTCATGGCGCGGTTCGTGAAGGTGCCGGGCCGGGCATGCTGCCCTTCGGCTCCGGTTGATCCCGTTTCCGTACGTTCCATCCGCTCCACCCGTTCGGTGATCCCTCACACATTGTCCCTTCCTGACCGACTCCTGGAACGGAACAAGAGTTCCCAGCGTCTGTCCGGTCGGGGGAACGCGGCGGGGTCCTGTCAGTTTTCCCCGGCCCATGGCTCATCATGGGTTCATCAGATCGGAGCCTTGGGCTCCCATCGCCCGAGGAGAACAACACAGCATGACCCGGCGTCATGGTTACGCCCTGCTCGCCGCGATCCTCTCAGTGATCGTGGCCCTGTCCGCCGCCATCTACGTCGGAGTGGCAACCGACGACGGTACGAACGAACGCACCACGCTGGCCGGCGGGCCCGCCCCCCACAACTCCGCCGCCCCGGTCTCCACCGGCGTCTGGGTCGGCTCCTGGTCCGCCTCCCCGGTCGGCGGCGAACCCGGAACCGAGACCGACGGCCTGGCGGGCCGCTCGGTACGCAACGTCGTCCACGCGAGCGCCGGTGGTACGAGTGCCCGCGTCACACTGTCCAATCTCTACGGCCAGTCGCCGCTGACCATCACCCACGCCTCGCTCGCCCTCGCGGCCGGCACCGGCACCGCCGAGGCGGCCGCACAGACCATGCGGCGCCTGACCTTCGGCGGCAACACCGCCGTCGTCGTCCCCGCCGGACAGCAGGTGCTCAGCGACGCCGTCGTCCTGCGCATCCCGGCGGGCAGCGACGTCCTGGTCACCACCTACTCCCCCACCCCGTCCGGCCCGGTCACCTACCACCCGCGCGCCCGCCAGACCTCGTACGCCGCCGCCGGCGACCGCACCGAGGACCCGACGGCGACCGCGTACACCGAGCAGGCCGAGTACTGGCGCTACCTGACCGCCCTGGACGTGCTCAGCGACGAGGCCGAGGGCACCGTCGTCGCCTTCGGCGACTCGCTCACCGACGGCGTCGGCTCCACCGCGAACGCCAACCACCGCTGGACCGACCTCCTGTTCCAGCGGCTGCGCGCCGCGCTCGACTCGGGCCGGGACGTGCCCCGCTACAGCGTCGTCAACCAGGGAATCGGCGGAAACCAGATCCTCGCCGACGGCCTCGGCCGGCCCGCCGAGAACCAGGCCGGCGTCGACCGCTTCGCCCGCGACGTCCTCGGCCGCACGAACGTCAAGGTCGTCGTCGTCGACCTCGGCATCAACGACATCCTGCGCAACCCCCGGCTGGCCGACCCCGACGCGATCCTCGAAGGCCTGCGCGCGACGGTCCGCCAGGCCCACGCCCGCGGCATCAAGGTCGTCGGCGCCACCCTGATGCCCTTCGGCGGCCACCGCGGCTACACCGGCGCCCGCGAGTCGGTACGGCAGCAGATCAACGCCGAGATCCGCGCGGGCAGGGTCTACGACGCCGTCGTCGACTTCGACAAGGCGGTCCGCGACCCCTACAACCCGCGCAGGTTCCGCTCCGACTACGACTCGGGCGACCACCTCCACCCCAGCGACAAGGGGTACGAGCGCATGGCGGCGGCCTTCGACCTGGACGACCTGAAGGGGACGGCACCGGCGAAGCTCTGACGCGAGGTCCGGGGCCAGGGATCCGGGGCCAGGGATCCGGGATCCGGGGCCAGGGGCCAGGGATCAGGGGCCAGGGATCAGGCATCCGGGATCCGGAGTCAGGGATCCGGGATCCGGGGCCAGGGGCCAGGGATCCGGGGCCAGGGGTCAGGGGTCCGGGGCCAGGGGTCAAGGGTCAGGCATCCGGGGCCAGGGATCAGGCATCCGGGATCCGGGGCCAGGGGCCAGGGATCAGGGGCCAGGGATCAGGCATCCGGGATCCGGAGTCAGGGATCCGGGATCCGGGGCCAGGGGCCAGGGATCCGGGGCCAGGGATCAGGCATCCGGGATCCGGGGCCAGGGGCCAGGGATCAGGGGCCAGGGATCAGGCATCCGGGGCCAGGGGCCAGGGATCAGGCATCCGGGGCCAGGGATCAGGCATCCGGGATCCGGGGCCAGGGGCCAGGGATCAGGGGCCAGGGATCAGGCATCCGGGGCCAGGGATCAGGGATCAGGCATCCGGGGCCAGGGGTCAAGGGTCAGGCATCCGGGGCCAGGGATCAGGCATCCGGGATCCGGGGCCAGGGGCCAGGGATCAGGGGCCAGGGGTCAGGCATCCGGGGCCAGGGATCCGGGGCCAGGGGTCAGGGATCCAGGGTGCGGGGGTCAGGGATCCAGGGTGCGGGATCCGGCAACCCGAGAGGGCTGGTTCCGGTGGTGTGCCGGGTGCGGGCGCGTGGGGGCTGGTCGCGCAGTCCCCCCGCGCCCTCGAGGGGCATCCACTCATCCAGGAGGGATCAGTACCCCCCGCGCCGCCGGTCCCGCTCCTCCCGGCGCTGCTCCCGGCGCTCCTCGCGACGCTCACGACTGCGGTCCCGCAGAAGGTCGTGGCGGCCTTCGAGCATCCTGCGGTGGGCGTCGCGGACGTCGTCCCGGACGGACTCACCCAGCTCCCGAAGCGACGCCTTGCGGTCCAGCTTCTCCTGGCGGCGCTCCTCCTTCAGCCGCTGCCGCTCGGACCGCGTGAGCTTGCGCTCCACACCGACCCCGCCCCAGAAGGCGAAGCCCGTCACGATCACCCGCGGGGCGCCCGGATCACCCGGCACGCCCTCCTCACGCTGGTCGAAGCCGCCCATGATGCCGATGCCGCGCACGACGACCTCGACGCCGGGCGGCACGATCACCTGCATCCCGCCCATGATCGCGATGCAGTTGATCTCGACCACGCCGGCCGCGAAGTCCGCCTCCCGCAGGTCGATCTCGCCGCCGCCCCAGAAGGCGAAGGAGTTGAACCGCTTCGGCACCGTCCAGCGTCCCTTGCGCTGGAACCCCGACATGATCGCCACGGCCCACGTCGACGACTCTCCCCCGCCGACGATCCGCCCCGCCCAACCCCCGCTCTGCACGGGCCCCTTGGTCATCGAGATCCGAGGAGCGGAGACGACGCCCGCGCCGGACGGCAGGTCCCGGGTGATCGGCGCGAGTTCGCCGTACGTGCGCGCCTGATACGTCGCGTCCAGCCGTTCCCCGAACTCCTCCATGTCAAGGCGCCCCTCCGCGAGGGCGTCCCGCAAAACCTCGGCGACTCGTTCACGATCGGCGTCGGAGGCGCGCAGCTCCGGGGCATCCTCGGTCATACCCGCCAGCCTACGAGTTCCGGGCGACGGGCACTACGGCAACGCTGTCGCAGCCACTACGCGGTCGCCGTCCGCTCCGCGTACATCTTCGCGATCACCGCCTCGATGTCCGGCTCCCGCACGGACAGGTCCACCAGCGGATACTCCGCCGCGATCCGCGCCACCAGCGGCGCCGCCGACGCCGCCGCCGGGAACGCCAGCCACTGCCGGGGCCCCTCCACCTTCACCACCCGCGCGGGCGGCGGCGCCTCGATCGGCGGCAGTTCGCGCTCCAGGTCGACCACCAGGACCCGCTCGCTCTCCCCCACCTCGTGCAGACCGGTGAGCGGACCGTCGTACATCAGACGCCCGTGGTCGATGACCATCACCCGCGAACACAACTGCTCGATGTCCTGGAGATCGTGCGTGGTCAACAGCACCGTCGTGCCGTTCTCCGTGTTCAACTCCCGCAGGAACTCCCGCACCTTGCCCTTCGACACGACGTCAAGACCGATCGTCGGCTCGTCCAGGTACAGCACCTCCGGATCGTGCAACAGCGCCGCCGCGATGTCCCCGCGCATCCGCTGACCGAGCGACAGCTGCCGTACCGGAACATCCAACAACTCACCCAGTTCCAGGAGTTCGACGAGCCGGTCCAGGTTCTCCCGGTACCGCCCGTCGGGGATGCGGTACATGCGGTGCATCAGCCGGTACGAGTCGATCAACGGCAGGTCCCACCAAAGCGTCGTACGCTGCCCGAACACCACCCCGATACGGTGCGCCAGCCGCGACCGCTCCCGCGACGGATCGATGCCCGCGACCCGCAGCCGGCCACCGCTCGGCGTCAGGATGCCGGTGAGCATCTTGATCGTCGTCGACTTCCCGGCACCGTTCGGACCGATGTAACCGACCATCTCCCCCCGCGGCACGGTGAACGAGATCGAGTCGACCGCCCGCACCTCACGCCGCTCCCGCTTCATGAAGCCGGTCTTCTTGCGCACGTCGAAAACCTTCTCGACGCGATCCAGCTCGATGAACGCACGGTCCACTTCTAGCTCCCTGTACTCCGATACGACCGAAGCCCCGTCCGCCACACCACACCGGCCAGCGCACAGCACACGGCCGCCACCAGCGGCGAGACGAACGCCGTCCACGCGGGCAGCCCGAGCGGCAGCGGCCGCCCCAGCACATAGGCCGCCGGCACCCAGTTGACGAAGGCGAGCGGCAGCACGAACGTCACCCCCCGCACCAGATCCTTCGCGAAGATGGTCGGCGGATACTGCAACAGCGTCGTACCGCCGTACGTGAACGCGTTCTGCACCTCGGAGGCGTCCTGCGCCACGAACTGGAACGCGGCACCCCCGACGAACACCGCGCAGAAGATCCCGGCACCGCCCAGCACCATCACCGGCATCAACACCAGTTTGAGCGGCGTCCACTGCAGGTCGAGCTCCATCAGCGCATACCCCAGCACCAGCGCGCCCTGCGTCACCCGGCCCAGCCGCCGCAGCCCGAACCGGTCGGCGGCCACCTGCGCCAGCACCGGCGCCGGCCGCACGAGCAGCGTGTCGAGCGTGCCGTCACGCACCCGGCGGCCCAGCCGGTCCATCGAACCGATCGCCAGATCGGCCAGCCCGAAGGACACCGACGACAGGCCGTACAGGAAGGCGACCTCCGGCAGCGGATACCCGCCCAGCGCGTCCACCTGCGAGAACATCAGCAGGATCGCCACGAAGTCGAGCGCGGTCGCCGCGAAGTTGCCGACCGTGGTCATCACGAAAGAAGCCCGGTAAGCCATCGTGGAACGAATCCACATCGCCGCGATCAGACGGTACGTCCGCACCCCGTCCGCGACCCGGCCGGCCGGGGCCGCGTCCACCCGCCACCCACCCTCAGCCACCCTGAACCACCACCCGCCGCGTCGCCACGACCTGCACCAGCCGCCCCAGAGCCAGCAACGCCACCGCCCACCCGGCCTGGAACAGATACGTCCCCCACGGGTCCGCCTCCCCCAGCAGCACGTCCGCGGGGGCCTGCAACAACGACGACCACGGCAGAGCCCGCACCACCTCACCGAGCGCCCCCGGGAAGACGTTCAGCGGAAAGAGCATCCCCGAACAGAAGAACCCGACGAGCCACGCCATCTGCACCACACCCGTCCCGTCCAGCAGCCAGAACGCGCTCAGCGCCACCAGGAACCGGATGCCGTACCCCACCACCATCGCCAGCAGCACCGCGAAGAGAAAGGCACACCACGTCCCCACGTCACCCGGCACCGCGGCCGGGAAGACCAGCACCCCGAACGCGAACGGCACCACACCCCGCCCCACCAGCTGGAACACCGCCCGCCCCAGGTCCGCGGCCAGCCACCACAGTTGCAGATCCGCCGGCCGGTAAAGATCGATCGCGATGTCACCCGTCCGGATGCGCTCCATCAGCTCGTCCTCGACCCCGCCGCCCCCGATCGCCAGCGTCGACAACAGCGCCTGCCCCACCCACACATAGGTGACGGCCTGCGCCTGGTCGTACCCGCCCAGATGCGGCCGCTCCTCCCACAGCGCCAGATACGTGTAGACCAGAATCAGACCGAAGACGGTGTTGGTGAACACCCCCGCGGCCGTCGCCACCCGATACGTCGCGTACCGTCGAAAACCCCCCGCCGCGACGGCCAGGTACAACCGCGCCGTATCCACGGCAAACCGCCCTCCTCGCCCGCCCAGCCCGCACCGACACCGAAGCGCAGGAGCCTAGTCCGCGGGCTGTGGGCCACGCCACGCATTTTCCGGGCAAGCGCGTGCCGATTGTCGGGAACGGAACACGCGATGCGAGAGTCTTCATCCGGGGGCGCAGAAGGCGTACGAGGCGTACGGGAACGTAAGACGCGAAACAGGAGTCCGTGCACGACATGAGCGACGAGCCGCAGCCGCAACAGCCGACCGAGGGCTGGGCACCGAGAGAGCCCGAAGCGGCAGCCGAAACCGCAGGCAAGCCCAAGCGGCCCAAGCGCACCGGCTGGCGACGGATCATCCCCACCTGGCGCATGGTGCTCGGCACCTTCGTCATCGGCGTGCTGCTCCTGGCCGGCCTGTTCTTCCTCGGCTACTCCCTGGTCAAGATCCCGTCGGCCAACGCGTTCGCCATCAAGCAGAGCAACGTCTACCTCTACGCGGACGGCAGCCAGCTCGCCCGCGACGGCGAGGTCAACCGGGAGATCATCCCCCTCGCCCAGGTCTCCAAGGACGCCCAGCACGCCGTCCTGGCCGCCGAGGACCGCGATTTCTACAGCGAGTCCGCCATCGACCCCAAGGCGATGCTCCGCGCCGGCTGGAACACCGCCACCGGCAAGGGCAAGCAGTCCGGCTCCACGATCACCCAGCAGTACGTGAAGAACTACTACCTGGCCCAGGAGCAGACCGTCACCCGCAAGGTGAAGGAGTTCTTCATCTCGATCAAGCTCGACCGCACCGAGAGCAAGAGCCAGATCCTCGAGGGCTACCTCAACACCAGCTACTTCGGCCGCAACGCCTACGGCATCCAGGCCGCCGCCCAGGCCTACTACGGCGTCGACGCCACCGAGCTGGACCCCGCCAAGGGCGCCTACCTCGCCGCCCTGGTCAACGCCCCCAGCGAGTACGACGTCGTCGCCCACCCCGAGAACAAGGCCGCCGCCCAGGCCCGCTGGAACTACGTCCTCGACGGCATGGTCACCAAGGGCTGGCTCAGCGCCTCCGACCGCGCCGGCATGAAGTTCCCGATGCCGAAGGAAGCCACCGTCTCCACCGGCATGTCCGGACAGCGCGGCTACATCGTCGACGCGATCAAGGACTACCTCACCGAGAACAAGATCCTCGACAAGGACCAGCTCACCGCCGGCGGCTACCGCATCACCACCACCCTCGAGAAGAGCAAGCAGGACGCCTTCGTCGACGCGGTCAACGACCAGCTGATGGACAAGCTCGACAAGAAGAACCGCAAGGTCGACACCTACGTCCGCGCGGGCGGCGCCTCCGTCGACCCCAAGACCGGCAAGGTCGTCGCCATGTACGGCGGCATCGACTACGTGAAGCAGTACACGAACAACGCCACCCGCGGCGACTTCCAGGTCGGCTCCACCTTCAAGCCGTTCGTGTTCACCTCCGCCGTCCAGAACGACTCCGTGACGCAGGACGGCCGCACGATCACCCCGAACACCATCTACGACGGCACCAACAAGCGGCCCATCGTGGGCTGGGACGGCGGCACCTACGCCCCCGAGAACGAGGACCAGGGCTCGTACGGCAACATCACCGTCCGCGAGGCCACCGACAAGTCCGTCAACTCGGTGTACGCACAGATGGCCGTCGACGTCGGCTCCGACAAGGTGAAGCAGACCGCCATCGACCTCGGCCTCCCCGCCGACACCCCCGACCTCACCGCGTCCCCCTCCATCGCGCTCGGCCCCTCCACCGCCAGCGTCCTCGACATGGCCGAGGCCTACGCCACCCTCGCCAACCACGGCAAGCACGGCACGTACACGATGATCGAGAAGATCACCAAGGACGGCAAGGACGACATCCGGCTGCCCGCGAAGAAGACCAGCCAGGCCGTCAGCCGCGAAGCCGCCGACACCACCACCTCCATCCTGCAGAGCGTCGTCGAGGGCGGCACCGCCACCGCCGCCCAGGCCGCCGGCCGCCCCGCCGCGGGCAAGACCGGCACCGCCGAGGAAGACACCGCCGCCTGGTTCGCCGGCTACACCCCCGACCTCGCCACCGTCGTCTCCGTCATGGGCCAGGACCCCGTGACCGCCGCCCACAAGTCGCTGTACGGCGCCATGGGCCTGCAGCGGATCAACGGCGGCGGAGCACCCACCGAGATCTGGGCACAGTTCACCAAGACCGCCCTCGAGGGCGAGCCCGTCACCGACTTCGACCTCGAACTCCAGCCGGGCGCCGACGTGGTCCAGCCCCCCGTCACCGACATCCCGTCCGACCCCGCCACGGGCGACGAGAACACCGGCGGCACCACCGGAGACACCACCGGCGGCCAGGACGCCGAGGGCCAGACCGAGGGCCAGACCGGCGACCCCGCCACCGACGGCGGCACCACCGACGGCACCACCGGAGACACGACCACGGGCGGCACCACCGGAGACACGACAACCGGCGGCGACCCGACCACCGACGGCGGCACCACGGACGGCACCACCGGAGACACAACCGGCGGCGAAACGGCCACCGGCGGCACCACGGGAGACACCACAGGCGGCGACACTGGAGGCACGCCGGGCGGCGCGACGACCGGGGTGGGCCCGCAGCTCACCACACGGAGACAGTGACCACGCACATGACAGAAGTGGGGCTGGTGACCACGGTCACCAGCCCCACTTCTTTGCCGCTGTCCTACAGATACAGGCCGGTCGAGTCCTCGGACCCCTCGAACCGGTCCGCGGCCACCGCGTGCAGATCACGCTCACGCATGAGCACGTAAGCGATGCCCCGCACCTCCACCTCGGCCCGGTCCTCAGGATCGAACAGCACCCGGTCACCCGGCTCCACGGCCCGCACGTTCTGCCCCACCGCCACGACCTCCGCCCACGCCAGCCGACGACCGACGGCCGCGGTGGCCGGAATCAGAATCCCGCCACCCGAACGCCGCTCGCCCTCACTGGTGTCCTGCCGCACGAGCACACGGTCGTGCAGCATCCGGATGGGCAGCTTGTCGTGCTGGTCGCTGTGCTGGCTTCTCTTGGCGCTCACGCCTCTGAACCTACCTGCCTTCACCGGCCCGGAGGCCGCTGGGTCGGCCCCCACTCAGCTCCTACGCCGCCGAGTCCCCAGGGCGAGCAGCCCCACGACCCCGACGACAACCAGCGCGACCGGCACGACCCGCTCCAGCCGCGGCGCGCCTTCCTCGTCGACGAACCGCGCCTTCACATCACTCACGACCCGATTGGCCCCGACATAGGCCCGACCGAGCGTGTGATCGATATTGGAAACGACCTTGGCCTTGGCATCGCCCACGATCGTCTTCGGGTGCACCCGCACCCCGATCTCGTCGAGCGTCTCGGCCAGCAATTCGCGGCGGCGCTTGATGTCCGCCTCGATCTGCGCCGGGGTTCTCGTGTCCGACGTGTCCGCCACCGTACGGCCTCCGAAGTCAGCTGATGCTTGCTCCGGACAGTCTGTCAGCTCTGGGCCGGAACGCACCGTCTGGACCCCCCGTTACGCTAGACCGATGAGCGAGCGACTCCAGCCCGGGGACGTGGCCCCCGCCTTCACCCTCCCCGACGCCGACGGCAACCCGGTGTCCCTGTCCGACCACAAGGGCCGCAAGGTCATCGTCTACTTCTACCCGGCGGCCCTGACCCCAGGCTGCACCAAGCAGGCGTGCGACTTCACCGACAACCTCGAGCTGCTGGCCGGCGCGGGCTACGACGTCATCGGCATCTCCCCCGACAAGCCGGAGAAGCTGGCGAAGTTCCGCGAAAAGGAATCCCTGAAGATCGCCCTCCTCGCCGACCCCGACAAGACCGTCACCGAGGCCTACGCCGCCTACGGCGAGAAGAAGAACTACGGCAAGACCTACATGGGCGTCATCCGCTCCACGATCATCGTGGACGAGGAGGGCAAGGTAGAACGCGCCCTCTACAACGTCCGTGCGACCGGCCACGTGGCGAAGATCATCAAAGACTTGGGTATCTGAACGAAACCCAGACGTCAGGAGCCAGGTCGGGCCGCCGGGGCACCGGCCTGCGCTCCTCGCTCCACTCCCCCGGCGCAAGCCCCTCGGCCACCCACCGCCAGAAACGCACGGCACCGCCATTGGCGTCCTGAAACGCCACCTCCCACTCCCCCGGATGCCGCCCGACGACTTCCCGCACGGCCCGCATCCCCACCCCGCTCCGCCGGACCCCCCGCACGACGAAGAAGCTGTTGAGCACGCGGGTGCCCCCACTGAGCCCCCGCACAAAGGCAAACCCGACGGGACGCTCGCCGAGGCGGAAGAGATACGGCGCCCAGTCGACGTCACCGGAAAAGGCAGCCTCCAACCGCTCCTTCCGGAACGTCCCGTCGGCGTGGGGCAGTTGCCCCCCGAACTCGGACAGATCATGCCGGAAGAGAAGCCAGAGGCGTTCGACGGTGTGGCGGTCGGCGGGGGTTGCTGGGCGAATATCCAACGCTGCTGAGGTCATGAAAAAAGCCTCCCGAGCGGACAAGAGTCCGCACCTGGAAGGCCTCGCGGGTAAGCATATCAACCGTCTTTACGTTCCGAGCGTGACTGTCGAATAACCGCTCCGTTATTCCGTACGAGCCACGAACGTGTGGCCGAGATCGGAGGGGATCGATGGGGACCAGTGCGTATCCGAAGGAGCGGCTGGAGGAGGCTGCTCGGGGGGCGCGGACGTTGTCGGAGGCGTTGGAGAGGCTAGGGGTGGATCCGCGGAGCTCGACGCGGCGGTACATCTTCGAGCGGATGAAGAAGCTGGGCGTGGATGTCTCGCACTTCGAGCGTGAAGGGGTGCGATGGACCAAGGGAGTCCTTCAGGCAGCGGTCTCAGCCTCGACGAACATGTGCGAGGTACTGCGCCGCCTCGGGCTCGTGGCGGTCAGCGGACACCACACGCACATCAGCCGCCGGATCAAGGCGTACGGCATCGACACATCGCACTTCCAGGTACCGACACAGCGGGGCAAGGCATGGCGCCCGCGAACGCCGGAGGGGCTACTCGTCATGCAACCGACCGGCCAGGCCCGGCGCATCCCGAGCGATCGGCTCAGGTGGGCATTGACGACGACGGGCATGCCGGAGCGATGCGCCATGTGCGGCACGGAAGGGGTTTGGCGAGGGCACCCGCTCTCCCTGGAGGTCGACCACATCGACGGAAACTGGCGCGACAACCGCATCGAGAATCTGCGGTTTCTGTGCCCCAACTGTCACTCGACAACAGACAGTTACCGGGGTCGCGGCAAAGGCAGGGCTTCATGAGCAGCGGCATGAAGTACACCCGGGAACGTCTGGCCGAAGCCGCAGTGCGGTGTTCCGACATCGACGAGGTCATCGCCTACTTCGGCACCCGGCCATACGGCCAACTTCGCCGTCATCTCTTCCGGCGCTTCGACCACTTCGGGATCGATGTCTCGCACATGCCCCGCCAGAGGCGGGTGAGCCAAGCTCCTGCCAGACCAGCCACCGACGAATTGCGCCGAGCGGTCGAGGGAGCAACCTCCACCGCGAGTACGCTCCGCGCTCTGGGGATGGAGCCCTACAACAGCAGGTTGCGCGCTCAGCTCCGCTACTGGGTGGCTGAGGATGGTCTCGACACCTCTCACTTCCTGGGGCAGGCACATCAACGCGGCGGGCAAGGGACTGTGCCCCTCAGGCGGGCCGGGGACATCCTGGTCCAGCATGACGGCACCCGCCGGACAAAAACCCACCTGCTGCGCAGGGCGCTCTTGGAGGTGGGCGTGCCTGAGGAGTGCGCCGAGTGCGGAACGGGTCCCGAGTGGCTGGGCAAGCCCATGACCCTGGAGGTCGATCACATCAACGGTGACTGGAGCGACGACCGACAAGAGAACCTGCGGTTGCTGTGCCCCAACTGCCACGCGATCACCAGCACCTGGTGCCGAGGCGGCCGCAGGGCCTCAAGTCCTCGACTACGAGGCCGCCTCGCCGGGTAGCATGAGCGCGCGGGCGGCCGTGGCGGAACTGGCCTACGCGCAACACTTAGGATGTTGTGGGAGAAATCCCTTGAGGGTTCGAGTCCCTCCGGCCGCACACCTTTGATTCGAAGGCCCACCCAGTGCCGGGTGGGCCTTCGCCGTTATCAGCCCAACAGCTCCCGCACCACTGGCACCAACCCCCTGAACGCCTGCCCCCGATGGCTGATCGCGTTCTTCTCCTCCGCGGTCAGCTCGGCGCACGTCCGCGTATCCCCCTCCGGCTGGAGGATCGGGTCGTAGCCGAAGCCGTTCGTGCCCACCGGGGTGTGGCGGAGTACGCCTCGGAGCCGGCCCTCGACCACCCTCTCCGTGCCGTCCGGCAGGGCCAGCGCCGCCGCGCAGGCGAAGTGGGCGCCTCGGTGTTCGTCGGCGATGTCGGAGAGCTGGGCCAGGAGGAGGTCCAGGTTGGCCTTGTCGTCGCCGTGGCGGCCGGCCCAGCGGGCGGAGAAGATGCCGGGGGCGCCGTTGAGGACGTCCACGCAGAGGCCGGAGTCGTCGGCCACGGCGGGCAGGCCGGTTGCCTGGGCGAGGGCGTGAGCCTTGAGCAGGGCGTTCTCGGCGAAGGTGACGCCTGTTTCCTTGACGTCGGGGATGTCGGGGTACGCCTCCGCGCCGACGAGGTCGTGGGGCAGGGAGGCGTCGGCGAGGATCGCGCGGAGTTCGGTGATCTTTCCGGCGTTGCGGGTGGCGAGGATCAGGCGGGTCATGGGGTTCAGTATCCCGGCCCCATGGCCCTCGCTGCTTCCCGGTTTCCCGGCTGACCTACGGCGTGCAGACCTTCGTCAGTTCGCCCGCCGCGTCCGTGATCGGGCTGAGGTCGGGGGTGTTGTCGCCGTTCTCGACGGAGGTGCGGACGTTGGTGACTGCCGCGCCGAGGTCGTCGACGGCCTTGTTGACGTCGGCGTTGTCGGTCTTGTCGCCGATTTCGTCGAGGTTCTTGTCGATGGAGTTGAGGGACTCCTCGAGCTGCGTCGGGTCGTTCGACGCGCTCTCCACGGCCTGTTGGAGGTCGGTGACGCTGTCGGCGATGGCGTCGGCGGTCTGGACGCAGTCCAGTGCCTTGCTGACGGCGTCGCAGCCGGTGGTGAGGCCGGTCGTCAGTCCGACGGCGGCCACCGCGGCGACGATGGCGATTCGGCGACTTGGGCGGCGTCGGCTCGCGGCCATGGATCTGTTCCCTCCGTTGGCAGGGCCCCAGGTCGTGTCCTGGCCGGCCCTCGTGCTGGCCGGGCGCACGGCGGTGAGCCGTACGCCCGTACCGGTAGTGACGCGAGGACGGTCGGCGGGGTTGCGCCCTGTGGCCGTCCTTCTTGGTGCGTCCTTTACTTTTCGAGGACGCTATCAAGTGCCTTGTGCTGGAGGGCTGCCAGGTCGGTGCAGCCGGCGACGGCGAGGTCGAGGAGGGCGTTGAGTTCGTCGCGGGCGAAGGGTTCGGCTTCGGCGGTGCCCTGGACCTCGACGAAGCGGCCGTCGCCGGTGCAGACGACGTTCATGTCGGTCTCGGCGCGGACGTCCTCTTCGTAGCAGAGGTCCAGCAGGGGGACGCCTCCCACGATGCCGACCGAGACCGCGCTGACGGTTCCGGTGAGGGGCTGGCGGCCGGCTTTGATGAGTTTCTTGCCCTGGGCCCAGGTGATGGCGTCGGCGAGGGCGACGTAGGCGCCGGTGATCGCGGCGGTGCGGGTGCCGCCGTCGGCCTGGAGGACGTCGCAGTCGAGGACGATGGTGTTCTCGCCGAGGGCCTTGTAGTCGATGACGGCGCGCAGGGAGCGGCCGATGAGGCGGCTGATCTCGTGGGTGCGGCCGCCGATCTTGCCGCGGACGGATTCGCGGTCGCCGCGGGTGTTGGTGGCGCGGGGGAGCATCGAGTACTCGGCGGTGACCCAGCCTTCGCCGCTGCCTTTGCGCCAGCGGGGGACGCCTTCGGTGACGGAGGCGGTGCAGAAGACTTTGGTGTCGCCGAAGGAGACGAGGACGGATCCTTCGGCGTGCTTGCTCCAGCCGCGTTCGATGGTGACCGGGCGGAGTTGTTCGGGGGTGCGGCCGTCGATTCGAGACATGGTGTTGAGCCTAGCCGTACAGGGGGGAGGGGCCCGTCCCGTGGTGGGAATGGGCCCCTGCCGGGTGAGCGCGCGGCCTTTGGCGGGCGCGCGGACTCACATCAAATCTTCGATTTCCGCGGCGATGGGGTCGGCGTCGGTGCCGATGACGACCTGGATGGCGGTGCCCATCTTGACGACGCCGTGGGCGCCGGCGGCCTTCAGGGCGGCTTCGTCGACCTTGCTGGCGTCGACGACTTCGGTGCGGAGGCGGGTGATGCAGCCTTCGACCTCTTCGATGTTGTCGATGCCGCCGAGCCCGGCAACGATCTTCTCAGCCTTGGTGGCCATGTTCTTTCTCTCCCTGATCCGAACCGCTTTGTCGCAGTAACCCACAGTTGGCTCGCCTTCGCGAGCGATCGTGCCGCGCATCCGGACGGATGGCGCCGCGGCGTCGAAATCGCCCGCAGTTGGTCTACACCACTTGACAGGCAGCCGACAAACCGTGAGCTCTGGGGGCCGATTCAGGAGTGCGCGCGACGCGGTAGGCGGCGGTGCGAACGGTCGGCCGGAGAGGTAGCCGACAGTAGCTTTCCGGTCACGGGAATCGCGGGTTCCTTATGCGTCCTTCATCGTGCTAGAACAGGTCTACACCACTGAGTGGTGTAGACCACCACCCGATGGAGGAAGCATGAGTTCCGCCACCGCTACGGCGGCCCCCGCGAAGAAGCGGGGATCCGGCCTTTTCCAGGGCCTGCAGAAGGTCGGCCGTAGCCTACAGCTCCCGATCGCCGTACTGCCGGCGGCGGGCCTCATAGTCCGTCTCGGCCAGCCGGACGTCTTCGGGGCCGACGGCCTCGGCTGGGACAAGGTCGCCCTGGTCTTCGACAAGGCGGGCGGCGCCATTACCGGCAGCCTCCCGATGCTCTTCTGCATCGGTGTGGCCATCGGCTTCGCCAAGAAGTCCGACGGCTCGACCGCCCTCGCCGCGCTGGTCGGTTTCCTGGTCTACAGCAAGGTCCTCGAAGCCTTCCCAGTGACCGGCGCCAAGGTCACCAAGGGCGCGGACATAGCGGCGACCTACAACAACCCCGGTGTCCTCGGCGGCATCATCATGGGTCTCCTCACCGCCGTCCTCTGGCAGAGGTTCCACCGTACGAAGCTGGTCGACTGGCTCGGCTTCTTCAACGGCCGTCGACTCGTTCCGATCATCATGGCCTTCGTCGGCATCGTCGTCGGTGTCTTCTTCGGTCTGGTCTGGGAGCCCATCGGCGAGGGCATCGGGAACTTCGGCGAGTGGATGACCGGCCTGGGCTCCTTCGGTGCCGCCCTCTTCGGTCTGATCAACCGTGCGCTGATCCCCGTCGGCATGCACCAGTTCGTGAACACGGTGGCCTGGTTCCAGCTCGGTGACTTCACCGACGCCGCCGGCCAGGTCTTCCACGGCGATTACGGCCGCTTCCTCGCCGGCGACCCGACCGCCGGGATGTTCATGTCCGGCTTCTTCCCGATCATGATGTTCGGTCTGCCGGCTGCCGCGCTGGCCATCGCGCACACGGCTCGCCCCGAGCGCCGCAAGGCCGTGACGGGAATGATGGTCTCGCTCGCCCTGACGTCCTTCGTGACCGGTGTGACCGAGCCGATCGAGTTCTCGTTCATGTTCATCGCCCCGCTCCTGTACGTGATCCACGCGGTGCTGACCGCTGTGTCCATGGCCGTCACCTGGGGGCTGGGAGTCCACGCGGGCTTCAACTTCTCCGCGGGCTTCATCGACTACGCCCTCAACTGGAACCTCGCCACCAAGCCCTGGCTGATCATCCCGATCGGCCTGGTCTTCGCGGCGATCTACTACGCGGTCTTCCGCTTCGCCATCACCAAGTTCGATCTCCCCACCCCGGGCCGCGAGCCCGAGGAGGAGGTCGAGGACCTCACCAAGGCGTGAGACCTCGGCTGTAGCAGGCGTACGGTACGCAGCCACACGGCACGACGAAGGCCCCGGATCCGCCCGACAGGTTCCGGGGCCTTCGCGCGCACAGAGCTTCAGATCTCGTACGACTTCCTCGGCGCCGCCAGTTCCACCGGGCCGTCGTACACCGCGCGGGCGTCGGCCAGGTTGGTCTGGGGGTCGGTCCACGGGGGGATGTGGGTGAGGATCAGGCGGCGGGCTCCTGCCCTGCTCGCCGTCTCGCCCGCCTCGCGGCCGTTGAGGTGCAGGTCGGGGATGCTCTCCTTGCCGTGCGTGAAGGCGGCCTCGCACAGGAACAGGTCGGCTTCGCGGGCGAGTTCGTCCAGGGCCGGGCTGATGCCGGTGTCGCCGGAGTACGTCAGGGACTTCCCGGCGTGCTCGACGCGGATGCCGTACGCCTCCACGGGGTGGGCCACGCGTTCGGTGTGGACCGTGAACGGGCCGATCTCGAAGGTGGACGGCTTGACCGTGTGGAAGTCGAAGACCTCGCTCATAGAGGAGGCGGTGGGGGTGTCGGCGTAGGCCGTGGTGAGGCGGTGCTCGGTGCCTTCGGGGCCGTAGACCGGGATCGGGTCGCAGCGGCCGCCGTCGTGGCGGTAGTAGCGCGCGACGAAGTACGCGCACATGTCGATGCAGTGGTCGGCGTGCAGGTGGCTGAGGAAGATCGCGTCGAGGTCGTAGAGACCGCAGTGGCGCTGCAGCTCGCCAAGGGCACCGTTGCCCATGTCGAGAAGCAACCTGAAGCCGTCGGCCTCGACGAGGTAGCTCGAGCAGGCCGATTCCGCGGACGGGAACGACCCCGAGCAGCCGACGACGGTGAGCTTCATAAAGCAGAAACCTCCGCTGGCGGGAACTTTTCTGGGAAGGAGACGGGGGTCGTGCGGTCCGTCGAGCGTAAGGCGCAAAACTCATGGTCGCTCCTCCACCAGGGGCTGTTGTGGGGGAACTCACCTGTGGTGTCACCGGTTCGGCTGGACCCGGGGGCGTGCGGCGCACAGGAAGGGCGCGCAGAGGTGATCGCACGCCGGTAACGTCGGGCCCATGGATACGTCCTGGCTCGCGCTCGCCGCGGTGGTACTGCTCGCGGTGGTCGCCACGCTCGTCGACGGCTGGGGGCGCGGCCGGCGTCCGGCAGGGCGGCGGACGCGTCCGCCGGGGCGGCGGACGCGTCCGCCGGGGCGGCCGGCGGGGCCGCGCGGGCGCGGCGGGGCGCGGCCGCGGCCTGCGGAGATCTGGTGGGCGAACGTGCCGTACGAGGACGGGCCCGGGAGTAAGGACCGGCCCTGTCTGGTGCTGGTGGTGCACGGTGAGCGGGCGACCGTCGCGAAGATCACCAGCAAGGGCCGCGACGAGCGGGCCGGGGTGATCCCGTTGCCGCCGGGGTCGGTGGGCGACGCCCACGGGCGCGCGAGCTTCCTGGAGACGGACGAGCTGCGCGAGGTGCCGGTGCGGGAGTTCCGGCGGAGGGTGGGGGTGGTGGACCCGGTCCTGTGGGACCAGGTCCGTCACCTGGCTGCGTAAGGGCTGCTCAAGCGCTTAAGCCCGTCAAGGGCTCAGGCCCAGAGCTGGCCCTGGAGGGTTTCGATGGCCTCTTCCGTGGTGGCCGCCGTGTAGACACCCGTGGACAGGTACTTCCAGCCGCCGTCGGCGACGACGAACACGATGTCCGCGCCCTCGCCGGCCTTGACGGCCTTGTTGCCGACGCCGATCGCCGCGTGCAGGGCGGCGCCGGTGGAGACGCCCGCGAAGATGCCCTCCTGCTGGAGGAGCTCGCGGGTGCGGGTGACCGCGTCGGCGGAGCCGACGGAGAAGCGGGTGGTCAGGACGGAGGCGTCGTACAGCTCCGGTACGAAGCCCTCGTCGAGGTTGCGCAGCCCGTAGACGAGGTCGTCGTAGCGCGGCTCGGCGGCGACGATCTTGACGTCCGGCTTGTTCTCGCGGAGGTAGCGGCCGACGCCCATGAGGGTGCCGGTGGTGCCGAGGCCCGCGACGAAGTGGGTGACCGAGGGGAGGTCGGCCAGGATCTCGGGGCCGGTCGTCGCGTAGTGGGCGCCGGCGTTGTCCGGGTTGCCGTACTGGTAGAGCATCACCCAGTCGGGGTGTTCGGCGGAGAGCTCCTTGGCGACCCGTACGGCGGTGTTGGAGCCGCCGGCGGCGGGCGACGGGATGATTTCGGCGCCCCACATGCCGAGGAGTTCGCGGCGTTCCTGTGAGGTGTTCTCGGGCATCACGCAGACCATGCGGTAGCCCTTGAGCTTGGCGGCCATGGCGAGGGAGATGCCGGTGTTGCCCGAGGTGGGCTCGAGGATGGTGCAGCCGGGCGTGAGGCGGCCGTCCTTCTCGGCCTGCTCGATCATGTGCAGGGCGGGGCGGTCCTTGACGGAGCCGGTCGGGTTGCGGTCCTCCAGCTTCGCCCAGATGCGGACGTCGGCGGACGGCGAGAGCCGCGGCAGGCGCACCAGGGGGGTGTTGCCCACCGCGGCCAGCGGGGAGTCGTAGCGCATGGGGGGCAGCGGGCCTTAGACCATGCCGCCGGCCACGGCCGGCAGGATCGTGATGCTGTCGCCGTCGGTGAGCTTGGTGGTGATGCCGTCGAGGAAACGGACGTCCTCGTCGTTCAGGTAGACGTTGACGAAGCGGCGCAGTTCCCCGCCGTCCACGATGCGGGCCTGGATGCCCGCATGCCGGGTCTCGAGGTCGGTGAAGAGCTCGGCGAGGGTGTCCCCGGTGCCCTCCACGGCCTTCTGGCCGTCGGTGTACTGGCGGAGGATGGTCGGGATGCGGACCTCGATGGCCATGGCTGTGGGCTCCTGTCGGAAGGTGTCTGGTCGGTGGGCGCGCGGCAGCGCTGTACAGCGGGGGTGGTGCGGGTCAGGCGCCGCGGCTCACGGCCGTACGGCGGCAGGGCAGCGTCAACAGATGGCGCTGGCGAGCCTGCACAGGTCGACGTGCAGCCGCGCCACGAGCAGCATGCCCGGCGTCTTTTCGCTCACGTCGTGGGAAACCATGGGGTCATCGTATCGATTCCCGGTCGGGGTCCCGGAATGTGATCCCACATTCCGGACGGTTTCCGGCCGGGGAGTGAGACCGCACTGTTCAGGCGGACCCGCGCAGGACGAGGCGGGTCGGTACGACGACGGTGGCGGGGGCCTTGATCCGCTCGGCGTCGAAGAGCAGGCGAGCCATCAGGCGGCCCATGCCGTCGACGTCCTGGTGGATGGTGGTCAGGGGCGGGTCGGTCGATTCCGTGATGCCGGTGAGGTCGTCGAAGCCGACGACGGCCACGTCCTCGGGCACGCGACGTCCGTGGGCCCGCAGGGTCTGCAGGGCGCCGGAGGCCATGAGGTCGGAGGCGACGAAGGCGGCGTCCAGGTCGGGGCGCCGGCCGAGGAGGGCGGCCATGGCGTCGGCGCCGGCCTGGCGGGTGTAGTCGGCCCGTTCGGTCAGGTCGGGCGGGGCGTCGGGGAGGACGTCCCGGTAGCCGGCGAGCCGGTCGGCGGCGGAGGTCTCCTGGTCGTAGGGGCCGGTGACGGTCGCGATGCGTGTCCTGCCGAGCGAGACCAGGTGCTGGACGGCCTGCCGGGCTCCCCCGCGGTTGTCGCCGTCGACGTGGGCGTGGCGGTGCGCCCTGTCGCCGTCGCGCAGCAGCGGCCGGCCGCCGAAGACGGCGGGCAGGCCGATCCGGTCGATCATCTCGTGCAGCCCGTCGCCGGGACGCAGGGAGAACACGATGGCGCCGTCGACGTGGCCGCCGCCGAGGTAGTCGGCCACGCGCGGGTAGTCGTCCGCCTCGTCCAGGAAGAGCAGGACCGCCTGGGCGCCGTGCTGGGCGAGCTCTCTGCGGATGCCTCGCAGGAGGCAGTCGAAGAAGGGGTCGAGGAAGAGCCGGTTGTCGGGTTCGGTCACCACGACCGCGATCGCGTGGGTGCGGTGGGTGACCAGTTGGCGGGCGGCCTGGTTCGGGACGTAGCCGAGTTCACTGATCACTTCCCGGACGCGGTCGGCGACCTCGGCGCGCACCTTGGGCTCGTCGTTGATTACTCGTGACACCGTGGACTTGGAAACGCCCGACCGGCGGGCGACGTCCTGCAGGGTGGGGCGCCGTGGGTTCGGCCGCTGCGTCAACACCATCTCCGATACGGCGAGTTGTTCGCGGGCATACGGCGGTCAGTATGCCTCGACGACCTTGATCTCCTCCTCGGTCACCTCGCCCTCCACGATCCGGAACGACCGGAACTGGAAGGGGCCCGCCTCGTCGGTGTCGGCCGTGGAGACGAGGACGTAGTGGGCGCCCGGCTCGTTGGCGTAGGAGATGTCCGTGCGGGAGGGGTAGGCCTCGGTCGCGGTGTGGGAGTGGTAGATGACCACCGGCTCCTCGTCGCGGTCGTCCATCTCGCGGTAGAGCTTGAGCAGGTCCTGCGAGTCGAACTCGTAGAACGTGGGCGAGCGGGCGGCGTTCAGCATCGGGATGAAGCGCTCGGGGCGGCCGGTGCCCTCCGGGCCCGCGACCACGCCGCACGCCTCGTCGGGGTGGTCCTCGCGCGCGTGGGCGACGATCTGGTCGAACAGGGCCTGGGTGATGGTCAGCATGCTGGTCAGCATAAACAGAAGGGCCGCCCCGTACCGGAGGGTGGTACGGGGCGGCCCACATCGTGAGCGGAGGGGTCAGCCGACCTTCTCGAACTCCGGTTCGCCGCCGCGCTCGGCGATGTGCGGGTCGCGGCTCTTCAGGATCCGCCAGCCGATGGCCAGGGCGGTGAACCAGCCGGCCATCACGTAGAGGCAGACGCGGGCGTCGGCGTCGTACGCGATCAGGCCGGTGACGAAGAGCAGGAAGGCGATCGCGACGTAGCTGCACTTGGAGCCGCCCGGCGCCGGGAAGGGCGAGGCGGGCAGGCGGCCGGCCACGACCGCGCGGCGGTACAGGACGTGGCTGATGAGGATCATGAGCCAGGTCCAGATGCCGGCCGCGGTGGCGACGGAGACGACGTAGCCGAAGGCCTTCTCCGGGACGATGTAGTTGAGGATCACGCCGATGCCCATGAAGAGCACGGAGACGGTGATGCCGACGGCGGGGGTCTTCGTCGAGGACAGCTTCTTGAAGGCCGCGGGGGCCTCGCCGCTCTCGGCCAGGTTCCGCAGCATGCGGCCCGTGGAGTACATGCCGGAGTTGCAGGACGACAGGGCGGCGGTGAGCACGACGAAGTTCACGATGGCGGCGCCCGCCGGGATGCCGATCTTCGCGAAGGCCTCGACGAAGGGGCTCACGCCCGGTGCGAACTCGGTCCACTTGACCACGCACAGGATGACGGTGAGGGCACCGACGTAGAAGAGCGCGATGCGCCAGGGCAGGGTGTTGATCGCCTTGGGGAGGGTCTTCTCGGGGTCCTCGGACTCGCCGGCCGTGACGCCGACCAGTTCGACGGCGAGGTAGGCGAACATGACGCCCTGCAGGGTCATCAGGGACGAGCCGACGCCCTTGGGGAAGAAGCCGTCGAAGGCCCAGAGGTTGGAGACGGCCGCGGTGTCACCGGCGCTGCTGAAGCCGAAGGTGAGGACGCCCAGGCCGATGACGATCATGCCGATGAGGGCGGTGACCTTGACCATCGAGAACCAGAACTCGAGCTCGCCGAAGACCTTCACGGAGATCAGGTTGACCCCGAAGAGGATCACCAGGAAGACCAGGGCGGTCACCCATCGCGGGATGTCGGGGAACCAGTAGTTGACGTAGATGGCGGCGGCCGTCAGTTCGGCCATGCCGGTGACCACCCACATCAGCCAGTACGTCCAGCCGGTGAAGTAGCCGAAGAACGGGCCGAGGAACTCGCGGGAGTACTCCGCGAAGGAGCCCGAGACCGGGCGGTAGAGCAGGAGCTCGCCGAGCGCCCGCATGATGAAGAAGATGATCACGCCCGCGAGGGCGTACATGAAGATGAGGCTGGGTCCGGCCTTGGCGATGTTCGCCCCGGCTCCCAGGAAGAGGCCGACGCCGATGGCGCCGCCGATGGCGATCATCTGGACCTGGCGGCTGCCGAGCCCGCGTTCGTATCCCTCTCCCTCGGGGGTCTTCTCCGTGTCGACCTGCGCTGAGGTCATGTGTGGTGCGCCTTCCTCCATGCCGAACCGGGCCTCTCGTCGGCCTCGGATCGGGTTCCGATCCCCCCGGACTGATGGAGCTGAGCGGGCCTCGCGGCCCGCTCGTGCCTGGCCGGCGATCCGCCGGCTCGGTGGCGCACCCGGCCGAACATTCGGGTGGTGTTCGCCGGGCGGTCGTGAAGATTTATCACGGCCGCAATGATGATCGCCTGAGCGACGTGTGGCGCAGCACACAGGGAGAGTTGGACAAAAGCCACCCTGGAGGGGCATAGGTGTCCGTCACGGTGACGCGATCGTTATCCGGATTTGAGTGTCCTCTGAGCGAACACAGAACCCTCACAAGTCAGGGCATGAGTGTCGAAACGAGGGTCTCCTGGAGCCCTCCGAGCCACAGATACGCCATCACCATCGGCTTGCGCGGGTCCTCGTCCGGCAGTCGGTAGAGGAGGTCGGTGTCCTCCTCGGCCGCGATGTCCAGCCGGGACCCGATCGCCAGGCGCAGGTCGTTGAGGGCGCCGAGCCACTGCTGGGACTGCTCCGGTGACAGCTTGAGGACGGACCCGCCCGCGCGGCTGAGCTCGTCCAGCGTGCGGATCACCGCGAACGCGTTCTCGCGCTTGCCGGCCCGCAGGTCGTTCTCGGTGTAGCGGCGGAACTCGGAGGAGTACGCCCGCTGCTGCTCGGTCTCCTTGGGCCCCGGGGTGCCCTCGGGGTCGCTGTAGGCGTCCGGGAAGAGGCGCATCAGGACCGGGTCGGCGGGCGGCTCGCTCGGGCCGTCGGCGAAGAGCTCGGCGAGCGGGTCGTCGGGGGCGTCCTCGGCGGGGCCGGGGCCGATGAGCTCCAGGAGCTGGGCGGCCAGCGACCGGATGATGGAGATCTCGACGTCGTCGAGGGCGACGGCCGCGCCGCCGCCGGGGAGCGGTTCGAATTGTCCTGACATCAGGGGATATCGCTACTTCCGGTCCTGTTGGAGGGTGGCCCACAGGCCGTAGCCGTGCATCGCCTGCACGTCGCGCTCCATCTCCTCGCGGCTGCCGCTGGAGACGACGGCCCGGCCCTTGTGGTGGACGTCGAGCATGAGCTTGGTGGCCTTGTCCTTGGAGTAGCCGAAGTACGACTGGAAGACGTACGTCACATAGCTCATGAGGTTGACGGGGTCGTTGTGGACGATGGTGACCCAGGGAACGTCCGGCTCGGGGACGGCGAAGACCTCTTCCGCCGACTCGGTGCGTTCGATCTCTACGGGAGCGGGTGACGTCACATGGCCATGCTGCCACGCACGCCACAAATCGTCACACTGACACAAATGGGGGTAGCATCTGTTGCCATGAACACAGCGGATCTTGGGCTGCCGGTGGACGTTCCCTCGACAGCGCTCTTCACGGACCAGTACGAGCTCACGATGCTGCAGGCCGCCTTGAAGGCGGGTACCGCCGAACGGCGCAGCGTGTTCGAGGTCTTCACCCGGCGGCTGCCGGAGGGGCGCCGCTACGGCGTCGTCGCGGGCACCGGCCGGGTGCTGGACGCGGTCGAGAACTTCCGTTTCGACGCGGACGTCCTCGGCTTCCTGCGCGACGGCGGCATCGTCGACGACGAGACTCTGGACTGGCTCGCCTCCTACCGCTTCTCGGGTGACATCTGGGGCTACCCCGAGGGCGAGGTGTACTTCCCGGGCTCGCCGATCATGCGGGTCGAGGGCTCCTTCGCCGAGTGCGTGCTCCTGGAGACCGTGATCCTTTCGATCCTCAACCACGACTCGGCGATCGCCGCGGCCGCCTCGCGGATGTCCTCCGCCGCGGGCGAGCGCCCCCTCATCGAGATGGGCGCCCGCCGCACCCACGAGCTCGCCGCGGTCGCCGCCGCGCGCGCCGCCTACGTCGGCGGCTTCACCACCACCTCCGACCTGGCGGCCGGCTTCCGGTACGGCATCCCCACGGTCGGCACGTCCGCCCACGCCTTCACCCTCCTGCACGACCAGGAGCGGGACGCCTTCCAGGCCCAGGTGAACTCCCTCGGCCGGGGCACCACGCTGCTCGTGGACACCTACGACGTCACCGAGGCCGTCCGGACGGCCGTCGAGGTCGCCGGGCCCGAGCTGGGCGCGGTGCGCATCGACTCCGGCGACCTGCTGCTCGTCGCGCACCGGGTACGGGACCAGCTGGACGAGCTGGGCGCCACGAACACGCGGATCATCGTGACCTCGGACCTCGACGAGTACGCGATCGCCTCGCTGGCGGTGGCCCCCGTGGACGCGTATGGCGTCGGCACCCAGCTGGTGACCGGCTCCGGGCACCCGACGGCCGCGATGGTCTACAAGCTGGTCGCCCGCGCCGAGTCCGCCGACCCGAAGGCCCCGCTGGTGCCGGTGGCGAAGAAGTCGACCGGCGGCAAGACGTCCGTCGGCGGCCGCAAGTGGGCCGCCCGGCGCCTGGACGAGCACGGGGTCGCGGAGGCCGAGGTCGTCGGCACCGGGCCGGTGCCGGGCGAACTCGTCGAGAGGCAGCTGCTCGTCGAGCTGGTCAAGGGCGGCGAGGTCGTCGCGCGGGAACCGCTGGACGTCGTACGCGACCGGCACACGGCCGCCCGGGCCGGGCTGCCGCTGTCGGCGACGCAGTTGTCGCGCGGAGAACCGGTCATCCCGACGGAGTACGTCCACGGGCGCTCGGGTAGCTAGTGCCCCAACAGACAACGTTCGCCCCGTCGCGACGCCCGGCACGTACTCTCGCCGCGCCGGCCGAAAGCCCAAGTACGTCCGGTCCATCGACGGGGCCTTCCGGCCGGCACTCCCCCAGAGCGCGCACCGGACGCCGCTCCTTGACGGCCAAACGTTGCCTGCCGGGGCACTGGAGCAGGTGCCCCGCTTCCCGCACCCGCCGTACCGGCGCCGCCCTCGCGCCGTACCGTTCCCGCCCGTCCGCCCTGCCGTGCGCCCCCTCCCGCCCCGGCTCGCGAGTCCGTAGGCTCGGTAGCTCACCGGCCGGGCTCGCACCCCTCCCCCCCGACCCCATAGTCGAAGGACACCGACCATGCGCCGCGCCTTGATCGTCGTTGACGTGCAGAACGACTTCTGTGAGGGGGGCAGCCTCGCGGTGGCCGGGGGCGCCGATGTGGCCGCCGCCGTCACCGAGCTGATCGGACAGGCGGCCGGCTCCGGCTACCAGCACGTGGTGGCCACCCGCGACCACCACATCGCCCCCGGCGGCCACTTCGCCGACAACCCCGACTACACCCACTCCTGGCCCGCGCACTGCGTGGCCGGCACCGAGGGCGTCGGCTTCCACCCGAACTTCGCCCCGGCCGTCGCCTCCGGCGCCATCGACGCCGTCTTCGACAAGGGGGCGTACGCGGCGGCCTACAGCGGCTTCGAGGGCGCCGACGAGAACGGCGTGACGCTCGCCGACTGGCTGCGTGCCCGGCAGGTCACCGAGGTCGACGTCGTGGGCATCGCCACCGACCACTGCGTCCGCGCCACCGCCCTGGACGCGGCCCGCGAGGGCTTCCGCACACAGGTGCTGCTCGACCTCACGGCCGGGGTGGCCGAGCAGACCACCGACCGGGCGCTGGAGGAGCTGCGCACGGCGGGCGTGGAGCTGACCGGGAAGCCGATCGTCTAGGGCCGGTCCGGCGGATCATGCCGCAGACGCGGGGCCTGGCACGCCGATCTGCGTCGATGAGGCGCCGCGGATGTCCTGCGCCCTGATCCGCCGGACCGGCCCTAGAGACCCGGGAGCCCGGCGGAGTCAGCCGGTGTCGCGGGGCGCCTCAGCAGGGCCCTGATCGGGTGCCAGAGCTCCTGGACCAGGTCCGCACCGACACCGTTGTCAGGTGCCGTGCGCCATATGAGGCCGTCCGGATGGTGCAGAACCGCCGTGATCTCGTCCGGCGTCGGCGGGGCGGAGTTTCCGCGCAGGTAGACCGCGCGCATGCCCAGGTTGCGCAGCCTGGTCAGGGCGCGCGCCCGGTTCTGGGCGTGCACGAGGACGCGTACACAGCCCGTGCCGTGCGTGGTGGGGCTGGGCAGGTTCAATGCCACCACCACGCTGCCGGTCGGCAGCTTGCAGAAACCTCCTACGGCCATGCGGTCACACCCCCGTGCGAGTCGACGTCAACATCCGTGTCAATAAGACAGCCACAGGACGCACCTAAACACGATCGGCGGCAACCCGCCAGGGGGTCACCGCCGATCGCCTTCTGACCAGCGAAAACGTTGACTACTTCGCGGACGGTCCGACCTGGAGCGTGATCGTCGAGCCGCTCAGCGGCTCCTTGACGATCTTGATTCGGGTGTTGGTGTCAGTGACCTTGACCCCCGCGAGCGGGGTCGACGCGTCGTAGTACGTCGACCTGCCGTCGTCGAAGACCGGAACACCGGGACGCGACTTGATCTTCGTCGCGACGTCCGCGTTGTGGAGCGTGAGCGCGTCCGTCGGGTACCAGCTGAAGGTGGAGTCGAAGGACTGGATGCGGTTGCGCATCAGCGAGCCGTCGGACCACTTCAGCGGCGTCGGGTGCGAGTCGACCGGCAGGATCAGACCCTCACCGGGGTGCTGGCTGGTGTTGTCGTCGGCCTGGGAGGTGTCCCACTTCCAGATCAGCAGGCCGTTCTGGTACGCGTAGTGCTCCACCCAGTCCGGACGGGTCGTCGAGAAGCCGTAGTTGTACGGGCCGACCTTGAGGGTCTTGTCGTACGACACGTACTGGCGGTTCTCGGCGATGTAGTACTGCGCGTAGTCGTCCGAGATGGACGCGCCGATGCGGGAGAAGCCGTTCGCCGTCCAGGCCGCGTCCGCAGACTCGGCGTTGTCGGAGAAGAGGGCCGCGCCGTCCGCGGTCACGGTGATCTCGTCGGCCGCGAAGCCCATCTGGGACACGCCGCCGTCGGTGGCGTAGCGGAAGCGCACGTCGACCTTCCGGCCCGCGTAGGCGTCGAGCGGGTAGGTCAGCTTCTGGTGGGCGTCCACCGTGCCGGTGAGGGCGGGCTTGCCGCTGCCGTCGCGCGTGATCGCGGTGCCGTCGGCGAGACTGCCGTCGATCGGCGTCCAGTTGGTGCCACCGTCGGTGGAGACCTCGGTGTAGAGGTAGTCGTAGTCGGCCTCGATGTCCCACCAGCCGTCGAGGGTCAGCGACGCCGACGACGTGCCGGTCAGGTCGACCGTGCGGGCCAGGGTGTTGCGGAGGTTGTCGGCGCTGCCGCTCCACCACTGGGTGGCGCCCTGCGCCGGGGTGACCACGTCGGTGGTGACCGCCTTGTCGGGCAGCTGGACGATGAGGGCCTGCGGGTTCTTCGTGTTGTACGCCGAGACGCCCAGCGTGTGGACGGACTTGGTGCCGGCCTTGGCCACGTCGTAGTCCAGCCAGCCCAGTTGCAGCTTGTCCCAGGCGTTCATGTCGCCGGGCAGGTCGCCGATGGAGTCCTTGCCGGTGCCGAGCCAGGAGCCGGACGACATCAGCGTCCAGAAGCCGGTGGAGTTCTCGCCGCCGCCCGAGGTGTCGTACTCGTCGGGCAGGCCGAGGTCGTGGCCGTACTCGTGGGCGAAGACGCCGAGTCCGCCGTTCTCCGGCTGGATGGTGTAGTCGCCGACCCAGATGCCGGTGTCGCCGATCTGGGCGCCGCCGAGCTTGTTGGTGTCAGGGCCGGTGGAGCCGGCGTCGGTGCCGAAGGCGTACCAGCGGTGGGCCCAGATCGCGTCCGCGCCCTGGGCGCCGCCGCCGGCGGACTCGTCCTCGCCGGCGTGCACGATCTGGAAGTGGTCGATGTAGCCGTCGGCCTCGTTGAAGTCACCGTCGCCGTCGAAGTCGTAGCGGTCCCACTGGTCGAACTCGGCCAGCTCCGCCTTGATCTCGGCGGCGGTGTCACCGGCTGCCTCGCGCTCGGCGACCCAGGCGTTGACGCCGTCCTGCACGGCGTACCAGGCGCCGGTGGCGGCGTCGTTGGAGCCGTAACGGGCCTCGTTGTAGGGGACCTTGACCCAGTCGGTCACCTTGCCCTCGACCGAGTAACGGCCCGAGGACTGCTTCTCGTAGTACTTCTTCAGCGACTCGGTGTTCTTGCCGGTGCCGAAGTACAGGTCCTGGAAGTGCGCCTGGTTGTAGTCCGCCTGCCAGGCCGTGCTGTTGTTTACCGCACGGTCCGGCTGGGCTATCTCGTTGTGCAGCGGGCCGGCCGTGCCGCCGTAGCGGCTGTCGACCTGGTCGCCGAACTCGACGAGGATCGTGAAGATCTTGTCGGTCTTCTCGCGGCCGAGCTCGACGTACTTGCCCTTGCCCTTGGAGCCCTTGAGCTGGACGACCTTCGAGCCGTCCCGGTCCTTGACCGTGGCGGCGCCGGAGATGACCTGGTCGAGCGCCTCTTCGCGCTGCGCCTCCCGGGTCTTGGACAGGGGTCCGTCGAGGTCGTGCTCCCTGCTCTTCGCCGGTTGCGGGTCGTGCCCGTCGACGGCTGCGGGTGCGTCGGCCGGATCGGCCTGCGCCACCGCGTAGGTGGAGAAGGTGGCGGTCGCCGCGGCGAGTGCGACGGCTGTGGCCGCCACTCTGAACTGCCAGGGTCTGCTGGTCACTTGAGATCCTCCCCCGCGTCCGGGCACACGGAAGGAAGGGGGGCCTGTCTGGGGGGTCCGCGTGCGCCTGATCAACGCGTGTAGTCAAGTGACGTCATTTGACTAGACGTTGAGGAGAAAAGACAGATCTTGACTTGAGCACGCCAAGTACGTTATGCGGAAGTGGAGTTCACTTTGCGGACGCATGACGGCCGACCGAACAGGCGCGCGGATCCGTCCGCCTGGTGGACGTCATGACTCCGTGCGCCCCCCGTGCTCCGGCACTGTTGGTCAGGTCACGCTTACCGTTCGTTCCACTCGGGCATGCAGGCGATTAGAGTCGATTGGCGGAACGCCCGGAATACGGCGGAAAGCCAGGCCGACACCCCCCGTGGACCCCACTTCCGAGGACACGATTGACATGCCTCGTCCGACTGTCACGCCTCGCCCGACGGCCGCACAGCTCGCCTACGGTTCGTGCACCGTGATTTTCTCGACGCTCGCCATGCTGCTGCTGTCACAGACGAGTTCGGGCGTGGGGATCGCGGTCATCGCCGTCTCGGCACTCGCCCTCGGGCTGCTGGTGGCCATGACCGTTCCGAAGCCGAAGTCGCGCGTCATCGCGATGCACCGACCCGTCACGGAAACGGCACAGGCGCCCGTGCCGGCCTCGGTCGCCTCCATGGCCTCCGAACAGCCCGTGCACGAGCGCGCTGCGTCCTGACCTCTGCCCGTCGTTGCCCTCATCGGTGCCGGCGTCGGTGGTCAGTCGGTCCTGACCACCACCGTCTTCGCCGCCTTGTCGTGCAGGCCCTGCTTGTAGGGCTTGTCGAAGAAGCTCCAGCCGCCCGAGATCGCGGTCCAGACACAGGCGCAGCAGAACGCGAACGGAATCCACAGCACCGCCGAGCGGATCAGCGTGCTCTGCACCGACGGCGTGGCGATGTTGTCGAGGTTGGCCACCCGCATGCCCAGCCACTTCTTGCCGAGCGTCTGTCCCGACTTGACGATCATGAAGGTGTCGTAGCCGATGTAGAGCAGGGCGGCGACCAGCGACTGCCCGAGCGACTCGCTGTACTCGACGTCGTCGTTGCCCACGTCGTACTCGTTGACGCCGAAACCCCAGGTGAGCAGCCAGACGACGATGCCGACGAGGATCATGTCGATGATCCGGGCGAGCGTGCGCCGGCCACTGTCGGCGAGCGGGGGCATTCCGGCCAGCGGATCGCCGGGGTACCCACCGCCACCGCCGTACGGGCCGCCGCCACCGCCGCCGTAGGGGTCACCGCCGCCCTGTTGGGGCGGTGACTGGCCGCCGTACGGCGATCCCGAGCCCTCGGCCGGCGGGGGCTGCTTCCTGAACGGGTCGTCTTCCGGCGGCTGCTGACCGGAGCCGGCAGGCGGTTCGCTGCTCATGGCCCGAGTCGACCGCGAACCCTCCCGTGCCGCATCCGGCGAGCGGCCGTCCGGGCTACGGAATCGGGTACGGCGTTCGCCGTACGCCGTCAGCCCGCCACGAACGTATGGGCCGCCTTGTCGTGCCAGCACTGGTGCCACGGCCTGTCGAACAGGCCCCACGCGACTCCCACGATCCCGATGCCGAGCAGACCGGGCACGCTGTAGACGAGCCAGCGGCGCAGGGCCCCGCCGAAGGTCGGGGGCTCGCCGCCCTCGATGTCCCGCACCTCCAGGCCGAACAGCTTCTTGCCGAGGGTGCGGCCCCACTTGGCGGTGGGCAGCGCCTCGTAGAGGACGCCGAAGAGCAGCAGGACGGCGAGGATGATCCCGAGGTAGACCGACGTCGTGCCGTCCAGCAGCCAGACCGTGACGGTCTCGCCGGACAGCTTGGCCGCGTCGATCTTCTCGTTGACGTGGTCCATCGCCCTGGTGCCGAGCGGTACGGCGGCCCCGGCGGTGACCGCTCCGAGGACCAGGGTGTCCACCAGGCGGGCGGCCAGCCGCTTGCCGAGGTTCGCGGGGCGGGCCGACGCCTGGCGCCGGGCGGCCGCCTGGAAGATGTCCTCCACCGGCGGCTTCCAGGGCGTGACCGGCTGCTCCTCGTCGGACGCGAGCCGGTGCACCTGCTGCGCCCAGGAAGGCTGGCCGCCGCCCGAGCCGCTCGTCATCGGGGCGCCGGAGGAAGCGGCGGCGACGGGCTGGGGCGCGCCGGACTGCTGGGGCACACTCGGGGCGGCCTGCTGCTGCGGACCGCTCGCCGGGGGCGCCTGCTGAGGGCCGGAGGGAGCGGCGGGAGCGGCCGCCTGGGCGGCACCCGGACCGGCCGTGGCCCGCGCCGCGGCGGCCTTTCCGGCACCGAAACCGGGCGCCCCGGGGGTGTCTCCGGACGCGACGGGCCCGGCGGGCGGACCGTAGCCCTGCGCGGAGCCTCCGGCCGCGGACGGGGCACCGCTTCCCGGCGTGGACTGGGGGCCGTAGCCCTGTGCGGGAGGTCCGGCGGAGGGCTGGGGGCGGAGGCCTGCCGCCTCCGCGTCGGCCGCTGTCGTGCCCGTGCTCCCCCGCTGCGCCCCCGCCGCCCCGTGCTGCTGCGCCGTGCGCGGGGAGAGCGCGCGGAAGGTCATGGTGCCGTCGTCGTCGCGCGGCCCTCCGGGGCCCGGGACGCCGGGAGTCGCCGGGGCCGTACGGCCTGTCGTGCCCTGGCCGGAGCCGTCGGCGGAGTTGCCGGCCGCCGCTCCCGCGGGCCCCGCCGTGGCCCGGCGGAAGACGAACGTGTTGCCGGAGGCGACATCGCCCTGGTCCGGCTCGGCGGGCGGGATCGTCGCCGTGCCGTCCGTGCCGACGGAGCGGCCGTCCGGCCGGGCCGGGCCGTCGCCGGGCTGCGCGGCGTGCGGCAGCCTCGGGTCGGCACCCTGAGGGGCACCCGCCTCCTGCGCGCCCTGCGGCGAACCCCACGAGACGCGGCGGTCCTGGTCGCCGCCGAAGCCCGACTGGCGGGAACGGTCGGCACCCCAGGCGGACGCGGGCTCGGGCCGGCTGCCGTGCTGGGCGTCGGCCGCCGAGGACGGGCCGGGCTCGCCGGGGCCGCCGGAGGGCTCCTCGTCGAAGAAGTGCGGGCCCGTCTCCTCGACCGGGGCCCGGCCGGGGCCGGACGCGGGCCGGGCGCCCGCCGGTGGGGCGAGCGGCTCGCCGTCCGCGGGGGCCGGGCGGCTGGTGCCCGGAACCCAGGCGGCACCGTTCCAGTACCGGACATATCCAGGAATGGACGGGTCCGGGTAATACCCATCGCGGGGCCTGTCGTCACCGGGGGCCGGGGTTGGGGCGCTCATGTCCGTCGTCCCGTATCTGCTCGGGGGTCAACTGGGGGCCTCCACATCTATCAGACCGGCGCAACCCCCACCGCCAGTCCCACGGGACCCACTCCTTTTGAGCACCCTCGTGACGCTGCCGGGAAAAAGTTCCGCGAACCCGCGTAATGGTTCCGGCGCCACCTCCTCTCTCCTCGTACGGGCCCACCGCGGGCCCCCGCACGAGGCGCGAGGAAGGACACACGCCATGGATCACACCGTTGTGGAGCGCGAACTCGAACTCAGGCTCATCCTGTCGCCGGAGCGCAGCATCCCGGTCCCGGCCCTGCTGAGCTACCACACCGACGACCCGTACGCCGTCCACATCACCTTCCACATCGACTCCGGTCACCCGGTGGACTGGACGTTCGCCCGCGAACTCCTCGTGGAGGGGGTGTTCCGGGCGTGCGGGCACGGGGACGTGCGGGTGTGGCCGGCCAAGGTGGAGAGCCGCAGCGTCGTCCTGATGGCGCTGAGTTCACCTGATGGTGACGCGCTCCTGGAGGCGCCGACGCCGCAGGTGTCCGCCTGGCTGGAGCGGACGCTGAGGGCGGTGCCCCCAGGGGCCGAGGGGGAGCAACTCGGCATCGACGATGGCCTGGCCGAGCTGCTCGCCCCGACCCCGGCCGACGGCCTCCGGCTGCGCGCCCCTTGGCCGAGCGACGAGTCGAAGGACGGAGGTGAGTGAGCCGCAACCATCAATTGAGGAACCACGACGGCGATCAGCCAGGTCCGCGAGAGCGGCGGCGGTTCAGCCGCAAAGAGGTGTCAGAACAGCTTGCCCGGGTTCAGGATTCCCAGCGGGTCGAACGCCGCCTTGATCGCCCGCTGCATCTCCATGCCGACGGGGCCGATCTCGCGGGCCAGCCACTCCTTCTTCAGGACGCCCACGCCGTGCTCGCCGGTGATCGTGCCGCCCAGTTCCAGGCCGAGGGCCATGATCTCGTCGAAGGACTCGCGGGCGCGCCGGGACTCGTCGGGGTCCTGGGCGTCGAAGCAGACGGTCGGGTGGGTGTTGCCGTCGCCGGCGTGGGCGACGACGCCGATGGTGAGCTGGTACTTCTCGGCGATCCGCTCGGTGCCCTCCAGCATCTCGGCGAGCCGCGACCGGGGCACGCACACGTCGTCGATCATCGTCGTGCCCTTGACCGCCTCCAGGGCGGAGAGGGACAGCCGCCGTGCGTGCAGGAGGAGTTCGGACTCGGCCGCGTCGTCGGCCGGGACGACCTGGGTGGCGCCCGCGGCCTCGCACAGCACGCCGAGGGCGGCGAGGTCGGCGGCCGGGTCAGCCGTGTCGAAGGCGGCCAGCAGCAGGGCTTCCGTGCTCTCCGGCAGCCCCATGTTGGCGAGGTCGTTGACGGCCTTGACCGTCGTGCGGTCCATCAGTTCGAGGAGGGACGGCACGTGGCCGCCCGCCATGATCCGGCACACGGCATCGCAGGCGGCGGCCCCGGAGGCGAACTCGGCCGCCAGCACCAGCTGCTCGGGCGGCTGCGGCCGCAGCGCCAGGGTCGCCCGTACGACGATGCCGAGCGAGCCCTCGGAGCCGACGAAGAGGCGGGTGAGGTCGTACCCGGCGACGCCCTTCGCGGTGCGGCGGCCGGTGGACATCAGGCGGCCGTCGGCGAGGACGACGTCGAGCCCGAGGACGTACTCCGCCGTCACCCCGTACTTCACGCAGCACAGCCCGCCGGAGGCGGTGCCGATGTTGCCGCCGATCGTGCACATCTCCCAGCTGGAGGGGTCCGGCGGATAGCAGAGGCCGTGTTCGCCCACCGCGCGGGAGAGCGTGGCGTTGACGACCCCCGGTTCGACGACGGCGATGCGGTCGACCGGGTTGATCTCCAGGATCCTGTCCATCTTGGTCAGGGACAGCACGATGCAGCCGTCGGAGGCGTTGGCCGCGCCGGACAGGCCCGTGCGGGCGCCCTGCGGGACGACCGGGACGCGCAGCTCGGTGGCGGTGCGCATGACGTGCTGGACCTGTTCGACCGTGCGCGGCAGCACGACCACCGCCGGGACGCCGGCCGGGCAGAAGCTGGCCATGTCGTTGGCGTAGGAGGCCGTGACGTCCGTGTCGGTGAGGACCGTCTCGGCCGGCAGAGCGCTCAGCAGACGGTCGACGAGGTTGCCGGTCGCCGCTGTGTCTTCGGCGCGGGACGCTTCGCTACGGCTCATGATCACAGCTTCGCACCGGGGGCCATCGGTGTGAACCCCGTGTACGGCAGCCGCCGTACGGCGGATCGTGCTCGTCGTGTTGACGCACAGTGAGCGCCATGGAGAACCAGCAGGAGGCTCCGGAGCAGGCCCCGGAGGAAACGGCGGTACGTCGCTCGCGGCTCGACCGGCGGGCGCTGATCGCCTCCGTCGCCGGGTGTGCCGTGCTCGGCGGGGTACTGATGCTGCTGCCCTGGGAGCGGACGGTGACGCGGGCTCCCGCGCCCGCCCCGGGCGCGCAGGCGCTGACGGCGGTCACGGCCGGGGTGCCCGCCGCGCTGCCCGACCTGGCGGAGCTGATCGACGACCGCGAGAGCCATCTGCGGGCGCATCCCCGGGACGCGCAGTCGTGGGCGGTGCTCGGGTCGGCGTATGTGGAGCAGGGGCGGCGCACCGCCGAGCCCGGGTACTACCCGCGGGCCGAGAAGGCGCTGCGGACCTCGCTCAAGGTCGTCGCGAAGGGGAACGCCGAGGCCCTCGGCGGTCTCGCGGCCCTCGCGAACGCGCGCCGGGACTTCCGGGCGGCGCGGACGTGGGCGGAGGCCGCGCGGAAGCTGGAGCCCAAGCGGTGGACCACGTATCCGCTGCTGATCGACGCCCACACCGGCCTCGGCGACTACAAGGCCGCCCACGCCTCCCTCGAGCGGCTGCTGGAGCTGCGGTCCGGGCCGGCCGTGATGGCGCGGGCCGCGGCCGTCTACCGCGACCGGGGCTGGCGCGAGGACGCGGCCGCCCAGCTCGCGGACGCGGCGGCGGGGGCCGAGGCGCCGGCCGAGCAGGCGGCGTACCTGGAGCGGGCCGGGCAGCTGGCCTGGGAGCGCGGCGACCGCGAGGTCGCGCTGCGGCACTTCCAGGAGGCGGTGCGCATCGACCCCGACCAGCGGGCCGCGCAGGCCGGGCAGGGGCGGGCGCTGGCGGCACTGGGCCGGCCGACGGAGGCGCTGAACGCGTACCGGGCGGCCCTCGCCAAGCAGCCCTGCCCGCAGTACGCCCTGGAGCTGGGCGAGTTGTACGAGACGCTGGGGCTGGGGCAGGCCGCGCGGGTGCAGTACGACCTGCTGCGGGCGCAGGTGCGCAGCGCGGCCGTCGGTGGAGCCGACGAGGAGCTGGTGCTGGGGCAGTTCGAGGCGGACCACGGCGATCCCCGGGCGGCGGTACGGCGGTTGCGGGCCGAGTGGGCCCGTCAGCCGGGGATCGCGGTGGCCGACGCGCTGGGCTGGGCGCTGCACCGGGCCGGGGCCCACGAGGAGGCGCTGCGGTTCGCCGTGACGGCCACGGACAAGGCCAAGGGGGGTGGCGTACGAAGTGCGCTGTACGCGTACCACCGGGGCATGATCGAGCGGGATTTGAAGCGGCAGGGGCCCGCGCGGCGGCATCTGGAGGAGGCGCTGCGGATCAATCCGTACTTCTCGGCGGTGCGGGCGCGGGCGGCCCGGGCGGCGTTGGCGGAGTTGGGTGAGCCGTCCTCGGAGGAGTTGCCGGTGATGGACGCGAAGGCCGGGTGAGCCGTCAGGTCAGCGGCTTGTAGTAGATCGAGAACTTGCGCGCGCCGGCCGCGCCCGAGGCGAGCCCCAGGCACAACCGCGGCTCGGGGGTCGGGCGGATCGCGAGGCCCTCCGGCTCCCGGTAGTCGAGGGAGTGGCCGGCTCCCGTGCGCTGTCGCTGGACCAGCTTGCCGGTGCGGAGGTCGAGGCAGGACAGGTAGGCATTGCCGCGTTCGGCGGGCGGGTTGGTGCTGTCGTCATAGGCCGTGCCGGCGAGTTGGTAGACGTGCTCGCCGTGCAGGGCCCACCCCTGGAACGCGATCGCGGGGTCGGGGTGCGCGCCCGGCTGGGGGATGTCGGCGATCGGGTCGGAGTAGTCGTGGGCGGCGAAGGCGTCGAGGTCCCAGACGCGGTAGCGGGGCTTGCCGCCCATGCGGTGGCGGACGGCGATGCGGTTCGAGACCGTGCAGACCGAGGGCTGGTTGCTGGTGGAACCCGGTATCGGCTTGCGTATCTCGACGTCCTCGGCGGTGCGGACGGCCCCGTCGACGAAGCGGAAGCGGGTGACGCCGCGGCCGTAGCCGCCGCGTGAATCGGCCTCGGTCCAGATCCAGACGGTGCCGTCGGCGGCGTGCTGCACGCCCATGCTCACGCCGTGTCCGAAGCCGTGCAGGTACATGTGGCCGAGGCGGTTGCCGTCGTAGTCGAGCTTGTTCAGGCACAGGTTGCCGGCGGCGCCGCCGCCCCGTCTGACCTGAAGGACGTACAGCCGCTTGTGCACTTCGTCGAAGGCGAAGGACTGCAGGACCGTGGACTCGCGTAACGATCCCTTCTTCCACAGCCAGCGGACGGCCGGCGCGGCCAGGTCGATGCGTTCGTCCACGGTCCCCCCTGATACCGGCGGGGTCCAGGTCCGTCCCTAGAGGTTGCCCCGCTTCGCCTGCTCACGTTCGATCGCCTCGAAGAGGGCCTTGAAGTTGCCCTTGCCGAAGCCCATCGAGCCGTGTCGTTCGATCAGTTCGAAGAATACGGTCGGCCGGTCCTGGACCGGCTTGGTGAAGATCTGCAGAAGATATCCGTCCTCGTCGCGGTCCACCAGGATCTTCAGCTCGCGCAGGGTCTCGACGGGGACGCGGGTGTCGCCGGCCCACTCGCCGAGGGTGTCGTAGTACGAGTCGGGGGTGTCGAGGAACTGCACCCCGGCCGCGCGCATCGTCCGTACCGTGGCGACGATGTCGTTGGTGTTGAGCGCGATGTGCTGGACGCCCGCGCCGCCGTAGAACTCCAGGTACTCGTCGATCTGGGACTTCTTCTTGGCGATCGCGGGCTCGTTGATCGGGAACTTGACCTTGAGGGTGCCGTCGGCGACGACCTTCGACATCAGGGCGCTGTACTCGGTCGCGATGTCGTCGCCCACGAACTCCTTCATGTTCGTGAAGCCCATGACGTTGTTGTAGAAGCCGACCCACTCGTTCATCCGGCCGAGCTCGACGTTGCCGACGCAGTGGTCGATCGCCTGGAAGGTGCGCTGGGCGGGCGGTTCGACGATGGGGGCGGCGGGGACGTATCCGGGCAGGTAGGGGCCGTCGTAGCCGGTCCGCTCGACGAGCGTGTGGCGGGTCTCGCCGTAGGTGGCGATCGCGGCGAGGACGACCGTGCCGTGCTCGTCCTTCAGCTCGTAGGGCTCGGTGACCGGGCGGGCGCCGTGCTCGATCGCGTAGGCGAACGCGGCGCGCGCGTCCGGGACCTCGATGGCGAGGTCGACCACGCCGTCGCCGTGCTCGGCCACGTGCTGGGTGAGGAAGTGGCCCCAGGGGGTGGCGGGCTTGATGACGGAGGTGAGGACGAAGCGGGCGGAGCCGTTCTCGAGCACGTACGAGGCGGTCTCTCGGCTGCCGGTCTCCGGTCCGGAGTACGCGACCAGCCGCATGCCGAAGGCGGTGGAGTAGTAGTGCGCCGCCTGCTTGGCGTTGCCCACGGCGAAGACGACCGCGTCCATTCCCTTGACCGGGAAGGGGTCGGCCTGCCAGGCGGTGTCGGGAGTGTGGTGTGTGGTCTGCGTCATGCCGGAAGCGTCACCCGCCGAGGCAAGGTGCGCAATAGTTTGCGAATGTGCTGGGCAATCTGCTCAGTGTGCTGCCCGTTCCCGCGGGCCTTCTGTACAGGATGACCAGCGCCGGGAGGCTGCCGTGGTGACGACCGACGGGATCGACGGGCTCGACGGACGGATCATCGTGCTGCTGGCGCGGGAACCGCGGATCGGGGTGCTGGAGATGTCCCGGCGGCTCGGGGTGGCGCGAGGGACCGTGCAGGCGCGCCTGGACCGGCTTCAGTCGAATGGCGTCATCCGCGGATTCGGTCCGCAGGTGGACCCGGCGGCGCTCGGCTACCCGGTCACCGCCTTCGCCACCCTGCAGATCCGGCAGGGGCAAGGTGCCGACGTGCGGGCGCACTTGGCGACCGTGCCGGAGGTGCTGGAGTTGCACACCACCACCGGCAGCGGGGACATGCTGTGCCGGCTGGTCGCCCGCTCCAACGCCGATCTCCAGCGGGTCATCGACCGGGTTGTCGGTTTTGATGGGATCGTCCGGGCCTCCACCGCGATCGTGATGGAGAACCCCGTTCCGCTGCGGATCATCCCGCTGGTGGAGCAGGCGGCGGAGGACCGGGAGCGATCCTGACGGCGACCTGAGGTGAGCGCTGGTGAACTTCTGGGAGTACCTCGGCAACCGGCACCAGCAGTTGCTGACGGACGCCTACCAGCACGCGAGCGCCGTGTTCCAGTGCATGGTCGTGGCGACGCTGCTCGGGGTCCTGATCGGCGTCGCCACGTATCGCAGCGAGTGGGCGGGCGCCTTGGCGACGACGACCACCTCGACCATTCTGACCGTCCCGGCGCTCGCGATGATCGGTCTGCTCATCCCGATCGTCGGCCTGGGCGTCCCGCCCACGGTGATCGCCCTGACCCTGTACGGGCTGCTGCCCATCGTGCGGAACTCGATCGTCGGCCTGCGCGGGGTCGACCCCTCGCTCGTGGACGCCGCGAAGGGCATCGGCATGTCCCGGCTGCTGCGGCTGGTGCGGGTCGAGCTGCCGCTGGCCTGGCCGCCGATCCTGACCGGGATCCGGGTGTCGACACAGATGCTGATGGGCATCGCGGCGATCGCCGCCTACGCCTCCGGACCCGGCCTCGGCAACGTCATCTTCCGCGGTCTCGGTTCCCTCGGCAGCAAGAACGCGCTCAACCAGGTGCTCGCGGGCACGCTCGGGATCATCATCCTGGCCCTGCTGTTCGACGCCGCGTACGTCCTGCTCGGACGGCTGACCATTCCCAGGGGGATCCGTGTCTGAGACATCGACGAACGGGGCGACGTACGGGACCTCGACGAGCGGGGCGACGACCGGCGCCACCATCGAGCTGGTGAACCTCACCAAGCGGTATCCCGGCAACCCCGGCCCCGCCGTCGACAACGTCAACATGGAGATCAAGGCGGGCGAGATCGTCGTCTTCGTCGGCCCGTCAGGATGCGGCAAGTCCACGACACTCAAGATGATCAACAGGCTGATCGAGCCGACCGGCGGCCGGATCCGCATCAACGGCGAGGACGTCACCGACATGGACCCGGTGCAGTTGCGCCGCAAGGTCGGGTACGCGATCCAGGCGTCCGGCCTCTTCCCGCACATGACCGTCGCACAGAACATCGCGCTCGTACCGAGGATGGCCGGCTGGCCGAAGGCGCGGATCAGGAACCGGGTCGAGGAGATGCTCGACCTGGTCGGACTCGACCCCGGCGAGTTCCACGGCCGCTATCCGCGGCAGCTCTCCGGCGGCCAGCAGCAACGCGTGGGCGTGGCGCGGGCGCTCGCCGCCGATCCACCCGTGCTGCTGATGGACGAACCGTTCGGCGCGGTCGACCCGATCACCCGCGATCACCTCCAGGACGAGCTGATCCGGCTCCAGCACGAACTGCACAAGACGATCGTCTTCGTCACGCACGACTTCGACGAGGCGGTCAAGATCGGTGACCGGATCGCCGTGCTGCGCGAACGCTCGCACATCGCCCAGTTCGACACCCCGGAGGCGATCCTGACCAACCCGGCGGACGACTTCGTCTCCGGGTTCGTGGGCGCGGGGGCGGCCCTGAAGCGGCTCAGCCTCAGCCGCGTACGGGACGTGGAGATCACCGACTACCCGACGGTGGCCGTCGACGACCCGCTCCAGGAGATCTTCGGCAAGCTCCGCTCCAGCCACACGAACGAGATCCTGCTGCTCGACAAGCGGGGCCGGCCCTACAAGTGGCTCAGACGCGGCGACCTGATGCGCGCCAAGGGCTCGCTGGCCCGTGCCGGGACGCTGGTGAGCGACACGGTGACCCGGGACGCCACCCTGCGGGACGCGCTGGAGGCGGTGCTCACCGACAGCTCGGGGCGGGTCGCGGTCACCGGGCGGCGCGGCGAGTACACGGGCATGGTCGACATGGAGACGCTGACGAACTCCGTGCACGACCTGCTGGAGGCGGACCGGCTGGAGGCGAGGGAGCACCGGCACCACCTGGAGGAGCTGCGGGCCGCCCAGACGCACGCCGAGCAGGAGGGCGCCGGAGGGGGAAAGAAGGCGTGACCACCCCCGAGCTGGACGAAGAGGACCGGGGCGAGGTCGAGGTCGAGGCCGAAGCCCCGCCACCACCGCCGGCCGCCCCGAAGCCGCGCATCACCTGGCAGAAGCTGACGCTGCTGCCCGCCGTCCTCGTCGCCGTCCTGCTGGCGACCTGGCTGTGGTTCCGGCAGGCCGACCTCGACCCGCTCACCGAGAACGCGCTGTCGGACGGCCAGGTGTCGAAGGCACTGTGGCAGCACATCGAACTCACGGCGATCTCGACGTTCTTCGTTCTGATCATCGCGATCCCGCTGGGGATCCTCCTGACCCGCAAGGCCTTCCGGAAGGCGACCCCGGTGGCGATGACGTTCGCCAACATGGGCCAGGCGACCCCGGCGATCGGCCTGCTCGCCCTGCTGGTCATCTGGCTCGGCACGGGCATGAAGGCGGCCCTGATCGGCATCATCACCTACGCCGTGCTCCCGGTGCTGTCGAACACGATCACCGGACTGAAGGAGAACGACCCGACGCTGCTGGAGGCGGCCCGAGGCATCGGCATGTCCCCCACGGGGGTGCTCAGGAAGGTGGAGCTGCCGCTCGCCGTCCCGCTGATCCTCGCGGGCGTCCGCACGGCCCTGGTCCTCAACGTCGGTACGGCGACCCTCGCGACCTTCGGCGGAGGCGGCGGCCTGGGCGTCCTGATCACCACCGGCATCACCAACCAGCGGATGCCGGTGCTGGTCCTCGGCTCGATCCTCACCGTCGCCCTCGCCCTGCTGGTCGACTGGCTGGCGTCGCTCGCCGAGCTGCTGCTGCGGCCGCGGGGGCTGGAGGTGGGGACATGAGAGGGCGGACGGATCTGCTGCTGGCCGCGACGCTGGTGTCGGCGAGTGCCTGCGGGCTGACCAGCGGCTCACCGATGGTCGACGACGTGCGGCCCGGCTCGATCGGCAAGGGGCTGCCGCTCGAGGGCGCCGACCTCACCGTGACCTCGAAGGAGTTCACCGAGCAGCTGATCCTCGGCGCGATCATGGGCATCGCCTTCGAGGCGGCCGGCGCGGACGTGCTCGACCGCACCGGCATCCAGGGTTCCATCGGCGCCCGCGAGGCGGTCAAGTCCGGTGACGCCGACGGCATGTACGAGTACACGGGCACCGCGTGGATCACGTACCTCGGCAACAGCGACCCCGTCACCGACCCGCGGGAGCAGTGGCAGGCGGTCCGCGACGCCGACCTGGAGAACGGCCTGACCTGGCTGGCTCCGGCGTCCCTCAACAACACCTACGCCCTCGCGACGAACCAGGCCAACCACAGGAAGTACGGCACGAGGACCCTCTCGGACGTCGCCGCCCTGGTCAGGAAGAACCCCGGCGCGGTGACCCTGTGCGTGGAGAGCGAGTTCGCCAACCGGGCGGACGGGCTGCCGGGCATGCAGAAGGCGTACGGCATGAACGTCCCCGCCGGGAACATCACGCAGATGGACACCGGGATCATCTACACCCAGGCCGCCAAGGGCAGTTGCGCCTACGGCGAGGTCTTCACCACCGACGGCCGCATCAGGTCCATGAACCTCGCGGTGATGCGCGACGACGAGAAGTTCTTCCCCAACTACAACGCGGCGCCCGAGATCAACACGAAGTCCCTGAAGAAGTGGCCGGCCATCGCCGACGTCCTCGGCCCGATCACGAAGAAGCTGGACAACGCCGTGGCCCAGGAGCTGAACGCGAAGGTGGACGTCGACGGGGAGGACCCCCACCAAGTGGCGCTGGACTGGCTGACGGAGGAGGGGTTCGTCAAGGAGGGGTGAGGACGTACGGACCAAGGGTGACGAACGCCTGGCCGGTCGTCCGGTCTGCCGGTCGTCCGGTCTGCCGGTCAGCCGGTCAGCCGGTCAGCAGCTCGGTACGGAGCCTTTCCCGCTCTCCAGTGCCGTCAGCGCGTTCACCGCGCCCTTCAGCGTGGTCACCGGGATCAGCCGGAGGCCCTTGGGCAGTTCGGACTTCGCGTCCGAGCACTCGGCCTTCGGCACCAGGAACACCGTCGCCCCGTCCCGTCGCGCGGCCTGCGTCTTCAGGGCCACTCCCCCGACCGCGCCGACCTCGCCGTTCGCGTCGATCGTGCCCGTGCCCGCGATGGTGCGGCCGCCCGTGAGGTCGCCCCCACTGCCGTCGCCGTCCAGCTTGTCGATGACACCGAGGCTGAACAGCAGACCGGCGCTCGGGCCGCCGACGTCGGCGAGCTTCAGGGTGACCTTGATGTCCTGGTCGGCGAGGTCCAGGTGGTTCAGGGCGGCCTCGGTCGCGGCGTCCTGGGACTCCTTCATCTGCGCGGTGTTGTGCTGCTCGATCTCCTTGACACTCTGACCGCTCGGATAGACCGCGTCGCGCGGCATGACGGCCCGGTCCGTGGCGAACCAGGCGTCGAGCACGTCACCCAGGAAGACGTCGGTGTCCGGATTGGTCGCCTCGATGGTCGTCATGCGCAGCTGACCGGACGTGTCCCGGGTCGGGGCGCCGGAGATCGTGATCACCGGGGTGCCCTCGTTCTCACCGAGGACGTTCGCCGTCATCCCGGGCTGCGTCAGCGAGAACGGCAGCGGCGCGAAGGCCGCCGTGGCGAGCAGGCCCACGACGGGCAGGGCGCAGACGGCGACGGCCCGGGGGCGCGTGAGGCGAGAGAGCACAGGATCAATCTAACGCGACGACCATGTCCGGCCCGGGGCCGGTCAGCCCGCCCCGGTAGCCGCGAGGCAGCCGCGCCCGTGGCTGCGGGCAGTCGTGCCGCTGGGGCGGCACGGGTGGGCGCAGCTACGGGCAGTCGTGCCGCTGGGGCGGCACGGGTGGGCGCAGCTACGGGCAGTCGTGCCGCTGGGGCGGCACGGGTGGGCGCAGCGGCACCCCGCGAGCACGGGCGAGCGAACCCACCCGCCCGCCCACCCGCACCAGCCACTGCTCAGCGCACGTCAGCGCAAAGCCTCCGCAACCTCCCGCGCCGCATCCACCACCCGCGGCCCCACCCGTTCCGGCACCGCATCGGCCAGCATCACCACTCCGACGCTGCCCTCCACCCCCGTGACCCCGATCAACGGCGCGGCCGCCCCACTGGCACCCGCCTCCAACTCCCCATGGGTCAGGGTGTATCCGGCGTCGTCCACGGCCTGCTGCCGGGCCGCGAGAATCGCCCGCCCCGCGGCCCCCCGGTCCAGCGGGTGCCGGAACCCGGCCCGGTACGCCACGTGGTAGTCCGTCCACGTCGGCTCGACCACGGCGACGGCCAAGGCCTCCGCCCCGTCCACCAGCGTGAGGTGCGCGGTCGCGCCTATGTCCTCCGCCAGCGATCGCAAGGCCGGCAACGCCGCCTCACGTACCAGCGGATGCACCTGGCGGCCCAGCCGCAGCACGCCGAGCCCGACCCGGGCGCGACCGCCCAGGTCACGCCGTACGAGCGCGTGCTGCTCCAGCGTGGCGAGCAACCGGTACACAACGGTCCGGTTGACGCCCAGTCTGTTGGATAGCTCGGTGACGGTCAGCCCGTGGTCCGTATCGGCCAGCAGCTTGAGGACCCGCAGTCCCCGGTCGAGCGTCTGAGAGGTCTCCGCGGTCACGACGCCCACTCCTCCAAGTGGTGAGGTCGGCAGCCCCCTGGCTGGTCAGATGCGTCACCGAGTCCCGTCGGCGACGCGCTTCAGAGGCCGCCGATCGGCCGGCGGCCCGGCCAGTTGCCGGACCGCGTCGCTTCACGGCTGCGCTCCGCGGCGGCGCTGCCACGGGGCGTGTGCGTAGCCGGACAGTAGCGAAGGCGGTTCGCTGAGCGGAAGGCTACGTCCAGAATCCGGGCACTGCACGGCAGGGACTGCGTCACTTTGTCCGCATACGTCCGGCGCATAGCCCCCGGCGTGCACCACACCCGCACAGAGCGCACACGCCCGCACACGCCACAGCACACGCCCGCACCGAGGCGAGCGCGTCGGACCTGACATCCCCGAGCGGCCCGCGTCCGGCGTCACCGCATCCGCGTGGCCCACTCCTGCACCTTGGCGATCCGCTGCCGCAGTTGCCCGGCCGTGGCCTCGGCGCTGGGCGGCCCGCCGCACACCCGCCGCAGCTCGGTGTGGATCACGCCATGAGGCTTGCCGCTCTGATGGACGTACGCGCCGACCATCGTGTTGAGCTGCTTGCGCAGCTCCATCATCTCCTTGTGCGAGACGACCGGACGCCGCTCGGCGGGCAGTTCCAGCAGGTCGGCCTCCTCGTCCGGCTTCTTGCGGCTGTGCGCGATCTGCCGGGCCTGCCGCTTCTGGAGGAGGAGCTGCACCTGGTCGGGCTCCAGCAGTCCGGGGATGCCGAGGTAGTCCTGCTCCTCCGCACTTCCCGGGTGGGCCTGCATGCCGAACTCGGCGCCGTCGTAGAGGACGCGGTCGAAGACGGCCTCGGACTCCAGTGCCTCGAAGGAGAACTGTTCCTGCTCGCCGGTGTCCTCGTCCTGCTCCTTGTTCGCCTCCTCCATCTCCTTCTCGGACTCGGCGTACGGGTCCTCCTCGCCCTCCTTCTTCGGCTTGTCGAGGGCGTGGTCCCGCTCCACCTCCATCTCGTTGGCGAAGGTGAGCAGGTCGGGGACTGTCGGGAGGAACACGGAGGCGGTCTCGCCGCGCCGCCGGGACCGTACGAAACGCCCGACGGCCTGCGCGAAGAAGAGGGGAGTCGAGATGGTGGTGGCGTACACGCCGACGGCGAGCCTCGGGACGTCGACGCCCTCCGACACCATCCGCACCGCGACCATCCACCGGTCGTTGCTACTGCTGAACTCGTCGATCCTGTTGGACGCCCCGGCGTCGTCGGACAGCACGAGTGTCGCCTTGTTGCCCGTGATCTCCCGGATGAGCTTGGCGTAGGCGCGGGCGGAGTCCTGGTCGGAGGCGATGACGAGCGCCCCGGCGTCCGGGATGCCCTTCCTGACCTCGGTCAGCCGCTGGTCGGCGGCGCGCAGAACGCTGGGCATCCACTCGCCGCGCGGATCCAGGGCGGTACGCCAGGCCTGGCTGATCGCGTCCTTGGTCATGGGCTCGCCGAGCCGGGCGGCGATCTCGTCGCCCGCCTTGGTCCGCCACCGCATGTTGCCGCTGTAGGACAGGAAGATGACCGGCCGGACGACCCCGTCGGACAGAGCCGACCCGTAGCCGTAGGTGTAGTCGGCGGCGGACCGCCGGATCCCGTCGTTGCCCTCCTCGTAGGCCACGAAGGGAATCGGGTTGGTGTCCGACCGGAAGGGCGTACCGGTCAGCGCGAGCCGTCGGGTCGCCGGCTCGAAGGCCTCCAGACACGCCTCACCCCACGACTTGGAGTCACCGGCGTGGTGGATCTCGTCGAGGATGACGAGGGTCTTGCGCTGCTCGACCCGGTTGCGGTGCAGCATGGGCCGCACGCCGACACCGGCGTACGTGACCGCGACACCCTGGTAGTCCTTGCCGAGCGGGCCCGCGCTGTACTCCGGGTCCAGCTTGATCCCTATCCGGGCGGCCGCCTCGGCCCACTGCTTCTTCAGGTGCTCGGTCGGCGCGACGACGGTCACCTGCTGCACGACGTGGTGGTGCAGCAGCCAGGACGCCAGCGTCAGCGCGAACGTCGTCTTCCCGGCGCCGGGCGTCGCGACGGCGAGGAAGTCACGCGGCTGCTCCTGGACGTATCTCTCCATCGCACCCTGCTGCCAGGCACGCAGCTTGCCGGCGGTGCCCCAGGGGGCCCGGCCGGGGAAGGCGGGGGAAAGGTGGTGGGAGGAGGAGGCGGCGGTGGTAGTCACGGTCTCCGTCGGTGGGTGGTCGGGCGGCTCGGCGGAACTACTGGGACAGCTGGGCTACGTATGACAACCGGGCCACCCTACCGGCGGCCCGGTGGTGTCAACGTGCGGACAAGGCCGGGTAGCCCGTGGGTGGGACCCACGTCACAGCAGTCGCAGCCGCCCCGCGATCGCGGAGACCTCGCTCTCGTTCCCGGAGGCGACATCGATGACCAGGTCGTACGCGGTGTCCTGGTCGCAGTGTTCGAGATCGACTCCGTTGACCGCGAGGAAGGTCGCGGCGGCGAGCCAGGCGGTGCGCTTGTTGCCGTCGACGAGGGGGTGGTTGGTGGCGATGGCGTGGAGGAGGGCGGCGGCCTGCTCGTACAGGTCGTCGTACGCCGTCGTACCGAACATGCGGGCGCGTGGCCGGTGCACGGCGGAGGCGAGCAGCCCGGGCTCCCTGGCCTCGGGCGGCCGCCCGCCGAAGGCGACCTCGGCGAGTGCGGTGACCTCCGCGACGGTGAGGTGCCGGGTCATTCGCCGAGCCTCTGCAACAGACCGGCGTGCGCCGAGGCGAGCCGCTGTCCGGCTGAGCGCACGCGCCGGGCCTCGTCGTCCAGATGGCGCCGTACGGCCTCCCGCGCGAGGTCCTCGGGGAGGCGCCCGGTGGCGTCCGCGAGGTCGTCGAGATCCCGCCGTGTGTCGGGCGGCAGGGAGAGGGGCAGGGGGAGGCCGAACTCGTGCATGCCGGTCAGGATAGGAGTGCGCCCGGGAACCGGCGAGCGCATTACGGCTCACCTCTCCCGCACCCGTGTGGTCACCGCTCCCGCACCCGCGTGGTCACCCAGGCCCCCAGCAACGCCACCCCCGCCATCGGCAGGAACACCGCGGCGAAGGCCGCCGGATGGGACCCCGACGCCTCCGTGGCCGTGTGGCTCACCGTCCCTCCTCCCAGGGCAGCGAACGCCGCGCCGCCGATCGCCAGGAGGATCACGTTGGACAGGCCGTCGGACATCTGGAGGGCGGCGGAGTTGGTGCCGGCCTCCTCGGGGGCGGAGAGGTGGAGCAGGAGCACGCTGGTGGAGGAGATCACCAGGCCCATCCCGAAGCAGCCGAATGCCCAGGCCACGGCGAGGACCCAGGCGGGCACGGCCGGGATCAGCACACTCGGCGCGGCGGCGATCGCGGCGGCGACCAGCACCATCCCCGCCGTCATCAGACGCTCCCGGTACGGTTCCACCCGCCGGCGCGACTGCACCCACGACCCCAACGCCCACGTCCCCCCGCCCGCCGCGAGGGAGAAGCCGGCCGTCGTCGGCGACAACCCCCGCTGGGTGACCAGCATCAGCGGCACGAACGACTCGGCGGCGATGAAGGACCCCGCCGCGACGCCCCGCAACAGCACGACGGAGGGCAGCCCGCGCGCCGCCCGGTAGGTGCCGCGCGGAAGCAGCCCGAGAACGGCCGGCACGAGCAGTGCGACGCCGACAGCGGCGGGGAGGAGCGAGAGGGGGCGCAGATCCTGGGCCGCGTACTGGAGGAGTCCGGCGCCGAGCGAGATCCCGAGGGCGAGCCGGATGCGGCGCCGGTCGACCGAACCGCTCCCCGCGCCCCTCTGCACCGCCCCGGAGGCCAGCCGCCGTATCTGCGGCAGCGCGAGCGCCAGCGGAAACACCACCAGCACCGGTATCCCGACGAACACCCACCGCCACCCCAGATGCTCGGTCACCGCCCCCGAGGCGAGCGGGCCCACGATCGACGGCACGACCCAGCTCGCCGCGAACGCCGCCATGATCGCGGGTCGCAACCGCTCGGGATAAGCCCGCCCCACCACGACGTACAGCGCGACGATCACCAGCCCGCCCCCGAGCCCCTGCACCGCCCGCCCGAGGATGAACAGCCACATCACCCCCGCCGTCCCGGACAGCACCAGCCCCGCGGCGAAGGCCCCGATGCCGGCGGTCAGTGGTCCGACCGGCCTCCCGCGGTCGGACCACTGCCCGGAGAGCACCATCCCGAACAGAGAGGTCGTGAAGTACCCGGAGAACGCGAACGCGTACAACGAGACCCCGTCCAACTCCCGCGCGGCAACCGGCATCGCCGTACCGACCGCGGTCGCCTCGAAGGCGATGAGCAGGACGACGGAGACGATCCCGACGCTGAGCGCCCGGTACGGCCGGCTCAGCACCGTCTCGTCGACGCGGGGCAGGTCAGGGCTTTCCACGACGCCGTTGTCACGCGGCTCCAGAACGGTCATGGTCGCCAGCGTAAGGGCCACGGGGGTGTTTGACCCCTGTCGGGAGAAGGTCCCGACCCGGGACCTTGGTCGTACGACCACCCCCACGCACCGCCCGTTCATGAACGGCGTATGGCAGTCCCGTTGCGGCACCCGCGATTCCCTTGAGCCCCCTGCCCGCCCCGCCGTACGGTCGTCTCACCAAGTCCGGAACGGAGCACCACGCTCCACCGACACGGCCGTATGCCCGAGTGGTTCAGGGGCTCGCCTGCAAAGCGAGTTACGTGGGTTCGAATCCCGCTACGGCCTCTACCGCCTTCACCAGGTAAAACGATAGGGCGGCACCCCTCCGGGGGTGCCGCCCTATCGGTCGTCCGTCTCAGTTCCCGTCTCAGTTAGCGGATTCGAGCGAAGAGAGCACGGCACCCCTTGCCGCAGGTAAGGGGCAGGGCACCGCGCCTGTTGGGACTACTCGAAGATGTTCGGGATGGGGAGACGGTTAGTGCGGCGGCTACCATTCCAGGCGGAGGCGACCGCGATGTGAGCAGCCTTGAGGCGACCCTTCGTGCCGTCAGCGCGGGTGTTGCCGTTGGTGGCCAGGTTATGGATTTTCTGCCGGAAGTTAACCGGGTTCCCCTGCCGCTGGAGCCTCTCCGCCAGGACCTTGGGCTTGACCACGCCGGAGTGTTTGGACATCACCGTGGCGATGCCACCGAGGATGACGGAGTCCCAGGTGTCGGGGGTGCGGCCCCAGGCGTCCTCGGCGATGGTGAGCGCCTCATCGAGGCTCTCAGGGCCGTACTCGATGACGATGCCGAGGATTCCCTTGATACCGCGCAGGCCGTTGACGCTGCGACTGCCAACCTTGAGCTGATGCTTCTCCAGAACGGTGTTCGTGTCCACGAAGAGCGGGTGCCCCGCCAGCCGGCCAATCCTGAACTCGTCGTTCGCGCCGACCTTCGAGGACTCCTTGTTCTTGATGATGAACAGTGACGCCTCGTTGGCCATCGACAGGCCGGAGTGGACCTCGCAAGTGATGGTCTGGACAGCCTTGCGCACCTCCTCCGAGACCGAGACCTTCCCGGACAGGATGAGCTGGCAGGCGTAGACGCGGTGCATGCCGTCCACCGCGTACAGACCGTCCTCGCGGTGCGAGAGGATCGGCGTCCCGAGGGCCGTGGGGACAAGCTTCTCAGCAATGGCTTGCGCACGGGCCTTGTTGAGATTGCGCTGCGCGCGGGGGTCGAACTTGATAGTCATCGGATCCACCTTGATGTACTCGATCGGGTGGTCCGGGATGTCGTAGCTGTAGTCCTTGCCGGACAAGGCTTCCCCCCTCTGTGTCAGCACCCCAATGGGGGTGCTGACGACACATGTCTGCTCCCGAATGCGGGAGACTGCGACCAAGCGGCGATCAGAGTATCGGACAACTGGGCCATTCGGAGGCCAAGTTCACTTGCTAGGGCAAGCCCTCGCCGTCGTGGTCCGCTGGCCGAATTGCATCGGACTTCCAGATGAGGCCGTCCACTTGCCTCGCGACGTCGGCCCGCACGGCATCCACCATGTGCTGATATCGAGCGGCCATGGCGGTGGTCGACCACCCCATGAGGCCCATGACGGCACGCTCGGGGACACCGAGGATGAGCAAGACCGTCGCTGCCGTGTGGCGCGCGTCGTGAAGGCGTCCGTCTCGGACGTTCGCCTCCGTGAGGAGTGCCTTCCACTCGGCCCAGTCCCGACGGTGGGACGGACTACGGCCGTGTTCATCCGGGAAGACCAGTTGGTTCTCCTCCCAGCGATTCCCGGCCGTCGCCCGCTCCCCTTCCTGCGCCTTGAGGTGGGCACGGAGTAGGTCGACGAGTTGCTCGGGAAGACCGACGGCGCGGCGGCCGGCGCGCGACTTGGTGGTGGCCAACTCCGGGTTCGTGCGACGCCTCTGCGGGCAGTATCCGGCGGCCTTGCGACCGCAGGGGTCCGCGCACCCGTGGGTGTACTGCGGCCGGTGACGACTACGGCGGACCACGAGGAATCCACCGTCAAGGTCCACGTCGTCCCACCTCAGACCAAGCACTTCCCCTTGTCGCAGTCCGAGCGCGAGGGCGATGGCCCAGCGAGCTGAGTTGCGCTGCTGGTCAGCAGTTTTGAGCAACCGCTGTACCTCTTGGACGTTGTAGGGCTCTACCTCGTGTTCCCCCGTTTTCGGTGCCTTGGCCAACTGGACGGGGTTCTTGCCGAGATGCCCGCGCCGTACGGCTTCGTTGAGGGCGGTGCGGAAGGTTCGGTGCACCTGGTGAGCGGTCGCGGGCTTACTGCCGTTGGCCTGCATCTTGGCGTAGAACGCCTCGATGTGCTCAGGCTTGAGCCTGTCGAGACGGTGAGCACCCAAGCCGGGGATGAGGTGCTTTCGCACGGCGACGCCGTACCCGACCATCGTGTTGTCGTTGACGGCGAGGGGCGCGACGTTCTCAATCCAGTGCGTCAGCCAGGCCTTGACCGTCCACGCCTTGCCGGGCTTCTTCACGGTCTTGGCGTCGCGTTGATTCTCCAACTCGCGTACGGCGCCCGTCACTTCGGCGCGGGTCTTGCGTTCCACGTGGCGGCGGTCCGGGGTGCCGTCGTCTCGGATGCCGACGGTGACGCGGCCGTGCCACTTACCGTCTTTGCCCAAGTAGATCGAGCTACGGCCGTTGGGCTGTCGAGTGCGCTTCTGTTCCTCTGCCACGGGCAGACTCCTGATTCTCGGTGTCGGGATAGAGACCGGAGCGGCGGGCTGTCCTGTCCGGGAGTGCCGCCGCCCCGGGCGTCGTCAAGCGGCTTGGTGGGCGGTGCGGAGACGGGTGACATACGCGGCCGGCGCGTCGGCGGGGACGCGGCGGAGACCGCCGACCATGACGGACTCCAGTTCGCCGGTGCGGATGAGCGCGAAGCATGTGGTCCGGCCGATGCGGAGTCGACGGGCGGCCTCTTCAACCTTGAGGAGAACCAACGTGGCGTCGTCGTCTGCGGGGGTCGCGAGGGTGCCGTGTTCGTCCAAGGCTCACTCCGATGAGGCTGATTTCACGGGCAGATGCCGCCGCACAAACCGCAAAATCCGCAGAAAAGCCGGGGATGGGTGCTGACCTGAGGTGATGTGATGTGCGGGCGGTGGTGGACAGTGCTCCGCAGAAACCCGCGATATTCCGCAAAAATCAGGGGCGGCCAGTGACCGGCCCCGGTGGGTGGGGTGGTGCTCGGTTTTTTTGCGGAATATCGCGGGATTGTGCGACGGGCCCCGGCCGGGATGGGGCGGGGGCCGCGTCGCAGGTCAGCGGGGGCGTCCAGGGTTATTGCGGATTTCGCGGTTTGTGCGGGAGGGGTCTGGGCGGGTAGGGGTCACCGGCCGCCGTGGCGCAGGGACGGGTGGGCGGCGAGGCGGGGGGCCGGCGGGCGTCCGCGCTTGCCGGTGCGCTCCGGCTGGTAGGACCGCAGATAGCCGTGGTCTTCCAGCAACGCGAGGGCCGGTTCGAGATCCGCGACGGTGGGGACCTCGCTGCGGGACAGGACGGTGAACACATCCCGTCGGCTGACGTCCTCCCATCCGTTGTCCCTCAGCGCTTCCAGGACGCTGCGGGCGCGGGACAGGACGGGGTCGGCGCCCATGACGTCGAACACGGCGAGGGCGTGAGCGGTGTAGTACTCCCCCAGCTCAATCGCCGCATCCATGGTGGCGGCGGTGACCGGGTGGGCGTAGCCGTTGCCGCCATGTTCGGCGAGGTGCAGCAGCGCGGCCATGCGGGCGGTCGCTCCGGCTAGTTTTCCGGCCCAGTTGGAGATGTGACCCAGCTTGCCGCCACGTGCCTTGAGCTGCGGTTCGATGCGCTTCTGATACGTGATCAGGGCCGCGTCGGCTTCTGAGGTGAGCTGGATGACGGCCGGGTCGGTCCACTCCGCCAGGGACAGGGTGAGGTCGATGACCTTCGCGGTGTAGGTGGCGGCCGTCTGCTCGGGGACCGGGTCGGTGATGATCTCGCGTTCGCCGACCGTGGACACCGGGAGGGAGTACAGGAAGCGGGCCAGCAGTCCGCGTCCCTCGAACCCCTTCACCTTGCCGATGTCGCGCAGCACATCCGGCTGTACGGCGAGGCCGATGGTGAGGGCGGGGGCGTCAATGTACTCGCGGCGGGTCTGCCGGTTGACCCGCAACCGGTCCCCGGCATGGCCTTTGAGGAAGACTTCCATGTTGGGGGCGCCGGAGTAGCGGCCGGCGATGATGTCGAAGATGCCGCCCTCGGCGCTCATCACCGACAGCCGGCCGCCCTGTTCGGCCATGAGCGAGGTGACCGTCTCGGGTGTCGAGTCGTCCGCCAACAGCACGGGTTCAGCGGGGATGGTGAGCGTGTCGGCCGTCTGCGCGAGGCCGACGGCCGTGGCCACCATCTCTTGCCGCTTGTCGCCGTCGGCGGACGCGGCCTTGGCGGCGGCTTTGTCCGCCGCTTCCTTGGCCAACCGCGCTGTCAGCTCCGCTTCGACGATGACGGGCTGCATCGCGGTCTTGAGCTGTTTCTCAGCCTCATAGAGGGGGTTGGCCAACAGCGAGAAGACGGCGGACTTGCGGTTGGCGGGCGGGAGCGCGACCACCGTGAAGAGGTTGGTCGGCTCACGCCAGTTCCCGCGCACGTGGACCACCGACCGACCACCGGCCGCCGTGGCGAGCACGGCGAGGGCGACCGAACCTGCAAGGTCCACCGGGGTCTGCGTCTCCTCCGCGACGGCCACCACGAACTCCCCCAGCCAGGTGGGGAACACCTGGGCGGGGAACGGCGGACGCTCACGGCGGCCGGTGAGGGGAATGGGGTCCTCCCACACGTCGGGGGCCGTGTCGTCCTCGCCGGGCGGGTCTTCCAGGGTGGGCAGTCCGACCCACAGGTCGGGGCTGTCCACAGGCTGTGGAGTCATGAGGCCGCCCTCCCTTCGGCGGTGGCGGTGTGCGGGCAGGCGCCGACGCGGAGGCGGACGGTGAGCCTGATGACGGCGGCACGCCCCCGGGCGCGTTCGTGATGCCCGCAGGCACACAGCGAGTCCGCGACCGGTACGCCCTCGCACTGGATCTGAAGCCCCGGGGTGATGCCGGTGACGGTGACCGTCTGCGGGTCAGAACCAAGGACAGAAAGGACGCCCTTGCGGGCGGCGACCTTCGGTTCGCCCACCGACGGCCGTGGCAGGCGCCGTACGGCGCCCTGAGGGCCGTTCGAGGGGGTTCGGGATGCTTTGTTCATGCCGCACGCTCCACAGCCGCCTCAAGGCCGTTGGCGACCGCGCGGCGGGCGTAGGTCTCCGGGACGCCCACGGAGACGGCGACGGCGACGATGGCGTCCCCGAGTACGGCCAGTCCGCACGGCCCCGGGCACCCGGTGTGCTGGGCGGCGAGGAACCTCGCGACCCCGAAAGCCTGCGAACCGGCGCCGGATTCGGTCCGGGCCCGCACGAGGGCGAGGCCGCGTTCCAGGCCAGTGCGGACGTAGCGCTCGGTGTGGCGGCACCCGGTGGCCACCGACCGGTCCCACGTGGCGCGGGCGGGAAGGGAAGATGCCACCTCCCCGGGCGCGGGGGTGGTCTCTTCCTTCACCACCATGGCGCGCACGGCCGCCGGGAGAACGGCCATACCGCCCGTCCCGGCTCCCAGCCAACGGGCATACTGCGTAAGGGACTTGATGTCGACCCCCGGCCGGACCGCGTTGGACGACGCCATGGCGCCCCGGTAGAGCCAGTGCTCACCGCGCGTCGTCGGCACGGTGCGGGTGGCGGGCAGGGTCTCGCGGGCCCATGCGACGGCCGCCGCGTTGTCCAGGTCGACGACCGTCAGCCCGGCCCCGCCGGGGTGGTAGGCGACAGCCACCGCCTCACGCCACACCGGCGCCCACACGGGCGAGGTGAGGGCGTGCGCGTCGGTGGTCGCGGCGGCCCACGCGTGACACGGCGCGGGACATAGGCAGGGGCCCGCCGCCTTCATATTGGGTCGACCGCCGCAAGCGCCGTCCTTGCAGGAACGGCAGTTGCCGAACGGGACCTTGCCCCGCAGCGGCAGGACCGGGACACCGGCCGCCGCGAGGGCGAGGGCAACCCGCAGAGGTTCGGGCGTCGCGCTCATGCCGCCGCCCTCAATGTCCGGTGGCAGCGAGGTAGGCGCGGCCGGGGCACTCGCCCCGATCGGGTGGCAGGGGCCGAAGGGCCCTCGCCGAAAACGCGCGGTTGGGTCATGCTGAAGGTCTCCTGTTCTGCTACGTCGGGATTGGGAGACCGTGAGCGGCGGGCTGTCCTGTCCGGGAGTGACCGCCGCCCACGGGCGTAGCTACTTCGTGGTGCCACCCGCGCGGCGGATCAGACTCGCGATGGTTGCCACGGTGGGGTAGTCCCACCGGGCGATCCAGTCGACGATCAGCCGGTCGTACGTGCCCAGTTCGACGCCCGCGTTGTCGAGTTCGGCGAACAGGGCCTCACGCTGCAAAGGCTCGGGCGAGAAGCCGAACGGGGCGCTGTCGAGCGGGCCGTCAGAGATGGGGTCGTTGTTGCGGTCGGTCATGAGACTCCCGTCGGATCAGAAGGGCGGTTCGTTGCTGTAGCCGGGCCCCCACGGGTCGCGACCGTTGTCACGACGGCGCAGCCACCGGGGCAGGCGCGGGAGCGGCATCAGGCCCATGCGCCACTCCGTCCAACAGGGGCAGGGCTCCCACTCGGTGCCGGCGTACTCGCCGGTGTGGTCGCCGTGGTCGTGCGGGATGCCGCCCACACCGTCGCAGTCACGACAGTCGGGGCGAGGCGTGTCCGTCAGGATCACGGCGTTGCGAGGCAGCGCGGTGCGCTGGATACGCAGTCGGATCACAGGTGTCGATCTCCTTCTCAGCCGTAGAACTTGTTCCGCTTGATCACGGCCTTGCGGATGTTCACCGTCGTCCCGCCGCCGTGGCCGCTCGCGCTGAACATCTGCACGGCGATCCAGCCGCCGAAGATGACGGCGGCGAGGATGACGAGCTGGGTGACCAGGGCAGTCAGGGCGGTGATGAATGCGGTGAGCATGAGCAGTCCGCCGCACACGGCGAGGAACCCCACGCCGCCGAGCGCGATGTTCACCGCCGCACGGGAGACGGCCGGCTTGTGCGCGACCGGTTCGGGCTTGGCGGGCTCGATGGCGTAGCCGGTGACGACGCGGCCGTCGGGGAGGACGATGCTCGTCACGGCCGGGATGGTGCCCGGCTGCACGGGCATGAGCGGGGCGGTGTGGGCGGGGACGATCGGGGTGGGGGTGTGGACTCCGACAGCCGCCGTCTCGTGTCGGGCCGGGCGGCCGTACGCGGTGGGTTCGTTCACGGTGCTGGTCTCCCTTCTAGCGGCCAGCGTCGGCGAGGGCGCCGGTGACGGCGGTGACGAGCTGGTTGACGGTGTCGCTCGGGTCGGTGCCGGCGAGGTAGAAGCCGAAGAGCGCGATGACGACGGCCGCACCGGCACCGACGGCCTTGAAGCGCAACAGCAGCGCGACGCCGACGGCGAGCAACAGAACGAGCGAGATGGTGATGTCCACGGGGCCTCCGGACGGGGTCAGCGGGTGCCGGCGCGGTAGGTGCGCGCGGCGCGGTTGTAGATCCAGCGGCCGACGCGTATGCGCTTGCCGGTGGCGTCGCAGCGGCGGCAGTCACGGCCGCGCTTGGTCTTGCCCTTGCGGTCGGTCTTGAAGCCGTGGCCCATGCCGTCGCACTTGCGGCAGTCCCCGAACGGGCTCAGCCAGCACTTGACGACGTAACCGAGGGTGACGGTCAGTAGGAATGCGGTAGCCAGCACTGCAAGGCTCATCAGGGGCCTCCCAGAGGGGTTGGAGGGGGTTTCCGCAGGTCGGCCGCTATGTGCTAGCGGCCTGATCAGGGGCGGTTTGGGTCGCTAGCAGGGTTGCTACCGGTAGCGACGTCTGCCGCTACCGGTAGCAGGCTGTGAGACCTATCCGGCGTCCCGCTTCTGGTTGCGCTGCGTAATCGCGGTGGCGATGTCGTCGCGCTTGATGCCGCGCTTGTTGACCTGTTCGCCGTCGATGCGCCGGCTGATCTGCATCGTGCCGATGCCGTACGGCTTGAGCGCGGCGGTGAGCGCTTCCGCCTTGGGCTTGGGCTCCAACTCCGCCCACGGGCCGTAGACGTCCGGGCGCAGGTCGGCAAGCCGGTCCACGACCGTTTCCGACCACACCTTGGCCTCGCCCTTGCCGAGCACGGCCGCGACGTCGTCAAGGATCGTCGCGGACGTCTCCGCCGCCGGGACCTCGCCGACCGCGTCACCCGACAGGGTCCCCTCCGCCTCGCGCAACGCGGCGGCACGGGTCAGGACACGTTCGGCGTCGCGGCCGTCGGCGAGGTAGGTGCGCACGATCCCGGAGTCGTCGGACATGCCCTTGAGCAGACCGACGCCCTTGTGGGACTTCAGCAGCTTGGACGCGTCCAACCCCTCCGAGTACGACCCCGCACCGAGGATCGTGTCCGACACCTGGTAGGCGCCTACCCGCAGGGCGAACCGGGCCTGATGCTGGTCACGCAGCTCTGACGGGCACGCCTTGTCGTCCGGCTTCTGCGTCGCCGTCATCACGGAGACGCCGACGGCCGGGGCGACGCGGGCGAGGTAGACCATCAGGGACAGGATTTCCTTGCCGTGCTCGGGGTGGGTCAGGTACTCCTGCACCTCATCCACCACGAACAGGGTCAGGGGCATGTTCAGCTTCTTGTCCCGGCTGATCTCCGGGGTCAGCTTGCCCTCCGGGCAGACGTGCAGAGGCAGTTCCGAGAGCCGGTGGTACCGGTCCTCCACATCCGCCTTCAACTCCCGCAGGGAGGTCAGGAGATGCCCCACCGGGTCGACCCCGTTCTTCGGGACGATGCCGAAGCCGATGCGGTGCGCGACCAACGCGAACTTGCGCCAGTCCGGCGACGCCTTCCCGTCGAACACGTACAGGCGCACGTACGGATCCAGCGCAGCGGCGAGCGCGATCGTGCGCGCTGAGAACGTCTTGCCCTGCCGCGGCACGGCGCCTACCAGCAGCGACAGCCACAGCATCGTGGCCATGACCGGGTTGCCCCGCTCGTCGACACCCCACGGGAACGGCTTCCAGAAGTCCACCCGCGTCGCCCCCAGCAGCGGCGACTTGCCCGACGGCACGGCGAGCGGGTCACGGTCGGCAATCCAGTACGACACCCGCCGCCCGCTCGTCTCGTCCTTGTCGAGGAAGAGCTGAGTGGGGGCGATGTCCATACCGGAGGCGAGACGGGCGTGAGCCTTCATCGCGTCCTCGAACGTCTTGCCGTACGGCAGATCCACGATCACGCGCCACCCGTCCCCGTCCCGCCCGATCGGCCGCGGGAAGGCAATCGTCTGATCCTTGGTCGTCAGCCCGGCCGCCTCGTGTGCGCGGATGACGATGTCCGAGGACAGCTTGCGCTTGCGGAACGTCACCTTGGCCATGTCGATGAGCGGCCGGTCCGCCGGCGCACCGACCACACCCAGGGTGGTGGCCAGCGTCGCCATGGCCAGCATGAGCAGCCACGACGGCGCCATGACGTACAGGGTCAGCGCGGCGGCCAGACCGACGAACCCGACGACCGTCGCGACGATCCCCCGCAGCCGTACGCGGTCGTTGCGCTGCCGGGACAGCTTCAGGTACTCCGCCGCGTCCTCGTTGGCCACGGAGGCGAGCCGCAAGCCCTTGCCCTCCGCGTCGAACACCCATCGGCCGATCGCGGTCGACCACCGCCACGCGCCGCGCGGCGAGTACATGCAGATCTTCGGCGTGTAGACCAGCGGGAGCCGGACCACGTGGTAGCCGACCACGGCGGAGTAGTGCCGCACGGCCCACTTGCGGACCGCCGTGCGCTGGTCAGGCAGCTTCACCCAGTCCGGCAGCACCGGCAGACGGGCCTTGTCCTTGGCCTCCATCCATTCCGCGACCGAGGGCGGGTAGACCTCGCGCGGCGGGTCGACCGGCGCGCCCTCGCTCAGGCCGTCGGCCTCCGGGTCGTCGGTGTCGGGGAGTTCGGCCTCCCACTCCCCCGGCTTCACGACACCCTCGCTCGGAGCGGTCGGGTCGGGGTCGGTCTTCTTCTTCAGCGGGAACGGCACGATGTCGGCCGTCGGCTGTTCGGAGCCCTCCGGGTCCTCCGAGGGCGGGAAGGCGGTGGTTTCCGTCACGATGTACGCACTCCTTCGGGAGTCGAAGGGTCCGGCTGGCTTGCTGTGGAAGGTCGGGCGGCCGGACCCAGGAACGATCGTGAAGCCGTGGAAGGGCCGTAACTAGCCTGGGTTTGGGCTAGTTCTGAGCCTTAGCTTCACTCTGTGTGTTCGTTGGTGGTACTCAGGCAGCGCGCTGGTCTTCGGGAAAGGCGCAGGTCACACAGGACCCGAGCGAGGAAGGGATCACGTATCCGGCGTCCCGGCCGCACTCGGGGCAACGGCGGCGGGCGGCATTGGCCTTGGCGAGCGCCGCCCACCTCGCCGGGGTCATCGGCCTCACCGGCCGGGCGAGGTCGACCCGGTACAGGTATGCCGTCAACGGTTCGCGCCGACGGCGCGGCCGGAGGATCTGTGCCGCGATGTCCTGACCACCCGGGCGCAGTCCACGTGTGCGGAGTTGGCGGCGGGTGGCCAGGTCGTCGGGGGCGTATCGCCACGGGTAGGTGGGGATGCCGAAGCGCTCGCCGTCCGGGTCGAAGCAGTCGGCGAGGGTCAGCCGCTTCACGCGGCCTTACCGCCGTCGGCGGCACGTTCGGCGAGGATCGTGTCCCGCAGCGTCCGCGCGTTCGCCGGCGAGGTACGGAGTTCCCGGCGGATGCCCTCCGCCGTGATCCGGCTGTCCGGCCAATCGGCGGTCGCGGTGCGGGCCTCAGTGAGCAACTGATCCGCCGTGCGCTTCGGTCGGGACGACCGGGCCACGTCGGGAACCCGGCCGGTCGCCCGACGGGATCGGGGGGAGTCGACCGCCACCGCCCGCCGCCCGGCCGAGTCGACCGGCGAGGCGAGCGCCGGGGCAGGCTTGAAGGGAAGAGTCGGCTTCATGAAGTCGACCGGCACCGGATCGGGTGCGGGCAAGCGGGTCAGCACCACCGACGGCGCCGGGGTCGATTCCCGCAGGTCAGCCATAGACCGATTCCTCATGGTCTCGGTAGATTCCTCCGCATTCGCGTCCACGTCGGGAACCGGCGCGAGGGCGGGGGCCGTGCCGCCGAACATCGACCCGAGCGCGGCATCCGCACCGTCCGCGATCCGGTCGCGCTGGACATCCAGCAGCCTCGACCCGAGCGCGGCATCCCCGACCCCGACCTTGCGCGCCAGACGCCACGACGCCCGATCCGACCGCTTCCGCACCCGGTCGACCGGGTGGTGTGCGGCACGCGCCCGGTGGTAGGCGAGGGCCTGCACGATCTCGGCGGTGCGCCGCTCGTTCTCCGCGTCCCGGCCGTCGGTGTGAACGACGATCCGGCGGGCGAGGAACGCCATGCCCTCCGCCGACACGGACATGCCCATCGGGGTCAGGGCGTAGATCACGGTCCGCCCCGGGTCCGGCGCGGCCATGGCACCCATGACGGCGGCGGCGGCCGGCAGCGCCCACAACCCGATCCGTACGACGCGCGGCGAGGACTGGCCCAGCATGGTCAGTCCCAGCAGAACCAGGGCGAGAACGGCCGTGGCGCCCTCACCGGCACCGAGGGCACCGAGCGCGGTCCCCGTGCCGTAGGCGTGCCCGATGTTGCTGTACGTGCCGATCCCGCCGACCACGCCCGTGGCGAGCATCGGCACGAACGCAGCCGTCAGAACGCCGATCTGAACTTTCGTCAGAGGCTTGCGGGTCTCGTTCATGCCGCTTCCCCCGTCCCCGACCGGTAGCCGCGAGCGGAGCGCAGGAACGGCACCGTACGGGTCAGCGCGTCGGCGTACAGGGCGTCCCAACCGGCGATCTCGTCACCGGCCTCCGCCTCCGCACGCAGGTCGGCGAGGATGTCACGGGCCGCGTCCTCGCGGGCGGCACGCTCGCCGTCCGTCTCGAACTCCAACGGGCCCCGGAACAGGTCGACGTCGATACCGAGCGCCAGTTCCGCGAACTCGATGTCACCGTGCGCTTCCTGGCCGGCGACGAAGGTGCGCATACGCATGGTGGATCTCTCCTTGGAACGTCGGGAATGGGAGATCCGACGCGGCGGGCTGTCCTGTCCGGGAGTGCCGCCGCGTCGGAGGTGAGGGCCAACGCCGCACGTCGCGGCGGACCCCAAGTGGCCCCGGGCGGAAGTCGATTCCGCGCCCTCACGGCTGGATACCGGGGCCGACGGTCCTCACCCGGCCGTCACGGGGACAGGGGCAAGCCCCGTCGATCTCAAAGCACTCTGTTGAGTTCTCAAGGAACCGGCGCTTCCTTCGTACTCACCCCCTCGGGCTTTCCTCCGGACGCTGTCTGTGCAGGTCAAGCGGTTTCCCCTTTGAGTCGGGGCGACCTCTTACTGACTAGCTTGCACTAGTCTGCTGTGGTGCACAACCCTCGTAGGGTGATGCGAACTAGTTCGCTGTGGTGGGTACCCTCAAGTCATGACTGTCACAGGAGGGCCCAAGCCGAAGGCGGTGCAGGTCGCGGACGCTCTCCGCGACGACATCAAGAAGATGAAGCCGGGGGAGAAACTCCCGTCTCAGCGAGAGTTGATGGACCGCTTCGGATATGCGAGCCAGACCATCCAGAACGGGCTAGCTGCACTCCGGTCCGAAGGACTGATCGTGTCAGCGGGGAACCTGGGCAACTTCGTCAGCGACGGGTCTGCCCCGGGTGACGACGTACGCGATGACATCAAGGAAATCCGCTCCCAACTCAAGGCGTTGACCGAACGGCTCGAAGCGCTGGAAAGCCGCTCCGTACCGGGTGGCGCTTGATCTGCAACCAGCATGGGAGTAACGGAGTGTGTGAGGTAAGTGACAGCAAGGGGACGGCGAAAGGGGGGTGGGGACATGTCCAGTGACACCCCTCTGTCCCCTTCCCTGTCCCCCCTGCCCGCGCGCGAGACTCGGAGTAGGCACTCGGAGGAGGGCGCATGACTGACGACAGGCCCGCATGGGCGCGACGCATCGCTGCCGAACGACAGGCGCGCGACTGGTCACAGCGTGACGCGGTCAGGGCCCTGCGTGCGCATGCCCCCACGGAGCTGCCAGCAGACGACAGCATGATTCGCCAGTGGAAGCGCTGGGAGTCCGGCCAGGCACCGAACGACTTCTATCAACCGATCATCGCTGCCGTGTTCGGCACGGTGACGCACGCGCTCTTCCCTGCTCCGTCTCGCCGAGACGGAGACAAGGAGATCTTGGCAGCGAGCGGAATGGAGACTCTGGAGATCGTGAGTCGCCTGAACCGGTCCGACGTCGATAGCGCGACGCTCGATGCGCTCCGGATCACCACGGACCGCCTCTGCTCCGAATACCCGTTCATGCCGAGTGGTCAGCTTCTTATCGAGGGTCGGCAGTGGCTTCGCCGCGTTGTTGACCTGCACACGAAGAGCCTCACACTTGCCCAGCATCGCGAGGTGCTCGCACTGTCGGGTTGGCTCGCCTTGCTGGTCGGCTGTGTCGAGTACGACACGGGCGACCGCCACGCAGCCGAGTCAACGCGGCGTGCCGCTCTCTCGCTCGCGACCGAGTCCGACCACCCCGAGGTGGCGGGGTGGGCACACGAGATGCGGGCGTGGTTCGCCCTCACGACCGGCGACTACCGCGGGGTCATCGCGGCAGCGCAGGCTGGGGCAGAGACCGCAGCACACCATGGCGTCGCCGTGCAGCTCGCCGGCCAGGAGGCCAAGGCATGGGCGCGGCTCGGGGACCGTCGGCAGGTTGAGGTGGCCCTCGACAAGGGGCGCCGGCTGCTAGAGGGGATGCCGTATCCCGAGAACCTGGACAACCACTTTGTTGTCGACCCCGCCAAGTTCGATTTTTACGCGATGGACTGCTACCGGCTGGTCGGGGAAGACCGACTTGCACGGACACTCGCGGATGAGGTTCTGCGCGCCGGAACTGACTTCGACGGCACGGAGCGCTCACCCATGCGGAACGCCGAAGCGCGGGTAACCCTGGGGGTCACCGCAGCGCGAGAGGGCGACCTCGAACAGGCACTCATCCATGGCGAGCGGGCCCTACAGGGAGACCGGCAGTCTGTCCCGTCCCTGATCATGACCAGTCGAGAACTCGCGGCCGTCATGAGACAGCGCTACAGCACCGAACCGGCAGCACAGGACTACTTGAACCACCTGCAAGATCTAGGCAGGGAGAAGCCTGGGTTCCTGCCCTCCTGACGACAGAAACTGAGGCGGGCGGGGCCTCGCACTGAGGCCCCGCCCGTCTCAGTTCCATGCCCTCCCAGTTGTTCCATGTACCCGACAGTGTCAGGCTTGAGATAGCAGACCCATCGCTTCACTCGGCGGTATCATCTGCCTGCTTCTCCGGTAGGCGGCGTTTCACCCGTAACGTTCAACTGCTGCTCAGCATTCTGCGCTCTCCGCTCCGTTTGCACTCGACACCATGCGCCTAGTCCAATTTTAGAGATGGCGCACAGAAGTACGGCAATCGCTGGAGCAAGAAACGACGGGGCCGAGTCAAGCTGTGGCGCAATGAATGCAGTAATGGTAGCGACTAGGCCAGTCTGGCCCGTTTTGAAGCCGTTGGCAATTTGCGCGCGCTCTTGCTCGTAAGTGTTCCCAACGCATAGGAAGTCGTGCAGCTCGTCAACGACTTTCTCAAGATAAAGGTTGACACCCGCCCCCGCCCCAAAGGGAGCTGTCTGTTCGGCAACGCCACCGTTGAGCCATGCTGCAGCGACCTGCTCCGGCGTCTTTCCACTTGCCAGCATGTCAGCTACAGTCTGCCGCTGATAGCCCGGAAGATCTGCAAGCCAGAAATCTTGCTCTCCAGAGATGAGAATGCCCAAACCGGTCACGGGATCATTCCTTTCAGGTACTCAGCGCTTACCGCATGTCCAGTTTGGTGGAGTGTCGTTGGGTCCACTCCACCAACGACGACCGTGGCACTCGAAGCCGGGGAGTAACTCCCGATAGAGACTGCACAAAGCGTCCCAGTCTTGGCATCGAAGATGGGACCGCCTGACTGCCCAGGGCGAAGGTGAGCATTCACCACAATATGCTTACTCTTAACTCCCTGGTTCGAGAGTAGGACTTTAGCCCCGACATGAGACCGCTGTACCGTAATCACCCGGCGCCCGAATTCCATATGCGGATATCCGTACACATTAACTTCTGCGCCAGGCTGCAACATATCGGTCCCACCGATTTGATACGGCACGCTCGCCGTCCAGCTTTTAGGAAGTTCAAGGAGGCATAGATCCCTCATTGGATCCACTGCAACAATCTTCACCGTATGCGCGTTGAAGTGATTTACGGTCGTATCTTGATACTCCGAGACGTCCGACATCGCAGGAAGCGAAGCAACTAGGTTCCTGTCACTACCTCGAACCACATGGAATGCGGTGGCAAGATAGTTCGATGTGACCGGAAAGCATGACCCTAGAAGGGTCCCAGTCCCACCCTCGACTCTAGCGAGTGATACAACCAACTGGCCGTGCCAAAGCATGTCGTGCGCCCCCCTAGGTGCAGACTGTTTCAGCACAATATCCGACGCCGGACCACGGCACACCGTTGTTGCGGCGTGGTTACACATTCGCGGCGTGGCTCCTCGCGTCTGAGTTGTGACCTCGGTTCAGACCCCGCTCGTTGTCCTGGTCTTTGTCCTGTACGCCGACGGTCCTCACCGTTCAGCACCGTACGCGCACCCCCTCTGACCTGGCCCGTGAACTCCTGCGAACGCCCCCGTACGGCCATGCGGACAGTTGGAAAGCGTGTTGGGGCGCAGACGCCTGAAGCCCCCGAACCGCTTCAGCGGTCGGGGGCTTCGGCACGTCTTTGCCTCTCGGTATCAGGCCGTGTGACCGATGCGCCGCAACCATTCGGCGTAGCGCCATGCCAAGGCGTCGCGGTGGGGAAGACGAGGCAAGGCGAGCTTGGGGTGAACGATTCCGAGCTCATCCAACGTCGGGCCCTCCGGGCGCACTTCTGCCGTCAATGTGTCCGGGTTGATGGCGAACAAGTGGGCGTCAAACGCACGGTGAAGGGCCGCGTTCATGGGCAGGCCGTTCCGGGCATCCGAGCTACCACCGTCGGCATCCCCCCGCAGGTGGGCAGCTTCGATCATCTCGGGAACGGCAATGCCCGACAGGGGACAGTGAGGCCCGTACCGACGGAACACCTCGATCTTGAAGCGCGCTTGATCCGGGCGGACCGTCACCGCACCTCGCCGCTTCCGCCTGCGGTTGCCCTCCAACACGAACGGCTCTTCTTCAGATCGGTCCCGGTCGATGATGCGCTCGGGCGGAGCCTCGCCGAACCGGACGAGGAACAGGTGACTCTCGTCTTCCCACCCCTCGACCCAAGCGAGCTGTACGCCGCGGTAGTCGCCAACCTCGCTGATGACGAAGACGGGAATCTTGAGTTCGGCGGCCACCTTGGTCGCGTTGACCTCGGCGAGGTCATGACCAGGGCGTCCCGTGACGGGGTAGTGGTAGAGCACGCCCGTGTCGCTGAAATCGTCTGGGTAGTGCTGCCCCGTGTGTTTAAGACCGACCGCGACGCCAGCGGGATGGACCTTCTTCGTGCGAGCGGAGTCAACCCAGATGCCGCGGAAGTTTCCGTACGCTCCGACGGACCGTACGGCATCGGGAGTCACGAGACCGGCCTCGTTCCGACGGTTGACGAGGTCCCCCCAGACCAGGAGTCGCCAACTGCGCTCTTCTTCCACGGACTTGGAGTGGCTGTCGACGATGGTGAATCCAAGGCGGCGTAGCACCTTGTTCGTTGCCGCCTCGCCGCCGTCGAACTGCTTGTTGGTGAGCGCTCCCGTGGCGGGGTGCTGGTAGCCGTATGCCACGCCGGCAATGGCCTTCGCGTCATAGAGCCGGCCGTCGTGGCTGAGGTAGTACTGAGTGGACGGACCGAAGTTGTACCGCTTGCGAAACGCGAGTCCGCCAAGGTCGTCGAACTCGGCGACGGCCTTGGCAACGGCTCCAGCATCCGTAAGGTCTTGGATCTTCAACCTGTACCCCCGTCTGGTTGGCGTTTCCCAGAGCGTACGCAACGGCACTGACAACGACCGCTCTGGCATCACCGTTCGCCCCCTCCAGGGATGGCGCACACCCCGGGGCCCGCAGACCGTCTCAGGTTCCGTCTCGTTGATCGCCGTGCGCAAGCGTCCAGGACCGTTCGCCTAGTCGCGGCCGGTGGAAGGGCCGTACGCGAATGAAACCCTGCTGAACGCATCCGGATCACGCTCCGACCAGAGCGGACAAACCTGCAAAGCCAGGGACTCAAGGTTCGATGCACTCCACGGTCTCCGAAGGCAGTCTGCGTGTCAGAAGCTGGCCGTAACCTGATCCCCATACAACTTGAGGGGGATCGATGCCGAGGGTGCCCGAAAGCCGGCGTATTGGACGCATGGCGGTGAATGAGCTGCGTGCTCTGCTGGAGCGGCACGGCCACATCGTGCAGGAGATCGATGGTGGTAACGACCACGGCGAGGATCTGCACGTCACCTTCGTCCAGAACGGGCAGCGGACAGAGGATTCCGTAGCCATGCAAGTTAAGGGCGGGGTTTCGACCCGGACCAGGCGCGGGCACCGCGTCCCAGTCGGCGATCACGGCGACAACTGGCGCGATGGCAGCCTGCCCGTGCTGTGCGTAGTCCACGATGCTGAGCGGGGCGGCCTCTTCTGGGCCAATGCGACCCGTCAACTTCGTCGAGCCAGGGCGCTACGCAAAACGGCGAAGTCCATCGTCGTATCCCGGGAGTCAGTACTAAACGACGCGAGCCTCAACGCGTTCGTGCAGGACATGCGGCACTACCTGGCTCGGGAACGCGAGGGAGTCGGAAGGTGGGCAGACATGGCCGATGTCGAATTCGCCCCGGACGACATCGTCAAACCCTTCGAGAACGAGGTCTACGAACCCATGGTCTTCTGGCAGCGCCGCGGCCAGCCTTACGCGGTCCTGCTCCACCACGATCTTGACTGGGAGCCAGTGCCCATCCAAGAGGGAATGCTCCGCTTCCGGCCGATCCCGTCGGTCGGCCAAGTCATCCTCGACATCGCGGAAGCACACTGGCTGATGGGCTGCTTCAAATCCACGGAGTGGTGGCGGCGGCCGCTCGAGCAGCCCGACTCAGCCTAACCATCACGCGGCGAGGCCTCCCCTATGGGAACCCCCCGCAGTGAGGCGTCACCGTCTCAGTTTCCGTCTCGTTCATCGCCGTACGCGGGCGTCCGAAGCCGTCCACATGCACCGCTCCGCTCAACGCCTGAACGACCTTGAACTCGCGCGAACCAGGCCGGATCACGCTCTGATCAGCGCCGACAAACCTGCAAAGCGAGTTACGTGGGTTCGAATCCCGCTACGGCCTCTGACGGCTTCACGCGGCTTCACCAGGAAAAGCAAAAGGGCGGCATCCCCGAGAGGGGACCGCCCTTTTGGTCTTCCGTCTCGGTTTCCGCCCCGGTCGGCTATATCACGTTGTGAGAGAACCAGCCGTGGGAGCAGCTGCCGCACCTGCCGTTACTGCCACGGGTCCATCCCTCGCACGCAATGCAGGCCAGGCAGTTCAGTATGTCCGTGCCATCCCCCAGCCCCGCTCTCTCCAGGCGATGCAGCACCTTTTCGTGTACCTCGTCCAGCTGGGGTTGCAGCTTTTCCAGATCGTCCGCGTTCTCCTCGAGCGCCTTCATCTGCACGTCGGTCAAGTCAGTGTTGAGGTCCACCGTCTTCCCTCATTTCACACTAGAGAAGCCGTGCATCTGTACCGATTGTCACTCAAGCGAGACGGGGAAGCATCTGGAGCAGTCACCGCATCACGGTCGACTCTTTGTTCGACACAGGGGCGCCCAAGCGGTCGGTCACAGCGCCCCGCTCGCCCCGCCCGCCTCGCCCCGGAACCACTCCGTCCAGTAGTGCCGCCCCGGCTGCGTTCTCGTACCCGTCGGGTCGACGGTCGACAGCACCTGGATCATCATCGCGGCCAGTTGGTCGCGGGTCTCCGCGGTCAGGCCGTTGGACGGGTCCTCGTCGATGGCTCGCTCGCGGTGGAGCAGCCAGAGGGTGAAGCCCAGGGTGGAGACGTCCGTGTTGAGGGGGTACAGGGCCGCCTCGGGCTCGCTCCAGTTCAGGACCGCGCCCGTCTCGCCGTCGATCACGAGGCTGTTGTCCTCGACCAGGTCGCCCAGGCGTATCAAGTGGGTGGCCCGGTCCGGGAGTTCCACGGACGGATCCTCGGCGTAGTATTCGGCCAGTGTCGCCAGCGGCACGTCCGTGTCGAGGTGGAAGAGGAAGGCGTCCTCGGGCAGGCCCGTCTCGCGCAGGAAGCGGCGGGTCGGTTCGTGTGTGAGGGTCGCGGGGAAGTCGACGTCCTCGAAGCGGGCGACCTTGCCCCGGCCGAACTCCTGGTCGAGGAGGCGGGCCGGGAGGTCCAGGGCGAGCCCGGCCGGTGTGCCCGGTCCCGCGACCAGGGAGAGGGGGCGGATCAGGGCGGCCATCTTCCAGAACGGCGGCACCTCGCCGCCCGTCCCCTCCTTGAACACGGCCAGCAGCTGACGCGACGCCTCGGCCACGGCCTTGGGCCCGAAGCGACCCTCGTACGACGCGAACCGTCCCCGCAGCGCGGCCAGTTCGTCCGTCGCCGTCGCGAACCGCACCAGCCTCTCCAGCGAGGGCGCGAGCGGGCGACGGCCCATCAGGCCGGGGCGGTCGTGGAGGTAGCGCGTCGTGGAGATCTCGCCGGTCGCGCCGTCCAGCAGGACCGACTCCGTCTCCCGGCCGCCTGGCCCCAAGAGCCCGCCTATCACCAGCTGGGCGCACAGATCCGGTGCCGGGCAGTCCATGTCGCCGGTCGAGTCCCCCACCGTCCGCAGCCCCTCCCGGCGCAGTTCCGCGAAGGTGAACAGGCCGCTGTCACCCGGCAGTCCCGGCCCCGTCAGCCAACGGCGCGTCGACGCGTGTGTGACGTACGGATCCAGTTCGGCCTCGGTCAGCGTGATCGTCGCCGGGCCGGCGTCGGTCGTGCTCATGTGTTCCCCCGCATGTGCTTCTCTCACGGTCCCCGTGCAGGGCACGCACAGCCGACCGATTCCGGTGGCCGTCCCAGCCGTCCCCCACTGCTCAGAACACTACGCGCCACCACTGACAACGCCCCCGGGCCAAGCCCCCCGCCCCAGGAGACGTCAGACCACCCTCGCCCGTTCCCATCCGGCCAGGATCTCCTCCACGGTCTCCCTCACCGTCAGCCCCGAGGAGTCCACCCACAGCCCGATGCGCGGCGTCCGTGTCCGCAGGGCCCGGTCCAGCTCCTCGACCGTCCAGGCTCCGTAGCCCGTCTTCACCCGCCCCGTCTCCCGCGCCGCGACGGCCTCCGAGTCGGGGGCCAGGAGGATCACGTGCAGCGGGCGGGTGCGCACCAGCCGGACGTACGCCGCGAGGCCCGCGCCCAGCACCACGTCCTGGACCACCGCCGTGAACCCGGCTTCCGCGTACGCGTCCGCGGTCGCCGCCGACAGCCGGTACCGCAGCCGGAGTTGGTCCTCGCCCTCGCCGTCGTCGCCGGGCTCGTAGTCCGCACGCCCGGACACGATCATCCGCCGGAACAGGTCGCCACGGACATGCGCCGCTCTCGGCAGCCTCTCCGCCAGTGCCTGGGCGACCGTCGACTTCCCGGCCGCCATCACCCCGGTGATCAGCACGACCCCGTGCATCACACGAGGTAGACGCCGCCCAGCACCACGACGATCGCCGCGAGCAGGAACAGCAGGACCCACATCGCCACCTTGCCCACGCCCGGCGCCGGTTCGTAGCGCGGCTGCTCTCCGGTCGCCGGCCGCGGCGTGCTCACTGCGCCGTCACCACCGCGGCCTGCGGCCGGATCGGGAGTCGGTTGACCGGGCGGCCGGTCGCGGCGCGGACCGCGGAGGCGATCGCGGCGGGGGACGTCACCACCGGCACCGCGCTGACCGCCTTCGCCCCGAAGGGGGCGACCACGTCACGTTCCTCGACCAGCTTCACGATCCGGATGTCCGGCGCGTCCAGGGCCGTCGGCAGGGCGTACCCGGTGAGGTCGGGGTGTCGGATCAGCCCGCGCGCGCTGCGCAGGTTCTCCGTGAGGGCGATGCCCACACCCTGTGTGACGCCCCCCTCGATCCGGGCCACCAGCTGGGTCGGGTTCAGGATCCGGCCGACGTCCTGGGCGAGCGCCAGCTCCACCACCCGCACCGAGCCGAGTTCGATGTCGACGTCCACCACCGCGCGGATCGCGCAGAACGCGAGGCCCACGAAGGCGTCGCCCTGGCCGGCCTCGTCCAGCGGCTCGGTCGGATGCGGGCGGCACTGGGCGGTCGCCCACAGCTCCTTGCCGTCCATCGCCTCGGTGACGGTGGTCGACAGGACGCCGTCGTACGACGTGATCTTGCCGTCGGTAATCTGCAGCAGCTCGGTGGACATGCCGAACTTGTGCGCCAGGGGCTGCAGAAGCTGGGTGCGGACCATCTTCGCCGCCCGCTCCACCGCGCCGCCCGACACCCAGGTGTGGCGGCCGCGGCAGCCCGGACCGGCCGGCGGCTGGTCGGTGTCGACGGGGGCCACGTGGACCTCGTCGATGCCCAGGGTCTCCTGGACGATCTGCCGGGCCAGGGTCGTGAAGCCCTGCCCCGTCTCGACCGCCGCGCACAGCACCGTCGCCACGCCGTCCTGGACCCGGACCGTGGCCGTGGAGACCTCGTCCGCGCCCTCCGCGCCCAGCATGTGCACCATGCCCAGGCCGTAGCCGACGCCGCGGCGCACCGCGCCGGGTTCGCCCGCGCCCTCAAAACCACCGGGCAGCAGCCACTCGTCCTCGGGGGTGTCCTTGGGGAGCGTGGGCAGCGGGAAGTCCCGTACGGCCTGCAGCAGTTCGGCGACCGGCGCCGGGCAGGTCACCGTCTGGCCGGTGGGAAGGACGTCTCCGGTGGCCATCACGTTCTGCAGGCGCAGCTCCGCCGGGTCCATGCCCAGCTTCTTGGCCAGCTTGTCCATCTGCGCCTCGTAGGCCGCGCACACCTGCATGGCGCCCTCGCCGCGCACGTGGCCGGAGGGCGGGTTGTTGGTGCGTACGGCCCAGCCCTCGATGAACGCGTTCGGGACGACGTACGGCCCGCAGGCGAACGAGACGGCGGCGGCCAGTACCTCCGCCGAAGTGTCCGCGTACGCGCCCGCGTCCAGGAGGATCTGCGCCTCGACCTTCACCAGCCTGCCCTCGGCGTCGGCGTGGTGGCGGTATCTCAGCAGGGTGGGGTGGCGGTGGATGTGCCCGAGGAAGGACTCTTCGCGCGTCGCGGTCAGCTTCACCGGGCAGCCGGTCTTCAGCGCCAGGAGGCCGAGCGGCAGTTGGAAACCCTGGTCCTCGCGGTCGGCGGTGGCGCCGGGCACGCCGGTGACGACGACCTTCACGCGCTCGGGCTCCAGGCCGTAGCAGGCGGCGGCCGTGTCCCGGTCGGTGTGCGGGTCGGTGGAGGCGACGTACAGCTCGACGCCGCCGTCGGGGCGCGGCACGGCGAGGCCGGCCTCGGCACCGATCGGGGCGGGGTCCTGGCGGCCGATGCGGTACAGGCCCTCCACGACGATGTCGCCGGCCGCGTCCGGGTCGCCGTGGCGCAGCGGGATGTGCCGGATCAGGTTGCCGTCGGGGTGCAGGGGTTCGGCCTCGAAGGCCCGCTCGGGGTCGGTGACCGGGTCGAGGACTTCGTACTCGACGATGACGGCGGCCGCCGCCATGCGCGCGGTGTCGGGGTGGTCGGCGGCGACGGCGGCGATGGGCTCGCCGTGGTGGCGTACGACCTCGGAGGCGAACACCGGGCGGTCGGCCTTGCCGCGGCCGTGGACCGGGCTGCCGGGCACGTCCTCGTGGGTGACGACGGCTCGCACGCCGGGCATCTCGCGCGCGTGGGTGGTGTCGATGGACACGATGCGCGCGTGCGGGTGCGGTGAGCGCAGGACGGCCGCCCACAGCAGGCCCTCGGCCCACAGGTCGGCCGCGTAGGGGAAGGTGCCCTCGGTCTTCGCACGGGCGTCGGCGGCCGGCAGTGCGGCTCCGAGGCCGTGCGGAATCGGTTCGGGGGCGGGGGCTGCCTCCGCGGCGGTGGTCGCGGTGGCGGCTTCGTTGCTCACGCCTGGCCTCCGTCCTGTCCCTGTCCGTTGCCGTACGAATGGTCATGCCGTTCGGCCGGTTCGAACGCCGACGGGTGGACCCCGCCCGCTCCCGGACCCGCCTGGTGCGGAATACGTGCTTCGTCCGCGTCCGTCTCAGTGTCCGCCGCGGAATGCGACTCGCGTTCCGCGACGACCTCCTTGACGGCCTCCACGACACCCCGGTAGCCGGAGCACCGGCACAGGTTGCCGCACAGCGCCTGGCGGGTCTCCATCTCGTTCGGCGCCGGGTTGCCCTCCAGGAGGTCGTGCAGGGTCATCGCCATGCCCGGCACGCAGAACCCGCACTGCACGGCTCCGCACCTGGCGAGCGCCCGCTGCACGTCCGAGGGCTGTCCGTCGACGGCCAGGCCCTCGACGGTACGGACCTCGCTGCCGGCCGCGGTCACGGCGGGCACCAGGCAGGAGGCGACGAGCCGGCCGTCGACCTGCACGTTGCAGGCGCCGCACTCGCCCTGCGAGCAGCCGTCCTTGGCGCCCGCGAGACCGAGCCGCTCGCGCAGCACGTAGAGCAGGGATTCGCCGATCCACGCGTCGGTGACGGGGCGGTCGACGCCGTTGACGCGCAGGACGTAGGAGGCGAGGGGGTGTTCCTCGCCGGACGGCGGGGGTGCGGCCTCGCCGTCGGGAGTCTCCGCGGCTACGGCGGTGTCCTCGCCGGCGTCCGCCTCGGCGGGCGGCTCCGTGGCCCCGTCGACGGCCTCGGCGGCCCCGTGGGCCTCCTCGGGCGCCCCGTCGGCTTCTTGGGTCTCGCCGTCACCGTGAGCGGGCTGTGAGGCGGGTTCGGCGGGCGGTTCGGGCGCGTGTGAGCGGGGCTGCTCATGGTCGTGTCCGGCCGGGCCGGACTCGACGGGGGTCGGCGCGTCCGGTGCGAACTCCTCCGGCGCGTACGCGTCCGGCGCGCGGCCGCCTTCGCGGGGCGCGTGGGCGGCAGGCGGCAACGGGTACGCGGCGGGCTGCTCGCGCGTGTGCCCCGCCTCCGCCGGCGGTTCGGCAGGCTGCTGGTCCCAGGGCTGCCCCGCGGCCTCCGTCGCCCAGGGGGCGGACGCGCCGCCCGGCAGGGTGGCCGGCGGCGTACCGCCGCCCCACTGCTCGACCAGGGACGACGTGGTGAACTCGCCCGATTCGTCCGGGATGTCCCCGCCGGCGACGGGGATCGACCACTGCCCGGTCACGTCGTGGCCGGACGCCGGAGCCGCCGTCTCGTCGAAGTTCCACTGTCCCGTGGCGCCCGGCTCGTAGGTGAACCGGTCGTTCCCGGCGTCCTGGGGCACCGCGTTCGGGTCCGGCCACCGAACCCCCTCGGCGGGCATCGCCCACGAGCCCGTCGACGCCGGGTCGGTGCCGGCAGTGGTGGCCGGCGTGACCGTTATCTGCGGCGGCACATAGCCGTGACCGGGTGCGGCAAGCGGGTCGGCGGAGGCCAGGAGGGCGTCGACACCGCCTTCGGGGAGTTTCACGAAGGCGGTGGCGCCGTCGTCGTAGTCGCCCTGGGGCAGCGGGTCCCAGCGGCCCGCGCCCCGGGACATGCCCTCTCCCTGCTGGTCGTCAGTCACGACAGTGCCCTCCCCAGTGCTCGTCGGGCCAGCGCGGCGACAGTGCGCCGCAGGTGCCGTACGGCGGGCGGAAGCTGTTGTGCGGAGCCGTCCTCGGCCGGGCCCGGCTCGGGGATGCAGGCCGCGGCGACGTACTCGCCGAAGGCGCTGAGCGCCTCGGGGACGATCGCGCGGCCGTTGTCCCAGTCGATCAGCCGGGCGACCCACTGCTCGGCGTCCAGGGGCCTGAGCGGCATCGGCGCTATGGCGCCCACCGCGCACCTGACTCCGCGGCGGGCGGGGTCGAGGACCAGGGCGACGGACGCGAGGGCCCGGCCCGGGCCGGTGCGGCCGGTCGCCTTCAGGAAGACCTGCGGGGCGTGCAGCAAGGGCACGCGCACGTAGCCGATGAGTTCGCCGGCGCGCAGCATCTCCATGCCCGCCAGCAGGTGCGACACCGGGATCTCCCGGCGGGCTCCGCCCTGGCCCGCGATGATCAGCGTCGCCTCCAGAGCGGCCAGCACCGGAAGCGCGTCCCCGGTGGGGGACGCCGAGGCGATGTTGCCGCCCAGGGTGCCCGCGTTGCGGATCTGCGGCGGGCCGGCGGCACGCGCGGAGGCCGCGAGCGCCGGGATGAGGGCGGCGAAGTCGGGGCGGCCCATGCGTGCGTGCGTGAGGCCGGCGCCGAGCAGGGCGTGGCCGTCCTGGTACTGCCAGCCACGGATCTCGCTGATCCGGCCGAGTCCCACCAAAGCGGCGGGCCTGAGCTGCCCGGAGTTGACGGCGGCCATCAGGTCGGTGCCGCCGGCCACGGGCACGGCGGCGGGCATGGCGGCCAGGGCCGCCACGGCCTCGTCCAGCGTCGTGGGCAGCGTCACGGCCTGCGCCGCCTGCGGTGCGTGCGTGGTCAAAACCGGCTGCCCCTTCCCGCTGCCCCACCTGGTCCCACCTGTGTTGCCGTACGGTACGTGCTGACAGGGCGGACGTGGCAACTCTGGCACATCTTCGCAGGACCCGGACGCGGGGGTCCGCTAGGAGGCATTCGCCCTCCTCACCAGGGAGATGGTCCGTTTTCATACGGCATCACCGGTGCGTACCGATTGACACTCTTCCGTGACTCTTGCGGGTTTTCTCGCTTACCTGTTCGGAGGCGGCCCCTCGATGGGCCGGCCGAGCACCCCGGGCCGCCGCTGCCACGGCAGGGGCCCGGTCGGCGGCCGGTAGGCGACTCCCAGGGCGTCGAGGCGCCGGTAGTGGACGGCCATCCGGCGCTCGAAGTCGGCGAAGTCCCGTTCCGCCGGGGCGGGCAGGGAGCTCCAGGCCACCTCGGCGAAGGCCGCGAGGCGGGGGAACGTCTGATAGTCCACGCGTGCATGGTCCTCCATCACCTCGGTCCACACGTTGGCCTGCGCGCCGAGTACGTGTCCGGCCTCCTCGGGCGTCAACTCCGGTGGAACGGGATCGAACCGATAGACGTCCTCCAGAGTGCGGACGTAGCCGATGGGGACCGGCTCGTCCGCACCCGCGTCCTGCCGGTGGTCCAGGTACACCTGCTGCTCGGGGCACATGACGACGTCGTGGCCCGCGCGGGCCGCCGCGATGCCGCCCTCGTAGCCCCGCCAGGACGAGACCGCCGCCCCTTCGGCCAGCCCGCCCTCCAGGATCTCGTCCCAGCCGATGAGCCTGCGCCCGCGCGCGGACAGCCACGTGTCGAAGTGTCCGATGAACCAGGACTGCAACCCGTCCTCGTCCGCGAGGCCGAGTTCCGCGATACGGGCCTGCGCGAGGGGCGAGCGCCGCCACTGGTCCTTGAGGCATTCGTCACCGCCGACGTGGACGAACTCGGACGGGAAGAGGTCGAGGAGTTCCTCGAACACCCCCTCGTAGAAGCGCAGGGTGTTGTCAGTGGGGGCGAGTACGTTCTCGGAGATGCCCCAACTGTCCCAGACCGTGAGGGAGGTCGTGTCGATGACGTCGGTGTTGCCGAGTTCCGGGTACGCGGCGATGGCGGCCTGCGAGTGGCCGGGTACGTCGATTTCGGGGACGACGGAGATATGCCGTTCGGCGGCGTAGGCGACGATCTCCCGGATGTCGTCCTGGGTGTAGTAGCCGCCGTGCGGCTTCTCCTCCCACAGCGGTGAGGCCCGGTGACCGAATTTCGTGCGCGCCCGCCAGGATCCGGTCTCGGTCAGCTTCGGATACCGCTTGATCTCGACGCGCCATCCCTGGTCGTCCGTCAGGTGGAAGTGGAAGACGTTGAGTTTGTGTGCCGCCATCAGATCGAGGTAGCGCAGGACACCGTCCTTGGGCATGAAGTGCCGGGCCACGTCGAGCATGAGGCCGCGCCAGCGGAAACGGGGGGCGTCCTCGATCACGACCGCCGGCACGAACCACTCCCGGCGGGCCGGGTCGACAGGTGCCCGCCGGTAGGCGTCGGGGCCCATCAGCTGGCGGAAGGTCTGCGCACCCCAGAAGACGCCGGCCGCGCTTCCGCCGTCGACGCGGATCGCGTGGCCGTCGATGACGACGCGGTACGCCTCCGCCGCCAGCTGCGGGTCCACGCGCAGCACGATGCCGTTGTCGCCCCGGCCCTCGGCGAACGGCAGGCCGGTGGCGGCACCCAGCGCGCCGCGCAGCCAGCGCGCGACCCCCTCCGTGCCGGGCTCCGCGTGCAGCACGGTCTCCTCGTCCAGGGGAAACGCCCCCCGCGTCGGCGGCACCCACCAGCCCTTGCCGGGAGCCGGAATCAGATCCTCGAAGCCCATGTCGTCAGTCCTTAACCGCTCCGCCCAGCCCGGAGACCAGCCGTCGCTGTACGAGTACGAAGAAGATCAGTACCGGAATGGTCATCACCGTGGAGGCGGCCATCACACCACCCCAGTCGGGGTCGTCCGGCTTGTAGAAGACGAGCAACGCCATCGGCAGGGTCGACTGCGAGGTGTCGCTGATGATGAAGGACTTGGCGAACAGGAAGTCGTTCCAGGCCGAGATGAAGGAAAACACGCTGGTGGCCACAAGACCGGGGAAGACCAGCGGGAAAAGGATCTGCCACAGGAATCGCGCCCGGCTCGCCCCGTCGATGTACGCGGCCTCCTCCAGCGCCTCCGGTACGGCTTTCACGAAACCGCGCAGCATCCAGATCGCGAAGGGCAGCGAGAAGGCGATGTGCGGCAGGATCAGCGAACCCAGCGTGTTCAGCTGCCCGAAGTCCCGCATGAGGAAGAACAAGGGGATCGTCAGGGCCTCCACGGGCACCATCTGGGCCACCAGAAACATGATCAGCAAGGTGGTCCGGAAGCGGAAGCGGAATCGTGTCACGGCGGTCGCCGCGAGAAACGCGATCAGTGCCGAGATGATCACGACACCGCACGCCACGATCAGGCTGTTGAGGAAGTAACGGCCGAATTCCTGCTGTTCGAAGACGCGCCGGAAGGAGTCGAGGGAGGGCGCGAGCGTCCAGGGCCTGGGCTCGGTCGACTCGATCTCCCCGGCCGGTTTGAAGGCGCTGAGCACCATCCAGTAGAGGGGGAAGGCGACGACGACCGCGATCAGCAGCGACGACGCCTCGGCGGCCAGCCGCCACGGGCGCCGCACCCGAAGACGAAGAAGGTTCACAGTTCCTCTCCCTGGCGGCGCAGCAGCCGCAGGTACACGAGCGTGACGGCGAGCAGGATCAGCAGCATCACCACGCCGATCGCGGAGCCGAGGCTGTACTGCGAGGACGCGAAGGCCTGCTGGTAGGCGTACACGTTCAGGACGAGGTTCTGGCCGGCGATGCCGCCGCCGTTCGTCATGACGTAGATCTGGGTGAAGACCTTGAAGTCCCAGATGACCGACTGGATGGTGACGACGGTCAGGATCGGCCGGAGCATCGGCGTGAGGACGGACCGCCAGATCCGCCACTGCGAGGCGCCGTCCAGGGCGGCGGCCTCCAGCACCTCGCCCGGGACGGCGCGGATGCCGGCGTACACCGTGACCATCACGAACGGGAAGGAGCACCACACCACTTCGAGCAGGACGAGGAGGAAGGCGCTGTAGCGGCCGTACGTCCATGAGTGGTCGCCGAGCCCCAGGACCCGGTTCACGGGCCCGAAGTCCGGGTCGAACAGGAGCAGCCACACCGTGGAGCCGGTGACGGCCGGGGTCGCCCAGGCGCCCAGCGCGGCCATCATCAGGACGAGCCGGGGCAGGGCGCGTACGCGCGTGAGGGTTACTGCCAGCGCGCAGCCGACCGCCAGCGTCGACGCCACGCAGGCCGCCGCGAAGAGGACCGTCGCCAGCAGCACCTGCCAGAACTGGCTGTCGGAAAACAGCTCCGTGTAGTTCCCGAGCCCCCTGAAGGTGGTCGGTTCGCCACCGCTGACCTGGGCCTGCGTGTACTGGAAGAACGAGATCAGCCCGAGCTGGTAGATGGGGTAGACGAGCAACCCGCCGAGGACGACGAGAGATGGGGCGAGGTACAGCCAAGGGGTGTTGCTACGCCCCCAGGGGCGCGGGTCTGTGTTGGATTTGCGGCTACCGCCGCGTGGGCGCGACCAGCCACGGGCAGCCGGCACCCGCACACGATCCGCAGCCCCCGCGCTCTCGGGCACCCGCGTCACCCGGCGGAGCCGAACGCGTCGTTCATCTTCGTCGCCGCGTCCTTCGAGGCCGCCGCCACGTCCTTCTTGCCGCTGATGACCTCCTGGAACATGGTCGGCAGCACCAGCGAGGAGTCGATCTGCGACCAGGCCGGCGAGGCGGGCACGAACTTGGTGCCGGCGGACAGGGTCTGCACGAACGGCTTCACGAACGGCTCCTTCGCCGCGACCTGCTGCCGGACGTCCCCGAAGGTCGGCAGGAAGCCCATCGCGTCGAAGAGTTCGGTCTGCGTCTTCTTCGAGGCGAGCTGTTCCATCAGGTCGACGGCGAGGGTGCGGTGCGAGGTGCTCTGCAGTACGCCGATGTTGTTGCCGCCGGCGAACGCCGGGGCGATCGAACCCGGGCTGACACCGGGCAGCGGCACCACCTCGTACTTGCCCTTCACCTTCCCCGCCTCGACCGCGGTGTGGCTGAAGTCGCCGCCGATCGCCATGGCCGCCTTGCCCGCGGCGAACGCGGTGATCGTGTCGTTGCCGCCCATGCCCGCGCACTTGGGGGCGGGACAGTTGTCGTCGCCGAAGAGGGACGTGTACGCCTTGATGCCCTTCTGCGCGGCGGCGCTGTCGATGGCGGAGGCGTACGACCCGCCCTTGCCGGTGGCGAGTTCGCCGCCGTTGGCCCAGACGAAGGGCATCGCGCCGTACATGTAGGCGCCGCCGACGACGAGGCCGTACAGGTCGGGTCGGGCCGCGCGGATCTCGCGGGCCGTGGAGGCCAGTTCGGCCATGGTCTTCGGGAGCTTCAGTCCCAGGTCCTCGAAGACGTCGGTGCGGTAGTACAGGGCGCGGACACCGACGTAGAAGGGCGCGCCGTAGAGCTTGCCGTCGACGGTGACCGACTGTTTAGCGGTGGGGTCGGTGTCCTTGGCCTCGTTCCAGTCGCCGAACTCCTTGGTGACGTCGAGGAGTCCGCCGTCCTTCACGTAGCCGGCCGTGTCGGTGTTGCCGTACTCCATGACGTCAGGAGCGGACTTCGGGTCGTTGAAGGCGGCCTTGACGCGCTGGGCGCGGGTTTCGACGGGGATGTACTCGACGTCGACCTCGGTGCCCTTGTGGGCCTTCTCGAAGGCCGTGACGACGGAGTCGACGACCTTTTCCTTCGGCTTGTTGCCGACCTCCTGGAAGAGCCAGACGCGCAGGGTGCCCGTCTCCTCGTCCTTGTCGGAGGAGGCGTTGTCGGACGTCTGCGGGGCGCAGGCCGTGATGACGAGAGCGGCCAGAAGAAGGGCGGGGAGTCGGGGGGCGAGCTTCATGGAGTACTCCTCCGAGCGTTGCAGCATATGCAATGACGGTTTCGCTCTGCACAACACCACGGAGGCTAAGTACTACATGAACGCGCCGACAAGAGGTCTCAACCACTCTGTGACCAGCCGACGCACCCCTTGCAACGACAAAGGACGACAAAGGCCCTCGGGGCGCGCAAAACGCGCCCCGAGGGCCTCGTGAACCTCAGACGGACTCAGACGGGCTCAGGCGGACTCGGACGGACTCGGACTGACCTCAGCCGGCCTCCTCAGCCGGGAAGGACTACTTGTCGCCGCCGCCCTTGCCCTTGTCGTCGCCACCGGCGCCCATGGACTCGTAGATCTCCTTGCACATGGGACACACCGGGTACTTCTTCGGGTCGCGGCCCGGCACCCAGACCTTGCCGCACAGCGCCACGACGGGAGTGCCGTCGAGGGCGCTCGCCATGATCTTGTCCTTCTGGACATAGTGGGCGAAGCGCTCGTGGTCTCCGTCGCCGCGGGACACCTGCGGCGTCGGCTCTACGAGGGTCCCCGTACCAGTCCCGCGCTGCGGCTGGGTCTCAGGCTCAAGAGTGCTCATAACAGCCAAGGGTACTGAAGCTCACACCCATCAGTTGAGCGAAGGGTCGTCCGGATAGGTGGCCACCATCGCCAGCTCGTTGCGCTGACGGCGCAGGACCTCGCGCCAGAGCCTTTCCGGGCATGGCGAGGACACGTCACCCGGTTCCGACTCGACGACGTACCAGGCGCCCTCCCCCAGCTCGTCCTCCAGCTGGCCGGGGCCCCAGCCGGCGTAACCGGCGAAGATCCGCAGGCTGCCCAGGGCCGAGGCGAGCAGTTCCGGCGGGGCCTCCAGGTCGACCAGGCCGATCGCGCCGTGCACCCGGCGCCAGCCCAGCGGGGCTCCGTTCACGGACGCGCCGCCCGGGATGACGGCGACCCCGAGGGCCGAGTCCAGGGAGACCGGGCCGCCCTGGAAGACGACACCGGGTTCCCCGGCGAGGTCCGCCCAGCCCTCCAGGATGTCGCCCACGTCCACCGGGGTGGGACGGTTGAGGACGACACCGAGGGAGCCCTCCTCGTCGTGGTCGAGGAGAAGCACCACCGCACGGTCGAAGTTCGGGTCCGCCAGGGCGGGCGTTGCCACGAGCAACCGCCCTGTGAGCGAGGACACCTCGGTCATGCCAGACATGATCCCGCATCTTCCCCTTGAGCGGGGAGCCAATGCGCCTACGGCAGTGAATGCAGCTCAGGGCGCAACGGTGCGCCCCGAGCGCACGCCCGCGCCGGTGACCCCATGTGGCCGATGCGGAACGGTTCGTGTTGTGACACAGCTATGACGGACCTGGGCGGTCCTTGGGCTTACAGAAGGGGGGTAGGCGGCGATTACCCTTTCCCTTCTGGTCCCTGCCCCACTCATCGGAACGCGAGATACATGACCGTCAACGGCAATGACGACGTACTGCTTGTCCACGGCGGAACCCCGCTGGAGGGCGAGATCCGTGTCCGTGGTGCGAAGAACCTCGTACCGAAGGCCATGGTCGCCGCCCTGCTGGGCAGTGAGCCGAGTCGACTGCGCAATGTTCCGGACATCCGTGACGTGCGCGTCGTACGCGGTCTGCTGCAACTGCACGGCGTGACGGTCCGTCCGGGTGAGGAACCGGGCGAGCTGGTGATGGACCCGACCCACGTGGAGAGCGCGAACGTCGCCGACATCGACGCCCACGCGGGTTCGAGCCGTATCCCGATCCTCCTGTGCGGTCCCCTGCTGCACCGCCTGGGCCACGCCTTCATCCCCGGCCTCGGCGGCTGCGACATCGGCGGCCGGCCCATCGACTTCCACTTCGAGGTGCTGCGGCAGTTCGGGGCGACGATCGAGAAGCGGGCGGACGGGCAGTTCCTGGAGGCGCCGCGGCGGCTTCGGGGCACGAAGATCACACTGCCGTACCCGTCCGTCGGCGCGACCGAGCAGGTGCTGCTCACCGCGGTCCTCGCCGAGGGCGTCACCGAGCTCTCGAACGCGGCCGTGGAGCCGGAGATAGAGGACCTCATCTGCGTCCTGCAGAAAATGGGCGCCATCATCGCGATGGACACCGACCGCACCATCCGCGTCACCGGTGTGGACCAGCTCGGCGGCTACAACCACCGCGCCCTCCCGGACCGCCTGGAGGCCGCCTCCTGGGCGTCCGCGGCGCTCGCGACCGAGGGCAACATCTACGTCCACGGCGCCCAGCAGCGCTCGATGATGACGTTCCTGAACACCTACCGGAAGGTGGGCGGCGCCTTCCAGATCGACGACGAGGGCATCCGCTTCTGGCACCCGGGCGGCCAGTTGAAGTCCATCGCCCTCGAAACGGACGTGCACCCCGGCTTCCAGACGGACTGGCAGCAGCCGCTGGTGGTGGCCCTGACGCAGGCCACGGGCCTGTCCATCATCCACGAGACGGTCTACGAGTCCCGCCTCGGCTTCACCTCCGCGCTGAACCAGATGGGTGCCCACATCCAGCTGTACCGCGAGTGCCTGGGCGGCTCCAACTGCCGCTTCGGCCAGCGCAACTTCCTGCACTCGGCGGTCGTCTCCGGCCCCACCCGGCTCCAGGGCGCCGACCTGGTCATCCCCGACCTCCGCGGCGGCTTCTCCTACCTCATCGCCGCCCTGGCCGCCCAGGGAACCTCCCGCGTCCACGGCATCGACCTCATCAACCGCGGCTACGAGAACTTCATGGAGAAGCTGGTGGCGCTGGGCGCCAAGGTCGAACTGCCGGGCAAGGCACTCGGCTGACCGTCGCTCATCCGCCACTCCGGCCCGGGGCAACCGCCGCCCCGGCCGGGGGTCCGGGGGTTGCCCCCGGGCAGACACAGCATCGCTCATACCGCCCGTACACGCGTTTGTACGACGATGGGGCGGCCACCCTCACCGGGTGGCCGCCCCATTCGCGTTACTGAGCCTCGTACGCAGGTTCCGTCGCGTACGCGAAGGCTTACTTGCCCTTGGCGGCTTCCTTGAGCTTGCTGCCAGCGGAGACCTTCACGCTGTAGCCGGCCGGGATCTGGATCGGGTCGCCGGTCTGCGGGTTGCGCGCGGTGCGAGCGGCACGGTGGGTGCGCTCGAAGGTCAGGAAGCCGGGGATGGTGACCTTCTCGTCGCCCTTGGCGACGATCTCGCCGACGGTCTCGGCGAACGCGGCCAGAACGGCGTCCGCGTCCTTGCGGGTGACCTCGGCGCGGTCGGCCAGCGCGGCCACCAGCTCACTGCGGTTCATGTTGTTACTCCCGTGTTCTTCTTGCTGTTGAGGCGTGCCACGCGGCGGAGCCGCATATTGGGCACAGCGAAGTCGATGCTGCCAGGGCCCTCGGACAGTCCCAGGACCCGGGTCCGTCGCCGGACCCTCGCGCCCAGAGACGCATCCTGCCCCTACCTGCGGCGGGAAAGCCAATCCGGCACCCCTAGGAGTCGTGAGAACACCCTTGGGAGTCACACGAAAAGAGGGTTGAGCCTGGCCGACACGATAAACGTCGGCCAGGAGGGCCGGGTTCCACGACGCGCCGGTGTCAGGCCTGCCGTGGCAATCCTCACAGTCGGCCCCCGCCCTCGCGGGCCCGGGCGGCTAGGAGGCCGGGCCCGCCGCCGCGCCCGCCGCCTTCGCGGCCTCTCGCACCGCCCCGGCGACCGCGCCCGCGACCTTGTCGTTGAAGACGCTCGGGACGATGTAGTTCGGGTTCAGCTCGTCCTCGGTCACCACGTCCGCGAGGGCCTTCGCCGCCGCGATCATCATGTCGGTGTTCACCGTGCGGGACTGCGCGTCGAGCAGACCGCGGAAGACACCCGGGAAGACCAGCACGTTGTTGATCTGGTTCGGGAAGTCGGAGCGGCCGGTGGCGACGACGGCGGCCGTCTGGCGGGCGACCGCCGGGTCGACCTCGGGGTCGGGGTTCGCCAGCGCGAACACGATCGCACCCTCGGCCATGCCGGCCACGTCGTCGCCGTTGATCACGTTGGGCGCCGACACGCCGATGAAGACGTCCGCGCCGCGCACGGCTTCCTTCAGCGTGCCCGTCAGGCCCTCGGGGTTGGTGTTGTCGGCGATCCAGCGCAGCGCCGAGCCCGGGGCGGCGTCGACAAGGTCCTCACGGCCCGCGTGCACGACGCCGTGGATGTCGGCGACGACGGCGTTCTTGAGGCCGGCGGCGATCAGCAGCTTGAGGATGGCCGTACCGGCCGCGCCGGCACCGGACATCACGACCCGGATGTTCTCGATGGCCTTGCTGGTCACGCGCAGTGCGTTCGTCAGCGCCGCCAGCACCACGATCGCCGTGCCGTGCTGGTCGTCGTGGAAGACGGGGATGTCGAGGGCCTCACGCAGGCGGGCCTCGATCTCGAAGCAGCGCGGCGCGGAGATGTCCTCGAGGTTGATGCCGGCGAAGCCCGGGGCGATCGCCTTGACGATCGCGACGATCTCGTCGGTGTCCTGGGTGTCCAGGCACAGCGGCCAGGCGTCGATGTCGGCGAAGCGCTTGAAGAGGGCCGCCTTGCCCTCCATGACCGGCATGGCGGCCATCGGGCCGATGTTGCCGAGGCCCAGGACCGCCGAGCCGTCCGTCACGACCGCAACGGTGTTGCGCTTGATGGTGAGGCGGCGGGCGTCCTCGGGGTTCTCGGCGATGGCCATGCAGACGCGGGCGACACCCGGCGTGTAGATCATCGAGAGGTCGTCACGGTTGCGGATCGGATGCTTGGACTGCATCTCGATCTTGCCACCGAGGTGCATGAGGAACGTACGGTCCGAGACCTTGCCGAGCGTGACGCCCTCGATGCCGCGCAGCTGCTCGACGATCTCCTCGGCGTGCGCGGTGGAGGTGGCCGCGATGGTGACGTCGATCCGGAGCTTCTCGTGCCCGGAAGCAGTGACGTCGAGGCCGGTGACCGAGCCTCCGTGGGACTCGACGGCTCCGGTGAGCAGGGAGACCGCGGTTCCGCTCGCGGGCACCTCCAGCCGGACCGTCATCGAGTAGGAGACGCTGGGCGCCGTTGCCATGGCCGACTTCCTCTGCTTTCACCTGTGCGCTGGATGCCGTCCGATCGTCGCACCTACCGCCGAGTAGGCGGTAGCCGGGTGGGATTGCGAACGTTGTGTTCGCAGCGGAAGGGCAGCGAAAGAGGCCCACGTCACGATCGACGTGGGCCTCTTCGACATTCAGTGGCACCGACCCGCCATGCTCGCCTCGCGGCAAGTGGTCGCTCGTAGCGACGAAGGTTGGGCCCGGGGGCTTGGATCGGGCCGGTGCCACACCCAGGCTAACAAACGGATCCCGTAAGGCCATTCCCGTACCGGGACTTCCTCGGATCAATCTCTGAGCAGGTCCGGCACCCCGTCGGCGTCCGGCGCGTCCCGCTCCGCCGACACCACCGTGAGCTGCTGCGTCGCACGGGTCAGCGCCACGTACAGCACCCGCAGCCCGGCCGGTGACTCGTCCGCGATCTCCGCCGGGGAGACGACGACCGTGGCGTCGTACTCCAGGCCCTTCGCCTCCAGGCTGCCCAGCGCCACGACCCGGTCGCCGAGCCCGGCGAGCCAGCGCCTGGCCTCTTCGCGGCGATTCATGGCGACCACGACGCCGATGGTGCCGTCGACGAGGTCCAGGAGACGGGCGGCCTCCACCCGGACGGCCTGGCCGAGGGATTCCCGTACGACTCCGAACCGCGGCTGTACGCCCGTGGAGCGCACCGCCGACGGGGACTCGGCGCCCGGCATCGCCAGTGCCAGCACCTTCGCGGCCAGCTCGGCGATCTCGGCCGGGTTGCGGTAGTTCACGGTCAGCTGGAAGCGGCGGCGCGGGCGGCTGCCAAGGGCCTCGTCACGGGCCTGGGCCGCCTCGTCGGGGTCGGACCAGGACGACTGGGCGGGGTCGCCGACCACCGTCCAGGTGGCGTGCCGGCCCCGGCGGCCGACCATGCGCCACTGCATCGGCGTGAGGTCCTGGGCCTCGTCGACGATGACGTGGGCGTACTCGACGCGCTCCTGGGCCAGCCGCTCGGCCCGCTCGCGCTGAGTCTCCTCGCGGACCGGCATCAGCTCCTCCAGGCCGGTGAGCTGGTCGAGCGGGTCGGCCTCGCGCCGGCGGCGGGGGCGGGCCGGGGTGCCGAGGATGGACTGGAGTTCGTCGAGCATCGCGATGTCGTGGACGGAGAGGCCGTCGCGTCTCAGGGAGCGGGCGACCCTGCGTACCTCACCGGGGTTGAGGATCCGCCGGGCCCAGCGGCCCAGGCGCCGCTCGTCGGCCATGGCGTCGAGGACCGCCCTGGGGGTCAGCTCCGGCCACCAGGCGTCGACGAAATCGATGAAGCTGTCCTCGGAGCTGACGTCCTCGTCGAAGCCGGAGCGCAGCTCGGCGGCCAGCTCCGGGTCGGTGTGCCGGCCGGCCGCGCCGGAGCGCGACCACAGGGCGTCCAGGAGCAGCTTGCGGGCGCGGGGGCGCAGCATGTTCACGGGGGCGGTGCCGCTGAGCGCGTTGTTGCGGATGCGGTCCAGCTCGGCGGCCTCCAGCTCCAGGCGGCGCCCGAAGGCGACCACGCGGAGCCGGGTGGGCGGGCCTGCGGGGGCCTGCGGCTGCGGCTCGGGGTCGTCGAGGGCGAGCTGTCCGGCGGGGCCGCCGGGGCGCGCGGTGCTGCCCGGCCCGGCCTCCAGGGCGCCTCGTGCCGCCTTTCGCAGGACCTTGAGCATGCGGTACGAGCCCTTCGCCCGCGCCACCGCCGGCGAGTCGTACTGCGTGGCCTCGGCCCCGTCGACGAGCGAGCCGATCGCCCGGATGGCGACCTGGCCCTCCTCGCCGAGGGACGGGAGGACGCCTTCGGTGTACGCCACGAGCAGCGGGGTCGGGGAGACGATGAGGATGCCGCCCGCGTACCGCCGCCGGTCCTGGTAGAGCAGATAGGCCGCCCGGTGCAGGGCGACGGCCGTCTTGCCCGTGCCCGGGCCGCCCTCGACGTACGTCACGGAGGCGGCGGGAGCGCGGATCACCAGGTCCTGCTCGGCCTGGATGGACGCCACGATGTCCCGCATGGTGTGGGTGCGGGCCTGGCCGAGTGCGGCCATCAGGGCGCCGTCGCCGATCACGGCCAGGTCCCGGCCGCCGAGGCGGGCCTTCAGCTCGGGGCGCATCAGGTCGTCCTCGACGCCGAGCACCTTGCGCCCCTTGGAGCGGATGACACGGCGACGGACGACCCGCCCCGGGTCGACCGGGGTGGAGCGGTAGAACGGGGCGGCGGCGGGCGCCCGCCAGTCGATGACCAGAGGGGCGTAGTCCTGGTCGAGGACGCCGATGCGGCCGATGTGCAGGGTCTCGGCGATGTCGGCGGTGTTGTCCGGCCGGACCGCGCCCTCCGCCGGTTCCACCGCGGTGTAGGCGCCGTCCGGCCCCTTCTTGCCGTCCTTGCCGAGGAGCAGGTCGATACGGCCGAAGAGGAAGTCCTCGAACTCGTTGTTCAACCGGTTCAGGTGGATGCCTGCCCGGAAGACCTGGGCGTCGCGCTCGGCGAGCGCGCCGGGGGTTCCGACCTGGCCACGCTTGGCCGCGTCGTTCATGAGGAACTCGGCCTCGTGGATCTTCTCCTCGAGGCGCTGGTACACCCGGTCGAGGTGTTCCTGTTCGACGCTGATCTCTCGGTCACGCACGGAATCGTGCGCGGAATGCTGAACCGAGTCGACCGCGATTTCCTGCTGAGCCTGAGCGGCCACCGGGCCCCCTTCTGACGTGCTGGGCAGCCGTCAACCGTACGCGAAGGGGGCCCCGAGAAGCTATGTGCGCGCCCAGTCGATCACACGTTGCCCTTGGCGATGACGTCGCCGTCGAGTGTCATGACCTCGAACCCCTTCATCTGGTCCGGGGTGAAGGACGCGCCGCCGACGACGTAGAGCGGGTTCTTGGACTTCTCGGTCTTGCCGTCCGGGAGGCCGTAGCCCCAGGCCGGGACGGACCAGTTTGCCGCCGTCACCCGCTCGCCGTTGTCGCCGATGAAGATCAGGGAGCACTTGAGCGGGCCCTTGACGCCCTTGAGCTCCAGGACCGTCTCGGTGCCCCAGTCCTTCTTCGCGAGGGCCACGGTGGCGCTCACGCCCGTCGACGGGTCCGTCGCCGTGACCTTCTCGCCGATGCCGTCGAACAGGTCCTTGGCCGGGGTGGCCGAGAGGGTCACACCCTCCTTGGCGCCGCCACCGCTCGAGTCGCCGCCGGCCGTTGCCGTCGCGACGATCGGGCCGCCGATGATCAGCGCGGCCGCGGCCGCCACCATGTAGAAACCGCGGCGGCGCTTCTGGGCACGTCGCTCGGCGACCTCGTCGACGAGCCTGTTCACCACGCGCGGGCTGGGCTTGGCGGACAGCGACTCGCCGATGGCGGGGGTGCCGGAGCCCGGCAGGTCCGCGAGCGCGGCCAGCATCGGCTCCATCCCGGCGAGCTCGTCGAGCTGCTGGGCGCACCATTCGCAGGTGGCGAGATGGCCTTCGAAAGCGGTTGCTTCGGCGTCGTCGAGGATGCCGAGAGCGTAGGCGCCGACGGTCTCGTGCTCGTTCGGACCCGGAGATCCCATCATGGGGCCAGACATACCCGCACCACCCGTACCGAATCCCTGGTTTCCCCCGTACACACTCATCACGCCGTCACCCCCCGCTCCTCCAGTGCCAGCTTCATCGACCGCAGTGCGTAGAAGACTCTTGAGCGCACGGTGCCGCTGGGTATGCCGAGCGTCTCGGCGGCCTCGTTGACCGTACGCCCCTTGAAGTACGTCTCAACGAGCACCTCCCGGTGAGCCGGGGTCAGGTCGTCGAGCGCGTCGGACAACGTCATCAGCCACAGCGCCTTGTCGATCTCGTCCTCCGCGGGGATGACCTCCAGCGGCGACGGATCGACCTCCTGCGGCCGGGCCTGCCGGCTGCGGTGGCCGTCGATGACGATGCGCCGGGCGACCGTCACCAGCCAGGGGCGTACCGATCCGGTCGCTCGATTGAGCTGGCCGGCGTTCTTCCAGGCACGGATGAGCGTCTCCTGCACGACGTCCTCGGCACGTTGCCGGTCTCCCGCGACAAGGCGGAGGACATACGCGAGCAGGGGTCCGGCGTGTTCTCTGTAGAGCGCACGCATGAGCTCCTCATCAGGTTCCGAGGGCTGGGACATGCGATGTCGGGCCCTCGATCCACGTTCATTGGCCACGACGGAATCCTTGCGCACGCCCACCTCCGATGTCCGGGGGTTCCCCCAGTCGGTCGCTCGTCCACGGGTACGGGCGCGGAGAGTTGGATGTTCAAAGGGAGGCGACAGTTTTCTTGTGAGTGACGTGACGAGGCGGGACATGGGTGCACATTCCCACCGCGCGATCTTTACATTTCCGCCACAGCGACAAGATCACGTCAGCTGCCCTCGGGCCGCCGAAGGTAAACGGCATGTAATCGAAATCACTTCGACAGCCGTTCCACAGAAGCAACATAACGGGCACTCAGGCGCGGGTGAGCGCCGCCCGACGACGGTGCCGGGCCACCCTTTCGCGGTTCCCGCACACCTCGCTGGAGCACCAACGCCTCCTGCGCCCCCGTGATGTGTCGAGATAGACGATCGGGCAGTTGTCCCCTTCGCACTGCCGCAGGCCCGCCCGCGCGACCGGATCCGTGAGGAGTTCCACGACGTCCCGTGCGACGGCGCCGAGCAGTGCCGCGCACTCGGGCGGCCCGTCCAACTCCCGGACGAGGGTGCCGTCTTCGCAGGTCACGGCGCGTGGAGCGGGAGGGGCCGCGCGGGCGATCTCATTGACGTGGGCGAGCGCGAGATCGTACGGCCGCCCCTCGGGCGCGAGTCCTCCGGGCACCAACTGCCCTGTGCGGTCGCGCAGTTCGCGGAAGCCGTCGAGCCAGGAGGCGTCGGCGTGCGCGAGCCCGGTGCCCGCCGGGACGAGTCCCGAACCGGTGATCCAGGCGCGCAGCACCTCTACGGAGTCGAGGCGTTCGTCGGGGTGGGTGGTCGCGAGGAGATCCAGACAGATCCGCCCGGCATCGAACCGCAGCTCGTACGCGGCCGTGGCCGTACCCAGTGCCATGTGCCTGTCACCGCCTAGCAGTCACACCGGTGAGGAACCGTTCCGTTCCCTCTTACAGTGCCTGCCCGCTCGTGCGGCCGGAACCCCTCGTACCGGCGGTGAGCGGAGTGTGACGTCCCCCCACGCGGCCTCGGGGCGCTCGGCGCCGCCGGGTCACACGCCGGCGTACTTCGTGTCCGCAGCCGGGTCCAGTGCCAGCCGGTAACCCCGCTTCACCACGGTCTGGATCAGCTTCGGCGCCCCCAGTGCCGTACGAAGCCGGGCCATCGCGGTCTCCACCGCGTGCTCGTCACGTCCGGCACCCGGCAGGGCCCGCAGCAGGTCGGAGCGGGCCACCACCCAGCCCGGGCGTCGGGCCAGGGCCCGCATCAGGGACATGCCGGCCGGCGGTACGGGCTTGAGTTCGCCGTCGACGAGGACCGCGTGGCCGCGGATCTCCACCCGGTGCCCGGCGATCGGCAGGGAGCGCGCCCGGCCGGGCAGTTCCTGGCAGAGGAGCTGGACGAGGGGGCCGAGCCGGAAACGCTCCGGCTGGACCGTGTCGATGCCCTGGGCCTGCAGCGGCAGCGCGGTGACCGGGCCGACGCAGGCGGGCAGGACGTCGTGGTTGAGGGCGGCGAGCAGTTCGGGCAGCAGACGGCGGTCCTCGGCACGGGACAGCAGGGAGGCGGCGGCCGGTGCGCTGGTGAAGGTGAGCGCGTCCAGGCCGCGCGAGACCGCCGCGTCCAGCAGCCGGTCCACCGGCGCGATGTCCTCCGGCGGCATCCACCGGTAGACGGGGATGCCCAGGACCTCGGCTCCCCCGGCCCGCAGCGACTCCACGAAGCCGGGCAGGGGTTCGCCGTGCAGCTGAATGGCGATACGGCGGCCCTCGACGCCCTCCTCCAGGAGCCGGTCCAGCACCTCGGCCATGGACTCCGACGACGGCGACCACTCCTCGGTGAGGCCGGCCGCACGGATCGCGCCCTTGACCTTCGGGCCGCGCGCGAGGATCTCCACCTCGCGCAGCCCGTCGAGCAGGGTCTCGCCCAGGCCCCAGCCGTCGGCGGCCTCGATCCAGCCCCGGAAGCCGATCGCGGTCGTGGCGATCACGATGTCCGGGCTCTGCTCGATGATCTCCTTGGTCGCCGCCAGCAGTTCGCTGTCGTCCGCGAGCGGCACGATCCGCAGGGCAGGGGCGTGCAGAACGGCGGCTCCGCGCCGTTGCAGGAGCGCGCCCAGCTCGTCGGCCCGGCGCGCGGCCGTCACTCCCACGGTGAACCCGGCGAGGGGTCCATGGTCAGGTCGCTGCTGTACCTCGTACATAACTCTCGTTCCCGCACTCGAGTCGTTGCATCTACCACCAGGTGATGGCACCCGCATGCCGACCGAGCCTGTCAACGGCTCGTGACAGGCTCGGTTCGGCTTCATGTCGCTGGTGTTACGTCACACCTTCGCGTAGCTGAGCTCGGGCTTCGCCTCCGAGGTGGTCGTCGTGGCCTGGGTGCGGGCCGCGGAGCGGCGAAGGTATACGGCCCAGGTGACCACGAAGCAGGCGGCGTAGAAGGCCAGGAAGGCCACGAACGCGCCGGTGCCGGAGCCGTAGGAGAGGAAGGACTGGCGGAAGGCGAGGTTGATGCCGACGCCGCCGAGCGCGCCGACCGCGCCGATCAGGCCCATGGAGGCACCGGAGAGACGACGCCCGTAGGCGGCGGCCGCTTCACCCTCGAGTCCCTTGGCCAGGGCCTTCGCCTGGAAGATGCCGGGGATCATCTTGAACGTCGAGCCGTTGCCGAGGCCGGTGAGGACGAACAGCACCACGAAGGCCACGGTGAACAGGGCCAGCGACTTCTCCATGCTGGCGGCGATGAGGACCGAGGTCGCCACGCCCATGCCGACGTAGTTGTAGAGCGTGATCTTCGCGCCGCCGTACTTGTCGGCCAGCCACCCGCCCAGGGGGCGGATCAGGGAGCCGAGCAGCGGGCCGATGAAGGTGACGTACGCCGCCTCCAGCGGGGTCCGGCCGAACTGGTTGGTCAGCACCTGCCCGAAGGCGAAGCTGTATCCGATGAAGGAGCCGAAGGTGCCGATGTAGAGGAAGGACATGATCCAGGTGTGCGCGTCCCTGGCGGAGTCCTTGGCAGCGCCGGTGTCGTTCTTCACGTTCTCGATGTTGTCCATGAAGAGCGCGGCGAGGACGGCCGCGACGACGATGAACGGGATGTAGATCCCCAGCAGCACCCGCGGACCGCCGCTGGCACCGATGATGGCGAGCGCGACCAGCTGGATGACCGGGACACCGATGTTGCCGCCGCCCGCGTTGAGGCCGAGGGCCCAGCCCTTCTTCCGCAGGGGGAAGAAGGCGTTGATGTTGGTCATCGAGGAGGCGAAGTTGCCACCGCCGATACCGGCCAGCAGGCCGACCAGCAGGAACGTGTTGAAGGAGGTTCCCGGTTCCATCACCGTGAAGGCGGCGACGGTGGGGACGAGGAGGAGGGCGGCCGAGACGATCGTCCAGTTCCGTCCGCCGAAGATCGCGACGGCGAAGGTGTAGGGGACGCGGACCACGGCTCCGACCAGCGTCACCACCGAGGTGAGCAGGAACTTGTCCGCCGGCGTGAGCCCGTACTCCGGGCCCATGAAGAGCACCAGCACGGACCACATCGTCCAGATCGAGAACCCGATGTGCTCGGAGAGGACGGAGAAGAAGAGGTTGCGGCGGGCGACCTTCTCTCCGGTCTCCTTCCAGAAGGTCTCGTCCTCCGGATCCCACTGCTGGATCCAGCGGCCGCCCCTGCTGGGGGGTGCGGGGGCTGTGCTAGGGGCTGTCATGACGCCTCCACGGTGTACCGGGGCTCGGGTGGTTCGAGGGAGTGGCTGAGTCCCGACGGTAGGGAGGGCGCGTTTCCGGTCTGTGGCACTGGGTGACCGGAAGGGAACTTTGCTCTCACCAAGAGTGGAGGGGGGATGAGAGGTTTCGGAACCTCATGTGACCCGGTTCATATGTGAGCGAACACGGGCAGGCCGGGAGCCCTCACCGGTGCTTGGCGTCACGGCCCCGCTGCGCGCCGTCCGGCCACAGCACGGGCCGGCGTTTGGCCGCCATGTCCTCCACCCAGCCGAAGGCGAGCACACAGGCGCCGATGAGGAGCCAGACGAGGGCCAGGACCGGCCAGGAGCTCTCCAGGAGCCAGGAGTAGTCCTCCGACAGGGTGTCGACGCTCCACAGGTGGTCCCAGAGGGTCGCGGCGATCAGGATGCACGTGTTGTGCCAGAGGTAGATCGTCACCGCGCGGGAGTTGAGCAGGGTGATCGGCCGTGCCCAGCGCCGCAGCCCGCCGGGCCACTGGGACCAGGACGGGCTGATGTGCAGGAGCAGCATCACCGTGGCGAAGGACCACAGGGACTGGGCGAAGGGGATGTCGTCGAGGTCGTGGCCCTCCCCGAAGCCGTGGGTCATGGCGTACCACAGGCCCAGGCAGGCGATGGCCGGCGCGACGGAGGGGACGACGTAGCGGGGGATCCGCCGCAGGATGCCCTCCTGGCGGGCCATGCCGAGGATCCAGCAGGCGCCGAACGTGCTGAAGTCGGTGAGCGCCGAGGGGAACCGCTCGCCTGGCAGCGTGAGGTAGCCGAACTCGAAGGCCGCCGCCAGGGCGATCGGCGACACGATCGTCACCAGGGGCAGCGCGCGCAGGGCCTTCAGCAGGAAGGGGGACAGCAGGACGAACCACAGGTAGGCGCGGATGTACCAGAGGGGCCCGGCCAGTTGCTCCGCCCAGTCCTCGCCCAGGACGCCGTGGACCCCGGACAGGCCCTCGGCGAAGGGCGGGTCGCTCAGCGGCAGGATCCAGTAGGTGAGGTGGAGCCACCACCAGCCCGGGTGCCCGTCGTCGTCCGGGCCCCAGCCCTGCGCGAGCATGCCCGTCACGCCGATCGCGCCGAGCAGCCACAGCGGGGGCAGCAGGCGGCGCATCCGGCCGCGCACGACCTGGAGGGCGGGGCGGCTCCCCAGGGAGCGGGCCATGAGGTTGCCGGCGAGCGCGAACATCACACCCATCGACGGGAACACGAGCGGGAGCCAGGCCCAGCCCATGAGGTGGTAGAGGACGACCCGGAAGAGGGCGAGGGCCCTCAGGAGGTCGAAGTAGCGGTCGCGGACGGGGGCCGCCCTGCGGGTCTGCTGCCCGGGCAGCCCCGACCCGGCCTCGTGCTGCGTGACTGCGGTGCTCATCTCTCCGGCTTCCGTGCTCGTCCCCCCAGGTATGGCGCTCATCCGACCGGCCGTCCTTCGGCGACCTGCCTGCCCTGCGAGGGCACGTTCGGCGGGGCCGACACCCCGCCCTTGCGCCGCAGCTTCTGCCAGCGCAGCCGGCCGCCGGTGAGGGCGGTGATCCAGGACTGCAGCAGGACGACGTACATCAGCTGGCGGTAGAGGATCTGCTGCAACGGCAGCGAGATCAGCGGGGTCAGGCGCTCGCGGTCGAGGACGAAGGCGTAGGTCGCGCAGGCCAGCTGGATGGCCAGGACGCCGAACCAGGCCAGGATCGTCTTCCCGGTGGGTCCGAAGACCAGGCCGTAGACGAGGAACACGTCGATCAGCGGGGCCAGCAGCGGGGCCAGGACCATGAACAGGGACACGAGCGGGAGCCCGACCCGGCCGAAGCGGCCCGAGGGGCCAGAGTCGAAGACGGCACGGCGGTGCTTCCAGATCGCCTGCATGGTGCCGTACGACCACCGGTAGCGCTGGGACCACAGCTGCTGGACGGACTCCGGGGCCTCGGTCCAGGCGCGGGCGTTCTCCGCGTAGACGACCTTCCAGCCGTCGCGGTGGATGGCCATGGTGATGTCGGTGTCCTCGGCGAGCGTGTCGTCGCTCATGCCGCCGACGCGTTCCAGGGCCGTGCGGCGGAAGGCTCCGACCGCGCCCGGGATGGTGGGCATGCACCGCAGGACGTCGTACATACGGCGGTCGAGGTTGAAGCCCATCACGTACTCGATGTGCTGCCAGGCACCGATCAGGGTGTCCTTGTTGCCGACCTTCGCGTTGCCGGCGACCGCGCCGACGCGGGGGTCGCCGAAGGGCTGGACGAGTTCGCGGACGGTGGACGGTTCGAAGACGGTGTCGCCGTCCATCATCACGACGAGGTCGTGCCGGGCGTTCGCCACGCCCCGGTTGAGGGCGGCGGGCTTGCCCGCGTTGAGCTGACGGACCACGCGGACGCCCGGCAGGTTCAGGTTCTCCACGATGCGTGCCGTGCCGTCGCTGGAGCCGTCGTCGATGACGATGATCTCGACGGGGTGGTCGCTCTCCATCAGGGAGCGGACGGTGTTCTCGATGCACTTGGCCTCGTTGTACGCCGGGACCAGCACCGACACCGGTTCGGTGATCGGCGGCCCCCAGCGGAAGTCGCGGCGGCGCACCCGGCGGGCGTGGAGGGCCGAGAGCAGCAGCATCAGACCGAAACGGGCGATGACCAGGAAGCCGATGATGGCGAGGCAGACCACCAGGACGGCTGTGATGTGGTCCGAGGCCTGTACCAGGAACACCCAGGCCTTGCCCTTCCACAGGTCGATGCCGGTGGCCGGCGTGTGCGCGCTGGGGGCGTCCAGTGCCTCGGTGAGGTTGTCGAACGTGTAGCCCTTGGCCTTCATCTGCGGCAGGAACCGGTCCAGCGCCTCGACCGTCTGGTGGCGGTCGCCGCCGGAGTCGTGCATCAGGACGACGGCGCCCGTGCCGCCCTTGGGCGTGACGTTGCGGATGATCCGCTCGGGGCCCGGCTTGCGCCAGTCCTCGCTGTCGACGCTGGTGACGACGGTGATGTAGCCGCGGGTGCCGATGTACTGGGTCACGGGCCAGGTCTTGTTGTCCATGGACGCGGCGTACGAGGAGTAGGGCGGCCGGAAGAGCGAGGTGCGGATGCCGGCGGCGCCGGTGATCGCGAGCTGGTTCTGGGACAGCTCCCAGTCGATGCGCTTCTTCGACTGGAGGGAGAGGTCGGGGTGGTTGAAGGTGTGCAGACCGACCTCGTGGCCCTCGGCGACGATGCGCCTGACCAGGTCCGGATAGCGCGAGGCCATCGTGCCGGTGACGAAGAAGACGGCGTGCGCGTCGTGTTTCTCGAGGACGTCGAGGACCTTGGGGGTCCAGATCGGGTCCGGCCCGTCGTCGAAGGTGAGGACCATGTGGTGGTCGGGCACCTTGAGGCTGGTGCTGCGGCCGGTGCGGGTGTCGATGACCGGGCCGCCGTCTTTGATCTCCTGGGGCACCTTGTCGGCGGATGCCTCGGCCTGGATGCGGTGGTCCGCGAGGATCTCGCTGTGTACGTAGCCGCGCAGCATCAGCATCGCCATCAGGGCGGCGAGGAACAGCACGGGCAGCAGCAGGCGCATGGGCAGGCGGCGACGCCGGGAGCCGTCGGCGGCCCCGGGACGGCGGGTGCGGGTTGCCATCAGTGGTTGTGCTCCGGGGACGGGGATGCCATCGGTGGATGTGCATCAGGAGGAAGTGCATCAGGAGGAGGCGCACACGAGCGGGGTGTGCGCCGGGAGACGGGGCGCGCCGACAGGTCCTCGCGAGGAGGACCTCCCGGCGCCGCCCCTCAGAGAACGGCCTGCGCCGACGGGGAGGGTGCGGGCTCGGTGCCGTTCGGCTCCGTGGCGATCGGGGTGGGATCGCTCGGTCCGTCGGCCACCGTGCCGGTGCCGGGACCGCCGGTGTCGCCGGCGCCCGTGGTCTCGGTCGGGGTGGCCGTGGGGCCGGGGTCCGTCGGTGTCGGGTCGGGCGGCGGGGTGGTGACCGGCGCATCCGTCGTCGGCGTCGGATTGGCCGGGGTCGACCCGGTGCCCGGGCCCGGGGCGGTGGCCGTCGGGCTCGGCGAGGCGTCGGCGGACGCGCCGGGGCGGCCGGTGGCCCCCGGTGCGGTGGCACTGGCGCCCGGGGCCGGGGCCGTGCCGTTGCCGACCGTCGGAACGGGTCCCGGCGAGACGCCGGCCCTGCCGGAGGGCGGCGCCGACTCGGCGGGCAGCGGCGAGGTGTCGATCTTGCCGGCCGGCTGGCCCTCCTGCTGGCCCGGGACGGGCAGCCAGGGTGCGTTGGAGTTGCCGGACAGCAGCGTGGCGACGATGACGACGGCGTAGACCGCGCAGGCCGTGCCGGCGGCGATGCCGATGCGGCGGTAGCGGCGGCTGCGGCGGCCCGACTCGTCGACGAACACCGGCCCGTCGGAGCCGTCCCCTGCGGCCGGGTCGGCACCGGGATCGCCGCCCTTGGCCTGCCGTACCAGCAGGTCTTCCAACTGCTGCCCTATGCCGTCGAGTTGGACGGTCACCTCGTGCGGGTCGTGAGCAGGATCGCTGCCGTCGCCCGGCTCTTGGCCAAAACCCGACGCGCCGGCCTCTTCCCACGGGTCACGGACGGCGGTGGTCCGGACGGCTGCCTCCGGACGGCTCCAGATCTCGGCCGTCGACGGCGTGGCGTCGGTTCCGTCGGCCCGGACGCCATCCGGGAGCGGCCCTCCGGCTCTGCCCGGTTTCGCGGTCGCGTCGGCTCCGACGGGGGCACGGTCGGCCCCGGCCGGGATTCCGGTTCCTCTCGGGAATCCGGCTCCGATGGTCTCCGGGAACGCCTGAGCGCCTTCCCCCGCAACCGAAGGGTCTCCGGCCGAGGTGACCTCGGGCCATTCCGGTTGGGCGTCTTCCCGCCACTTCTTCACGTGCACGCACATCCCCCCACGGGACAGTTCCGGGTGCGAGTACGACCCGAGCACCCGTCGTCGGAACCGAGCCCCCACCCGGTCCGAGCGCCCCCTTTATCACACTGTGCTCAGGGCAAGAATGTAGCGCACAAGGAGGTTTCGTGCTTGCCAGGTGCTCAATTGTTGACACTCATCAGGTGCACGTCACTGGCTGGAATCCATCCCTCCGCAGGTCGCCGCAGCCATCCCAGCTCGACAGAGAGTTCGACCACAGACCGGCGCAGAGCGTCAAATCCCGGGTGCACCAGCCCCTTTCGCCACACCAACGACACGGCTGACAAAGGAATGGGATCAACCAAGGGACGCAAAACAGTCACCGGCATGGCCGGAAAATCCACCACAACGAGGATCGGGTTCCGCGTCTTCGCCATGATCCGCTGGAACTCCTCGTCCCCGACGGCGAGCGGCACGGGAGGTGCGACCTCGATGCCGCGCCCCGCGAAGAGCCGGCGCGCGAGGTCCGTCCACTCCGGCGTACGCGGGTTGCCGGCGCCCGCGTACACGCACTCCCCGGCGAGCGCGTCGAGCGGCACCGCCTCCAGCGCCGCCAGCGGGTGGTCCTCGGGCAGGAGGACCGCCATCGGCTCGTAGCGCACGGGCTGGTGGGCGAGGCCCGACCGCAGCGCCGGGTCGAGGCCGGCGAACCGCCCGAAGGAGGCGTCCAGCCGCCCCGCCAGCAGCTCGCCCGCGGCATGGGTCAGACCGCTCTCGTAGCGGGCCATCAGCTCCAGCTCGGGGGCGAGTTCCCGGGCCCGGTGCAGGACCCGGCGGCCGGTGGCCAGACCCGGCGAGTTCAGATCCACGAGCAGGGGCCGGGCCTGCCCGAAGGCGGCCAGCAGCTCGTCCTGCGCCTGGAGCGCCCGGCGGGCGTACGGCACCAGTCGCTCGCCGTCGGCCGTCAGGGTCACCTGCCGGGTGGTCCGGACGAACAGCTCGGCCCCGAGGTCCCGCTCCAGGCGCCGTACGTCCCGGCTGAGCGCCTGCTGGGCGACGTAGAGCCGGGCCGCGGCGCGTGTGAAGTGCAGCTCCTCGGCGACCGTGAGGAAGGCGCGGAGGAGACGGGGGTCGAGGTGGTGGCCGGTGGCGGACATGGGCGGAACCTACAACCGGGGTGCGTGAATCGGTACGGCGTATTCACAACACGGGTGCGTCAATGGGTGCGGAGAAGGTGTTGGACCCCTTGATCGGCCGCGGGCGACGGTGAACCCATGCCGCAACCGACCCCGAGGAACACGCCCCTCTACACCGTCACCGCCGACACCCTCGTCGCCGTCGACTTCAGCCCCCGTACCACCAAGGACCCCGGCCCCTACCGACGCCTGTTCACCGTCCCCGGCACCCGCGCCTTCACCGTCGGGAACCTGCTGGCCCGCGTCCCGATGGGCATGTTCGGCGTGAGCGCGGTCCTCATGATCGCCGGTGCGCGGGGCTCGTACGCCCTCGCCGGAGCCGTCGTCGCCACCGGACTCGCCGCGACCGCGGTGGTCGCCCCGTGGACCGCGCGGCTCGTCGACCGGTACGGGCAGGCGCGGATCGCCGTACCCGCCACCCTGCTCGCCGCCCTGGGCTCGCTCTCGCTACTGCTGTGCGTACGGCACGGGGCCCCCGCCTGGACCCTCTTCGCCTCCTACGCCGCCACCGCCACGACCCCCAACCTCGGCGGCATGTCCCGCGCCCGCTGGGCCCACCTGCTGAAGGGCGACCACGGGGCGCTGCACACCGCGAACTCCTTCGAGCAGGCCGTGGACGAGCTGTGTTTCATGCTGGGCCCGGTGCTCGCGGCCTTCCTGTGCGGGACGCTCTTCCCGGAGGCGGGCACGCTGGCGGGTGTGGTGCTGCTGGTGACGGGCATGCTGCTGTTCGCCGCGCAGCGCTCCACGGAGCCGCCGGTGACGCAGCGGGCGCCGACGAGGGCCACGGCGCTGTTCCGCGCGCCCGGCATGCCCCCGCTGCTGTCCGTGTGTCTCGCCATGGGCGTGGTGTTCGGGGCGATGGAGGTCGTCACGATCGCCTACGCGGACGCACAGGGGCACCGCTCGGCGGCCGGCGCGGTACTCGCCCTCCAGGCGGCCGGTTCGTGCGCGGCGGGCCTGCTGTACGGGGCGGTGAAGCCGGCCGGGCCCGCGGCGAACCGCTACCCGTGGTGCGTCGCCGTCATGACCGCGCTGCTCACGCTGCCCCTGCTCGCCGCTGCCCTGACCGGCTCGCTCCTCGCCCTGGCGGGCGCGCTGCTGGGCGCCGGGATGGCGACGGCCCCCACGATGGTCACCGGCATGACCCTGATCCAGGAACGGACACCGGAGGGCCGGATCAACGAGGGCATGACCCTCGCGGTGACCGGCCTGCTCGGCGGGATCGCCGCCGGCAGCGCCCTCGGCGGCTGGCTGGCGGAACACGCCTCGGCCCCGGCGGGGTTCGGGGTGCCGGTCGCGGCGGCGGCGGTGGCGCTGATGATCACCCTCTTCTCGGTCGATCCGTCGAATCGCTTCCGCCGATCCCGCGCAACCCATTGACGCTCTCGCAGTCGCCAACATACCTTCGCCCGTCGAAGCGCTTCGACGTCACGCATCGAATCGAATCGATGAACACAGCGTGACGCCGGATACCCAGCCGACTCCCTGGGAGGCACTGGATGTTGACGGCACGAAGGCGTGTGACCGCCCTGGCCGCGGCGGCCCTGAGCGGAGCCCTGCTCCTGACCTCCTGCGGAGGCTCGGACAGTGGCTCCTCCGACGGGAAGACGCTCAAGCTCTGGCACTACGAGGCCCCGAACAGCGCGATGGGCCAGGCCTGGGCGGAGGCGGTCGAGGAGTTCGAGGCCAAGCACCCGGGCGTGCAGGTGGAGTACGAGGAGAAGAGCTTCGCCCAGATGCAGAAGACCGCGCAGATGGTCCTCAACTCCTCGGACGCGCCCGACCTCATGGAGTACAACAAGGGCAACGCGACGGCGGGTCTGCTCTCCCGGCAGGGACTCCTGACGGACCTCACCGCCGAGGCGACGAAGCGCGGCTGGGACAAGAAGATCGGCCCGGGCGTCCGTACCACCAGCCTCTACGACCCGAACGGCGTGATGGGCTCCGGCAAGTGGTACGGCGTGCCCAACTACGCCGAGTACACGATGGTCTTCTACAACAAGGACCTCTTCGCCGAGCACGGGATCGCCGAGCCGAAGACGTTCGACGAACTGACCGCCGCGATGGACAAGTTCACCGCCGAGGGCATCACCCCCCTCGCCAACGGCGGCGCCGAGTATCCGGCCCACCAGTACGTCTACCAGCTGGCCCTGTCGAAGGCGGACCGCGCCTGGGTGGACGCCTTCGAGCTGTACAAGGGCAAGGTCGACTTCCACGACGCCGCCTGGACGTACGCCGCCGAGACCTTCGCCGACTGGGTGAAGAAGGGCTACGTCGGCAAGTCGTCCACCGGCGCGAACGCGGAGCAGACCGGCGTCTCCTTCCTCCAGGGCAAGTCGCCGATCCTGTTCTCCGGCAGCTGGTGGTACGGCCGCTTCCAGGACGAGGCGACGTTCGACTGGGGCACGTTCCTGTGGCCCGGCTCGAACCTCACCCTCGGCTCCGGCGGCAACCTCTGGGTCGTCCCCAAGGGCGCCGAGAACAAGGACCTCGCCTACGACTTCATCGACATCACCATGTCGAAGAAGATCCAGAACCTGCTCGGCAACAAGGGCGGCGTCCCGGTCGCGGCGGACGCGAGCGCCATCACCGACCCCCAGTCCAAGACCCTCATCGGCAACTTCAACACCCTCTCCGAGCGCGACGGCCTCGCCTTCTACCCCGACTGGCCGGTCGCCGGGTTCTACGACGTCCTCGTCTCCGAGACACAGAAGCTGATGACGGGCAGCGCGACACCGGACGACTACCTGGACGCGTTGCAGAAGGCGTACGACAAGGACGCGCCGAAGCAATGACGGTCACCGTCGAACGCGGCGAGCGGGTGACCGGCAAGCAGGACCGCACCGGCCACCCGAACCGCCGCCCCCGCGACTCGTACGCCCTGTTCCTGCTCCCCGGCGCCCTCGCCTTCCTGGCCGTCATCGTCGTCCCGTTCCTGATGAACACGGGCGTGAGCTTCACCGACTGGGAGGGCGTGGGCTCCCCCGACTGGACCGGGCTCGCCAACTACCGCGAGCTGCTGGACGACTCCGAGTTCTGGGCGTCCTTCCGGCACAGCCTGTTCATGGTCGTCGCGATGGCGGCCGCCCCGACGGTGATCGGGCTCGTCCTCGCCGCCGCCCTGTTCGACTACGTCGGCAAGCACTTCGGCAGCAGGATCACGGCGGTCCTCCGGGCCTGCTTCTACCTCCCCCAGGTGCTGCCGATCGCGGTCGCCGGCATCGTCTGGAGCTGGATCCTCGCGCCGGACAACGGCACCCTCAACGAACTCCTCGCAGCCGTAGGCCTGTCGTCCTGGCAGCAGGACTGGCTCGGCGACCCGGACCTCGCGCTCTACAGCGTCATGGGCGTGATGGTCTGGGTCCAGCTCGGCTTCCCCCTGGTCGTCTTCATGGCGGGCCTGCAACGCGTCGACCCCCAGCTGTACGAGGCGGCCGAGCTGGACGGCGCCGGCTGGTGGCGCCGCTTCTGGCACATCACGCTGCCGCAGATCCGCCCGGAGATCTACGTCGTCCTCACCTGGTGCTCGATCGCCGCGCTCAAGGTGTTCGGCGCGGTGTACGTCCTGACGAAGGGCGGCCCGGGCGGCGCGACGAACGTCCCCTCCTACTTCTCCTTCACCACGTTCTTCGAGAAGACGCAGGTCGGCTACGGCGCCGCGATCTCCACCGTGCTCACCGTGATCATCCTCGCCCTCTCCCTGATCGGCCTGAAGCTCCAGACCCGCGCCGAGGACGAAGAGGAGGGGATTCGCGCATGACGACCGCGTTCCGCCGCTACCCGGTGCTCGTGGCCCTGTGCATAGCGGCCCTGTTCATGGTGGTCCCGTTCGCGATCGTCACGATCAACGCGTTCAAGTCCCCTGCGGAGTACGCCCAGAACGGCCCCCTCAGCCTCCCCGAGGGCCTCTACGTCGACGGCGTCAAGGACTTCTGGGAGCGCGTGGACTTCGGCCAGAAGCTGGTCAACTCGGTGCTGATCAGCGGATCGGTGGCGGTCCTGGCGGTCGTCCTGTCCGTCCTGAACGCGTACGCGATCGGCATCGGCCGCATCAAGGGCCGCACCTGGGTGCTCGCCTTCTTCGTCCTCGCGAACATGCTGCCGCAGGAGGCGCTGGTCTACCCGGTCTACTACCTCAGCAAGGAGGCCGGCCTCTACGACACCAGGCTGAGCGTGATCATCGTGTTCACGGTGATCCAGGCGGCCTTCGGCACGTATCTGCTCTCCTCGGTCCTCGGCCAGTTCCCCCGCGAGATCATCGAGGCCGCCCGCATCGACGGCGCGAACAAGTGGCAGGTGCTGTGGCGGATCGTCGTCCCGGTCAGCCGTCCGACCATCGGCGTGCTCCTGGTCTTCTTCTTCATCTGGACCTGGAACGAGTTCCTGCTCCCCCTGGTCATGCTGATCTCCAACGACAACCAGACCGTGTCGGTGGCCCTCGGCGTCCTCCAGGGCCAGCGCCTGATGGACGCCACGATGACCAACGCCGCCGCCCTCCTCGGCGTCCTGCCCGCCCTGGTCTTCTTCCTCGTCTTCCAGCGAACCCTCACCCGCGGCATCGCCGTCGGTGCCGTGAAGTAAGGAACCCCCACATGAAGTTCACCGACGGCTACTGGCTGCTGCGCGAGGGTGTCACCGCGGCCTATCCGGTCGAGGTGCTCGACGTCACCGCGCAGGACGGCACGCTGGAGATCCACGCGCCGACCCAGCCCATCCGCCACCGCGGCGACCTGCTGAAGGGACCGGTCGTGACGATCAGCGCCCACGCGCCGATGCCCGACGTCATCGGCGTCACCTTCACCCACTTCGACGGCGAGCAGCCGCACGGACCGGAGTTCGAGGTCGCCACCGAGGACGTCCCGCCGCAGGTGGCGTACGACGACGAGCACGCGACCCTGACCTCCGGCGCGCTCTCGGTCCGGGTGGCCCGCACCGGCTCCTGGCACGTCGACTTCCTCGCCCACGGCCGCGTCCTCACCTCCAGCGCCACCAAGGGCATGGGCATCATGCGGGACGCCTCGGGGCACTACCTGCGCGAACAGCTCAACCTCCGTGTGGGGACCTCGGTCTACGGCCTAGGTGAACGCTTCGGCCCCCTGGTGAAGAACGGCCAGGTCGTCGACATCTGGAACGCCGACGGCGGCACGGCGACCGAGCAGGCGTACAAGAACGTGCCCTTCTACCTGACGGACGCGGGCTACGGCGTCTTCGTCGACCACCCGGGCAAGGTGGCCTTCGAAGTCGGCTCGGAGGTCGTCTCGCGGGTGCAGTTCAGCGCCGAGACCCAGCAGTTGACGTACTACGTCATCTACGGGCCGACCCCGAAGGACATCCTGCGCAAGTACACCGCTCTCACCGGCCGCCCGGCCCTCCCGCCGCCCTGGTCCTTCGGCCTGTGGCTGTCGACCTCGTTCACCACGTCGTACGACGAGGAGACCGTCACCTCCTTCATCGAGGGCATGCGCGAGCGCGAACTGCCGCTGTCCGTCTTCCACTTCGACTGCTTCTGGATGCGCGAGTTCAACTGGTGCGACTTCCAGTGGGACCCGCGGGTGTTCCCCGACCCGGAGGGAATGCTGGCGCGGCTGCACGCGCGGGGCCTGCGGGTGTCCGCGTGGATCAACCCGTACATCGCCCAGCGCTCCCCCCTGTTCGCGGAGGGCAAGGCACTGGGACACCTGCTGAAGCGGCCGGACGGCAGCGTGTGGCAGTGGGACCTGTGGCAGCCCGGCATGGCACTGGTCGACTTCACCAGCCCGGCGGCCCGCGAGTGGTACGCCTCCAAGCTGGAGGCGCTGCTCGCCCAGGGCGTCGACTGCTTCAAGACCGACTTCGGCGAGCGGGTGCCCCTCGACGTGGCCTGGTCCGACGGCTCCGACCCGGAGCGGATGCACAACTACTACACCTACCTCTACAACCGCACTGTCTTCGACGTGCTGCGCAAGCACCGGGGCGAGGAGGAGGCGGTCGTCTTCGCCCGCTCGGCGACGGCGGGCAGCCAGAAGTTCCCGGTCCACTGGGGCGGCGACTGCGAGTCGACGTACGAGTCGATGGCGGAATCGTTGCGCGGAGGCCTGTCCCTGGGGCTGTCCGGCTTCGGCTTCTGGAGCCACGACATCGGCGGCTTCGAGGGCACGCCGACCCCGGCGCTCTTCAAACGCTGGCTGGCCTTCGGGCTGCTGTCCTCCCACAGCCGCCTGCACGGCAGCTCCTCCTACCGGGTGCCGTGGCTGTTCGACGAGGAGTCGGTCGACGTCCTGCGGCACTTCACCCGGCTGAAGCTGCGGCTCATGCCGTACCTGTACGAGGCCGCGCGCACCGCCCACACCGAGGGCCTGCCGGTGATGCGCGCGATGGTCCTGGAGTTCCCGGACGACCCGGGGTGCGCGCATCTGGAACGGCAGTACATGCTCGGCCCGGACCTGCTGGTCGCGCCTGTGTTCTCCGACGAGGGGGACGTCTCCTACTACGTCCCCGAGGGCACCTGGACCCACTTCGTGACCGGGGAGACGGTGACGGGGCCGCGCTGGGTGCGCGAGCGCCACGACTTCTCCAGCGTGCCGCTCCTCGTGCGGCCCGGCGCGGTGATCCCGGTGGGCGCGGTGGCCGACCGGCCCGACTACGACCATGCCGACGGGGTCACGCTGCGGGCGTACAGCCTGGAGCGGGGCGACCAGGTGACGGTAGAGGTCGGGGACGTGACCTTCACCGTCGTACGCGAAGGGGATCTGCTGCGGGCGTCGTGCGATGACCCCGCCGCGCCCTGGGGGCTTGCCGTGGGCGAGCGCGAGGTGCGGGCCCGGGCCGGGACCGGGTTCCTGACGGTGGAGTGGGCCTGATGGTGAAGATCACGGACGTGGCTCGGCATGCCGGGGTCTCTCCCAGCACGGTCTCCTACGCCCTCAGCGGCAAGCGGCCCATCTCCGAGGAGACCAAGCGCCGGGTGGAGGAGGCCATCCGCGAGCTGGGCTACCGCCCGCACGCCGGCGCCCGGGCGCTGGCCAGCAGCAAGTCGAACGTGCTGGCGCTGGTGGTGCCGCTGCGGGCCGGCATCCACGTCCCGGTGGTCATGCAGTTCGCGGTGTCGGTGGTCACCACGGCCCGGCGCCACGACCACGACGTCCTGCTCCTCACCCAGGAGGAGGGCGAGGACGGCCTGCGCCGGGTCGCCGACACGGCGCTGGTGGACGCGCTGATCCTCATGGACGTACAGCTGCACGACCCCCGGCTGCCGCTGCTGCGGACCCTGGAACGACCGTCGGTGATGATCGGCTTCCCCGCCTCCTCGGAGGGCCTGACCTGCATCGACCTCGACTTCAGGGCCGCCGGGGAGGCGTGCGTGGACCATCTGGCCGGACTGGGACATCGGGTCGTGGCCCTGGTCGGGTCGCCGCCGGAGGTGTACGTCCGCCAGACCGCGTTCGCCCAGCGCGTGGTCCAGGGCTTCACGGCCGCCGCCGACCGGCACGGCCTCGCCTCCTCCGTCCACCCCTGCGAGGCCGCGTCCGGAGCCGCCCGTACGGTCGCCGAGCGGCTCCTGCGCGACCAGCCCGCGTTGACGGGTGTCGTCGTCCACAACGAGCCCTTGCTGGAGCCGCTGATCGACGCCTTCGAGCAGCTCGGCCTGCGCGTCCCCGGCGACCTCTCCGTCACGGCCATCTGCCCCGACGAACTCGCCGAGTCCGTGCGCGTCCCGGTGACCTCCGTCGCCCTGCCGTCCGCCGAGGTCGGCACCCGGGCGGTGGAGCTCCTGATGGAGAAGATGGGCGGCACGGCCGTTCCGGAGGCCACCCTGCTGCCACCGCGGCTGACGGAACGGGCGAGCACGGGACGGCGTACGGCGTGACCTGCGAGGGGGAGGTCCCGCGGGTCAGCCGAGACCCCAGGCCCGCCCGAGCCGGTAGGCGGCACACAGGTTCACGTCGAGGATGTACGCCCCGGCGGTCCCGCACTGCTCGCTCCCGCTGCCGGGATCGACGGGCTGCCCGTGCCCCATGCCCGTGAGGCTGTAGGTCTCCACGACGGCCTTCCCGCCCGCGTCCCGGAACACCCGGTGCGGATACCCGGCGACCGTGTCGCTGACGTCGGCCGCCTGGTCGGCCCCGTGCACCTCGGTCCACTGCTCGACCAGGTCCGTCATGTTGACGGGCTTCACGGTGTGGTCGGCCGTGCCCTGGAAGGCGATCAGCGTCGGCCAGGGTCCGGCGTACCCGGGCCCCGCGGCCCGCACCCGGTCACCCCACTGCTGCGGGGTCTGGGTGGCGCCGACGTACATGCAGACGTACGGCGACCCCGCGGCCTGCGCGCACCCGTACGTCAGCCCGGCGACGATCCCGCCGGCGGCGAACTTCTCCGGGTACGCCGCCATCATCACGGCGGTCATGCCGCCCCCGGCGGACAGGCCGGTGACGTAGACGCGCGAGGCGTCGCCGGTGACGTCGGCGAGCTGCCGGTCGACCATCTGCGCGACCGACGCGGCCTCGCCCTGCCCGCGCTGCATGTCCCCGCTCTGGAACCAGTCGAAGCAGGATGAGGCGTTGTTGGCGGTCTGCTGCTGCGGCAGCACGACGGAGAACCCCCAGCGGTCGGCGAGCTGGATCCACCCGCTGCCGGTGCCGTACCCGGAGGCGTTCTGGGTGCACCCGTGCAGCGCGACGACGACAGGCCGGCCGGCGGGCAGTCCGTCGGGGACGTACCGGAACATCCGCAGGGCACCGGGGTTGGCGCCGAACCCGGTCACCTCCTGAAGGGAGGCCGCCGCGGCCCGGCCCGGGGTGAGGAAGGCGGCGAGGAGGGCGACCAGGAGGGTCGCGAGGAGGAGAGGACGGCCTAGGGCTGTGGTGTGTGTCCTGGTGGGTGTCATGGAGAGGGACCGTAGAAGCGTGAACAGCCCCTCGATATGGGGCGGCACACCACAACGGGCGCGGCATGCATATGACGACCCGACGGCCTCGCCGCGGTCCGGGCATGACACAGGCCCCGCCGCTCGGAAGCGACGGGGCCTGTGCCCACATGGGGTACCCGCTCAGGCGCGGGCGAGTGGAGATGGCGGGAATCGAACCCGCGTCCAACGGTGCAGAATCAGGGCTTCTCCGTGCGCAGTTCGCTGTGATTTTCTCGGCCCCGGCGATCACGCGAACAAGTCGCCGACGGGCCCAGTCACTGTTTGATTTCCCTCTTCACCCCGTGACCGGGATCAAGGTTTAGTCCCCTAGCTGATGCCAGGATCCGGGTCGGGAACAGCCCCGGGCTGACACTCCGTTACGTGCGGAGCAGTAGCCTAGTTACCTGAGATCAGGCAGCGATGGCGTACTGCGACTGCACGGGAGAATCGCTCTTGATAGTGGCGATTATTTTTTTCGGCCTGTGGTTTACGAGATCATGGCCGCTTCCTCGACACGCTTCCCCTGCTTCGACATCCGCTGTCGAAACCGATCATCCCCATGTTGATTTTTCAAGCTGTCCCTCGTGAGGGACGCGCACCCGCTGTGAGGTGCAGGTGCCATCGTACGTGACCAACGCGGGACGAGGCCACCGTATTCCGGCGCTCCCGCCCTACTGGGCCCGCTGCTTCCGCTTCGCCGCCGCGATCGCGCGGTCCGACTCCCGCCGGTCCTGCTTCTCCCGCAGGGTCTGGCGCTTGTCGTACTCCTTCTTGCCTCGCGCGAGGGCGATCTCGGCCTTCGCCCGGCCGTCCTTGAAATACAGGGCGAGGGGCACGATCGTGTGCCCCGTCTCCTGGGCCTTGGACTCCAGCTTGTCGATCTCCTCGCGGTGCAGGAGCAGCTTGCGCTTGCGGCGCACGGAGTGGTTGGTCCAGGTGCCCTGGCTGTACTCGGGGATGTGGGCGTTGTGCAGCCACGCCTCGTTCCCGTCGATCTGGACGAAGCCGTCGGTCAGCGAGGCGCGTCCCTGGCGCAGCGACTTCACCTCGGTGCCGCTGAGCACCAGCCCGGCCTCGTAGACGTCGATGATCGCGTAGTCGTGCCGCGCCTTCTTGTTCTGGGCGACGATCTTGCGCTTGCCGTCCTTGACCTTCGCGGGCCCTGCGCCCTGCTTGGGCTGGGATTCCTTCGGTACGTACATTCCCTTGCTCATAGTGCCGCCCATTTTCGCACTACCGAGGGGGTCTGCGGGAAACCGATTAACGGCTACCTGCCCAGGCCGCTCAGCACGGTCTCCGCCCGCTTCAGCACCTGCCGGTCCGCCTCCAGGTCCGGCGTGATGCCGCGCCCGTCGACCCCGCGGCCGGAGGGGGTGCGGTAGTGCCCGACGGTCAGCTCGGCGACGGAGCCGTCGGGCAGCCGGCTCGGCATCTGGACCGAGCCCTTGCCGAAGGTGCGGGAGCCCACGACGACCGCGCGGCCGCGGTCCTGCAGGGCTCCGGTGAGCAGCTCGGCCGCGCTCATGGTCCCGCCGTCGACGAGCGCGACCAGGGGCCGGGTGGTGTCGCCGCCTGAGTCGGCGTGCAGGGCTCGCTGTTCGCCCTCGACGTCGTACGTGGCGACCAGGCCGCCGTCGAGGAAGGCGGAGGCGGCGGTGACGGCCTCGGTGACCAGGCCGCCGGAGTTGCCGCGCAGGTCGAGGACGATCCCGGCGCCGGCCGGGGCCCGCCGTACGGCGGTGCGGACCCTGTCGCCGGCTCCCTTGGTGAAGGCGGCGATCCTGATCACGGTGATGCCGTCCGCCGGTGTGTGGACGGTCACGTCGTCCGTGGAGAGGCGGGCGCGGCGCAGTGTCTCGCTCCACGCGCGCGTGCCGCGCTCCAGGCCCAGGCGGACGGTCGTACCGGCGGCCGCGTCCGTGGCGTCGCCGCGCAGTAACGAGACGACCTCGGTGACGGGCCGCCCGTCGACCTTCCTGCCGTCGACGCTGTGCAGCCGGTCGCCCTCGCGGATGCCGGCCGCGGCCGCGGGCGACCCGGACCGCACCTTGGTCACCTCGATACGGCCGTCCCGCTCGCGCCGGGCCCACAGGCCGACGCCGGTGTACCGGCCGTCGAGAGCCTCCTCGAACTCCTCGTACTCACCCTGGGAGTAGACGGCGCCCCAGCGGTCCCCGCTGCGGCTGACCGCGCGTTCGGCGGCCTCCATGGGGGACTCGCCGTCGGCCATGGCCTCCTCGGCGGCCTTCTCCACGTCCTCGTGGCGGCCCGCCGAGGCGGCCGCGATGGTCGGGCCGGAGGGGGATTTCCGGTCGCGGCCGTCGGCTGCGGGAAGGGAGCCGGTCGCGGCACCGGCGACGAGGACGCTCGTGAAGACCAATGTCAGGGCGGCCCCGCGGCCGATGCGACGGGGCTGACAGAACAGGTCTCGGCCTGACATGCGGGTGAGTCTAGGACAACGCGAAGGGCCGCACGGCCGGTTGACCGTACGGCCCTCTTGGCATGCGTCACACCTTCAGGTACTTGCGCAACGCGAAGAACGCGGCCAGCGCGGGCATCAGCAGACTGGTCGCCAGGATGAGCGGCAGCTTCGTCAACACGGCGTCCCAGCCGATGAAGTTGATCAGGTTCAGCTTCTCGGACAGGGCGAGGCCGTGGTCGATGAGGAAGTACCGGGCGACCACCAGGAAGCCGCACGCGACCGTGCCGCCGATGAGTCCGGCTACCGCGGCCTCCATGATGAACGGCGCCTGGATGTAGAAGCCCGAGGCGCCGACCAGGCGCATGATCCCGGTCTCGCGCCGCCGGCTGAACGCCGAGACACGCACGGTGTTGACGATCAGCATCAGCGCGACGACCAGCATGAGGGCCATCACCGCGCGCGCGGCCCAGTTCATGCCGTTCAGCAGCCCGAAGAGGTTGTCGAGGATCCCCTTCTGGTCCTGCACCGACTGCACGCCGTCACGGCCGTCGAAGGCGGTCGCGATGACCTGGTACTTCTCCGGGTCCTTCAGCTTGATGCGGTACGACTCCTGCATCTGGTCCGGCGTGAGGGAGCTGGCCAGCGGGGAGTCGCCGAACTGCTCCTTGTAGTGCTTGTACGCCTGGTCCTGCGACTCGTAGGTCACCTTCTGCACGACCGACGTCATCTTGTCGAGGTCGGCGAGGATGGCCTTCTTCTGGTCCTCGGTGACCGCGCCCTTGGCGCAGTTCGGATCGGACTCGGCGTCGCTCTTGTTGCAGAGGAAGACCGAGACGTTGACCTTGTCGTACCAGTAGCCCTTCATGGTGTTGACCTGGTCGCTCATCAGGAGCGACCCGCCGAACAGGGCGAGCGACAGGGCGACGGAGACGACGACCGCGAAGGTCATCGTCAGGTTGCGGCGGAGACCGACACCGATCTCCGACAGAACGAACTGGGCGCGCATGGCGTGTTCTTCAGGCCTTTCCGTGGACAGTCGTCAGACAGCGGTCAGTGCTGGTAGCCGTAGACGCCGCGTGCCTGGTCGCGGACGAGGCGGCCCTTCTCCAGTTCGATGACGCGCTTGCGCATCTGGTCCACGATGTTCTGGTCGTGCGTCGCCATCAGCACGGTCGTGCCGGTCCGGTTGATCCGGTCGAGCAGCTTCATGATGCCGACGGAGGTCTGCGGGTCGAGGTTGCCGGTGGGCTCGTCGGCGATGAGCAGCTTGGGACGGTTGACGAAGGCTCTCGCGATGGCCACCCGCTGCTGCTCACCACCGGACAGCTCGCCGGGCATCCGGTCCTCCTTGCCGCCGAGCCCGACGAGGTCGAGCACCTGCGGCACGGACTTGCGGATCTCGCCCTTCGACTTGCCGATGACCTCCTGCGCGAAGGCCACGTTCTCGGCGACCGTCTTGTTCGGCAGGAGCCGGAAGTCCTGGAACACCGTCCCCAACTGTCGCCGCATCTGCGGCACCTTCCAGTTGGTGAGGCGCGCGAGGTCCTTGCCCAGGACGTGCACCTGACCGTGGCTGGCCCGCTCCTCGCGGAGCACCAGCCGCAGGAAGGTGGACTTTCCGGAGCCGGAGGACCCCACGAGGAACACGAACTCGCCCTTCTCCACTTCCAGGGAGACATCCCTGAGTGCGGGGCGGGTCTGCTTGGGGTAGACCTTGGATACGTTGTCGAATCGGATCACGGATGCACCACGGGTAGCCGGGGGTAGATGAGCGTGACCATACGCGAACCCGGTGCGCAAGCGCAGGCACCGGTTGGGGTTGCGCGACAGATGTGCGTTTTGTGCCTGCCCCGGCCCCACGGGACCCCGCGCTGAATCGCGGGGAACCTGGCACAGTGGAGGGGGAACGTTCGGGTTCCCGCGGGCGTTGTGTACATGGAACCGGTGCAAGGAGGGCGAGCGCATGACGTACGACCGGCTGGTGTGCGCGAACTGCGCGGCGCCCGTGATCGAGGGCCGGTGCCATGTGTGCCGCGCGAACCGCGAGCGGCTGCAGCAGGACAACCTTTTCGCGGGTCTGAACCCCATGGCGCTCATCACATTGCTGGCGGTACTGATCGCGGCGGTCGCGCTGCTGGCGCACCAGACCGCGTAGGACGCGCCCCCAGGACATACGAAGGGCCCGGAGCGATGATCGCTCCGGGCCCTTCACCGTGCGGCGTGCGCACGGTCTGTCAGCAGACGGCTACCGTCAGGCGGCCGCGCCACCCCGGCCGCTCATGAGGCGCGGCAGGATGCGGAAGCCGACACCGCCGGCGATCATCGTGGCGGCGCCGATCACCAGGAAGGTGGTCTGCGCGGCACCGGTCTCGGCGAGCTGCTCACCGCTGCCCTGGGCCGACGTGTCGGTCGAGGTGTCCGTGCCGGTGTCGGTGAGGGACGAGGAGCCCTCCTCCTGGGCGGAGTCGCCGGAACCGCCGTCGGGGTCGGTGTTGCTGTTGCCCCCGCCGTTTCCGTTCCCGTTTCCGTTCCCGTTGCCGTTGCCGTTGCCGTTCCCGTTGCCGTTCCCGTTGCCCGGGTCGGTCGGGTCCTCGGTGGGCTCGGTGGGCTCGTCGGTGGGCTCGGTCGGGTCCGTCGCGGTCGGCGGGTCGGTCGGAGTGCCCGGGTCGGTCGGGATGGTCGGGTCCGTCGGCAGGCCCGGGTCCGTCGGGTTGGGCTCGGTCGGGATGCCCGGGTCCGTCGGGGCCGGAGGCGTTTCGTCGCCGAGGCCGGGGTCGACGTTCACGCCGACGCCGCTCTCGTCCACGGTCACGCCGATCTCCAGCGCGGAAGCGGCGCCGGCGGCGGTCAGCGAGGCACCGGCCGCGATCACGGCACCAGCGGCTATCCGCGCGATCCGGATCCGCGTCTTCTTGGTCATCTGGTTGCTACCCCCAGTAGCTCATCGTCAGTGAGGCGGCGCTCGGGGGCCGTGATCGACGGAGGAGGTAGCTGCGCTTGAAGGCCCCCCGGTTCACATGCGCCCCAGAGATACGCATGCCACGCTTTACCTTTCCCATTTTTCAAAGCAACGTCAAGGCCATTGCGCGCGCAATGTCCAACTAAGCGATCTATGCCGGGCATTGAAGTGTGTGAGTGTGATGTAAAACCCAGACATCGGGAACACATCCGGGTACACAAAAGGCAACTGCCGCCGGAGGGGCGGCAGTTGCCTTGTCGACAAACTTACTTCTCCTGCTGCTTGCGCCAGCGAATTCCGGCCTCCAGGAAGCCGTCGATCTCGCCGTTGAACACGGCCTCGGGGTTTCCGACCTCGAACTCCGTGCGCAAATCCTTGACCATCTGGTACGGGTGCAGGACGTACGAACGCATCTGGTTGCCCCAGGAGTTGCCGCCGTCGCCCTTGAGGGCGTTCATCTTGGCCTGCTCCTCCTGGCGGCGCCGCTCGAGGAGCTTGGCCTGGAGCACGTTCATCGCGGTCGCCTTGTTCTGGATCTGCGACCGCTCGTTCTGACAGGAGACGACGATGCCGGTGGGGAGGTGGGTGAGCCGCACCGCGGAGTCGGTGGTGTTCACGCCCTGGCCGCCCGGCCCGGACGACCGGTACACGTCCACCCGCAGCTCGGACTCGTCGATCTCGATGTGGTCGGTCTGCTCGACCACGGGAAGGATCTCGACGCCCGCGAAGGAGGTCTGGCGCCGCCCCTGGTTGTCGAAGGGCGAGATCCGCACGAGCCGGTGCGTGCCCTGCTCGACGGAGAGGGTGCCGTAGGCGTACGGGATCTGCACGGCGAAGGTGGTCGACTTGATGCCGGCCTCTTCGGCGTACGACGTCTCGTAGATCTCGGTCTTGTAGCCGTGCTGCTCGGCCCAGCGCAGGTACATCCGCTGCAGCTTCTCGGCGAAGTCGGCGGCGTCGACGCCACCGGCTTCCGCGCGGATGTTGACGAGCGCCTCACGCGCGTCGTACTCACCGCTGAGCAGCGTGCGGACCTCCATCTCGTCCAGCGCCTTCTTGACGGCGACGAGCTCGGACTCGGCCTCGGCCTTGGTGTCCGGGTCGTCCTCCTCCTCGGCCATCTCGAACAGCACGGAGAGATCGTCGATCCGTCCGCGCAGCGTCTCCGCCTTCCTGACCTCGGCCTGGAGGTGGGAGAGCTTGCTGGTGACCTTCTGCGCCTCGTCCGGGTTGTCCCACAGGGACGGCGCGGCCGCCTGCTCCTCGAGCACGGCGATGTCTGCCCTCAGCTTGTCGAGGTCCAGAACGGCCTCGATCGACTCCATGGTCGAGGAGAGGGACTTGAGCTCTTCGGATACATCGACGACTGCCACGCCTCCAGCCTAACGGCTCCGCCAAGCGGGGGGCGCCGGTGCGGGCGTCGACCGGGGGCCCCCGACCGGGCCGGGGAGTCCAGGAGGCGGAGCCCCCTGGGCGTCAGGGTGTCGCCGGGGACGAGTTCCGGCCGTCCTGGGGCGTGCCGGGGTCGCCCGAGGTGGCCGCCCAGGTGCCGACGCCT
>NZ_JAGMUK010000052.1:0-29174 GCF_019049245.1 Streptomyces sp. AC555_RSS877 | reverse complement strand
GCGGAGCCCCCTGGGCGTCAGGGTGTCGCCGGGGACGAGTTCCGGCCGTCCTGGGGCGTGCCGGGGTCGCCCGAGGTGGCCGCCCAGGTGCCGACGCCGGCCGCGGCGACCAGGACCACCGCGGCGACGCCCAGCACGACACGCCGCCGCCGGGTGGCCGCCCGGTGCCGGGCGGAACCGGGTCGGGGGGCGCCCGCGGCCCGTGGCGCACGGGCGGTGCCCCGCGCGCCCCCGGCCAGCTCGTCCGGCGCGGGCACCCGCATCGACGTATGCGTGTCCCGGTTGGAGTCGGCCGGCTTCGCGCCCGGTACCAGCGGCACCGCGCCCCGCCGCCGTACCGGCGTCGGCGACGCCGGCTCGTCCGAGGGCGGGTCCTCGCCCTGCTCCTCCTCGGACTCGGTGTCAGGCTCGTCCACGTCCAGCGGCGGCATGCCCGCCAGCATCGGCAGCAGCTCCCGCAGCCGCGCGCCCAGCTCGGAGGCCCGCAGCCGGGAGGCCGGCGCCTTGGCCAGGCACTGCACGATCAGCTGCCAGAGCTCGTCCGGGATACCAGGGAGGGGGACGACCGTCTCCGTGACGTGGCGGCGCAGGACGGCACCGGGGTGCCCCCCGCCGAACGGCGTGAAGCCCGCCAGCAGCTCGTACAGGACCGTGGCCAGTGCGTAGATGTCCACCGAGGCTCTCGGCGGCAGGCCTTCCACTATCTCCGGTGCCAGGTAGTCCGGCGTGCCGATGATCTTCGTGGCTCGGGTCCGGCGCGGCGAGTCGATGAGCTTGGCCACGCCGAAGTCCGTCAGCAGCGCCGGATGGGATCCGCCGGGGCCCAGCGGGCCCTGCATGTCCAGGAGCATGTTCTCCGGCTTGACGTCCCGGTGGACGACCCCGGCCTTGTGCGCCGCCGCCAGCCCGTCCGCGACGTCCGCGACGATCGCGACGGCCGCCTCGGGCGCGAGCCGCTTCTCCCGGTCGAGCCGGGTACGCAGGTCGGTGCCCCGGACGAGGTCCATGACCAGCGCGAGGTCGTTGCCGTCGACGACCAGGTCGCGCACGGACACCACGTGGGGATGCTCCAGGCCGAGCAGGGCCGTGCGCTCCTGCACGAAGCGTCCGACGAGTTCCTGGTCGGACGCGAGGTCCTCGCGCAGCAGCTTGACGGCGACGGGACCCTCGGGTCCCTCGCCCAGCCACACCGTGCCGGCGCTGCCCCGCCCGAGGATCTGGTGGGCGGTGTACCGGCTGCCGATCTTCCGTGCCAAGGCTGCTCCTACAGACGCGTGTTGCCGATAAAGCTACGCGCCGGAAGAGCCAACCTTCACCGCGGAGACGGAAATCACCCGCTGGGTGTCGACAAATCCCCTCAGTCACTCCGGTTCGAGGGCTGCTACTGGCCGGAGGAGCTCCCGCTCAGGTCCCCGATCCACCCGGAAACCGTGTCGAACATGTCTCCGATCTGCTGCCAGTAGCTCTTGCCCGTGCCGATCCACTCCTGCAGCGGGCTCAGCTCCCAGACCAGCCAGCCCGCGACGAACAGGATGACGATCGTGAACAGGCACCCCTTGAGGCAGCCGAGCCCGGGGATCTTCATCGGGTTGGCGCTGCGCTGCCGCGGCGCACGGGGCTCGCGCGCGGGACGCTGGGGCTCCTGCTGCGGGGGCGGCGCGTACCGCTGCGGCTCCGGCTGCTGACGGCGTTGTTGCCGGCGCTGGGGCTGCTGCTGGGGGTACTGCTGCGGCTGCGGCTGCTGCGGGTTGCCGTAGCCGCCGGGCTGCGGGGGCCGCTGCTGCTGGGGGCGCGGCGGCTCCTGCTGCGGCCGGGCGGCCTGCCGCTGGGGACGGCGGCGCAGCGGGTCCTGGCTGGGATCGAGGTACTGGACCTGCGTCTGCTCGTTGCGGTCGCGGGCGGCGCGCAGCTGGTTCTGCCAGGGATGCGGGTCCTCGGGCCGGCCAGGCTGCTGGCCCTGCTGCCCGCCCGGCTGGTGGTGCGGCATGACGGCGGTGGGGTCGGCGGCACCCACAGGTGCCCCGGGGCCACCGGGGCCGCCGGTGTGCGGCATGACGCTGGTCGCGGCGTTCGGGTCGTAGGCGTTCGGGTCGTAGCCGCCCGCGCCGTGCTGCATCACCTGTGTCGGGTCGGCGGCGCCGGGCGCGCCCGGGACGGCCGCCGGGGCCGGGTCGGGTGCCAGCAGCACGCCGACCGCCTCCGCGGCGGCGATCTGCGCGGAGTTCGCGTGCACGCCGATGCCCTCGGCGACGGTGCGCAGGGCGCGCGCGAGGTTCACGGCGCTGGGGCGCTCGCCGGGGCTCTTGCGCAGGCAGCGCTCGATGACCGTCCAGAGCGGGTCGGGGACCGTGGACGGGCGGCGCGGTTCGGCACTGAGGTGCTGGTGCAGGACTTCGAGGGCCGAGCCTCCGCCGAACGGGGGACGGCCGGTGACCAGCTCGTACATCAGGATGCCGGCGCCGTAGATGTCGACGGCGGAGGTCTGCGGGCGGCCCTCGGCGGACTCGGGCGCGATGTACGCGGGCGTGCCGACGAACTCGTGGGTGCGGGTGAGGCCGGGCGAGTCGGCGAGGCGCGCGATGCCGAAGTCGGTCAGCATCGGGTGCATCTGGCCGTCGTACTGCTTGAGCAGGACGTTCGCGGGCTTCAGGTCGCGGTGGACGACGCCGTCGGCGTGGCTGGCGGCGAGCGCGTCGGCGATCTGGGCGGTGAGCAGGGCGGCGCCGACGGGAGTGAGGGGGCCGTTCTCGCGCAGGTAGCGGTGCAGGTCGGGGCCCTCGACGAGGTCCATGACCAGGGCGAGCAGATCACCTTCGACGACCAGGTCGCGCACCCGCACGATGTTCGGGTGCGTCAGGCGGAGCAGGACGGAGCGCTCCCGCAGGAACCGCATCACGATGTCGGGATCGCTCGCGAGTTCCTCCTTGAGGACCTTGATCGCGACGGTCTCGCCGGGCTGGCCCTGCACGGCCGCCTCGGCACCCGCGGTCTCGCGCTGGCGGGCTCGCCAGACGGTCCCCGTGGCGCCGCGTCCGAGCGGCTCCTCGAGGAAGTACTTGCTGCCTACCGGCCGCACGTCATGCGCTCCCTGTTGCTGGCTTACCTGCTTGCTTACCTGGCACCTACACCGGTGTCCGGCGTGCTATGGGTGTTCCGACCCACTGTAGTGCTGTGGTCCGGAGCAAAGCGGTGTCGTCCTTCTGTGCGTCTTACGTAGCGGTTCCCGTACCCGTTCGAAGGAAAGACGCTCGACTCGATCCCGTTGGTTGCCACAGCCGCGCCTGAGCGATCTCAAGTGGTCACGGGTCGGGTACTGGTCAGGCACTTTTGCGGGCAGAGCCGACCAATCAAGATCATTTGATGCCGGGCGGCGGGCGTGTTGTCAGTGGCAGGTGCGAGGATGCCTCCAGTACTGGCCGACGTGCTCGTGGTGGTGGGGGAAGTCCGTGGCGTGGGACCGCGGAGGGCTTCGACCTCGTCCCGGGTGCCCGCGCAGAAGGGACCGCTGACGGCGATGCAGATCCGGCTGACCGTCGTAGACCCGCTGGGCCCGCCCGACCGCGCCCAGGGCCGCGCCGCGAGCTGCGACGTGCTGGTCACCGCGCCCGCGGGCACGGCTCTGGCCGCGGTGGCGTCGGCGCTCGCCTCGGCGGTCCCCGCGGACGCGGGAGCGCCGCTGGAGCGGAGCCGGGAGGCCGGCGGCGGCCCGGTCGTGCTGTACGCCGGTGCGGAGCGGCTCGACGCCCAGCGGTGCACCCTGGGCGAGCCCCCGCTGATCGACGGCGCCGTGCTGTCCCTGGGCGCCCCCGGGGAACCGGAGGCGCATCCCGAGCTGGACGACGCGCCGACCCAGCTCCACGTGGTCGCGGGCCCGGACGCGGGCGGAGTCCATCTCCTGCACGGCGGGCAGATCCACATCGGCCGCTCCGCCGACGCCGACGTCCCGCTCGACGACCCGGACGTCTCCCGCCTGCACTGCGCCGTGACCGTCGGCCCCGACGGCCGCGTGTCGGTCGCCGACCTCGACTCCACGAACGGCACCTCGCTCGACGGCACCCGCGTGAGTGCCCGCCCGGTCCGCTTCACCCCCGGTGCGCTGCTGCGGATCGGCGAGTCGGCCCTGCGGCTGGCCCCGGCCGGCGGCCCGGGAGCGCGGGTGCGGACGACTCCCGACGGGGAGGGGCAGGTGCGGGTGCCCACCGGCGGCGGTGCCGGGGACGGCCCCGCCCAGGCGCCCGGGTCCGACGGCGCACCCGTCCCCTCAGGCCCGTCCGGCCCCTCCGGCAGGACGCATCACCGGTACGGCTCGGCCGGCTGGGGTGCCTCGGCCGGCGCCCCCGGCGCACAGGACCACAGCCCGGTCGAACCTCCGCCCGTCGTTCCTGGCCAGGGCGGGGCGCCGCGCATCGAGACCGGGGTGGCTGGGCCCTACGGCCGGACGGGCGCCGTCCCCCGGGACGGCTCCGGCGACAGCGGGACCACCCACGCCGGGCGGTTCGGGGCCGGTACGGCGGGCGGCACCTCCGGCACGATGGCCGGATACGGCGGACGGACTCCCACGGGCCCGTCCGGGGCCGCCGAGCACGGCACCCACGTGAGCGACGACACCCGGTACCCCCGGGGAGACGGCCAGGGCCCCGGCCCCGGCGAGGCGGACGCCGGGACGGACCCCGCTGCCGCCACCTCCCCCGGCGCCGGCGCGGACCGCCGCAAAGGAACCCCGCTCAGGGGGACCGACGTACCGCCCGGCCTGCGTAAACGCGGCGGGCTCTCGGCGTGGGCGCGGCGACTGACCGGCGGGCGTGGCGAACAGGAACCGGCCGGACGCGGAACGTACGACGAGACCGAGGACAGCGTCTCCGCCGCAGCGCAGACGGCACCCCTGGCCCCGCCCGCCCAGGCCCCCGAGACCTGGCCGGACCCGGCGGCGCTGCTGCTGACGGCGCTGGGCCCCGGGCCTCGGCTGTGGGAGCGCGGACCGGGCCACCCCGAAGCACTCACGGTGCGGCTCGGTACGGCGGACCGGGCGGCGCCCGACGGCTCGGGCCTGCTGCCCGCCGTGCCGGTGACCGCCGATCTGCGCGAGGCCGGGGCGCTGGGGCTGGCCGGACCGCGCGAGCGGCTCGCCGGGCTGGCCCGCGCGGTCGTCGCCCAGCTCGCCGCGCTGCACTCCCCCGACGCCCTGGAAATCGTCCTGATCAGTGCGGACCGCTCCCGCCCGGTGGCGGAGCGCACCGCCGAGTGGTCCTGGCTGGGCTGGCTCCCGCATCTGCGCCCGGGACACGGCCAGGACTGCCGTCTCCTCCTCGCCTACGACCGCGAACAGGCCAAGGTCCGCACCGACGAACTCCTCCGCCGCCTGGAGGACCACCTGGACCAGCTGACGGAGTCGGCCCCGGGACGCAGGCCGGCGCATGCGCACACCGACCGGCGGGCGGACACCACCGGAGCCGGAGACAACGGCAACGGCAACGGCGGTGACGTGCAGGGCGCCGACTTCGAGGTGAAGGGCTCCGGCGACCGCCCGCAGCCGTCCCGCGCTGCGAACCGGCGCCCTTCCTGGGCCCGGGACGAGGACACCGCGGACCAGGACACGGGCGGCTTCCCCGGGCCGTACACCGTGGTCGTCGTGGACGGCGATCCCGGTGGCGCCGCCGTCCGCGAGGCGGTGGCGCGGCTGACGCTGGAGGGGCCGCGGGCGGGCATACACGTCGTGTGCCTCGCCGAGACGGCACCCGCGTCGCCCGCGTCGCCGGTCACGGAGACGTACGAGGCGGCCTGCGCGGCGGCACCGGCGTTCCGCGAGTGCGGCGCCGTGGCGCTGCTCAGCGGCGACGTGGCGACGGCCCTGCGGCTGATGCGGGTGGCGCGGGCCACGACGGACGGTTCCACGCCCGCCGGTACCACCGCTGCCTCCACCTCCGCCTCCACCCCTGCCTCCTCCTCCGCCCCCGTCGGCCCGGTGGGCCATGGCACGGTCGCCGCCGTGGACGCCGTCTCGCTCGCCTGGGCCGAGCGGTTCGCGCGGGCGCTGGCACCGTTGCGGGCGGAGGGCACCGCCGGTGAGCGGCACGCGCGCGTGTCGGCGCCGCTGCCCCAGGCGGCCAGGCTGCTGGACGAGCTGGGGCTGGCCCGGGCCACCCCGGCGTCGCTGATGGCCCGCTGGGCGGACGCGGCCGACGACACGGAGTCGCTCGGCGGACGGGCCTGGGCCGTGCTCGGGGCCGGACCGCGCGGCCCGGTCTGCGTGGACCTCTCCCTGGAGGGCCCGCACCTGCTGATCGAGGGACCGTCGGGCAGCGGACGTACGGAGCTGCTGCGGGCCGTCGTCGCCTCGCTGGCCGCCGCCGAGCGGCCCGACCGGCTGAGCGTGGTGCTGATCGACGGCCGGGACAGTGTGGGCACGGACACCGGCGGACACGGCGAGGGCCTGCGGGTGTGCACGGACGTACCCCATGTCACCACCCACCTCACCGCCAACGACCCCGTGCGCATGCGCGAGTTCGCCCAGTCGCTGAGCGCCGAGCTGAAGCGGCGCGCGGAGCTGCTCGGGCGGTTGGACTTCGCCGAGTGGCACACCGGACGCGAGGTGTCGGGCCGCATAGTCGCCCAGCGGACGGCGCAGGCCCGTGGCGTGTCCGGCGCCGGGGAGCACAACGGAGACCTGGACGCCTCCTCCAGCTCCACGATCCGGCTGCGTCCGGCGGCCGCCCGGCGGCAGGCGGAGGCCGTGGTGCCGCTGCCCCGCCTCGTCGTGGTCGTCGACGACCTGGACGCGCTGGTCTCTCCCGCGCTGGGCTCACCGGGCAGGCCTGCGGCGGGTTCGGTGATACGCGCCCTGGAGGCCGTGGCCCGCGAGGGCGAGCGGCTCGGGGTCCACCTGGTGGCAGCGGCCGGCAGCGGCGGCCGTACGGTCCAGTCGGATCCGGCACGCCTGGCCACCCTCCGCGTCACGCTGGACACCCCGACCCCGGGTCCCGACGAACCGGCCCCCGGGCGTGGCCGCCTGACCTGGTCGGACGGCCGGGTCACCCCGTTCCAGGGAGGCCGCGTCACGGGCCGCATCCCGCGTACGGCGACCCTCCGGCCGACGGTCGTGCCCCTGGAGTGGGACCGGATGGGCGACCCGCCGACCCGGCGCCCGGTGCGTGAACTGGGCAACGGCCCGACGGACCTGGCGCTGCTGGCCAGTGCGCTGGAGCGGGCGGCACGAGAGGTCGCGGCGACCGCGGTGCCGTCACTCCTGTAGCGCCGGTTCGGCACATTTCAGCCCTTCCGGCGCTTGAGGGCGAGGCCGTTCCGACCGATAGCGGGGTCTGGGGGCAGCCGCTCCCAGCGGACGCGAGCCACAACCGCCCGCACCTGGTCACGAGGGGGTCACGATCCCCGGCTTGACACGCGATGCGCTCTTGCCGCCCCCAACCCGTCAGGCGTAGACCAGATCCACGGGACAGCGCTCGAACGTTCGATGAGGCACGAAGAACGGGGCAGTGATGCGTAGCACGAGCAGTACGAACCGGAACAACAGGGCCGCGAAAGCCGCAGCGACCCTCCTGGCGGGAGCGCTCGCACTCTCGCTCACCGCCTGCGGCAGCGACGACGACAAGAGCAGCGGCAGCGACACGACTGCCCAGGAGACCGGCACCGGCGTCACCCTTCCCAAGCTGGACGGGCAGAGCCTGGAGGTGGCCGCCGTCTGGACCGGTGCCGAGCAGGCCAACTTCAAGAAGGTACTTTCGGAGTTCGAGAAGCGGACGGGCGCCAAGGTGACCTTCGTGCCCGCCCAGGACCCGATCGTCAACTTCCTCGGCTCGAAGATCGCGGGCGGCCAGCCGCCGGACGTCGCGATGCTCCCGCAGCCGGGCGCCATCAAGCAGGCCGTCGACAAGAAGTGGGCCAAGCCCATCGGTGCCGAGGGCCTGAAGGAACTGCAGAAGAACTACTCCCAGGGCTGGCAGGACATCGGCAAGGTCGACGGCAAGCAGTACGGCGTCTACTACAAGGCCGCCAACAAATCGCTGATCTGGTACAACGCCCAGGTCTTCGAGAACGCGGGAGCCACCGAGCCCAAGACCTGGGACGAGCTCCTGACCACCGCGCAGACGGTCTACGACTCCGGCGTCACGCCGTTCTCGGTCGGTGGCGCGGACGGCTGGACCCTGACCGACTGGTTCGAGAACGTCTATCTCTCCCAGGCGGGCCCGGAGAAGTACGACCAGCTCGCCAAGCACGAGATCAAGTGGACGGACCCGTCCGTGAAGGACGCGCTGACCACGCTGGCGCAGGTCTGGGGCAAGAAGGACTACGTCGCGGGCGGCGCGACCGGCGCACTGCAGACGGACTTCCCGGCCTCGGTGACGCAGGTCTTCACCGGCGGTGACCAGCCCAAGGCGGGCATGGTCTACGAGGGCGACTTCTCGCAGGTCAACATCGTCCAGGCCGGTGCGAAGGTCGGCACCGACGCGAAGGTGTTCCCGTTCCCGGCGGTGGGCGACATCGCGCCCGTGGTCTCCGGCGGTGACGCGGCGGTGATCCTGAAGGACTCCGAGGCGGCGCAGGCGCTGGCCACCTTCCTCGCCTCCCCGGACGCGGCGACCGTCCAGGCGAAGCTCGGCGGCTACCTCTCGCCGAACAAGAACGTGCCGGACTCGGCGTATCCGAACGCGGTGCAGCAGAGGATGGCCAAGGCGCTGATTGCGGCCGGTGACGACTTCCGCTTCGACATGTCCGACCAGGCCCCGCAGGCCTTCGGCGGCACGCCCGGCAAGGGCGAGTGGAAGGCGCTGCAGGACTTCCTGAAGAACCCGACGGACATCGCCGGCACCCAGCGGAAACTGGAGGCCGACGCGGCGGCGGCCTACGGCGGCTGACGCGATGGCATCTGCCAATGCGGCAGGGGGCACCCCGCCCCCTGCCGCTCCCAAGTCGCGCAAGAGCGTGACCGGCACCCGCAAGAGCGTGGCCGCGCTGTTCCTGCTGCCCGCTCTCGTGCTGCTGGGCGCGCTCGTGGTCTACCCGATCGGGTACTCGGTCGTCCGCAGCTTCTACGACCAGTCCGGCAACGGCTTCGCCGGATTCGACAACTACGAGGCACTCTTCACCGACGACGGCATCCGCACCGCCCTGAAGAACAACGTCATCTGGGTGGTGTTCGCCCCGACGATCGCCACCGCGCTCGGCCTGATCTTCGCGGTGCTGACCGAACGGGTGAGCTGGGGCACGGCGTTCAAGCTGGTCGTCTTCATGCCGATGGCGATCTCGATGCTGGCGGCGGGCATCATCTTCCGTCTCGTCTACGACCAGGATCCGGACAAGGGCGTGGCGAACGCGGTGTGGGTGGGCGTGCACGACACGTTCGCCGAGGCGTCCGCGTTCCCGAAGGCGCACCCGGGCCGCGATTCCCCGCTCATAGCGCAGGGGGGGAGCTTCGTCACCAAGGCGACGGTCCGCACCGGTGACACCGTCACGCTGCCCCTCGTGGGCGTCGCCCCCGACCAGATGCCGGGCGACGCGAAGGAGGCCGTGGCGCCGCAGGCCGAGCCGGGGAAGATCACCGGCACGACCTGGCAGGACTTCACCCGCGGCAAGGGTGTGGGCACGCTCGGCGCGCCCGACCCGAGCGAGGTCGGCTACCCCGGCATGAAGATCGAGGCCGTCAAGGACGGCAAGGTCGTGGAGTCCACGAAGGCCGCCGACGACGGCACGTTCACCCTGTCCGAGAAGGCCGACGGGGCCCAACTAAGGCTCCCCGCGAGCAACTTCGCGGAGCCGTACAACGGCCTGGACTGGCTCGGCCCGTCGCTGGTCACGCCCGCGATCATCGGGTCGTACATCTGGATGTGGGCGGGGTTCGCGATGGTCCTGATCGCGGCCGGGCTGGCGGGGATGCCCCGTGAACTCCTGGAAGCGGCCCGCGTGGACGGGGCGAACGAGTGGCAGGTGTTCCGGCGGGTCACGGTCCCGCTGCTCGCGCCCGTCCTCGCGGTCGTCGCCGTCACCCTGATGATCAACGTCCTGAAGATCTTCGACCTGGTCTTCATCATCGCCCCGGGCTCCTCGCAGGACGACGCGAACGTCCTCGCGCTGGAGCTGTACCGCAAGGGCTTCTCCGAGGACCAGCCGGGCATCGCCAGCGCCATCTCGGTGTTCCTGCTCCTCCTCGTCATCCCGGTGATGTGGTTCAACATCCGCAGGCTCAGGCGGGAGGTGCGGCGATGACCACACATACGGAAAGGGTCGGCACAACGGCGCCGGCCGAGAACGTGAAGGCCAAACGGTCCCTCGCCGCACGCCTCGTGGAGGGCGTCAGCGGTGGTCTGATGCGCGTGTTCCTCATCATCGTCGGCCTGTTCTGGCTGGTGCCGACGATCGGCCTGCTGATCTCCTCGCTGCGCCCGCCGGAGGAGATGACCGCCAACGGCTGGTGGAACGTCTTCGCCGAGCCGTCCCAACTCACCTTCGAGAGCTACGACAAGCTCCTGCAGAACAGCGACATCACCAACTCGCTCGTGAACACCGTGCTGATCACGGTCCCGGCGACGGTCCTGGTCGTCGTCGTCGGCGCGCTCGCGGGTTACGCGTTCGCGTGGATGGAGTTCCCGGGCCGCGACTGGTGGTTCCTGGGCGTGGTCGGCCTGCTGGTCGTGCCGGTGCAGGTGGCGCTGATCCCGATCGCCGAACTCTTCGGCAAGCTGGGCCTGTTCGGCTCGATCTTCGGCGTGGTCCTGTTCCACACCGGCTTCGGGCTGCCCTTCGCGGTGTTCCTGCTGCGGAACTTCTTCGCGGAGATCCCCCGGGAACTGCTGGAGGCCGCCCGGCTCGACGGGGCGGGTGAACTGCGCCTGTTCGCCCGGGTCGTGATGCCGCTGGGTGCGCCGGCGATCGCGAGCCTGGGCATCTTCCAGTTCCTGTGGGTGTGGAACGACATGCTGATCGCGCTGGTGTTCTCCGACTCCGGCAGCCAGCCGATCACGGTCGCGCTGCAGACGCAGGTCCGCCAGTTCGGCAACAACATCGACGTCCTGGCACCCGGCGCGTTCATCTCCATGGTGATCCCACTGGCCGTGTTCTTCGCGTTCCAGCGGCAGTTCGTGTCGGGCGTGATGGCGGGCGCGGTCAAGTAGGCAGCACGGACAGTCACGTTCAGGGGGCGGGCCGCACCGGTCCGCCCCCTTCGTCTCCCCGCCGTCCCTCCAGCGTCCCCCACATGCCGTAACGCTTCGTAACCAAATCATCCCTTCGGCCGTTCCCGGGCAGAACGCCCGCGACGACCCTTGGATGTCCCCTTGCCCAGGTTCAGTGTCATCGTCCCCGCGTACAAGGTTCAGGCCTACCTCCACGAGTGCCTGGATTCGGTGCTCTCCCAGTCGTATGCGGATCTGGAACTGATCGCGGTCGACGACGGCTCGCCGGACGCCTGCGGCGCGATCATCGACGAGTTCACGGCCCGTGACCCTCGCGTACGGCCCGTGCGGCTGCCGCGGAACCAGGGCCTGGGCGCCGCCCGCAACGCCGGGCTGCGCGTGGCGACCGGCGACTACCTGCTCTTCCTGGACGGCGACGACACCCTCACCCCGCACGCGCTGCGGGCGATCGCCGACCGCCTGAAGGAGACCGGCGAGCCGGACGTCCTGGTCCACGACTACGCGCGCGTCGACTGGTCGGGCCGGACCGTCCGCAACCAGGCCGCGATCCAGCTCACCGAACGCGGCCCTGCGTCCTTCGTCCTGGAGGACCGCCCGGGCCTGCTCAAGCTGCTGACGGTCGTGTGGAACAAGACGTACCGCCGGGAGTTCGTCGAGCGCGAGGGCTTCACGTTCCCGTCCGGCCTCTACGAGGACGTCCCTTGGACGTACCCGGTCCTCATGGCCGCCGAGTCGATCGCCACCCTCGACCGGGTCTGCGTCCACTACCGGCAGCGCCGGCGCGGCAGCATCACCCGTACCACCAGCCGCCGCCACTTCGACCTCTTCGAGCAGTACGACCGTGTCTTCGCGTACGTCGGGCAGCGACCCGAACTGGCGCGCTGGCGGCCGGTGTTGTTCCGCCGCATGGTCAACCACCTGACGACGGTCTTCGCCCACGGCGAGCGGCTGCCGCGCGCTGCGCGCGCCGAGTTCCTGCGCCAGGCCCGCGCCCACTGCCGTCGCCACCACGCCCCCGGCCACCCGGTCCCGCTGCGCTCCCGACTGCGGCACGCCCTGGTCCGGCTGGGCCTGCACCGCACGTTCCGCACCCTGCAACGGGCATCGGCCCTGCGCCGCCGCAGCGTCAAGGCCCTCACCCGTCTGTTGAAGACCCTGCGCTCCGGCGCGCTCCGGCTGCACTACCGCGTCCAGCGCCGCCTCCCGCTGCGCGCCGACCGCGCCGTCTTCACCGCGTACGACAGCCGCGGTCACGGCTGCAATCCGGGCGCCCTGGAGAACGCGTTCCGTACCCACGCCCCGCACATCCGCACGTCCTGGGTCGCCCGCCCCGAGCACCACCACACGATCCCGTCCGCCACCCGCCGCGTCAGGCCCGGCACGGCCGCCTACTGGACGGCCCTCGCCCGCTCCAAGTACCTGGTCAGCAACGTCGACTTCGACCGCCGCCTGGTCAAGCGCCCCGGCCAGATCCTCCTCCAGACACAGCACGGCACCCCGCTGGGGCACATGGGCCTCGACCTCCAGGAGCGCCCGGCGGCCGCCCGCGGCACGGACTTCGCGGAGCTCCTGCGGGGCGTCGACACCTGGGACCACGTCCTGTCCGCCAACCGCCACTCGACCCTGACCTGGGAGCGTGTGTTCCCCGGCCGCTACCGCACGCTCGAGTACGGCCAGCCCCGCAACGACGTCTTCCAGCAGGCGACCTCCGCGGACGTGTCCCGGCTGCGGGAGAGCCTCGGCATCCCGGAGGGCTCGGTCGCGATCCTGTACGCGCCGACCCACCGGGACCACCGCCGCAGCCAGCACGCGGCCCTCGACCTGGAGCGCGTCCTGCGCACTCTCGGTCCCCGTCACGTCGTCCTGGCCCGCGCCCATCACGCCTACGGCGAACCCCTGACGGCCGGATCGGCGGACCGGGTCATCGACGTCACCGACCACCCGAGCGTCGAGCAGCTCTGCCTCGCCTCGGACGTGCTGGTCACCGACTACTCGTCGATCATGTTCGACTACGCCAACCTCGACCGGCCGATCGTCCTCCTCGCGGACGACCGGGAGGCGTACGAGGCCGCCCGCGGCACCTACGTCGACCTGCGGTCGTTCGCGCCGGGCGCGGTCGCGCGCAGCGAGGACGAGCTGATCGACATCTTCGCCACCGGCCACTGGCGCGGCTCGCGCTCCGCCCAGCTGCGGTCGGCGTTCCGGGAGCGGTTCTGCCCGTACGACGACGGACGCGCCGCCGAGCGGGTCGTACGCCATGTGGTGCTGGGAGAGACGGACCTGCCGCCGGTCGTACCGCTCGAGGAGCGCCACCCCGTGCCGTCCGCGACGGCGGCTCTCGGGCGCCCGCCACTTGCCAGCGTGCCGCCGGCCGTCGATCCGCAGGGGCTTGACCTGCACGCCCTCGTACCGCAGGCCGCCGGTCCGTACGCCGTCCCACCGCAGGCCGTCGCACCGCCGGCCGTCGATCCGCGGGGCCTCGACCTGCACGCCCTCGTACCGCAGACCGCCGGTCCGTACGCCGTCCCACCGCAGGCCGTCGCACCGCCGGCCGTCGATCCGCGGGGCCTCGACCTGCACGCCCTCGTACCGCAGACCGCCGGTCCGTACGCCGTCCCACCGCAGGCCGTCGTCGACCGCGTCTGAACGCTGTTTTCGCTCCGGGGAGTTCGTATGCCCTCCAGTCCTTCGCGGCCGACCCCGACGCGGCCGTCCACGTGGCGCCCGGGGGGACGGCCCGGCGGCCGCGTCGACGGGGTCGTGGGCCGGCTGTCCCAGGTCCCGGTCCGCGACGCGACCGGCTCCCCCGGGGCGTGCGGGTGGGTGCCGCCCGGATCGGCCGCGGTCGGCCATGCGGTGCCGGTGACCACCGCGGGCCGTGACCTGCCGATGTGCTCATGAGGCCACGCACCTGGGTGCCGGCGCTGGCCGCGGTGTTCGCCGTGCTCCAGCTCGCGAACGTCACCGGCCGGGACACCCCCGACACCAAGAACTACCTGTCGTACGCCCTGGACCTGCGCGGCGACAGCAAGCGGGAGGCGGCGGCCGCCACCATCGAATACGCCTGCGCGGGCGAGGCGTCGACGGCGTACCGCCGGCAGAAGGTGGACGTCGTGCGCTTCCACGCGCCGGATCCGCGTCCACAGGTCAGGAGGGAGTGCCGGGCCACGGCCTGGCGGGAGGTGGACGCGCGGATGCGGGCGGGGCAGACGGGCGGGCACACCGCGCCGTTCAGTTCCGAGCGGTTCCTGCGGATCTTCGAGGCGCGGCCCGGATACCCGGTGTTCCTGCTGACGTTCGTCACCGTGCTCGGCGTGACCTGGGGGATGTGGGCGGCGAGTGTCGTCATCACCGTCGCGGGCGGGATCCTGGCGTTCCTGATCCTGCGCACGCTGTCCCTGCCGGTGCCGCTCGCGCTGACCGGTCAGGCGCTGTACTACGTGCTGCCGTGCGGCACGACCGCCATGCGGCCGATGACCGAGGGCATGCTGCTGGCGCTGACCCTGGCGGCGGTGTGGGGGTGCGCGCTGGTGCTGCACGGGCATCGGACGCGGGCCGGTCTGGTGCTGGTGGGCGGCTCGCTGGCGGCGCTGTTCACGGTGAAGCACTCACAGGCACTGTTTCTGGGGCTGTGCCTGGCGGGGGCGGGGCTGGTGATCGGCGTACGACGTCGGGGGCGGGAGCGGGACGTGGGGCGTGGGGTCGTGGCGCTCGCGGGCGTGGGCTGCTTCGCGGTGGTCGGGACGCTGCTGCTGGCAGGGGTGCTGCGCTACCCGTCCGCGACCGAGAGCGTCCAGGATCTGCTCGCCAACCACTTCACCCGGCCCGACCGGACCCGGCCGTGGCCGGAGTTCCTGCATCTGCAGGCGAACTTCTGGACGGAGTGGCTGCGCCGGCAGCTGTGGCAGCCGCTGTTCGCGGCAGCCCTGGCGGCGGGGGCGTGGGGCGCGCTGCGGGGGCACCGCCGGGCGTTCGGCGGCTTTCTGGTGGCGGCCGCCTTCACCGGGGTCCTCACCCAGGCCGGGCACCCGGACATCAACATCTGGGGCGACCGCCTGATGGTGCTGGCGTGGCTGCTGCCGGTGCTGGGGGTGCCGCTGCTGCTGGAGCGAGTCGTCCGGGAGCCGGTGACGCTGCCCGCACAGGACCGCTCCGAACGGGCTCACTCCTTGGGCTGACGAGCGTCCGGGCCGACTCTGATGCTCCGGCGGCACCGCGGCCGGCGCCCCTCCGTATCCGGGGCGTCGGGGCGGGCCACGAACCTCGCCGCGTCCGTCCGTCCGACCGGGCGCGGCTCTCCACCAACGGGAGCGGGCGAGGCGGCTCGCGGACGTCCGCGTCTGCCTCGCCCGAAGTCGAACCCGCGCCGTGCGCGTACCGCCGTGGCCCGGGGGTCTCCCTCGGATCACTCGACGACGAGGTCGACCTCGATGTTGCCGCGGGTGGCGTTGGAGTAGGGGCAGACCTGGTGGGCCTGGTCGACCAGCTTGCGGCCGGTCGCCTCGTCCAGGGTGTCGGGCAGCTCCACGCGGAGGGTGACCTTGAGGCCGAAGCCCTCGCCCTGCTTGCCTATGCCGACCTCGGCGGTGACGGCGGCGTCGCTGACGTCGACCTTGGCCTGACGGCCGACCAGGCCGAGGGCGCTGCCGAAGCAGGCGGCGTAACCGGCGGCGAACAGCTGCTCCGGGTTGGTGCCCTGCCCGTTGCCGCCCATCTCCACCGGGATGCCCAGCGCGAGGTCCAGGGTGCCGTCGGAGGAGACGGCACGGCCGTCCCGGCCGTGGGTGGCGGTGGCGACAGCGGTGTAGAGCGCGTCCATGAAAATCCATCCCTCTCGAGTCACGTCCCGGCGGCCTGTCCGGCCGCCGCGACCACTAGTAGAGCACACAATTCAGTTGTGCACAATTGAATGGCTCGCAAGAGCTATCCTGGAGACATGACCCGTACGCCGACCCCCTCCGACACTTCAGCTGCCGCAGCAGCCCCGGAAGACAACTGGCTGCACCTCGACGGCCAGATCTGCTTCTCCCTGCACGCCGCCTCGCGCGCGTTCAACGGCGTCTACCGCGTGCTCCTCAAGGACCTCGGGCTGACCTACCCGCAGTATCTGGTGATGCTGGTGCTGTGGGAGCGGGGCGAGACGCCCGTGAAGAAGCTCGGCGAACACCTGCGCCTCGACTCCGGCACCCTGTCGCCGCTGCTCAAGCGCCTGGAGGCGGCCGGTCTCGTCCGGCGGGAGCGCAGCGCCCGCGACGAGCGCTCCGTGGAGGTGCGGCTGACCGAGAAGGGCGCCGCGATGCGCGAGCCGGCGCTCCAGGTACCGCGCCGGATCTTCCAGGCGACCGGCTTCGACGTCGGCGAACTCCGCGAGCTGCGCGAACGCCTCGACCAGCTCACGTCGACGCTGGACTCGGCGGCGCTGGACTCGGCGGCGCTGGACTCGGCGGCGCTGGAGGAGATGCCGGGCAGCCCGTAGCCGGAGCCCCGGGCCGGCACCGCGCGTCGCCACTGCTCCACGCGGGGTCATCCCAGTCACCCGCTCCGGACCCCACCGCCTGCTTCACTGATGACGGGAGCCGAACCGCACACGACACGCACAGGCGACACGGACCACCACAGGCCAACTGACGAGGGGACGGCCGCACATGACCTGGCTGATCACCGGCGGAGCCGGTTACATCGGGGCGCATGTCGTACGGGCGATGACCGAGGCGGGCGAGCGGACGGTGGTGTACGACGACCTGTCCACCGGCATCGCCGACCGCATCCCCGAGGACGTACCGCTGGTGGTGGGCTCGATCCTGGACGGCGAGCGCCTGGCGCGTACCCTCGCCGACCACGAGGTCACCGGCGTGGTCCATCTGGCCGCGAAGAAGCAGGTGGGCGAGTCGGTGGACCTGCCGCTGCACTACTACCGGGAGAACGTCGAGGGCCTGCGCGTCCTCCTGGAGGCCGTGTCGGAGGCGCGCGTGCCGTCCTTCGTCTTCTCCTCCTCAGCGGCTGTCTACGGCATGCCGGACACCGAGCGCCACGGCGGCCTGGTGACGGAGGAGACGCCCTGCGTGCCCATGTCGCCGTACGGCGAGACGAAGCTGGCCGGCGAGTGGCTGGTCAGGGCGACGGGCCGGGCGACGGGCCTGTCCACGGCGTCGCTGCGCTACTTCAACGTGGCGGGCACGGCGAGCCCCGAACTCGCGGACACCGGCGTCTTCAACCTGATCCCCATGGTCTTCGAGAAGCTCACGGACCACGCTCCCCCGCGCATCTTCGGCGACGACTACGAGACGCCGGACGGGACGTGCGTACGCGACTACATCCACGTCGTCGACCTCGCCGAGGCCCATGTCGCGGCGGCCCGCGCCCTCCAGGCAGCCCCCGGCCGTGACCTCACCCTCAACATCGGCCGCGGGGAAGGCGTCTCTGTCCGCGAGATGATCGACCGCATCAACGCCCTCACCGGCTACGACCGCCCCCCGACGGTCACCCCCCGCCGCCCCGGCGACCCGGCCCGCGTCGTGGCCTCCGCCGACCGGGCCGCCGCCGAACTGGGCTGGAAGGCCAAGCACGACGTCCAGGACATGATCATCTCCGCGTGGGAGGGCTGGGTACGGCTGCATCCGGAAGCGGCCCGCGGCTAGGACCTGTCCGGCCGCTCCTGCCGCGGACGCGGGGTCCGGCGCTCCCCGCCGAGCCCGGCTACGCGTTGTTCAGATACGTCAGCACGGCCAGCACCCGGCGGTGCCCACTGTCGCTCTGCGGCAGGCCCAGCTTCAGGAACACGTTCCCGATGTGCTTGTGGACCGCCCGTTCCGTGACGACCAGGGTCTTCGCGATGGTGGCGTTGTCGCGCCCCTCCGCCATCAGCTTCAGGACCTGACTCTCGCGCGGCGTCAGCGAGTCGAGCGGGGTGTCCCGGCGCCGGGTCAGCAACTCCGTCACCACCTCCGGATCGAGGGCCGTGCCCCCCGCCGCGACCCGCTCCAGCGCGTCAAGGAACTCGTCCACCCGCCCCACCCGGTCCTTGAGCAGATAACCCACCCCGCTGCTCCCCCCGCCCAGCAGCTCGGCGGCGTACGACTCCTCCACGTACTGCGAGAGCACCAGCACCGGCAGACCGGGCATCTCCTTCCGCGCGGCGAGCGCGGCGCGCAGGCCCTCGTCGCGGAAACCGGGCGGCATCCGCACATCCAGCACCGCCACGTCCGGCCGATGCTCCAACAGCGCGGGCAGCACCTCGGGCCCGGTGCCGACGACGGCCGACACCTCATGGCCGGCAGAGGTCAGCAGGAGGACAAGGCCCTCCCGCAACAGGGCGTTGTCCTCGGCGATCACGAGTCTCATGGCGCCCATGTTCCTACGGATCAGGCGGGCCGCTCCCGGAGAGGTCCGCTCACAGCGCCTTGAGCGCCTCCGCGGTGCCCCGCGCCAGCCCTCCCAGATACCCCTTCGGGAGCTTGGGGCTGCGGATCACCACCGAGCGCCAGTACAGCGGCCCCGAGATCAGGTCCAGTGCCAGGTCCTCGTCGAGCCCTGCACTGACCTCGCCGCGCTTCCGTGCCGCCGCCACGATCTTGCTGGCGACGCCCTCCTGCCCCTCGCGCAGGGCCTTCTGCATGGCCTCGGCGATCTCCGGGTTGCGTGCCGCCTCGGCCTGGAGGTCGGGGATGACCTGCGAGGCGACGGGGTGGCGCAGGGCACGGGAGGTCACCTCGTACAGCAGCCGCAGGTCGCCCTCGAGCGAGCCGGTGTCCGGCACCGGCAGGCCCATCACCGCGATCGCCGAGACGACGTCGAGGACGAGGTGCAGCTTGGAGCGCCAGCGGCGGTACACCGCGGTCTTGCCGACGCCCGCGCGGCGCGCGATCCCCTCGATGGACATCCGCGCGTAGCCAACGGCCGCCAGCTCCTCGAAGACGGCCGCCCGGATGGCCTCCGTCACATCCTCGCGGAGTACGGCGGCACCCGCGGGGGCCCGGCGGCGCGGACGCGTCTGCGGCTCGTCGGCGTTCGTCGTCATGCGGTCCAGCATAGGGGCGTCACGACGAAACGGTTGCGTTCCGACGTCAACTCGGCCTACGCTCACGTTGCGACGATACGGTCCCGTCCCGACGTAAGAGAACGTGAAGAGAAGCGTGAGAAAACGCCGGGCGACGGACCCACCCCAGCCGCACGCACCCCACACCCCCCGAGTGAAAGCAGCGGATGTGAGCCAGGTCCTCCACACACCGCCCCCGACGACGGCGACCGCACCGGCCGAAGACGACCTCGCGGCCCTCGCCGCCCGCTACGGCCTCTCGGTCAGCGGCGCCCGCCCCACCCTGCGCGAGTACGTCAGCCAGCTGTGGGCGCGGCGCCACTTCATCGCCGCCTTCTCGACCGCCAAGCTCACCGCGCAGTACAGCCAGGCGAAGCTGGGCCAGCTCTGGCAGGTGATGACCCCGCTGCTGAACGCGGCGGTCTACTACTTCATCTTCGGCGTGCTGATGGGCACCAAGAAGGGCGTGGCGGACTACGTCCCCTTCCTGGTGACGGGCGTGTTCGTCTGGACGTTCACGCAGAGCTCGATCATGGCGGGCACCCGGGCGATCTCCGGCAACCTGGGCCTCGTGCGGGCCCTGCACTTCCCGCGGGCCGCGCTGCCCATCTCCTTCTGCCTCCAGCAGCTCCAGCAACTGCTGTTCTCGATGGCCGCCCTGGTCGTGATCCTGCTCGCCTTCGGCGTGCCGGTGTCCGCGTCCTGGCTGCTGGCGATCCCGGCGCTGACGCTGCAGTTCACCTTCAACGCGGGCATCGCGATGATCCTGGCGCGGGTGGGCGCGAAGACACCGGACATCGCGCAGCTGATGCCCTTCGTCCTGCGCACCTGGATGTACATCTCCGGCGTGATGTGGAGCCTGGACCACCTGCTCAGCAAGCACAGCGACCTGCCGTTCTGGGTGGCGCCCCTGCTCAAGGCCAACCCGGCCGCCGTCTACATCGACCTGATGCGCTTCGCGCTGATCGACAGCTTCCACGCGAGCCAGCTGCCCGCCCACGTGTGGCTGATCGCGACCGGCTGGGCCCTGCTCGCCGGAGTCGGCGGCTTCATCTACTTCTGGAAGGCTGAGGAGACGTACGGCCGTGGCTGACAAGACCGAGAACATCTACGACGGCGAGAAGATCCCCACCGTCATCGCCGACGGCGTCGACATCGTCTACCGGGTCAACGGCACCGGCGCCGGCCGTGGCTCCGCGACCGCCGCCCTCAACCGCATGCTGCGCCGCGAGAAGGCCGAGAAGGCGGCCGGTGTGCGCACGGTCCACGCCGTCAGGAACGTGTCGTTCGTCGCGTACCGCGGCGAGGCGATCGGCCTGATCGGCACCAACGGCTCGGGCAAGTCGACCCTGCTCAAGGCGGTCGCCGGCCTCCTCCCGGTGGAGAACGGCCGGATCCACACCGACGGCCAGCCCTCCCTCCTCGGCGTGAACGCGGCCCTGATGAACGACCTGACCGGCGAGCGCAACGTCTACCTCGGCGGCCTCGCCATGGGCATGTCCCGCGAGCAGGTCAAGGAGCGCTACCAGGACATCGTCGACTTCTCCGGCATCAACGAGAAGGGCGACTTCATCACCCTCCCCATGCGCACCTACTCCTCCGGCATGGCCGCCCGGCTGCGCTTCTCCATCGCCGCCGCCAAGGACCACGACGTCCTGCTCATCGACGAGGCGCTGGCGACCGGCGACCGTTCCTTCCAGAAGCGTTCCGAGACCCGCATCCGCGAACTGCGCAAGCACGCGGGCACGGTGTTCCTGGTCAGCCACAGCAACAAGTCGATCCGCGACACCTGCGACCGCGTGCTGTGGCTGGAGCGCGGCGAACTGCGCATGGACGGGCCGACGGAGGAGGTCCTGGAGGCGTACGAGGCGTTCACCGGCGGCCCTGACAAGGCGAAGGCCAAGCCGAAGGTGCCGGTCTCCTCGTAACGAAGGCCCAGAAAAACCCCCACAACACAAGGGCGCCCCGGGCCTTCACGGCCCGGGGCGCCCTCTTCGTCGTACGGCTACGAATGCGACCGCAGCAGCGTCCGCATCGTCCGCATGGCCACCGACAGATTCGCCAGGTCGAACGTCTCCGAGCTCTGGATCTCCTCAAGGGTCGTCCGCGCCCGGCCCAGGATCGCCGCGTTCTTCTCCTCCCACGCCTTGAAGCGCTGCTCGGGAGTCGAGGTGCCGTTGCCCACCGCGAGGACGTCGGCGGTCAGGGCCGCGTGGGCCGCGTAGAGGTCCTCACGGATGGAGGCGCGGGCCATGGACTGCCAGCGGTCGGCGCGGGGCAGCTCGATGATGCGGTCCATGAGCTGGGTGATGTGGAGACGGTCGGCAAGGTCGTAGTAGACCTCGGCGACGTCCATCGGGTCCCGGCCCATGCGGCCGGCCACCGAGACGATGTCGAGCGTGGGGAAGGCGGACGAGAACCCGGCGACGCGCGTGGCGACCTCGCCCGGCACGCCGACGCCCGTCAGCTCGTCGTAGATCTTCTGGTACCACTCCAGGTCCGCGCCCCGCAGCAGCTTGGGCAGCTGCGACCACACCTGCTCGACCCGGTCGGCGAAGAACTCGACGGTCTCGGCGAGCTGGAGCGGCTGCGGCCGGTTGTTGAGCAGCCAGCGCGTACCGCGCTCCACCAGGCGCCGCGAGTGCAGCCGGATCCGGGTCTGGACGGCGGCTTCGACCTTGTTGTCGAGCGCTTCCACCGCGTCCCACACGACACCGGAGCGGAAGATCGCACGCGCCGCGGTCTGCGCCCGCACGATCTCCTCCAGCGAGGCGCCCGTCTCCTCGCGCAGCCGGTGCAGGTAGGTCGTACCGCCCGTGTTGACCGTGTCGTTGACCAGCACGGTCGTCGTGATCTCACGGTGCAGCGGGTGGCCGTCGATGCGCTCCCCGAACGCCTCGCGCAGCGCACTCGGGAAGTACGCGTGCAGCAGGGTGCGCAGGTACGGGTCGTCCGGCAGCGAGGTGTGCAGCAGCTCCTCGGCGACCGTGATCTTCGTGTACGCCAGCAGGACGGCCGTCTCCGGTCCGGTCAGACCCTGGGCGGCGCCGAGGCGTTCGCGGATCTGGCGGTCGGTGGGCAGGAACTCCAGCGCCCGGTCCAGCAGGCCCTCGCGCACCAGGTGACGCAGGTACCGCTGCTGGGCGTGGAGCATGTCCTTGGACTGGGCGAGCGCGTTGGCGATGGCCGTGTTCTGCGCGTAGTTGTTGCGCAGGACCAGGTGGCCGACCTCGTCGGTCATCTCGGCGAGCAGCTTGTTGCGCTGCTTGACCGTCATGTCGCCGTCCGCGACCAGGCCGTTGAGCAGGATCTTGATGTTCACCTCGTGGTCGGAGGTGTCCACGCCCGCGCTGTTGTCGATGGCGTCCGTGTTGATCTTGCCGCCGTGCAGCGCGAACTCGATCCGGCCGAGCTGGGTCAGGCCCAGGTTGCCGCCCTCGCCGACGACCCTGACCCGCAGGTCGGCGCCGTCGACGCGGATGGGGTCGTTGGCCTTGTCGCCGACGTCCGCGTGCGTTTCGGTGCTCGCCTTCACGTACGTACCGATGCCGCCGTTCCACAGCAGGTCCACCGGCGCCCTGAGGATCGCCTTCATCAGGTCGGCCGGCGTCATCTTGGCGACCTTGCCCTCGATGCCGAGAGCCTCGCGGATGTGCGCGTTGACCGGGATCGCCTTGGCCGAACGGGGGAACACGCCGCCACCCGCGGAGATGAGCGCGGTGTCGTAGTCGGCCCAGCTGGAGCGGGGCAGCTCGAAGACGCGGCGGCGCTCGGCGTAGGAGGTGGCCGCGTCGGGCTTCGGGTCGATGAAGATGTGCCGGTGGTCGAAGGCGGCCACCAGGCGGATGTGCTCGGAGAGCAGCATGCCGTTGCCGAACACGTCACCGGACATGTCGCCGATGCCGACGACCGTGAAGTCCTCGGCCTGCGTGTTCACGCCCAGCTCCCGGAAGTGCCGCTTGACGGACTCCCAGGCGCCGCGGGCGGTGATGCCCATGCCCTTGTGGTCGTAACCGGCGCTGCCGCCGGAGGCGAAGGCGTCGCCGAGCCAGAAGTTGTACGTCTCGGCCACCCCGTTGGCGATGTCCGAGAAGGTCGCGGTGCCCTTGTCGGCGGCCACGACGAGATAGGTGTCGTCCTCGTCGTGCCGGACCACGTCGGCGGGCGGGACCACTTCACCGGCGACCATGTTGTCGGTGATGTCGAGCAGCGCCGAGATGAAGGTCTTGTAGCTGCGGATGCCCTCCGCCAGCCACGCGTCCCGGTCCACGGCCGGGTCGGGCAGCTGCTTGGCGACGAAGCCGCCCTTGGCGCCGACCGGCACGATGACGGTGTTCTTCACCATCTGCGCCTTGACCAGGCCGAGGATCTCGGTGCGGAAGTCCTCACGGCGGTCGGACCAGCGCAGCCCGCCTCGCGCGACCTTCCCGAACCGCAGGTGCACGCCCTCCACCCGCGGCGAGTACACCCAGATCTCGAACGCCGGGCGCGGCGCCGGCAGATCGGGGATCATCTGCGGGTCGAACTTCATGGAGACGTACTCGTGCGGCCGGCCGCCCGCCGCCTCCTGGAAGAAGTTCGTGCGCAGGGTCGCCTTGATGACGGTCAGGAACGACCGCAGGATCCGGTCCTCGTCGAGGGAGGCGACCTGGTCGAGAGCCGCTTCGAGCTCTTCGAGGAGCGCGTCGACGAGCTCGTGCCCGGCACGCTGGCGGTCCGGCGACATCCGCGCCTCGAACAGCGACACCAGCAGCCGGGTGGTGTGGACGTTGTGGCGGAGGGTGTCCTCCATGTAGTCCTGGCTGAACGTCGAACCCGCCTGCCGCAGGTACTTCGCGTACGCCCGCAGCACCATCGCCTGACGCCAGTTCAGCCCGGCGCTCAGTACGAGGGAGTTGAACCCGTCGTTCTCCGCCTGGCCCGTCCAGGTCGCGGCGAAGGCCTCCTGGAAGCGCTCGCGCCCGTCGTCACCGAGGTGGTCGCCGCTCCCGCTCTTCGGCTGGGGCATGCGCAGCCCGAAGTCGTAGATCCACGCCACGCTCCGGTCCGAGCAGCGCAGTTCGTACGGCCGCTCGTCCATCACCTCGACGCCGAGCCGGTTGAGGACCGGCAGCACGGCCGACAGGGTGATGGACTCGCCCTTGCGGTAGATCTTGAACCGGCGCTCCGCGGGGGCGGCGCCCACGGGCTCGTACAGGCTGAGCGAGAAGCCGGTCTCCTCGGTGAGCTTCTCGAGCTGCGCGAGGTCGGCGACCGCGGAGCGCGGGTTGTGGTCGGCCTTGTAGCCCTCCGGGATCGCGTTGCCGTAGCGACGCACCAGCTCGGCGGCGCGCTCCTCGCCGAACTCGGCGTTCAGCGCCTCCCCGAACCCGTCGGCCCACGACCGCGCGGCCTCCACCAGCCGGGCCTCGAGGCGCTCCTTGTCGGCGTCGGACAGCTGCGCCAGCTCGGTGCCCTGCGGGACCCGGACGACGAAGTGCAGCCGGGAGAGGATCGACTCGGTGTTCCAGGCGGTGAAGTCGACGCTGGTACCGCCGAGCTCCTCCTTCAGGATGTCGATGATCCGCAGCCGTACGCCCGTGGTGTACCGGTCGCGGGGCAGGTAGACGAGGGCGGAGTAGTAGCGCCCGTATTCGTCCTGGCGGAGGTAGAGGCGCAGCCGCCTGCGCTCCTGGAGGTAGAGCACGGAGGTGACGATGGCCTGCAACTCGTCGACCGGAGTCTGGAAGAGGTCGTCGCGCGGGTACGTCTCCAGGATCTGCAGCAGGTCGCGCCCGTCGTGGCTGTTGGGCGAGAACCCGGCACGCTCCAGGACCTCCTCGACCTTGCGGCGGACGACCGGAACCCTGCGCACCGACTCGGTGTAGGCGGCGGACGAGAACAGCCCGAGGAAGCGCCGCTCACCGACCACGTTGCCGTTCTCGTCGAACTTCTTGACGCCGACGTAGTCGAGGTACGACGGCCGGTGCACGGTGGCCCTGCTGTTGGCCTTGGTCAGCACGAGCAGCTTGTGCTCGCGCGCCTTGGCACGGGCGTCGGCGGGCAGCCGCTCGAAGGAAGGGCTGACGGGGTGGGTCTCGTCGCTCGCGTGGTGCGGGTCGGACCGCAGAATGCCGAGCCCGGTGCCGGGGACGGCCACGAGGGAGTCGTCCTCCCGCAGCCGGTACTCCCGGTACCCGAGAAAGGTGAAGTGGTCGGCGGCCAGCCAGCGCAGCAGCTCCCGCGCCTCCTCGATCTCCTGCTCGCGCAGATCGGGGGCGACGGGCTCCTTGGGCATCTCGTCGGCCATGCGCAGCGCCGCGTCCCGCATCTTCTCCCAGTCCTCGACGGCCTCACGGACGTCGGACAGGACACGCAGCAGGTCCGCGGTGATCTGCTTCAGGTCGCCCCGGTCGCTCTCGCGGTCGGTCTCGACATGGATCCAGGACTCGGTGTGCGCGTCGTGCGGCAACTCGCCGGCGGGACGCGGGGTGAGCACCTCGATGAGCTTGCCGGTGACGTCACGCCGCACGATGACCTGCGGATGGATGACGACGTGAATGCCACGCCCCTGGCGCGTCAGCTCGTTGGTGACGGAGTCGACGAGGAAGGGCATGTCATCGGTGACGACTTCGACCACCGAGTGAGTGCACGTCCAGCCGTTCTCTTCCACGGTGGGCGTGTGGACCCGCACGTTGGCCGTACCCTGCGGGCGGTTCTCGGCCAGGCGGTAGTGCGAGAGTGCGGCTCCGAAGAGGTCGACCGGGTCGCGGTCGGCGAGGTCCTCCGGGGCGGTGTGCAGGTAGTAGCGCTGGAGGAACGCGAGCAGGTTGTCCCGGTCGGGAGCGCTCGCATCCGTCGTCCCGGTCGGTAGGTGCCCCCCGACCGGGCTGTTCTCAGCTACCCGGGCGGCCCTCTCGAGCAGCTCGGCCTTTGCTTCGTCCAGCTTGGTCTGCATTGTCCTCTGGCTCCTGTCGCGCGCCGTTGCGTGACGTAGGTGGAAGTACGGTCTCTTCCCCTGTGACGTAACGCCGTGACGCGGGGTGTCCGGTCTGCTCCGACGCTATGCCGCAAGGCGAGATGAGCGGGGGGTTATCAGCCATTCTCGACATGCCGGAAGGGTGTGACGCTGCTCTCGGCGGCGCCTGCTTCCGGGATGTGTACGGCGTCCTGGGGGCCCTTGCGCCCTCGTCCCGCCCGCGAAGACCAGCGAGCGCCGCCCGGTCACGGATGTAGTCCGTGCTCCCCGGGCGCAGGACAGGGGCGACGATGCCCCCGCGAACTATCGCGCTGATCACGCCACCAGGCTATCGCTCCTCACAGGGGGCCCGTCATGAGCCGTATGTGTACAAAACCAGGGGCAGAACTTTGACGTTCTGCACAGGGGCGAAGGAAGACATTCCATGCGTGTCTTCCTCAATTCCGACTCAAGCGCGAGCGCGCTGTTTTCAGCCGGGACGGTGGTTGAGGGGAGACGCCAGGGGTGCAGAGAGAGCCCTCCAGAGGCGCAGCAACGCAGTCCCCGCGGGGGCCCAAGGGCGAGCCCGCGGGAATGGCAGGGGCACGCCCCCGCCCACCTCCGGAAGCCCCGTAAGGGGTGCAGGGAAGGCGATCCCAGCCGGGGTGCAGGGGCGCCAGTCCCCGCCGGGGTCCAGGGCCGGAGCCCAGTGAGGGGTGCAGGGGACGCAGTCCCCGCCGGGGCCCAGGGGCGTGGAGCCCGGCGAGGGATCCAGGGGGCGCAGTCCCCGCCGGGGTCCAGGGCCGGAGCCCAGTAAGGAGTGCAGGGGACGCAATCCCAGCCGGGGTCCAGGGCCGGAGCCCAGTAAGGAGTGCAGGGGACGCAATCCCCGCCGGGGTGCAGGGGCGGAGCCCCTGGTGGGGTCGAAGGGGCGGAGCCCCTGGGGATGGGACGGGTAGGGGCGGCGGGGGCGAGAAACAGCCCGGCGCCAACCACACCGGCCCCGACACACCCCCCGCCCCAGCTCAGCGCAGCGTCACGCCGCCAACCGCTGCGCCTCCACCACGGCCTCCTCCAACGTGTCCACCACCGGCACCCCCGCCACCTCAAGGCTCGCCCGCCCATGCGACCCCCCGGTGTACAGCACGGCCCGAGCCCCCACATGCCGAGCCGCCACCGCATCATCGGCGGCATCCCCGATCACCACCGTCCGAGCCGGGTCCACCCCGACCAACGCCCGCAAGTGCCGCACCATGTGCTCCGCCTTGCTCCCCCCGGACGGCCCGACCCGCCCGTCGACCCGCAGGAAGTGCGCCTCGATACCGAACCCCCGCACCAACGGCACGAGTTCATCATGCACGTACATGCTGAGGATCGACTGGCTACGCCCCGCCGACCCCCACCCCGCAAGCAACTCCGCCGCCCCCGCGGTCAGCCCGCATCTCACCCGGTGCTCGGTGTAGTACCGATGGAAGGTCTCATCCATGACCTCCCACTCGGCCTCGGTGGGCAGCCGCCCCATCAACCGCTCGTAGAACTTCGGCACCGGCACGCAGTACAACGCCCGGTACTGCTCCAGCGTGATCGACGCCAGCCCCAACTCCGCGAACGCCGCGTTCGTCGCCCCGATGATCGCGTCATTGTCGTGGAACAGCGTGCCGTTCCAGTCCCAGACAATGTGCGCGCCTGTCTGCTTCCCCATGCCGAAAACGTACCCGCCCTCACTGACAATCAAGAGACCCGCAGCTCAGAGCCGAGCACAACATCCGCCCTCAGCTTCCCAGCCCGACCAGATTCGGGATCTCCTGCCTGGCGAACCACAGCAGCTCATGGTCCTCGGCCCCGTCCACGACGAACTGCGCGTCGTCGTCCCCGGCGTCCGCCGCCGCGAGCGCGCCGGCCGCCGCGGCCACGTCGGCCTCCGCGTCCCCGGCGTCGACGTGCACGGCCGCCGCCTTGTCCAACGGCACAGCCCCGGCGACCCGCACCTCACCGAGCGCCGCAGGGTCCAGCGCCCGGTCGGGATCAGAGGTCGCCGTACCGTCCGGCACGTCCACGGCGACCACGACCCGCCGCCGCACCGCCTCGGCGTCCCCCGCCAGCAACCGCAGCGAGGCCAGCGCGGCCCGGTTGAGCGCGGCGTACTCCAACTCCTCGATGTCGTCGGACAGGTACCACTCCCGCAACGCCGGCGTGACCGCGTACGCGACGAACGGCCCGCTCCCCAGTTCTCCCGTCTTGTACGCCTCGGCGAGCCCGGGAAGAGTCAGGGGGACGTAGACACGCATGCTCGCCGCTTCTTTCGTGGTCGAAGGCTCGTCGGGCCCTCCCGAAGGGCGTTCGGCACCTCCCGGAGGGCCTTCAGGATACGTCCGTGGGGTCCCCTTTCGAGTCCCTGCCCACCCCCCTGAAGGCGTCCACCCGGCGCCTCGGAACTCACCCGGTACATCCCCGCCACGACGGGCTTCCCGCCACCCCCGACCACTCTGATAGGTGAACATTCCGGCCACCCCGGCGAGGCCGCCGACCGCCTTGCCGCCGAGGTCCACCACCCCGTACAAGATCCCCAAGTACGAAGTTACCGCCCGGTACTACCCGGGCCGATCGAGCGGGGACGACGATGAACAAGGTCATGACGAGGGCGAACCACCACCCCGGCGCCCGCCCGCCGGGCCGCCGCGACACCCGCCGTCCCGGCGGCACCCCGCCCCGCGCCCCCGGCGGAGGCACGCCCCGCACGACCGCGCCCGACGGCCGCCCGCCGGGCTCACCGGGCACGTCCGGAACCCGCACCCGCACCCGCCCCACCGACAACCGCCCCGCGACCGCCCCCGGGCCGGACCCGCTGGCCCCCAGCACCAGCACCCGCGCCGGCACCGGCACGCGCCTCCGCAGCACCGCCGCCCCGACCCTGGCCACCAAGCCCGCCCGCCCCGCCACCGCAGGAAGGCCCCTCACAGCCCCGGAGAGGCCCACCACAGCAAGCCCCACCCGCGGAGCCGCGGGGGAACCCCCGCCTCCCCCGTCGTCCCCTCCCAGACCCCCCGCAGGCCCCTCC
>NZ_JAGMUK010000051.1 GCF_019049245.1 Streptomyces sp. AC555_RSS877 | reverse complement strand
TTCGACAAGCTGATCGTCGACGTCGAGACCAAGCAGGCCATGCGTCCGCGTGACGCCATGGCGTCGGCCGGCAAGACCCTGGTCGAGCTGTTCGGTCTCGCCCGCGAGCTCAACATCGACGCCGAGGGCATCGACATGGGCCCGTCCCCCACGGACGCCGCCCTGGCCGCCGACCTGGTCCTGCCGATCGAGGACCTCGACCTCACCGTCCGGTCGTACAACTGCCTCAAGCGCGAGGGCGTCCACTCCGTGGGTGAGCTCGTCGCCCGCTCCGAGGCCGACCTCCTGGACATCCGCAACTTCGGTGCGAAGTCCATCGACGAGGTCAAGGCGAAGCTCGCCGGCATGGGCCTGGGACTCAAGGACTCCCCGCCCGGATTCGACCCGACCGCCGCCGCACTGGGCGCGGACGACGACGCGGACGGGGGTTTCGTCGAGACCGAGCAGTACTGAACACCGCGCTGCGCCGGTCGTAGCAACACGTCGCGATGGGGGCAGGAGAACCTTCACCCGGTTCCCTGCCCGCTGGGCGCCCTCGGCCGGGTCCGCGCCCGCCCCCACCCTGGCGAAGGCAGCCACGCGACAAAGCGGCGCAGCTCGGCTGAAGCCGCTGCTCGGCCGGCCCGCGGATTGCCGGGCCACACGGTCGGTCCTCTTGGTGTCCGCGGGCGCGCCACGCGCGCAAAGCCGGCTCGCTGCCTCCCGCCTCGCATGAGGCGGGGCAGCGGAGGGCCGGATGACGGCCGAAGCGATGAGGGCCGTGGCGACCGGCCGGTCCCTCACCCTTCCGGAATTCCGCCCCACCGCGGGCGGTCCCGGACCCGGGGAGCCGTCAGGATTCTGGGACTCGTCGTCATGTCACGCCCCATCAGATGCGATGCAGGGACGACAGTTGCCGGAGAGGACTCGACGGGTGTGCCGCCCAAATGATCGAGGGGCCGTTTCAGATCTTCTCTGAAACGGCCCCTGACCTGCGACTTCGTAAAGTCGGGACGACAGGATTTGAACCTGCGACCCCTTGACCCCCAGTCAAGTGCGCTACCAAGCTGCGCCACGTCCCGGTGCGCTCTCCCCAGGCATCCATGTGAGGACACCGTGTGAGCACGCGGGTCAACCCTACCCCATGCGCGCGGGTCAGCCGTGGCCCACGGTCTCCTGCTCCCGCGGCGCCGGTCTGGTCGGCGGGGCCGGTGCGCGCCCCGCGCCGAGATCCACACCCTAGCTTTTTATTGCCTGACTCAAGTAAATTTGGCACCGGCAGCACCGGCGGCGCCTGCGTCGGCATGCTGCCCGTCAGGCGCAGACCCGCCCCCGGGCCGCCGCAGTCCCAGTGAACGGAGCCACATGCCTCTCCTGGCCCGGCCGGCGGTGGCCGTCCTCGCCGCCAAGACGATGCAACGGATGACCCTGCTCGCCGACCGGCGCTCCGGCGGACGCGGCTCGGCGGCGTCCTCGCACGCCCGCTTCCCCGAATTCCCGCGCACAATACGGGAGTTGACCATCCCCACCGCCATCGCCCCGGCCCGGGTGACGGTGTACCTGCCCGCGGCCGAAGAGGCCGGCGAGGCGGCGCCGCCGGTGCACGTCAACTTCCACGGCGGCGGCTACGTCATGTCGCTCACGGAGCTGGACGACCCGCTGTGCCGCTTCCTCGCCGCACAGGCGGGGGTCGTGGTGATCAACGTGGACTACGTGGTCGCCCCGCAACACCCGTTCCCGGCTCCGCCGAGGCAGGCGTACGAGGTCGTCCGCTGGGTCGCCGAGCACGGTGCCGAACACGGCTGGGCCGGCAGCCGCCTCACCGTGGGCGGGCAGAGCGCGGGCGGCGGGCTGGCCGCGGCCGTGGCGCGCCAGGCGCTCGAAGAGGGCGGTCCCCCGATCGCGCTCCAGGTCCTGCACTATCCCCCGCTGGACCTCGCGACCGGTGCCCGGCACAAGCGCGCCGCCGTCGACCGGCCGATGCTGCGGCCCTGGATGGCCGACGTCTTCGACACGTCGTACGTCCCGGACGTCCGGCTGCGCACCGACCGGCTGGTGTCGCCCGCCCACCCCTGCGACACCGCGGATCTGACGGGCATCGCCCCGGCCCTCGTCGTCACGGCCGAGTACGACCTGCTGCGGGCGGAGGCCGTGAGCTATGCCGACCGGCTGCGGAGGACGGGGTCCCTGGTCGGGCACCACGACGTGGCCGGGGCCGACCACGGCTACGACGGCTCGGACGACGAGAAGGCGCGGGAGACGTACGCGCTGATCGCCCGCCATGTACGGGAGGCCGTCCGCTCCTGAGGAGATTCGTTCGCCTACGGGGCGCCCTCGGCGTGCGTGCCGAACGGCCCGGCGAATCGCGCGAGTCGGACTGCGACGAGGACGTGACGGTCCTCAAGGGCGAGGCGGAGGTGGGGGTCGACGGTGAGGTGACCAAGCCGGAGCGGTTCGACCTCGGCACGGGAAGCGCCGTTAGTGTTCTGCCATGAGACTGACGGTTCTCGGCGGCTGCGGCGCCTGGCCCACCGCCACCCGGGCGTGCAGCGGCTACCTCGTCGAATACGCGGGCTTCCGGCTGCTCGTCGATCCCGGATACGCCACGCTGCCCCGGCTGCTCCTGCACACCACGGTCGACACGATCGACGCCGTCCTGGTCAGCCACGGCCACCCCGACCACTGCGCCGACCTCAACCCCCTGCTGCGCGCACGGGGGTTGAGCGACGCCCCGCCTGAGGCCCTGCCCGTCTTCGCGCCCCACGGCGCCGTGGACGCCGTGCTGGCCCTCGACAAGCCGAGCATGCTCGCCGGTGCCTACCGTGTGCACGGGTTCCGCCCCGGCGAGCGGCTGGAGATCGGCCCGTTCACCGCCGACACCCGGCTGTTGCCGCACTTCGTGCCCAATGCCGGCATCCGGCTCCGTACTCCCGAGTCCGTGCTCGTCTACACGGGCGACACCGGTCCCAGCGACGACATTCCGCGCCTCGCCGAAGGCGCGGATCTCTTCCTGTCCGAAGCCACGTACGTCCACCAGGTTCCCTCCCCCACGGACGCGCCGTACCTGCTGACCGCACGGCTGGCCGGCCAGTACGCCCGACAGGCGGACGTGGCCCGGCTGTTGCTCACGCACCTGTGGCCGGGCACCGACCCTGCGGAGGCCGTGAAGGCGGCCGCGGAAGGCTGCGTCCGCCCCGTGGGCGTCGCCACCCCGGGTCTGGTCATCGACCTCTGACGCCGGCCGCCGCGTGCACTGCGGTGGCCGGCGTCCGTTCTCTCCCCCGCGGCTCACTGCTCAGTGAGCGCTGACGAGTTTCTGCTCGGCGCTCTTGGGCGTCTGCCGGGGGCCGCGCAGCGCGGCGATGCCGATGAAGACCATGGACGACAGTCCGGCGAGGGCGAAGGCGGTGAAGCCCCAGTCGCCGTTGCCGGCGGCGAGGAGCTGGCCGCCGAGCCACGGGCCGAAGACGGCGCCGAAGCGGCCCATGCCGGAGGTCCAGCCGACGGCGGTGGCGCGGCTGTCCGCGTGGGAGCGGATGGAGACCGTCGCGTAGATCATCGTCTGGGGGCTGTTGAGGAAGACACCCGTGAGGAAGACGACGATCATCGTCGAGCTCATCGGCATGTGGACGCTGAGCAGGAAGACGCCCGCAGCGGTCAGCGCGAACCAGATCGCCGAGATGCGCGGGGCGCCGGTGGGGGTCCCCCCGCCCGAGCGAAGCCGAGGGTGGGGGAGATCCGCTGCCCGGCCGGCGGCCAGCATGCCCACGATGCCGCCGAGGTTGAAGACGACCACGAAGGAGAGGGCGGAGCCCAGTTCGAGGGCGTTGCGCGACCGGCGTTACGCGACCGGCGGCGTGCCGTGCGTATGGAAGGACTCGATGGTCTTCAGCCCCCAGGCCTGCCCCTTCTTCCGCTCCTCCTCGGTCCACGTGATCAGCGGCCAGTCGGGCGCCAGCACCAGCCGCGTGAGCGGGTTGCACAGCTCGATGCGGTTGCCGCCGGGCTCGTAGACGTAGAGGAAGAACGTCTGCTGGATGGCGTGTTTGTGCGGACCCGTCTCGATGAACACACCGGTGTCGATCGCGAGGTCGGCCGCGCGCAGGATGTCCTCGCGGGTGTCGGTCGCGAAGGCGATGTGGTGCAGTCGGCCGGCGCTCCCGGTCCAGTCCGAGGTGTAGACGACGTCGTACGACTTGTTGGTGTACGTCAGCCAGCGCGCCGCGATCTTGCCCGTGTCGAGGCGGATCTGCTCGGTGGGCCGGGCGCCGAGAACGTACTGCTGGAACTCGGCGTTGGCGAGCACGTCGGCGGCGAGGAAGTTGACGTGGTCCAGGCGGCGTACGCCCACCCCCCGGTTGGGCTTGGCCTGCGGCTGGTTCTTCAGCGCCGGCCTCAGCTCGTCGGGGGCCCGGTAGTGCTCGCTCTCCCAGTACAGGGCGTGCTCGTGGCCGTCCGGGTCGGTGGTGACGTAGAGCTTGCCGAGGCCGGGTTCGTCCTCGGCCCAGTGGCCGGTGCCGCCCGCCTCCTCGACCGCCTTGACCCGGCGCTGGAGTGCCTCCTCGCTGGAGGTGCGCAGGGCGAGCCGGCCGAGGCCGGGCTGCTCGCGGGCGGTGAGGACAAGGCTGTGGTGCTCGTAGTCGTCGAAGGTCCGCAGCCGGACCGTGTCGCCGTCCTGCCCGTTGACGGTGAGCCCCAGATAGTCGGCGAAGAAGGCGACGCTGGCGTCCAGGTCCGGGGTGAACAGCTGGGCGTGGCCGATGTGTGCGATGTCGCCGAGCGGCGGAGTCATCGTTGACCTCCTTGGGGTCGCCTGGGAATCGATGCCGTCTCGGCGGACCGGGGGAACACGGTGCCGTCGAAGAGCTTGCGGGCGGTGCGGACGACGGCGGTACGGCGGGCGGAGGGCAGGCCCTCGTCAGTGGTCGCGAGGCTGCTGTCGATGTCCAGGAACCCCGTGGGATGTTCCATGCGCACGCGGTCGCTGCCGGTCTCGAGTTCCGCGAGCTCGGCCCCCACGGCGCCTTCGATCCGCAGTCCGGCGGCCACGCCGGCCGCGCCGAGCACCCCGATCGAGGTGTGGCAGCGCACCGGGATGAAGGTGCGGGTGGTGACCGCGCCGCCGTTCCTGGGCGCGGCGAGCAGCGTGATCTTGGGCACCGTGGCGTTCGAGACGTCACCGAGGCCCATCAGGCGGCCCGCCTCCAGGCGGATGGTGAGCAGCCGGTCGGCGAGTGCCACGTCCTCCTCCAGGTCCTTGGGCGACTCGTAGCCCGTGACCTTGAGCGAGGCGGCCTCGATGAGGACCGTCGGCATGCCGTTGTCCACGCAGGTCACGGGTACGCCGTCGATCTCGTCCCGGACGTTGCCGGTGGGGAGCAGCTTCCCGGCGCCGGGCGGGAACTCGATCACGACCGGTGCGGCCGTCCCCGGCACGCCCGAAATCTCGGCGTCTCCCGTGTAGTCCACGCGGCCGCCGGGGGTCGGGAAGGTCGCCGTGGCGTGGTCGCCGGTGTTGACCATGCGGATCCGGACCGAGGTCTCCCGCTCGCCCGCCGCCACCAGCCCGCGTTCGACGGCGAACGGGCCGACGCCGGCGAGGATGTTCCCGCAGTTCTGACGGTCGCTCACCTCGGGTGTGCCGACGGCGACTTGGAGAAACAGGTAGTCGACATCGGCCCGCCGGTCGGCGGAGGGCGAGACCACGGCCACCTTGCTGGTGAGCGGGTGCGCGCCGCCCAGGCCGTCGATCTGCCGCTCGTCGGGGCTGCCCATGATCCGCAGCAACAGCGCGTCACGCAGGGCCGGTTCGGCGGGCAGGTCGTCGGCGAGGAAGTAGGCACCCTTCGAGGTGCCGCCCCGCATCAGCAGGCAGGGCACCTCCTCGGACCCGCGGGTCACGACCGCGCCCCCTCGCCGGCGTACTCCTCGTAGCTGCGGTACTCGACGCCGAGGCGCTTGAGGGTGTCGCGCAACCCGTAGCGGTCCAGGCCGAGTTGGCCGTCGAGGAAGGCGGCGCGGGCCTTGGCCTCCTTGGCCTCGCGGGCCTCGGACGCCTCGACGGTGGCACGCACCCGCTCACGCGGTACGACCACCACGCCGTCGTCGTCGGCGAGGACCACGTCGCCGGCCCGGATCACCTGGCCGTCGATGGCGATCGGCACGTTGACCGAACCGCCGGTGGCCTTGACCGTGCCCTGCGAGGAGACCGCCCGGGACCAGGCGGCGAAGCCCATCTCCCGCAGTTCCTGGGTGTCACGGATGCCCGTGTTCATGACGACGCCGCGCACCCCGCGCCTTTGGAGGGCGGTCGCGAACAGCTCCCCGAACAGGCCGTCCGTGCACGGGGAGGTGGTGGTGACGACCAGGATGTCGCCCTCGCCGCACTGCTCGACGGCGGCGTGGATCATGAGGTTGTCACCGGGCCAGCTGAGCACGGTGACCGCGGTGCCCGCGACCCGTACACCCTGTTGGATCGGGCGGATCTCCGGCCCGAGCAGACCGGTGCGGCCCATGGCCTCGCTGACGGTGGCCACGCCGTGGCCGGCCAGCGCGTCGACGTCCCTCACGTCAGCCTTCGGGGGGTTGGTGACGATGACGCCGCTCATGCCAGCTCCTTCGCGATCTGCGGGTACGGGCGCATGTAGGCCTCGGCCATGGTCTTGTGCGCGAGCCCCAGGTTCGGGCCGGCGTTGCGCTTGAGCTGCACGCCTCGGCGCACGGCGAGGTCGGTGTAGTAGTCCCACAGGTGCTGCTGGGCACGCAGGCACTCCATGGCCTTGCGCTTGGTGTCCCACACCTCGGTGATGTCGAGCAGCACCTCGGGCTTGAAGCCGCTCATCTCGGGCTGGTGCGGTTCGAAGAAGAACACCGGCGGGGCGCCGATGATCTCACCGGGGCCGGGATAGCCGATCGCCTGGGCGAGGACCCGGGCCTCCAGTGCCATCCGGCTCGCGGCCGGGTGGTCGCCGTTGTACGGGTCCTCGGCCGGGTGGGTGAGGACGACGTCGGGCTGGGTGTCGCGGTAGACCTCGACGAGCCGGTCGGTGAGCTCGGGGCTGACGAGCAGCGGGTAGTCGCCGGCGTCGAAGAAGCGGACCTCGGCGCCGAGGGTGGTGGCGGCCCGCTCGGCCTCGTCCCGGCGTATCGCCTTGATCTCGTCCAGCTTCCTGCCCTCGCGCCAGGCCTTGGCGGACTCGCCCCGCTCGCCGAACGTCAGGCAGGCGATGGTGACCTTCTCCCCGCGGGAGGCGGCCAGGGCGATGGCTCCGCCGGCTCTCCATACGAAGTCCCCGGCGTGCGCGGTGACGACGAGTGTCGATCGGGGGGTGGCGGGCGCGCCTGGGTGCGTCATTGCTCGGCTTCTCCTTGGGGGTGGATGGGCGCCCGCCTCGCGCAGCTCAGTCGCGCAGCGCCTCGATCACGCTGGTGAGGTGGGCACGGACGGCCGTCTCGGCCGCCTGCGGGTCCCTGGCCCTGATCGCCTCGATCATCGCCAGATGCTCCTTCAGGGACTGCTGCGGACGTCCCGGCCTCAGCGCCAACTGGAAACCGTGGCGCACCAGTTGGGCGTTGAGCCGCTCCAGGAGTTCGAGTGCGGTCTGCTGCCCCGAGAACTCCCGGATCCTGGTGTGCAGTTCGTGGTTGAGGTCGGAGTAGGTCACGGGCTCGCCGTCCGCCACGGCCTTGGTCATCGCCGTGCCGAGGGCGGTCAGTTCACCGAGCTGCTCGTCGCTGGCCGCGACGGCCGCCTTCGCCGCGCACAGTCCTTCGAGGACCATGCGGCACTCGGTGATGGCGACCGCTTCGTCCACGGTCACCACCCGTACCCGCGAGCCGCGGTTGCGGATCCGCTCGACGAGCCCCTGGGACTCCAGGTCGATCAGCGCCGCACGGATGCTGGCCCGTGTCACACCGAACTGCTCGGCGAGCTCGTTCTCCACCAGCCGCTGCGCCGGTGCCATCCCGCCTTGCGCGATCGCCTGCCGCAGTTGCGCGAGCGCGTACTGTCTGGCCTGCTCTCCGGTGCTCGGACGGGCTTCTTTCGGCATCGTTGCCCTCCCTGAGTGAGTGCCTGTCGAACCTAAATCTAGCCAGACAAGATTGTCAACAATTCTGTCGGCCGTATGCGGGCATGGAGCTCCCCCAGGAGCGTTCCGCAGGACGTCCGGTGAGCAGTGCAGTGGGGGCGCGGCCCAGCCGGTAAGTGAAGCCACGGCGGATGCGGATGCAGGCGGGGCCCGCGGCGGGTCCGGCACCTGGCGTCGCCCGGGAAGAGTTCGCCGCAGCAGGGCATGCGTGCGGGCGGAGCATTCGGCGGGGACGGCGCTTTACGGCGTCACCCCGTCGGTCAGGACGCGGCTGCCGGGACGTCGAGCCGGTCCTCGGCGTGGGCCACGAAGTCGCCGACCATCCGGCGGAAGAGCACGGCGAGGTGTTCGAGGTCCCCCTCGGACCAGTCGGCAAGGGCCATCTCCACGCCCCGGCGGCTCACCTCCCGTATGCGCTCGACCGCCGCCAGAGCGGCGTCCGTGATCTGGACGCGCTGGGCGCGCCGGTCATCGGGGTCGGGGACCCGGATCACGTACCCGCCCTGCTCCAACTGCCCTAGCTGCCGCGTGACATGGGACGCCTCGACCGACAGGCGGACCGCCAGCGCTCCGGGACGCAGCGGCTCGCTCTCCGCGATGTGCCGCAGGATGGCCACGGCGGCCCGGTCCAGCGCCAGTCCGGCCGCGGCCATCAGGCGCTCGTGCTGCCGGGCGCGGCCGGCCAGGTACGTAACACGGGTGAGGACCCGCTCGATCTCCGCCACGTTCACGGAGACGAGTGCTGCGGTGGACGGGTGCGCGGGCATGGATTCACCTCAGGGGTCGTTGCCTGACTCAAGTGATATTCAGAAGATTGCTTGACTTAAGTAATATGCCTATGCTTGCCTAAGTCAAGCAACACGCCCCTTCCGGCCGGGTCACCGTCCTCCCCACCCGTCCGACCTCGCACGAACGCGGCAACAGCTGTCACTGAGCACCTTGAGAAAGAGAGACCCCATGGCCACGATGAAGTCCGTCCTGACCGGCGCCGAGAACAAGATCGACGTCGTGGACGTCGAGCGCCCCGTGCCCGGCCCCAAGGACGCGCTGGTACGGATCCGCGCCTGCGGGATCTGCGGCACCGACACCTTCTTCCTCCACCTGGGCGGCATGCCGACCGGCGCCGACGGCTCCACACGCGCCATTCCGCTGGGACACGAGCCCGCGGGCGAGGTCGTCGAGGTGGGTGCCGAGGTCACGGACCTGAAGGTGGGCAACCGCGTGGTCGTCAACCCGCAGGACGCCTCCTCCGGCATCATCGGCTGCGGCGGAAAGTTGGGCGGCATGGACGAGTACCTGCTCATCGAGGACGCCGTCGTCGGCAAGAGCGTCGCGGTCTTTCCCGACCACGTCCCCTTCAACGTCGCCGCCCTGAACGAGCCCATGGCGGTCGCCCGGCACTGCGTCAACCGCTCCGAGGCCAAGCCCGGCGACAAGGTCGTCGTCTTCGGCGCCGGCCCGATCGGACTCGGCGCCACCATCTGGCTGAAGCTGCGCGGCATCGAGCACGTCGTCGTCGCCGACGTCATCCCCGAACGCCTGGAAACCGCGCTGGCCATCGGCGCCGACGCCGTCATCGACTCCGCCTCCGAGAACGTCACGGCCCGGCTGACCGAGCTGCACGGCCAGGCCGCCAACGCCCTCGGCCAGCCCCGCGCCGGCACCGACATCTACATCGACGCCGCCGGTGCCCCCGCCGTCTTCCAGGCCGCCGTCGACTCCGCGAAGTGGAAGGCCAAGCTCGTCATGGTGGCCGTACAGAAGAAGTCCGACGCCATCGACCTCGGCGGCATGCTCCGCAGCGAACTCACCCTGATCGCCTCCCAGGGCTACCCGACCGAGATCTTCGAGGTCACGCCCGAACTCGCGGAGCACAAGGACCGCTTCGCCAGGCTGATCAGCCACCGGGTGCCCTTCGCCGAGGTCGACCGGGCCTTCGACCTCGCGCTGACGCCCGGTGCCGCGGAGAAGGTCGTCGTCACCTTCGACGAGTGACGGACCCGCCAGGGTCCCCGCGCCGCCTCGGCAGGCAGGGACCCGTGGTGGTCGCCACCGCGGTGACAGCACCGGACGGGAATCCCACACGATGATCGACAACCTGCAACGACTGCCGGCCGCCCGTCCTCACGCCGTGGACGCCGGACTCGCCGCCGCTCTCTTCGCCTGCTCGCTGCCGGGCAGTCTGGTCGCCCTCCCCGGACACGACCCGGGGGTGCCGTGGTGGCCCGGCGTCCTGCTCACCGGAGTCGCGTGCGCCGCGCTGCTGTGGCGCCGCTGCCGGCCCCGAACGACGACGGCCGTGACGATCGCCTGCGCGACGGCCGTCTCGGCGCTCGGCTACATCCTCACGGTCCTGCTGCTGGGCCCTCTGATGGTCGCGCTGCACTCGCTGGCCGTCCGCACCGACCGCAGGACCGCGAACACCTTCGCCTGCACCGGCATCGTCCTCCTGGTGGGCGTCACCCTGGTGGTCGGCCCCGGCGATGAACCGCTGGTCCTCAAGCTGCTCGGCCCCGCCGCCTGGCTGCTGCTGCCCACCTCCCTGGGCACCGTGACCCGGCTGCGGGGCGCCTACCTGGAGGCCGTGCAGGCACGCGCCGAGCACGCGGAGCGCACCCGGGAGGAGGAGGCGCGAGGACGCGTCACCGAGGAGCGCATGCGCATCGCCCGGGACCTTCACGACGTCGTCGCCCACCATCTCGTCCTGGCGAACCTCCAGGCGGGCGCGGTCGTCCGGATGCTGCCCGCACGGCCCGACGAGGCGGAGAGGATCGCCGGCGAGCTGTCCGGCACCACCTCCTCGGCATTGCGCGAACTCAAGTCCACGGTCGGTCTGTTGAGGCATCAGACGGACCGTAGGGCCCACCCGGACGACGGTGAGGACCGTACGACCCACTCGGCCGACACAGCGGGCCGAACGCTGCCCGCGGCCGGCGCCGCCGGCCCTGTGGGGAGCACGCCCGGCCTGCCCACCCCCGGCCTCGCACAGCTCCCCGCCCTCGCCTCCTCCTTCCACCACGCCGGCCTCGCCGTCACCCTCGTCACCGACGGCGACCCGCGGCCCCTGTCCGCCGGTGCCGCTCTCACGGCGTACCGGATCGTGCAGGAAGCCCTGACCAACGTCACCAAGCACGCCGTGACCGGCTCGGCCGACGTGCGGCTCGCCTACGCCCAAGACCGGCTGGTCGTCACGGTCGTCAACGCCGGTGGCGCGAGAACGCCCGACTCCCCTTCCCCAGGCGGCGGTTACGGCCTGATCGGCATGCGCGAGCGTGCCCACTCGGTCGGCGGCAGCATCCGCATGGGCCACCGCCCGCAAGGCGGCTTCGAAGTCGTCGCCGAGCTGCCCGTGCAGTCGTACCGGCTGGAGGAACCCGCGGCCACCTGAGGCCCTGTCCCGCCCGTGGCGCTCGCCACATCACCCTTCAATTTGCTTAAGTCAATCAATTGAGATTAGCTTGAGTAAGTCAAGCAATATCGATCGAACCGAACCCGCCCTGCTCTGACCGGAGGCCTTGCCATGTCCGACGCCCCTGCCCGACCCGCCGCAGCGGGGTCATCCGCGCCGCCGAGGTCGAACGCCGTCGTGGCGGTGCTGGCCTTCGCCGGAATCGTCGTCGCGCTGATGCAGACCCTGGTCATCCCGATCGTCCCCGAACTGCCCAAGCTCCTCGACGCCTCGGCGTCCGACACCGCCTGGGCCGTCACCGCCACCCTGCTCGCCGCCGCCGTCGCCACCCCCGTGGTCGGCCGCCTCGGCGACATGTACGGCAAGCGCCGCATGCTGCTCGTCAGCGTCGTCCTGCTGATCGCCGGCTCCGTCGTGTGCGCGCTCAGCGACTCCGTCATCCCGATGATCGCCGGACGCGCCCTGCAGGGCCTGGCCGCCGGTGTCATCCCGCTCGGCATCAGCATCATGCGCGACATCCTGCCCGCCGAACGGCTCGCCGGGTCGACCGCCATGATGAGCGCGTCCCTCGGCGTCGGCGGCGCCCTGGGCCTGCCCTCCGCGGCCTTCATCGCCGACGAGTGGGACTGGCACCTCCTGTTCTGGACCTCCGCCGGCCTCGGCGCCGTCGCCTTCGTGCTGGTGCTGCTGGTCGTGCCGGAGTCCGAGGTGCGGGCCGGCGGCCGCTTCGACCTGGTCGGCGCGCTGGGCCTGTCGGCCGGACTGGTCACCCTGCTGCTGGCCGTCTCCAAGGGCGGCGACTGGGGATGGACCTCCGTCACCACGCTCGGCCTCGGCCTCGCCTCGGTCGCGATCCTCCTTGCCTGGGGCTTCTACGAGCTGCGCAGCAGCCGCCCGCTGGTCGACCTGCGTACCACCGCCCGCCCCCAGGTGCTGTTCACCAACCTCGCCTCCGTCGCGCTCGGCTTCTCGATGTTCGCGATGTCCCTGGTGCTGCCGCAGCTGCTCCAGCTGCCCGAGCAGACCGGCTACGGCCTCGGCAGGTCGATGCTCACCGTCGGCCTGGTGCTGGCCCCGCAGGGCCTGGTCATGATGGCCATGTCCGCCGTGTCCGCGGCCATCACCAAGGCCAAGGGCCCCAGGCTCACGCTGATGATCGGCGCGCTGATCGTGGCCTCCGGCTACAGCCTCAACACGGTGCTCATGTCCGAGGTCTGGCACCTCGTCCTGGTCTCCTGCATCATCGGCGGCGGCATCGGCTTCACCTACGGAGCGATGCCCGCCCTCATCATGGGCGCCGTCGACCCCACCCAGACCGGCGCCGCCAACAGCCTCAACACCCTCATGCGCTCCCTGGGCACGTCCTTCGCCAGCGCCATCGCCGGCGTCATCCTCGCCCAGATGACCACCGACTTCGGCGGCTACCCCCTCCCCTCGGAGAACGGCTTCAAGGTCGTCATGGCCCTCGGCGCCGGGGCGGCCCTCGTCGCCTTCCTCATCGCCACCTTCATCCCCAAGCACCGCGCACCGCAGACCGCACCCTCCGCCGACGGCCCGGCCGAGACCACGGAGGTCACCGCGGCCAAGGTGTGACCGCACGCCCTACGAGGATCGAGGCCGCCGCCCCCGGACGACGGGGGCGGCCGCCTCGGATGTCACCGACTGCTTGATGCCCCAGCCCCGCGAGGACGGCCGCGGGGGCGGAGGCGAGTGCCGTCACCGGCAGACGGCCGGATGCGGTCCCCCGACGTGGGCGGCGCACGAGACGCTGCGGAAGGCCTACGCGATCAGTCTGTGAGCGGCGGGGCCGTGGTGCCGCGGATCTCCAGCGTCGGCGTGGCCAGGTGTAGCCGCCCCGCTCCCTGGGCTCCGTCGAAGCGGTCGAGGAGGCAGCGGGCGGCTCGGCGGCCGACCTCGTGGCCGGCGTTGTCGACGGTGGTGAGCCACAGGTGGCGCAGCCGGGAGATGCTCGTGTCGTCGTAGCCGGTCACGGACAGGTCGTGGGGGACGCGCAGGCCGAGTTCCGCGGCGGCGGAGAGTACGCCGACGGCGGTGATGTCGTTGACGGCGACGACGGCGGTGGGCCGCCCGGGGCGGCCGAGCAGCCGTACGGCGGCCCGGAAGCCGCCCTCCTCCGTCAGGTCGCCGGTCTCGACGAGCGCCTGGTCGGCGAGGCCGTGGGCGTGCATGGCCGCCTCGAAGCTGCGGCGGCGCAGGTCGCCGACGGCTCCGTAGCCCGCGATGTGCGCGATGCGGCGGTGCCCGAGGCCGATGAGGTGTTCGGTGACCAGCCGGGCGCCGTGCTCGTCGTCGCCCGCGACCACGTCGACGCCGGGCGGGACGGGTTCACGGGCGCCCGCGACGACGACCGGTATCCGCTCGGCGACGGTGCCGAGGGCGGCCGGGTCGGGCAGGGTGCCGACCACGACCAGGCCGTCGGCCTGGAGGTCCAGGAAGGGCCGGGCGAGGTCCTGGCCGGTGCGGCGGTTGAGGCGGGCGTCGCCCAGCAGCATGTGCAGGCCGTGCTCGTGCAGGAGCGGGTTCAGGCCGTCGAGAAGGTCGACGAACCAGGGGTTGCGCAGGTCGTTGAGGAGGACGCCGATGGTGCGGGTGCGCTGTTCGCTGAGGCTGCGCGCGGCGGCGTTGGGACGGTAGCCGAGCTCCCGCACCGCCCGCAGTACGGCCTCCCGCTTCTCCGGGCGGACCTGGTCGGAGCCGCGCATCACGAGCGAGACGAGCGACTTGGAGACGCCGGCCTTCTCGGCCACGTCCCGGATCGTCGGCTGTCTCATGCTGTGGACCGTTCCATGCGGCACGCCACCTTGTCAAAGGGGTTGACACATGGGGAAAGCCTGCTCAGGGTGGCTTGGACAGTTCATGGACCGGTCCAAAAGGGGATCATGGTGGATACGCTCGGTGTCGCCGTCGTCGGATTCGGCTGGATGGGCCGGGTGCACACCCAGGCGTACGCCCGTGTGCTGCACCACTATCCGAAGCTCGGCCTGCGCCCTGAGCTGGTGACGGTCGCCGACGAGGTGCCGGGGCGGGCCGAGGAGGCCGCCGGGCAGTTCGGGTTCGCCACGGCCGTCCGGGACTGGCGCGAGGTGGCCGACGATCCGCGGGTGCGGGCCGTCAGCATCACCGCGCCGAACTTCCTGCACCGGGAGATCGGCGTCGCGATGGCCGAGGCCGGCAAGCACGTCTGGATCGAGAAGCCGGTCGGTCTGACCCTGGCGGACGCCCGGGCGGTCGCCGACGCCGTGACGACCGCCGGTGTGCAGGGCGCGGTCGGCTTCAACTACCGCAACGCGCCCGCCGTCGAGTCGGCCCGGCAGCTGATCGGCAGCGGCGCGATCGGCACCGTCACCCATGTCCGCGTCCGCCTGTTCAGCGACTACGCGGCCCATCCCGAGGGGGCGTTGACCTGGCGGTACGAGCGGGAGCGGGGCGGCAGCGGAGTGCTGGGCGACCTGGCCTCGCACGGCGTGGACCTGGCCCGGTACCTGCTCGGCGACATCGCCTCCCTGACCGCCGACACCGCGGTCTTCGTCCCGGAGCGGGCCCGCCCCACCGGCGCCACGGCAGGTCACCTCCGTGCGTCCGGCGGCGAGCTCGGCCCGGTCGAGAACGAGGACTACGTCAACTGCCTGCTGCGCTTCGACTCCGGCGCGCGCGGGGTTCTGGAGGCCTGCCGGGTCTCGGTCGGCGAGCAGAACAACTACGGCTTCGAGGTGCACGGCACCAAGGGCGCGGTGTTCTGGGACTTCCGCCGGATGAACGAACTCGGCGTCAGCCGCGGCGACCGGTACCAGGACCAGCCGGTCAGCACGGTGTACGTGGGCCCCGGCGAGGGCGAGTACGGGGCCTTCCAGCCCGGCTCCGCCAACGCCATGGGCTACGACGACCTCAAGGTGATCGAGGCCTGCCGCTTCCTCCGCTCGATCGCCGAGGGCACCGCACACGGGGCCACGCTCACGGACGCCGTGCACAGCGCCGCCGCACTGGAGGCGATGGTGCGGTCCGCCGAGAGCGGTGCCTGGGTGGACGTACACCGGGCAGGGTGACCGTAGGACCACCCCCGATCCGGCGGTCAGGGCCAGGGACGGCGCGCCCCCGGGACGGCAGGCTTCAAGGTGTCGGCGAGCACGCCGACGCCGAGCCGCCCACCGACACTCGGGGGAGTCCATGAACGAGACCTTCGCCAGGCGCCTGACCGGCCTCGCGGGCATCACCGCCGCGGCCGCGCTCATCGTCGAAGTGCCGCTGTACTTCGTCTACTCGGGCCCGCCGCCGGACGCGAACGTCCTGTCCCGGCTGCTGCTCGGGATCATCGCGCTCGCCTTCATGGTCGTGTTCGTGACGGCCTTCCGCGAACTGGTCCGGCGGGTGAGCCCCGCCCACGAGTGGGCCGGCTCGATGGCCTCCGCCACGGGACTGGTCTACGCGACGATCACCCTGGTCTCCATGGGCCTCGAGGCGGGCGCGGTCATCGCCGCCGAGCGTCCGATCGATCCGACCATCGACGTCAGCGGCACGTACATCCTCTACGGGTCGATCTCCCGCGTCATGCTGACGCTGTTCCTGACCGCGTTCGGCTACGCCGTCTCCCGCACCCGGCTGCTGCCGCGCTGGACCGGCCGGTCGGCATACGTCCTGGCGGGAATCAACCTGGCCTTCGTGCCGTCCCTGTTCTTCGGGAACACCCCGGCGGACTTCTACGCGGCGAACGGCTGGGGCACGACCGCGCTGATGGGTGCCGCCCTCAGCTACTGGCTGCTGGCCGTGGGCATCAGCGTCCACCGCAGCGCCGGACGGGTCGCGCCGGCCGGATCGCCCGCGCCGCAGCACTGACACTCCCCCTCGCAAGGCCCGCCCCAGGCCGCCGGTTCAGCCGGCCGTCGCCTGGGGCGGCATGTTGTACGGCGTGACCACCTGGATCGCCGACGGCAGCGTGGGCCCCGCCGGCGGCAGGGCGCCGTGGGCGCGCATCACGAGGTGACAGGCCTCGCGCAGGTCCTGGCGCAGGTCGTGGTGGAGCACCGCCGACAGGCGGTGCTCGCGCAGCAGCCGGGTGTTGTCGTGGTCGAGGTCGTGGGCGACGAACACCGCGCACGGACGGTCCAGGTCCTCGAAGGCGCGCAGGGTCGCGATGTTGCCGCCGCCGATCGAATAGACCGCCCGGATCTCCGGGTCGCGTTCCAGCGCGGCCCGGACGAGGTCGTACTGGGTGGCGTCCAGGCCCTGCCCTTCGGCGATCTCGACCAGGGTGCGCGCCGGGTGCAGGGTGCGCATGGCGCTGCGGAAGCCCATCTCGCGCTCCTCCTCGTTGCGGAAGAAGCCGCTGCTGAGGCTGGTGAGCACATTGGCGGGGCGGTCGCCGAGCCACTGGCCCATGAGGTACGCGGCGGTCGCGCCGGCCGCCCGGTTGTCGCTGCCGACGTAGGCGAGGCGGGCGGTGGCGGGCAGGTCGGTGACCAGGGTGACGACGGGTATGCCGGCCTCCGCGAGCCGGCCCACGGCCGCGGTCACCTCGGGGACGTCCGGGGCCTTGAGGACCACGCCCTGGGAGCCGCGCCGGGCGATCCGGTCCAGGGTCCGGGTGAGTTCCTGGATCGGGCCCGTCTCGCGGAAGTGGAAGCGCGAGCGCACGACCGCCGGGTGCAGGGACGGCAGCTCGGCCTCCAGGGCTGCGCGGACGGCGGTGGAGAACCGCTCCGGTGCCTGCATCACGATGTCGATCATGAAGGTGCGGCCGACCAGGCGGACCTGGGTGCGCTGCCGGTCGAGGTCGGCGATGGCCTGCCGGACCTCCCGCGCGGTGCTCTCGCGCACACCGCCCCGCCCGTTGAGCACCCGGTCGACGGTGGCCTCGCTCAGGCCCGCCTGACGTGCGATCTCCCGGATCGGGAAGGGGTGGCCCACCTGAGGCTCCTTGAAGGGTTTTTGATGGCTCGCTGCCGGTTGTTCGAGGGGTTTGTAATGACAAGAATGACAGCGCCGAGTCATACCTGTCATCGAGAGGACGACGATGTCCTTCACCTCCGTGCAACGCCGCGCCTGGCTGTCCGAGCGGGACTGCGACCTGGCAGATCTGCGCTCGCTCGTCGAGCGCTCGACGGACCTCGCCGACTACCCGTACGCCGCCTCGGTGGAGCGCGACGTCCTGGTCTACGACAGTGCGCGACTGCGCGCCGCCGAGGACCGGCGCGAGGTCCAGGCCGAACTGGTCCGCGCCCTCACCGACGGGCCCGGCATCGTGGTCTTCAGGGGCGCCTTCCCGGATCCGGCGGTCGTCGACCGGCTCTCCGCCGTGTTCGACGCGCTGACCGCCGAGCAGCACGCCTCGGGGACGGCGGCCGGCGACCACTTCGCCACGCCCGGCGCCAACGACCGGGTCTGGAACGCCCTGGAGAAGACGGCCCGGTACGACCCGGAGGCGTTCGCCGACTACTACGCCAACGACATCCTGGCGCTGGTCTCGGCCGCCTGGCTGGGTCCGGGCTACCAGGTCACCTCGCAGGTCAACGTGGTCAACCCGGGCGGCGCGGCGCAGACGGCGCACCGCGACTACCACCTGGGCTTCCTGTCCAACGAGGTGGCGGCCGCCTACCCGGCGCACGTGCACCGCCTCTCCCCCGTGCTCACTCTGCAGGGCGCGGTCGCGCACTGCGACATGCCGGTCGAGTCCGGGCCGACGCTGTACCTGCCGTACTCGCACACCTACGAGCCGGGATATCTGGCGTGGCGCCTGCCCGAGTTCCGGGCGTACTTCGAGGAGCGGCACATCCAGCTCCCGCTGGCCAAGGGCGACGCGGCTTTCTTCAACCCGGCGCTGTTCCACGCCGCCGGGACCAACCGCTCCACGGACATCCGGCGCACGGCCAACCTCCTCCAGGTGTCCTCGGCGTTCGGGCGGGCGATGGAGACGGTGGACCGCGAGGCGGTCACGAACGCCGTGTACCCCGTGCTGCTGCAACGCCGGGCCGAGGGCGCGGACGAGGAGTGGCTGGACAACGTGATCGCGGCGAGCGCGGAGGGATACGCCTTCCCCACCAACCTCGACAGCGATCCGCCGGTCGCCGGCCTGGCCCCGCCGTCGCAGGCGGACACGGTACGGCGGGCGGTGCGCGAGGCGTGGACACCCGAGGCGCTGCGGGACGAACTGCGGACCGGCGCCGAGCGCCGCACGAGCTGAAAGGGCCTGAAAAACATGGGACTTCTCGACGACAAGGTCGTCCTGGTCAACGGCGGCAGCCAGGGGGTGGGCGCCGCCATCGCCCGGGCCGCCGTCCGGGAGGGCGCGGTGGTGGCCGTCACCGGCCGCCGCCCTGAGCCCGGCGAGGCCCTGGTGGCGGAGCTGGCCGCCGCGGGCGGCAAGGCCATGTTCGTACGGGCCGACCTGGCGGACGCCGAGCAGGCCAAGGCGTCCGTGACGCAGGTCGTCGCTGCGTACGGCCGGGTCGACTGCCTGGTGAACTCGGCGGGGCTGACCTCGCGGGGCACGCTCCTCGACACCACGCCCGAACTGTTCGACCAGCACATCGCCATCAACCTCAAGGCGCCCTTCTTCGCCATGCAGGCCGCCGTCGCCGACATGGTGGGCCGGGGGGCGCCCGGCACGGTCGTCAACATCATCACGTCCTCGGCGCACGGCGGGCAGCCGTTCCTCGCCCCGTACGTCGCCGCGAAGGCCGGACTGATCGGCCTGACCCGCAACGCGGCCCACGCGCACCGCTTCGACCGGGTCCGCATCAACGGGCTGAACATCGGCTGGACCGCGACCGAGGGCGAGGACGCGACGCAGAAGGCCTTCCACGGCGCCGACGACGACTGGCCGCGGCGCGGCTGCCGATGGTCAAACTGGG
>NZ_JAGMUK010000050.1 GCF_019049245.1 Streptomyces sp. AC555_RSS877 | reverse complement strand
AAGGCCGAAGGGAAGCGCCCGGAGGAAAGCCCGAGAGGGTGAGTACAAAGGAAGCGTCCGTTCCTTGAGAACTCAACAGCGTGCCAAAAGTCAACGCCAGATATGTTGATACCCCGTCCATCGGATTGTTCCGGTGGCGAGGTTCCTTTGAAGAAAACACAGCGAGGACGCTGTGAACGGCCGGGCTTATTCCGCCTGGCTGTTCCGCTCTCGTGGTGTCGACCGGATTACCGGTAAACATTCACGGAGAGTTTGATCCTGGCTCAGGACGAACGCTGGCGGCGTGCTTAACACATGCAAGTCGAACGATGAACCACTTCGGTGGGGATTAGTGGCGAACGGGTGAGTAACACGTGGGCAATCTGCCCTTCACTCTGGGACAAGCCCTGGAAACGGGGTCTAATACCGGATAACACTTCCACTCTCCTGAGTGGTGGTTAAAAGCTCCGGCGGTGAAGGATGAGCCCGCGGCCTATCAGCTTGTTGGTGAGGTAATGGCTCACCAAGGCGACGACGGGTAGCCGGCCTGAGAGGGCGACCGGCCACACTGGGACTGAGACACGGCCCAGACTCCTACGGGAGGCAGCAGTGGGGAATATTGCACAATGGGCGAAAGCCTGATGCAGCGACGCCGCGTGAGGGATGACGGCCTTCGGGTTGTAAACCTCTTTCAGCAGGGAAGAAGCGAAAGTGACGGTACCTGCAGAAGAAGCGCCGGCTAACTACGTGCCAGCAGCCGCGGTAATACGTAGGGCGCAAGCGTTGTCCGGAATTATTGGGCGTAAAGAGCTCGTAGGCGGCTTGTCACGTCGGGTGTGAAAGCCCGGGGCTTAACCCCGGGTCTGCATTCGATACGGGCTAGCTAGAGTGTGGTAGGGGAGATCGGAATTCCTGGTGTAGCGGTGAAATGCGCAGATATCAGGAGGAACACCGGTGGCGAAGGCGGATCTCTGGGCCATTACTGACGCTGAGGAGCGAAAGCGTGGGGAGCGAACAGGATTAGATACCCTGGTAGTCCACGCCGTAAACGGTGGGAACTAGGTGTTGGCGACATTCCACGTCGTCGGTGCCGCAGCTAACGCATTAAGTTCCCCGCCTGGGGAGTACGGCCGCAAGGCTAAAACTCAAAGGAATTGACGGGGGCCCGCACAAGCAGCGGAGCATGTGGCTTAATTCGACGCAACGCGAAGAACCTTACCAAGGCTTGACATACACCGGAAAGCATCAGAGATGGTGCCCCCCTTGTGGTCGGTGTACAGGTGGTGCATGGCTGTCGTCAGCTCGTGTCGTGAGATGTTGGGTTAAGTCCCGCAACGAGCGCAACCCTTGTTCTGTGTTGCCAGCATGCCCTTCGGGGTGATGGGGACTCACAGGAGACCGCCGGGGTCAACTCGGAGGAAGGTGGGGACGACGTCAAGTCATCATGCCCCTTATGTCTTGGGCTGCACACGTGCTACAATGGCAGGTACAATGAGCTGCGATACCGTGAGGTGGAGCGAATCTCAAAAAGCCTGTCTCAGTTCGGATTGGGGTCTGCAACTCGACCCCATGAAGTCGGAGTTGCTAGTAATCGCAGATCAGCATTGCTGCGGTGAATACGTTCCCGGGCCTTGTACACACCGCCCGTCACGTCACGAAAGTCGGTAACACCCGAAGCCGGTGGCCCAACCCCTTGTGGGAGGGAGCTGTCGAAGGTGGGACTGGCGATTGGGACGAAGTCGTAACAAGGTAGCCGTACCGGAAGGTGCGGCTGGATCACCTCCTTTCTAAGGAGCACTTCTTACCGATCCCTTCGGGGTGAGGTCAGAGGCCAGTACATCAGCGACTGTCTGATGCTGGTTGCTCAAGGGTGGAACGTTGACTATTCGGCACACTCGACCAGCTTGTCTTCCTAGTACTGCTTCGGCGTGGAATGGAAGGGAAGTGGCGAGGGTGTCGGGCACGCTGTTGGGTGTCTGAGGGTACGGACTTTCGAGTCTGGACCTTCGGTGCCGGCCCCAGTGAACTCGAACCGGTTGGTTCGGGGTGATGGGTGGCTGGTCGTTGTTTGAGAACTGCACAGTGGACGCGAGCATCTGTGGCCAAGTTTTTAAGGGCGCACGGTGGATGCCTTGGCACCAGGAACCGATGAAGGACGTGGGAGGCCACGATAGTCCCCGGGGAGCCGTCAACCAGGCTTTGATCCGGGGGTTTCCGAATGGGGAAACCCGGCAGTCGTCATGGGCTGTCACCCATACCTGAACACATAGGGTATGTGGAGGGAACGCGGGGAAGTGAAACATCTCAGTACCCGCAGGAAGAGAAAACAACCGTGATTCCGGGAGTAGTGGCGAGCGAAACCGGATGAGGCCAAACCGTTTACGTGTGAGACCCGGCAGGGGTTGCGTAGGCGGGGTTGTGGGATCTCTCTTTTACGGTCTGCCGGCCGTGAGACGAGTCAGAAACCGTTGATGTAGGCGAAGGACATGCGAAAGGTCCGGCGTAGAGGGTAAGACCCCCGTAGTCGAAACGTCAACGGCTCGTTTGAGAGACACCCAAGTAGCACGGGGCCCGAGAAATCCCGTGTGAATCTGGCGGGACCACCCGCTAAGCCTAAATATTCCCTGGTGACCGATAGCGGATAGTACCGTGAGGGAATGGTGAAAAGTACCGCGGGAGCGGAGTGAAATAGTACCTGAAACCGTGTGCCTACAAGCCGTGGGAGCGTCGCGTGCAGCACTTGTGCTGTGCGTCGTGACTGCGTGCCTTTTGAAGAATGAGCCTGCGAGTTTGCGGTGTGTTGCGAGGTTAACCCGAGTGGGGAAGCCGTAGCGAAAGCGAGTCCGAATAGGGCGTTTCAGTAGCACGCTCAAGACCCGAAGCGGAGTGATCTAGCCATGGGCAGGTTGAAGCGGAGGTAAGACTTCGTGGAGGACCGAACCCACCAGGGTTGAAAACCTGGGGGATGACCTGTGGTTAGGGGTGAAAGGCCAATCAAACTCCGTGATAGCTGGTTCTCCCCGAAATGCATTTAGGTGCAGCGTCGTGTGTTTCTTGCCGGAGGTAGAGCACTGGATAGGCGATGGGCCCTACCGGGTTACTGACCTTAGCCAAACTCCGAATGCCGGTAAGTGAGAGCGCGGCAGTGAGACTGTGGGGGATAAGCTCCATGGTCGAGAGGGAAACAGCCCAGAGCATCGACTAAGGCCCCTAAGCGTACGCTAAGTGGGAAAGGATGTGGAGTCGCACAGACAACCAGGAGGTTGGCTTAGAAGCAGCCACCCTTGAAAGAGTGCGTAATAGCTCACTGGTCTAGTGATTCCGCGCCGACAATGTAGCGGGGCTCAAGCGTACCGCCGAAGTCGTGTCATT
>NZ_JAGMUK010000049.1:43543-224322 GCF_019049245.1 Streptomyces sp. AC555_RSS877 | reverse complement strand
GCCCGGCACGGCACCGATCCCGGCCTTCGCACCCGCCACGGCACCGTCCCCCGCCGCGCCCGCCCCCCACTCCACCGCCCGCCGCGAGGACCTCGACCAGATCCTCGCCGACCTCGCCCTCGCCGACCGCCTGCCCTTCGTCGGCTCTCCCGAGCCGCTGCCGCCCCGGCGCATCCTGCTGACCGGCGCGACCGGCTTCCTCGGCAGTCACATGCTGCTGGACCTGCTGCGGCACAGCGACGCGCACGTCTACTGCCTGGTCCGCGCGGCCGACGAGGACGCGGCCCTCACCCGGCTCGGTGAGGCGCTGGGGAGCTACCACCTGCCCTGGTCCTCGGAGGTGCGGCGCCGGATCACCGTGCTGCCCGGCGACATCCGCCGCCCGCACCTGGGTCTGCCCGACGACCGCTGGAACACCCTCGCCCACGAACTGGACAGCGTCGTCGGCGTAGCCGCCGCCGTGGACTTCCTGCGCGGCTACCCGTCACTGCGCCAGAGCAACGTCCTCGGCACGCTCACCCTGGCCGAGCTCGCCGCGACCGGCCGGCCCAAGCCGCTGCACCACATCTCCTCCATCGCCGTCTTCAACGAGGTCGGCATCACCGCCATGGGCGAGGACGACCCGCTCGCCCACGCCGACCGACTCATCGCGGGCTACGACCAGACGAAGTGGGCCGCCGAGGTCGCCCTGCGCCGCGCCCGCGACCACGGCCTGGTCGTCACCGCGCTGCGCCCCGGCGGCATCGGCGGCCACACCAAGACCGGCGCCTACAACCCCCAGGACCTCAGCAGCGGCCTGTTCTCGGCCTTCGCCCGTTTCCGGACCGTCCCGGCCTTCAGGCACCTGAACGCCGCCCCGGTGGACTGGGTGAGCCGGGCCGCCGTCGCGGCGATCTGTGAACCCGACGCCTGGGGCTACGACTACAACCTGACCGGCGTGCCCAACACCCTCGACGACGTCGTACGGGACCTGGCCCTCGGCGGCATGCACGTCCGCGTCCAGGACTGGGACGAGTGGCGCACGGACACCCTCGCCCGCCTCCAGGCCGACCCGGTGCCCGAACTGACCTTCCTGTCCCGGGTGTTGCAGAGCCCCACCGCCCTCAAACTGTGCGAGGCGACGCTCACCGGTCCGGCCGCCACCATGGACCGTACCGCCGCGCTCGTCGAGGCACTCGCGCTGGAGCCCGCGGCCCGCTACGACGCACGGGCCCAGCTCAAGACGTTCGAGCGGCTCGCCGGCGACGGCCTGGCCCGGCTGCCGCACAAGGACGACCAGCCCTACCTGTGGTTCGCGGAGACCGCGGAGGGCGCCGTACGCCCTATCGGAACGTCGGCGCCCGCCACTCCCTGCTCGACGGAGCTCACGCTCTCCATCGCGAGCATGCACCAACTGGTGACCGAGCGCCGGGTGGACGTACGCGGCGAACTGCACTGCACCGCCCTCCACTCACAACCGCTCGTCGTGGAACAAGGCGACGTCTGGATCCGCCCCGAGGAGGGCATCCCCCACCAGCACGGCCTGCGGCACCAACTCCTGCGCTACCGGCTGCGGTTGCGGGACGCGGACGGCGGACGCTGGTGGCTGGAGGGCCGCAAGTACGCCCGCGCCCGCCGCGACGTGTGGCGGCAGACCCGCGCGCTGAGCGTCGAGATCGGCCGCGAGGGCGAGGCCGCCCACCTGGCGGGCGAGATCGTCGTCCCCGCCGACAGCTACGTACGCGACCAGATCGACGGCATCAAGGTCGACTCGCGCCTGACCAGCCAGGAGAAGCGGGCCGCCAAGCTGACCTGGCTGGCCTGGTTCGGCCTGGAGATGGGCCGCGGCCTCCTCGGCCCCTTCGCCCGGGCCGCCGCCGACCTGCTCGACCTGCGCCGCACCCAGACTCCCACGGAGCACAATCGATGATGTTCAGGACGCCGAACACCAGAACCAGACCCACGCTGCGCAAGGTGCGGACCACCACGGCCCTGCGCCCGCTCCGCCACCGCCTCGACCCGGCCTCGGTCGAGGAGATCCCCTTCCGCGCGGGCGACGGCCTACGCCTCGGCCTGACCCGGGTCGACAGCGGCGAGGCCCGCCGTCCCGCCGTCCTGCTCCTGCACGGCCACACCGCCTCCGCCGACATGTTCCTGCTGCCCGAGACCCGCAACCTCGTCGACGTCCTGCTCGACGACGGCTACGAGCCATGGCTGCTGGACTGGCGCGGCAGCTGCCGGCTGCCGTACAACGAGACCGGCCAGAAGTACACCTATGACGACGTCGCCCTGTACGACATCCCCGAAGCCGTCGCCCACATCCGCGCCCGCATCGGCGACCGGCCCCTGTTCGTCGTGGCCCACTGCATCGGCTCGCTCACCCTCTCGCTGAGCATGACGGCCGGCCTGGTGCCGGGCCTGGCCGGTGTCGTGTCCCAGGGCGTCTTCCTCACGCCGAAGCTCGCCGGCCGCACCTCCCTGCGCATGACCCTGGCGGGAGAGCTGCTGAAGTCCCGTATCGACCACATCCCCGTCGACATCCGCAAGGTCGGCCTGTGGTCGAAGTACACCCCTCTGTTCGCGGTGGCCTCCCGCAAGGCGAGCTGCCCTGACCCGACCTGCCAGATCCTGCACAACTCGGCCTGGGGCACGGGCGCCTCGCTCTTCGTCCACGAGCACCTCACCGGGACGACCCACGACCGCCTCGCCGAACTCCTCGGACCCGCGCCCCTGTGGATCCTGCCGCACCTGCGCCGCATCGAGCTGGCCCGCACGGTCGTCCGCTGGCACGACACCGACCTGCGCTACCGGGCCCTGCCGCAGAACGCCCTGGACGCGGCCGCCCGCATCGACACCCCCGTCCTGCTGCTGTCCGGCAGTGAGAACGGCCTGTGGCAGGACTCCCAGCGGCTCTGCCACGACATCCTCGCCCACCGGCAGCCCCAACTCGACGTCACCTACACCGAGATCCCCGGCTACGGCCACCTCGACACGTTCCTGGGCCGGGGCGCCGCCCTCGACGTGTTCGGTCACATCTTGGGTTTCCTCGGACGTCGACGGTGACGGCGGCCCGCCCGCCCCTTACCGTACTCGGCAGTAACTCCATCGCCCCCAGGAGGCCAGGCCCCATGCCACAGCTCGCCCTCGACGGTGCCTCACTGACGTACGACGACGAGGGCCCCCGCGACGATGACGCCATCCCGCTGGTGTTCATCCACGGCTGGACGGCCAACCGGCACCGCTGGGACCACCAGCTGGCCCACTTCGCCGCGAAGCGGCGGGTGATCCGGCTGGACCTGCGCGGCCACGGCGAGAGCACCGGATCGGGCGCCCGCACGATCGACGACCTGGCCGGTGACGTCATGGCGCTCCTGGACCACCTGAAGGTCGACCGCTTCATCCCCGTCGGCCACTCCATGGGTGGCATGATCGCGCAGACCATCGCCCTCGCCCACCCCGACCGGGTCGCACGCATGGTGCTGGTGAACTCCATCAGCAAGATGGCCTACAGCCGGGGCCGAGGCCTGCTGATGGCGGCCTCCACCCTGGTCCCGTTCAAGCTGTTCGTCGCCGCCAACATCCAGCGCGCCTTCGCCCCCGGCTACCCCCGTGAGGAGATCCGCGCCTACATCGGCGCCTCGTCGGCCACCCCGCGCGAGGTGGTGATGACGCTCTACGGCGCCATGCGGGCCTTCGACGTCCTCGACCGCGTGGCCGAGATCAGCATCCCCACCCTTCTGGTGCACGGCTACCACGACGTCCAACTGCCCGTCGCCCAGATGCTGCGCATGGCGACGGCCTACCCGGACGCCGTCGTGCGCATCCTGGACGCCGGCCACGAACTGCCGGTGGAAAAGCCGGCGGAACTCACCGCCGCGCTCGACGGTTTCGTCAGTACCCGGGACTGAGCGGACATGGCCACGGACCCGTTCACTCCGTGTCCGGGTTCCGTAACCGGTGCCGGTGGCCCACAACGGCGGCCGGGTGACGGCGGTCAAACCCTGCGACGTCGACACGCTGTCGGAGCAGTCGACGAAACGGGGGATTCACATGAACATCATTCAGAGTGCCGCAGCGGTCGGAGCGGTCACAGCCGCCGTGGTCGGCACCCTGGGGGCCGTCGCACCGCAGGCAGGGGCGGCGACGACCCCGGCGAAGTACAACGGGGTCTGCGGGGCGGGCTACACGGTGGTCCACTCGTCGCCGGTCGGCACGGCGGGCACGGTCTACCTGACGTACAACCCGGCCACCGGACTGGACTGCGTGGTCACCGTGCGCGCGCGTCCCGGCACCGCGGTGTCCATGCTGGCCGCGCTCACGGACGCCCAGGACGTCGACCCCGAGTTCGACGACGGTCTCTACACGACCTACGCCGGTCCGGCGTACATCGGCCACCCCGGCCACTGCGTGAGCTACTGGGGGCGGATCGCCGGACAGAGCGGCGGGGCGAACAACGTGCACTGCGCACCACTGACCGGCTGAGCCACCACATCGAAGCGCTCCGGAGCTGAGCAAACGGCGGCCGCCCGGTCGCCGTTTCCTTGGGCCGTATGCAGCAGCACGAGGAGCTGGCGCCCTGCGCACCCGGTGAGGCTGGGACAGCACAAACCCCACCCTCAGGAGCCGCCATGCCTCCACGCCCCGCACCGCCCCGCCGCACCCGTCGCCCTCGGCTACGGGCGGCGTCCGTCATCGCCGTCTGCCTCGCGGGCCTGGTCCCGGCCGCCGTCAGCACCGCCGCCGACGCCACCCCACGGCCGTCGGACGAGCGGACGCTGCAACGCCGGCTCGACCGGTTCGTCAACAGCCCCGGCGGGCCGCCCGGCATCATCGCCGTCCTCCAGCGCGGCCACGACAGGCAGATCCTCCGGGCCGGCGTCGCCGACCTCGCCACGGGCCGGCCGCCCGGCCCGCACGACCACATGCGCATCGCGAGCACGGCCAAGGCCTTCAGCGGAGCGGTCGCCCTCACCCTGGTCGACCGCCACGTCCTGGGCCTGGACGACACCCTCCGCGAGCGGCTGCCCCGGCTCCCCGACGCCTGGGGCTCCGTGACCCTGCGGCAACTCCTGAACCACACCAGCGGCCTGCCGGACTACTCGGAAGACCCCGCCTTCCTGGAGGAGGTGCTCGCCGATCCGCGGCGCCGCTTCGACTCCCGTCGCCTCCTCGACTACGTGGCCGACGAGCCCCTGCTGTTCCGGCCGGGCAGCCGGTACCAGTACTCGAACTCCGACAACATCGCCGTGGCCCTGATGGCGGAAGCGGTCACCGGCACGCCGTACGAACGCCTCCTGAGGGAGCTGGTCTACGAGCCGCTGCGGCTGCGTGACACCAGTCTTCCGCAGGGCTACCGGCTCCCCGAGCCCTACCTGCACGGATACGACGTGACGCCGCCCGGACCACCGGAGGACGTCAGCGAGATCCTCAGCGCCTCGGGCGTATGGGCTTCCGGGGGCATCGTCTCCACTCCCGCCGACATGAACCGCTTCATCCGCGGCTACGCCGGGGGAGCGCTGTACGGCAAGGACGTCGTACGCGAACAGCGGCGCTGGATCGCCGGGGCGTCCGAGCCCGCGGGACCGGGACGCAACAAGGCGGGCCTCGCGATCTTCCGCTACGAGACCCGCTGCGGTGTCGTGCTCGGGCACACCGGCAACTTCCCCGGATACACGCAGCTGATCGCTGCCACCCCGGACGGCAGCCGCTCGCTGACGTTCTCCGTCACCACCCAGATCAACCGCACCCAGGCGCCCGCCCAGTTGCGCCAACTGCGCGCCGTCCAGGAGGACTTCGTCTGCGCGCTGCTGCGTGACGGCCGCTGAGCCACGCGAACGCGGTGGGGCGTACCCGACCGCGTCGGATACGCCCCACGCCACGCGGCAGGCGACGGACCGGCTGTCGGCGTGACCGCTGCCTGAATGGTCCGGCACCGGGTAGACGCAGCGATGAGGGAGCGAAACCTGCCGACCGGAGGAGGGACGACCATGCCGAGCGTCATCCAGCGCATCAAGCAGTTCACCAGGAGCCCTCAGGGGCGTCGCACCATGGAACAGGCACGACGCACTGCGTCCGACCCGCGTCGCCGCGCTCAGGCGCAGCGTCTGCTGAGCAAGTGGCGCACCCGCCGCTGACCGACAGGGCCGCAGCGGTTCGTCAGCTGTGGAAGGTGATGTAACCGTTGCGGTCGGGGTCGGAACCGCTCTTGGTGTACCCGTGCACGTCCGCCCGGCTTCCGGACGGCTTGTACAGGTAGATCGTGTCCTTGTCGTTGTTCCAGATGAAGTTGCAGTTCTGGCGGTAGACGACGTTCTTCGCGTCGGAGTCGGTGCCCTTGCCGCCGCGCAGCTTCACGTAGTCGCCGGGCTGCAGGCTGTGGCTGGCCGTGAACGTGAAGCTGTTGCCGACGGCGTCCTTGACGACGTAACCCTTGAGGTTGACGGTCGCCGAGGCCGAGTAGTTCTTGATCGTCAGGTACTCGTCCTTCGTGTTGCCGGTGGAGCAGCTGTTGGAGTCCGAGCCGGGCGCGTCGTACTGAACACCCTTGAGCTTCAGGGCGGACGTGTATTCGGCGGCCTGCGCCGGCGCGGCAGACAGGGCGGCTATCGAGCCGGCGGCGGCGACCAGCGCCAGGACGTGGCGTGTACGCATGAGGAATCCCCCCAGTGGTGCGAATGGAGCGGCAGGAGCTTATCTCCCTCATGGACATGACGTGAGGAGAATGTGCGTGAAATGTGAAGCGCCTGGCGTCGAAGGGGTCTCTCGCCGACGGCGATAGGGTCCCGTTCATGGTTCATACCGACGTGGGGATCGTGCACCCCGGTGCCATGGGTGCGCAGGTGGCGGCACAGGCGATGGCCGCGGGGAGCAGGGTCTGGTGGCTGCCGCAGGGCCGGTCGGCCGCGACCGGGCGGCGGGCCGCCGAGTGGGGGCTGCGGCCCGCGGCGGAAATGGCGGAGCTGACCACCCGGTGCACCCTGCTCCTGAGCGTGTGCCCTCCGGCCGCCGCCCTCGACGTCGCCCGCCAGGTGGCGACAGCCGGCTTCGACGGTGTCTACGTCGATGCCAACGCGGTCAGCCCGCAGCGCATGGCGCAGATCGCCGAGGTGCTGCACGGCACCGGGGCGAGTCTGGTCGACGGAGGCATCACCGGCCCACCACCGCGTGCGGCCGACACCACCCGGCTGTATCTGTCGGGCGAGGACACGGCCGTGGCGGGGGTCCGGGCGTTGTTCGCCGGGACACTGCTGACGCCCGTCGCCCTGGCCGGCCCGGTCGGCCGTGCATCGGCGCTCAAGCTGTCCTTCGCCGCCTACAACAAGATCTCGTACGCCCTCGCCGCCGAGGCCTGCGCCCTGGCGGAAGACCACGGCGTCCTGGACGACCTCCTCGACGTCGCCGCACACCTGCTGCCCGACACCCCACTGGCCCGGCCGGAACAACTGGCGGGCGCGGGCCCCCGGGCCTGGCGCTGGGAGCCGGAGATGAGGGAGATCGCCGACGCCTGGCGGGAGAGCGGCCTGCCGGGCTCCTTCGCCGACGCCGCGGCGGACACCTTCGGGCGGTGGCACGCCCACAAGGACGACAAGACCGTCACCAGCGGCCAGTTGCTCGCCGACCTGCTGGGGCGAGAGCCGGACGAGGCCGGGTGAGGGCCGGGGCCGACGGGCCGTCCTGCCGGGGCGTCACTCAGTTCCACAGCGTGTACGTCACCGTGCGCGCCAGCCGCTCCGGCCTGTCGCCGGTGTAGGTGAGCGTCATCCGTGTGTAGTGCTTCTGCTGCGGATCCTTCTTCCAGCTCCGCGGCTCGTCGAGCCGGACGACGACGCGATACGAGTGGAACGTCCCCGCGGCACAGTACGGCTTGCAGTCGTTCACCCGGTTGACGCCCTTCGCCTCCGCCGACGCGGCGTCCCAGCGCGCCCACCGGAGCGAGGCCAGGCGACTGTTGCCGTCCCCGCAGGCCAGCATGAAGTCGACGGGACGTACCTGCGGCTTCGAGAGGCAGTCGACGAGCACCGTGGGCCTGACCTGCTGAACCGCGGCCCGCCCGGACGACGCCGGCGCCGCCGCGGGGGAGGCGGAGGCCGGGCCCATGGCCGCCACGAACGCCGTCGCGGCACACAGTGCCGCCGCCTTGGTCACCGCGAGTCCGCGCATGTCCCGCTCCCGGCCGTCCGCGCCCGTGTCGGTACCGACGCTACGGCCGTGGCCGGTGATGCACCACTCGAACGGCGCAACGTTTTATGGACCACTGAACCCCGCCCACTTTGGCTCTGTCCGCCGGGCCATGACCGCGACAGGGTGGCAGGACAACGAACCCTGCGGAGGCCCTCCTTGAGCATCGCGTTCCTACTGACCAGCCTCGTCGTGGTGGTCACCCCCGGCACCGGCGTGGTCTACACCCTGGCAGCCGGACTGTCCCACGGCCGCCGCGCGAGCGTCATCGCCGCGTTCGGCTGCACCCTCGGCATCGTGCCGCACCTGATCGCGACGGTCACCGGCCTCGCCGCACTGCTCCACACCAGCGCCGTCGCCTACGAGACGGTGAAGTACCTCGGCGTCGGATACCTGCTGTACATGGCGTGGGCGACACTGCGCGACAAGGACGCGCTGACGGTCGAGACGCAGTCCGAGCCACGACCGGCGGTCCGCGTGATCGCCTCGGGGGTGCTGCTGAATCTGCTCAACCCGAAGCTCACGATGTTCTTCGTGGCGTTCCTGCCGCAGTTCGTGCCCGCCGGTGAGTCCGGCTCCCTCGGCGCGATGCTCCGGCTCAGCGCCGTCTTCATGGCCCTCACCTTCGTCGTCTTCGCCGCGTACGGCATCGGCGCCGCCGCCGTACGCCACCGCGTGCTGGCCCGCCCCCAGGTGATGACCGGCATCCGCCGGGTGTTCGCCGTCTCCTTCGTGGCCCTGAGCGCACGACTGGCGGTGGCGTGAGCATGCTCTTCCGACACGCGGACGCCCTCTGGGCCGACTACCCGGAACTCTCCGCCGGCGCGCTCCACGCCACCGGCATCGACGCCATCGCCGACGTCGCCCCGCGCGTCGCCGAGTACACCTCACGGGCCATGACCAGGTTGGCCGGCGCATCCGAGAGCGCCTTCCCCGAGGTGCTGGCCTGGCGGCGGGCCTTCTCCCGGATGGGGCTCAAGCCGACGCAGTACCGGTGCGCCTCGGAATCGCTGCTGCGGCGACTGCGCAAGGAGGGCGAACTGCCCGGCATCCACCCGGTGGTCGACCTGTGCAACGCACTCTCGGTCGCGTACGGCGTACCGGTCGCGGTCCTCGACGTCGACCGCATCTCCGGCCCCTTGCTCGAAGTGCGCCAGGCCCACGGCGGCGAGCACTACACGACCTTCGGCGGCGGCACCGAGCACCCCGCACCCGGCGAGGTGACCTTCGCCGACTCGGCCGGCCGGGCACACGCCCGCCGCTGGACCAACCGCCAGAGCGGCCACTCAGCGGTCGGCGAGCACACCAGCCGCATCCTCGTCGTGACGGAAGCGATGCACGAGGGCGGCGCGGATGCCGTGCCCGAGCTGCTGAAGACCGTCGCCGAGGAACTGACCGCACACTGGCCGGTGACCACCGCGTCGGCCGTCCTCACCCGCGTCGCGCCGGAGTTCGCGTTCGGTGACCAGGTCCCGCCCGAGGCGCAGAGGCGCGCGTGACACCATTGGCCGGATGAACGAGGGGGAGCGGACATCGCACGGACGCCGCGCCGCCGCCGAGCCCACACCGGGGGACGGTGCCTGGCCGGCCCAGGGCTCCGGCACCGCCCCGTCGGCGGTCGGCGGGGGCCCGGTGCCCGGCGCTGAAGCAGCCGGCCGGTCGACGGACAGCCGGAGCCGGGTGTACGGCTCCGGCGAGGCCGGGCAGGCAGACCGAGGCCCTGTGCCCGACAACTCCGGCAAGCGCCCGTCGGGCGACGGCCGTTCTGTGCCCGACAACTCCGGCAAGCGCCCGTCGGGCGACGGCCGTTCTGTGCCCGACTACTCCGGCAAGCGCCCGTCGGGCGACGGCCGTTCTGTGCCCGACTACTCCGGCAAGCGCCCGTCGGGCGACGGCCGTCCTGTGCCCGATACCGCCTCCGCCGCGCCCCGGAGCGGCGGTTCTGGGGCGTACGGCTCAGGCCGCGCCCCGTCGGGCGACGGCGGTTGGGCGTCCCGGGGTGCCGATGCGGCCCCGCTCCGGAACGACGGTTCCGCGTCCCAGGGCCGCGATGCGGCCCCGCCGCCGGACGGCGGCCCTCCGGCCTACGGCTCCGACTTCCTCCAGCTCGACGCCGGTGACGCCTCGGGTTCGGGCAAGGCCGACTGGCTGGCCGCGCGGTTGCGCCAGGCCATAGCCGACGGCCGGCTGGCGGTGGGCAGCAGGCTGCCGCCCACCCGGGTGCTCGCCGGTGAGCTGCGCGTTTCCCGAGGGGTGGTCACCGAGGCATACCGGCGGCTCACCGAGGACGGCCACGTCGAGGGACGTCGGCGCGGCGGGACGGTGGTGGTCGCGGCCCCCGCGGTGCCACCGCCCGCGTCCCCCACGGGACCCGCCGGTCCCGTCGACGACGCCGTACCGGGCACGCTGTTCGTCGGCGAACCGGGCGCCGAGATCTTCGACGCCCTGCGCGCCGTCCGCGCGCGCGTCGACTTCACCCCCGGCCAGCCCGACCTCGCGGCCTTCCCCCGCACGGCCTGGCTGCGTGCGGAACGGGCCGTGCTCACCGGCCTGTCCGCCGAACACCTCGGCTACGGCGACCCCCGCGGCGCCCCGCAGCTGCGCCAGGCCGTCGCCCGGTGGCTGGCGCGCAGCCGGGGCATCCGGGTGGAACCGGACGAGGTACTGATCGTCGCCGGCACGGCACAGGCGCTCACCCTGCTGCACCCCGTGCTGCGGGCGGCAGGCATCGACAGCGTCGCGGTGGAGGACCCGGGCTCGCTCGGTACCCGCCAGCATCTGGTGAACGGAGCCCTGTCCACCCCACCGGTACCGGTGGACGACGACGGGGTCCGCGTGGACGCCCTGCGCGCCACCGGCGCCCGCGCGGCGCTGCTCACCCCCGCCCACCAGTTCCCCACCGGCGTGGTCATGAGCGGCGAACGCCGCCGCGAGCTGCTGAGCTGGGCGGAGGAGGGCGGCCTGATCATCGAGGACGACTACGACGCCGAACACCGCTACGACCGGCCGCCGGTCCCCGCGCTGCGCGCCCTGCTCGCCGACCACGTGTGCTACGCGGGCAGCGTCTCCAAGCTCCTCGCCCCCGCCCTGCGGACCGGCTGGCTGGTACCCCCGCCCCGCTACCGCGACGCGCTGACCGAGGCGAAACGCTTCACGGACCTGGGCAACGCCGTCCTGCCGCAGCTGGTGCTCGCCCGGCTCATGGACTCCGGGGACCTGGAACGCCACCTGCGACTGCTGCGTGGCCGGCATCGCCGCCGACGTGACGCGATGATCGACGCCATCACCGCACACCTGCCGGGCGCGACCGTGCACGGTGCCGCGGCCGGCCTGCACCTGACCGTCACGTACACGCCGCAGGTACCCGACAGCGAGCTGGCCGCCGCCGCACTGGCCCGGGGTGTGAAGTGCCAGCCACTCTCCTGGCACCGCCAGCTCCCCGGCCGCCCCGGTCTCGTCCTCGGCTACGCGGCCACCCCACCCGGTGCCATAGCCGAAGGGGTGGCGGCACTCGGCGAGGCACTGCGCTCCCTCGGCTAGAGCACGCCGCCCGCGCAAACATCCGTGAATGTGACGTTCCGATCACGGTCGGCTCGCATTCCGCGCCGCGATGTCGGGCATGCATTCGGGGGTTTTGTCGGCCCCCACGAGGAGTGATGCACCCGATGAGTGCCCCCGCGACGTCACCCGCCCCCACCACCACCGCCCCCGGCGCCTGGCCGTTGATCGGCCACGCCCACCGGCTCGCCCGTGATCCGCTGCCGTTCTTCACCTCACTGCGAGAGCACGGCAGCGTGGTGCGGATACGCATCGGACCGACACCCGCCTACGTGGTCACCGACCCGGCCCTGACCCGCCGGGTACTGGTCACGGACGCCGCGCACTTCGCCAAGGGCGGCAAGATCATCGACGCCCTGCGGGTCTTCTTCGGGGACGGGCTGGCGACCGTCGCCGACGGCGACACCCACCTGCGCAACCGCCGCCTGATGCAGCCCATGTTCAACAAGGCCCACATCGCCGAGCGCGGCGACGCGATGATCGAGCAGGTCCACGCGATGGTCGGCGCCTGGCCGGCCGGTGAGGCCCGCGACGTGTACGCGGACATGAACGACATCACGCTCGCCGCGTTCCTGGTCGCCCTGTTCGGCGCCGACCTGCCCGAGCACCTGCAGGGCGAGTTCACCGCCCTCATGCCGGCCATCATGAAGGGAACGATCCGGCAGACGATCCTGCCCTCCTGGATCGCCGCCCTGCCGCTGCCCGCCCACCGCGCCCACGCGCAACGCGTCGCGCGCCTGCGCGCCCTCATCGACCAGGCCATCGACCACCACGCCGACGCGACGGAGACCGCGGCCCCCGCCGCATGCCCGCACGCCGCGGCCCAACAGTCCGAACGGACAGGCCTGTTCAAGACCCTGCTGACCGCCGAGGAACCGCTCAGCCGGCAGCAACTGCAGGACGAGGCCATCACGTTGCTGACCGGAGCGATCGAGACGACCGGCACCACGCTGGCCTGGACCCTGTACGAGATCACCCGCAACCCCGGGGTCGAACAGCGACTGCGCGAGGAACTCGACGCCGTGTGCGAGAACCGCCCCCTGCGGTACCAGGACGTCGACCGGCTCCCGTACGCGCGGCAGGTGCTGCAGGAGACCATCCGCACGTACGGCCCCGCCTGGATGGTCACCCGTACCGCCACCCGGGACGTCGACCTCGGAGACCACCGGATCCCCCAGGGCGCGGACGTCGTCTGGAGCCCGTATCTCCACCAGCACGACCCCGCCCACTTCCCCGAGCCCGAGACCTTCGACCCGGACCGCTGGGAGCCGGGCCGCGCCGCGGGCACCCGCGGCTCGTTCCTCGCGTTCGGCGACGGCCGCCGCAAGTGCATCGGGGAGAACTTCGCCTGGGCCGAACTCCAGATCATCCTGGCCACCGTTCTCAGGACCTGGCCCGTCCTCGAACTCACCTCACGCGCCCCGCGCCCCCAGGCCGTGGTCACGGTCAAACCCGACGCGATGACCATGGCGTACCACCGGAACCCCGCCACAGTGACCGAAACAGAGAGGTACTAGCATATGAGCGCCACCTAGCTCGAAAGAGAAAACTGTGACTGTCAACGAGGACTCGTTCACCAACTGGAAGAACCGCGAGGAGATCGCGGAGTCGATGATCCCGATCATCGGGAGGCTGCACCGGGAGCGGGACGTGACCGTGCTGCTCCACAGCCGTTCCCTGGTGAACAAGTCAGTGGTCAGCATTCTCAAGACCCACCGGTTCGCCCGGCAGATCGCCGGAGAGGAACTGTCGGTCACCGAGACCCTGCCGTTTCTCCAGGCCCTCACCACGCTCGACCTCGGCCCGTCCCAGATCGACATAGGCATGCTGGCCGCGACGTACCGGAGCGACGACCGCGGCCTGTCGGTGGCGGACTTCACCGCCGAGGCCGTCGCCGGTGCCACGGACGCGAACAAGACCGAGCGTCGTGAGGGACGCGATGTCGTCCTGTACGGCTTCGGCCGCATCGGCCGTCTCGTCGCCCGCCTGCTCATCGAGAAGTCGGGCTCCGGCAACGGCCTGCGACTGCGCGCCATCGTCGTCCGCGGCGGCGGCCGTGCCGACGAGGACATCGTGAAGCGCGCCTCGCTGCTGCGCCGCGACTCCATCCACGGCCAGTTCCAGGGCACGATCACGGTCGACGAGGCGAACAGCACGATCATCGCCAACGGCAACGAGATCAAGGTGATCTACGCCAACGACCCGTCGGAGGTCGACTACACGGCGTACGGCATCAAGGACGCCATCCTCATCGACAACACCGGCAAGTGGCGCGACCGCGAGGGCCTGTCACAGCACCTGCGCCCCGGCGTCGACAAGGTCGTCCTGACCGCGCCGGGCAAGGGCGACGTCCCCAACATCGTGCACGGCGTCAACCACGACACGATCAAGCCGGAGGAGCAGATCATGTCCTGCGCCTCCTGCACCACCAACGCGATCGTCCCGCCGCTGAAGGCGATGGCGGACGAGTACGGCGTCCTGCGCGGCCACGTGGAGACCGTCCACTCGTTCACCAACGACCAGAACCTGCTGGACAACTACCACAGTGCCGACCGCCGGGGCCGCTCGGCGCCGCTCAACATGGTCATCACCGAGACCGGTGCCGCCTCCGCCGTCGCCAAGGCGCTGCCCGACCTCAAGGCGCCGATCACCGGCAGCTCGATCCGCGTTCCCGTACCGGACGTCTCGATCGCCATCCTCAACCTCCAGCTCGCTCGCGAGACCACCCGCGACGAGGTCCTCGACCACCTCCGCGACGTGTCGCTGACCTCGCCGCTCAAGCGCCAGATCGACTTCACCACCGCCCCCGACGCGGTCTCCAGCGACTTCATCGGCTCCCGCCACGCCTCCATCGTCGACGCCGGCGCCACCAAGGTGGACGGCAACAACGCGATCCTCTACCTGTGGTACGACAACGAGTTCGGCTACTCCTGCCAGGTCATCCGCGTCGTCCAGCACGTCTCCGGGGTGGAGTACCCGACCTACCCGGCTCCCCTGGTCTGATCCCCGGGGCGGCGAGCCCCGGCGTACGGAGCCGCCGCCTCCACCAGTCCACCTGTCCCGGACAGCGCTCGTGCTCTGTCCGGGACATCGCCATCACGGCCGTGGGGCGGCCGTACGCGGGCAGGTCCCCGCACGCAGCGGCCGATGCACGGGCATCACGGCAGACGACACCACCGAGGGCGGCGAAGCCCGGCGATCACCGCTGAGCCAGGTCCGCCCTCGTGACCCGGAACCGGAGCAACTGCTCCTCGGAGCCCACCAGGCGGAAGCCGGCCTTCTCCAGCACGCGGACCGACGGCGGATTGGACTGCTCCACGTCGGCGTGCACCGCGTGCACGCCGGGTGCGGTGAGGGCGAATTCCGTGAGGGCTCGGGTGGCTTCAGAGGCGTAGCCGAGTCCTCGACGGCCGGCCACGATTCCGTAGCCGATTTCCAGTCGGCCGTCGGCGGGCGGCCAGAACAGCCCGACCGAGCCGACGACCAGACCACTGGCCCGCTCGACGACCTGACGGTGGCCGTACTCGCCGAGCCACCCGGGATGTTCGGCGAAGAGACCCGCGACGACCTGATCGCCCTCCGCGGGGAAGTCATCGGCCCAATGGCCGAGCCGGATCCCGCGCAGAACGGCATCGGTCTCGGCAGCGGACCACGGCCGCAGCACGAGGCGGCCGGTCAGCAGATCTGCGGCGTGGGCGGGTGTGAGAGACGAAGGCACGTGACACTCCTGGTCGTTGGGACGACCCGGACCACGCTCTGGTAGAACGCGGACCGGACAAGGGCATGCTGAACACGGCCGACGGCAGCCATATTCATCAACCTCCCTTGCCGCATGTGCTCACGCGCTTGTCGCGCGCGGTGACGCTATCCACGCCCGGCCGGACGCGGCAACTCCGTTTCCCCCGGTCCCACCGCTGGGTGTCCCAGGGACGTCGTTGATTACTACGAAGTGGTAACAAGAGGCAACCGCAAGGGGAGTTGGCGTGGTCTAGTCCGTTTATGAAGATCTCTTTCCTGCTTCACAACGCCTATGGGATCGGAGGCACGATCGCCACCACCTTCAACCTGGCCCAGGCACTGGCCGAGCGGCACGAGGTGGAGATCATCTCCGTGCTGCGGCACCGGGAGGACCCGAACTTCACCCTGGACCCGCGGGTGGGCCTGCGGCCTCTGGTGGATCTCAGACAGGAGAAGGAGCATCCGTTACATCTGAGACCGGCAAAGGTCTTTCCCCGAGCCGAGTACCGGTACGGGCAGTACAGCGAGCTGACCGACCAGCGGATCGGCGAATGCCTCGCGACGGTCGACGCCGACGTGGTGATCGGCACCCGGCCGGGGCTCAACGTGCATCTCGCGCTCCAGGCTCCGAGCCACGTGGGGCGCATCGGGCAGGAGCACCTGACCCTGGACAACCATCCGCCCCGGCTGCGCAACGCGCTGCGCCGGGCATACCGCAGGCTCGACGTACTCACCACGGTGACCGAGGCGGACGCCGCCTCCTACCGACTCAAGATGAGGCTGCCCGGTGTCCGGGTGGAGGCACTGCCCAACAGCGTGCCGGATCCCGTGCTGCGCGCCGCGGACGGCACCGCGAAGGTGGTCGTCGCGGCCGGCCGGCTGGTCCCGGTGAAACGATACGACCTGCTCATACAGGCCTTCGCCCTGGTGGCCGCCGAACACCCGGACTGGCAGTTGCGCATCTACGGCAAGGGCGAGGAACACGATCGGCTGCGCCGGCTCATCACGGACCTGGGGCTGTGGAACAACGTCTTCCTGATGGGTGCCGCGGCCCCCATGGAAGCGGAGTGGGTGAAGGGCTCGATCGGTGCGGCGGCCTCCAACTTCGAGCCGTTCGGCATGACGATCGTCGAGGCGATGCGCTGCGGACTGCCGGTGGTGAGCACCGACTGCCCCTACGGACCCGGTGAGATCATCCAGGACGGGGCCGACGGCCGGCTCGTGCCCGTCGGTGACCGCGACGCGCTGGGCGCCGCCCTGCTGGAACTGGTCGGCGACGACGAACGACGCCGTCGGATGGGCCGGGCCGCCATGGAGAACGCGCGGCGGTTCGCTCCCGGTCCCGTGGTCGAGCAGGCCGAGCGTCTTCTCGACGAGGCGGTCTCGGCGAGAAGGACGGGACGAGCGGCCGCACGGGAAGGCACCGGCGCACGCCGTGCCCTGGTCAGCCAGGGCTTCGCCGTCCGCGACGCCGCGGTCGGCGCGGCCGGCGGCGCGCTGCGCATGGTACGGAAGGGACAGCAGTGAGTACGGAGCAACAGAGTGCGCTTCCACGCGTCGCCTGCCTGGTCGACGCGGACGGCACCATCGCCTTCGACCTGCCGCCGGGCTCGGCCGAAGGCCGGCAGCTGCTGCTGCGGTGGCGCCCCAAGAAGGGGCAGCCCGAGAAGACACTCCACGTCCTCGATCTGGAGCCCGCAGACGACGGTCACCACCACGCCGTCCTCGGCGCGCAACCCGTCCTCACGGAGGGCCGGTGGGACGTGTACCTGCTCCAGGAACCGGGTTCCCAGCGGCAGCGACTGCGCCCGGGCCCGCGTGACACACGGGCCCTCGTCGACGGACACCTCCGCGATCGGCATTCACCACTGGCCGTCCGGGTCCCCTACGTCACCAAGGACGGCTATCTCGCCGTACGGGCCTGGCTGCGCCCCGCCCACGCGGAGGTCGGCCACATCAACCTGACGGACCGCTCGATGACGGTCGGCGCACGCCTGCACGGGTCTTCGCTCCAGGAGGGAGCCGTCGTGCGCCTGCGTCTGCGGGGCGGCAGCGGCACCGAACGCACCGTGGAGCCACAGGCCGCACCGGACGGCCGAAGCTTCTCCTTCACGGTCGGATTCGAGGAGCTGGGCACCGGTGCGGGTGAGGGGACCGGCGTCTGGGACGCCTTCGTCCGGCCCGCGGCGCAGGCCCCCGCCATCCGCCTCGCCCGCCTTCTGGACGACGTCGCGGACCGCAAGGAGGTGTTCGTCTACCCGAAGGCCACGGCCGGCGACGCCGTCCTGCGCCCCTACTACACGGTCGACAACGAGCTCTCCGTGGAGGTGACGAGGACCGCGGCGTCATGACGCCGTGACCGGTGCGTCACCGCTCGTGTCGAGCGAGGGTCCCGGCGAGGCGTGACGGCCGTTCAGGGCGGGGGCCGGTGGCTCTGTCCGGCCGGAACGCCCACGCCATCGTCGGCTCCATCACGCAGCGGAAGAGCCGACGGACGGGAGGCGTGCACAGTGCGGTCACGACCGCGCCCGCGACGAGGGTGACGGTGATCTCCCCGAGCGGCCGGTGGGTCCACTCGAGGTGGGACCAGTGCCAGTGGTTGGCGGCCTGGATGAAGAAGCCGTGCAGCAGATAGCCGTACAGCGTGCCCGCGCCCAGCGCGGTGAACCAGGTCCGGCGGCCGGGCACCCAGGCGAGGAAACAGGCGACCAGGGTCAGCGAGCAGCCGAAGAGGGCAAGCGTCATGACGGGCCCGTACCACGCGGGGACGCCGAGTTCCTCGGCGCCGCGGCGGTGGAAGAACCATGCGTAGTTCATCCGCGGAACCGCCCAGTACGCCGTGGCGAGAGCACAGGCGAAGACCGGCACGGCCAGAACCCGCGCCTCGCCACGCCGCACCAGTCGGAAGTGCTCCGGCTTCAGGCACAGGCCGAGCACGAAGTAGGGCAGGAACTGCAGGGTGCGCTGCAGGTCGAGGTCGTCGCCGATGGACGGCGCCAGCGTTGCGAGCGCAGCGACACCGAGCGCGAGCGGCAGCGGACGGCGCACGCTCTTCCACAGGGGGGTGGTCAGCCGCCAGATGAACAGTGCCGCCAGGAACCAGGTCAGATACAGGGGATCCAGCAGGCTGACCGGGCGGTCCGGAACGCCGTCGGTCCACCTCGTGAAGAGGGTGTACGCCGTCTCGAAGACCACGTAGGGGACGACCACACCGGTGACCAGGCGCTTGATCTTCTCCGGGCTCGCGTCGAAGCCGCGCGAGAAGTACCCGGAGATCACGATGAACGCCGGCATGTGGAAGGCGTAGACGATCATGTAGAGCGCGGTGACGGTACGGCTGCCGGAGCGCAGCGGCTCCCAGGCGTGGCCCATCGCCACCAGCACGATCGCCAGGTACTTGGCGTTGTCGAAGAAGGCGTCGCGCTGCTTGGTCCGGTCGGGCGCGGCCGGGGCAGCGGCCGGCGCCCCGATCACCGTCACATGGCTGTGCGCGGCCTGCGTGGCTGTGGCGTTCGAGCGGGGCATCCCAGCCGCCTCACCGCTTCCGGGCGACGTGAAACCGTGTTTCACGTCACTGCTCGCCACCACCGTGTCCGGGCCGATGACGTCTTGGGTGCCGGGCCGTCCCGGCGGTTCAGCCGTGCAGCAGGGAGCGTCCGAGCCAGTCGGACCGGTCGCGTACGCCGGGAAGCGCGAAGAAGTACCCGCCGCCGGTGGGGGTGATGTAGTCGACCAGCGGCTCGTCGACGAGCCGCTGCTGGGTGGCCTCGAACTGACGGACCACGTCCTGCTGGTAGCAGCAGAACACCAGCCCCATGTCGAGGTTGCCGACCGGGTCGATGCCGCGGTCGTAGTTGTAGCCGCGGCGCAGGATGCGCGAGGAGTCCGTCCTGGCGGTGCGCGGGTTGGCGAGTCGGATGTGGGCGTCGAGCGGGATCGCCTGGCCGTGCGGGTCCTTGGCGTAGTGCGGCGTGTCGGTCTCCTGGGCGCCGTCGAGCGGGGCCCCGCTGTCCCGGCGCCGGCCGATCATCTGCTCCTGCTCGGTGAGGGAGACTCGGTCCCAGAACTCGACGCGCATCCGGATGATCCGAAGCACCTGGTAGCTGCCGCCGACCGCCCAGGACGGCTCACCGTCGGCGCCCGTGACCCAGACGAGCTTGTTCATCTCGCGGGCGGAGGCGATGTCGGGGTTGGCGATGCCGTCCTTGAAACCGAGGAGGTTGCGCTGCGCGCCGGACGGGCGGGAGGGGTTCTGGAAGCCGTCGACGCGCCACTTGACCTGCAGGCCACCGCGGGTGTGCCGGGCGATGTCGCGCAGGGCGTGCAGCACGGTGTCGGAGTGGTTCGCGCAGATCTGGAGGGACAGGTCGCCGTGGCACTCGGCCGCGTCGAGGTCGTCGTTGGGGAAGGTGCGCATCGGTGCGAGATGACGTGGCCTGTCGGCGCCGAGGCCGTAGCGGTCGTCGAAGAGCGAGGAGCCCACCCCGACGGTGACGGTCAGGTCGTCGGCGGGGATGTCCGGGCCGAGGATGCCGCTGTCGGACGGCGGGGCGCCCACGCCCAGGTCCTCGGGGGCGCCGCCGGCGGTCAGGAAGCGGGCCCGGGCGGTGAGCGTGCGCAGCAGGTCGGTGAGTTCGGCGCGGCCCTCGGCGATGACGTCGCAGGAGACGAAAGCGGCGGCGGCCGGCTGAGAGGTGGTGATCCCGGCCTGGTGGGCGCCGTGGAAGGGCACGGGGCCGGCGGCCGTGGTGGTGCCGTCGGCAGCTCCGGCCTGCCCGCCGGTGAGCTCCGCCCCTGCGAGTCCGGCCCCGGCCAGTGCCGCGCCGGCCGCGCCGATGCCGAGGGCGGTCCTGACGAACGTACGACGGCCCGCGGGGCGGGCACCCCCGTCACCTGCTTCTGTGCCGGGCTGCTGGGGCGTCATCGGATGGTCCTTTCCTGGCGTGCGGCGGTGCGGGCAGTGGTGAGGCGCAGGGGTCTTCAGGCCGCCTTGCGGATCTCCAACAGGTCGGGAATCGGGGCCAGTTCCTCCAGCAGCTGGCCCATGGCACCGTCGAGCCGCCGACGCGTGTCGCCGGGGAGCTCGCCGACCGGCGTCCAGCTCCCGTCGGCGCGGCGCGCGGAGAGCACCAGCTGCTCGGTGCGCCGCAGCCAGCCGGCCACCGCCGGGGAGACCTGGGGGTCGCGTGCGTCGATCAGCGGGCGCAGCAGGCCGAGCAGTTCCCGGGTGCCGTCGATGTTGGCCTCGGTGGTCGCCAGTTCGGTGCCGCTGCCGTAGTCGGTGGCACCGGTCAGCTCGTGCTGAAGGGTGCCCTCAAGGATCTCGTGGGTACGCAGGGGCAGGTCGGCCGGGTCGAAGTCCTGGCGGGGAAAGTCCTTCTGCAGGGCGGTGACGTCGGCGGTGAGCCGCCCGGCGGCCGGGGCGAGCGAGGCGGCCGGCTCGCCGTGCCACAGGCCGTACTCGACTCGGTGGAAACCGGTGAAGCCGGGGTCCTTCAGCCCGTCGGGCCGTCCGGCTGTCGTCCCGTTGATCCGCGCGTCGAAGGTGCCGAACGTGCCGTAGGCGGCTCCGAGCGAGGCGTACTGCTCATGAGCGGGCAGCCAGTCGGCACGGGCCCGGTCGAGCCGGCCGGCCTCGATGTCGCGTTGCAGGGTCCGGGTTCTGGTCAGCAGGACGGTCAGGCCCTTTTGTACGTAGGCGCGATAGGTGGCGAGCGGTGCGGCGAGGTCCTTCTCGGTGACGGGCAGTACGGCTTTCACCGTGCCGCCGCCGGTGACTGTGACCGCGGCGGAGGTGACGGCCGCACCGCTGGTCGGTACGCAGCGCCAGGCGTAACTCCCGCCGCCGATCGTGGCGATCAGCGCGCGGGTCGTGCCGGGTGCGATGCCCTCGGCCTCGCCGTAGACGGCCGCCGTGGCCGGGTCGATCAGGTACGCCTCGACGGTGGTGTTGCCGCTGTTGCGCACCTGGAACGACTGCCGGCCGCGCTGGGGCGCGGTGAAACCCCTGCCGCAGTGCGCGGGGGAGACGGCGATGGTGGCGGCGGAGGCCTGCTTCGCGTCGCCGACGGCCACCAGCACGCCCGCGAGCAGGGAAGGAGCGGCGAGCGCGGCCACCGGCAGAACCCACCGGGGCAGGCGTCGGGCGACGGCGGGACGTGGGGCGGCCGGTTCGGCGAGGGACCCGGAGGCAGGCGCCGCCGGTACGGGAGGGGTGGTGACGGGCGCGTCCGCGCCGCGCACGCCCCGGACGAACAGCGTCATCACCACGGCGAGATACGCGCCGTAGGCGGTGACCTGAAGCCATGTCATCTGCGGCGTCAGATTGAGTGTGCCGCTGAGCAGGGTGGCGTACCAGGAGCTGGAATCGATGCTTCCCGACAGGTCGACGGCGTACGCCGCGGCCCCCGGCAGCACACCGCCCTCCTGCAGATCACGCAGGCCGTAGCCGAGCACCCCGGACGCGATCACGATCAGCGCGGCACCGGTGAGAGTGAAGAACCGGGTCAGGTTGAGGTGCAGGACCCTTCGGTACAGCCCCCAGCAGACCGCGGTGGCCAGCAGCAGGCCCGCTCCGGCACCGATGAGCGGCCCGGCGGACTCGCCGGCCGCCTGCCCGGTGGTCCACAGGAACAGGGCGGTTTCCAGCCCCTCCCGTCCGACGGCGAGGAACGAGGTGACGACCAGTACACCCGAGCCCATGCCCAGGGCCGCGGTGACCTTCTCCTTGATCTCGCCGGAGAGACTCCGTGCGGACCGGCGCATCCAGAACACCATGACGGTGACGAAGGCGACCGCGACCAGGCTGAGCGCACCGCCGAACGCCTCCTGGGCCTGCCCGGTAAGGCCGGCCGAGGTGAACGTCAGCACCGCACCGAACCCCATCGACACCCCGACCGCGGCGAACACCCCCGTCCACACGTGTGGCAGCCGGGAGCGGCGCCCGGAGCGGACGAGGGTGGCCACCAGAACCGAAACGATCAGGCCGGCTTCCAGGCCCTCACGCAGGCCGATCAGGAAGCTCGGGAGCGCGTTGTCCCACACCGGGGGAACTCCTCTCGGGCACGGCCCGGTCGCAGTCCGGCCAGGGCGAGCTGAGTGTAGGCAAACCTAACTAGCCGCGACGATGATCCCTGGGAGGGATCCCGCGGCACTCAGGGCCCTGCGGTGAGGCAAATGGACTGCGGCGCAAGGGAGTTGGGGGAGGAGTAAGAGTCCGGTGTGAAGCCGGGGCACACCACGCGCAAGGGGACATTTCGTCAGGCGGGCGGGCCGGATCGTGAGTCGGGTTCAGGCGCGCAGCGGGTTGGTGCGTGTCGCCGCGAGCAGGTACCAGGCGGTGGCGCCCGTGTGCCGGTAGGGGTAGTAGCCGAACCCGAAACCGGTGTCGAGCGGGCTGCTCGCCGACACCACGCCGGAGCCCGGGGCGACCGCCCTGCTCCCGATGGTCTGGCCGTCGCCCAGAAGGTCCTGGGCCCCCTCGATGGAGGCGATCAGCCGTCGGGCGCGTGCCTCGTCCCCGGGGGCACGCCGGTTCCGCAGGGCGAGCGCGAGGTGGGCCGTTCCCTCGAACCAGACGCCGTTGCGGTTCGGCTTGGGCTGGCCCTCCGCGATCGGGGCGTCCTCGTTCGCCAGGAGACTGGCGGAGCTGAAGGTGACCCCGTCGTAGGACTGGCCCGCGGGGACGGTGCTGTTGGGCCGCTCGGCCGTGTCCAGGACGGCCAGTCGGCTCGCGGCCCAGTCCAGCGACCGGGCATGGGCGGGGGAGGAGAGGGCGAGCTGGGTCCAGGTCTGCGTGTCCTCGGGAATCGGGGACTTGTTGATCGTCACGCCGTCGTTGGTGCCGGTGTAGAAGAAGCCTTCGGACGGTTCCCACATCTTCGTGACGAAGGCCTGGGCGCGCGCACGCCGCTGCAGCCACACCCGGTCCCCGGTGAGCCGGGCGAGCTGCCCGAACAGGCCGATCAGGTCGGTGTTGTGCTCGGTCGAGGTGAAGGGCAGTTTCTCGCCGGCCCCGTTGACCCCGAACTTGTAGCCGCCGAGGGGTTCGTCGGTACGGCCGACACGCTCGATCCACTCGCCGATGCGCACCGCACCCGTGAGGAAGCGGCGCTTTCCGGTCCGGCGGGCGAGCGCGCCCAGGGCGATTCCGGCCCAGGCCATGTCACCCACGGCGGTGCCGGTGAAGCCGAACTGCGTTCCGACGTTGGCCGTGCCGTCCGCTCGGACGAAGCCGTCCGGCTGCGGGGAGCCGTCGTAGAAGGTGTACGGCCCTACGTTGTAGGCCTGACGCAGCCTGCCGTCGTCGTACACCGGGTCGTGGGCCTGGGCGTAGAGGAGCGCGTCGCCGAGGGCCACGGCTCTGGAGCGGCGGTCCTCGGTGCGCGAGGCGAGGTGGGCCAGGATCGCGAGCGCGTTGTCGTAGGTGAACGCCGTGCTGAACAGGCCGGACTGGTCGGTGTAGCTCTGTGCGAGCCGGACGGTGCCGTGATCCGGATAGCCGTCCATGGCGGCGGCGAGGAAGGCGTACGCGCGGCGCTGCGCGGAGCCGCCGCTGCCGGAGGGGCGCTCCGCGGCCTGGGCCGCGCCGGAGCCGGCCGCGGTGAGGGCCGCGGCACCGACACCGAGTCCGGTCCCGATGAGTGCACGGCGGCTGAGTCCCGGGCGTTGGCTGCCGGTCATTGGTCTCCTCGAAGGTGTGGGACGCGGTGCTGGACATGGGGCATGGCGGTGTTGAGAGCGCTCTCAAGCGTGCGCGCTCATTGTGCTGTTGCAGCACATGGTGGTCAACGTATGTGACAGGGAGGCCAATTGGGATCGGACGGGAGTGCGGCCTCGTACGAGACGAACCCGGTGGGGCGGCGGCTGCCGACTCCTCATGCGGACCCGCTGACCTCCTCGCACTCGCCGGAGAGACCGTGCACGAGCCGACCCGGCCACCGGTCAGGCGGTCTGCCGGGCGCCGCGGGCGTCCCTCCGCGAGTCGGCGGACGCCCGCAGCCTGCGGCCGCGCCGGGTCAAGCCCCAGGGCTTGAGGATCGAGATCACGGTCATGAAGAGGTAGGCGGACAGGGAGACGACCGGCCCGAACAGGATGTCGCCGGCGTCGGGCACCGGTTCTCCCGCGGCCACGGCGAAGACCGCGTCGTTCACCCCGGGGCGCAGCGCGAAGACCGTGGCGGTGGTCGTGGCCAGCGTGAGCCAGAACTTCGTGTAGACCCACCGGTGCCTCGCCAGGCCCCACGGGGTGCCGAGGGCGAGCAGCAAGCCGCTGAGAAGGGTGAGGAACGCGAGGGGGAGCAGGAGCCAGTCGGCGAAGAGCTTCATGGCTCTGACGGAGGCCTCCACGGTCACCGCGGAGCCGGTGGTGGCCGCGGTGACCCCGAGTGCGAACAGCCCGAGCGTGAGCCCGAGCCAGCCTGCGGAGGCGGCGGCATGGACGACGAGGGAGGCCCGGCGTGCGGGGCGGCTGAGTTTCACCCGAGACACAGTGCCGGGCGGGCACGACGAGGACGTCTGGCGGCGGGAGTAACCCCGCCTACTCGCCTCGGCGTACACGGCCGGAGGCCATCCAGCACTTCGGCCCCGTACCGACGCCCGAGGCCGCGCCGTCGGCCGACCTCATCCGAATGGGTCAAAATGGGTTTTTGTAGTCAAAGGGACGCCAACTTTCCGGAGTGGTCAATGCCCCGCAACCGCTCGACCGACGACGGCGACGCACTGCTGGCCAGGCTCGGGGCGCTGACCGCTCAGGCGCGTGAGCGGGCCGAGCTCCAGCGTTCCCTGGTCGAACTGGCCGTCGCCCTGCAACGCGGCATGCTGCCCGGAGACCTGCCTGTCGCCCCCGGGTTCCACCTGGCCGTCCAGTACTCGCCCGCCTTCCACGGTCTCAACGTGGGGGGGGGCGACTGGTACGACGCCTTCAGCATGCCCGACGGGTGCATCGGACTCTCCATCGGCGACGTGCAGGGCCACAACATCGAGGCCGCCGCGTTCATGGGGCAGGTCCGGGTCGGACTGCGCGCGCTCGCCTCGGTCACGAGCGAGCCGGGCGCACTCCTGGCCAGAACGAACGATCTGCTGCTGTCCCTCGGCACCGACCTCTTCACGACCTGCACCTTCATGCGGCTCGATCCGTCCACCGGCGTGCTGGAAAGCGCCCGGGCGGGACACACTCCCTGCGTCTGGGCCACCGCGGACGGCAGGTCCGGCATCGCCGAGGACGAAGGGGGACCGCCCCTGGGTGTACAGAAGGGGCAGGAGTACCCGGTGACCCGGTACCGGCTCAGCACGGGCGGAGTGTTCGTCCTGCTGACGGACGGCGTGGTGGAAGGGCCCTCACTGAACGTCGACGAAGGCCTCGACCAGGTGGTGAGGCTCGCAGTCGTCGCCGCCGTGGCGGGCATGGACGCGAGCTCCCTCGCCGCCGCCGCGATCAAGGGTGCGGAGCGGGTCGGGCACGAGGACGACGCGGCCGTCCTGGTCGTCGGGTACGACGGACCCGACGACCGGCAGTAGGAAGCAACGCCCTCTCGGCTCGCCGACCGGGCGGCACCGGTATCTGATGACTGCTGTGGTGGGTATCAAGGATCTGCGTCGACCGGCCGTCCTCGCCCTCCAGACGCTGGCTGTCGCCGCCTGCTACTTCGCTGCGGGGCGGCTGGGCCTCGTGCGGCAGCTCGTCGTCCAGAGCGCCGTGGTCACCCCCATGTGGCCGCCCACGGGCGTCGCCGTCGCCTGCCTGTTGATCTACGGGATCCGCTCCCTGCCCGGCATCGCCCTCGGTGTCCTGCTCGTGGTCCTGTCCATCACCTCGCTGGCAGTCAGGTCGGTGAGGCCGCGGGGATCGTCACGCGGTCCTCGTGTCACCCGCGCCGCGCCGGCCGGGCGCGACGTAGCGTGGTCCGCACGGCAGGGCGGATACACACGACGGTCGACCCCATGGTGGCGTGATGTGCTGGAGTGCGAGGGCCGATCTGGTGGCGGGCGTCGGTGTCGCGGCCGTCGGGGTGGCCTGCGTGGCGCGGGTGCGCAGCGTCCGGGACCTGCCGCTCGCCGCACTGCCGCTGCTGCTCGGGGCCCATCAGATCGTCGAGTCGGTGGTCTGGGCCTCGGACGGGGGCAGCGGACCGGCCACCGTCATCTGGGCCGTCATCGCGCTGCCCGTGTTGGCGGTGTGGGTGCCCGCGGGGGTGCTGTGCGCCGCCCCACCGCACGCCCGGCCCCGGCTGACGGTCCTTCTCGCGGCCGGAACCGCGACAGCCGCGATGCTGGCACACGGCCTCGCCGCCGCTCCGGTGACCGCCGAGATCCGCGGTCGTACGGTCGGCTACGCAGTCGACCTTTCCCATCCCCTTCTGCTCGTCATCGGCTACCTCCTGGCCACCGTGGGTTCCCTGCTGCTGTCCGGCGACCGGCGGTTGCTGGTGATGGGAGTCCTGGTCGCCGTGGGCGCCTTGGTCTGCTGGGCTCTGTGGCGGCTGGAGTTCGTCTCGACCTGGTGCGCGTTCGCGGCGATGTGCTCGGTGGTGCTGTTCGGCTGGGTTCGCGCACGGCCGCCCTCCTCGACGCACGTCCCGCGGGTGGGGCAGTGAGGTGGTGGGCGACGCCGGTCCCGAGTGGGGCCGGTACGCGTATGTGACCCAACGGGGCTTCGCCGCCTTACGGGCCCCGCCACCGCACGCGGCCGCGTGGCCGCGTGGCCACGCGGTCTCCCGCGCCGCTGCGAGCCGGGCCACGGCAGTTCACGCCCTGGCCCGGTCCGCAGCGAAGGCGCACGCCTCAGCGTCGTACGAGGTCGATCCGGTACTTCCGGGTCTGCGAACCGTCCTCGCTGGTCACCGTGACGACGGACGACGTCCGGCCGGACTCGCCCGCCCTGTCCACGGCCACGCTCGCGTAGGGGTCGCGTGCCGTCGCCGTGACCGCGCTCCGGTGCGGGTCGGCCGTGACGACCCGGTAGGTGGTCGTGTCCGGGTCGAACGACGCGATCGGGGCACCGGCCACCTCGATGGACGTGGCGGCGGCGTCCGAGGAGACACCGGGGGCCTTGGCGTACACCTCGATCTCGCTCATCGTGATGTAGCCGCCCTGACGTGCCGTCATGACCACGCGCACCCCGGTCGTCGGTCCTGCGTCCAGCGGGACGTCGACCACGGGCGTGCCCTCGGCCCCGACCGTGATGACGTCGCTCGCGTCGACCCAGGCCGAGCCGTCGGCCGTCCGCACCTGCACCTTCAGGCTCTCGGGAAAGGATGCGGTGCTCCCGTCCCGGTGGAAGTGCGCGACGATCCGGTTCAGGTCGCGTGCCTCGGGCAGGGCGAAGGTGATGGCGTCCGACGCATTCTTCGTGTTGCCCGGCTTCCAGTTGGACCAGGCCTTGTCCGAGAGGTCCCCATTGCGCAGGCGCTCCGCGGAGTAGCCGCTCTCGGTGAACGTGGCAGCCACCGAGACACCGTCGCCCGAGGCGATGTCGGCCTCCGCCGCCTCCGTGACCTGCACCCGCACGGCCGCGTCGGCCGTGCCACCGCCGACGACCTGTGCGACGCCCCGCAGCGTCACGACCCCGGCCGTGTCGAACGCCCCGTCGGACGCCGGCTTCCAGGTCACCGGCAGGTCGGTCCGGCCGCCGTTCTCGCCGACGCCGACGACCGTGGCCGGCAGCTCCGGCTTCCCGCTCACGTAGGTCTTGGCACGGCCGGGCAGCGTCGAGGCGATCGTGTCGACGGTGACCAGCGCCGTCGCAGGGATCTTCCGCCCGAGGGAGTCGGTCGCCTCGCCCCTGACACGTACCGTCCCGGGGCCGCGCCACCTCCGGTCCGACGGAAGGCTCCACACCACGGGGAGCGAGCCCCGGGCGCCGTCCCGGAACACCGGTGTCACCGTCGTCGGCAGCTCCGGACGCAGCCCGGGGACGGTGAACGCCTCGGCCCGCTCGGTGCGCAGCACCGTCTCGTCGGTCATGCCCCAGCGCTGGTTCGCCGCCGAGGTCGGGGTGTACGTGGACACGGTGGCACCGTCCGACGAGGACTGTCCGGCGACGTCGAGCAGCCGGCCGGTGGCGACGTTGACGAACGTCCAGGTGCTGTCGCCGGTCGTCGACAGGATCCACTGCGCGGCCTCGGGGACCTGGCTGCCTTCCGGGTCCTCCAGCACGGCCCGGTTGTCACGCACTGCGAGCCGCTTGCCGGTCGTGGCGGCGGTGAGAGCGTAACGCTCACGGTTGTCGGTGCCGCGGGTCAGCTTCGCCACGGACCACAACTGCTGCGCCCTGCCGGGGTCGGTCGTGCGGATGACGACACCGCTGCCGTCGTCCGACGGGGCCAACGACCTTCCGCTCTGCGCGCCCTGGAGTCGGTAGACATGCCCGGGCTGAACGAGGGCGGCGTCCTTCGCCACACCGCCGACACCCTCGACCAGGAAGGTCGTGACGGACTTCGCGGGGACGGCGAGCGTGGCCGAACGGTCGGTCACCCGGACCGGTGCGCCCTTGACGAGGGCCCCGTCGGCGCTCGTCACCACGGGTGTGACGGTGGCCCGGGGCGCGACCTTGCCGAAGCGGGAGAGATCGAGGGTGACGGAGCGCGCGGACGTGCCGCTGTTCACGTGCACCACGGTCGCCGCACGGCCGGACTTCTTCACCGCGGCGACGCTGGACGGATCGTCGACCTTCACGAAGTGGTCGCCGGGGCGGATGTGGTGGGTGAAGTTCCGGATGGTGTGGAACTTCGAGTTGGCCCGGATCGGGCAGGTCTCCAGGGTGTCCTCGGCCGTGCAGTTGAACGGTACGTGGATGCTGCCCCAGTTCTTGCCCGCCGCGGCCTGGGGGACGGCGTCCTCGATCGGCTGCCAGAACACCCAGGCCGAGGGCTCCAGTTCCCGCATGTCGTCGACCATCCGGGTGGCGATGCCGAGCCCCGGATCCATGCCGGTGAAGTCGGTGCCGGTACCCCAGGTGCCCTCGACCTCGCTCATCCACAGCTTCTGGTCCGCGCCCTTGGCGATGTCGCGTGCGCTGGTGCGCATGCCCGTGCCGTAGGTGTGCACGTTGAGCTGGTCGACAGCGGCTCGGGCGGGGGCGCCGTAGGCGTTCCAGTTCTGGGTGAAGATGCTGGGGTTGGTCTCGTCCATCGCGGAGATCTCGGCGTCGGTCCGCGCCCCGTCGAGCGCCTTGTCGAGCGCGAGGAGCACCTGCTGCTGGAGTGCCGGTCCCGCGTGCGCGCCCTCCTGGCGTCCGCCCGTGGGCTGACCGTCCGCTCCGAGCTGGGTGCCCCAGTAGGGCGTGTTGGGCTCGTTGAGCGGGGCGATGGTGTCGAACTCGATGCCGTGCGCCTTCTCCAGCTGTTCGGTCACGCGCACCAGGTAGGTGGCGAACTCGTCGACGCGGTCCGGGCGGATCTGGTCCGCGCTCGCGTCGAAGCCTCCGGAGACGTATCCGCTGACCGTCTGGAACCAGGGCGGCGAGTTGCTGAACGACTCCCAGCGGGTGATCTTGTCCTTGATCTGGTCCACCCACCAGCGCTGGCCCGCGTCGGCGCCCCAGTCCCAGTGGTCCGGGTTGTTCGGATCCCACCAGTCGGTGTCCTGCCGGGTGGTTCCCTCGGGGGCCTTCCAGAAGCCCTCCATGGTCGCGCCCGTCTTCATGTAGTCCTTGCGGACGTCCGGGGCGTTGCCGCCGCCGATGTTGTACCGCGCGATGTTGAGGCCGAGGCCGTCCTCGCCGAACAGCATGTCCACGAGCTGTCTTCGGATGGGCTCGGGGTAGCGGCCCGTGGCGTTGGCGAACCAGACGAGGCTCGTGCCCCATCCCTCGAACTCCTGCTGCTGGTAGGACGGGTCGATCCGCACGGTGACCGCGCTCCGCGGCGACGAGTCCGCGCTCGCCGGGGGTGCGGCCACGAGACCCGCGCCGAGCATCAGGGGGACCGCCGGCGCCAAAGCCCGGATGATGCGATGCCGATGGGACACGGCACTTCCTTCCACAACACAGAGGTGAGCAGGTTTCGTTGACATGCCCAAAACACCTGCTTAGCATTCGGGAAATCGAGAAAGCGCTTTCCTCGCTCTGAGCTCCCGCTCCCGCACGACCCGAGAAGATCCGCCCAACCCCCGGGAGGAACCACATGAGGTCGTCGTTACGCACTCGCCCGGCGCCCCGCACGGCCCCGCCGCGCAAGCGCGGCGTTCCCGCTCTCCTGCTCGCCCTGCTGCTCGGCGCCACGGCGGTACCGGCCGGCGGCGGCAGCGCCGCCGCGCAGACCCAGGCGCCGCCGGCACCCCTCGCGGAGACGTCCCCCACCGGCTTCGCCGCGGTCAACGCGCTCGGTCAGAACGGCACCACCGGCGGAGCCGCCGGACCGACCGTGACCGCCACCACCACGCAACAGTTCCTGGACTACATCGACACCACGGGCCCGCTGGTCATCCGGGTCCAGGGCACCATCGACATCACCAGCAAGCAGGGTGTGCGCCCGAACAAGACCATCATCGGAGTCGGTTCCTCGGCCGTCATCAACGGCGGCGGCCTGGACTTCTACCGTTCCTACAACGTCATCGTGCGGAACATCAGGTTCACCAACGCCGAGGACGACGCCGTCAACGTCGGCCAGGAGTCGCACCACATCTGGATCGACCACAACGAGTTCGTCGCGCCCCTGGACGGGGCGATCGACGTCGTCCGCGGCTCCCAGTACGTCACCGTGTCGTGGAACTGGTTCAACCGGACCGACAAGAGCATGCTGCTCGGGCACTCCGACGGCAACGGCAGCCAGGACGCCGGCAAGTTGAAGGTCTCCATCCACCACAACTTCTTCGACGGCTCGCGGCAGCGGCATCCACGGGTGCGGTTCGGTGAGCCCGTGCACGTCTACAACAACTACTACAAGGGAAACGCCCTGTACGGCGTCGCCTCCACCATGAACGCCGGCGTGCTGGTCGAGGGCAACTACTTCGACAGCGTTCCCCACCCCTGCTACTCCGCCGCCGGTTACGACGAGTCGGGGCCGGGCCGGCTGGTGCAGCGCGGCAACGTCTTCACCGGTTCCGGTCCGTGCGAGATCAACGGCACGGTGATCGAACCGCGCACCTACTACTCGTACACCCTGGACCCCGCGGCCGACGTTCCCTCTCTCGTGCGGGCCGGCGCGGGTGTCGGGAAGCTCGGCGCCTGAACCACCTCTCCGCCAACTTCCCGGGGCCCGCCCCTCGGTTACCGAACCGCACCCCGGCGGACGCACCGATCGTGCCGTCGTCCCCACACCCGGCGGCCCCCCCACAGGAGATCCCCACATGACTTCACGACAGACCCCGGAGCCCACCAGCGGACGCACGGCCGTACCGTGGCGCAACAAGATGGTCGTGGCCGCGCTGGCGGCCGCCGTGCTGGCCGGTCCCGGCGTCGCGCAGGCCGCCCCGCCGGCCGCATCGGCGCCCCGGGAGCAGGTGGCGGCGGCCAGTATCACCTGGAACCTGGAACGGGCGAGCAACCCCACCCAGGACCAACGGACCGCGTACGACCTCATCACGGCGGCCATGAACGCCGCGGTGGCCCGCTACAACAACCTCAGCGACCTGGGGAAAAGCATCACCGTCCGCTACGACCCCGGCGTGCCCACCGCTGACGGCAACATCAACGGAACCATTCGCTTCGGCAACCGCAGCTACATGACGGAGAGGACCGCGCTGCACGAGATCGCCCACACCATCGGAGTGGGCACCAGCTCGGGCTGGTCCTCCCACACCGGTCAAGGGGTCTGGAGCGGCGCCCAGGCCACGGCACTGGTCAAGCAGTTCGACGGTTCGGCCGCCAAACTGTCCACCGGCGGTGGGCACTTCTGGCCCTACGGCCTGAACTACGAGAACGAGTTCTCGAACACGGCGGGCGATCGGCACGTCCAGATCGTCGCCGCCATGGTGCGTGACGGTCTGTAACCTGTCGGGCCGGCGCCTGGGGGCGTTGACCGTCCCCAGGTGCGAAGCGTCTCGCTCGGCGGTCACTCAGCCGAGCGTGTGACCGCCGTTGATCCTGATGCGTTCGCCTGTGACGAAAGCCGCCTCGGGGAGGCGAGGAAGGACACGGCGGCGGCCACGTCGTCGGGCCGGCCCATGCGCCCCATCGGCACGTCGGCGGCGTAGGCGGCCAGGGACGCGGGACTCGCTCCGGCGTGCCGTTCGACCGGGATCCAGCCCGGGGCGATGGTGTTCACCGTGATCCCGTACCCGCCCAGTGCGCGGGCCCAGCACTCGGTCAGGCTGTGCTGGGCGGCCTTGGCGGCCACGTACGCGGACATCTCGGGCAGGGCTCGCTCCAGAACGTCCGAGCCGATCTGGATGATCCGGCCACCGCCGCGTTGCCGCATCGCCGGCAGCACCGCCTGCATCAGCTGCGTGGGGCTCTTGACGAAGAACGTGAGCTGGGCGAGGTGGGTCTCCCATGTCACCTCTGTCGGATCCTGCTCGGGTTGCCGGCCGGTGGCGTTGACGACAAGAGTGGCGACGGGGCCCAGGCGGGCCGTGACGTCCCTGACGAGATCCGTGACAGCGGTCTCCTCGGTGACGTACGCGGCGAATGCCTCGGCGGTCCCGCGCGTGCGCGGATGTCCGCCACCAACTCGTGGGCCGCCTCGGTGCCCGCCCGGCAGTTGACCGCGACCGGGTGCCCGTCGGCCGCGAGCCGGCGGGCGATGACGGCTGCGAGGCCACGGGTAGCCCCGGTGACCAAGGCGGTGCCTGCACTGGCTGGAGTTGTCATGCGGTCAAGGTATGTCGAGGGTGCGTGCGTGGCGGCAGGGTCCGGGCAGGAGCCGAACTTTGTTCATCTGATCCTACGAATTCCTGCGGGGCGGGTTACCGCTGTGCGTTCGGCCTGATAGGAAACCTTCCTAATGATTCAGGTCTGGACCAAACCTCCAACCCCCCACCCTGTTTGGAGTTCCCGTGGAACCTGGGAAAGCAGCCCCCGCCCCTCCCTCCCGCCGCACCCTCCTCGCCGTGATCGGCGTCGGCGCACTGACCCCCGTCACCGTGCTCGGCGCCCCGCCCGTAGCGGCGGTGCCGGCCGCCGCCCCGGGTCTTGACGACCCGGCGAAGAAGGAGATCGCCATGAAACTGGTGTCGAGCGCGGAGAACTCCACGCTCGACTGGAAGGCCCAGTACCAGTACATCGAGGACATCGGCGACGGCCGCGGCTACACCGCCGGCATCATCGGCTTCTGCTCCGGCACCGGCGACATGCTCGACCTCGTGGAGCTCTACGCCGAGCGCCGGCCCGGCAACGTGCTCGCCAAGTACCTGCCGGCACTGCGCCGGGTCGACGGCACCGACTCGCACGACGGCCTCGACCCGAACTTCCCCAAGGACTGGCGCAAAGCCGCGCAGGACACGGTGTTCCGGTCCGCGCAGAACGACGAACGCGACCGCGTCTACTTCGGCCCCGCGGTCAGGCGGGGCAAGGCGGACGGCCTGCGTGCGCTCGGTCAGTTCGCCTACTACGACGCCATCGTCATGCACGGCGACGGGGACGACTCGGCCAGTTTCAGCAGTATCCGCAAGCGTGCCCTGCGCACGGCGAAGCCGCCGGCGCAGGGCGGCGACGAGACGGCGTACCTCAACGCCTTCCTCGACGCGCGGGTGTGGGCGATGAAGCAGGAGGAGGCCCACAGCGACACCAGCCGGGTCGACACCGCGCAGCGCGTCTTCCTGCGTCAGGGCAACCTCGACCTGAACCCGCCGCTGGACTGGAAGGTGTACGGGGACAGCTACCACATCGGCTGACCCTCGCGGTGCGCCCATGAGAGGGTGCGGGCATCGGCACGTGGGGCCGCCCGGTGACACGGTCACCGGGCGGCCCGCGCCCGTGGTCACCCGCCCGCAGGGGTGCTGCCGCCGCCCAGTCGGTCTGCCAGGCAGGCGAGGTAGAGGGCCATGGCGGACCGGTGGTCGCGCAGGGGGCGGCCGGTGATCTGCTCGATCTTGCTCATCCGGTAGACGACGGTGTTGCGGTGGATGTGCAGGGCCGCGGACGCTCGGACGAGATTGAAGCCGCTCTCGCACCAGGCGGTGATCGTGTCGCGGAGCACCGGCCAGTCCGGCTGGGCACGCAGCTCCGCGGCGGTGCGATCCAGCAGGCGGCTGCGGGCCGGCTGGCCGACGGCGGCCAAAACCTGGTGGACGCGCAGTTCCGTGATCAGGTGGACGGGAGAGTCACCGGCCAGACGAGCGCCCAGGCGGAGCGCGTCGCACGCGTCCTGGTAGGAATCGTGCAAGCCGCCCACGGACGTGGCCGGTTCGCCGATTCCCGCGCGGGCCAGGAGCCCGTCCTGAGCGGCTATGACGTCGATGAGGCGCCGGCAGTCGTCGGCCACGGACGTGGCCGGGCCGCGGGCCGGGAGCCGATGCAGTACGCCGATCCATCCCGGCGAGGTGCCGGCCACGACGTCCTGGGGGTCGGCGAAGACGTCGCGGACCGTGCGCAGCAGTTCCGAGCGGACCAGCGCCATGTCGCGGGCGGGAGGAACGGCCTGGCGGCGAGAACCCGTGTCGGGCACGGGCGGCACGCTCACCTCGAACGCCACCGCGACCCGTTGCAGCCGCAGGTCGAAGCCCAGTTCGGCCGCCCGGAACTCGAGGAAGTCGCCTTCGACGACCTGCGGATCGTACGAGGCGATGTCGGCGAGCAGTTTCTCGGCCGCCCGCTCGGCGAGCAGGCGGGAGCGCAGCATCACGGATTCCCTGAGCAGGATCTCCGTCTGGCGCTTCACCAGCAGTCCGAACCGGCGCACCTGGGCGGGAGTCCCGGTGATGCCGACCGTGCCGACCGCCTGCCCTCCCGTGACCAGCGGCAGGGTCACTCCGGGCCGCACTCCGCGCAGTTGCTGGGCCTGCGACGCGTTGTGCGTGGCGGGCTCCTTGGTGCGTATCACGTCGACGGACGCCTCGTGGAAGGTGCCGACCCGGCTGCTGTCACCGCTGCCGATGACCATGCCCTGCGCGTCGGTGATCAGCACGTTGAAGCCGATGACCGCGGTGGTGTCCCCGGCGATCTCCTGCGCGAGTGACGGACTCAGCACGAACGTTCCTCCCGTGGCGGGGATGGACGCACCGTACAGCTGAGCGAGCGATTTCGGCCATAAGTTCGTACGAAGTGACCGGTGACGTACCGCAGGCCGGTCCATAGCGTATGGCTCCATCACCTCCCCGCCGGGGGCACAGCGCGGTGAACGGCGGGTCCCTTCAGCGCCGACACGCCGATCCGCCCACACGCCGTTACGCCGTTCCGGAAGGCCCAAGCCGATGATCCGTGTGCGTTCACTTGTTGCCGCTTTGTCAGCGGTTCTCCTGATACCGACCGCCGCAGCCTGTGGCTCGGGCGACGACGACGCCCCCAAGAACGTGTCCGCGAAGACCGCCGCGCTGGGCACGCTCACGCCGGGCGTGATCAAGGTGGCCGTCCAGCCGTACGCCCCCTACACCAGCGTCCAGGGCGACAGAATCGTCGGCCTTGACGGAGACATCCTCAACTACGCGGCCAAGAAGCTCGGCCTTGAGGTCAAGCCCCAGGTCACCGACTTCGCCGGCATGCTCGCCGGGGTGCAGTCACGCCGGGTGGACATCACCATCGGCGGCGTCGCCTGGTCCGCCGACCGGCAGAAACAGGGGCTGTTCACGGACCCGCCCTACTACTCGCCCCCGGCGATGGCCGTCCGGTCCGGCAAGACGTACAAGACGGTCGAGGACCTGGAGGGCCTCGACCTCGGCACGGTCGAGGGGTACGTCTGGGTCAAGTCGATCCAGGCCGTGCCCGGTGCCAAACTGCACGCCTACCCCGACGCCAACGGCGTGCTCGACGATCTCGGCGCCGGCCGGGTCGACGTCGGATTCCTCGACCCGCTGATCATCATCGCGGCGCAGAAGGAACGCCCGGAACTGAAGATCGAGACGCAGTACCTGACGCCGCCGACCGCCGCGCAGGTCGAGGCGAAGCCCGCCTACGCCTACTTCCAGCCGTACCAGACCGGCTTCTACCTGCCCAAGCAGGCCACCAAGCTGGAGCAGGCCATCTCCGCGCAGATCGACGCCATGTACGCGAACGGCGAGATGGCGAAGCTCGTGAAGAAGTACGGCGGCGACCCCGAGCAGTTCCTCACGCCGGCCGCCGACGTCGCCACCGCGCGGCGAGGCGTGGACCGCCCCCGGGACTGGACGCCGCCGTCCGTCGCGACCCAGTGAGGCGATGACAGACATGTCCGGTCTCTTCCAAGTCCCCTGGTCCGACTACCAGTCCGACCTCCTCGACGCGCTCGGGCGCACCGTCTCCTACACCGTCGTGAGCTTCGTCGGCGCGGTGGCGCTCGGCCTGGCCGTGGCGCTGCTCAGACTGAGCAAGGCATGGCCGGCACGCGCCGTCGCCGCCGTCTACACCGAGGTCTTCAAGAACATCCCGCTGCTGGCCATCATCTTCCTGACCTACTTCGGACTGGCCTCGGCCGGAATCCGGCTCGACGTGTTCACGGCCGGCTGCCTCAGCCTCGTCGTCTTCTACGCCGCCTACCTGTCCGAGATCTTCCGCTCCGCGATCAGCGGGGTACACGCCGGACAGACCGAGGCGGGCGAGGCGCTGGGCCTCGGCAAAGTGGGCATCTTCGGCCACATCATCCTGCCGCAGGCCCTCCGACAGGCGCTGCCCGGCACCAACACCATGCTGGTCGACCTGCTCAAATCCACCTCACTGCTCGTCACCGTCTCCGCCGCCGAGCTGATGTCCGAGGGGCGCCTCATCACCTCGGCCACCTTCCGGGCGCTGGAGGTGTACCTGGTCATCTCGGCCATCTACTTCGCCCTGTGCTATCCGCTCTCCCAGCTTCTGCTCCTGCTGGAACGGAAGGTACGGACCGGCGTTCCCCTGTCCCCGTGGCGACGGCGGCGGATGCGCGCGGCCCGCGCCCTGCTCGCCGGCGGCACGACCGCGGACGTAGCCGTGAAGGAGGCGGCGGTATGACCGAGCCCGTCATCACCACCGAGGCCCCGGCCCCCACTCCCGCCGAAGCCGTCGTACGGATCGAAGGGCTGCGCAAGTCCTTCGACGGCCGGCTGGTGCTCGACGACGTCCATCTCACCGTCGGCCGGGGCCGCATCGTCAGCGTCATCGGGCAGAGCGGCGGCGGCAAGACGACCCTGATGCGCTGCGTCAACCTGCTGGAACGCCCGGACCAGGGCACGGTCGAGGTCGCCGGCCAGATCGTGCACAGCGGCGGCCGTATGGTCTGCCGCGACCTGCCCGCGCTGCGCCGCACCGTCGGCATGGTCTTCCAGCGGTTCAACCTGTTCCCCCACCTCACGGCCGTGGAGAACGTCGTACTGGCGCAGCGCAAGGCCGGCGTCCCCGAACAGGAGGCACTGGAGCGGGCCGTCGCGCTGCTGCGCCGGGTCGGGGTGGCCCACCGCGGCCTCGCCCAGCCCGACCAGCTCTCCGGCGGCGAGCAGCAACGCGTCGCGATCGCGCGGGCCCTCGCCCTGAAACCCGAAGTACTGCTCTTCGACGAACCCACCTCCTCCCTCGACCCGGAGGCCACCCGGGAGGTGCTGAGCGTGATGCGGGAACTCGCCTCGGACGGAATGACGATGCTGCTGGTCACCCACGAACTGCCCTTCGCCCGCGAGGTGTCCGACCACGTCGTCTTCGTCGACGGCGGCCGGATCGTGGAGGAGGGCAGGCCCGAGGAGGTCCTCGACCGTCCTGCCCGGACCCGGACCCGTGAGTTCCTCGCCTCGTACGGGACCGCGTCATGACCCAGGCGTTCGACGACCGTGCCGGACCCGTCGTGGTCGTCGGGGGCGGAGTCATAGGGCTGTGCACCGCGTACTACCTCGCCGCGGCCGGTGTCGCGGTGGAGGTCGTCGAGCGGCGCGGCCTCGGCTCGGGGGCGTCCCGGGGCAACGCCGGATGGGTCTGTCTCAGCCATTCGACTCCCGTCCCGGCCCCGGGGATCGTGCGCTACGCCCTGCGCTCCCTGGGGCGCCCGGACTCACCGCTCTACCTCCGCCCCCTTCCCGATCCCGCGTTCGTACGGTGGCTGTGGCGGTTCTGGCGCAGCAGCACCCCGGCCGCCTTCCGGCGCGGGTACGCGGCCATCGCCGAGCTGAACCGCGGCACCTTCGACCTCTTCGACGGCCTGCGCGCGGCCGGAGTCGACACGACCCTGACCCGGCCCGGCATGGTGCACGCCTTCCTCTCGGAGGCCGAGGCCCGTCACCACCACGCACTCCAGCGGGAGATGGCGGACGGCCACTACCCGATGCCCGCCGACGTCACCACGGGGCCCGAAGCGCATCTGCTGGACGGGGCGCTGTCGCCCCGGGTCCGTGCGGCGTACCTCGTCGAAGGGGAGGGGGTGGTCGACCCTGAGGCGTTCGCCCGGGCGCTCGGCGAGGCACTCGCCGCCCAGGGGGTGAAGGTCCACGAGAACGCGGAGGCCATCGGTTTCCGGACCGCGGGTGGCCGGGTCACCGCGCTGCGAAACGCGCAGGGCGACATTCCCTGCGGGGCCGTCGTCATCGCCGCCGGAACGCGTTCTCCCGGCCTGCTGCGCTCCCTGGGACAGACGCTGCCCCTGCAGGCCGGCAAGGGCTACAGCTTCTCGGTGGACCTGGACCAGGCCCCGTCGCACACCCTGTACTTCGGCGAGCGCCGTGCCGTCGCCTCACCGATCGGCGGTACGACGCGGATCGGCGGCACGATGGAGTTGAGCGGCAACAACAACCGCCTCGACTGGCGTCGCATCGTCGCCGTCGCCCTCGCCAGCCGGCAGTACCTGGGCCGCTGGTTCGACGATCCGGACGACCTGGTCGGCCTGATCAGGGACCCGTGGGTCGGCGGCCGGCCGTTCCTCCCCGACGGGCTCCCCGTCATCGACCGCGTCCCGGGCCACGACAACGCCTTCGCGGCCACCGGCCACGGCATGCTCGGAGTCACGCTGGGCCCGGTCACCGGGCACAGACTCGCCGAGTACGTCCTCACCGGCCACCGGCCCGGGGCCCTGACACCCTTCCGCTACGACCGGCTCCGGCACTGACGATCTCCTGCGCGGGAGGTCAACCGGCCGGAGTGCCGCACGGTTCCTGCTGGTTGCTGCCGGTCGTTCCCCGACCGGCAGTGGCGGCACCGTGGGTACGCTGGGCGCGACCTGCCCGTCAGCGCGGAAGGACACCGACCCCATGGAGTTCGCCTTCGCAGGCCGGGTGATCGAATGGCGTGGGCCGTCGCCGTACTACTTCGTCGCCGTGCCGGACGAGGAGTCCGCCGACATCCGCGAGGTGGCCGCCATGGCCACGTACGGCTGGGGCGTGATCCCGGTCGAGGCCCGGATCGGCGAGGTCGCCTTCACGACGTCGCTCTTCCCCAGGGACGGCGGTTACCTGCTGCCGCTCAAGAACGCTGTGCGCAAACCGCAGGGCCTCTCGGCAGGTGACGAGGTGGCCGTGGAGATGGCCGTCCGCCTTCAGTAGGACGAGCGGTTGCTGTCTTCGCTCTGCGGCGCCGAAGATTCGGAAGGTCACCTACCGATCACGATATCCGGATCTTGTAATTCCGGACAACCTTCGTTCACGACAAGTTGTCTTGCGGTTTATGAATAGTCAACCTGTGCCCGACGTCACGGTTATTGTCGGGGCGTATGAAGCCATGCCCTATCTCGTCCGCTGTCTGGAATCAGTCGAGACACAGACACTGGGTGCGGACCGATTAGAGATCGTCGCCGTCGATGACGGATCGAGTGACGGCACCGGCGAATATCTGGAGGATTTCGCCGCCGCGTCGAAGGTGCCCACCAGGGTGGTGCGTCAGGCCAACTCCGGTGGTCCCAGCGGCCCGCGCAATGTCGGGCTGTCGCTGGCTCGCGGCCGCTATGTCTTCTTTCTGGACGCCGACGACTATCTGGGGGACGAAGCACTGGAGCGGATGGTCGCGATGGCCGACCGCGCCGGCACGGACGTGGTGCTCGGGAAGATGGAGGGAGTCAACCGCGGGGTCGCGAGGTCGATGTTCACCCGGACCCAGGAACGCGCCGACGTCTACACCTCGCAGGTCATCTTCGCGCTGAGCGCCCAGAAGCTGTTCCGGCGCGAGCTGCTCCTGCGCCTGGGCCTCAGGTTCGACGAGAGCCTCGCCACCGGTGAGGACGCGCTCTTCACCATGGAGGCGTATCTGAGCGGCAACGGCGTGTCCGTCGTCGCCGATTACGTCTGCTACTACCTGGTGGGCCGGGACGACGGAAAACACGCGACGCGAAGAGGCGATTACACGGCCCGCTTCGCCGCCATTCACGCGCTGATGGACCTGATCGCGAGACTCGTGCCGCCGGGTGCCGAGCGGGATCAGCTGATGGTCAGGCCCTTCACGGTCGGCCTGCTGCAGCAATTCGGGGCCGGCCTGCTGAAACAGCCGGAAAGCGAGCAGTCACACAGGATGGAACTCGCCGCTCCGATGACGGCGGCGTACTGGACCACGGGAGTCGCCGACCGGATAAAGGTCAACGAACGGCTGATACTCACCTGCGTCGCCATGGGCAGGCTGGACGCCTTGAAGGACATTCTGGAATTCATCCGCGCCAAGACGGTGCCGGAAGCGGTCCACCACGGCCGAGCCGGAAAACTGCACCTCGTCTATCCGTATTTCCGCGACCGGCGGACGGGTATTCCCGACGAGACGTACAGGGTCACCGTCCCGGACTGGTCGGGGAGCCGGCGGGTCATGCCGTCGTCGAAGCCCCGGCCGTCCGTCGCCAGGGGGACGGTGCGGCAGGTCCGCAGGCGCATACGCAGACTCCGGCCCCGCGGATGATCCCTCCGGGAATCCCGGCCGGTCGTGAGCGGGCCGTGCCCGCAGTCCCCGAGCGCGGGCCATGGGGCACGCCCTAACCGGCGTCCAACGGCCTTTCGAAGAAGGTCTCCAGTACCACCGTCGCCTGCGTCCCGCTGACCCCGTCGATGGCGTAGAGGCGGCGCAGTACGTCCTGGAGCCGCTCGGTGGTCGCGGTGCGCACCTTCACCAGGACGGCAGCGCTGCCCGCGATGACGTGCGCCTCCTGGATCTCCGGGACGGCGGCGAAGTCCTCGGCCCGGTCGCCCATCCACGACGTCGAGTCGACGAGCACGAAGGCCAGGACCCCGCGGTCGAGTGCCGCGGGGTCGACGTCGACCGTCGTGGCCCGGATGACCCCCTGCTCGCGCAGCTTGCGTACGCGCTCGTGCGTGGCACCCGCCGACAGGCCGACGACCTTGCCCAGTGCGGCGTACGGCTGGGTGGCGTCCCGCTGGAGCAATGCGATCAGCTGACGGTCGATGGCATCCACTGATTTCATGTGTCGACCATATAGGCTTCGGCGTTGGGCGTATTACGTTGAACAACATCCTGATCGATCCCTCTGGGAGGACGCCATGCCCGCCGACGGCCTGTACGAGATCCTGGACGAGCGCTTCCGCACGGGAGGCTGCGCGAACGGCGACAGCAGGCTGGAGGTCCTGTACGACGGCTGCCGCTGGGCCGAGGGCCCGCTGTATCTCCCCGCCTGGCGCCAGTTGATCTGGAGCGACATCCCGAACGACCGCATCCTGCGCTGGGACGAGGCCACCGGCACGGTCGGCGTCTTCCGCACCCCGGCCGGACACAGCAACGGCAACACCCTCGACCCGCGGGGCCGCCTGGTCACCTGCGAGCAGGGCAACCGCCGTGTCACCCGCACCGAGCCCGACGGGACGGTGACCGTCCTCGCCGACCGCTACGACGGCAAGCGGCTCAACAGCCCGAACGACTCCGTCGTACGCTCCGACGGCACGATCTGGTTCTCCGACCCGGACTTCGGCATCACCAGCGACTACGAGGGCCACCGCGCCGAATCCGAGATCGGGGCGTGCAACGTGTACCGGATCGACCCCGCCACGCAGGAAGTACGTCTCGCCGCCGACGGGTTCGCCGGGCCCAACGGCGTCATCCTGTCCGGTGACGAGAAGCAGCTGTACGTCTCCGACTCGCGGAGCGCCCGGATCCACGTGTTCGACATCCGCGAGGACGGCACGCTCTCCGACGGGAGAGTCTTCGCCGCGGCGCGCGGCGACGTCCACTTCGACAACATCCGCTTCGACGACGAGGGCCGCCTGTGGGCCGCCGCCCTGGACGACGGCGTCCACTGCTACGACCCCGACGGCACCCTCATCGGCCGGCTGCGCCTGCCCGAACCCGTCTCCAACATCGCCTTCGGTGGCGCCAAGAACAACCGCCTGTTCATCACGGCCACCACCTCCCTGTACTCACTGATGATGTCGGTGACGGGGGCGCCGCGCCTCTAGGCCCTGTCGTCAAATTCCCGCCTGCCTCGCGGCGCCATGCACGCACTCTCGCCGCACCGGGCACAGACCCGCGTACGACCAGTACGAGGGCCTGTGCCCGGCACGCCGAGAGCACGCACCTGGCGCCGCGAGGCCCGCCCTCCGGGCGGACGACGGGAATTCGACGACAGGGCCCAGGCGGTTCTCTCCCGGGACCGGCGGGCGCCCCCGGCAGTCTCCGTCAGAGGCCGAACTCCTGGGTGGACAGGCCGAGTACCGAACATGCCTCACGCAGAACCTGCTCCTCGGCCGGCGCGACGTATCCGTCCGCACCCGCGACGACGAAGCCGGTCTGGACGACCGCCCTGGCCTCCGTCGGCTTCTTCGCGGCCTTGGCGATCTCCTGCAGGGCCTCGGCCTTGCCCTGCTGGAAGTTGACCGCCAGCTGGTCGACGTGCTTGTTGAAGCGCTGCCGCAGCTGCTCGGACGGGAAGTTCTGCAGCACGTCGTTGCTCAGGATCAGCGACTCCACATGCTGCCGCTCGGCCGGGTCGACATGCCCGTCGGCGGCGGCGACCAGGGCGCACATGGCCATGCTGGCGTCTCGGTAGGCGCCGCTCTTCAGCTCGGTCTTGAGGGAAGTGAGCTGGGACTTGAGTGTGTTCACCAGCTGCGCTTTCGATCCCCCGGAGGACCCCGAACCCGGCCGCCCGTGTCCGCCGGCGCTCCGCGTGCCCTGCGCCTGCTGCTGCAGACCCTTGGCCTGGTCCTTGAGCCGATCCCACATCGCCATCTGTACTACCTCTGCTTCGCCCGTGTCGTTCCGGTCGGCCGCGTTGTTCCGCGCCTCCTTCTGCCAACTCCTTCCGACTCCCCGAAGTTCCATGGTCGGCCGGCCTTTGGCGCGGGTGGGCGCAACCGGCCTGTCCAGCGAACCGAACGCGCCATGCGGGGCGAGAAAGTGGCGCAATCGGGTGTTGCGGCTTCGTTTCACCGGGCGCAGCCTGCTTCATATGGGAGCGCTCCCACTGGCGTCCCGCGCAACCCACACCCCACATCCCCCCACTCGGAAAGAGGGAGATCATGAATTGTCATGATCACGACAAGAAAGTCGGTGCACGTCTGACACTCTCCCTGAGCATGCTCGTCGCGGTGCTGCTCTGTCTGATCCCCTGGAGCGGCACGGCCGTGGCCCACGGTTCGGTCGTCGACCCGGCGTCCCGCAACTACGGCTGCTGGCTCCGCTGGGGGAGTGACTTCCAGAACCCGGCCATGGCACAGGAAGACCCCATGTGCTGGCAGGCATGGCAGGACAACCCGAACGCCATGTGGAACTGGAACGGCCTGTACCGCAACGGCTCCGCCGGCAACTTCCAGGCGGTCGTCCCCGACGGCCAGCTGTGCAGTGGTGGTCGGACCGAGGGTGGCCGCTACAACTCCCTGGACACCGTGGGTCCGTGGAAGACCACGGACGTCGGCAGCAACTTCACCCTGCGGCTGTACGACCAGGCCAGCCACGGCGCCGACTACTTCCTGGTCTACGTCACCCGGCAGGGCTTCGACCCCACCACCCAGCCGTTGACCTGGAGCGACCTGCAACTCGTCGCCCGGACCGGTACGTACGCCCCCAGCCAGAACTACTCCATCGACGTGAGCACCTCGGGCCTCACCGGCCGCCACGTCGTCTACGCCATCTGGCAGGCGTCGCACATGGACCAGACGTACTTCCTGTGCAGCGACGTCAACTTCCGCTGAGCCCGGCCGGGTTGTCGCCCGGCCACGGGGTCCCGCCGGACGCACCGCGCCGGCGGGGCCCCGCCTCCCAGGACGGCCCGGGCGGCAACGCGGATCGCGACGGCAGGGGCTCGGCGTGGTTCAGAGCGCCAGGACCGCACGCACCATCTTGCCGCCCCCGCGGACCGGGGCGACGTCGAAGCGCTGGGCCAGACACCGGACCATGGCCAGGCCCCGCCCGCTCTCGCCCCCGTCGGTCAACGGCCGCACCCGGGGCGGGGCCGGGTTGTCGTCGTAGACCTCGACGGTCACCCGCTCGTCGGACACCTGCAGGCGCAGACGGCAGGAGCCGCGTCCGTGCAGGGTGGCGTTGGCGACCAACTCGGACACGATCAGCGTCGCGTCGTCGATCTGCCCGGCATCCACCCGTGCCATCCGGGGGCGCGAGCGGGCGAGGAACGCGGTGGTCAGCTTCCGCGCCCGTCCGGCCGACTCGGCGTTGTCGGGCAGCAGATACTCCACGCGTACGGAACGCCGATGGGTACGCCGATGCGCACGCATGGCGGATCACTTCCCCTCCTGGGACACCCGGCACATCCGCGGCCTGGCCGCTCGCCGGCGCCGCGACAGGTCTTGCGCGGCCGGTCCTGCCCACTCCTGATGCCCCGTGCCGGTGATCGGCAACCCGAAGGCGGCCGGGCGAGTTGACGGCGCCCGCTCCGGTGCGTGCGCCCCTGCCGTCCGCGCGACCGGCGACGGTCAGACGACGACCACTTCGCCCACCGCCCGTCGGCAGAGGTCCAGGGTGTGCGGATCGGCGCCGCCGGTCGTGATCACGACGTCGACATCGGCGAGCGAACAGATGCGCAGCGAGCCCGTGCCCGGGAACTTCGCCTCGGACGCGACGAGGACGACCCGGTCGGCCGCCTCGATCATGGCTTGCTTGATCGGCGCCTCGACGGCCATGTCGTCCACGACGTGTCCGTATGTGCGTACCCCCGTGCAGCTGAGCATCACCAGGTCGGCGCTGACCTGACGCAGTGCCGTCTCGGTCAGCGAGCCGACGAAGGACGGGTAGTTGCGGCGCAGGACCCCGCCCAGAAGGATCAGCCGGACGGCCTCGTCGTCCCGCAGTTCGTCCACCACGGCCAGGTTGCTGGTGATGACGGTGACGGGCCGGCCCTTCAGCCGGCGGGCGATCCGCTGGGTGCTGGTACCGATGTCCAGCACGATCACACTCTCGTCCGGCACGAGCGCCGCGGCGCGCTCGGCCATGGCTGGAATCTTCGCCCGCAATCTCGGCGAACTCGACGCCCTGCTGCCGGGCCGTCCCTACCGGGGCTACCTGCTCGCCCAGGCCCGCTCCGCCTACCAATACGCTCGCAACAGCTCCGATCAGTACGGGACGAGCTGGTCCGGTCCGTTCGACCAGGCGAGCATCGGCAGGCAGGAGTCCGCCGTGTCGCTGCTCGTCTCCGTCCTCTGACCCGGAAACCTCACAACGGTGTGCCGCGCGGCCCGTGTCGTGCCGCGCGGCTCCCTCACTGTGAACCAGCCGAAGGACGGCGGAAGTTCGGTGGTGAAGGGGGGCGGGAGTGACCCTGCGGGTATGAGGTGTCAGAACGGGCGGTCGCCGGCGATGGCGACCCGTTCCGCGACCCGTCGGTGCGGCGCGTAGTCGTTCACCGCGTAGTGCTGGGTGGCCCGGTTGTCCCAGAACGCGACGTCGCCCGGCTGCCACCGGAAGCGCAGCTGGTACTCCGGCACGTGGGCCTGCTGTGTGAGGTAGCGCAGCAGCCGGTCGCTCTCCGCGCGTTCCATGCCGGTGATCCGGGTGGTGAACGAGGTGTTGACGAAGAGCAGCCGCCGCCCTGTCTCCGGGTGGGTGCGCACCACGGGATGTTCCACGGGCGGGAAGGCGGACTGGAACGGTTGGAGCCGCTCGGGCGGGTAGAAGCGGGCGAAGCCGGGGATGAAGTCGTGCACGGCGGTGGCCCCGTCGACGCGGTCCTTCACCTCCTGCGGCAGGTTGTCGTAGGCGGCGGCCATGTCCGCCCACATGGTGTCCCCGCCGAACGGCGGCACCTCGTGCAGCTGGAGCACGGCGCCGAGCGCCGGCCGCTCCCGGAAGGTCACATCGGCGTGCCAGACGTTCTCGAAGGTGGGCGCGGCGCCATCGCCCTTGTCGAAGCGCACGACGTCCTCGCTGGAACCCTGGGCGAGCAGCGGGTTGGTCTCCAACGCCCCCCACTGCCGGGCGAAGTCACGCTGTTGCGCGGAGGTCAGCCGCTGGCCGCGGAAGAAGAGCACCTTCCACTCCAGCAGCGCGCGGTGCAACTCCTCGCGCAGCGCGTCCCCCAAGGGCCGGGCGAGACTGATGCCCCGTATCTCGGCCCCGATCGTGCGTCCCTGCGGTACGAGTTCGACGTGCTCGTACGGGCGCTCTTCCCATCCCTCGGGCACGCGGCGCAGGACACGCGCACCCTCGTACATCCCGTCCTCCGGTACGCGCGCCTCGCGCAGCGTGGGCTGCGGCCCGGCGTTCGTGACAGTCATCGAATCCCTCTCCTCGTACGCGTTCCGCGGGTGACGGACGGCAGCTGCCTCAAGACGCGTGTCCTCGCGTTCCGCGAACGGAGGGGTTCGTGACGTGGTGCGGACCTGTGCCCCGAGTCGTCCGGAGCATGAGGAAGGAAGAGGACCGGCCCGGCCCGGGCTGCCACGCACGGCGAGCACACGGCTCGGCGGCAGTCCGCTAGCGCCCTGAGCGCTCGCATCCGGTCCGATCGGGGACCAGCGACGGTCCCGTCGTGTCGAACCAGTGTCCGGTCATGGCGACGATTGTGTGAGCGGGGCAGTGCCCTGTCAACGGGGCACCACCGGTAGTGCAACCTGCGGGTTGCGCCTGGGGTCTCGACGTGCAACTCTGGAGTTGCACACCCGCTGACGGCAACGAAGGAGTTCCCTCATGAGCGAGGACCGGATCGAACGCGAAACCCTGATCGCGGCACCCCTGGAGCGGGTCTGGTCGCTGGTGGCCCAGCCCGGGTTCTGGGTGGCCGACAAGGCGAGCCTGCCCGGCACCGTGGCGAAGGAAGGCGAGTCGATGGTGGCGAAGAACGCCGAACACGGGGACTTCCCGGTGCGCGTGGAGAAGGTCGAGCCGCCGACGTATCTGGCGTACCGCTGGACCAGCGCGTTCCCGGGTGAGGAACTGCGCGAGGACAACAGCACCCTCGTGGAGTTCACACTGACCCCGGAGGGCGACGGGACGCGGCTTCGCGTCGTGGAGAGCGGCTTCGCGGCACTGGCCGGGTCCCAGGAGCTGCGCAGCCAGAACCTGAAGGACCACGCCCAGGGCTGGCCGCTGGAGCTCGACGCGCTCAGGACGCGCGCCGAACAGCCCTCCGCGTGACACCGGAACACCGCGACACCGGCGAGGCGGTCGACAGCGTCCTCGCCGCTCTCGCCGACCCGACCCGACGCCAACTGCTCGACCTGCTCGCCGCGCGGGGCGAGGCCACCGCGACGACGCTCGCCGAACCCCTCCCCGTCTCACGGCAGGCAGTGGTCAAGCACCTCGCCGTCCTGGACGCCGCCGGCCTGGTGTCCGGCAGCCGGGTGGGACGCGAGGTGCGCTATGCCGTCCGGCCCGCGGCGCTGGACGCGACGGCGCGGTGGATGGCCTCGCTCGCGGCCGACTGGGACCGACGGCTGGCGAACATCAAACGCGTCGCCGAGGCAGCGGAGCGCGACTCGCGCTCGACAGGACCCGAATGAGCCCCGCCGACGGACCCTGGCCACACACCGGGGGCCGCGGCGTCGGTCCCCGACGGGCCGCGCGCTCGACAGAACCCGGCCGAGAGGAGCACGCCATGGATACGACAGCCCTTCGCGGTGCCTACGACAGACTGCTCGACGTGGCGGCCGGCCCCGACCTCGGCGACGCGGCGGACGGGGGATGGAACGCCGACCGGATACTGGCCCATCTCCTCAGCGTCGACGCCGCTGCCGCAGCGGTCGCTCTCGGTGTCGGCGCCGGCTCGCGCCCCACCTTCGACAACCGGATCTCCCTCGACACCTGGAACCTCGACCGGATCGTCGCCGAGCACACCGGCAGGGCGGACCTGGCCGGGCACGTCCGGAGCCAGGCCGCCGTCCTGTGCGACATCGCCGACCTGCTCAACGAGGAGGCCGCCGCGGTCCTGGTGCCGTCGCTCCTGCTGTCCAACGGGGCACTCGTGCTGGACCAGCCGATTCCGCTCGAGGCCCTCAGCGACGGCCTCGCCACGGACCACGTGCCAGGACACACCCAACAGCTCCTGGACCTTCGCGTCGCCGTCCCTGGACGCACCTGAAAAGGCGTCAGTCCCCTTCGGTCGCGCGTGCGGTCGCGGACGCGTCGGCCGACTCCAGGGCGTGGTCGATGAAGCGCTGGGCGATCGGCGGCAGGGCGCGGGAGTTCAGCCAGGCGATCCCGATGTCCCGGGCGCCGCGTACGTCGGTGATCTCCAGGTAGCGGATCGGGGCGTCCGCGGTCGCCGTGCCGTCCGGGGACGAGGGGATCAGGGACACGCCGAGACCCGCGGCGACCAGGCCGCGCAGGGTCTCCACCTCCTCGCCCTCGAAGCCGACGAGCGGGGTGAAGCCGGCGTCGCGGCAGAGCGTCTCGGTGATGTCACGCAGCCCGTATCCGGCCTTGAGAAGGATGAACCGCTCCTCGGCCACCTCGGCCAGGCGGGCCCGGCGGCGCCCGGCCAGCCGGTGACCGGCGGGCACGGCCAGCCGTAGGGGTTCCACCAGGAGACGCCGCCACGTGATCAGCGGGTGCGCGGGCTCGACGCCGGTGATGATCAGGTCCGCGGTGGCGTCGAGGAGGTGCCGCGTCAGACCGGTCTCGCCGTCCTGATGCAGCTCGAACTGGGCCTGCGGGAGGACCTGCCGGAATTCCGTGACGAGCCGGGGCACCAGCCAGGTGCCCAGGGTGTGGAGGAAGGCCAGCGACACCACACCGCCGTCGGGGTCGACCATCTCGGCCACGGCCCGCCGGCCCCGGTCGTAACTGGCGAGCATGGAGTCGACGTACTCCTTGAACACCCGACCGGCGGGGGTGAGACGCAGAACGCGTCCGACGCGCTGGAGGAGTTCCGCGCCGACCTCGTCCTCGAGCCGGTTCAGGGCCCGAGACAGGGCGGGCTGGGTGATCCGGGCGTCGGCCGCGGCGTCGGTCACCGTCGTTCCCTCTGCCACGGCCTGGAAGGAGCGCAGTACCTCAAGGTCCATCCGGCCATTCTCCCCGGTCATGGATCAGGGAGGATCCGGGCGGCACCGGCATGGATCACCGACCGCACGGGCAGGAGGCAGCCTCGATCGCCCGTGCCGGCGCGCAGGACGTCTACCGGTTCGTGGCCGCCGTGCCCGCCACCGCCTGCGCGGTCACCTTGTCGCAGAGCCGCTCCGCCGCCGTGATCGCGCCCTCCAGATCGGGCAGCGACCGGCCGGGGCGGGCCGGTTCACCGCGGGCGTGGGCCACGGCCCGGCGCGCATCGGCCAGCTGGTGGTACGCGGCCCGGCGCAGCGACTGCCGCTGGACCTGGCCCGCTTCGGGGGCGACGTCGCGGTAGCGGCGGGCGGCGGCGACGGCGGCCTCGGTCTGCGCCTCGGCCCGGTGCGCCGCGGAGTCGGGCCACACCGCGAAGTGCGCGACGAGCACCAGCGCGGACGCCAGGGCGGTGTCCACAATGCGCGTGCCGTACAGCGGCCGGTCGTCGCCCAGCAGGTCGAGGAGCACGAACACGACCGCCGTCAGGCCCAGCGTGGCGAGCGCGTAGTGATGGCGCACGCCGACGGCCATCAGGGCGCCGAAGGCGGCCACGACGCCGATCACGGTGTAGGCGCCGGGCGACGGCAGGGACACCGCCCCGATGGCGGCCACGCCGACGACCGTGCCGACGCAGCGGTGCAGCGCCCGGGTGAAGACCGGCCCGAAGTCGGGCTTGTAGACGAAGGCCACCGTCATGGGGAGCCAGTAGCCACGGGGGCCGTGCAGTGTCTCGGCGAGCAGATGGGCGACGAGCACGCAGCCGGTCAGCAGCGTGACGTAGCGCAGGTGCGCCGCCCGCCCGGGCCACGAGTGCGCCGGCAGGCGCAGCGCCGGGTCGGCTGCGTCGGCTTCGCTGTCGACGGCCGCGCACACGTCGGCCAGGGCGCGCCTGCCCGGCGAGTCGGTGTCGAGTGCCGGCACCGCCTGCTCGGTCGCCGGAACGGCCGGGGCCGGAGCCGAGTAGTGGCCGGGCAGCAGGCGCTCGGCCAGGTGCAGCGGTACGCCGGTCACGGCGGGCGGGAGCGGACGCGCCTCCCACATCAGTGCCGTCACGGCCTCGCCCAGCTGTACGGCGCTGTGGAAGGCCCGGACCAGCTCCCGGAGCTCCGCCTGCTGTCGCTGCCGGGTCCGTGGGGCGAGGTGGGCTGCCATCACCTCGTGGGCGTGGTTGAGGGCCAGCGTCATCCGTCGGCGGGCTCCTTCGGCGTCGTGCGTGCCGGCCGCGGTCAGCGCCTCGGCCGCGCTCCGGTACACGGCGAGCACGGCGGCCCGCTCGACGTGGTGCCGGCGCCACAGCCACGGGGCCGTGGACAGCACGAGGACCAGGGCGACACCGGCGAGCAGGGCCAGCGGCGGCTGCCACCACGGCCCCGGCACGGGGATGCCACTGCCGATCGTGACGCCGAGCAGTAGGTGCATGCCCGACACGGATGCGATCCGCCCCCGCAGACCGAGGGTGCCCGCCACGAGCGCGGCAGCCACCAGGCATCCCGCCACGGCTGCCCCTTCCCCGCTGCGCAGGGCGAGTTCACCGGCGAGCAGGCCGACTGCGCTGGACACGCCGGTCCAGCCCAGCCGCCTCACCCGCACCCGGTAGGGATCGGAACCGTCCTGGCTCACGCCCCACAGCGCGCCGATCGCCGCGATCACCGACGGCACCACCCATCCCGTGAGCAGCCCGACGAGCAGCGGCAGCGCGAGAGCGACGGCGCCCCGCGCGGCCGCCGCGAGCGGCAGGCGTACGGGCGCGACGCCGGCGGCGGAACGCGGCCACCGCAGACGGGGCGTACGGGGCGGACGGTGCGGTCGCGCGTTTGCTGCCGGCGTCATACGGCCTTGTCCTTTCGGTCGCGGGGGCGGACTTTCGCGTGGGCGGGGGCCGACTTGGCTTGCAGGTGCCCCGAGGCCAAAGTCAGCCGACCAGCTCGATGAGGAGCGGGAGGGTGACGAAGGAGAGGAGCAGACTCAGCACGACGGCGGAGCCGATGGCCTGGATGTCGGCCTTCGAGCCGTGGCGGGCGGCGAACATGAGGGGGACGGGGGAGACGGGGAAGGCGACGATCAGCGCGGCCTGGGCGGCGTCGGCCGCGGAGGCGACGGCCAGACCGACACCGTAGACGAGCAGGGGCAGGACGACGACGCTGGTGAGCGAGATCGCCCACACCGCCGGGGTCAGCTTGGGACGGCCGATGCGGGACACGGAGACACCGACGTACAACAGCGCGGCGGCCGACGAGGCCCCGGCGAGCAGGGTCAGCGACGCGTCGGCGACCTCCGGCAGACCGACCCCGCTCACCGAAAGGATCAGACCCAGGACCGGGCCCCAGCAGAACGGCTCGCGCAGCGCGTGTCCCACGGTGCGCAGCACGGAGGGACGGTCCTCGGGCGACGCGCCTCCGGCGGCGACCGGCGGGGCGGCTTCCGCGGGCGCGCCGCCGCCGACCGTCACCAGGGCCGGCTGCCGCAGCGCGGAGGTGGAGTCCGCCGTGGTGGCGGCCGTCCCGCGCGCCGGGTGTTCCGGCATGCCGAGCAGGATCAGGACGACCGGGTCGAGGACGACGTTGACGAGGATGCCCGCGACGGCGATCGGCACGGCGGCCTCCGCACTGCCGAACAGGCCTCCGAGGATGGACGTACCCATGAAGGCGTACTGCGGCTGGACGCACGCCAGGGCGAACAGGGCCGCCCGTCGGAGCGGACGGCGGGCGGCGAGGCGCAGTACGCCGAGCAGGACGGCGTACACCCCGAGCAGCCCGAAGGCGAGCAGGCCCACCAGGGGCAGTTGCTCGACCAGCACATGCCGTGGCGTCTGCCAGATACTCAGCAAGAGGGCGGCCGGCAGGGCGAGTTGCATCGTCAGCTCGCGCAGCGCCTGCGCCCCGCCGGCGTCGAAGAGCGCGCGGCGGCCGGTGCCGTAGCCGACCGCGATGATGAGGAAGACCGGCACCACCACGGTGAAGATCTCGGCGAAAGACATGCTGCGTCAATCCTTTGGAAAGGGGGCTCGGCCACGGGGCCGGTGACGACACGTCAGAGAGCCGAGTCCTTACGGTTTGTCGGTTGCTGCGGGCGTGGCCCTGTCCGCGGCCCGGTGTGTGTCAGACGGCCTCGATCGGCGGGTACACCGGGTGCCACATGGCCGCGCGGACGCGCTCCTCGACGGTGTCGTCGGCGGTCTCCCGGGCGACGCCGCCCTCGGTGGCGGCGCGGGCCACGGCCACGGCCACCGCGGTGGAGGTGTCGCGCAGGCGGTCGATCAGAGGCAGCACCGGCGCGCCAGGCGCGGCGGCGTCGGTCTGGTCCGCGACGGCGCGCGCCGCGGCGACGAGCATGCCGTCGGTGATGCGTTCGGCGCGGGCGACGACGGCGCCCAGCCCCAGGCCGGGGAAGACCAGCGCGTTGTTGGCCTGTCCGATGTGGTGGGTGACGCCGTCGATCTCGACCGGGTCGAAGGGGCTGCCGGTGGCGATCAGGGCCCGGCTGTCGGTCCAGCGGAGCAGGTCGGCGGGGACGGCCTCGGCCAGCCGGGTCGGGTTGGACAGGGGCAGGATGATCGGGCGGTCGGTGTGCGCGGCCATGGCGCGCACGATGTCCTCGGTGAAGGCCCCTCCCTGCCCCGAGGCCCCGATGAGAACGGTGGGGCGCACGCGGTCGACGACCTCGGCCAGCGGGATGCCGCCGACGCTGTCGTCGCGCCGCCAGTCGGAGACCTCGGCGCCGCGGCGGACGTAGCGCGTCTGGAAGTCGCGAAGATCCTGCTGGCCCTCGGTGAGCAGGCCGTGACGGTCGACGGCCCAGATGCGTGCGGTGGCTTCCCTGGGCGTCAGCCCGTCGGCGATCAGCGCGTCGCGCAGCTGATCGGCGATGCCGATGCCGGCGGTGCCCGCGCCGAAGAGCACGATGCGGTTCTCGCGCAGCGGGACACCGCCTGCGCGCACCCCGGACAGTACGGCGGCCAGGTTGACCGCGCCGGTGCCCTGGATGTCGTCGTTGAAGGTGAAGACCTTCTCCTGGTACCGGTCCAGGACGCGGCGGGCGTTGGCCGGGCCGAAGTCCTCCCAGTGCAGCAGGGCGTCGGGGAACAGCTCGGTGGCCGCGGTGACGTACGCGTCGATGAAGGCGTCGTAGCTCTCGCGGTCCGCGCGCGGGTGCCGGTTGCCCAGGTACAGCGGGTCGTCCAGCAGCTCCTGCCGGTTGGTGCCCACGTCCAGCATCACCGCCAGCGTGCGGGCCGGGTCCACGCCCGCGGCGGCGGTGTAGACGGCGAGCTTGCCCACGGCGATGTCGATACCGCCCACGCCCCAGTCGCCGATGCCGAGGATCGCCTCGCCGTCGGTCGCCACGATCAGGTCGACGTCACCGGGGCCCAGCCCGGACGCGCGCAGGGAGCACTCGATGTCCTCGGGCGCGTCCACCGACAGGTACACGCCGCGCGGGCGGCGGTACTCGTAGCTGTAGCGCTCGATCGCGGTGCCGACGGTCGGGGTGTAGACGATCGGCAGTATCTCGGCGAGATGGTCGGCGAGCAGCCGGTGGAACAGCACCTCGTTGCGGTCGCGCAGCGCCGTCAGATAGACGTTCTTGGCGAGGTCGTCGGGCTGGGAACGGAACTGCGTGTACGCGCGGGCGGCCTGCTGGTCCTGGGTCAGCACCTGGGGCGGCACCAGGCCCTCCAGGCCCAGATCCTGTCGCTCCTGCCGGGTGAAGGCGGTGCCCCGGTTCAGACGGGGGTTGTTCAGCACGGCATGTCCGCGGGCGGTCGTTCGGATCAGACCATCGACGGCGTTCCTCCGCGTGCCCATGACTACTCCTCAACGGTCGGGAACTGGGGACACGGACCACCATGGGAGACCAGGGATGCATGCGTCCAATGCCTGGACTCAAAGTGATCCATGATCTGAAGGCATTCGAGCACCTGAACTGCGGTTCTCTCCGAGGCGAAGCCGCCCTGCGCGTACGAATGTGACGGACGCCGCCCCGGGGAGGCCGCCTGGGGTGACCGAGCCGGATGATCCCCTCAGTCCTGTGGCAGGGGCCGCATCCGCAAGGTGAGGATCTGGAAGGGGCGCAAGGCCAACTGGACCGCCCCATGGGTGAGTTGGTGGCTCGACGGGTCGTCGAGGGGGCGTTCGAGCAGGTCGGTCGTGGCGACCGAGGCCAGAGGGAACCCGGGCGTGAGGGTGGCGCGGGCGCGCGTGCCGCGGGCCTCGTAGAGGCGGACGATGATGTCGCCGGTGCGGTCGTCGGCGAGCTTCACGGCCTCGACGACCACGCCTTCGTGGTCCACGGAGACCAGGGGGGCGACGGCCGCGCTGCCCGGCAGGGTGCGCTCGGCCAGGTTGAAGCGGTAGCCCTCGCGCACGGCGTCGGTGATGTCCGCGCCGATCACGAGCGCGTAGGCCAGCCGGTGAGTGCCCTGGTCGGCGTCGGGGTCGGGGAAACGGGCGGCACGCAGCAGGGAGAGCCGGACCGTGGTGGTCGTACCGCCGTCGGCGCGGACGTCCCGGGTGACGTCGTGGCCGTAGGAGGAGTCGTTGACCAGCGCGGTGCCCCAGTCGGGTTCGCCGACGTGCAGGAAGCGGTGGGCGCAGACCTCGAACTTGGCCGCGTCCCAGCTGGTGTTGGTGTGGGTGGGCCGCTGCACGTGCCCGAAGGGGATCTCGGCGGTCGAGTGCGCGGCCCGTACGTCCAGCGGGAAGGCCGCCTTGAGGAGCTTTTCCCGCTCGTGCCAGTCGACGACGGTGTCGACCACGAGCCGCCGGGAGCCGGCCGGCAGGGTCAGGGTCTGCTCGATCCGCGAATCGCCGAAACCGCGGACCACACGGATGCCGTCACCGGTCGCGGTGACCGACTCGGCCTTGGTGAGGTCGCGGACCGTGTTGCGGTAGAAGACGTCGACATCCCACGCGTCCCACTGATTCGGGAAGTCCTGATGGAGCTGGAGCAGGTTGCCGACCGCGCCGGGAGCCAGAGCCTCCCGGCCCGCGGTGATGTCGTAGGCGGAGGTGATCAGGCCGCGGCCGTCCACCGTCACCCGGACCAGGCCGTTGTCGAGGACGAACCCGCCCCCGTCCGCGTCCGCCACCGGCGGCACGGGCGGGTCGGCCGGCTCGGGGCGCAGGCCGGCGCCGAGTGCCGGGACGCCGCCACGGGCGTGGGGTGCGGCGTTGAAGACGACCGTTCCTCCGGGCGGCCCGGCCAGCGCGCGCTGGGCCTCGCCGATCAGCTGCGTCAGCTCCTGGGCGACGGCCTCGTAGGTCTCCTCGGCTTCCCGGTGGACCCAGGCGATAGAGGTGCCGGGCAGGATGTCGTGGAACTGGTGCAGGAGAACGGTCTTCCACAGCCGGTCCAGCGCCTCGTACGGGTAGGGGTGCCCGTGCCGCACGGCAGCCGTCGCCGCCCACAACTCGGCCTCGCGCAGCAGGTGTTCGCTGCGCCGGTTGCCCTGCTTGGTGGCGAGCTGGCTGGTCAGGGTGCCCCGGTGGAACTCCAGATACAGCTCGCCGGACCACACCGGGGCGCCGCCGTTCTCCTCGTACTCGGCGTGCGCGCGCTCGAAGAAGTCGGCGGGCTTGTCCATCTCGACCCGGGCGGAGCCCTCCAGGTTCCTCAGCCGGGCGGCGCGGGCGAGCATCTCGCGGGTGGGGCCGCCACCGCCGTCGCCGTAGCCGAACGGGATCAGAGACTGGTTGACGGCGGCCTTGTCCTGGAAGTTCCGTACGCTGTGGGCGACTTCGGCACCTGACAGGTCGCTGTTGTAGGTGTCGACGGGCGGGAAGTGGCTGAAGATCCGGGTGCCGTCGATGCCCTCCCACCAGAAGGTGTGGTGCGGGAACTTGTTGATGGTGTTCCAGGAGATCTTCTGGGTCAGGAACCAGCGCACCCCGGCCAGCTTCATCAGCTGCGGCAGGGCCGCGTTGTAGCCGAACGTGTCCGGCAGCCACATCTCCTCGGTCTCGACGCCGAACTCCTCCAGGTAGAACCGCTTGCCGTGGACGAACTGGCGCACCAGGGCCTCACCGCCCGTGATGTTGGTGTCGGGCTCCACCCACAGACTGCCGGTGGGCAGGAACTGCCCCGTCTTCACCTTCTCCTGCGCCCGCGCGTACACCTCGGGCCGGTGCTCCTTCAGCCAGGCGAGCTGCTGCGCCTGGGACATGACGAACGTGAACTCGTGATGGTCATCCATGAGTTGGGTGACGTTGGAGACGGTGCGGGCCACCTTGCGGACGGTCTCGCGCAGCGGCCACAGCCAGGCGGTGTCGATGTGGGCGTGTCCCACCGCCGAGAGCCGGTGCGCGCTCGCGTGCGCGGGAGCCGCCAGCACCGGGGCGAGGGCGGCCCGCGCCGCGGTCGCGCCGCCGCTGACGTCCTGCAGGTCGATGGCGTCCAGGGCCTGCGCGACGGCCCGCAGGATCTGCCAGCGACGCGGGGACTCGGGGGACAGCTCGTGCATCAGCTGACCCAGGACGTCCAGATCCTGTACGAGTTCGTGGACGACCCGGTCGAAGACGGCGAGGTCAAGCCGTCGCAGCCGGTACAGGGGCTCGCCCGGGTCGGCGGCGGGGTCGCCGAGCCAGGGCGCCGGCCCGCCGACCGCGGTGGGCCCGAAGGTGAGTTCGTCGGGGCCGGTGTGCATGACGACCGGATTGGCGGCGGCCTCGACGAAGGCCACGAACTCCTCGCCGCCTGCTGCTGCTTCGGCGACAGGCAGCCAGGTGTTGCGCGGGTTGAGCGCCTTCACGGCGGTGCCGTCGGCCCGGTAGACCAGGCCCTCGGCGGAGAAACCGGGGGAGTGGGGGGAGAAGCCGAGGTCGAGCACGGCCTCGACGGTCGCGCCGGCCCACTCCGCGGGGATCCGGCCGCTGACCTTGAACCAGCTCGTGGTCCAGGCAGGTCCCCACCGGTCGCCGACGCGGGCCGGGCGGTAGGGCGCGGCCAGGCCCTCGTGGACCGGCACCGGTTCGCCGGGCACGTTCCAGACCTCTACGTCGAGAGGGACGGAACGGGCATGGACCGCGGGCCGCAGACGCTCGTTGAGTACGCGGGCGAGCCGCTGTTCGGTGACGTCACGGTCGTTGTGCATGGGGTGTCTTCTCCGTGGTGGCGGGGCGGGTGGGGGTACGGCCGTGCGCGTGGGGTCGGCCTGGGGTCAGCCCTTGAGCGCGCCGCCCAGTGCGAAGCCTCCGCCGAGCTTGCGGGCCAGCAGCAGGTAGAGCAGGACGACGGGCAGTGAGTACAGCAGCGAGAACGCGGACAACTGCCCGTACTGCGTCTGATCGTGGGCGCTGAGGAAGGTGAACACGCTGACGGACGCGGGGAGTTTTTCCGGGGACAGCAGCAGGATGAAGGGGACGAAGAAGTTCCCCCACATGCCGATGAAGGTGAAGATGGTGACCACGACGACGCCGGGCCGCATCAGGGGCAGCACCACCCGCCACAGCACCTGAAGCGTGTTCGCGCCGTCGATCCGGGCCGCCTCCTCCAGGACGACCGGTACGCCGTCCATGAAGTTCTTCATCAGCCAGATCCCGAACGGCAGCGCGGAGGCGGCCAGGAACAGGGTCGTGCCCGGCATCGAGTCGATCAGGTTGACCTGCACGAACATGCTGTAGACGGGGATCATCACGGCGGTGATGGGCAGCCCGGTGGAGAACAGGATGGTGTAAAGGAAGGGCCGCCGCAGCCGCGAGCGGTAGCGCGACAGCGGATAGGCGGCGAACACCGACACCACCACGGTCACCGCCGTCCCGAAGCCGCACAGCAGCAGGCTGTTGAGCATCGGCCGGTAGGTGGTGTCGACGTTGAGGACCGCGTCGAAGTTGTCGAGGGTGAGCGACGAGGGCAGCGTCAGACGGAAGGAGTTGGTGTCGCTCACCGAGGCGAGGACCATCCACAGCAGCGGCAAGACGTACAGCACCGACACCACGAGCAGGACGGCGTTGACCGCGACGCGGCCGGGCCGCAGGCGGCGTCGCCTCCGCGTGGCGGGCACGACGGCGGTGCGCCCGGCGGAGGTGAGGGGCGGCGGCGTGACCACGGCGGCCATCAGTCGTCCTCCAGTTTCAGGAGCCGGATGTACACGACGGAGAACAGGGCGCCCACCACCAGCAGGACCAGGGCGATGGCGGTGCCGTACCCGATCAGGCTGTTCTGGAAGGCCTGTTGGTACATGAAGATCGGCAGGGTCTCGCTCTTGTTGCCGGGTCCGCCCCGGGTCATGGTGTAGATCAGGCCGAAGACGGAGAGCGTCTGCAGGGTGATCAGCATCAGGTTGGTGAGGATCGACGGCCTGATCACCGGCAGCACGACCCGCCACAGCCGTTGCCAAGGGCTCGCCCCGTCCATCTCGGCGGCCTCCACCAGCTCTTGGGGCACGTCGTTGATGGCGGCGGTGAAGACCATCATCGAGAACGCGGTGCCGCGCCAGACGTTCGCCAGGCACACCGCCAGGATCGGCATCGTGTACAGCCAGTTCTGCTGCGGCAGGTGCAGGGCCTCCAGGAGCGAGTTGAGCGAACCCTGGTCGTAGAAGAACGCGTACATCAGGTAGCCGGCGACCACCTCGGGCAGCACCCAGGCGGCGATGACCACGCCGCTGACCAGCGCCCGCACCGGCTTGGTGGCCTTCTGCATCAGAACGGCCAGGGCGAGCCCGAGCGTGTTCTGGCCGACGACGGCGGAGCCGACCACGAACACCAGCGTCAGCGTGACCGCGTTCAGGAAGTCGGTGTCCTGCAGCGCCCGGGTGAAGTTGTCCAGTCCGACGAAACGGGTGCCGGAGGCGCCGGTGAGCTGCATGTCGGTGAACGCGTAGTAGACGCAGTACAGGATCGGGCCGCCGAGGAAGACGGCCAGCAGGAACGCGGCGGGCAGTGTCGGCAGGCCGCGCAGCAGCGTGCGGACGGCCGGGGTGGACACCCCGCGGGACCGGCGGTGACCGCCGGTCCCGCGGGGCGCCGGGGCGACGGCGGTCACGAGGTTCCCTCGACGGTCTTGTCGTCACCCACCGCGGACTTGACATCGTTGTCGAACGTCTCGGCGGCCTTGTCGACCGAGGACTGACCGGTGGTCACGGACTCCATGGCCTTCTGGATCGCGGTCGAGACCTGGTTGTAGGCGGGCAGACCGGGCCGGTAGTGGGTGTCGGTCACCAGCTCGGTGAAGAACTCGTTGGTGGACACCGACTTCAGGTAGGTCGGGTCGGCCGCGACGTCCGTGCGCACCGCGATGGTGGCGTTGAGCTCGTTCCACTTCGCGGAGTTGGTCTTCGTGCCCAGCGCGGTCGACAGGAACTTCCAGGCCAGGTCCGGGTTCTTGGCCTTGGCCGGGACCGACCACGCCCAGCCGCCGGACATGCTGGTCCGGCCGGGCGCCTGGCCGTTCTGGGTGGGCATGGCCGCGGTGCCCATCGTCGACTGCCACTCGGTCCACGGCTTGGCGCTGGAGGGGCCCCAGTTGTTGGGCATCCAGGAGCCGTCGATGTCCATCGCCAGCTTGCCCTCGGGGATCAGCTCGGTGCCCACGGTGGTGCCGAAGTTGGCGCCCAGCGCCTGCTCCTTGGCCGGGCCGAGTCCCTGGCTGTAGACGGTGTGCACGAACTCCAGCGCGTCCTTGAAGCCCTTGCTGCCCACGACCCACTTCTTCTGCGAGGCGTCGTACAGGGACTTGTCGCCGGCCGGAGTGCCGTACAGGAGCATCTCGAAGCCCTGCATGGAGGACGCCTCGCCGCCCGCCGTGCCGGTGTACAGGTTCAGCGGGGTGACGTCCGGAAGCTTGGCCTTCACCGTCCTGGCGGCGCTCAGGACGTCGGCCCAGGTCTTCGGCTGCCAGGGCACGGAGATCCCGGCCTGCTGGAAAAGCTGCTTGTTGTACCAGATCCCGCGGGTGTCGGTGTTGTCCGGGACGCCGTAGACCTTGCCGTCGGAGGCGCCGGTCACCGCGCCCTTGGCGGCGTCGGCGTACTGCGACCAGTCGGCCCACTTCGCGGTGTACGCGTCGAGCGGCTTGAGGTAGCCGCCCGCGATGTCGGAGTTGATCAGTGCGGTGTCCTCGTAGACCAGGTCGGGAGCGGTCGCGGGGGAGCGCATCATGAGCTGGATCTTCGTGTAGTAGTCGTTCTCGGAGGCGGTCACCGGCACCAGGTTGACCTTGGTGCCCGGGTTGGCCGCGGTGAAGTCCTTCACCATCGTGGCGAGGTAGTTGGCCTGGAGCTTGTTCGTGCTGTCCAGGTTCTGCCAGTAGACGACCTTGATCGATTTGGCCGAGCTGCCTGAGGAGTCCGAACCGCAGGCGGTGAGGGCCAGAGAGGTGGCGGCGGTGAGGGCCGCGGCGGTGATGAGTCTTGAGCGCACAGTGGTTCCTCCGGGACGCGAAACCTGAGGGGAAGCCGCGAGTTCCGGCCAAGGAGGCCAGGCCGGACAGCGCCCCGAGCTGGGCGCCACCTTGCGCTGCCTGGCCTGTGTGGCCGATTTTGGTGGCGTCAGCTAAATCCAATTGATGGATTAAGTCAATGCTTCCAACCTGTAAACTTTCGCCCTGGGGCGCCCGTGGGAGACCATCCCCGGTCGGCCGTGAGGGACGCGGACACCCGCGGCGACAAGGGCGGCCCCAGGACCAGGGCTGACGTGAGGGGTTCAGGTGACCAACAGGTGACGACGCTCAGCGGTACGAATCTGCCGAGGGTCGGCGGCTACAACCAGGCCGTGGTCCTGGACGCCATCCGGACCAGGGACCAGGTGAGCCGGGTCGAGCTGGCCGCGCTCACCGGCCTGACCAACCAGACCGTCTCGAACGTCGTCCGCAAACTGCTCGACGCCGGCCTGGTGGCGGAGTCCGGCCAGGCCCCCTCCAGCGGCGGAAAGCGCCGCACCCTGCTGTCCCTGCGCGCCGACGGCGCCTGCGCGGTCGGCGTCCACCTCGACCCCGAGGCCGCGGTGATCGTGGTGGTCGACCTGGCCGGCGACGTGATCGGCACCCGCAGGCTGCGCCTGACCGACTCCGGCGACCCCGCCGACGTCGTGGACCGTGTCGCGCGAGCCGCCCAACGGCTCATCGACCGGAGCGGCGTGGACCGCGCCCGCCTGCTCGGCCTGGGCGTCGCCGCCCCCGGACCGGTCGACGGCACCTCCGGCGCCGTGGTGTCCCCGCCGAACTTCCCCGGCTGGGGACGCGTCCCCCTGACGGAGATGTTCGTCGAGGCCACGGGCCTGCCCGTCGCCCTCGACAACGACGCCACCGCCGCCGCGATCGGCGAACGCTGGATCGGCGGCGCCGACCGGGCGGGCAGCTTTCTCTTCATCTACCTGGGCACCGGCATCGGGGCCGGCATCGTCCTCAACAACGCCGTGCTGCACGGTGATTCGGGCAACGCCGGCGAGTTCGGCCACATGGCCGTCGAACCCGGCGACCGGGTCTGCCACTGCGGCGCCACCGACTGCCTCGGCCCGTACTGCAGCCCACCCGCCCTCATCGACGACCTCTTGCGCCGCCACGGGCGGACGGCCGCCGACCGCATCGGCCTGACCGGCACGCCCGACTCCGTCCACGACGACTGGAGAGCCCTGCGCCGCGCCGCCCGCGCCGGCGACCCCGACGCCTGCGACGTCGTCCGCCGCGCCGCCCGCCGGATCGGCCAGGCGGCACGCGGTGCCGCCAGCCTGCTCGACGTCGGCCGCATCGTGCTGGGCGGCGAGGCGCTGCGCGGCATCGAGCCGATCATGCGGGAGGAGATCGAGGCCGCCGTCAACCGCACGTCCGTCGCCCGTACGATCCGCGCGGTCACCGTCGAGCAGAGCCTGATCGGCGACACGGTGGGCGCGGTCGGAGCCGCGTCCCTGGTGCTGCACGGCAACTACACGCCGGGCTGGCGGATGCTGACCGACGTGGCCGGGTAGGGCCAGGGGGCGCGCCCTGGCCGGCAGCAGAAACCGTGTCGTGTCGACCCGCCCCCCCGTACCGCCCGGCGGCGCTGCGGATCAGTCGCGGACGGCGGCGAACACCGGTTCCATGCCGGAGGTGTCGGCCGCGACCCTGCCGTCGGCGACGAGCTGCCACATGCCCTGGTTGACGGTCCAGGCGTCGACTTCGAATCCTTGTGCGGTCAGCCATGAAGCGATGCGGTCGGCGGTCTTCCGCCGCGTGGGCTTGCCCAGGAGGTAGGACAGCGCCGCGCTCTGCCACGCGGCGCGTTCCGGTACCGGATGTGCGTATCCGGCGGCCGCCGGGTTCATGGTGTCGGCCAGGTGCAGAACCGCGGCGATGATGCCACGAGTGTCGGTGTCACGGGTGGTCTCGTAGATCTTCTCGGCCTCGGAACGGAAGTCGTCCAACAGGTCCCCCTCTGCGGAATCGTGGTTCCTGCATGCAGAATTCGCAGAGTAGGACTCCGAGTCCGGTCCATCCAGACCGCATGGGCGTTTTTCGGGCGACCGGGCGGGCGGACCGTGCGGGAGCCTGGTACCCCCGCACGGCGGGTCGCCGAATCGCGGGTGGTGGCTCGGATGCCCGAGGAGGTGACGAAGTGCCCGCCCGCGTCCTTGGCGGACTTGAGTGCCGCACGGATGGTGGCGGATCCGGCGCCTGTCTTCTGATACTCGGGATCGCCTCCCACCGTCCCCCGGTGTCAGGCGCGGGCGAGTTCGGCGGCACCGAAGGACACGTCGAAGCGGTCGCACCAGATGCTGACGCTGGTGTAGCGGGCGGCGTCGATGTCATCGGGAAGGGTGTAGTTCTGGCTTCCCTTGTTGCCCTTGAGTCTGCCGAGGCTCACGTACTCCCCGTCGTCGAAGACGTGCCAGCCGGCCTTCCCCGCCTTCACCGGCGCGTCGGTCAACCACACGCGCAGGTCAGGCCCGTTGCTGGTGTCGAGGTTCTCCAGCCGGACGACGTGGGAGCCGTCGGCCAGCCGTACGAGCTTCACACTGCCCGATGTCGCGTGCTCGTGGCTGATCAGCTCACCGCTCGCCAGCGCCTGCGGCCGAGCGGGCGGGGAAGGCGCCTCGGAGGGCTTTCCGGAGGGTGCCGCCGCAGGAGGCTCGGAGGCCTGCACGACCCCGGGCAGAGCCTCGTCGACGGTCTCGTCCTGCCACAGCTTCCACGGCTGGAACCAGTACAGTCCGAAGCCGGCCCCGGCGATCGCCAGCACCAGTGCTCCGACGGCCAAACGCCCGGTCAGTACCTTCCGCACGCGCCCCATCCCCGCCCCACCTCTTGAGAGTCGCCTGATCTCCGCCCCATTCAACGCAGCAGGGCGGATGTCCCGTAACCCCGCAGAGATGACGGAAGTCTTACGTCGTCCGACCACCTGATCGAGCCAGTCGATCCCGGATCTGATGAAACTGCCCGCCCGGAAGCCGAACCAGGTCCGTCACGCCGGCTGCGGTGCCGCTCTCCTGGCTCCCCGGCGCTGGGAGCGGTAGCTGCCGAGCAGGCGGCAGACGGCGTAGATCGTGAAGGAGATCGTCGTGACGTAGGGGCTGATGGGGATGCTGCTGCCCAGCGCGAGCAGGATGCCGCCCTCGATCGAGAGCACGGCGAAGACGACGCTGAGCAGCGGCAGCAGTACCGGCGAAGCGGTGACGCGGGCGGCGGCCGCGGCGGGGGTGACGAGGAGGCTGAGGACGAGCAGTGCGCCGACGATCTGCACCGACAGGGCGACCGCGAGGCCGAGCACGACCATGAAGGCGAAGGACAGCGCGCGCACGGGTACGCCGCGAGCTTCGGCCACGTCCGGGTCGGCGCTGGCGAAGGTGAGCGGCCGCCACACGATCGCCAGGGCGAGAAGGACGACGGCGGAGGTGCCGAGCAGCCACGTCGTCTGCGGGGTGTCGACGGCGACGATCTGGCCGGTCAGCAGGCCGAACTTGTTGGCCGCCCGGCCCTTGTAGAGGGCGAGGAAGAGCACGCCCAGACCGAGGCCGAACGGCATGATGATGCCGATGACCGAGTTGCGGTCGCGGGCGCGCGCACCCAGGAAGCCGATCACGCCCGCCGCAAGGAGCGAGCCGACGATCGAGCCTCCCGCGATGTTCACCCCCAACAGCAGTGCTGCCGACGCGCCCGCGAAGGACAGCTCGCTGATGCCGTGCACCGCGAAGGGCAGGTCGCGCATGATGACGAAGACCCCGGCCAGACCGCCGACGAGGCCGAGCGCGGCGCCTGCGATGAGGGAGTTGCGCACCAGCGCGAGGAGTTCGCCGTAGTTCTCGAAGCTGAAGATCTGGTGCCAGACTCCGTCGGCGAGCGTCATGTGCGCGATTCCTCGGTCTCATGGGGGTGGTGCGGTGGTGCGGCCGTCTCGTCGGGGGCTCCGACGACCACGACACGGCCCTGGACGCGGACGACGTCGACCCGCGTGCCGTACAGCCGTGTCAGCGACTCGGAGGTCAGCACCTCCTCCGGTGTGCCGACCCGGTGACCGCCCCGTGCCAGGTACAGCACCCGGTCGACCAGGCCGAGGACCGGGTTGATCTCGTGGGTCACGAAGATCACCGCGGTGTCGTGGGAGCGGCGGCGGGCGTCCACCAGTTCGGTGACGGCCCGCTGGTGGTTCAGGTCGAGGGAGAGCAGCGGTTCGTCGCACAGCAGGATTCGCGGATCGGTCGCCAGCGCCTGGCCGATGCGCACGCGCTGCCGCTCGCCTCCGGACAGTCGGGCGAGGGGGACGTCGGCGTAATCCGAGGCCCCGACCGACTCCAGGATCTCGTCCACGCGACGGCGGACGGCGCCGGTGCGCAGCCGTGGTCCGAAGAGGTGGCCGTCGATCCCGAAGCGAACGAGGTCGCGGGCGCGCAGCATGGCCTGCGCGGAGAGTTCCGCCTGCTGGGGGACGTAGCCGAGGTGCCGGCGTGCCTCGCGCGGGGGCCGGCCCAGGACGGACAGTGTTCCGGCGGACAGGGGCTGCCGGCCCAGCAGAGCCCGTACGAAGCTGGTCTTGCCCGAGCCGTTCGGCCCGAGGACGGCCACGAACTCCCCGGGCCGTACGTCCAGGTCGAGGCCCTGCCACACCACGCGCTCGCCGTAGGACACGGCCGCCCCGCGCAGACTGATCACCGTGCCGGTGTCGGGCTCACCCTGGCGGGCCTGGGGTACGGAGGCCACACCCGGCTGCCTCACTTGTCCAGCGCGCTCGCGAGCGCGTCGACGTTGGCGGTCATCCAGCCGAGGTAGTCCTTGCCCTGCGGCAGGGTCTCGGTCACGGGCACGACGGGGATTCCGGCCGCCTTGGCGGCGGCCTCCGCCTTCTCGGTCTGCGGGCCGGAGGTCTGCTCGTTGTAGACCAGAGCCTTGACCTGCTTGTCCGTGAACTGGGCCAGCGTCGCCTGGAGGATCTTGGGGGAGACGTCGTCCCCCTCCTCGATGGCCTCGCTGAACTCCGCGGGCGTCTTGTTCACCAGACCGCTCGCGTCGATCATGTACAGCGGCACGGGCTCGGTGATGGCGACGGCCTCGCCGCCGTGGTCCTTCTTGATCTGGGTTTCCTTGGTCTCCAGCGGCTGGAGCTTCGCCTTGAAGGTCTCGGCGTTCTTGGTGAACGCGGCGGCGCTGCCGGGGTCGGCCTTGCCCAGGGCGGCGGCCACGTTGTCGGCGATCTTGCGCACGGTGGGGAAGTCGTACCAGACGTGCTCGTTGAGCTCTCCGCCCTTGGGGGCGGTCTTGCCGGAGACCTTGACGGCGTTGATCACTTCGGCGGAGGAGTTGCTGCTCTTCAGCATGCGGTCGATGAAGTCGTCGTAGCCGCCGCCGTTCTCGACGACGACCTTCGCCTTGGACAGCGCCAGCTGGTTCTGGGTGTTGGCCTCGTAGGAGTGCGGGTCCTGGTCGGGGTCGCTGATGACCGACGTGACGTCGACCTTCGCCCCGCCTATCTGCTCGACGATGTCGCCGTAGACGTTCGTCGAGGCGACCACTGGGATCAAGGACGAGGAGGCCGGGCGCTGGGAGGCGTTCCCGTCGCTGCCGGAGTCCGACGAACTGCCGCAGCCTGCCAGGAGGACCAGGGAGGCGCCGGTGACCAGGGCGAGGCGCCGGGACGGGGGCATGGGCATGGGTGGTCCTTCACGGACGGGCGGAAACAGGGGTGTTCCCGGGAGCTGGTCAGCCCGGAGTGGACCGGACATGCGACACGCTAGATGGAAATGAATGTCAGAACATGGCTGAAACCGATCGATATGAAAACCATTGCCAAGGCTTGACGCTCGCGGTGCTCGCGGCGAGGAGGGTCTCGTCCGGACGCCCGGGGTGTGCTATACAAATGGAAACCATTTTCAATAACTGAGAGGGGGCCGGGCATGGATGACGCCGCACACGGCCGTCGGAGCCGTCCGTTCACCCTCGTCGTCTGCGCGTCCTGCCACGCCGGGACCAGCCGGCTGATGGACGGGCTGCGCCGGGCAGTCCGCGGCTGCCCCCACGGCGTCCTGGTCTCCACCGGCTGCCTGGCGAAGGTTCTGCACTGCCGACGCGACCGCGGACTCCATGCGGCCGTGCAACCGTGCACGGCGGATCGCAGGCCCGCCGGTGCCGTCGTACGGCTCGGTCCGCTCGTCACCGCGGCCGACGCCGAAGCGGTCGGCACCTGGCTGCGGGCCGGAATGCCCGACGACGGCACGCTGCCCGACCGGCTCCGCGCGGCGCCCGCCCCCCAGCACGTCGCCCGCCTCAACTGAGGGACCAGGGTGTGCCCAAGGGTCTGTTGAGCGTGGTGGCCGGCAACACTCCCGGCATCCGGGCCGATGTCGTCGACCGGTTGCGGCGGCTCTCCCCGCGCGCCGTGCTGCTGTCCGTGTCCATCCAGGGGCGCGACAAGGGGTATCCGGTCGTCCAGCGTTTCCTGTCGGGCCACGACGCGTCCGTCCGGGAGGCGTCATGGAGTGCCACGGGCGACCCGGTGGTGATTCTCCGCCAGGATCTGATGTCCCTGCGGCGCGGCTCCGGGCCGGTGCACGTGGTTCTCGCCCTGCCGGGAGACGTTGATGTCCTGCCGTTCCTGGTGGAGTTGTGGCGTGCGCGCGTCGCCAGCGGTTATCTCGGGGACTCCTACGAATCGGCACCTGTGGTGGTCGGTGTCGAGCCGGCGTCGTTCATGGTGGACATCGGATGCGTCCATCAGGCGGTACGGCTGTGGAACGGACGCGAGCGCGGTGAGGCCCTGAGCCCGGCCGAGGCCGCCGTTCGCCAGGTGGAGGCGGCGGACGTGCTGATCGTGCCGGGTTCCGCGAGTGAGGACGAGGAGCAGGCGCCCGCTGCCGCCGCGGTGGCCTCTCATCTCAACGCACGTGCCCGCCTGGTGACATCGGGCCTGGAGGGAGCCGGGCCCGAGTCGCGGGCCTCGCTGATGCGGGCCGTGCCTTCAGGTGTCGAGGGCGAGTGGCGGGCACGGCTGGAGCCGGTGACGGTACCGCGTGCGCGATGCGACGCCGACCGCGGAGTGGAGTCGGTGCTCTGGCGGTCCCGTCGCCCCCTGCATCCGGGGCGGCTGGCGGACGCGCTTCCCGTGGTGATGCGGGGTGTCGTCCGCGGCCGGGGCCACCTGTGGCTGTGCAGCCGTCCGGACGCGGTCGTGACCTGGTGTTCGGCCGGGGCATCCCTGGAGTTGAGGGAGGCGGACCGCTGGCTGGAGCCGCTGGACGCGGCAGCCTGGGCGGCCGCTTCCCCGCAACGCCGCACTCTCGCTTCCTGGTTCTGGGACGACTACTACGGCGAACGCCGCAACGAGATCGCCCTGACCGGCATCACCCTCGCCGGGCAGGAGATCCGGGAGGCTCTGGACGCGGCCCTGCTCACGGTCGCGGAGCTGTCCCACGGGCGGGCCGGATGGACGGCGGTCCCGGATCCGCTCCTCGGCAGTGCTGACCCCCGGTGACCTCGCCTGTCGGGAAGGGGCCTACTCCTGTGCGTGCCGGATCGCGTCCAGCACGATGTGGGCGATGTGGTCGTCGTTGAGGCAGTACTGGATCTCGCGGGCCTGGCGCCGGGTCGTCACGATCCGGGAGTTGCGCAGCACCCGCAGGTGCTGGGAGACCAGCGGCTGACTCACCCCGAGGGCGGTGACCAGTTCGTGAACGTACTTCTTGCCCTGGGACAGTTCGCGCACGATGCCGAGGCGGACCGGAGCCGCCAGCGCCTTCAGCAGGTCACTGGCGGCCTGAAGGTCGCGTAGCGGCTCGTCGGTCGAGGGTGTCGAGGAGGGCGGAGTGGGTGTCACATGCACACATTAGCATGTGACAATGGTTTTCGCTTGACGTTCGCTTTACCTACTCCGACCCCGGCTCCGACCCCGGCTCCGACTCCGGCTCCGACTCCGACTCCGGCTTCCCTGGCGCGCGACGCGCCGGCCCGGTCAGTGATCGTCCCAGTGCCCGTCGTGGGAGGCGTGGCGGTGGCCGTCGTGGACGTAGTCGACGTGGTCCTCGTGCGGGACGGCGACATGGCCGCAGCTCTCGCCGTGCTCGTGGTCGTGACCTTCGTGGGCGGCGTGGCTCGCGTTCGCGCACTCGTCGACATGGTCCTCGTGGACCCGGTGGACGTGGCCGTCATGCGCGTAGTCGGTGTGATCGCCGTGGGGGAGGGCGACGTGGCCGCAGCCCTCGCCGTGGGTGTGCGTGTGGCTGTCGTGGGTGCGGTGCTCGGTGGCGCTGGTCATGTGGTGCTCCCGCTGGTGCTCTTGGGTCCCTGCGGCTAGTGCTCCGCAGGCCGTACATGGCGACATTAACATATGGCGATTCATGCATGTGTTGTTCGGGGTTCAACCGCTCACGCCGCCTGGTGGAGCGGCCCGTGGGAGCCTGAGGCTCACTGTCCATGAAGAAATGAATGGGTATTCATGTGTTCCTGTATGGTGTGGAGAGTGCGGGAGCGGCGGTGCGCCGCGTGCCCTTATGCCCTCATATGCCCCCTCGTGAAGGACCTTCCACTCCGATGACCTCCACCCTCAGTCCGTCTCCGGCCGGCCTGGCCGCGCCCGTACGGAAAGCTGGTGCGCCCCGCCGGCGCACGCGGATCCTGGCGCTGCCCGAGGTGCGCTGGGCTGGTGCGGCCACCGTCTCCTTCCTGCTCGCGCTGCCGCTGCACCTGACCGGCACGCCGGCCTGGCTGTGGGGCCCGCTGTACGCGCTGGCGTACGTCACCGGCGGGTGGGAGCCGGGCTGGGAGGGCCTGAAGGCGCTGAAGGACAAGACCCTCGACGTGGACCTGCTGATGGTCGTCGCCGCGCTCGGCGCCGCGGCGATCGGTCAGGTGATGGACGGCGCCCTGCTGATCGTCATCTTCGCCACCTCCGGCGCCCTCGAGGCATTGGCCACGGCCCGTACCGCAGACTCGGTCCGCGGCCTGCTGGACCTGGCCCCCGCCACGGCCACCCGGCTGACCCCGGACGGCGGCGAACAGGCCGTCCCCGCCGCGGAGTTGGCGGTCGGGGACACCATCCTCGTACGACCCGGCGAACGCGTCGGCGGTGACGGCCGCGTCCTGGACGGGACCAGCGAGGTCGACCAGGCGACCATCACCGGCGAACCGCTCCCCGTCGCGAAGGAGCCCGGCGACGAGGTGTTCGCGGGCACCCTCAACGGCACCGGCGCGCTGCGCGTCCGCGTCGAACGTGACGCCTCCGACACGGTGATCGCGCGGATCGTGCGGATGGTGGAGGAGGCGTCCGAGACCAAGGCACCCACCCAGCTGTTCATCGAGAAGGTCGAACAGCGCTACTCACTCGGCATGGTCGCGGCGACGCTCGCCGTCTTCCTCGTCCCGCTCGCCTTCGGTGAGGAACTGAGCGAGGCGCTGTTGCGGGCCATGACCTTCATGATCGTGGCGTCGCCGTGCGCGGTCGTGCTGGCCACCATGCCGCCCCTGCTGTCGGCCATCGCCAACGCCGGACGGCGTGGCGTGCTGGTCAAGTCGGCGGTGGTGATGGAGCGGCTCGGGCAGGTCGACGCGGTAGCCCTGGACAAGACCGGCACGCTGACCGAGGGCGTGCCGAGGGTCACCGATGTCCGGCCGCTGGCCGGACCGGGGCTGGGGGAGCGGGAGTTGCTGGCGCTCGCGGCCGCGGCCGAGCATCCGAGCGAGCATCCGCTGGCGCGGGCCGTGGTGGAGGCGGCGCGAGAGCGCGGCCTGCGGCTGTCACCCGCGGAGGACTTCACCTCCACGCCCGGCGTGGGAGTGACCGCCACCATCGACGGACGAGTGGTCGCGGTGGGTGCACCGGCCCGGGTGCTCGACGGGGCGTCCGACGCGGCAGCCGCTCACGCGGTGACCCTGGCCGCCGAGTTGGAGGAGGAGGGGCGTACCGCCGTCCTTGTCACAGCCGACGGTGTGCCGGTCGGCGTCCTGGGAATCGCCGACCGTCTGCGCCCGGACGCCGCCGCCACGGTCGTATCCCTCACGGCGCTCACCGGCACCACGCCCGTACTGCTGACCGGCGACAATCCGCGGGCGGCGGCGCGCCTGGCCGACGAGGTCGGTATCGAGGATGTGCGGGCCGGACTGCTGCCGCAGCACAAGGTGCAGGCGGTCAGGGAGCTTCAGGACGCCGGCCGCAAGGTCCTGGTCGTCGGGGACGGCGTCAACGACGCCCCGGCGCTGGCCGCCGCCCACATCGGCGTCGCCATGGGCCGGGCCGGTTCCGACCTCGCGCTGGAGACCGCCGACGCGGTGATCGTCCGCGACGAACTCGCCACCGTGCCCGCCGTGATCGCCCTCTCCCGGCGTGCCCGGCAGCTGGTCGTGCAGAACCTCGTGATCGCCGGAGTGTTCATCGCCGGCCTCGTCGTCTGGGACCTCGCGGGCACCCTGCCCCTGCCGCTCGGCGTCGCGGGCCACGAGGGGTCCACCGTGATCGTCGGCCTCAACGGGCTGCGGCTACTGAGGGACGCGGCCTGGCAGCGGGCCGCCTCGCAGGGCCTGCCGGTGAGGTGACACACGCCGACTCCGTCGTCGACCGTCCGGCGGACCGGTGTGCCGACCGGGTCGGGGAGCCGGCCGAAGCAGGGCGGCCGGCGCGTTGCCGGGGATGATGACAGCGTGTCCGCCGGCCCTGCGGGTACTCAGGGGGCGCCATGGGCGCGACCTTCCGCACCGCGTCCGCACGAGCAGTGAGGGAGCGCGCCATGGGACTCGAAGGACCGCGGACAGGGCAGGGGGGAGCCGCGCGCCTGCGTGAGATCGCCGCGGACGTGTTCGGCTGGGACACGCTCCTGCCCGAGCAGCTCACGGCCATGGAATGGGTGCTGGCGGGCGAGGACACCCTCGTCGTCATGCCGACCGGATCCGGCAAGTCCGCCGTCTACCAGGTGCCCGCCCTGATGCTGTCCGGACCGGTCGTGGTGGTGTCGCCGCTGCTGGCCCTGCAGCGGGACCAGATCGCCGGCCTGCCGGACGGCGACCGCGCCCCTGGTGCCGTCGCGGTCAATTCCGACCTGGGGGCAGCCAGGACGGAGGCCGCCTGGGAGGCGGTACGTCGCGGCGACGCGGGGTTCATGTACCTGTCGCCGGAGCAGCTGGCCAAGGACGAGGTGGTGGAGCGGCTGGCCGCGGTGCGTCCCGCGTTGTTCGTGGTGGACGAGGCCCAGTGCGTGTCCTCATGGGGCCACGACTTCCGCCCCGACTACCTGCGCCTGGAACAGGCGGTACGCCGGGTGGGGAGACCCCCGGTACTGGCTCTGACCGCGACCGCCGCGCCACCGGTGCGCAAGGAGATCACCGAGCGCCTGGGCATGCGTCGGCCTCGGCTGATGGTGACCGGCTTCGACCGACCGAACATCACGCTCGAGGTCCGCCGCTTCCTCGACGAGGACGACCGGCGCCGAGCGCTGGTGGAGCGGGCCGCCACGGAGCCGAAGCCGGGCATCGTCTACGCCGCGACCCGCAAGGACAGCGAGTTCTACGCCGCGGAACTGGCCTCCCTGGGGCTGGCTGCCGAGGGCTACCACGCCGGCTTGCGCGCCACCGAACGCGCCCGGATCCACGACGCCTTCCTGTCCGGTGCGGCGGACGTCGTGGTGGCGACCTCGGCGTTCGGCATGGGCATCGACAAGGAGGACGTACGGTTCGTCCTCCACGCCTCGCTGCCGGGTTCCCTGGACGCCTACTACCAGGAGATCGGCCGCTGCGGCAGGGACGGCCGTCGGGCCCTCGCCGTGCTGCACTACCGCGCACAGGACACGGGTATGCAGACCTACTTCGCCGCCCGCGGCGCCGGGCGCGACACCCTGTCCGAGGTGGCCGACGCCGTCCACGACCGCCGTGGAGACCCCGCCGGTCTGGACGAGCTGCGTCAGGAAACGGGCCTGTCCGGGAACCGGGTCACCGCGGCGGTGAATCTCCTGGAAGAGGTCGACGCCGTCGCCACGGGAGACGAGGGCGAGATACATCCGGCTCCCGGCGTGTCTCCCGGCCAGGCGGCGGAACAGGCCGCGCAGGCCGCGCAGGCGCATCGCCGGAGCGACAAGTCACGCGTCGAGATGGCCCGGGCGTACGCCGAGACGACCGGCTGCAGGCGGCGTTTCCTGCTCGGCTACTTCGGAGAGGAGTACGCGGCATCGTGCGGGAACTGCGACACGTGTGACGAGGAGGGCGACGAGGAGGGCGCCGAGAAGGGGCACGGGGAGCCGACCGCCCACCCCGCGGCGGCAACGTATCCCGTCGGGACCGAGGTACGGCATGAGCAATGGGGCGAGGGCACGGTGCTGAGCGAGGACCGGGACCGCATCACTGTTCTGTTCGACCACGCCGGTTACCACACGCTGTCCCTCGAGGCGCTGGCCACCCGGGACGGCTTGCTCACGGTGCTGCGCAGGCCGGGTCAGGACCGGTCGGCGACGTGACGCGGCACCGTTTGCGGTGTTGGTCGCAGGGGACTCCGAAAGTCCGCTACGACCGGGCGCACAGCCACGAGGCTACCGGTCCGAGCACGGCACGACGGCGGGCAAGCCGCTGGAGGGTGTCGATGGCGCCCGGCGCGAGCCGGAGGGCGACGGCGAGTCCGACGACTGAGGGCGCCCCCGGACCTTCATGCCCGCCCGTGAGCCTCGTGCGACCGCCGGGACAGGGAGTCGATGACCACCGCGGCGAAGAGCACTCCGCCGGTGATGATGAACTGGACGGCGGTGGGCGTGTCCGTGATCGACATGCCCGAGGCGATCGACTGGATGACCAGGATGCCGAGCACCGCGTTCCACGTCGAGCCGCGTCCACCGAACAGGCTCGCGCCGCCGATGACGGCCGCGGCGATGGCGTTGAGCAGCAGGATGCCGGAGCCGGAGTTCTGGCTCACGGAGGTGATCCGCGAGGCCAGGAACAGGCCGCCGATCCCGGCCATGGTGCCGGAGACCGCGAGTACCGCGGTCTGTACCCGGGTCACACTGAGGCTGGCGCGGCGGGCCGCCTCGACACCGCCGCCCAGCGCGTAGACCTGCCGCCCGTAGTGCGTGCGGCGGAGAACGACGTCGAGGCCGGCCACGAGGACGAGGAACAGCAGGAGGGCGAGCGGCAGGCCCTGGAACCGGTTGAGCACGTACGCCGCCGCGAACGCGATCACCGCGAGCGCTCCCGTGCGCGCTCCGATCCCGCGGAGGGAGCGGTGCGGCATGCCGACGGCCATGCGCCGCCGTCTGTCCTGGTGGGACACGAGGAAGACCGCACCCGCCGCGGCCGCCGCCAGTCCGTAGGCGGCGCCGTCATGGGTGAAGTAGTGGCTGGTCAGCTTGGCCACCAGCCCGTTCTCGTCGAGGTTGATGGTGCCGCTGGTCCCGAGGATGTAGAGCATGAAGCCGTTCCACGTGAGCAGTCCCGCCAGCGTGACGACGAAGGCCGGTACCCGGGTCCTGGCGAAGGAGTAGCCCTGAACGGTTCCCGCCGCGGTGCCCGCGAGCACGGCGATGATGAGGGCGAGCCATTCCGGCACGCCGTTGTTCACGTTCAATACGGCGAAGACGGCAGCCGCGAGACCGCTGATCGAGCCGACCGACAGATCGAGCTCACCGAGCAGCAGCACGAAGACGATCCCGACCGCGATCAAGCCCGTGCCGACGATGTCCACGCTGAGATTGGACAGGTTCCGGGGCGAGAGGAAGTTCTCGTTGAGGGCCTGGAAGATGATCCAGACCGTGGCGAGGACGAGGACGACAGGGAGCGAGCCCAGTTCGCCGGCGCTCAGCTTGTGCCGGACGACGCCACCCCAGCCCTGCACGGCACGGGTGACGGCCTGCCCGCGGCGCGGCTGACGGGTCCGGGCGGTGGGCGCGGCGGGCTCGGGCTGCGTGTTGTCCGCCATGTTGCGCGTCCCTTTCACCATCCCGCCTCCCGGTGGGTCATCCGGCGGGGCACGTTCTCCGTGGCGCCGGTGACGGAGGAGATGATCTGTTCCTGAGAAGCGGTGTTCACGTTGAAGAAGCCGTTGTTGCGACCGAGCCGCAGGACGGCGGCCCGGTCCGCGAGCGCTTTGACGTCCCCCATGTTGTGGCTGATGAGCAGCACTCCCAGACCGCGGTCACGGAACTGGTCGACGAGATCCAGAACCTCGGTCGTCTGGTCGAATCCCAGCGCGGCGGTCGGTTCGTCCAGGAGGAGCAGCCGCGGGTCGCCCAGGAGCGAGCGGGCGATGGCGACCGTCTGCCGCTGACCGCTGGACAGCGAGACCACGGGGGCACGCAGATCGGGGATGCCCCTGGTCAGGCCCTCCAACAGGTGTCGGGTGCGGCGCTCCATCTCCACTTCGTCGAGGAAGCCGAACCGGCGGATCTCCCGCCCGAGGTACACATTGCCGACGACGTCGAGGTTTCCGCACAGTGCGAGGTCCTGGTAGACGGTGGCGATACCGAGGTCCCGGGCGTCGTGGGGGCGCTTGATGTGGACCGTCCGGCCCTCCCACTCGATGACGCCCCGGTCCGCGGGCGACACCCCGGAGATCGCTTTGACCAGGGTGGACTTGCCGGCCCCGTTGTCGCCCAGCAGGGCCACGACCTCCCCGGCGCGGATCTCCAGCTCGATGTCCGAGAGGACCTCGACGACACCGAAGCGCTTGCACACGCCGTGCAGCGCCAGCAAGGGGGGATGCGGCACGGAGAACATCTCCTTCCCGGACCGGGCCTGGTGAGGAACCGGCCTGTCAGGTCAGGCCGGCCTCATTGCAGGCGGCACCCAGCCGGGGCGTACAGATCTCCTGGACCGTGTACACGCCGTCCTTCACCAAGGTGTCCTTGATGTTGCCGACCGTCACGGCCACGGGGGCGAGCATGACGGCCGGAACCTCCTCGCCGTTCCTGGTCCTCACCTTGTCCGTGGCGACCCGGTCGACGCTTTCACCACGGGCCGCGGCCACGGCCAACGCGGCTCCGGCGGACGCCTCGGGGCCGAAGGGCTTGTAGACGGTCATGTACTGATCGCCGTCCACGATGCGCCGGACGGCCGCGAGTTCGGCGTCCTGCCCGGTGACGGGGGGCAGCGGATCGACCTTGTTCGCCTTGAGAGCGGCGATGCTGCCGGCGGCGAGCCCGTCGTTGGCGGCATAGACCCCGTTGATGTTGCCGACGCCGAGGGCGGAGATGGAACCGGACATGTTCATGTTCGCCGTCTCGGTCCGCCACTGGAGCGTGTCGTACGCCTTGCCGATCCTCACTCTCCCCTCGAGCACGGACAGCGCGCCCTTCTTGAACGACACCGCGTTGGGGTCACTGGGATCGCCGTTCATCATGACGATCTGGCCGCCCCTCACCGTGGCACCCATGGCCTTGAGGAGCGACCTGCCCTGGAGCTTGCCGACTTCCTCGCCGTCGAAGGAGACATAGCCGGCGATCGGGCCCTCGGCGAGACGGTCGTAGGCGATGACCGGGATGTCCGCCTCGTCGGCCCTCCTGACCGTGGCGCCGAGTGATCTGGCGTCGACGGCCACGAGCACGATGGCATCGACACCCTTGGTGATCATCGAGTCCATCTGTTCCTGCTGGATGGCCACATCGCCCTTGGCGTTGGTGTGCTCGACCGCGCATTCGGCGCACAACTCGGCGATCTTCCTTTCGAGCAGGGGTCTGTCCTGCCCCTCCCAACGGGCCGTCGTGGCGTCCGGCAGGAGCAGGCCGATCCTCGGTGCGTCCTCCCCGCCGCCGTCGTTCCCGGCGTCGGATCCGCAGGCCGCGAGGGCGACGGCGGTGGAGACGGCGGTCATGGCGAGGGCCGCCTCCCGTGTGCAGGCCTTCATGCGGGGGGCCTCCTTCTTCGGCTGCCCGTGACCGGCCTCCGCCGGGCGTGAGGTCCAACGGCTGCGCCCCGTCGGCCCGCGCGAGGCCGGGACCGTACCGGCCGTGCGTGACGCGGTACGACGGCACTCGGTGCATCGAGTCGGTTCGCCACGTCGGCAGGGGAGCCGGGCGAAAAGCGGCCGGAACCCTCACGCGAGGCCGGGACCCTGAGCGGCGCGCGGCGGGTCCCACCGGCACGCTGGAACCTCCGCCCGACGGTCCCGGCATCGGCAGTCGGCGGGCTGCCGTGATGCCGAAGCCGAAAGCCGGGATGAACCGCACCGCGTGGCAGGAGCAAGACGACCACGTCGTCAGTCTGGCACCGGGGGCGGTGATCTGCGAACGGACCGGCGGTCCGCGGCCGGTCACCACGGAAGGAGATCTGTCCGTTTCGTTCGCATATGAGACTCTGTAGGTGAGTGCGTGGGTCTCCCAGCGCGTCGGCACCTGCGCCATGGGCGGGAGGTACGTTGCGGACATGCCGCATGACGGCCGGACCCGGGCCGGAGTCACCGAGCTGCGGGCAGCCGAGGCCGGCACGGCAGGCACGGGTTCTCCTCAGCCTGCGATGCCGGAAGCGGCCGTGAGCGCTCGGGCCCTGACATTCGCCGGCGTGGAGCTGGCAGCGGTCTACGTGCCCGATGCCGGAAGCGAAGAGCTGCGGTTGTCCGAGACAGCCGGACGCGCCGCTCCCCGGTACGGAGTGCCGGAGGGGGTGCCGGAGCGCCTGCCACTGTCAGGTGGCTCGCCCGCGGCCCACGCCTTCCACACCGACCGGCCTGTGTGGCTCACTCCCGCCGTGCTCACCTCCTACTTCGAGAACGCGCCGACGCCGCCGCGGGCGGAGATGGCTCTCGGCGCGCTGCCTCTCGCGCCGGCAGGCCGTCGGCTGGGCTGCCTCGTCGTGATGGGCGGGTCCGTGGACGGCTTCGCGGCCGAGCAACGGCGCTTCCTGGAGCGCTATGCCGAGGTGATCGCCGACATGCTGCAGGCCGGGACCGGTCGGCCCGATCCCTCGGCGGTACTGTATCCCGCGCTGCGGAGGCTGCGCGTGGGCTCCTTCGTCCTGGTGCCGGACACCGGGCTGATCGAGGCGGACGAGACGCTGCTCGAACTGGTCGGCATCACGCCGGACGACTTCGACGGCAAGGCCGACACCCTGCTCGCGCACGCCTTCCCCGAGGACATGCACGCGCTGATGTCGGTCCTGGAACCGCGAGGCCAGGCGTACGGACGGCGGGAGTTGGAGTTCCGTGTCCGGCGCCCCACCGGCGAGATGCGCTGGCTGAGTCTGAGCTGCCGGGTGGCGACGGGCACCGAGGTCCGGCCGGAGCAGGTGCTGGGCGTGGTGACGGCGACCTCGGTCCTGAGCCGGAGCGCCGATGACGTTTCCCGCATCCAGTGGCTGACCGCCGCGCTCGATGCCGCCGCGACGGTCCGTGACGTCGGCCGCGTCGCCGTCACCGCGCTGCGCGAGCCGCTGGGCGCCGACCGGGTCGCCCTCGCCGAACTGCAGGACGACCGGCTCATGGTCACCGTGCTGGATCCGCCGCAGCCCACCTCCTGGCCGGAGATATGGCGTTCCCAGTGGCGTTCGGAATGGCCCGACGCGCCGGTCAGCGCTCTGCCCACCCTGCAGCTGGCCCTGCGGGACGGACGCATGGACCTGTGGCCCGCCGGATCGGCCCTCGAATCCGGACTGGCCGGCATCGGCAGCGGAGGTCTGGCCGTGCTGCCGCTCCCCGCCAAGGGCCGGGTCGCCGGCGTGTGTCTGGTCGGCTGGGACCAGCCGCACGAGTTCGTCCCCGAGGAACGCACCCTGCTGACCGCCACCGCCGCGCTGGTCGGACAAGCCCTCAAGCGTGCGCACGCGCACGACGCGGAGCAGGAACTCGCGACGATGCTCCAGCGCAGTCTGCTGCCCCGACGCCTTCCGGAACTGCCCGGGTGCACGGCCGTCGCACGCTATCTGCCCGCCATGCGGGGGTTGCAGGTGGGCGGCGACTGGTACGACGTCATCGCCCTGTCCGAGGAGCGGGTCGCGCTGGTCATCGGTGACGTGCAGGGACACAGCGCCGGAGCCGCCACGATCATGGGCCAGATGCGTACCGCGGTCCGGGCGTACGCGGTGGAGGGCCATCCGCCCGACGTGGTCGTCTCCCACGCCAACCGCCTCCTGGTCGGTATGGAGACCGACCTGTTCGCCACCTGTTGCTACGTCGAACTGGACCTGGAGGAGGGCAACACCCTGTTCGTCCGGGCCGGCCACCTCTCACCGCTGGTACGCCACCCTGACGGACGTACCGAGGAGGTGCAGGTCGAGGGCGGTCTCCCGCTCGGCATCCTCGCCGAGGCCGAGTTCCCCATGACCGCGGTCGCGCTGGAGCCCGGCACGGTGCTCGCCCTGGTCACCGACGGCCTGGTCGAGGCATCCGACCTGCCCCTGGACGAGGGTATGCGGCGCACGCGCACCGCACTCGCCGCGGCCGACCCGGCCGACCCGGGGCGCATGGCCGACGAACTGCTCGGCGACGCCGGCCGCCGTGAGGACGACGTGGCGCTGTTGCTGCTGCGCTACGACGGCCTGAAGACCCGGCCGATCCGGGCCGACTGGGTGGTGTGGCGGCTGCCCGACGCCGTCATGCACGCCCGCCGTTTCACCGCCCGCACCCTGCGCCGCTGGAAGACCGAGGAAGCGGCCGACGCGGTGCTCCTCGTCGTGTCCGAACTGGTCACCAACGCGCTGGTGCACACCCAGGGCCCGGTCCGCGTGGACCTGACGCTGCGCGGTGACCGGGTGCGCGTCAGCGTGAGCGACTCCTCGCCGCGAGCACCCGCCAAGCCGGTGATCGTGGACTGGGAGTCGACCGGCGGCCGGGGTCTGCTTCTGGTCGAGGCGATGTCGGACTCCTTCGGCTCGATGCCCGTCGCCGGCGGCAAGCAGGTATGGAGCGAGATCACCGTGCAGAGCAGCGAGCCCGCTCCCGCGGACCCGGAGTCCCGGGCAGGACGAGGAGTCACGCCGTGAGGACACGTACCCGGTATGTCGTCGCGGCGCTCGTCGCCGGCCTCATGACGATCCCTCTGGCCGCCTGCGGAGGCGACGACGAGGCGGGCGCGGACGGCTTCACTGTCGGCCTGCTGCTGCCGAGCCGGACGGTCCCGCGCTGGGAGCACTCCGACAAGCCCTTCATCGAGCAGCAGCTGAAGAAGCTCTGCCCCCGCTGCACGATGGAGTACGCCAACGCCGAGAACGACGCGACGACACAGCTGCAACAGATGACCTCCATGATCACCAAGGGGGTCCGGGTCCTGATCCTCGACGCCGCCGACACCAGGGCGCTGCGCTCCGCGATCCGGGAGGCGCGGCAGGCGGGTATCCCCGTCGTCGCCTACGACCGGCTCGCCGAGGGGCCGATCTCCGGATACGTCAGTTTCGACGGTGTGCAGGTCGGCAAGCTCCAGGGCGAGGCGCTTCTGGAGGCCATGGGTGACGGAGCGAAGGACGAGAACGTCGTCATGATGAACGGCGATCCCACCAGCCCCAACGCCGCGTCGTATCGTCAGGGCGCCCTGTCCGTCCTCAAGGGCAACGCGAAGATCGCCAGGTCGTACGACACCCTGGGCTGGAGCTCCGCGAACGCCCACGCCAACATGTCCGCCGCCGTGTCGGGTCTGGGCCCGGACGGGATCGGCGGGGTCCTGGCCGCCAACGACGCCATGGCGGCGGGCGTCATCTCCGCCCTCAAAGGCGCCCATGTGCGCGAGCTTCCCCCGGTCACCGGCCAGGACGCCGAACTCGCGGCCGTGCAGCGCATCATCAGGGGCGAGCAGTACATGACGGTGTACAAACCCTTCAAAGCGGAAGCCTCCGCGGCCGCCGCCATGGCGGTCGCCCTGGGACGCGGCGAGGACGCCCGCGACGTCGCCAGGACGGCGACCGACAGTCCCACCACCCGGGACATCCCGTCCGTCCTGCTCACTCCGACCGCGGTGACGGTCGACAACATCGAGCAGACACTCGTCAAGGACGGCGTGTACACCATCGACCAGATCTGTACCCGGAAACTCCGCCCCGCCTGCGACGAGGCCGGACTCACCCGGTGAGGGCGTCTGTCCGGTGCCCGGCGGACGGGGCGGTCGCGGGCCGTGCCGGTCGAGGAACCTTCCGGACCGTCACCTGGCGGACTCGCCGCCGCCCGCTGCTGCCACGAACGGCTCCGCGCCGGCTACCGGGGCGTCAACACACGGAACTCGTTGCCGTCGGGATCGACCATCTCCACCCAACTGCCCTCGCCCTGGCCGGTGTCGACGCGAGTCGCCCCCAGGGAGACAAGACGGTCGACCTCTGCCTGCCGATCACCGTGGACAGGGGGAGCGAGGTCGAACCGCAGCCGGTTCCTGCCCGTCTTGGGCGCCACCGGTGGACCACCCCACGTGATCTTCGGACCGCCGTGCGGCGACTGGATCGCGGTCTCCTGGTCCTGGTCCCAGACCAACGGCCACCCCAGCGCCTCGCTCCAGAAGTATCCGACTTCCTGCGAACCGTCGCAGGCCAGCGCTCCGACGAATCCGCAGTCGGCGAGGAACTTGTTGCCCGGCCCGACGACACAGAACTCGTTGCCGTCGGGGTCGGCGAGCACCACGTGATCCTCCTCCGGGAGCTGGCCGACGTCGATGTGCCGTCCGCCGAGTGCCAGTGCCCTGGCCACCGTCTGCTGCTGGTCCTCCAGGGACGCGCTCGTCAGATCGAAGTGCATCCGGTTCTGGCCGACCTTCCGCTCCTGAGTCGGAAGGAACCGGATCCGGAACTCGGTGTCATCACCCGGCAGGATCATGGCGCCGTCATGGGGATCGTCGGCCGTCTCCCGACCCAGGACCCCGGACCAGAACCGCGCGAGATCCAGCGGCTCGCTCGCATCGAAGCAGATCGCGAACAGTTGACAAGTCATTACCCTGCGCATCTCCGATCCACTGACTGACCGCTGTCGACAGGGCGCCTCGTCAGCCCCTCGGGCGGCAGCCTAAGGGTGAGCGGGTGTCACCCGCATCCGAGTATTCGGCGGAGCCAAAGCCGTTCGCCCGCCATCGAGTTCGGAGCGTTCGACCTGACGCGAGCTGACTCGTGCGCACGCGTAGCGGTGCGGACGTCGCCCGGTTTCGCGTCAGTCGGCCTCCCCCAGGCAGCTCAAAGCTTCGCGGAAGTCATCGAGGGCGGGCCCGAACTCGCGGGCAGCGGTGTGGAAGGTCGAGCGGTCCATCAGGACCTTGGCCAGTGTGGGGGTTCCGTCCGCCGGACGGTGCTGGGACAGCCGGCGGGCCAGGCCCACTCCGTCATCGAACAGGGAGCGCACTCGCTCCGCGAACAGATGGGTGCGGTGCTCCCAGTAGACAGCGGAGCGGACGGTGAGGACCCGGTGCAGCCGGACCAGTTCGGCCAGGTGCTGGTCCGGATCTTCGATGGCTCGCGGAGCAAGGGTGTCCACCTCTTCCCGCAGAGTGACACGGCTGTCGAAGTAGCGCCGCTTGACATCAGGGGACCACTCCATGGGCGTCGCCCCCGAGGGAGGACGCGGACCACCGGTCGTCGACCGCTCGCTGTCGGCGCCGGAGAGGGACAGCAGGACCGCCCAATAGGACGCCCCATAATCACTCCAGGACGTGCGCTCCCCGGTGGCGGCCAATTCCGTCAGCAAGGCGAGTGCCTCTTGCCGTACGGCGACCGCCTTCTCGCCTCGGCCGTACGTGTCGAGCATCTGGGCGTACCCGATCAGGCAGTAGAGGTGACAGGTCATCCAGCCGCGGTCGTCCGCGGCCTCGGCCCCCATCATGCCGACGAGGCTCTCGAACGCGGCGAGTGCCTCGTCGGACCGGCCGGCGTCATCGAGAGCACCGATCCACTCCAGGAGTGACCAGGCGAGCCCTCCACCGGCGGGCCCGCCGGGCAGGACCGCCGCGACCCACTCGGTCAGGGCGTCGGCAGCCTCGGCATGTCTGCCTTCCTCGGAGAGACCGGCAGCCCAGTCACGCAGCCCCCTGACCGCGGGGTTACGGGACAGTTCGGCCTGCGCACGGCCGATGGCGAGCATCTCGGCGCGCAGGGCGAGCCCTTCGGTGCGTCGGCCCACGGTGAACAGCTCTCTCTGGCACGTGTCGAGTGCGCCGTACAGGAGATCCGCGCGGGCGGGGTCGGCCGGATCGACGGCCCGCGCCGCGGCCACCGCCTCCTCGCACAACGCGAGAGAAGCCGGATGCGGCCGGCCGGAGCTCGAGTCGTAACTCAGGTGCTGCAGGGCCTTGACCAAGCGGGGCAGGTAGGAGGCGGGGCTGACCTGAGCAAGCACCCGGTAGGCGTCGACTTCCTCGCGTGCAGTGCGGCGTCCCGACGCGAGCAGTACATTGCGCGCCCGCATGATGTCGTCCTGATCGACTTTCCCCGAGTGATTCATGACGGAGATTCTGGGCGTCTCGGAGAGGGCCGAACAAGCCTGGTGGCCTGTGCCGTCCGTCCTACGCAAAACACCCTCCGACCTGTCATGATGGGTGTGTCATCGCTTCCTTGGGGTCGGGCTCTGTGGGGTGGCCTTCGTTCACGTGACAGTCCCGCTCAACCGGGTGCGGCACCCTTCGCGTGGAGCACCGCCCTGCAGGGGAAGCGACCGGCGTCCGGGCCAGGCACTGAGCCCGTCGGCCAGGGTGTAAGCCGTGGGCGTTCCCGACTAGGGCCTGTCCGGCGGATCAGGTCGCAGGAAATGCGCGGCGCCTCGTCGACGCAGGTGAGCGGGGCCTGGTGCGTCGAGTTGCGAGGCGGAGGAGGGCGTCGACGCGATGGGGGTCCCCCCGCTCGAGCGAGGTCGAGAGTGGGGGAGTCGGCAACCGACGACAACGCCGCAGATCGGCGTGCCAGGCCCCGCGTCTGCGGCATGATCCGCCGGACAGGCCTAGGGCGGTACGGGGAGTCGACGTGACCGGTCTGCGGTACCCGTGGCTGGTACCGCAGACCGGCGGTCACCGGCCGGGGTCGCCGTCGTGGCCGGTGCCGTCGCCCTTGAGGCCCGGCGGTTCAGCGCAGGGTGCGGACGAAGACATCCCCGGTCAGGTTCGTGTCATCGGCCACCAGACCGGGGTAGTAGGAGTCGAAGACGGCCGTCGACTCGTCCGCGCTCAGGGCCGCTCGCCCCACGGTGACGGGCTTGCCGTCCTCTCCCGGGGACAGCAACTCCTCGTGGCCGGTGCGCAGATCGCGCAGGATCAACCCCAGTGTCCTGCGGTCCGCGTCCGCCGTGTTCAGGAGCAGCTTCGAGCCGTTCACCGACAGGTCCGACACCAGGGTGAGATCCGCGGGGGAGTGGCCGTCGTACCGCCGCAGGGTGCCGGTGCGCAGGTCCCGGACGAAGGCGTTCCAGCCGTTGTTCGCATCGGCCTCCGGGACCAGGCCGGTGGCCTGCGAGTTGAAGCCGACCTTGGAGCCGTCAGCACTGAGCACCGGGGCGATCGACGACATGTCGGCCGGCGCACCGTCATGAGTGGCGTCGGCCTGCACGGTCTGCCCGGTCACCCGGTCGTACACCAGGATGTCGCCCTGGTCGCCGGCGGCCGGACCGGAATGGCCCTCCAGATAGGCGATTTTGCGGCCGTCGGCGCTCATCGAGATCTGCTGGCACTGGTGGGAGGTCTTCGATCCGTCCGCCGGCCGGCTGACCCGCCGCACGTCCTGCGTCCTGCGGTCCAGGAGCATGACCCGGCAGAACGCGCCGCTCTCGGCGACGGTGGGCCGGGCGACGAAGGCAACGTACCGCCCACTCGCACTGATCGGGGCGATCCCGTACGACAGGTGGTAGCCCTCGTCCACCGCGGGCGCCAGGCGTTCGGTGCGCCCGGTGCGCAGGTCCGTCACGTGCACGGACGACGTTCCGGTCGTGGTCGAGTACGAGTTGAAGGTCAGGTAGCGCCCCGACTCGGACAGCTGGGGCGTCGACGTCGTCTCGCCCGGCACCACCACACGCTGCAGCGGTGCGCCGGGGGCCGTGCGGTAGTAGACGCTGTTCCTCACGTCGGTGCCGGGTACCAGGTTGGTCGCCGACGACTGGAAGGCCACCACGCGTCCGTCCGCGCTGACCACCGGCTCCGTCGAGTGGCCGTTGCCGCCGGTGCCGTCGGGGGCCAGACTGATCCGTTCGGTACGTGGGACCGGGTCTTCGCTCGCCGCCCCCGCAGGCCAGGCGAGACAGGTGAGAGCGGCCGCCAGGGCGGCGGTCATGGAGATGCGTAAGGAAGGTCTCATCAGGTGGTTCCCCCTTCGGCCGGGGACGGCCGCAGCCGTCCCTCTGATGTCCCCGTGCCTCGGCCCGGCGCAGAGGACTCACGAGGACTCACGCGATGAAAGCGCGCCGCCTGCCAGGGGTCAATGCATGGGCACGACTCGGCCCGATTGCAGGCGGATCCGGGCGACGGCCCGGCGAACGCGGCCCTCGAAGCGGAGCCGGGCACCGCTGCGCGTCAGCCACTGTTGGGCCCAACTGGCCGCGACTGCGGGTCATTTGCTTCGGCGGACAGTGGGCCCGGTGCGCACGGGCCTGCGGGATCCTGACGCCGAGGTGATGACGGTGGCCGGCGCGACGATCGGGGGAGGCCCACTGGCCGAGGGCGGGGCAGCGGGCTCGTGAGGTGGCTTGTCGTCGGCGTTTCCTCCTGTCCGTGTGTGGCGTAGCGTGGCCGTGTGTCAGAGTCGCCGCTGCCGCCCGCCGCGCCCAGGATTCCTCCGCAGCCTGCCGAGGAGTGGGACGAGTCCGTACGGGAGACGTTGTCCGCCGACATCGGCTCACTGGGGCTCGGCGTGTCTTCGCTCGGCGAGGCGCATGTCTTCGCCACCCTCGCCCGTCATCCGGAGCTGTTCGCCGCCTGGCTTCCGTTCAGCAGCCAACTGCTGCTCGCAGGCGAACTTCCTTTCGCCGACCGCGAGTTGGTGATACTCCGGGTGGCGCGCAACTGCGATTCGCCCTACGAGTGGGGCCAGCACGTGAGGATCGCCGCGAAGGCCGGGCTGTCACCGGACGACATGACTCGGGTGGCGGCAGGTCCCGAGGCTCCGGGTTGGACGGAACGGCAGTCACTCCTGCTGCGGGCGACCGACGAGCTGCGCTCCGGGGCACGGATCAGCCGGCCGACGTGGGAGGGGCTGTCCGAGCACCTGACGGAGCGCCAGCTGATCGAACTGCCGATGCTCGTGGGCCACTACCATCTGCTGGCGTTCGCTCTGAACTCCCTGCAGGTACAGCCGGAGCCCGGACTGCCTCCCATGCGCTGACGGCCTACGTCAGCACCTCACGACACCCGTTCGCTCTGGCCCTGCAGAGCCGAGCGCATGTAGCGATGACGGTCCAGGGCGACGCGGCGCATCCGGATGACCCCGTAACAGAACCCCGACATGGCGACCGCGAAGACCAACGGAAAGGTCAGTGAGCCGGAGGCCACCCCGAGAGCAAGCATGCCGACCGCGATCAGGCCCATCAGGCCCAGCCAGTACGGCAGCCACCGGCCTCCCCGCTCCATCTTCCCCAGCTGCTCGGCGACCAGCCGCCGCATGGTCGCCTGCTCCTCGGGATCGCTCGGCACCTCACGGTGCCGGATCTTCCGGTTGAGAGCGGCCAGTCCAGCCGGGTCGGTGCCGACCGCACGGCCGACCCTGCGCCGCTGCACGGCCAGGAACGCGATGGTGACGGCTGCGTAGCTCGCACCATGAACCACCCACAGGACCGGATGTTCGTCCCGGCGGAACAGGGCGGCGATCCCCACCGCCAACGGGAAGACCAGGACCGCCTGCGCGATCAGACTGCGGTCGAGCCAGCGCTTGAAGGCGCGCATGGCACGTACCTCCTCGGAATCGACGTGACACCGCTGCCGATTCCCGGATACCCCGTCAGGACCGGCCTATCGGCACCACGGCCGACTGCCGCGTGAACCCTCCCCAGGGCAACCGCCGCCTAGAGCAGGTCGCGCGGCACCGTCTCGTTCCAGGTGCGGGAGAACACCCGGCGGTCACCCTCGTAGCCGTCCAGGGTGGCGTCCACGAAGAAGTCCTGCTCGTCGCAGCTGAGCCGCGTGTGCGTCACCACCCGAACGTCCCAGTCCTCGCGTCGGAACCGCATGGTCCAGGTGGACTCGCCGCGGACCGACGTGAAGTCGTCGGCGACGGTCCCATAGCGCTCGTAGGCGCGACGGCCGGCATCGAGTCCGATCTCGTCGAAGCGGATCAGTCCCTGGTCCTTCACGATCTCCAGTTCGGAGTGGTAGCCGATCAGGTCCCGCTTCACGTCCCACCGCTGCTCCGGGGGCGTCAGCCGGGACACGGCCAGTGGCGGCGTTCCTTCGGGCTCGTCGAACGGCTTCGAGGGCACCTCGCCGGGTTCGTCCGTCGGACGGACGGGGAGCGTGAGGGTGCTGGAGCCCTCGTGGACGCTGAGCAGGGCCGGCTTGGGCGGCGGCCAGGCGAGCGGCCAGTACGACGTGGACAGGGAGAGGCGGATGCGGTGTCCGGGCGGGAACGCCTGCGCCACTCCGTTGAGATGGACGGTCGCGCGGTAGCGCCGACCCGGCTCCAGCGGCTCGGGGTCCTCGGCGCTGTCCCGCCGGGTCAGATTGAGCAGGCCGTACGTGACACGGGTGGCGGCACCGTCGGGGCTCACATCGGACAGGCGCGCGGCCACCATCGCGACCGGCTCGTCGGCCGAGATGTCGAGTTCCACGGACGGCGAGCCCAGGATCTCCAGCCGTTCGGTCAGCGGCTCGGTCTCGAAGACCAGGGAGCCGCCGTCCTCCTCACGCTGGTCGTAGGGCAGGTCCGGGGGTGCGTTGTACGAGGCCCACTTGCCCGCGAACTGGCCGACGGACAGGGGCGAGCGCACCGTCATCGCGGCGCCGTCCCCTTCGCCGGCCGCCCCGTCCTCGCCCGGAGAGCCGATCCGGTGCCGGGTCAGCGGACAGGTGACCGGGCGGATCTGCGGAGACGGCCACGTGGGTTCAGCGACCCAACGGCCCGGCCGCTCCTCGTACGAGGTGGACGGGGGCACGCTGTCCTGCATCCATGTCTGCAGCATGGGGCCGTCCATGACGCCGTTGTCGACGCCCTTGAGCCAGTGGTCCCACCACCGCACCACTTCCTGCAGGTAGCCGATGGCCGGCCCGGGTTCTCCGAGGTGCGGGAACTTGTGCGACCAGGGGCCGATCAGTCCCTTGCGCGGCACGTCCAGGTTGCCGAGCAGACGGGTCACGGCGTTGGAGTAGCCGTCCGCCCAGCCACTGGAGGCGAGGACGGGACACTGGACGTCCTGGTAGTTCTCGGAGACGGAGGCGTGACGCCAGTAGTCGTCGCGGCGCTGGTGCCGCAACCAGGGAAGGACCCAAGGGCCGGTGTTGTCCAGGCGCTCGTGCCACATGTCGCGCCACCGGTCGCCGACCACGGCGGGGTCGGGCGGGCAGGTGGCGTAGGCGAACATGGTGCCCGCCTCGGCGAGGTTGTCCGAGAGCATCGCCCCGCCCATGTAGTGCATGTCGTCGGCGTGCCGGTCGTCGGTGAAGGACGCGATGACGATGGCGCGCAGGCTCGGCGGCCGCCGGGCGGCCACCTGGAGGGCGGCGAAGGCACCCCAGGAGATGCCCATCATGCCGGTGGTGCCGTCGCACCAGGGCTGCTCGGCCAGCCAGGCGAGGACGGCTTCCGCGTCGGCCTGTTCCTGTTCCAGGTACTCGTCCTTCAGCACCCCGTCCGAGTCGCCGGTGCCACGTACGTCGACGCGGACGCAGGCGTAGCCGTGCCCGGCGATGTACGGGTGGTGGATGGAGTCCCGTACGGAGGTGAGGTCGCGTTTGCGGTAGGGGATGTACTCCAGCACCGCGGGCACGGGCTCGTTGTCCGAGGACGTGGGACGCCAGACGCGTGCCGACAGCTGTACGCCGTCGGGCATGGGGATGCTGACGTGCTCCTCTTCCTTCGTGGCGTACGGCAGGTTGGTCACGTAACGCATAAGGCCGACGCGCTCCTTACTCTTGCGGGCTCTCGTCGAAGGTGAATCCCAGTGAGGCCACGCAGTGGTCGTACCTCTCCCGCAGCTCCTCCTCGCTGTTGCCGCCGGTGAAGACGTGGGCCAACTCAAAGCTGTAGCTGTCCTGTTGGGACAGACCCGACAGCGGCTGCCCCTCCTGGGGCGTGACGTCCACGCGTACGCCGTCCGTCTCACGCTCGATACGGGCGATGTCCTCGGGCGAGGGCACGTGGCCCACCACACCGTCGGTGAACCAGCGGTAGTACCACTTCGCGGCCGTCGCGTACGGCCCCTCACGGTGCGGCATGTGCGGGTCGTCGCCGAGGGCGAGGCTGACCATGCAGTGGTGGTTCGGTACGCCGTCGACGTACTGGAACAGTTCGGCGTGGGACTGGGAGTGGCGGGGGTTGATCTCCAGAAGACTGACCTGCTGGGTCTTGGGGTCGTAGAAGTACTCCACGCTGAAGGTGGCCGAGTCGAAGCCGATCCGGCGCATCACCCGCCCGGTGACGTCGTGGAGCTGGTCGATCACCTGCGGCGGCAGCGTCGAGGGGTACTGGTGGCGCAGGAAGCAGGAGGTGTCGGGGTAGTTGATGGAGTCCAAGGTGCCGTAGACGGTCACTTCGCCCTGATGGACGTAGCCCTCGACGGCGACCTGGATACCTGACATCGCTTCCTCGGCGAGGCAGACCTGGCCGCCGACGCCGTCCATCTCGGGCGGCAGCTCGATTCGGTCGAGGATGTACTCGAAGGGCCGGCCGACCCGGGCGATCCCCTCACGGATCTCGGCGACGGCGGCACGGAACTCGTCCATGTCCTTGACACCGAAGGCGAGTTCGGAGGAGTACGAGAGGGCGGGCTTGAGCCACATGGGAAACCGCACGCCCTCGGGAGGGCACGGGTCGTCGGACTCAAGATCGACCTTGCCGAACCGCGGAATCCGGTCGGTGGCCTTCTGCTGCTCGAGCCGACTCCAGTACTTGTGCTCGCACTTGACCACCGACTCCAGGCTGGTGCTGCGGGTGCCGTAGCGCTCGCTGAGGATCGGGACGAGCGTGCTGACCGGGAAGTCCCAGTAGCCGACGATCGCGTCGATGCCTCCGTCGAAGGCGTCCAGCACCTCCTGCGCCTTGTCGATCAGTTCCGGCACCGACACCTCGCCGCCCTGCAGCTCCTCCGTCGACAGCAGAGGGTGGAAACGCAGTGACTTCGCACCCGGCACCGCCTGGAGTGTCGGCAGGTTGGCCTCGTCGAGGCCGATCACAAAGATGTTCTTCGCATCGTTCACGTTCTTGTCAGGCACCGGCACCTTCCTGCTTCTCGCGGCTCAACGGAAGATCGTCGGAGTACCCGCGAGGTGCACGGCCAACCCTCCGACCGCGGACGCCCTCGTGACCGGCAGGCGGGACACCTACGGGAGATCGGTGCGTCCAGGAGTCCCCGGCACGGGGGTCGGCGCCCTTTCCCCGTCCAGGACGGCCTCGATGTTGCGTGCCGCCAGCTCCACCATCGCCGCGCGTGTCGCCTCCGTTGCCGACCCCACGTGCGGCAGCACCACCAGGTGCGGTTCGGCGAACAACGGATCGGACGGATCCGTTCGCGGCTCGTTCGTCATCACGTCCAGCCCCGCCGAGTGCAGGCTCCCGTCGTGCAGAGCGGTGAGCAGGGCCGCCTCGTCGACGACTCCGCCCCGTCCGGTGTTGACGAGCGTCGCCGTCGGTTTCATCAGGGCGAGGTTCCGGTGCGCCGATCATGCCGGTGGTCTCGGGCGTCAGCGGAGTGTGCACGGACACCACGTCGCTGGTCCGCAGCAGTTCCTCGAACGTGACCCAGCGGGACAGCCCGTCGTCCTCCTTGCGGCGCGGATGGTGGTGCTGGACCCGCATCCCGAAGCCGGCCGCCCGGTGCGCGAGAGCCTTGGCGATCTGTCCGTAGCCGATCAGCCCGAGCGTCGCGCCCTGGACGTCCAGCCCCAGGAAGGCGTCCATCCTGAAGGCCCCCCACTCGCCGCGCCGCATCGCGTCCATGCCGGCGCCCAGGCGCCGCCGCGCCATCAGGATCAGCGCCATCGCCACGTCGGCGGTGGTCTCGGCGAGTACGTCGGGGGTGTGGGTGACCACCACACCGCGCGCGGCGGCGGCGTCGACGTCCACACCGTCGTAAGGACCGGTCCCGTGGCGGATTCGCTGGATCGTCGCATCATCAGCGCCCTGCAGATCGACGGCAGGGCCTCGTGGCACCGCATCGCGGCAGCGCTGGGCGAGGCCGAGCGCACCGTCGTCCGCCGGGGGACCCGGCTGCTGGACTCCGGGCTGGTGCGGATCGGCGCCATGGCACTGCACGGCCGCAGCACGGTGGTCGGTGTGCGCTGCGCCCCGGGACAGGCGCGGATGGTCGCGAGCGCGCTGGCCCGCCGGTCCGACTGCGTCTTCACCCATGTGCTGACCGGCTCCCCGGACTGTGTCGCGGAGCTGCTCTGTCCCCAGGACCGACTGGCAAGCCTGGTGATGGACGAACTGCCGGGCCTGCCCGGCATGTTGGAGACGTTCACGCTGCCGGTGCTGCGCCACATCCGTACGATCCGCGAGTGGCACTCCGGTCTGCTCACCGACGACGAGATCGCCACGCTCGAGGACCCCTCCGAGGCGCCCGCACCGTCCTCGGCCGACGCAGACGTGATGCCGCCCGCCGACACGACACACGAACTCTCCCGGTCGGACCGGCTGCTCCTGAACGCGCTCGCCGAGACGGGCGGTGCACCTATGAGGAACTCGGCCGCGTCACGGGGGTGTCGGAAGCCACCGCACGGCGGCGCCTCGGCGCGCTGCGGCGGGAGGGCAGGGTACGCATCCGCGCGGTGATCGAGCCGGCACTGCTGGGACTGCCGGTGGAGGCGATGCTGCGGGTACGCGTCGGTCCGGCCCGGGCCGAGGCGGTGGCCGCGGCGCTGGCGGACAACGTCCACGTCCGGTACGCCAGTTTCGTCACCGGGGAGCACCAGGTCCTGGTGCTGGCGGCGCTGCCCAGCGAGTCGGCGCTGTACGACTTCGTCACCCGGGCCCCCTGGCTGCGGGACGTGGCGTCCGTGGACACCTCGCTCGTCCTCAGCTCGCTGAAACGCGGCGGCATGCTCGCGCGCCGGTCGGGGGACTGAGCGGCGTCGGATGCGACATCCGAGGGGAACTGACTCGACACAGGACTTGATTGTCAGCTCGCCGAACTCGGTACAGATCGCACGCTTCGGGCGCTAGCGTTCGTCAGCATGACGACTGGCGCCCTGAGCACCTTGCGGTCCGAGCTGAGGGATCATGCGGAGCCCCGTGTCCGGGCGCAGTTGGTGCGGGTGCTCAGCCCCGCGGACGACGACGAGCTGATCGGCGTACGCGTCCCGGTGATGCGCGGACTGGCCCGGCACTACCGGGAGTTGTCGCTGGGGGACGTGGACGTTCTGCTGCACAGCCGGGTGCATGAGGAGCGGTTCACCGGTCTGCTGGTCCTGGCCGAGCAGGTACGCAGTGCGCGGGGCGCCGACCGGAAGGCACTGGCCGATTTCTATCTGGCGCGCACCGACTGCGTGGACAACTGGGATCTGGTGGACGGTTCCGCGCATGTCGTACTGGGGCCGTGGCTGCTGGACGGACCGCTCGACGCGTCGGACGTGCTCGACGAGCTGGCCGGGTCGACGCGGTTGTGGGACCGCAGGATCGCCGTGCTGGCCACGTTGGCCCTGATCCGGGCCGGTCGCTTCGAGCCGACCCTCCGGCTCGTGCTCGGGCTGCGCCGCGATCCGGAGCCGCTGATCCACAAGGCGTTGGGGTGGATGCTGAGGGAGATCGGCCGCCGGGACGAGCAGTTGTTGGTGGATTTCCTCGACCGGCATCTCGCCGAGCTGCCGCGGATCACTGTGCGGTACGCGACCGAGCGCCTGGCGCCGGGCCGGCGGGCCCGGTTCGTGAGGACGCGTTAGGGCAGGCCAGGATGCCCACTCAAGTCATGTCCACGTCGGTGTGCAGCAGGTGGTGGTCCGAGGAGGCGGTCGGATGCACACGGTGCTCGACGGGGACGATGCCTCGCAGGAAGACGTAGTCGAACTTGCTCTGCCAGTCGGTGGTCGTCTTGCAGTCGCCGATGGCCGAGGGACGGCACTGGGGATCCGTATCCGTGGCCAGTGCCCACATCCTGGTGAGTTCGGGGGCGTTTGGCACGGCGTTGAAGTCGCCGAGAACGATCGCGCGGTCGTGCCGGGCGACGGCTGCGGCGAGTACGCCGGCCTGGTCTGCTCGGACTGCCTCTTGACGCCGTTCGGCGAAATGTGTGTTGAAGACCCGGACGGACCGGCCGTCCACCGTGGTGGTGACCGCCATGTACCCACGGTCTTCGGATCCACCGTCGGGGTACTCGACGGTGACGTGGTCCGTCATCGGTGCCGCCGAGAGAACCGCCTGGCCGTAGCCCCCCGGACTCCACAGCGCGCCCCCGCAGCGGCCCCAATTCCGAAGAACCGACCCGTACTTGACGTGGTAGACCAGCCCGTGACGGCTCTTCAGATAGTCCCGGATGCTCTCGACGTCCCGCACGCACGCCTCTTGCAGGCCGATGACCTGCGGCGCATACGTGGCGATCTCCGCTGCCCGGTCGACGTTGCTCACCTCGCAGGGATTGCAGATGTTCCACGTCATGACCCGGTTCGGTACGACATCCTTGACGGCTTCGACGGGCAGCGACCCGGCGAAGAGGGCACCGCGTGGTGCACTGGGGCCGATGGCCACCATGCAGGCCGCGATCACGGCGCCCGCGAGCAAATACGTGCCCCTACCGAGCACCATCGCCTCCCCAGAGTGCATACATACCCACGGCATCGGACGTTTCCATGCACGAGGTTATGGGACGCGGCCGTCGGCAACACACGCGGTGTGCCCGGAAAGGCCCTCTCCCTCGACGGGCTGGTAGTCCGTTTCTCTGCGAAGAATGTCAGCCAGTGGCTGAATTTGTGCGTGAAGTGTCCCGTAGGGGGGCAGGCGGAGGGGTCTGGGTGCCGAAACTCCGGAGATCGCGATGGTGTATGCGTCCGGGCAGGAGCAGGATCCCGCCGACGACGGCAGCGTGCGGACGGCTGAGCAGGCCAGGAACGTGGCCCGTGGCTTCTTGTCGGTTGCCGCGCCGGACGGCGGAAGCGGGGTGGAGGCGGTGCTGCTGGTGGTGTCGGAGCTGATCGCCAACGCGGTGCAGTATGCCGGCGGGGTGACCGGATTCCGGTTGGACGCGGGCCCGGGGAGGGTGACGGTGGCGGTGGCGGACGCCAGCCGGCTGCCACTGCGGCCGATGCCATGGGATGCCGCGAAGCCCGGCGGGTTCGGCTGCCACGTGGTGCAGGAACTGTCGACGGAGGTGCGGGTCCGGGTCCATGCGGCGGGAAAGACGGTGACGGCCGTCGTGCCGTGTCCCACCGCCGACATGCCGCGGGGCTGACTCAGCCGGGTTCGGTACGGAGCGGAGCGCCGCCGAAGCCGATCTCGTTTCCCTCGGGATCGTGGTATGTGACCTTGCGTACGCCGTTGGCGTAGGTCTCCCGCTTCGTGGGCTCCAGTCCCCGGCCGGTGATCCCGGCGACGAGGGTGTCGAGGTCCCCGACGAAGATGGTGTGCAGGGCGTGGCCGGCATGCTCGGGCCGTTGTTCGATGACCACTGACCGGTGCTCCGCGAGTTCCCATACGGCCTCCGTGTCGCTCGCGACGAACGTCGGCGGGGAGCCGAACAGCCGTTCATACCAGGTCAGTGCCGCTGCGTAGTCGTTGACGGGAATACCGGCGAAGAGGTCGAGGGGCATGCCTCGATGGTAGGTCCGGCGCCTGCGCGGATCTCTCGCTCGACCAGGGCGAAGCCTACGTCGACGGCCCGCTCCATGGCGGCGGCGAGCGCCTCGGGCGAGGTGAGGGTGTGCGGGGGTCAGCGCCTGGGGGCGCAGGGACCGCGAGCGAAACCGATTCCTTCACCTGGCCGGCGAGTTCGGCGATATGGGGTCGGGCGATGTCGGCGAGCGTGAGGGTGGACAGCCGTGCCTGGTCGAATTGTTCGACCGGCTGCGCCACTCGGCGAACGTCTCCTCAGTAATCTCGCCGCTCAGCGGTCTTGCGCGGATCATCGGCCAGAATGGAGGCCGCGAGCCTGCGTACCTGCTCCTCCACGGACTGGTCGCGGGTGACGAACAACTCGTACTCGTAATGATCCGTACGGCCGCCTGACTCCTGGGCCTCCTGGAATTCGACATCGACGCCCTCGGGGCTTGTGAGCTCCGCCGGGATGTCGGGCTCCTCGCGTCGGGGCGAGACACTCGTGAGGACGCAGCCCCACCGCTCGAACCAGCCGCTTTCCGCGAGGGCCTGTTCGAGGAGCCGGGCGATGGTGTCCAGCGGCTCCTCCCAACTGCGATCCGCCGCGGCCCGGGCGAGTTCGGCCTCGTACTGGGCGGCGTCGAAGCGGATCGCCGCCGGCAGAGCAGTGATGTTGCTGGTGTTCTCCCAGGAGTCCCAGATCACCCGATCGCCCTCGCGGCGCATGGTGACGTACAGGGCGCCGCAGCAGCCGGCGGTGCAGGTCGGCTCGGTGATCATGATCCTGCGAGGCTCCTCCGTGACCGCCAGCGGCCAGCCAGCGGCGGGGCCTCTCCAGTACCGGCAACTCAGCGCCACCCCATCCGGATGGACCTCCTTCAGGACATCCACGCCGTCGATCAGAGGCCGCACCTCGGCCCAGGGGTCCGCAGCCCAGTCGTTCAGGATTCTGTGCTGCAAGGTCAAGGTACTGATCGCCAGCTGCTCGGTCATCCCCCCATCATCGAGTGACGTCGTCCCGCCGCAAACCGATTCTCCGTGGCTCCGGCGCGCCACAGCCGCCCGAAGCACCCCCGGTTCCAGGGCGCTGAAACCATCGTGAAACCGCGGTGAATGCGCCCTGCCGCACTCTCTGCGGCATGACGACAACGACATCGCACTCACTCGCCATCGTGGCCAAGGGGCTGCGCAAGGCCTACGGGGACAAGACGGTCCTCGACGGCATCGACCTCGCGGTGCCGACCGGTACCGTCTTCTCCCTGCTCGGCCCGAACGGCGCCGGCAAGACCACCGCCGTCAAAATCCTTTCGACCCTCATCACCGCCGACGCCGGCGATCTGCACGTCGGCGGACACGACCTGGCCACCGACCCGCATGCCGTACGGGCAGCGATCGGCGTCACCGGGCAGTTCTCCGCCGTCGACGGCCTGATCACCGGCGAGGAGAACATGCTCCTCATGGCGGACCTGCACCACCTCTCCCGCGGCGAGGGCCGCCGTACCGCCGCCGAACTCCTTGAGCGATTCGACCTGGTGGAGGCCGCGAAGAAGCCCGTCTCCACCTACTCCGGCGGCATGAAGCGCCGCCTCGACATCGCCATGACGCTGGTCGGCAACCCGCGGATCATCTTCCTCGACGAGCCGACCACCGGCCTCGACCCGCGGAGCCGCCACAACATGTGGCAGATCATCCGTGAACTCGTCTCCGACGGCGTCACCGTGTTCCTCACCACCCAGTACCTGGAGGAGGCCGACGAACTCGCCGACCGCATCGCGGTGCTGAACGACGGCAAGATCGCCGCCGAGGGCAGCGCCGACGAGCTGAAGCGGCTCATCCCGGGCGGGCACGTGCGGCTGCGGTTCACCGACCCGGCCGCGTACCAGTCCGCCGCCGTCGCCCTGCGCGAGGCCACCCGGAACGACGAGGCGCTGTCGCTCCAGATCCCCAGCGACGGCAGCCAGCGCGAACTGCGCGCCATCCTCGACTGGCTGGACTCGGCCGGCGTCGAGGCGGACGAGCTGACCGTGCACACCCCAGACCTCGACGACGTGTTCTTCGCCCTGACCGGCGGGACCAACGTCACCAACCAGCCCAAGGAGACCGTCCGATGAGCGCCCCCCTGACTCCCGCCCGCCCGACCCGGATCTCCCTCGCCGTACGCGACTCGAACACGATGCTGCGCCGCAACCTGCTGCACGCACGGCGCTACCCGTCCATGACCCTGAACCTGCTGCTCACGCCGATCATGCTGCTGCTGCTCTTCGTCTACGTCTTCGGAGGGGTGATGAGCGCGGGCATCGGTGGCGGCGGCGCCGACCGCTCCGACTACATCGCCTATCTCGTCCCGGGCCTCCTGATGATGACCATCGGCTCCACCGTGATCGGGGCCGCGATCTCCGTCTCCATGGACATGACCGAAGGCCTCATCGCCCGCTTCCGCACGATGGCGGTCTACCGCGGCTCCGTCCTCGTCGGACACGTCGTCGGCAGCGTGCTTCAGGTGCTGGCCAGCCTGGTTCTCGTCGGTGCCATCGCCGTGGCCATCGGCTTCAGGTCCACGGACGCCTCGGCGCTGGAGTGGCTGGCGGCGTTCGGGCTGATCGCGCTGTTCACACTGGCGCTCACCTGGATCGCGGTCGGGATGGGCATGGCCAGCCCGAACCCCGAGGCGGCCAGCAACATGGCAACGCCGCTGATCCTCCTCCCGCTCATCTCGAGCGCCTTCGTCCCCATCGACGCGATCCCGGGCTGGTTCCAGCCGATCGCCGAGTACCAGCCCTTCACGCCCGCCATCGAGACTCTGCGCGGCCTGCTGCTCGGCACCGAGATCGGCAACAACGGGTGGATCGCGATCGCCTGGTGCGTGGGCCTGACCGCGCTCGGCTACCGCTGGTCCACGTCGCTGTTCAACCGCGACCCGAAGTAACCGCCATGACAGCGCGGGCCGCCTCCCGCAGCTCGTCCCGCCCCAGGGCGGCGTACTCCGACACCGCGTCGGCGTATGCCGCCCTGTCGGCGTCCTCGGCCGCCTTCCGTGCACGGTCCGCCGACATCGTCGGCTGGAACGAGCGCAGCGCCCGCAGCCGTTCGGCCAGCGCGATCATCCGTACGGCAGTGGCGTCACCGGACGCGAGACCCGCCATGCCAAGGGCGTGCAGCACCGTACCGAGCACCGGGAGCTCCATGGGCGAGCCGGACGGGCCGGAGAGCAGGCTCGTCAGCCCCTGCCGCAGCCGGTCGAGCGGCTCCGCGACGAGCTCGAGACGGCCGGCGTGCGCGTGCGCGGTCACCGCCACCGCCAGGATCTCCAGCACCCACCGGTCGAAGAAGGGGTCGCCGCCATGTATCGAGCCGACTGCGGGCAGCGGCTGCACGGCGCTGCGCCACAGGCCCAGCCCGACCTCCGTCAGTCCGCGGGCGAGCGCGATCTCGGCGCGCCCGAGGAGGTCCATGCTGTAGTCGTCCTGCTGCGTGGTGGTGGCGCCCTCCGCCTGCCGCAGCCAGTACTCGGCCTCGTCGGGGTCACCGCGCTGGAGGCAGGCGAGGACGAGGCCCCAGCGGATGCCGATGAGGTCGTGCTCGTCGCGGAGCCGCAGCAGCGCCTGGAGCGCCGCCTTGAGGTGTCCGTACGCTTCCTCGCCCCGCTCCGTCTGCAAGCACAGCTCGCTCAGCCGGGAGTGGCCCATGACCTGCAGGAACGGACTGTCGGCGGGCCCCAGTGCGACGATGATCCGCCGAGCCGAGGCGAGTGCGCGGTCGATGTCGTGCTCCGACTCCCAGACGTAGGTGGCGACGCACTCGGCGGTGCCGGCGAGCAGCGGCTGCTCGCTGTCGCAGAGCTTCTGCAGCACTTCGTAGTCGGGCGGCAGCATCTCGGGGACCGCGTTCAGCACCAGCGCGATGGCGCGCAGCAGCGTGTCCGGCGGGGCCGGGGGCAGCCGCCGGAGGGTGACGAGCTGGCGTATGGCGACCGGGCCGTAGCCCATGAACAGGCTCGTCGTGCACAACACCGCGGCGGCGCGGGCGACTTCGACGTATTCGGGCTCGGGGTGGTAGTGGGACAGCGGCGGGCCGGTGTCCGCGGCGAGGGCGGCGAGGCGGGGGTAGCTGGAACCGATGGACCACAGGGCGGAGAGGACGGCGGTGAGAGCGGCGGTGGTGGGGCCGTCCGTACGGGCCAGGGCGTGCCGCAGGGCCAGCACGAGGTTGTCCTGCTCGGCCCTGATCCGCTCCAAGTCGGTCAGCGGTTCCGAGCGGAAGAGCCAGTCGTGGTTCGCGACCCCGAAGTCCCGCGCCCAGCCGAGGAACCGGCCGACGGCCTCGTCTTCCTCACCCGCCTCCGCGCCCCGGGCAGCACTGAACTCCCGTACGGTCTCCAGCATCCGGAACCGCACGCCGGCCGGGGTGTCGGCGACGGTGAGCAGCGACTGATCGGTCAACTGCTCCAGCAGGAACAGCGCGTCCTCGCCCAGCACTTGCTCCGCCGCTTCACCGGAGAAACCGCCGGGGAAGACGGACAGCATGCGCATCGCCGCCCTGGCGTCCGGCCCCAGCAGGTTCCAGCTCCACTCCACGACCGCGTGCAGCGTGCGATGGCGCTCCGGCACGTCCCGCGCCCCGCCGCGCAGCAGTGCGAACCGGTTACCGAGGCGGCGGGCGATGTCCGGGACCGACAGCACCCGCACCCGCGCCGCGGCCAGCTCCACGGCGAGCGGCAGCCCGTCGAGGTGACGGCACAGTTCGGCCACCGCGTCCGGTGGCAGCTCCACGCCGGGCCGGGCGGCCCGGGCCCGCTGCGTGAACAGCTCCACCGAGGTGTCGAGACCGAGCTCCGGCAGCGCGTACACCGCCTCCGAGGTGAGGCCGAGCGGGGCCCGGCTGGTGGCGAGCACCCGCAGGTCCTTCGAGGACGAGACCAGGGCCCGTACGAGGTCGGCGGCGCCCTGGATGACCTGCTCGCAGTTGTCCAGCACCAGCAGCGCGGGCCCGGAGCCGAGCGCGCCGATGATGCCGGGCACCGGGTCGGCCGCGGCGTGGCCGCTCACGGCGCCCGGCCGCATTTCGCCCGCACCGAGCGCGGAGGCCACCTCTGCGGCCACGTCCGCGTCCGAGGTGACACCGGCGAGCGGCACGAAATGCACCACGCGCTGCTCGGCCCGGCGGCTGACGGCGTAGGCGAGCCGGGTCTTGCCGAGGCCGCCGGGGCCGACGACGGTGACGGCGCGGGAGGTGTGCAGCAGCCGCTGCACCGCCGCGACGTCCTCGTCCCGGCCGACGAGCGGGTTCGGCTCGTGCGGCACGCCGTGCCTGACCACCGGCGCCTCGCCGCGCAGGAGCTCCTGCTGTACGGCCTTGAGGCCGGCGCCCGGATTCGTCCCGAGCTGATCGCGCAGCTGACGGCGGTAGGCCTCGTACCGTGTCAGCGCGGCGGACGGGCCCACCGTCGCCGCCTCGCAGCGCAGCAACTCGGCGAGCACCTCCTCGTCGCGTGGATGCTCCGCGGCGGCCGCGGCCAGCGGCCCGGCCGCTTCCGCGTGCCGCCCCAGCCGGGCGAGCGCGAGGGCCCGCGCGCGGACGATCGCGTCGCGGACGGGGGCGCGCTCGCTGCGCAGCGCGACCACGGGGTCGTCGCTGTCGCCGCCCCCGTCAGGGGTGCCCTCCCACAGCGCGAGCCCGGCCTCGGCCGCGGCCAGCGAACCCGCGTGGTCCCCGGCCCTGGCCCGGTCCGCGCTCGCGGCGGCGTGCAGCAGCAGAGCGGAACTGTCGACCTGCTGCTCGGTGAGGGTGAGCCGGTATCCGGTCGGCGTGCTGGCGATGACGTCGGCGCCCAGCTGCGCCCGCGCCCGGGACACGAGGACCTGAAGCGCCTTTCCGGGCCGCTCCGGCAACGCGTCCGGCCACAGCCCAGCCACCAGCCGCTCGGCGCTGCAGCCCGTGCGCAAGTCACCCGCGAGCAGCGCCAGGAGGCCGCGGAGCCGGGGCGCGGTGACTTCCTGTCCGCGACAGGCGACACGCGGCAGCAAGGTCAGGTCGGTGGTCACCCGTGCAGATTAGCCAAGGTCGCGCACCACCCGAACTCCCGTCGCGGTCAACACCCTTGGCATGTATCGCTTCTGGCTGGCATCGGCTGGTCACAGGCTTGTGAAGTCAGGCCGGGCTCGCGAGCCCGGAACGTCCGGGCAACGGGAAGCGTGCGGACAAAAGCGCTTGCCTCACCGGCGCCGGTCGCGAACGATCTGGTGCTGTGACAAGCGCCGGAGACGCACACGGCTTTGACGGACCTCGGCCGCTGGCGCTGGTGACCGGCGTCGGCCGCACGGTCGGCATCGGCGCCGGCACGGCTCGCCAACTCGCGGCGTCCGGCTGGAACATCGCCTTCACGTACTGGACGCCCTATGACCAGCGCATGCCCTGGGGCGTCGAGGAGGGAGCGACTGACGACATCACCCGAGAGCTCACGGCGCGCGGCGCGGACACGGTGGCCGTCGAGGCCGACCTCACGGATCCGGACGCGCCCGCCCGCATCTTCGACGAGGCCGAGCGTCACCTCGGCGGGGTCACCGCCCTGGTGATGTGTCATTGCGAGTCGGTCGACTCCGGCCTGCTCGACACCACGGTCGAGAGCTTCGACCGCCACTTCGCGGTCAACGCCCGCGCCACCTGGCTGCTGATCCGCGAATACGGCCGCCGGTTCACCGGCGCTCCCGGAACCGGACGGGTCATCAGCCTCACCAGCGACCACACCGTGGGCAATCTTCCCTACGGAGCGAGCAAGGGAGCCCTGGACCGCATCACCATGGCCGCCGCTCGCGAGCTCGCTCACCTCGGCGTCACCGCCAACGTCATCAATCCGGGGCCGGTGGACACCGGCTGGATGTCCGACGAGGTGCGCGAGTACGTACGTGGCCAGACACCGCTGGGCCGCCTCGGCGTCCCGCAGGACACCGCCCACCTCGTGGACTTCCTCTGCTCACCGCAGGGCCAGTGGGTCAACGGACAGCTGCTGATGAGCAACGGCGGCCTCGCCTAGCGCTCCTGCTGACGAGGACTCCCCGGTTCTGCGCCGATTCCTCCGGACGTCCCTCTCCACGCCGGAACCCGACATGCTGGGACCGGACCACGCGAGGGACGGGCGGACCACAGCCCACCGGTGAGCAGCGAAGGCGCCTCTCTGTGCCCGCCGACATGAGCGGGGACGCTGCCGCCGTCTCGACCGGCCGGCCGTACGCGTCCGGTGCCGCCGGCCTTGAGCGCAGCCCGCCGGATCGGTCAGGAATGAAGAAGCGCCGGTCGGCGAACCGCACCTAGCGTGATGGCCATGGCATCCATCGAATCCGTCACCCTCGGCGTGGCCGACCCCACGGCCGCCAACCGCTTCTACACCGCCGCCTTCGGGCTGGACACGCAGATACGCCTGCGGGCCTCCAAGGCACCGACGACCGGCTTCCGCGGGTTCACTCTGTCGCTCACCGTGTCCCAGTCGGCGACTGTCGACAGCCTCATCGACACCGCCCTCGACGCCGGCGCCACGCCGCTGAAGCCTGCCGCGAAGTCGCTCTGGGGCTACGGCGGTGTCGTACAAGCCCCGGACGGGACGATCTGGAAGGTCGCGACCTCGGCGAAGAAGGACACCGGCCCTGCCACCCGTCAGATCGAAGAGATCGTGCTCCTGCTGGGAGTCGCGGACGTGGCCGCCAGCAAGCGGTTCTACGTCGGCCAGGGCCTTGCTGTCGCGAAGAGCTTCGGTCGCATGTACATCGAGTTCGCCGCCGGACCGAGTCCCGTCAAGCTGGCGCTGTACCGACGTCGTGCCCTTGCCAAGGACGCCGGCGTCTCTCCCGACGGCAGCGGATCGCACCGGCTCGCGATCGGCGGCGCGGCCGGGCCTTTCACCGACCCGGACGGCTTCGCATGGGAGGCCGCGTCGCTGACGCCCGCGCCCTGATGTGGCACTGTTGTCCGCCCTGCCCGGCAGCCGATCACGAGACGGCCGTCGGGTGAACCGACCGTTGGCGACGGAGACTTTCCCGGAGGAAGGGACTCCTGACGAAGTGACTGGAGGAAGCATGACGGGCGCGCCGCCGCGTGGGCTTGAGGAGCGACTGCGGGACACTCGCGCACGGCTGGAGGGCGACGTCGATCTCTGGGTCGCGACGTCGGGCTCCCCGGGCGGCGTCCACCTCATCCCGCTCTCGTACCTCTGGGACGGGACCGCGTTTCTCGTCTCGACTGCGCGTGCTTCGATCACCGGCCGCAACCTGCTGGCGGACAGCCGGGTGCGCCTCAGCCTCGGGCCGACGCGCGACGTCGTCGTTGTCGAGGGCACCGCCGAGCCGGTGGACATCGCAGGCCTCGACCCGGAGACGGGCGACGCGTTCGCGACCAGGACCGGTTTCGATCCGCGCGAACTCGACGAGCCCTACCAGTACTTCCGGATCCGGCCGCGGCGCATCCAGGCCTGGCGGGAGGCGAACGAGCTGCAGGGACGCGACCTCATGCGCGACGGCCGCTGGCTCGGCTGACCGCCGCCCGTCCCCCGGCGTCGGTGCAGGGGTGGCTACAGCCCGAAGAGCCTCGCCCCGTTCGTGTAGCAGACCCCGCGCAACCACTCGTCACCCAGTCCGAGCCGTTCAAGGACTTCGAGCTGGTGGACGTACGCATAGGGGATGTTGGGGAAGTCGGAGCCGAGGAGAATCCGGTCGCCGAGGTCCGCGAGCCGGCCGAGTTCGGCCGCCGGGAAGGGGCTCAAGCGCTCGCTGAAGTCCGTGAACACCATGGTCGTGTCCAGACGCACCTCGTCGTACCGCTCGGCCAGGTCCAGGAAGTCGGTGTACTCCGGCATCCCCATGTGCGCGACGATCAGGGGCAGGCGCGGATGCCGGGCGAGGAGCCGTGCCACCGGCTCCGGACCGGTGTGTTTGCCGGGCGCGGGACCCGAGCCGCAGTGCATGACCACGGGGACTCCCGCCTCGGCCAGCATCCCCCACACGGGGTCCAGCAGTTCGTGAGTGGGGTCGTACGCCCCCACCTGCACATGGGACTTGAAGACCCGAGCACCCGACTCGACCGCCGCGCGCACGTACTCCTCCACGCCCTCCTCGGGATAGAGCGTGGCCGTGTGCAGGCAGTCGGGCGTGCGTTCCGCGAAGTCGGCGGCCCATTCGTTCAGCCAGGATGCCATGCCGCCCTTGTGCGGATAGAGCATCGCGGTGAAGGCGCGCACTCCGAACTGCCGCAGCAGCGCGACCCGTTCGTCTTCCTCCTGCCGGTAGGTGATGCCCCACTCGATGCCGGTCATCGGGCCGACCGCGTCGAAGTACTCCCACACCTTGCGCAGGACCCGCTCCGGCATGAAGTGCGTGTGCACGTCGACAAGCCCGGGCACCCCGATACGTCGCCGGAAGCTCTCGACAGCCTCGACCTCACCCACGGGGCCGATTCCTCTCGGCGTCGCCGCGCGCGAGGGCGACCATGCGAGGGAATGGCGGCTGTACGAAGGGCGCAGTCATGCCCTCACTGTCACGTAGACGCGACGGCAGAACAACCCGCCGTCAGCCTGACCGGGGCCGCGCTCAGGTTCGTCGACTTCGGCGCCGATACGGCGACTGTGCACCTGCACGCCGAGGGCTGTCGGTCACGCCCTACCAGGGCACTCGTGTCACGAGCCCCTAGGGTGATCGGATGTTCAACAGGATTGAGGTCAGAGCGTTGCCGCCGGGGCCTCGGTGGGCCGCCCAGTTGCAGTTGCGGATCGACGGCGAGGATGTGGTGGCAGAGGTGGTGGGCGGGGGAGGCCGTGGCCCGTTCGCGGAGAAGATGCTGCCCGCCGACGGCCGCAGCCCGCTGTGGGCCACCGGAGAGGGGCGACGGGTGGTGGTGGGGGAGCCTGAGTGCACCGGCGGATGTTGCGGTTACCTCTCGGTGTTCGTGCAGCGGCACGGGGGCGTCGTGGAGTGGTCAGACTGGCAGGTGCCCGGCGACGAAGCGCGGCCCCCGGCATTTCACTTCGACGCCGACCAGTACGACGCCGAATTGACCCGGGCTTCGGCGGACCGTTCGTCGTGGCACCTCTCCACGGAGTGATGCTGCAGACCGGCTCTCACGCGATGGCGTACTCCTCAGTTGGCGGTGGAGGCGGGGTCGAGGGCGATACCGGCAAAGCTGTGCAGACCGGCCTTGTGGGCGAGGATCAGGCGCGGAAAAAGTGTCCCGCAGCCACTCCTTCCGGATGCTGGCCGGAGCCCTGACCCTCCCCGCGTTCGCCGTCTCCGCCGTCGTCGTCGCGCTCGTGCCCCTCCTCCTCGAACGCGGCTACTCCACGACCGAAGCCGCCCGTGCGCTCGGCCTCGGCGGCGTCGGCCAGACCCTGGGCCGCTCCCTGTACGCGACCATCGCCCGCCGCACCGGCACAGCGACCCGCACGACCGCACTGATCGCGCTCGGTGCGCTGACCACAATGTTCCTCGCGCTCGTCCCCGGACCGTACGCCCTGCTGGTCGCCCTGTCCGTCGTGGCCGGAATGGAGCGCGGCACCCTCACCCTCCTTCAGACCACCGCCATCCCCGACCGCTGGGGCACCACCCACTACGGCCGTCTGTCCGGGCTGCTCGCCGCGCCCACCGCGGCAACCTCCGCACTGGCCCCCTTCGTCGGCGCCGCCTTGGTCGCACCCCTGGGCGGCCACCCGCGGGTGTTCGGACTTCTGGTACTGGTCGCCGGACTCGCCGCCCTCGTCACCTTCGGGACCAGAGGCGCCGCGGGGCCACATGAAGTGCGTCGAACCGCGCCGGCCGGCTCTGGTGCGGTGACGGTGCCCGGTCGGATGACCAGGCACGAGTGGTGCTGTGGGCTTTACTTTGAACAGCGGCGGCGGTCCGGCAGCCCGGCACCCACTCCCCGCAATGAGGGGGTGGGACGCCGGACCGCCGCACTCGTTGTCGGGCGAAGGCTGCAGTCAGGGGAACGGCTCATGGCCGCCGGACAGGGGAGCAACCCGTGACCCGTGGTCGGGAACGGACGGCTCCGCCGCCGTCCCGGCGGGGCCGGACTGCGGCTATCGCGCCCTCGCTGCCCGTAACGGCTTGCTACGCGTTCTTCGGCTCCGCCTGCTGCACCACTTCGAAGGACCACAGCGTGGATCCGCTCGCTGCCGGCTTGGGACGCTCACCGCCCTGGGCGTCACCGCCCTGGTGGGCCGCCTTCATGGGGCCCTCCATCCATGCCTGGAAGGACTCCTCGTCACGCCACCGGGTGTAGACGAGGTAGCTGTCGGTGCCCTCGACGGGGCGGAGGAGTTCGAACCACTCGAACCCGTCGGAGTTCTCCACGGCGTGGGCTCGGGAGGCGAAGCGCTTCTCCAGCGTCTCGCGCTGCTCGGTGGGGACGGTCAGTACGTTGATCTTGACTACGCTCATGTGACCCATCCTGGCCTATGACGGCCGGCAGACGGAGATCGGCTCGTACGTCACGCGTCTTCGAGGGGCCACATGCCCTTTGGTCGGGGTCGGAGCGCAGAGGGGAGGAACGGCAGCGCGTACGTCCGGCGAATCCCAGCCGAGCGAACTCGTTCGCGAGATCGTTCGAAACCGTGGCAGCATGTGCGGCATGACGACGAACCGAAAGGTCCATGCCGCGTAGCCGGCCAGGGCACGTCCGGACCGGCTCCTCCCGCCGCCGGACACCAGACGCACAGCCGGTCATCGACGGCTTGTCCTCGCGTGCACTGTCCGAGATCTTCCGTCTCGAGAACACCCGCAATTATCTGCAGCCAGGAGACGTCAGCGCGGCCGTGCGCCTGTGGAAGGACTACGTCCATCGTCCCGAAGGCCAGCTGTGGCACGACTACGAGTGGGGCAACGTGCACTGGTACTGCTGCGCCAGCCCTCTCGAAGCCCGCGCGCTTCTCGACACCGTGATGCAGGCCGTCTCACCTCGAAGCGCCCGTGAACTGCGCCGGATCGTCAGCCGGTTCGACGCCGTCTGGAACCGACCGGCACGGGCGGAACGGGCCTGGCCGCCGTCAAGGTGATCCGGCCGCCGAGCCGGCGATCGCTCGGCCTGACCCCGATTCTGGATGCGGTCGACTCCCACCCGGAGCCCATGCAGGTACTGCGTCACCGCGGACTCGCCACATCCACTCCGACCGGGGGCTGGCGCCCCGAGCCCTGCGGGACCTGGAGCGAGTTGTCGCCGAGGGCCGCTTCGCCGGCGTCGACCCGACCGTCGCCCTGTCCGCGCTCGGCGGGTCCCTGCTGTCCCAGGTGGTGCCGAGCTTCGCCCGCCCGAGCTCGACACCGACGAGGCGGCCGCCAGCCTGGCGGCGATGGTGCTGCGCATGCTGGGGATTCCCGCCGCCGACGCCCGCGACATCGCCCGTCGCCCCCTGCCCGACCTGGCCTGACCGCGGGTAGCGGCCGGAGGCGCTCGGGAGGGGGCACAAGGGCCGGGCTTCAGCCGACGTGCGTGTGGTGCAGTTCCGTCGAGTCCGCTCCCTGTGCGACCGCGTCTTCCGACCGGCGCTTCCCCGCGCCGGAGCGGCCGGGCAGGACCGCCAGGACGATCAGGGCACCGGCGGCCATGACGACCCCGCCGACCATGCTGGTCTGGGCGACACCATGGGCGAATGCCTGATGGACGGCGTCGACGAGGACCTGGGCCTGCTGCGGCCCCGCGGCCGGATCCTTGGCGACCTGCTCGGCGACGGCCAGGCCGCCGCCCACCGAATCCTTGGCGGTGTCGAGGGCCGCGGTCGGCAGCTGACCGCCGACCAGGCCGGTCAGCTCGTCGCGGTAGCTCGTGCCGAGGAGTGAGCCGAGGACCGCGATGCCGAGGGAGGCGCCGAGTTCCAGGGCGGTGTCGTTGGCGCCGCCGCCGACGCCCAGCTCGGTCTCGGGGAAGGAGTCCATGATGGCGTCCGTGGCCGGGGACACGCTCAGTCCGATCGCGAAACCGAGCATCATCATCGGCGCCAGGAAGTCGGTGTACGTCGAGCTCTTGTCGACCTGCGTGAGCAGGAGGACCCCTGCGGTGCCGATCACCATGCCGGCGACGACCGACGTCTTCATGCCGAACAGCGGGGTCAGTCGGCCGGTGAGAGCGGCGCCGACGAAGACCGCGCCGGCCAACGGCAGCAGCCGTACGCCGGTCTGCAGCGGGACGTCTTCCACACCAGCGTGCCGCCCGGCCCGCTCGGCAGGGGCCTGGAAGCGCACCTGCTGGCCCTGCTCGACAGCGTCACTCCGGGATCTGGGCCGACGACGGCACGAGCGCCGCCACCGCGGCGCTGATCGCCGCGGGCGTCGACACAGGCGTCGCGGCCTCGACGGTCCACCGCCTGCGCGCCACCCGGCCCGGCAGACCGTAAGAGCACCCCACCTCTCCAGGAGTCCCCATGTATCAACGCCCCGTGGACCACAGGCCTCTGCGGACGAACGTCATCGCCGCCGCGGCTCTCCTCACGCTGGCCTTCCTCGTCGCCTCGGCCGACCGTTTGACGACAGCCTGGGTGGAGGCCCGCACCGCCAAGGCGTTCCAGGAGGGCATGGACATCCCGCTGCCGCCGGAGGTCCACGTGCGCGGCTTTCCCGTCCTGACCCAACTGGTTGACGGCACCCTGAGCCACGTGGACATCACCGCGCACGACATACCGGCCCAGGGAACCGGGCGTCCCCTACCGGTGACCGAACTCGCCCTCCGCCTCGACGACGTGCGGAATCCGACGACGACAGTGCGGCACGCGCGCGCTCGGCGGAGGCCATTGCTCACCTGTCGTACACGGACGTGTCGAACGCCCTCGGCGTGGAGATCTCCCAAGGCGCACGTCCCGGCCAGGTGAGTGCGGCCGTCCTGCTGCCTCCCGGCGACGAGGTCACCGTGACCACGAGCGTCTCGGCGGCCTCCGGCAACAGCATCGCGTTCAAGGACTTCCACGTCACCGGGGGCGGCTGCCGGCCGTAGGGGAAGAACTGCTCAACAAGGCCTGGGACGAGCCGATCCAGCTGCGGAACATCCCCGCGGGCCTGCACCTGCGCACCGTCACCACCACGGCAACCGGCCTGAGCGCCCACTTCTCGGGCCACTCGGTCACGTTCCGTCCGGACCGCGCAAGTGAAGCCGAAGCCGAACCGGATCGGGCATCGGCGGAGGATCTGCGCCTGGGCTGAGGTGAGGGTGCCTCCTTGGCCTCGACCCCGGCGTCAGCAGCGGATGGCGCCCTTGGGCAGGCGTGCCTGGCCCACCCCGCCCGGGTACACCGAGGACGATCACGCGCGCGTGGCGATCACGGTCCCTCCTCGGGGCGTCAGCGCACGCGACCTGGACGAGGAGCAACGCCACGGGCTACGGCGGCTGCTGTGCCTGTACACCGGCCGGGCTCCGCAGGACCTTGCCGAGGACTACGGCGCCCACTACGCCAGCGACAGCTTCCTCGACGAGGTCCACTTCAGCTGGGCCGACAGCCTGGACGCCGGCGAACCGCACCCCTACCGGCTCCACGGGCCCAGGGCATCCTCGTCGAGTACGACAAGACCCAACGGCAGGCCAACCACGCCCACTCGGTATGACACGACCCGGCCTCCGACTTCGGCTTGGACGTCCTCGCGGAACACCGGCACGGGCGGCCCACCACTGACGGTTCGCACGGCCGGGTGACCCAGCCGGAGTTCCGGATACGATAAGGCCGAAATTCCTGTTTCGGAATGCGTGCGCGCAGTGGACCTGGTCGAAGGGTGACCGCTTCATGGCTTCGGAGGCCCAGCGGGTTCCGGGAAGTCCCGCTTGGTGGGCGAGCCGGACGCCCGCCCCCGCGTACCGGCGCGGGCGCCCTCCGATGGACGTCGGGCGGATCGTCGACACGGCTCTGAAGCTCATCGATGAGGTCGGGATCCAGGCGCTGACCCTGCGGATGCTCGCCGACGCCCTGGACTCGGGCACGGCGACGCTCTACCGGCACTTCGATGGCAAGGACGAACTCCTCGCCCTGGTCGCCGACCGGATCCTGGGCGAAGTCCGCGTCCCGCCCGAGGAGTTGGACGGACTGTCCTGGCGGGAAGCCGTGACCGTCGCGGCCGAGGCGTTCTACGGCACCCTGTGCCGGCACCCCCACGCGCTGTCCTTGCTGGCGGCCCAGGTTCCCGTCGGCCCCAACGGTCTCCGGGCCAGGGAACGGCTCATCACGCTGTTCCTGAGCCATGGCTTCCCGGTCGGCCTGGCCGCTCGTGCCTTCACGGCCCTCGGACATTACGTGATCGGCTTCGCCATCCAGCAGCACGGCCCCGGGACACCCCGTCCCGAGGAGCAGTCACAGCTGCGGGACTACTACAACGCGCTTGACCCGGACTCCTATCCCTCCACGACGGCTGCGGCCGACGAGCTGACCTCCGTACCGCTGCACGAGGAGTTCCGATTCGGCCTGGACCTGCTCCTCGACGGGTTGGAAAAGGTCAGACGCAACTCGTCGCAGGAGCCTGAAGAGGTCAGGGGGCATGCCAGGGGGCATTGAGCCCGCCAGTACGTGTGGTCCCGTGCGGCATGGGTGTGGTGTCGTCCTCCGTCGCCGACGACCGTGGTCCCCAAGGAGCATCCTGCCCTCCGGGATCGCGGTCGCGCGCCGGCGTTGTCGACGGGTTCACCGCTCAGTACCAGCCGATCCAGTCGAGCCTGGCGGTCTCGTCACCGCCCGCAAGGCAGCATGACAAAGACGCCGCCCACCTCCACCAGTGCCCGGCTCACCCCCATGCGAAGACCGGGAGCCGGACGATGGCGCCGGGAGAACGCCAAGGTGCGGCCGGGGTGGCCGTTCAGCCGGCGATCAGGACGGGGCGGGGGCCTGCCGGAGCCGTCCACGCCTCGCCGACCCGGGAGAGGGGGTAGGCCTGGGCGTCCACCTTCACCTTGCCGTCGGCGATGAGCTGGACGTACGTGGAGACCTGGTGGACATAGCGGCGCATGTCGAAGGAGCCGATGCCGCTGCCGCTGAGGCGGAAGGGGCGGCTGCGCAGCAGCGAGGCGGGCACGGTGGCCTGTTCGCCGGCCGCGCCGCCGATCTCCACGTAGCTGGTGGCGCCGCCGGGAATGTCCGCCAGCGCCTGGAAGGCGGACTCGGCCGCGCTTCCCCACAGGAAGTCCAGAACGAGGTCGGGCGCCTTGCCGTCGAGGGCCGCACCGATGGCCGCCGCGTCCGCCTCCTTGGAGCCGACGATGTGGACGGTCTCGGCGCCGAGGCCCGCCACCCGCATGAGGTCGTCCGCGCCGCGGCCGACGCCGATGATGCGCGGCACGCCGAGCGCTTGGGCGTTCTGCACGGCGAGACCGCCGGCCGCCCCGGTCACCCCGAGGATCATCACGGTGTCCGGCGTGCGGTGCTCGTCCACGTGGCCGGTGAGCGGCATCCAGGACGACATGCCCGGGTTCATGCCCGCCGCCACGGCGACGGGATCGGTCCCGCCCGGAAGCGGGAGCGCCATGCTGACCGCCATCCGTTCGGCGAACGTGCCCCACGGCTCCTCGACGTCACCGGTGTACACCAACGTGCCGTCAGCGGTGCGGGCCACCGCGTCCACGCCCGGCACCAGCGGGAACTGCCCGGTGCTGCTGTAGTGCCCGCCGGACGCCTTGGCGCGCACCACGGGGTGGATCGCGGTCGCGACCAGGTCGACGATCCGCCGGCCCTCTCCGGCCTCGGGATCGTGGAAGTCCCGGTCCTCGGGCACCGCGCCACCCGCCGTTGCCACTACTGCTGCCTTCATCATCTGCCTCCAGGAGGAGTGGGCGCGCCTGCTTTACGGATACATGGTAACCATAAAAAGGGAAGGGAGTCGCCGTTGAGGGAAGAGAGATGACTCCCCTCGCCACCGGCCGCCGATCGGACCGAAGGTGACGGTGCCCCCGGTCGAGTCGTCATCGCTCGCGCCCGGAATGGCCCGTTTTGAATCGGGCGGGCAGGGCACTCCGCGATGACGACGGACAGGACACCGAGCGCGGGAGGTTCGAATGGCGGTACGCCATCGTCTGATCACGGCCAGCCCACAGACGGTGTGGGCCGTTCTTGCCGACGGTGACCGGTACGCGGAGTGGGTGGTGGGCACGTCGGACTCGACCCCACTGCGGGGACGCTGGCCGGACAAGGGCGCGGCGATCACCTACGAGGTCCGGCTGGGTCCGGCCCGGCTGACCAACGAGACCGTGGTACGGCGATGCGAGGAGGGGACCGCGCTGGAACTCGAAGCCCACGCCGGATGGCTGGGCACGGCGCGGATCGCCATCGAGCTGCGCCCCTGGGGCGAGCACTGTCTGGTGATCGTGGACGAGCATCCCCTGCGGGGCGTCGGCGGGACGCTGCACACCGTGGGGACCGAGGCACTGATCCAGTTGCGGCACCGCGCGATGCTCCCCCGGCTCGCCAAGGTGTGCGAAGGGGACGCCGAGCGGCGCGAGCATGGTGCCGAGTCGCACGCGGGTGCGAACATCGGCCCAGCGGAGAGCGGCCATGCCTGATGCGGTGGTGATCGGGGCCGGCCCCAATGGACTGGTGGCGGCGAACCTGCTCGCCGACGCGGGGTGGAGCGTGACCGTCCTGGAGGAGCAGACGGAGGCCGGCGGTGCCGTGCGCCACGACCGAGGCGTCGACCCCGCGTTCGTCAGCGATCTCTTCAGCTCCTTCTACCCACTGGCCGCGGCCTCCCCGATCCTGGCCGGGCTGCGCCTGCAGGACCACGGGCTGCGGTGGAGCCACGCCTCGCACGTGCTGGCGCACCCGCTGACCGACGGCAGCTGCGCGGTCCTCGACCGGCGTCTCGACGTCACCGCGGACTCGCTGGAGGCCTTCGCGCCGGGCGATGGAGCCGCCTGGCGCGGTCTGCACGAGGTGTGGCAGGGCGTGCGGGAGGACCTTCTGCGGGCCCTGTTCACGCCTTTCCCGCCGGTGCGTGCCGGGGCGCGCCTCGCCCTACGCCTGCGGGGGGCGGGAGGTCTGCGTCTGGCGCGCAGCCTGCTGCTGCCGGTGCGGCGCATGGGCGAGGAGGAGTTCCGGGGCGAGGGTGGCAGGCTGCTGCTGGCCGGCAATGCGCTGCACGCCGACCTGGCGCCGGAAGCCGCGGGCAGCGGCGGCTTCGGCTGGCTGATGTCGATGCTCGGACAGACCTACGGTTTTCCCGTTCCGGTCGGCGGCTCCGGTGCCCTCACCGCAGCGCTGACCCGCCGGCTGGACACGCTGGGCGGCACCGTGCGCTGCGGGCAGCGAGTCGAGGAAGTCGTCGTCCGGCAGGGACGCGCCGTAGGCGTGCGTGCCGCCGGCGGCGAATCGGTCCCGGCCCGGCGCGCCGTGCTCGCGGACGTGTCCGTGCCCGCTCTGTACGGCGAACTCGTCGCCGAGGAGCACCTCCCCGCCCAGCTGCTGGACGACCTGCGGCGCTTCCAATGGGACTTCGGCACGTTCAAGGTCGACTGGGCCCTCGACGGCGCGGTGCCGTGGCAGGCCGCGCAGGCCGCCCGGGCCGGGACGGTCCACCTGGCCGACGGCGTCGACGAACTCACCCGCTTCGCCGCGCAGATCGCCATGCGCCAGGTCCCCGACCGCCCCTTCTCCCTGTTCGGCCAGATGACGACGTCCGACCCCTCGCGCTCGCCGACCGGCACCGAGTCCGCGTGGGCGTACACCCACGTGCCCCGCGAGGTCGGCGGCGACGCGGGTGCAGAGGGCCTGACGGGCAGCTGGGACGCGAGGGAACAGGAGATCATGGCCGACCGCGTCGAACGTCAAGTCGAACGGTTCGCCCCCGGCTTCCGCTCCCTGATCCGGGCCCGCCGGATCCTCGCTCCGCCCACGCTGCAGTCACTCGACGCCAACCTGGTCGCCGGAGCCATCAACGGCGGTACCACCGCCCTTCACCAGCAGCTTCTCTTCCGCCCGATACCCGGTACCGGGCGGCCGGAGACCCCTGTGGGCGGCCTCTACCTCGCGTCCGCGGGCGCGCATCCGGGCGGCGGGGTCCACGGGGCTCCGGGCGCGAACGCCGCACGCGCCGCACTGCGTCGGCGTCTGCCACCGGGCGGGAGCAAGGCACAACGCATCCTGGCCCGCCGTGACCGCACCGGCTCTCGGCGTGCGCACAGCGACCGACAGGCGGACGACGGATGAGCCCCGCGCCGAGCGGGCACAGCGCGCCGAACGAGCGCGTTGTCCGGTGTACCGGGCCGGTCGGCAGACCCGGGCACCCCGGGCAGCGGCAGCGGGCGCCAGTCGTGGGCATGGGGCCGGCCCCACCGGCCTGCGGGAGGACCCTTCCGTGCCACACCGTTGGAGGCGAACCATGACCATGAAAGGCGACGGGCCCGACCGTGACCATCAGCGGCCTGAAGGCGTCACCGACGAGACGGTGGAGGCTCTCGGATCACTGTCCAAGGCGCTGGAGACGACCGAGCGCGCCCGCGGCCACCTCTACAGCTTCCACCAGCTGACCGGGACCGCGGACTTCGAACTGGACCGGGCGGTGCGGCTGCTGCGTGAGGCCGGTCGTCCCGAGTGGGCCGAGATGGTGCGGACGCAGGTCCTGGGCCGCAACGTCATTCCGGGGCACTGGACCTTCCAGATCGTCGAGGCCTACGACAGCACCTACTACCAGCCGTTCAAGGACCTCGCCCATGCCGCCGTGGAGGAACTCGCCGACGGCCGCGACCACCTGTACGAGGCAGAGCTGAAGGAAGCCCGCCGCACGGTCGGCCACCCCGATCACACCGCCCGTTCGGACACCACGCGCGAGCCCGACACCTCCGCACGGGAGCGGAACCAATCGACGACGGACCTACGGCAGGGGACGCCACAGGCGTGAGCCGCATCCGGTGCGGGGCCTTGGCCGGAAGCGGAGGATGAGCCCGGACTGAACGGGGCGTCGGCACGAAGGGAACGGCCCATGACACGCAGCCCGCTCGAGAACCGCACCGTGGTTGTGACGGGAGCCGCCCGCGGGCTGGGGGCGGCCCTGGCCCGGGACCTGTCACGTCGCGGGGCCCGGCTGGCCCTGCTCGGCCACGAGAAGGCCGGGCTGGAGGACGTCGCGGCATCCCTGTGGACGTCGGCCGTGGCCGTTGAGGCCGACGTCACCGACGGGGAGGCGCTGGCCCGGGCCGCGAAGGAGGTACGGGCGCGTCTGGGCCCTGTCTCGGCCGTCGTGGCGAACGCCGGCATCTCGCAGGGCGGCCCGTTCGCCGCCTTGGACCCCGCCGACTGGCGCCGGGTCATCGACGTGAACCTGACCGGCAGCGCGCTGACGGCCCGCACCTTCCTGCCGGACCTCATGGAGACGGCGGGTTACTACCTCCAGGTCGGCTCACTCGCCTCCTTCGGCGCCGCGCCCCTGATGAGCGCCTACTGCGCCTCCAAAGCGGGCGTCGAGGCCTTCGCCCACGCCCTGCGCGCCGAGGTGGCCCACCACGGAGTGGCCGTGGGGGTCGCCTACATCAACTGGACGGACACGGACATGATCCGCGACGCCGACCGGTACGCGGTGCTGCGGGAACTGCGCGCCGCCATGCCCGCGCCCGCTCGCCGCGTGTATCCGGCCGACCGGGTCGCCGCATGCCTGGCCTGGGCCGTGGAGCACCGCCGTACCGCCGTCTACATGCCCGCCTGGCTGCGCCTCGTCCAGGCGGGGCGTGCCGCGCTGCCGCCCGTCGTGCTACGCGTGTCCCGGCGTCGGCTGCCCCGACTCGAGGCCGACGCACCCTTCCGCTCCACCGGCCCACTCGGAGCGGGCGGACGCGCCGACCAGATGGCGGCACGTGAGGGTGTCCGGCCATGAGGAACGCGTGGACCGCCCTTTCAGGGGCGGGGGCGCAGTTCCGGAGCGGTCGGCGGCCGGCCGGTGAGATTGGTGATCAGCTCGGCGCACAGGTCACGGAGTTTGATGTTGCGGTGCTGGGAGGCTGACCGCAGGATGCCGAAAGCCTCGTCGGCGGAACAGCGGCGCTGTCCCATGACCACACCGAGGGCCTGGTCGATGACGCTGCGGGAATGCATGGCGGTCTGCAGCTGGTCGGCGAATTCCTGGGTGTCGGCGATGCGTTGGGCCAACGAGATGGCGCCGGTGGCTTCCGCGGCGAGTGAACGCAATGCCGTGAGATCCGCTTGTCCGAACGCGTCCGGCGGGGCCGCGTAGAGGTTGATGGCGCATGCGGTGTGCGTGTGGGCGGCGATCGGCAAGGAGAGGGAGGAGCGGATCCCGCAGGCCGCGGCGTAGGGGGGATAGTCGCCCCACCGGGACTCCTGCAGCATGTCCCGGACGAGCAGTTCCTCGCCGGTACGCAAAGCCTGCAGGCAGGGGCCGTCGTCCTGGCCGTACTGCTTCTCGTCCAGCTTCGTGGCCACGGTTCCGGCGCTGACCACGGTCAGCGGCCGCCCGTCGCGTTCCAGGGTGAGGCCGGCGCCTTGGACGCGGGACAGCTCGAGGGCGGCGTCGGCCAGTGTCTGCAGGAAGTCTTCCAGCGAGTCGGTCTCCAGCAGCCACTGGGTGAGGTGACTGTTGCCATATGTGTCGTCGGCGCTCATCTCAGGTTCCTTCACGGGGCCGCGGCCCTCGTCGGCGTCTCGTCGTGCCACCGGGGCGACGGAGTCCAACGTCCGAAGGAAACCTCCAGTGCGGCCGCCACTGACACCGGCGCAGTCACCGGCGTAGCGGGCGTCCCTACTTCGAACGCTACGCCACCGGAGCGCAGGTGGGGCGATCACCGCCACGCCTATGCCCGCCGGCAACGGATGGATTCGAGGAGTCACCCCGAGGAAGGCGCGGCACTGTGGCAACCCGTGCACGTCCGCGTCGATCGAGGGTCTCGAATGACTCAGCTATCCGGCTCCGGTCTCCAGTACTGAGGGCCGGAACCCCGCCAGTCGATGAGAGGGGAGTGAGGCAGCTCGGCGGCATCGATGTCCAACCCGGCGCGACGAAGGAACTCGGCGATGTCGGAGAGGTTGTGGGCCAGGCCCAGGATCTCGCCGTCGACGCGCACGCGCCGGCCGCCCGTCGGTGACGGCGGATACACGATGACGCGCAGCTGTCCGGCCATGGCTCCAGGATCATCCGAGCCGCACCGGCCCGCATCCGCGCAGTTCACGCGAGGATGCCCGACTTGCGTCCCTGGGTGGGGCGGTGGCACGCCCCACCTCGTCGAGGGATCCTCACCATGCCGCTGTCAGGGAGAGGAAGAGGACGCTGGTGTGTCGTCGGCTGAAGGTCCCACGTCATCCGCCCCTGGCAGGCGGGGAAACAGACGTTCCTCGAGAGCGTCCATGGCGAAGAGGAACGCCATCATCAGGGCGGGCGCGAGCAGAACGAGCAGGATCACAGGACCTCCCGGGGGATGGTCGGCCTGTGCAGCCGATGGTGCTGCTTCCCAGGATGGGGCCGTATGGGGGAGTGCGCATGTCATGCGCGGAGGCGCGGCATGTGTTAAAAGCGCCGCCGGCGCGAGACCCCAGACCGTCCCGTGACGTCCCGGGCCGGCCCCGTCGCTGAGCGCGTCGATCGACCCTGTCGCTCGGCGGCGAGGCGGCCGCCGTACGTGGCTGTGGCCGCGCTTCCGCGACGGCTACGACCCCCGCATCATCGCCGTCCTGCGTCGACTCGATCAGCCACCGCGTCGAGGGCACAGCCAACCGCAGCGCTCAGTCACAGCCGGCAACGCCGTCGCGCGGTTGCTGCCGGGCCCCTCCGCTGCTGTTTCCCTCCTGGTGGAAGATTCGGTCGACGACCTCCGCGGCTCGCTCCGGCTGCTCCTCGAACCAGTTGCCGAGGTGCTCCCGGACGGCCTCCCCGTCACAAACCCGCACATCGTTGTTGCCCAGCAGTGCGCGTGTGGCGCCCAGGAACTCGGGACGGTCGAGCTTCACCGACACGACCCCCGTGAGGTTGTGGCCGATCCGGTCGGCGCCGGGCTCGGGGTCCGCCGCTGCCGGCAGCCCCCGTTTCCGCGCGTACGCGGTGACCGCGGCCGCCACTCCGTCGCGGAGGCCGTCAACATGCGTGCCGCCCTGGGCAGTGGCCCGACTGTTGACGAAGCTGCGTATCCGCTCCTCGCGCAAGCCGCTCCACAGGAGGGCCACCTCCATGGTGCCCGCCATCCGCGGGTCCTCCCGCTCGAAGCCGATGACGTCCGGATGGAGGTCCGCCCCTGCCTCCGCGTCGAGGGCGGCCACGAAGTCCCGCACTCCGTCCGGGAACCGGAACAGCACCGCCCGGGGCTCGCCCGCCGGGCGTTCGTCGGTCAGTGAGATGCCCAGGCCGCGATTGAGGAAGGCCACCTGCCGGAAACGCTCCGCCAGCACGGCGAACGAGCACCGCGTCGTATCGAAGATCTCGGTGTCGGGCCAGAAGGCGATGGTCGTCCCGATCCCGGTCGCGGGCCCCACGGCGGCGGGCGGGGCGAGAGCGACACCGCGCGCGTACTTCTGCACCCTGCGGACGCCCTTGCACCGCACCTCGGCCGTCAGCCGGCTCGACAACGCGTTGGCGACGAAGAGGCCCGAACCGACATGGCCCACGGCCGCGATGTGCCGGCCGCTGGGCTCGGGCCCGGCGGAGAACCCGGTCAGCAGCGCTTCGAGGCCCGGCCCGCCGGTGTCCCCGACGGCCTCGAGGGGAACTCCCGCTCCGTCGTCGGCGACTCGCACGCCGCCGTCGGGCGTGAGCGTGACGTCGACGGAGCCGCCGCCCCCGGCCAGGACCTGGTTCACCGCCCGGCCGACGGCCTCGAACACCAACTGATGCACACCGCGTTCGCCGATCGAGCCGACCCACATCCCGGGCCGCTTCCGAACGGCTTCCGGCCCCTCCAGCACCTCGATCCGGGCAACGTCGTACCCTGCGCCTTCCCCACTCACGAAGTCCCCTCCCATGGCATCCGGCAGACCTCCCCACTTTAGGCAGAATCCAGGAAAACACCAGGTCAAAGCCCTTTCGCTGAGGCCGTGGACGGGCGAGTGAGAGCGCGCCGGAGAGCGGTCGGCTGAGAGGTCAGGCACCACACCCGGAACATGCCCCTGGGCCCGCCGACGCCGCCTACGGCCCCGTTCCGGGTGCCCCTGAGGTCTCCAATTCCGTGAGGATCACAGCCAGCCCCGCTGGGCGCGTTGGCCGCCGCTGATCGCCTCGCGTAGCCGCCTTCCCGTATCGGCGCTCTGCTCGGGAGTGGAGGTCAACACCCCGTTCTCGGCCATCAGCGCAGGAAACTGCTGGCGCTCGTAAGGGACGCCGGTCGGCAGTCCTGCGATGTGCCAGTGCACGTGGGCGTTCCCCTGCCGGCTTCCCAGCGACAGCAGATACTGAGCCTCGAGATCCATGGACCCTCGCTCTCCAGCGCCTTGCATGAATCAGCAACGTGGGGGCTCAGGCACGGACTTGTGTCCTACTGAGCCGTCCGGAACCGGTCCGTAGCCGCCAACAGTGCCTCCGTCGTGGCATCCCCCGACAGTCCGTGCCCCTCCTCGTCGATCAGTACCAGCTCCGCATCCGGCCACACTTGCGCCAGCCGCCACGCGACGTCCGGGGGCCCGCTGATGTCCATCCGCCCGTGGATCATCACGCCGGGGATGCCGGCGAGTTCACCGGCGTCGCGCAGCAGCGCCCCGTCCTCCAGGAAACCGGCGTGCCGCCAGTAGTGCGTGACGAGACGGGCGAAGCGCAGCCGGAAGTGCGGGTCCTCGAAACGAGGGTCCGGCTTGTACCCGCGGTGAGTGGACACGTGCACGTCCTCCCATCGGCACCACTCCCTCGCCGCCCGATCCCGTACGGCAGGATCGGGGTCTTCGAGCATCCGGGCGTACGCCTCCACCAGGCTGCCGTCGCGCTCCCGCTCCGGTACGGCGTCGCAGAACCGGGCCCATTCCTCGGGAAAGACCCTCCCCATGTCCCGGGTGACCCAGTCCACCTCGCGGCGGGTGGTGTTGGTGACGCTGAAGAGCACCAACGCGGATGCGTGCCCGGGGTACTGCTCGGCGTATGCCAGCGCGAGGGTCACACCCCAGGAACCGCCGAGGACCAGCCACGCGTCGATGCCGAGGTGCTGCCGCAGCAGCTCGATGTCGGCGATCAGATGCGGGGTGGTGTTGGCGGCGAGCGCGGTCTGTGGATCGGCGGCGTCCGGCGTGCTCCTCCCGCACCCGCGCTGGTCGAAGAGCACGATGCGGTACGCCGCGGGGTCGAACAGCCGGCGCCAGAACGGTCCCGCCCCGGATCCCGGTCCGCCGTGCAGGACGAGGGCGGGCTTACCCGCGGGATTCCCGCAGGTCTCCCAGTACACGCGGTTGCCGTCGCCGACGTCGAGCATGCCGTGCTCGTACGGTTCGGCAGGGGGATATAGCTCGGCCACTGAGACGCACCACCCTTCTCATATCTGACAGTGCTGTTAGATTAGCCGCATGAAGCATCATCCGGACCCGGCCGCCGTAGGCGCCCTGCTCCGCCATGTCCTCGAACTGCTCGACGGTGACGTGGCCCAGGTCTACGAGGAGCTGGACCTCGCCGAGTACCGGCCCCGCTTCTCCCCGGTCGTACGGGCTCTCCTGTCCGAAGGCCCGCTGCCGGTCCGCGACCTGGCCGCGGCGGTGGGTGTGACGCACTCGGCCGCAAGCCAGACGGCGGCCCAGATGGCCCGCGCCGGCCTGGTCACCCACACCCCGGATCCGCTGGACGCCCGCCGTCGGCTGATCGAGCTCACGCCCAAGGCTCATGCTCTAGTGCCGCAGATCAAGGCGGAGTGGGACGCGACGGTGGCGGCGATGGCCGAGTTGGACGCGGAACTCTCGATGCCGCTGGCGGAGCTGCTGACGGAGGTCGCGGACGCGGTACGCCGCCGCCCGTTCCGGGAGCGGATCGCAGCCGCGTATCGGCAGGAGTCGGCACCGCGCCACGGGTGACCAGCCAGCACGCTCGCTCGGTCATGTAAAGAAATCTTGACACCATGTCAATGTTGCTTTACATTCACGGTATGCCATTCGAAGAGAAGAGCGCGTGGATCATGGCGGTCCTCGCGATCGGCACATATGCGGGTTACGGCGCCGTCATTCTTGGGCGGGCGGGAGGCGTTCCCCTCGCCGACGTGGCGTACGTGTCGACGATGCTGTGGGCTGTCGGTGCCTCGATAGCCGCGTCGATCGTGCTGCACGTCCTCGTCGCGACGTTCTCGCCGAAAGACGCCCGCAAGAAGGACCAGCGCGACAAGGAAATCATTCGGTTCGGCGAATACATCGGCCAGTCGTTCCTCGTCGTGGGCGGAGTGTCGGCCCTCGGCATGTCGATGGCCGAGCTGGACCACTTCTGGATCTCCAACACCATCTACCTGGCGTTCGTCCTGTCCGCGATCCTCGGGTCCGCCGCCAGGATCGTCGCCTACCGCCGGGGCTTCCAGCCGTGGTGAAACCCAAGTCGAAGCCCAAGCCCACCACCCGAGTCACGAACTCGATCCGTTCCCTCCGATTCACGCACGGAGAAATGACCCAGGCGCAATTGGCGGACCTGATCGGTGTATCCCGCCAAACCGTCATCGCCATCGAGCAGGGCCGCTATTCGCCCTCCCTGGAAATGGCATTTCAGATCGCCAAGGTGTTCCAAGTCCCGCTGGACGACGTGTTCCAGTACTCGGACCACGAAGAGGAGACACCATGAAGGCAGTTGTTCAGGACACGTACGGCCCGGCGGAAGTCCTGGAACTCAGGGACATCGACAAGCCGGAGCCCGGCCCCGACGACGTGCTCGTGCAGGTGCTCGCGGCAGGAGTGAACCCGGCCGACTGGCACTGCATGACGGGCCTGCCCTACCTGATGCGTCTGATGGGATACGGCCTGCGCGCGCCCAAGAACCGCGTCCGCGGCCTGGATGTCGCGGGACGGGTCGAGGCGGTCGGCACGAACGTGACGCGCTTCCGTCCGGGCGACGAGGTGTACGGCGTCTGCGACGGCTCCTTCGCCGAATACGCGAGTGGTCGGCACGACAGGCTGGCACCGAAGCCGGCCAACCTCACGTTCGAGCAGGCGGCGGCCGTTCCCATCGCTGCCTTTGCCGCCCTCCAGGGCCTTCGCGACAGGGGAAAGGTCCGGCCAGGGCACAAGGTCCTGGTCATCGGCGCGGCAGGAGGCATAGGTACGTACGCCGTGCAGTTGGCCAAGGCCTTCGGGGCGGACGTCACGGGCCTGTGCAGTACGACGAAGACGGAACTGGTCCGGTCGATCGGCGCGGACGACGTCATCGACTACACCCTCGAGAACTTCACGGACTTCACGGACGGGGCCCGCCGCTACGACCTCGTCCTCGACACCGCGGGCAACCGCCCCTTGTCCCTCCTCCGACGCGCCCTCACCCCGGACGGAACCCTTGTCCTGGTGGGCGGCGAGGGGGACGGGCGATGGCTGCAGGGTGTGGACCGCACCCTGCAGGCGATGGTCCTGTCGCCGTTCACCAAGCAGAAGTTGCGCGGCCTGATGTCCGCGGAACGCAGCGCGGACCTTGAGTTCCTGACACAGCTCATTGAGGCCGGCCAGGTCACGCCGGTCATCGAGAGGACGTACTCGCTGGGCGAGGTTCCGGAAGCCATCCGGCATCTGGAGCAGGGCCACGCACGCGGCAAGATCGTCATCACCATGTGAGGCGACGTGTCGTCGCGCCCGCGCCGTGGCGGAGCATGGCCGTCCGGCCTGAGGACTGTCGCAACTCTGCGCACCCCCGATGACGTGGTGCTGGGAGGTGCCACGGGTCGACCGCACCGCCGCCCGTATCCGTCGGGAGATGCCGCGGTCGACCGCGCCGCCGCCGCCCGCCCGTGAAGACGGGCGTCGAGTTCGCACTGCTCCCGAATCCAATGCTGCGGATGAACAGCCCCCGGCGTTCACTCGTACCCCTTGTCGTACACGAGCCGCTCATGCGAGCAGGAACAAACCCGGACACGGAGAGGTACGTGCCACAGCACCCCGAGCACTCACAGCAGCCACGGCGAGGACGCACCGGCCGTAGTCTGCCCACGGCCCGCCTCACACGCGGTGCCGCGCTGGCCGCAAGCCTGGCTCTTCTTCCCCTTGCCACGGCCTGCAGCGGTGGCGATGAGGACAACACTTCGGCGAGCGGCAAGCCGTCGGAGGTCTCCGCCGCCCCGGCGGCTGGTGTGGTGGCCCCGGCGCAGGTCGAGGTGATCGCTTCTTTGACCGGCTGCAAGGCCAAGATCCGCATCGAGGCGGATGAACTGCGCCAGGGACTGTGCCACACGCCGAAGGTCGACTACCTCATCACCACCTTCCCCGAGGAGCGGTACAAGCAGGCTTGGCTGGAGTCCGCCGCCGTCTACGGGGGCAAGTACCTGGTCGGCTCCCGCTGGATCGTCAGCGCGAAAGAGCCGGAGATGCTGGAGCAGTTCCGCAACAAGCTCGGCGGGATGATCCAGCAACTGCGGGGTATCGGCCCGACGGCGGCGCCGAGCACGGCCTAGCAGCAGCGGCACTCTCGGGACTCGGACTTCGAAAGCGTTCGATGTCATCTCAAGGCGCTTGCCGTTGGGGCACGAGATCCGTCATCACGGAAAGCGGCAGCGACGGGTTGGCTGCTGCTGCTTCCGCCACCTGCCAGTCGGCGTCGGTGAGCAGTTCCACGATGACCGGCGGCGGGAGTGCCGGATGGCCGGCGGCCCAGGGCCTTGCCTGTCTGTCCGCCAAGCAGGCGAGCAGGGCCTGGGCCGTCGCGTTTCGGTGCCGGGCGATCTCGCGAAGCGCCTTCTGCGCTGATGGTTCGTGCCGGGTCAGGTCCTCCAGCAGCGCCGGACTCGCGTCCGGGTTGCACGCCACCTTGGCAAGGACCCGGACTCCGTGGCGGTCGACCATGGCGCGCAACTGTGCTTCGGTGAGGCCCCGGTGCGGAGCGATGCCCTTGACCACCTTCGTGTCGGAGTCGCCGGCCAGCGCGTCACGGATCGCAGACGGCAGATCGCGCCGTTGGGCCAGGAGCATGCGGGCGGCCGGGTCCGGCGACTGAGCCAGCATCTGGACCTCGGCAGGAGATGCGGCGGCGATCCGGGGCAGCAGCGTGGCGCCGATCCTGGCCGCGCCGGCCAGGCGGGTGAGTACATCGAGCGGCACCCGTGGGTTGTGCGCGAGCCTGCGCTGCACGTCGTTGCCGCGGTCGTCGGCCAGTGTGCGGATGAGGGCGTCGTCGATCGCGGGATTCTCCGCGAGGTCTGCTCGGATGCCGGGAACCGGGTCTGCGGCCAGCCGCCGGTACACCTCCGGGGGCAGATCAAGGCGGGCGGGGAGCGCCCAACGAACGAGCACCGAAGGATGGTCCGCGAAACCGACGACGGCTTCCGCGGGTGTCGACGGGTTCCGCAGCGCCGCCTCCTGTATGGCGTGCAGGGTGGACTCGTGGGACCCGTCGCAGGAGGCGCCTGACACCAACTGGCAGTCGGGCCACGGGCATTGCGGCTCGTGCACGAACGGCGTCGCTTCATGGTCACAGACCAGGTATCGCCGCGCCGGAGGCAGCCCCTCGCCGGTGAGGAGCGCCGTGAGTACGTCCGGAGGAGTCGCCTCGTTGGCGGCAACCGCGCGGCGGACCTCGGCATGCGGATGCCCGGCAAGCCCGGCGGCCACTTCCGGTGTGGTCCACAACGCGAGCTCCGCGACAACGCGTACGTCCCCGTCCGTGGCGAGTGCCTCCACCACATCGGCCGGGAGAGCGGAACAGCCGGCCAGCTTCTCCCGGCGCTCCGAGAGCGGATCCGTCACGAGGAGACGCGCCCACTCCGGGCTGCCGGCGCGCTCGTCGAGCAAGGCGAGAGCGGCGTCCGGCTGTGCCGCAGGATCGACGTCGGCGGCGGTCAACAGCCCTTGGTACGCGAGCTGCACACCGCTCTCCTCGACGCGCGAGAGCAGCGCAACCGCCTGCGCGTGGCCGAGGTCCGGACGACCGGCGAGGTGCACGGCAATGTCGGCGTCCGCGATCGCGATCAGCCGGTCGACGAGGTAGGACGGCAGGGCCGTATTGGCAGCGAGCCCGCACAGGACGTGATTCACAGAGGGCATCCTGCCTGGACCACGACTACTTGGCCCACGATTACTTCGTGCACGTCGGCAGTCGGCAGTCGGCGTTCGAGACGGTCGGGAACCTGGAGACCAGTGTCCGCCGGTCAGTAGGGGAGGGGGATGCCGTGTGCTTCCAGGGCGGTGGCGTAGCGAGCCAACAGGTCGTCAAGGTCGGAGAGGAGGATGGCCGCAGTCTCTCGAGCCGCGCCCAAGTCGCCGTGATCGCAGGCTTCCAGGATCTCGGCCACGTCGGTGCGGATGATCGCCAGGGAATCGCCCTGGATCAGCACGCCGGGAAAATTGCGCGGGGGCAGACGGATGACCGCGTCATTTCCCCGGTCCGTGAACAGCTCAGCCTCGATACGATCCATCGGGTCATCCAACCGCACAGTCCGCGCCCTTCTCCAGCCGCAGTCATCGCGGAACTGCGGTCACATGCCGCCTCGTTGCCGTGCGGGCGTCAAGGTTCCCGCAGCGAGGCTGCCCGAGCCGCAGCCTTGCCCTCAACCTGACTTCAGGTTCTACGGTGCTGCCATCAGCCATCAGCCATCAGCCATCAGCCATCAGCCATCAGCCATCAGCCATCAGCCATCAGCCATCAGCGATCACCGAGACGAGGGACCGCACATGCGGACAGAACACGCCTCCGACACCGAGCTCTCCGCACAGCCTGCTGCGTACTGGACCGGCATGGCCTATGAAGCCCTCATCGCGTTCACCCGTGCCCGGCAGGCTGAGCACGGCTTCACCCAGCCTCAGTACTGGCTGCTGCGCAACCTGTCGAAGAACGACCTGTCATCCGACGGCCACGGTATGACCATTCCCGAACTCAAGCAGTCCATGAACTCCTACATCAGGCCGGAGGACGATCTGGGAGCTGAGGCGGAAGTCCTGCTGGAGCGAGGCTGGCTCAGCCGTGACGGCGAGGGACGGCTGTGGATCACCTCGGCGGGGGACGAGGCTCGTGCCGGTCTCAAGCAGCACGCGCCGGCAATCCGCGACCAGATCCACCGGGGCATCGACGACGCCGACTACGTCACCACTCTGAAGGTGCTCCAGCAGATGATCCGGAACACCGGCAGCACCGTAGGTTAGTCGGGCCAACCACGGCTGGGATCGAGGCAGGCGACCGCGGCCTCGGCGACCGTCGCGCTCGACCATGACAAGGCCGGGGGACGCGGGCACCGGCTCCGTACCGCTCCGCTCGCCGGCGCTTTCCCACGGCTCCTCCTGCCGCGGGCCGCCGAGTGGGTTCGGGCTACAGGCGGAGGACGATCAGCGCGGTGTCGTCGGTGTTGCCGGTGGGTGGGAGGAGGTCCGTCAGTAGGGCGTCGGCCAGGGCCTCGGGGGCGGCGTGCCGATGGTGGGTGAGGGAGTCGGCGAGGCGGTTGAGACCGGTGTCGATGTCCTCGGTACGGCGTTCGATCAGGCCGTCGGTGTACAGGATCAGGCTGGACCCTTCGGTGAAGGGCGCGCGCACCTGGGGGCGGGGCACCGGTTCGGGCCGGGCGCCGAGCGGTGGGTCGGTGGCCTGGTCGAGGAAGACCACGGTGCCGTCGGGATGGAGCAGGGCGGGCGGCGGGTGGCCGGCGCTGCTGTACGTGATGGAGCGGTCGTTCCAGTCGATGTAGGTCGTCGCCGCGGTGGCCGACTCGGCGCCCTCGACGAAGCGGGCGTACAGGCCGAGAGCGTCCAGGGCCTGTGCCGGGCCGGCGGCGACGCGGCAGGCAGCGCTCAGGGCGCTGCGCAGCTGTCCCATGACGCAGGCGGCGGCGAGGCCGTGGCCGACGACATCGCCGACGGCGACGGCGAGCCTCCCGCCGGTGAGCTCGACCAGGTCGTACCAGTCGCCGCACACGTTCAGGGCGCCGATGGCGGGCTGGTAGCGCACGGCCGCCTGGTGGTGACCGAGGGGCCTGGGGGCGGGCAGCATCGCCGCCTGCAGAGCCAGGGCGACCTCGCGTTCGTGGGCGTGGGCCTTGCGCAGGCGTTCGTTGACCTCCTGCAGTTCGCGGGCGCGGGTGTAGAGCTCGGCCTCCAGCACACGAGCTCGGCTGTCTCTGCCCGGGCCGCCGCGGGCGCGGATGAGTTCGGTGATCTCCTCGACGCGGTGCACGATCAGCGCCACCTGCCCGTCGGGGCCGATGACGGGTGCGTTGACCGGGCTCCAATAGTGTTCCTGCCAGTGCCCGGGCCGCTGGTGATCCTCGATGTCGTAGCGGAGCAGCGCCATGGTGTCGCGCTCGCCGGTGGCCACCACCCGCAGCATCGACTCCCGGGTTTCCCGCATGCCGGCCGCCGCCGGGTCGTTCGGGTTCTCGGGGAAGACGTCGAAGATGTAGCGGCCCAGCAGCTGCTCGCGGGTACGCCCGGCCAGCCGCAGGAAGTCGTCGTTGGCGTCGGCGTACACCAGGTCAGGGGTGAGCAGAGCCACCATGCCGGGCAGAGCCCGGAAGACCACCGCATAGTCGATGTGCGGTTCCTTCATGTTTTGCCTGCCTCGGCGCCGAGCGTCACTGTGCCGTTCCACGATAGGAGCGAACACGTCACGGGGCCCGTCCGGCACCGCTCTCTCCGCGGCCAGCAAGCCCCACGCGCTGAGTGTAGAGCGAGCCAGGGGAGGCGGAGATCTGAAACTCAGAAGTCTCACGTGTGCGCTTGGTGCATCGCCCGGACGTGGGCGTACTCGCGTTCTGTCCCTCAGTCCTCGAACGGGGTGCAGTGGCGGCCTGGTGTTGACTTCCGGGCATGCGCGTGGCGTACGCGGTTTCGCCGGAGGGGCGACGACCGACCCGCGCGGCAGGGGCAGCGGGGCTGTCGGCACCGTGTCCAGGAACCGCGTGGAGACGTGACACTGCCTGTGACACCGGTGGCTGCTGTGACGCGGCACGGGATTTCGAGCGAATGGAACGCAATGGCGCGCATCATCGGCAGAACCATCCTGATTGTCGGCGCCTCGTCGGGCATCGGCGCCGAGGTGGCGCGCCGCCTCGCCTCCGGTGGCAACCGATTCGTCATCACCGCACGGCGCGCTCCCGAGCTGGCCGCCGTCGCGCGCGAGATACGAGCCGCGGGCAGCGACTGCCTGGACATCGCCGCCGACGCCCTGGATCCACGGGCTGCCGCAGACGTCGTTGCGGCCGTGGCGGCGGAGTACGGGTCCATCGACATAGCGCTGCTCAACGCCGGCCAGGGACCGGACATGTCCATGGACCAGGTCACCGTGGACGATGTCTCACGGATCATGGCGCTGAACTACGACGTCGTCGTCAACTACCTCATCCCGCTGATCGGGCAGATGGGAAGCCAGAAGGACGGAGGGCTGATCGCCCACACCAGCTCGCTGGCAGGGCTGCTGGGCATCCCTCGCCAGGGACCGTACTCGGCGGCGAAGGCGGCCGCGCGCACGCTCATCGATGCCGCGCGCGTCGAACTGGCACCCCGGGGCATCCGCTTCACGACGATCCACCCCGGCTTCGTCGCCACCGAGCGCATCAGCGAGGACGGCCTGCCCAAGCCGTTCCAGATCAGCCAGGAGCAGGCGGCCCGGCACGTCGTACGCGCCCTGGAGAAGGAACCGGCGCAGGCGTACTTCCCCTGGCCCACAGCGGCGCTGGCCCGCACCCTGCGTGCCCTGCCCACGCCGGTCTCCGCGGTGCTCCTGCGGAAACTGGCCTCCCCGTAGGCAGGCGCTCCTGCTCCGCTCCCCCTGACGGCCGGCGCGTTTTGCCGAGAGCCCGGCCCGTGCGGAGAGACGGCCGGATCAACAAGGTGCTCACAGCGGTGCGGATGTCCTCTCCCTTCAGGAGCCCGACAGGTGCTGAGCCTCCGCCGGCTCAGTGGCGCAAGTGACAGGGGCGGACGTCAGGCCGAGGGTGACGAGGGCGCCGGGCCTGTCGAGTGGGGAGCCGTCGAATATGCAGTGCGTTGGTGGTCGGTGGGAGTGCAGACTCCCTCCATGGCGGACATGCGCGCATTCCGGGACGAGGTCAGCCGCTGGGCGGCCGGGGGTCCCGGCGATACGGCGAGTGACCTGGCGGTACAACTGGGGCTGCGCACGGCGGTGCTGCTGGAAGGGCCGAGTGACCTTGCGGCCGTCGAGGCGCTGGCCGCACGGCGTGGCCGGGACCTGGCCGCCGAAGGGGTGTGCGTCGTGCCGATGGGCGGTGCGATGAGTGTCGGCCGCTACGCCGGTCTTCTCGGGCCACCCGGTCTCGGCCTGCACCTGAGAGGGCTGTGCGACGAGGGTGAGCAGCGCTTCTACGACCGCGGTCTGGAGCGGGCCCGGGCGCCGCACCGGGGCTTCTTCGTGTGCGCGGCGGACCTGGAGGACGAGCTCATCCGCGCGCTGGGCACGGCGCGGGTCGAGGAGATCATCCGGGCCGAGGGAGACTCCCGGGCCTGGCAGACCTTCCAGCGCCAGCCCGCACAGCTCGGTCGGCCTCGGCACCAGCAGTTGCGGCGCTTCCTCGGCACGAAGAAGGGCCGCAAGATCCGCTACGGCTCTCTCCTGGTGGAGACCCTGGACCCCGGACAGGTACCGGCCCCGCTCGACGACCTCCTCGCGAGCCTGTGACCGAGGCACGAAAGCGCGGCCAGTTCCCCTCAGTTGGCCAGTTTGAACGTCGGTGCCGACCACCCTCCCTGAAGGAAAACCCTCGTCCCGGAGACCAGGTCTCCTCGCCGCAGTCCAGCCGTCACCCACCTGCCCGGTCAGCACACCCGGGCTCCCCGCGACACTCACCCAGAAGTCCCGCAGCAGCGGTGTCGGTGCCGGGTTCTCGTCGATTGCTGCCCGGGGAAACCTGAAGCGACCCGAAGCGACCCTTCAAAGCCCGCGCGGCGGCTTGTCCAAGCGCCCGCCCAGGCGCTGAACTGCTGCCCGTTGCCGGGCATCCCGGCCGGGACGGAGGAAGAGCGGTGCGTATCTTCGAGGCAGGGCAGACGGTCGTACGGCGTGACGTGCACCGGACCGGGCGGGTGTGGTGTGAGCAGGCCATGCGGGTCGTCGCCGACACGAGCGAGGCCCTGGTGGCAGCCTGCGCACCGGGGGCGGACGCCCGCTGGCCCACCCTGTACGCCAAGGCCCGCGCCGACAACGACCGATCGATGCGTACCGAGGCGTTCGAGGCGCTGGCCACGGGGGAGTGGGACCTCTCGCCCGGGTCGTGGCAGGACACCGAGCTGCTGCTGTGGAAGCCGCCGGCCACATGGTTCAGCATCTACGCCTTCTACACGTCGGCCGGACTGCGGAACTGGTACGTGAACTTCGAGCACCCCACGGTCCGGACCGTCGACGGGTTCGACACCTTTGATCTGACCGTGGACCTGGTCGTCGACCCTGATCTGACCACCCTCACGTGGAAGGACGAAGACGAGTACGCCCACGTGCGACGGCTGGGCATCGTGACCGACTCCGAGCACCAGGCCGTGGACGTCGCCCGGGCCCAGGTCCTGGCGATGATCGAGGAACGCTCCGGCCCCTTCGCGGAGGCCGACGCCTGGGCCGAATGGAGGTGGGACCCGGCTTGGCCGACTCCGCGCCTGCCGCGATCGGCCTCGGCCGCGAAGTGAGCTGGGCCGGAGGGGAATTGAACCGTTGGAAGACGATAGCGCCCGACAGGCGGGCACCCAGCTGCTAGGCGGTCGTGGGCCTTTGCTGCTACGAGAGACGCACTGTGTGAACGCAGTGACGGATGTTGCAGGCTGACCGCATGGCTCGCACGAGGAAGGTCGCCGCCGCTCTGCCGGCCACATCGGCCGCGCTGCTCGCGATACCCCCCACCACCTCCGCCTCCACCACCCCGACCACTCACACCACCCACTTCAAGGAGAGCTTCGACCGTCTCCCTCTCGGCCCGGTGACGGCGGGCCGCGGCTGGACCGCCGACACCGCAGACGGTTCGCTGACCGTCGAGCCCAGCACCACCGGCCACGGCCGCGAACTGCGGCTCCGCACAGAGGGCAACGGCCGTGCCTTCATGGTCCTGTCCGACCTCGCTCCCCGCGGCAACAGCTTCTGGGCCCGGCTGCGGCTGCGTGTGAACGACTTCCCGACGGCCCCGGACTGGGCGCACTGGACCGTCGCGAGGCATCCGGTCCGATGTCCCCACGCTGGTACGCCCGTTGGGCGGTCAGTACGTTCGCACCTCGCGCGCCAATTTCAGGGGAGCCGGCTCCGATCTCGGCGTCACCGGGGACTGGACCGCCTGGAAGACCTCCGCTCCCGCCACCGCGGCGACATGGCAGTGCTTCGAGTTCCACCTCGACGCTCGTGACAACCGCGTCACCGTCTACTTGGACGGGGCGGAGCAGTCCGAGTTGACGGTCTCCACGAAGGACCACGGCGGGACGAGCGACGATTTCGTCTTCCCGCACTTCGACACACTCAAGCTGGGGGGCAGCTGTACCAGTCCGACCCCACGCCGTCCTCGTACGACGTCCGCATGGACGACGTGGCACTGAGCAGCAAGCGGGTCGGCGGGTGCGCCTCATGACGGGAGACCTGCCTCGCAGGGCGGTGCTGGGCGGGCTCGTCGGCGGGCTCGCCCTCACGTCCTGCCGGCCGGCCCGGCCGTCGCCGCCGGGCGGGACCGCGAGCCGTACGTCCCGCTGGCGGTGGCCGGCGGAGGTGGGCCGGCAGGATCGGACCGGGTCCACGTGCTCAAGGTTTCGGTCCGGACACGGCCCACACCGTGCTGGTGCTGGTCCCGGGGATGTTCGGGGCGGCGGGCGACTTCCGCCTGCTCGCCCGGGACCTCGTCCAGGCTGTGCCCGGTGTGCAGGTGTGGGCGTTCGACCGGCGCGAGGAGAACCTGGCCGACCGCTCGGGGTTCACCACCGCCGACCCCGTCGGGTACTACCTGGACGGCCGCTACCGTTCCCAGGACCCCGCAACCTCCACCTTCGCCGCCCGTTGGGGCCTTTCCCGCACCGTGGAGGACCTGCGCACGGTCGTAGCCGCCGCGGCCCGCGGCGGCCCGCGGCGGGTGGTGCTCGGCGGCCACTCCTGGGGCGCCTCCGCCGCGATGGCCTACGCCGCATGGGACTTCGACGGTCGCCCCGGGTACCGGGACCTCGCCGCGCTCGTCCTTGTCGACGGCGGCGTGCACGGGGCCTTCGACGGGACCGGGCAGCCGGTGCACAACTCTCCGGAGGAGGTGCGGGAACGGCTGGCCGCCGTCGACGGCGGGGCGGTCTTCGACATGCCCCTGAGCGGAGTCGGGCTGGGCGACCGGGCGGAGAGCACACAGATCTGGTACCAGCTCGCGGGCTGGTACGCACACCGCGACCCGGGCGGCCGCTCGGTCCTCCAGGCCCGGCTGCCCGGCGCGTTGCAACCGCCGTATCCCGTCACCAACGCCGGTCTGCTGGGCACCTTGGTGGATGCCGGATTCGGCTGGCCCAACGACATCAGCGTCCACTCCGGGCATCTTGCCGACAGCGGTGAGGTACGCGGCTGGGTCGACACGGGCATCACGCCCATCAGCCGGGTGGCGGCGGCCTATGCGGGTGGCCCGGAGCCGTTGGTGTGGGAGTGGTACTGGCCGTCCCGGCTGTCGGTGGACCTCGACGTCGTCGATCCCTACGCCGACACCGGCCTGACCCGCTCACTGGGGCTGCGGCTGCGGCACACCGGGGAACTTGACGTCCCGCTGTACGCCTTCGAGACGAGCTACGCGAGGGGGACGATCGTGTCGTCCGCTCGCGAGGTGGTGGCCAAGTCCCGTATCCCGTACGGGAAATACGCGTCTGACGACGGGATGAACCATCTCGACCCGTTGTTCGCCGCCGCGCGGCACAACACCCTGACCCACACCCTCACGCCGTTCCTCACCGGACTTCGCTGAGAGTGACGACAAGTATCGGCGGGGCATCACAAGGATGCCCCGCCGATGCCGCGTGGGCTGTTCCCCCGACGGCTAAAGCAGCCTGGACCAAGGACGTCAAGAGGCCGCGCGCAGCGGGGAATTGGGGCGTCGATCTTGACCCTCGTGGATTTCGGGCTTAACGTTCCCGCGTTTACAGGGAACTGAAACGATTCAATCACTTGGGGCGACACATGCAGAAGTCTATTCCGCAGCGTGGCGGGATATCCCGGCGGACGATGCTCGCGGCCTCCCTGGCCGCCGGCGCCACCACGGCGTTCGCCGCCGTCGGCTCGACGGATGCCGGCGCCGTCCTTCTGACCGGTCGTCAGAACCTGTCCGGCGACTGGTTCGCCACCTCGCCGCGGTCCGTGCGCCCCAAGTTCCGCTGGTGGTGGCCGGACGGTCTGGTCGACCCGGCGGAGATCGCCCGTGAGATCGACCAGATCGCCGACGCCGGCTTCGGCGGAGCCGAGATCGCCGCCGTCCACCACAGCATCAAGGACAAGTCCGTCCTGGACACCGCCCACCACGGCTGGGGCAGCGCGCCCTGGCGCGACGGCGTCGTGACAGCCCTGCGCCAGGCCGCCCGACGCGGCCTGACCATCGACCTCACCCTCGGCCCCAGCTGGCCCGTCGCCGTGCCCGGCGTCACCCCCGACGACGACACCGCCGCCCAGGAACTCGCCTACGGCCGCGCCTCCGTGGCCGCCGGCACCACGTACCAGGGACCGGTCCCCGAACCCGTGCACAAGGCCGCCTCCACCGTCACCCGGCGCCGCCTGCTCGCCGTCCAGGCCGCCCGCGTCGAGCCCGCCAACGCCACCCGCAAGGAGACCGGCCTCGACCTCGCCAGTGTCCGAGACCTCACCGCCACCGTCCGCGACGCCACCCTGACCTGGACCGCCCCCGCGGAGGGCGACTGGGTGCTGATCTCCTACTGGCAGCGCGGTACCGCCCAGCAGCCCGAGTCCGGCCCGCACTCCTCCCCGGCCGCCTACGTCGTCGACCACTTCAGCCCGGCCGGCACCGCCGCCGTCACCGGTTTCTGGGAACGCACCGTCCTGACCGGCACCCTGCGGCGACTGCTCAAGGCCGCGGGCGGCGCCTTCTTCGAGGACTCCATCGAGCTGGAGACCGACTCCCTCGTGTGGACCTCCGCCCTGCCCGACGTCTTCGAGCAGCGCACCGGCCGCTCCCTCCTGCCCTGTCTGCCCGCGCTCGTCCTCGACAGGAGCAACCAGGTCTTCGCGTTCGAGGCCCAGCTCACCCGGCAGATCCGGCACGACTTCTGGGAGACCGTCTCCCACCTGTTCAACACCCACCACGTCACCGCCCTGCGCGACTGGGCGCACTCGCTCGGCATGTCGCTGCGCGCGCAGCCGTACGGACTGCAGACCGACGCCATCGCCTCCGCAGCGATCCTGGACATCGCGGAGGGCGAGTCGCTCGGCTTCAAGAACCTGGACGACTACCGCTGCCTGGCAGGCGGTCGGGACATGGCAGGCCACACCGTGCTGTCCTGCGAGTCGGGCGCCTACAACGGCTCCGCGTACAGCACGACATGGGACAGGTTCCTGCGCACCATGGGCGGCGCCTACGCGGCCGGCGTCAACCAGACGGTCGTGCACGGATTCTCGTACGCCACTGCCCCCGGGGTGAGCTGGCCCGGCTTCGCCGCCTTCAGCCCTTACAACGGTGCGGCCGGCTACGGCGAGTCCTGGGGACCCCGGCAGCCCACCTGGCGGCACGCCGAGGACATCACCGGCTATCTCGGCCGCGTCCACCAGGTCCTGCAGACCGGCACCCCGCGCACCGACGTCGCCGTCTTCCGCCAGACCGGCTACACCGCCACCGGCATCGGCGCCTCCTGGTTCACCGCGACCGGCGTGCCGCTCGGCTGGACCCACCAGTTCCTCAGCGGACCGCTCCTCGACCTGCCTGCCGCCCGCGTCTGCGGTGGCCGCCTCGCCCCAGACGGCCCCGCATACAAGGCCCTGTTCGTCGAGGGGGACTTCTTCTACGGCTCCACCCCGACCCTCGCCCTGACCGACGCACGCAAGCTGCTGGAACTGGCCCGCGCCGGACTGCCCCTGGTGCTGCTCGGCACCTTCGACCAGGCGCTCACGCCGGGCGTGCCCGACCGGGACGAGACGGTACGGCTGCGCGGCGTCCTCGCCGATCTCCTCGCCCTGCCGAACGTCATCGCCGTCACCGACAAGGCCGCCGTCGGGGACGCCCTCACCGCCCTCGGCGTCACACCGGACGTGCGCCACGCGACGCACTCCACGCTCCTCAACAACCACCGGGTCAGCGGCGACACCGACTTCTACTACCTCTGCAACGGAAAGCACGCCGAGACCGTCAAGCCGCCCGTCGCGACCATCGACCACGACGTCACCCTGCACCGCACCAGGCGCGGCGCCACCGTGCCCTACCAGCTCGATCCGTGGACGGGCGAGGCGACCCGCATAGGCCGTTACACCGAGGAAGGCGACGCCATCACGGTGCGTGTCACCCTCGGCCCCGGCCAGGCCACGGTCGTCGCGCTCGGCAGACCGGGACTCTTCGGCGACCGACACGGGAGCAGCCCGCACGCGGTGTCCGGCGACGCCGACCAGGTGCTGTTCACCGACCGCGGTCTGGCCGTGCGTGTCTCGGTACCGGGCACCTACACCACCCGCCTCTCCCGGGGCCGTACGGTGACCACCAAGGTGCCCGCCGTGCCCGACCCCGTCACACCGGACCGCTGGCAGCTCGACGTCGAGGACTGGTACCCCGGCGCCGACGCGACCAGCACCGACATCGTCCGCCGCACGCTCACCCTCGACACCCTGCGGCCCTGGTCGCAGATCCCCGAACTGGCCGACTCCGCCGGCATCGGCCGCTACCGCACCACCGTCGTCCTGCCCTCCGCATGGACCTCGTCCCACGGCGCGTACCTCGAACTCGGCCAGGTCAGCGACACCTTCCGGGTCACGGTCAACGGCACCCGGCTGGCCCCCGCCGACCGACTCCACCCTGTCGTCGACCTGGGCGGGCGCCTGCGGCGCGGTGGCAACGTGATCGAGGTCGAGGTGGCGACCCCGCTCATCAACCGCCTCCGCGTCGCCCAGCCGGCCGTCTTCGGCACCACTGCCCGCCAGGCGTACGGGCTCACGGGCCCCGTCCGGCTGGTGCCGTACGTCCAGGCCCTGGTGCGCGCGTGACTTGGCACCCCTTGGGGCGGTCTCCGTCCCCAGGGGGTGCTTTCTGTGGTGGCCTCGCCGGATCGTGGCGGCCGAGGCGAGGACGTGCTGGGCGACCCGGACAGCGACGCCCTCGGTCGGTCCGTCGGAGGGATACAGGCAGACACCTTCCCTCCGTGCGATGAGGGGGTATTCGATGGAGGACCGAGCCTCCCGGCTGTCAGGTTTCGACCATGAGTCTCCAGCTCCACGACGTATCCGACCTCGCCTGGCTGGGCGAACCGACCGACGCCCGCCCGCTGTTCGGGCCGGAGCTGGCGTCGCTCCTCGACCTGCTACGCGGTCTGCGGCGCAGTGAGTGGAGCAGGACTGCGGTCCCGGACTGGACCGTGCACGACCTTGCGGCCCACATCCTTGGCGACTACCACGGCCGTCTCGGCTGGAGTTCGGAGAGCCATACGCGCGCCATGGCGGCCGGAGAGACGCTGGAGGCGTTCATCCACCGCGTCAACCAGGAGTGGATCGACCTGCACGCCGAGCACAGCCCCGCCGAGCTCATCCAGGCCCTGGAACTGGCCGGGACCCGGGTCACCCGTCAATTCGAGGGCACAGACCTCGCCTCAACGGGCCTGGGAGTGTCCTGGGCAGGGGCCGACCCGGCGCCCAAGTGGCTGGACGTCGCCCGGGAGTTCACCGAGTACTGGACCCACCGACAGCAGATCCGCCACGCCACGGGCCGGGACACCGACCCGGAGCCCGAGGCTCTGTCCGCAGTCCTGGACACCTTCATGCGGGCCCTGCCCCACACCCTGCGCAACACGCCGGCACCCGCCGGGACACAACTCCAGATGGTCATCGGTGAGCCGGCTGTCGGCACCTGGACCGTGACCGCCACCGCGGACCGCTGGTCCCTGGCCCAAGCAGCCAGCGGCCGGCCGGCCGCGTCAGTGCGGCTGGATCCGGAGACCGCCTGGCGACTCTGCACCCGCGGCATCGACCCCGGCACTGCCCTCGCCCGGGCCCGCATCAGCGGAGAGCGTCAGATTGCCGAAGCCGCCTGCCAGATCGTGTCCATCGTCTACTGACATCCGCGCGCACCGGGTCAGCCTCTGGGCGCACGCGTGCCGTGGCCGTACGACCTCAGCCCCCATGGACGGTCGCTTCTTCGGGGTGACGCGCTCGGCATGCGCTGACCAGAGGATGGGTGCGAGGGGGCAGGCCATCCTCCGCTCTCCCGCACCAGCCGACCGGAGGCCCCATGTGTTCTGTGAGTTCCCTGCTCCGCACCCGTAAGGCCGCATGCTTGGCCATGGTCGTCGCGGTGGCGGCCTCGGCCACCGCGGTCACCGGCGCCACAGCAGCGTCCGGCAGCCCGCAAGAGCGGCCGTTACAGGCGAGCGTCAACGGGTCCGCTGCGTTCCGTCTGCCGTACATGGAGGACGCCGACCTCCGCTCGCTGACTTTCGACGCCCAAGCCGCACCCTTCAGCCGACCGATTCCCGGTGTGCCCAGCGGACTGCCGACCGACGCGCACGGAACGGTGAAGATCTCTCACTTCTCGGCAGACCGGGGCATCACGTACACCGCCGAAGGCACGGTCGACTGTCTGGTCACCGCGCCCGGCAGCGCCACCCTGAGCGCGGTCATCACAGACGTGAGCGCCGGGGGTCCGAAATGGTTGGGACAGCGACTGGGGTTCAGTGTCCATGACGGCGGCGAGAACAAGCCCGGGAGGATGCCCCGGGACCGGGTGGGATTCCCCTGGGACGACGGGGTGAACTGGACGATCGGCGCCGACACACACATGGATTCGGTGAATTCGTGCATGGCACCCGCCGCCTTCGCACCTGTCACGAAGGGGGGATACCGGGTCCGGCACGCAGACATGCCTCTCTGGCCGAGGGGCTGACCCTCGCACCGGACGTCTGCAGCGGGCCCCACGAGGATGTCCTAGTTGACGGAGACCTTCTCGGCCCCGATGCGCCGCATGCGGTCAGTGCCCCATGCTCCCAGCGAGGCCAGGGCCGCGTTGAGCGAGACGCCGTGCTCCGTCAACGAGTACTCGACCTTCGGTGGCACTTCCCGGTACACCTCACGATGCACGAGCCCGTCTGCTTCCATCTCCCGCAGATGCTGAATCAGCATCTTCTCGCTGACGCCCGGCAGACCGCGTCGAAGCTCGGCGAACCGGCGGGTCCCGTGGTGGCTCAACTCCCAGAGGATCAGCGACTTCCACTTGCCGGCGACTACGTCCATCGCCGCGTCGATGCCGCAGAAGTAGGGACCACGTCGTGCTGATGTCGCCATTCGCCCCTCCGAGACGTGCTTACCCACGAGTGAGTACCTCACTAATTAGTCCGTACTGGTCAATCCTATCGGCGGCGGAGAGGATTCAGTCGAACCACGAACACGAGGGGGAATCCCAAAAATGACAACCAACAACGGCGTTCACGTGAGTGTTCTCGGGCTCGGGGCGATGGGCGGCGCTCTCGCGGGCGCCCTGGTGAAGGCCGGATACGCGACAACAGTCTGGAACCGCTCACCGGGGAAGGCGGACGACCTCGTTGCGCAGGGCGCCAAGGCCGCTGCCACGGCCGGCGACGCGGTCCGCTCCAGCCGGCTGGTGATCGCATGCCTGCTGGACCACGCATCGGTCCACGAGGTGCTCGATCCGCTCTCCGACGAGCTGGCCGGACGAACCCTGGTCAACGTGACCACGACGTCACCGGCCCAGTCACGGGAGCTGGCCGCCTGGGCCGCCCAGGCCGGGACCGCGTATCTGGACGGCGGCATCATGGCCGTACCGCACATGATCGGCCTGCCTGCGGCATCGATCCTCTACAGCGGATCGGCCGAGGTCTTCGGTGAGAACAAGCCGCTGCTCGACCTGTGGGGAACCAGCACCTACTTCGGTGAGGACGCCGGACTGGCGTCCCTGTACGACTTCGCTCTGCTCGCGGGTATGTACGTCATGTTCGCCGGATTCATGCACGGGGCCGCCATGGTCGCCCCGGCGGGGGTGACGGCGGGCGAGTTCGCCGCTCGGGCCACACCTTGGCTGACTGCCATGACCAGCGGCTTCGAAGGCTTCGCCGAGGTCATCGACGGTGGGGACTACACCGTCGAAGGGCAACAGAGCCTCCGGTTCTCCGACCTCAGTCATCTCCTGGCCGCCAGTTCCGACCAGGGCATCAGCACCGAGCTGCTCGCCACGGTCCAGCGGCTCATCCAACGCCAGATCGAGGCGGGCCATGGAGAGGAAGGCTTCGCCCGCATCATCGAGAGCATCAGGCAACCGGGCTAGGCCGTTCCCGTTCCTGGGCACGCGTGCCGGCCGGAAGCCATGCGGGAGCCGTCGCCGGATGTGTGAAGCATGCGTTCCGCTGCTGTTCGGTGATGGATCAGGCCGGGGGAGCGGTCGAGCACATCGTGGCTTGCGCCGGCGCGGCGACTGTCCCATAGTCCGAGGTATGGACGAGCGCGAGACGGCGCTCCGCCAGGCATACGGCCATGCCGTCCGCTGGCTGGCGAGCCTGTCCGACCGCCGGGTTCCCGCCCGCGCCTCGGTCGACGAGATCGTGCGCGCGCTCGGTGCCGAGCTGCCCGACGCTCCCAGCGCGCCCGCCGACGTCGTCGACCTGCTGGTCACGGCATGTGAACCGGGGCTCACCGCGTTTCCCAGCGGCCGCTTCTACGGCTTCGTGGTCGGTGGCACCGAGCCGGCCGCGCTGGCCGCGGACTGGCTGGTCAGTGCCTGGGATCAGAACTGCGTGATGCGTGCCGTGTCGCCCGCGTACACGGCGGCGGAGGACATCGCGAGCACGTGGTTGCTCGATGTGCTCGGCCTGCCCAGCGGCAGCGCCGTGGGCTTCACCACTGGTGCCACGATGGCGAACTTCACCTGTCTCGCCGCCGGGCGGGACGCGGTGCTGCGGCGTGTCGGCCGGGACATCGCCCGCGACGGACTCGTAGGCGGCCCGGCCGTACGCGTCGTCGTCGGCGAGAGCCGGCACATGGCCATCGACCTGACGCTGCGCTACCTGGGACTGGGCAGACCCGAACTGGTGAAGGCGGACGATCAAGGACGCATCGAGCCCGAGGCCCTTCGGCACACCCTGGCGGCCGGCGGTCAGGACCCCACGATCGTGATCCTTCAGGCCGGAGACATCCACTCCGGCGCCTTCGATCCCTTCGTCGAGGCGATCCGTGCCGCTCGCGACGCGCATGCATGGGTGCACATCGACGGCGCCTTCGGACTGTGGGCGGCCGCCTCCCCGATCCACGCACACCTGACGGCGGGCTGCGCGAACGCCGACTCCTGGGCGACGGATGCCCACAAGACCCTGAACGTCCCCTACGACTGCGGCCTCGCCGTCGTGCGCGACCCGTCCGCGATCCGGGCGGCGATGGGCCTGCACGGCGACTATCTCATCCAGGACGAGTACGGCGACCCCATCGACAAGGTCCCCGAGCTCTCCCGGCGCGGCAGGGCGTTCACCGTGTGGGCAGCACTCAGGTCCCTCGGCCGGTCAGGTGTGGCCGACCTCGTCGAGCGGCTGTGCCGACACGCCTCCGCGTTCGCCACCGGCATCGCCGGGATCGACGGCGCGACAGTGCTCAACGACGTGGTGTTCACCCAGGTCTGCGCCGAGTTCGGCAACGACGAGCGCACGGAACGGGTACTCACCCGGCTGCTCGACGACGGCACGGCGTGGATCAGCGGTTCCACCTGGAAAGGCCGGCGCGTCATGCGGATCTCGGTGAGCAACTGGTCGACGACCGACGACGACGTGACGCGCGCGCTCGACGCGATCAGGCGCGCCTCCCTCAGCGCCTGAGGAGGGAAAGCAGCCATCCCGGGCAGGCCACAGAGGGCGACCCAGGGGGAGTCCCCACACGGACGTGAGAAGGACGCATCACGCACCCGGGCCTGGATCCGGACGCACGGGCGCTTCGATGCCGGCACGGGCCGCTTCGAGCTGGGCGGCGAACGCGATGCCGAGAAAGAGCGCGACGGCCGTGAGGTTGGCCCACAGCAGCAGAGCGATGAAAGCGGTGAGCGGCCCGTACACGGCGCCGAAGGCACCGCTCTTCTCGACATAGAGCGCGAGCAGCCATGTGGCCGAGACCCACAGCAGGAGGTGTACGGCAGAGCCGAAGGCCAGCCAGGTGTAGCCCGGCTGCACGCGACGGGGCGACCAGCGGAAGATCACGGCGGAGGCCACCCAGGCCAGCGCGAGTCCCACGGGGATGTCGAGCACGCCCCACCATGAAGGCCCGCCGTCCTCCCGGCCGGCGGATTCCGCGACCGCGGCGCCGACGGCCTCACCGGCGACGAGTACGACGAAGCCCAGCACCAGGGGGAGCCCCGCCGAGAGCGCCAGGACCAGCGCCCTGGCGTACTTGCGCGGGAAGGGACGGTCGCGCTCGATGCCGTAGATGCGGTTGGCGCCGCGCTCGATCTGCCCCATGGCCGAGGCGAGATTCAGCAGCGCGAAGGCCAGACCGAGCCAGAGGGCGAGCGTGCTCCACACGTCGCCGTCGGCGGTGCGCCGGGTGCCGTCGAAGGCGTCCTCGACGACGTGCGCGCTCGCACCCGGCACGATCCGGCCGAGGGTGAGCTCGATGATCCGGCCCGCCCCCTCCGTGTGCACCGACGTGGCCAGCCCGACGAGCGCCACGGTGCAGGGCACCAGACCGAGCACCACCTGGAAGGCGAGCGCGCGTGCGTTGGTGAAGCCGTCCGCGTAACGGAACCGGGCGAAGGAGTCGGTCAGCAGCCGCAGCCCTCCGTAGTGCCGCAGCGCGGTGAACGCTTCGTCGCCGGAGAGTTCTTCTCCGATCATGTCCCGGGTCTGGGGGACGTGGACTGCGGTTCCCATGGCCTGGACGCTCCCTTGTCGTGCGGTTGCCTCGTGTCCGGTTGCCCGGTGTGAACCTTCCCGTCCGACTTCGTACTACGTACGTCGGATACCTCTGAGCTGCGCCCGCTGCCCGCCCTGCGCCGGGACGGGGCCATGTCGCGCGGCATCGTGGCCGGGCCCGGGCCCGGGCGCAGCCGGCTCGGGTCAGCGGGCTGCTTCGACGTACGACGCCAGGTTGGCCAGCGAGGAGGCGATGCCGGCTTCGTGGGCCGCTTGGTCGATGCCGGGTGGCACGTCGGTGGCGGTGACGGTCACCTCGGTCCCGTCTCCGGCGGCAGCGAGGTACCAGGTCATCGTCATGGTGCCCGCGTACGACGGGTCGTCTGCCTCGAACACCGCCCGCTGCACCACGCGCTCCGGTGGCACCAGGTCCGCGAAACCGACGTCGACGACATCCGTCGCTTCCGAGGACTTGCCGGGGCTGCCGGTGGGGTCGAGGTAGGTGAGGACCATCCGGAACCCGCCACCGGGCCGGGGATCCCACCGCTCGATCCGCCCGCTCATACCGTCCGGCGGCAGCCAGGCCTCGAGCGATTCCCGGTCGAGGAGTGCGCCGTAGACAGTCGTCGGTGGTGCCGCGATCACCCGGTTGGCGCGGTCGGTCCTGCTCATGGTCCGATCCTAGGACCGAAGAGGTCCGCTGGGCCCGTCCTCATCGAACGACCCGCCGAAGAAACCAGCCAGGAAACGGGGTTGCTGCTAGTCGGAAGTGTTGTTGCCTTTGCAGGGCGGCCACGGTGCCGTGCAGTGTAGGCGCGACGGCGGAACACCCTGCGGGCGGCATGAGCATGGCCGATGCGGCGGCGCTCTCGCACCATGGAGCTGATCGGTGAACTCGCGTCACAGGGCGGCGAGTTCGGTGTAGGGCAGCCTTCCGTGAGACGGCACGTGACTCGCATGTTCCGCGGAGGTGCCGCTTCCTACGGTGCGTCGCGCGCCGTCTGGTTGCGCGCAGTGGTGGCGCGCTGGACCAGGGCGTACGAGCGGGTCGTCTGGCGCATGACCAGGGCCCGCAAGGCCAGTTGGAGTCCTCGGTCGACGTTCGCTCCCACCATGAGCCAGAAGTCGGCGGCGTGGTCGGCGTACGCCTCCGGGTGGCGCAGCACCAGGTGGTCGTAGCGTTTCGCCGCACGGTCCCGCCACTGCTGGGCAGCCGTACGGGAGCGACGTCATACCGGGGACCGATTTCCACAGCCGACTCGCACGGGAGTCCCGACTCCGACTCCGGCCCTCCGGGTCACCGGCCTCCGGCCCCTGCCCCCGACGCCTCCACGAGCACCTCGCCGGCAGCCGTCCGCACGTACAGCACCGACCGCCCGGCCCGTCGACGCTCCACCAGCCCGGCGTCCAGCAGCACCCGCAGATGCCGCCCGACCGACCCCAGCCCCTGGCCTGTCACGGCGACCAGCTGCGTCGTGCTCATGGGAGTCCCGAGCAGCACCAGCAATCCGGCCCGTGAGGTCCCGATGAGCGCACCGAGCCCGGCCGGGACGGGCCGCCGGTCGTGGTCCTCGGCGAGCACACCGAGACACGGGTAGACGACGGCGTACCGTTCCCGTCCCTCCCACGAGACCCACCCGGCCCCCGTCGTCACCGGCATGAACAGCAGCTGGGCTCCGGCGGCGACCTCCCGCGGGGGATACGGGTGCGGGTTGACCTGGAACCCGTTCTCCCCGAGCCACCGCGTCCACGGCCGCAGCTCGTCCAGCAGGGCCGCCCAGCCGCCCTGGCCCACCCGCGCGGTCCGCGCGACGACGTCCGCCTCCAGAACGCGCCGCCGACGCTCCCAGTACGGCCGTACGGTCTCCTCCCAGACGTGGGTCAGGAGCGCGGTCGCCCGCTCGGGCAGGTCGTCCCGCTCCAGGGCGGCGGGGAGCGGGCCCCGGAGAGACACGCGGAGGTTGGCCCGCGCCTCCCCGGCCCCGGCCGCCCGTACCCGGGCCACGGTCTCCTCGAAGCTCTCCCCGACGCACGAGGTGGGGCAGAAGAAGTCGGCGATCCAGGACGTGCCGAGTGCCGCCTGCACGAGCAGCGCGGCCACCGGGTCGGCCGCGAGGCGCGCGCAGTAGCCAGGCAGATGGGCGCGCAGCCAGGCCTCCTCGCCCGGATGGGCGCCGGTCCCCGCGTGCAGCAGTTTCAGGCTCGCGAAGGTCTCGGCGAACGGCGAGAGCACGAACCGACTGCGGGCGAGGGTGTCGGTGTCGATCTGCCATAAGCCCATGCGTACGACCTTTCGCGTGTCGGCGAAACAGTAAACATGGCTGCCGGGCCGCTCCGATACTTCGCCCCATGCGCAGCTACAGATCCCTGTTCCGCACCCCGGAGTTCACCCCGTATCTGCTCTCCTTCGCCGCCTTCGCCGCGGCCCAGACGCTCGGCGGCCTGGCCCTCGCCACGCTGGTCTTCCGGGCCACCGGCTCCCCGTTCCTGTCGGCGGTGAGCATGTTCGGCCCGCAGTTGGCGCAGTTGTTGGGGGGCGCGTTCCTGCTCTCGGGCGCCGACCGTCTGCCCGCGCGCGCGAGCCTGTCCGGCCTCGCCCTCGTCTTCGCGGCCGGCACGGCGGTGCTGGCGCTGCCCGGCCTGCCGGTCTGGGGGGTCTTCGCCGTCGTACTCCTGCAGGGCATGGTCGCGTCGCTGGGCGGGGGAGTGCGCGGGGGCCTGCTGAACGACATCCTGTCCAAGGAGGGCTATGTCCTGGGCCGTTCGGTGTCCAACATGCTCTGGGGACTGACACAGATGGCCGGTTTCGCGACGGGCGGCGCACTGCTGACGCTCCTGTCCCCACGGACCTGCCTGCTCCTCGCGGCGGCGCTGTACCTGATGTCGGCCATCGTCACCCGCCTGGGGCTCACGGCCCGCCCACCACGTTCCTCCGGCCGCCCGTCCGTCTCGGCGACCTGGCGCACCAACGCCCTCCTGTGGTCCTCACGCCCACGCCGCCTGACCTACCTGGGCCTGTGGGTCCCCAACGGCCTGATCGTCGGTGGTGATTCGCTCTACGTGTCCTACGCTCCCCAAGCCGCCGGCACGCTGTACGCGTTCGGGGCGCTGGGCATGTTCGTGGGCGACATGGCGGTGGGCCGCCTGGTACCGCCCGCGGTGCGCACCCGTCTCGCGACCCCGCTACGCCTCCTGCTGGCGGCTCCCTACCTGTTCTTCGTCCTACGGCCGGGAGTGGCGCTGTCAGCCGTGGCGGTCACCGTCGCCTCCGTCGGTTTCGCCGCGAGTCTCGTCCTGCAGGAACGCCTGATGTCCCTCACCCCCGACGACCTCGCGGGTCAGGCCCTCGGCCTGCACGCCACCGGCATGGCCGCCCTGCAGGGCGTCGGTGCCGTCCTCGCGGGCACGGCGGCCCAACTGACCTCCCCGGCCACGGCGATGACGCTGATGGCGACCGGATCGGTCACCGTGACCCTGACCCTGGTGGCGCTGGGCAGGCGCGAGGAACGACAGCCGGCCGCCCCCGGGACGCGTCCGGGCGTCGCGTCGGAACCCGCCACCAAGGACTAGGGCCCCTTCCCGCAGGTCACGCGCTCCCGCAGATCACGGATCACGTCCTGCCTCCACGGCGGTCGGAGGTCGGTGTCCGTCACCAGAACCGGCTGAGCGATGCGCGGGTGACGGTTGCTTGGTAGAACTGGGCGGTGCCCACTTTGGAGCGGGCACGGACAACTCTTTGTCGGGCGGATCCCCGCCTCCCTCCGCCCCGGCCTTCACCTGGAGCCCGCTTTGCCTCTGCGGACCGGTACCACCCGCCCGATAGTTCTGCTCCTGTCGACCGCTCTCGCGGCCGCAACGCTCACCGGCTGCGCGCTGCTGGAACTCACCAAGGACTGTGAGGGGACCGACGACCGGGTGAAGGAGGTGGCGGCGCTCGACATCCTCGACTCCCGCCCCGCCGGGGCCACGGTCGCCCGGGGCTTCGAGGAGGTTGACGCCGGCTGCTGGGCGGACAGCGGCGATGTCTCGGTGTATGCCGGCCGGACGTACGCCTTCCCAGGCTCGCAGGCCGAAGTCGCCGCACACTACCGGGCGGCGGCGGTACGGGACGGATGGAAGGCGGGCCCCGAAGCCTTGCCCGACGACCTGTGCTTCACCAGAGAGGAAATGGTCCTGCAGGTCGTTTTCCTCACCGCCGAGCTCCTCGCGGAGGACGGACACGGAAGCCGCCCCGACCTCACCACCGGGGCCGGCTACTCGATCAACATCGACTCGTTCGTGAACAGCGGCGTCGAGGCGGGCTGCTAGGAGGACCAAGCGAGTTGCCATTTGTCCCATGCCGCCCGTACGGAGGAGGAGCCCGATCTCCTGTCTCGGCTGGACGCCGTGGGCATCCCGCCAACGGCGTTGGTTGTCCGGGAACGTAGCCGCCAGGTTCTGTCGGCGTCTGACTGACTGTGGGTGGACTCCCGAGACGCATGCCCGTTTCCGGCGGACCGGATCCGTCCGGACGGTCCTCGCTCATTCCGGGTGGCCCGGCGGGAGCAGCGTGCCGGGCCACACGGGTTCGGGCTCTGTTCGGAGCGTGTCAGTCGCCGGACTGCTGTTCATGCCGGTGGGTCCCACGGGCAAGCTCTTGCAGGATGTCGTGCTCGCTCTTCCCGGTCATCCGGGCCATCGTGCGCAGCAGTTGCGCGCACAGGGCCGCGGTACCGTCCATGAGGGCCTCGGTCGCCATGGGGTCCTCACGTCGCCGTTCGGCGACGTACTCCGACAGCAGGTCATCTCCTGACACGTAGGCGGTCATGAACTCGATGCCGGCGCGGATGCGGTCGTAGTCGCTACTCATGGGCGAACGATCGCATAGAGGGGCGGCCATGGCTAAGCCTGCCCTGCGGCTCAAGCGTGGCTCTGTCCGATGGCTCAGATGACGTGGCCGTCCGGAGCCCCGCGCTGGCCCTTCGTGGCGTGCGGGTATGTGGCCTGCGGGTCTGTGGCGGGCGTTCCGCCTCCAGGGTGGTCTCCGCTGGGATCGCGCGCAGGGCCAGGCACGAAGAGACTCAGCCGGTAGGTGGTCGGGTGCATCAGGCGTCCGCAGAGGGTGTCGATCCGAGTCATCGCCCAGTCGATTCGCTCCGCCCCGGCGCGTAGGCGCCGCAGGTGAGCGTGCCACTCCGACTCGTCCCGGGTCTCGAAGATCACCTGCCAGTGACCCGTGCCGGGATCCGTGCGCATGGCAGCCCGCTGCCCCGCGTCCTGCTGCCGACGTTTCCTCTTCCGCTGCCCTGGCACCGGCCCAGCATCTCTGGCCCGGCACCACCGCGGCAAGGTCATTGATCCGAGTCACGGGGGTGTCCGGTGGTGATCATCTGCCAGACGGAACCTGGGTCGACCGCTGGTCGATCTCTGCACAAGTAAGCTGATCGCGTTGCGAACGGAACAACGAGAATTCACGGGGATGCACATGCGGACGCGCAGAACACTGGCCGGCATCGCGGGGACTGGCGTGCTCGCGCTGGTCGTCACGGCGTGCGGGTCGGGCGGCTCGGACTCTGCCGGTTCCGGCGGTGGGACGGGCTCGGATTCCGGCAAGGGAACGAGCAAAGCGGCCACGGCGCTACCGGTCGAGTCGACGGCGCGGAAGGCGACGTGGTCCGACCGGACTGCGACGTATCAGCTGACGCTCGCGCCCAGCCGACTCGCGCGCGGCACGGCGGCGGACCTGGAAGACGTACAGCTGGAAGCGGACCTGAAGGGGATGGTCCCGTACTACCTGACCGTCTCCTACACCAACACCGGCTCGGCGCCCTTGCAACAGCCGGACCCGGAGGCGAACTTCACCGTCACCCTCGCAGACGGAACGCCCGGCAAGGCGGTCTTCCTGTGGAACTCCAACTCCCTTGCCACCGGACCTAGTTCCTCCCTTCCTGACGACTGCGACAAGGCGGGTCCCGCCTCCGTGGCGGCCGGCGCCACGGCCAAGGTCTGTCGGCTGGTGCTGGTTCCCAAGGGGCACGAGCCCGCCGCGGTCGCGTACGCCGACGAGGCCGGTGACACCCTTCTGTGGAAGGTCGGCGACGGCAAGGGCGATGACAACGGGGGCCGGTTGCTGGCCGCGGGCACGACCGCCGATTCGACGTACGAGAACCTCACCACCAAGTCCGGCGCCGTACCGATCCGTGTCACCCCGAAGAGCGTGCGCGCCGGGAGCCTCAAGGACCTGGGCGACTACGAACTGAGCGACACCCAGAAGAACATGGTGCCCTGGTACGTGACCCTGGCGTACCGCAACGCCGGCACGGAGAAGCTCCTGCCGACCATGGACGACGGCGTCAGCCTGCGCAGCGCCGGCGGCCGCGATGTCCAGCCCTTGGCGTTGCTCGACCTCTCCTTCTCCAACACCGGGGCGGGCGAGGGCATCGACGAATGCCGGGGCAGCATCCCCAACACCCGCCTGGAGCCGAACTCCGCGCTGACCCTGTGCACCGTCCACCTGCTCCCGAAGGGCGACAAGCCGGCGATGGTGTCGTTCCAGGGCGAGGGCAAAGGCGCGAAGACGCTGACCTGGCGGGCAGGTTGAGCAGGTACCGGGGGTCCGGGTCCCCGAGGACTGATGCGTGGTCACCCGCCCGCGGGCGGGTGACCACGCATCGGCAGAGGGCTACTCCGGCTGTGTCACGGTCAGCGCCCACCTGATCGACTCGGTCGAAGCGTCTACAGCCACGGAGAAGGATCCCGAACGAACCGCGCCGGCCTTCATCGTTACCGAGCCCACCCCGGCATCTCCGGCCGGACAATCGACCGAGAACGCGGCAACCTGCCCTCGCTGCGACTCCATCGTCACCCCCACGTTCCCGCCACCCTCGCAGGCCACGGTGAGTACGGTCGGCAGCCCTTCCCACGCGCCCCCCGACACGACACCGCCATCTCCGGTGCGTTCGGGCACCCACACCAAGCCCTCGGGGCCAGGGTGGGGCAACAAGACGTCGGTTGACGCGGCGGCAGGCCCCGCCGTCACACCCGTCAGCCCTAACGCCGCCAGCGCCGCCACCGCCAGCGCCTTCCTCATCCGTCCCACGTTCGCTCCTTCTTGATCCGTCATGGACACCACAGTCTGCCCATGGCAAATGACCTCGCACATGAGTTCCTGTACTCAGAAGGCCTCAGCGCGGGTCCTCCGGATGGCACACCGAGGGCCGACGCTGAGCATCGCCTGGAACGCCCACGTCATCGCGACGAGCTCTCACGCCAAAGGCGACCGTGATGCGCGTGCCAAGGCCCTCCTGACCTCAGCCGCAGGGAAGGGCGTGCGCTTGCTCCGCGTAAGCAGTCGATGGTGGAAGTCGTCCAGGACGATTGCGTGCGGGGCGTGGCGGTCGATGATCTCGCCGATGTCGGGTGGTACGCCGACGGGTGGGTGACCTTCCAACCAGCTGCGCAGGAAAGCCCCGTGTTCGGTGCCGGCACGCACCGCGCCGGGCAGGTGGTGGCGAAGCAGGTGACTTGGCGCGTAGGTGCGGTCGTACACGAGGTGATCGGCGAGGAAGGCGCCTTCCTCCGCCGAGAGTTCGAAGTCGCGGCTCAACGCGAGCCCGAAGTCCGCGAAGTACACCCGCCGGCCGTCGGTGAGCAGGTTGGCGAAGTGCGTGTCGAAGTGGACCAGTCCGCGCGCGCTCATGAACTCCGTCCCTCTCCGCAGCGCATCCTCGACCCACCGGTAGAGCGACTCGCCTCCCGGCTCCGGACGGGCCGCGTCATGGGTGTCGCTGAGCCAGGCGGCGAGCGTCTGGGGCACATGCTCCAGGAAGAGCACCAGGCTGGAGGAGGACCTTCCGATGGCCTCCAGCCGGCGGCGCACGGCCGGCGAGCCCTCCCAGTGCGCGACGGCCCCCTCGATGCCTCCGAGTCCGTCAGCGAAGTCGGCCGGGGGAGTGTCGGGCAAGACCCGCCAGTGATAGAGCAGCGGGAAGCCCGCGTACTCGTCTTTCAGCACCCAGTCTGTCGTCATGATGTGCGCCGCCAGCTCCCGCCAGGCACCGAATCCCGCCGAACCCACCCCGTACTGGTAGAAGAGAGGAAGCTCGTACACGTTGGCGGTCGACCGTACGCACTCCGGCTGCAGCTCGATGTCCGTCAGCGGGACCCGTTTGACGAAGACGCGTTTCCCCTCGATTTCCATCTCCGCGGACCTACCGCCGATACCGGAGCCGAGACTCGGTGCGGCGGCCACCGCATCTTCAAGTCGACGGTCGCTCAACAGGGACAGCCGTGCTCCGACGGTCGCGTATGCGGAAACCCGCGCGGAATGCGCCGACCCGGTCTCGTCCATCGGCAGCTCCAGCCTGACATCAGACGGTATTCGGTCGATCCTGCCAGAGCTGTGAATTCCCGGCCGGAACCGGAAAGCGCGCGATCTGGTCGGAGGCCGGGGCCGGCACCGTCCGCCCTGACGGACGGACGGTGGCCGCGAAACTGCTGCGGGGTCATCGGACCAGGAGTTCGGGCAGTCCTCGAACGAAACCGGCGACCATCGTCGCCACCGCTTCCGGAAATTCCATGTGCATGACGTGGGTGGCGTCGATCCGGTTGACGTTGATCGCCGACCGGGTGCGGGAGAGCGCGGCCAGCTGATCGGAGACTTCGCGTGCGAATCCGGTGCTGAATTCGCCGAACCACTCCATGCCGGGCGCGGGGGGTGGCCGACGGTCCGCCTGCACCAGCAGCAGCGGGCGGTCGACCCCGTCCAGCCATGTGGTGACACCGAGCGCGCCGAGCCTGTGGAGTTCGTCCAGGATCCCCAGCGCATCCTTCCGCTCCGGCAGCGTCTGCCACCTGCCGTCGGGCAAGGGGCGTACGGCCGCGCGGATAGCGGCCTCCGCACGGTCGGCGGGAATCCCGAGTCGGGCGGAGTGGGTGAGCTGCATCTCGATGTACTCGGGTGGTGCGATGGCCCCGGCCGACGCCAGCAGCCATTCACTCACCCCTTCAGCGCCGGGGTACTCGGGTCCCCACCAGAAGCCGTCGAGATTCACGGCGCCGCGGGCACGGGCACGGTCCGGATTAGCCCGGGCGTACTCGACCGCGACCAGTCCGCCGAGGGAATGGCCCACCACAACGGCCTCCGGCACGCCATGCGCGTCGAGCGTGTCCGCGATGTGCCGCACCACGGTGGGGATGGTCCAGGGGGTGATGCCGGGAGAGCGGCCGTGCCCGGGAAGGTCGACGGCGAGGACACGGTGCCCGACGGTGAGCAGGGCGGCTGCGGCGTCCCAGTCGGTGAGTGACCGTCCGTATCCGTGCAGGAGAACCAGTTGGGGGCCATCGCCCCCGTAGTCATGAACGTGTAGGAGTGTCATCGCGCTTCACCGTAGGTGGCACGCAGCGTTTCGTACACCGGATTAAGGAAGCGCCTGCACCCGTCGGCCCGGCAGGCCGGATCGGCTGCACGTGGGGGGCAACCGTCTACTGCGGCTTGGTCGCGATCTGGATCAGGTTGCCGCAGGTGTCGTCGAAGACGGCGGTGGTGACGGGGCCCATCTCCAAGGGCTCCTGGGTGAAGCGGACGCCGAGGCCGCGCAGGCGCTCATACTCCGCCGTCACGTCCTCGACGGCGAACTGGGCGAGCGGGATGCCGTCCTCGACGAGCGTGTCCCGGTAGGTCTTGACGGCGGGGTGGCCGGCAGGTTCGAGGAGGAGTTCGGTGCCGTCGGGCTCTTCGGGCGAGACGACGGTCAGCCAGCGGTCCTTCTCGCCCACCGGGACGTCGTGCTTCTTCACGAAGCCGAGGATCTCGGTGTAGAAGTGCTCGGCCTTGGCCTGGTCGTCGACGAAGACGCTGGTCAGATGGATCTTCATGGGGTGCTCTTCCCTGGTCCGGGTGCGTCGGGCGCGAGCCATCGCTCGGTGATCTGCCGCAGCGGGGCCGTGTTCAGGTCGTGGAACTTGTAGCGGCCGTCTCGCCTGGTCTCGACGAGCCCGGCGGCCTCCAGCACGGCTAGGTGCTGGGAGACCGCCTGGCGCGAGATGCCGAGCTGGTGCTTCATGCTCAGTCGAGAGCAGATCTCGAACAGTGTCTGCCCGGACTTCTGGGTGAGCTCGTCGAGGATGGTGCGGCGGGTCGGGTCGGCCAAGGCTTTGAACACGTCGTCGGCCACGACCCCAGGATAGGCAACTATTCACTTGCCTATCAAGTCGAGGCGCGGACATCACGCGACAACGACGGCAGGGCCCCCGGCGCATCGGTTGGTTTCGACAACCTCGAGCGGCCGGAGGCCCTGCCTTCATGTGCTGATCGTGGGCTGCTCAGCGCAGCGGATCAGGTGTTGGGGCCGCAGTCCGTGACCCACTTGTGGGACGCGGCGTTGTCGTGGACGCCCGCGTTCCAGCCCTGGTAGCGCTTGTTCGAGTCCACCTGGTTGCTCACCCAGCTGAAGATCTTCGAGCCGTCGCGCAGGTTCCAGGTCTCCCCGCGCGGCAGGCAGGCGTAGGCGCTGGCGTACGACTCGTTGTAGTAGATGTTGACGTCGTCCCGGCCACCCGAGGTGCCGCTGTTCTGGACCTCGTCCACCTTGTTCTGCACGTTGTCCGGCCAGTCGGCGGTGTTGCCCTGGGCGTGCAGCTCTCCCTCTCCGTCGGCCCAGGCGCAGAACTCACCCGTGCTGCAGGGCGCTGCCTGGGCGATGCCGGGGGCGGCCAGAACCGCGGTGGCGGCGAAGACGGTACCCACGAGCATGGTGCGGATCTTGGACATTCTCTCGTTCACCTCTCGGTTGTCGATAGCTGTACTCACCGCGACGTCAGCCTTTACGGACGATGTCGCGAGCCTTGGGGAGGGCGGCCTGCTGGAGGCGCCGTACCGTGTCGAAAGCCTTTGAGTGCTCGTCGTAGAGCTCATCGGCGTACTTCTGGTCCAGCCGTGCCGCGGTGGCAGCCAGGCCGGACGTGTGCGCGCAGCGGGCTTCCGCGGTGGCGACGCGGATGTCCTCGGACTGGGCGCCGGGGCCCTTGTCGGCGAGCCGTTCTCCGCGAAGCGCCGCAGGCGTCCCGGCGCTGATCGCGTGCCGGCCCATGCAGCCGCTCCAGGAACGGACGGCCTTCCTGAACGCGGGGTCCTCGCTCACCCGGCCGATGCGGAAGCCGGGCAGGTTGTCGACCATCCGGGTCGACCGGTACCAGGCGCGGATGTCGCCGTAGAGGGTGCGCCAGGCGTCCACCACGCACCCCTGGTCGCTGCGGCTGAAGGTGCCGCCCATGGGAACCTCGGCCCGCAGTGCCGTGCGGTCCGAGGACGGGCCGTCGAGGGCGACGCCCCAGGCCTGGTAGCGCTCCTTGGCCAGGCCGTGGAGGTAGCGCGCCGACGGGGAGTCGCGGTCCTGCTCATCGAGCCGCTTCTGGATGTCCCGTCCGTACCCGTGCCGGGCGGCCCACTTCTCGTCGTCGACCACGTAGGGGAACGTGCGGTAGTCCGGCGCCGGGATCCGTGGAACGGGCCAGTACGCGAAGCCCCGCTCCGCCATGCAGCCGCGGGTCAGGAGCTGTTCGGCCCGGTGCAGGACGTCCAGTTCCGCGCTCGTCGCTTCTCGGAGCCGGTCGTGGCCCACCTGGGGCGGCTGGGCGGCCGAGCCGTCGCCGCCGCCGGTCAGGACGGCCGCGGCCACCAGACCCGCGCACACCACCGTGGCGCAGAGCCACCGCAACATTCTCAGCTTCATCTCGACTCTCCGTGCCTGCCTCGGATCAGGCGCACTGACGGCGGACGCCGCCCGTCTCGTCGCCCTTGAGGAAGATCGCGCTCACGTAGCCCACGCCACCCGCGCGCAGGGGCAGTTGGACCCACTTGTCGTTGGAGATGCCCTCGGCGTTCACGAGCTGGCCGGTGACCCAGCAGTTCGCCGGGTAACTCTCGTTCGGGTACACCTTGCTGACCGCATCGCACGAAGTCGACGCGCAGCTGCGTACGTTGGCCTCCGTCCAGGCGGTCACCGTGGTCTGGCCGCCACCGCCTCCCGGAGTGCAGGGCAGGCTCACGCCCCGGTCGCGCAGATACGGGACGGGGTCGATGCCGCGGATCGTCGTGGAGGTGCCGATCCTGACGCGCAGGTGCAGATGCGGTCCGGTGGACTCGCCCTCGCTGCCCATGAGGGCGATGCGCTGGCCGGCCTGGACCTGCTGGCCGACGGAGACGTCCCGCTGGTACATGTGGCCGTACTCCGTCACCGTGCCGTCGGAGTGCAGGATGCGGATCCACTGGCCGTAGCCGCTTGCCGGACCGGAGGCGATGACCTCGCCGGCGCCGACCGCGTGGATGGGGGTGCCGACGGCGTTGGCGATGTCTACGCCGTCGTGGGTGCTGCTGTAGCCCTGACTGACGGTGCCGGCAGCGGGGCACGAGGCGGCGAAGGCGGCGGCTCCGCTGGGCTGGGCGGGTGCTTCGGCCGCGGCGGGTGCCGCCGCCAGGAGCGGCAGGAGCAGGGTTGCTGCCGCCGTGAGACCGGCACGCAGATTGAAGCCGGGCAGACCAAGACGCACGAGTGCTTCCTCCCAGAGGTTCCCGAACAGTTGCTGTCCGGTTCCTGTGTGACTGCTGAACCGAACGGCTCGGAACGTATCCGTGCGACACCGGGGGAGGGCATCCGGAACGTTACGGAATGACAGCGCACCGCGACCCCCGATAGGGCTCTGTAGCTCGCTGAATCGCAGCGGCTTGAAGATCAGTTGGGGGAAGAACCACGTGAAACCGATATCCCGCAGGCTGCTGGGAAGCCTGTGTGCCCTGCTTGTCCTCGCAGGCCTGCCACCGGCCACCGCCGTCGCGGAAACCGCGGCCGACAAGACCCCGCGAAACAGCTGGCGGGTGGACCTGACCAGTACCTCCGCCGACCAGCGCAACATCGGACACCGCCCGGACGACAGCATCACCGTCAAGAGCGCCCGTGTGCGCACTCCGTCGGAGCCCGAGGCGTCCTTCGCGGTCTACACCGCGCCCGTGCAGAGCCTCGGCCGCCAAGCGAGCGCTTTCACCCTCCGCAGCCAGGCCGAAGTGCCGTCCGGCACCCGGCTGTTGACCGAGGTACGGGGCAGCGCTCATCCCGGTACCTGGACGGAGTGGCGTACGCCGGACCGGGCCGGGAAGTTCGTGCTCGCCGAGGCGGTCTCCGTGCTCCAGGTCCGGCTGACGTTTCTCGGCAACCGGGACGCCGGCCCCTCGGTCTCGGACGTCACCGTCCACGCGGACCGCGAACAGCCCAGGCCCTCGGCCGGTGCGCGCAGCGCGGTGGGCGCCACCGCCACCACGTACCGCCTCTTCGCGACCCGCGAGGGCCTGGAGGGACGCACCACCGCGAACGGCCATGTCATCAAGCCCCGCGACCACTTCGTGGCCCTGCCCTCGCGCCGGATGCTGGCGAGCAACGGCGGCCACGAGTACCAGGTGCGGCTCTGCTATCCGCGTACCGGCCGCTGCGAGACCGCACCCGTGTGGGACGTCGGCCCCTGGAACACCAAGGACGACTACTGGAACCCGTCCTCCGTTCGTGAGATGTGGGGCGACCTGCCTCAGGGCAGGCCCGAGGCCCAGGCGGCGTACCAGAACGGCTACAACGGCGGCCGGGACGAGTTCGGCCGTAGGGTCGCCAACCCCGCAGGGATCGATCTCGCCGACGGCACCTTCTGGGACGGCCTCGGCATGACGGACAACGACTGGGTGGACGTCACTTTCCAGCCCACGGACGGCGGTGGCGGTCCCACGACGGTCACGGCGTGGACACAGGCCAATGTGCGTGGCTGCGCGTCGACGTCGTGCGACGTGGTCAGCACGGTGCAGGCGAACGAGAGTTACCCCGCGAACTGCTGGAAGGTCGGCCAGACAGTCACGGCCGAGGGCTACACCAACGACAAGTGGGTCGAACTGCCGTTGCGGGCGGGCGGGGTCGGCTACGTCAGCGCGATCTTCCTCACCGGCGACGACAAGGGCGGTGTGACCACCCGGTGTTCCAGCTGATTCCGTAACGTGCGGGAGTCCGCTCTCGGCCCTCGTACGGCACTGTCCTGGCAGACAGGACACCAAAGAGGGGTGAGGTTCCATGCGGCTCCCACGGGGGACACGTTCGGGCTGGGCGGCGGTGCTCGCACTGCTGATGACGCTCGGGCTCTGTATGACGGCGGCGCCCGCGACAGCGGCCGCCGTGCCCGCCGCCCGGCCCGATTTCAAGCTGCCGTTCGCCTGCGGGCAGACCTGGCAGTTGCAGACGTACCGGGGACACACTCCGGAGGACAAGAAACTCGACATGTACCGCGTCGGCGGCGAGACCCTCGGTGCCCAGGTCGCCGCCTCAGCCGCCGGCACGGTCACCGAGTTGTTCGAGCCCGGCGGGCTGGAGATCAACCACGGCGGCGGCTGGTTCACGGTCTACCTGCACATGGACCGCATCGACGTGCGCCTCGGGCAGCAGGTTGCCTCCGGGGCGACGCTCGGACGACTCGGGCTGGTCGGCACGACTTCGGCACATCTGCACTACGAGCAGCTCTACGATACCAACGGGGACAACGACGGGGAGACGGACGAGATGGTCAACCCGGTGCTCCAGGGCACCGAGTACCGGCTCTCACCCGACGGGCCGTTCCCCCGCGTGACCAGTACCAATGCCTGCGGAGGAAGCGGCGACCCGGACAAGTACTGGGTCGACACCTTCGCCGACGCCACCGGATACGCCGCCGTGGACTGCGTCGGCGACACCAGGCCGGAGTGCACCGCCCAGGGAACGCTGCTCCAGGGCACCAACTACGTCCTGTGCAAGAAGTGGGGCGACGAGGTGCGGGCCGGCGGCTCGTACAACCACTGGTGGCTGCTGACCGACCTCGACGAGGTGACGCCCGGGGGCCAGGGGCGCGCCTATGTCTCCGCGTACTACCTGCAGCGCTGGGGGAACGACGAGGCGAAGGACAACGACGGACGCGAGATCCGTTCGTGCTGAGTCACGCGCACTCCGGGACGGTGGGAAGGTCCCGCGTCCGTACGGCGGGAAGCCAGGCGGTCCCGCTCGGGGCGTCCGGCAGACGGACCCGGAACCACTCGGTGGACCGGCTACCGGCCTCGTCCATGACCGGCAGGCCCTGCGGCATCCGGCAGTCGACGGACAGGACGTCTCCGTGCCACACCCGGGTCGCCACGACGTTGTCGACGGTGTACGCGGCGAGAGGATCCACCGCGAGACCGAGACTGCACTGCTGGTCGCGTTCCTCGGCGCGGTCGCGGCACCCCTTCTCCACGTTGAACACCTCGACCCGGCCGGCCGGTTCCGCACTGTCTGAAGCGGCGGTGCGGTCCGGACGCGCACCCGAGGAGCGGTCGTCATCGGCGGGGGCCGCGTAGGACCAGGCGGCGGCGGTCGCTCCGCACAGGGCGGCCGCCACCGCGACAGCGAGCAACGCCTTCCGGCGCACCCGGACGCGGCCACCGGGACCGGCCGCCGCCCCGCCCGCCTCGATACGGGCCAGCAGACTCGCGGCGGTGTGCTCGGCGCGGGCCGCATGCGTCGGGGCGAGACAGTCGCCGATCAGCTCACGCCAGAAGGGCGGTACGGCGTTGTCCACGCGAAGCGGCGTTCGCCCCTTGGCGTACTCCTGCACGGCCGCCCTGCGCGCCATGGGCGTGGCACCGGGAAACGGGGAGGTGCCGCCCGCGAACACCTGATGGATCACGATGCCCAGAGCCCAGATGTCGGCGCTCGGCCGCACCTGCACACCCCGCTCGCCGAGCGGAGCCTGCCAGCGCTCGGGCGGCAGATAGTCAGGGGTGCCGAAGGGCGGAATGTAGCCGTGTGTGCCGTGGGTGCCCTCGAGCTCCGCGGCGAGCCCGAAGTCGGAGAGTTTCACCGAGCCGTCCGCCATGAGAAGAACGTTGTCGGGCTTGAGGTCTCCGTGCACCCAGCCGAGACCGTGCAGATGGGCCAGCCCTTCGAATATCCCGGTGAGGAGCCGGCCTTTCTCGCCTTCTCCCAGGTCCTTTTCCGCTTCGATGAGCTGACGCAGGCTCCGCTCGGCACGTTCCATGACCAGGACGACGGCCCCGTCGAGAGCGGGATCCCCGGGTTCGCTCAGTACGACGGAGTCCAGCAGCCGGATCAGCCGCGGATGGCGGGCCCGGCGGCCCAACTCGATCTCGCGCCGGGCGGTTTCCACGAGCCCGCGCACCTGGCGCGGCGCGAGCCCCGCGGTGGGCAGGAACTTGAGCGCGACGACCTGTCCTTCGCCGGGCGGGTTCTTCGGACCTTCCGCCCCACCGGATCGGCCGGTGCCGTCCGGACCACCGGTGCCGTCCGGACCACCGGTGCCATCCGGACCACCCGTGTCGTCCGCGCCGCCCTCGGCGTCGACCACGCCACCGGAACGGATCGCTGTGGCTGAGCCCTGCCCGGCGCCGTCGTTTCCCGCGCCGTTGAGGCCCGCCTCGGGGCTGTCGCCCGGTGCCGGGTCCGATCCTACGAACCGACCCTCGTAGACCGTCCCCCAGCCCCCGGCCGCTATCGGTTCGGTGACTTCGAATGGGCCGACCCGGTAGCCGCGCGGAACTCGCTCCAGGGGTACGCTCACGGACTCGCTCATCTGGACCCCACCGGACCTGCCGTTCCCGCCGTCCCCACCGTTCCCACCCGCCCCGCCGAACGGGACGGCAGTAGCGCCAGATGTTCCTCGCGGACCAGCCCGAAACGCAGTGCGAGTCCGACGACCGCCTCGCGCTTGCCGTTGCGGCGCGCGCCCTGCCCCGGTTCCGGTGCGGCCGGTGACTCGATGCGGAGTTTCTCCTCGGCGAGGTAGTCGATGTGGGAGCTGATCGCGCGAGCCGTCAACTGGCTGTACTCCGGGTGGTTCCGCAGCCTTTCGACGAGTTGGGGCGTGGTCGGGACGGCGACCGCCGACTCGTCGCGCAGCCGGGGCTCGCACAGCGCGACCAGCACCAGGAAGTAGGCGGCGGTCTCGTCGAGCGAGTACGCGGTCAGGGTCTGCGTCCCCCACCGGCCGCCCCTGCTGTCCGGGTCGAGGTAGACGTGGTCCGGCGCGAACACCTGGAAGCCGACCGTGGAGCCCCTGGTCGGCAGGAGAACACGAGCGAACTCGAAGGGAATGGGCGCGCCGACGCGGCGCGGCGGCACCCTCAGGTATTCCCCCGCCCCTTCCGGGTTCTCCACCAGATAGCTGTGCGTGGAGCTGTAGTTGCTCAGCTGCCAGTGGTCGTCGGTCACCCGGATCTCTCCTGCCAGCCTGGAGACCGCCGGGTCGATCAGCCGCAGCTCGACGGGTGTCGAACCGGAGCCACGTCCGAATCGGGCCACGTCCCCAGGACCCAGCCTCAGGGTCACCGGGCCCTCGTCGCCCTCCGGGGGAAGATGGACCACTACGCCGCTCATCGGCCCCTCAGCTCTGCCAGTTCCGCATCGTCGCCGCCGTACGCGGTGAAACCGGACTCCTGCGCTCCGGTCAGTGCGGCGCCGAAGTGAAGGGGGTTCACACATCTTCCCGTCTCCTGGACTGCCTGCCACCGACCGTATCGGATCATACGAACGCTCACATGAAATAACTCGTGTTGTCAGCAGTCACAGACATGCGGGATTCCAGTCGATCCATAAGATCATCCCTATGACCACAGGGGGACAGACCGTGGCTACGACCCGTGCAGGTGCCGCGCCGGCTGCGGACCCGAGCATTCGCCAATTACGCCTGTTCCTGGCCCTGAGCGAAGAACTGCACTTCGGGCGCGCCGCCGCCCGCCTGTTCATCACCCAGCCCGCACTGAGTCAGCAGATCCGGGACTTGGAGGTCCGCGTGGGCGTGCGGCTTTTCACGCGCTCCAGCCGGACGGTCGCCCTGACAGCGGCCGGACGGGCGTTGCTTCCCGATGTCCGGGCGACGGTCGAAGCCGCCGACCGTATACGGCGTACAGCCGACGCGCAGACCCGCCAACTCTCGGGCCGGCTGCTAGTGGGGAGTATCGGAGCCGAGGCCGCCATGCCCCACACTCGCGCCGTTCTGCGGGCGCTGCACGACAGCCACCCCGGCATCACGGTGCAGTTGCTCAGTCTCAACTTCGTCGAGCACATCGCCGCCCTGCTCCGTCAGGACGTCGATGTGGTCTTCCTGCGCCCTCCGGTACCGGAGGGCATAGAGCTGCATCACCTCGCCACCGAACCCCGTGTCGCCTGTCTTCCGGCAGACGACATGCTGGCCGGTCTGCCCCGCCTCACGCTGGCCCAGCTCGCCGACCATCCCGTAGTCGCCATGCCCGAAGAGGTACCGCGGGTGTGGTGGGACTTCTGGGCGGTGGACCCTCGTCCCGACGGCAGCCCCGTGCGCTACGGGCCGGTCGCCACCGATATGGAGTCGTTGTTCCACATCGTGGCCGGTGGAGAAGCGATCTGCTTCCTCCCCGCAGCCGCCCGTGAGTTGTTCCCCCGCCCCAGCGTCCGCTACCTCGACGTCACCGACCTCACGCCCTCCACCGCAGCCATGGCCTGGCTCTCCACGAGACAGTCAGAACCAGGCATCGCCGCCATCAGGCAAGCAGCCGACCGCGCCGTCTTCTGACTCAGCGTTCCAGTGGGCCGCACAGGTCGGCGGTCCGACCCCGACCCGACTGTCTCAGCAGGGTTTCCGCCACACCCCGAGTTCCGGTTCTTTCACCATCGACGACAGGTTCAGCCGTCGGGACCGCGGGCAGAAGCTGCTCCTCGGTTCCGTGTACTCCACGTGGAACACCGCCTTGCCGGCCGCGATGAACGGGGTGAGCTCCGCGCACTCGTCGTACTGTGCGCACTCCTCGTTGACCGCGAAGTCGAAGTGGGACAGGAGCTGGGGAATCTGCGGCAGGTCGTTCTTGAGCCCTACCGACAGTCCGCGCTCGTGGGCGATGGCCGCGATCATGCGGTTGTATCTGAGCTGGTCGCGTGCGGTGAGCGGGAAGCCGGTGTCGTTGCCGTAGCCCTCCACCAGGTCGGGCTCGACCGCGTCGAATCCCTTGTCGCGGCACATGTCGAAGCGTCGTTCCATGAGGGGCCGCAGGACGGAGATCTGCCGGATGTCCAGCCACCGTTCGCCCGACCAGCCGTTGGGCTCACCGAGCACCGAACGCGGAAAGGCGTCCTGGTCGGGCCGGAAGTCCTCCCAGGCACCGACATTGATGTAGCAGATGACCTTGCGGCCGTCCCGGTGCAGACGGGCCACGTCCGCCGCCGAGTTCTCGAAGCCGTCGATGTCGTACACGGGCACGTCGGCCGAGGGACTGGCCTTTCCGTCCAGTTGCCACTGCCAGGCCAGCCCGGGCCGGGGTTTCCACAGGGCCTTGGCCGGGCTTGCCGAAGTGCCGCGCCCGGCAGGGGCTTTGTCGGCAGGGGAAGTGGACGAAGACGGGGAAGGGGAGGAGGACGTCCTCGGTGTGGGCGGTTCCCCGGTGCCGGGCGTCGCGGCCGCTGTGGTCGTGCGCGAGGGAGCGGACGTCGTACCGTGCGCGTCGGCAGGCCGTTCCGCGCCGCCGGAACAGCCCGTCAGCGCCGACGCCGCCAGAGCCGCGAGAGCCGCCAGGAGCGTCGCGAAGGACAGCCGCGTGTTCCTCATCGTTCCGTCCCGGTCAGGGCGGGCGTCAACTCGGCCCAGGGGTTGGGGGGTTGCCCGGTCACGGGCCCGCAGACCGCCGCACCGCGCTCGTGCGCCGTGCGTACGGCGAGCGGTACGAGCGCCTCGGGCACGCCGTAGACGAGGTGGCACAGCTCCTCGGGCGGATGCCGCGCGGTCCATGCCGGTCTGCTGAAAGCCGACACGTACGTCGACCAGTGGCCCTCGAAGGTGACGGTCAGGTCGGCGAGGCGGGCGTATCCGGGCGCCGGGTGGACCCCGGGGTTGATGACGACCGTCCGGGCACCGAGTCGGCGTACGGTCCGGACCAGGCGGCGACAGGCCGACAGCCCCTCCGGCGTCGCGGTCACCTGGTCGAGGAAGCAGCCGTCGGCCGCGTACCACTCCTGGTGCCGTCGCACGTCGGCGGCGATCTCGGCGCTGTCACGCATCCCGTAGTCGGTGTCGACGTAGCCGAGCAGCCGTGCCCCTGCCGTGCGCAGCGCCTCGGCCGCCGCGGTGAACGCGGGATCGGGGCCGTTTCCGGGACCGTTGGCGGGGTTGAGGACGACGCCGTACGTGCGGGTCGCGGCCGTGATCAGACGGTGCCAGGCACCCGGGTCCTCGGCCGGGTGGACATACAGCGGAATCAGCAGGTTCACGGGGTGGCATCGCCTTCCCACAACGCGGCCAGCGCGTCGCCGAGGGTGTGGGCCGGGCGCCAGCCCAGGGCCTTGTCGGCGGCGGTGATGTCGGAACACTGCCACGACACGTCGGCCGAGCGGGCCGAGCCGGTGGTGGTCTCCTCGATCCGCCCCCGGAACCCGGCCTTGTCGGCCAGCCCCCGCACCAGGTCGCGCACCGGGACGGCCCGGCCTCCACTGATGTTGAGCACGGGCGGCAGCGGAGCGGGAGCCGTGACCGCGTACGCCGCCGCCCGCGCCACATCACGTACGTCGATGAAGTCGCGGTACGCGGACAGGTCGCCGAGCCGCAGCACCGCGTCCGGATCGGGGCCGGCCGCGCGCAGCAGTCCGGCGATCCGGCCGGGCAGCCCGGTGGGCGGCGCCCCGGGCCCGACCGGGTTGCCGACCCGCAGCACCACCGCGTCCAGGCCCGAGGCGGTCACGGCGGCCGTGCCCGCCAGCTTGGTCGCTCCGTAGGGGCCGACCGGGTGGGTGGCCGCCGTCTCCGTCACGCGGACGTCGGGGACTCCGGGGCCGTACTCGGCGGCCGAGCCCAGATGGATCAGACGCGCCGAGGGTGCCGCGGCCCGCAGGGCGGCGCACAGCACCGCGGGGCCGCGGGCGTTGACCTCCGCGAGGGTCACGGCGTCGCCGCCGGTCGCGCCCGCACAGTTGATCACGGTGTCGGGTGCGGCCGCCTCGACGGTCTTCGCCAGCCGCTCCGGGCGGACGGTGGCGAGGTCGACGGGGAACTCGGCGGCGGGCGAGCGGCCGCCGCCGAGGACCAGCGTGCCCGGCAGGGTGCGCAGCCGCTCGACGACGTGACTGCCCAGGTAGCCGGTGTGGCCCAGGACGAGAATGCGCATGCGGTACTCAGGCTCCCTTGAGCAGAAGCGACTTGCGGGTGGTGAACTCGGCGTTGGCCCGGTCATAGTCGTCCGGGCGCCCGATGTCCAGCCAGTACCCGTCGAAGTCATAGGCGTGCGGCGGGCTTTGGGCGGCCAGCAGGTCGAGGACCAACTCGTCGAAGCCGAGGGGCAGTCCGGGCGTGTAGCCGTCGAGCGTCGAGCGGGACAGGCCGTAGACGCCCATGGAGACGCGGTAGTCGATGCTCGGCTTCTCGGTGAAGGCGACGACCCTGCCCTTGTCGGTGGTCAGCACCCCGAAGTCGATGTGTACCTTGCGGGCGTACGTGGCGATGGTCAGCGGGGCGCCCGACTCCCCGTGCCGGCGCAGGACGTCGGCGTAGTCGAGGTCGGTCAGGATGTCGCCGTTCATCACCAGGAACGTCTCGGGCAGCCGGTCGCGCAGGGTGAGCAGCGGGCCCATGGTGCCCAGCGGGCTCTCCTCGGTGGCGTAGTCGATGCTCATCCCCCACTGGGAGCCGTCGCCGACGTACGCACGGATGATCTCGCCCAAGTGGCCGATGGCGATGGTGCAGCGGGTGAAGCCGGCCGTGGAGAGCTGTCGCAGCACGATCTCCAGGATGGCGTGCTGATCGCCTATGGGCACGAGCGGCTTGGGCAGCGCCGTGGTGTACGGCCGCAGCCGCACGCCCTTGCCTCCCGCCAGGATCACAACGTGCATGGGAACTCCTCCTTCATCGATGTGCGGGGCTGTACGGGAAGTGCCGGGCGGGTCAGATGTTGTAGATGCCGGTCTTGTAACGGGCGAGGTTGGCCGGGTCGCGGAAGAACTCCACGGTGTGGGCGAGGCCCTGCTCCAGGGTGTGGGCGGGCTGCCAGCCGGTGGCGTCGGCGAGCCGGCTCGCGTCCGCGACCAGCCGCATCACCTCGGAGTTGGCAGGGCGGATACGCGCGGTGTCCTCGCGGACGTCGAGGGCGGTGTCCATCACCTTGCCGATCAGCGCGACGAGGTCGCCGACCGAGATCTCCCCGCCGGTGCCGGCGTTGAAGGTGCGGCCCACGACCTGCTCGGCGGGCCCGGTGCCCACGGCCAGGAACGCCTGGGCGGTGTCCTTGACGAAGGTGAAGTCGCGGGTGGGACGCAGGTCGCCGAGGGTGATGGTGCGTTCCCCGGCCGCCACCTGGCCGATGACGGTGGGGATGACCGCGCGCATCGACTGGCGCGGCCCGAAGGTGTTGAAGGGACGCAGCGTCACCACCGGGGTGTCGAAGCTGGCGTGGTAGCTGTCGGCCAGCCGGTCCCCGCCCGCCTTCGAAGCGGCGTACGGGGACTGCGTGTTGATGGGGTGGTCCTCGTTGATCGGTACGGTCTGCGCGGTGCCGTACGTCTCACTGGTGGAGGTGTGGACCAGCCGGGGGGTGCCGAGGGCACGCACCGCCTCCAGCACGTTGAGCGTGCCGGTGACGTTGGTGTCCACGTAGCTGTGCGGTGCCTGGTAGGAGTACGGGATCGCGATCAGGGCGGCCAGATGGTAGGCGGTGTCGGCGCCTTCGAGCAGGCCGCGGACCGACCCGGGGTCGCGCACGTCGCCGAGGACGATCTCCACCTGGTCGAGGACGTCCGGATGCAGGGTCTCCAGCCAGCCGTAGGAGGAGAAGGAGTTGTACTGGGCCATGGCCCTGACCCGGTGTCCGGAGGCGACCAGCGCCTCGGTGAGGTGGGAGCCGATGAAACCCTCGGCTCCGGTGACTGCGGCGAGCGGTGCGGAGGTCAACTCAGGGGTCCTTCCGGTTGGTTGGGCAGGCGGAGAGAGCGCGGGGTCGGCCGGTGAGGTCAGGCGTGCGGGGCGGGACGTCCGAGGGACCACAGCGTGCAGGCCGACAGACACAGGGCGGCCGCGCCGCACAGCAGGGGCAGTGCGGCCGAGCCCGGTGGCAGGTCCAGCACGGTGACCGCCCCGGCGCCGCCCGCTGCCGCGAGACAGATCGCGGCCGACGGCCAGGCGGCTCCGAACGCCTGGAGCAGCAGGGCGGTCCACAGGGTGGCCGCGAGCAGCAGCAGGGTGGCCGGATCGGCGCCGGTGAGCAGGGCCGCGGGCAGCAGCGGCGCGAGGTAGGCGAGCAGGCAGAGACCGAGGATGCCGGCCGAGCGGAGCAGAAACCCGGCGGGCGTGGCGGTGGCGCGCAGCGCGGCGATCGACAGCCCGCGGTAGCGGTACAGCAGCCACTCCGCCGGCCCCATGCTCACCGTCAGCACGATCACCGCGTACGGCTCCTGCCGGCCCTCCAACAGCACCAGCACACCGGCGGCCAGCCCGAACAGTCCGTAGGGCAGGGACCAGAGCAGGCGCGGGCGGGCGGCGGCGGACGCGGCCGGGACCGCGCGGGTGGCCCACAGGGTCCGGCCGGTGACGGCGAGCGTGGCGAGCAGCGCCAGCAGGGGCAGCGCGACCCGCAGCGGGGTGCCGGGCTCCCACCACGGCAGGACGGCGGCACCGGCGATCAGCGGGCTGAGCGCGGCCAGCAGCAGCCGTTCCCGGCCCAGCACCAGCAGGATGCCCGCCGCCGCCAGGTACGCCGACTGTCCGGCCGCCGCCAGGGTCACCGGGCCGCCCCCGGCGGGCAGCGCCGCGATCGCCGTGGCCACCGCCGCCCCCACCGGCGCACCGACCAGGAGCGTACGGCCGGCCTCGCGCCGCCCGGTCGCCAGTCGCAGGTGGGCGCGGTGGCCGAGTGCCTGCCCCCAGGCCCAGGAGACGAGTCCCGCCACGATCAGGGCCGAGGCGTTCGCTGAGGCGTTCCACAGCGGTGCGGTCAGCAGGTAGGCGAGTCCCGGGAGCGCGAACAGCACGCCCCGCAGGAGACAGCGCACGGTGTCCGGGCGCCACGGGTCGGCCGGCGGCGCGGGCTCGGGAAAGGTCCGCGGCACCCGCTCGTACAGCGCGGAGGCGAGCGAGAACAGGTTCGGGTGGCCGTACCGCTCCTTGATCAGGGATGCGGACAGGCCCTCGGCCTCCAGCAGTGCGGCCACTTCGTAGGGGTGGACGGCGGGGCCGACACGGTCGGCGAGTTCGGCGGCGAGCTCGCTGACCGCCTCCTCGTCCGGGCCGTGCCGGGGTAACCGGATGGCGAGGGTGGCGCTGTCGTCGAGCGCCCAGCGCGGGCGGCGGCGCGGCGGGCGCGTCTCGGCCAGCCGGAGCGTCAGCGTTTCGTGTTCGGCGCCGCCGGGTTCGAGGGATATCGGCCCGCTCATCCGGTCAGGCTCCCCGTGGCCACGGGCGTGAGCGGTGGCGCCGCGGGGGCCGGTACCGGCGCCGACCGCCGTCCGAGCGTGGGCAGTTCCCGGTAGATGGACCGGAACGTGTCGATGGTCTGGCGCAGCGTGAACTGCTCGATGACCCGCAGCCGCGCCGCCTCGCCCATCACCCTGCGTCGTCCGGGATCGCCCAGCAGTTGCAGCGCGGCGGCGGCCATCGCCGCCGGATCACGGGGCGGCACCACGAGCCCGGTGTCGCCGACGGCCTCCCTCACCCCGCCCACGTCGGTGGAGACGGTCGCCCGGCCGCACGACATGGCCTCTATCAGGGTGAAGGGGAAGCCCTCGCTGATGCTGGAGAGCATCACGACGTTGCCGGCCGCGTACGCGTCCTTGATGTCGTCGACGCGCCCCTCGAAGGTGACGGCGTCCGCGTGTCCGAGCTCGGCGGCCAGCGCCTCGCAGCGTTCCCGATAGGCCTCGCCGCCGCGTGGGGTGCCGCCGAACAGCCGCAGGCGCGCGTCGGGGAGTCGGTCCCTGACGAGGGCGAAGGCCCGTATGAGGGTTTCCAGGTCCTTGATGGGGTCGACGCGGCCCGCCCAGCTGAGGGTGAGCCGGTCCGGTTCGGGGCCGGCCGGCGGGAACGCGGCGGGGTCCACGCCGTTGTAGACCGTACGGATCGACTCCGGATCGGCACCGCCCTGTTCCTCCCACAGCCGGTTGTAGCGGTTGCCCGGGGTGATCAGGGCGGCCCGGCGGTAGGTCTCCTCCGCCAGCAGCCGGAAGAAGCCGAGAACGACTGCCTTCACCGGCCAGCGGTAGGGCGCGATCCGGTAGCCGAGATAGCGCTCGCGCAGATAGACGCCGTGCTCGGTCAACAGCAGCGGGACGCCGTGCTGTTCGAGGGCGGCGAGGCCCGGCAGTGCGGCGACGCCGCCGCTGACCGCGTGCGCGACCCCGTTCTCGGGCAGCGGTGCGGCCAGGGGGCGCAGGGCGTGTTCCAGCAGCGCGGTCGCGGCGAGCGCGTCGTGGAGGGTCGGACCGGCCTCGCGCACGGCCAGACCGCGTCGGTTCCACACGGCCGTCAGCAGGGCGATCGCGCGGTCGCCGCGCAGGAACGGGCTCAGCGTCCCGTCCGCGGCGGCCCGGGCCATCGCGTACAGAGCGGGGGCGAACTCGTCCTCGGCGCAGGGATCGAGCAGGGCGGTCAGGAACCGCTCGTAGGCGGCGGCGAGTTGGTTGCGGGCACGTCCCCGGGGCGGGCGGCCCTCGGGCGGGTCGCCCCACATCGGGACGGACAGCACGCGCGAGACGTGCGCTGGCAGATCCCACACCACGGGTTCGCGTCCGGTGCCGGTGACGGCGATGACGTCGAAGTCGAGATCGGGCATGCCCTGGACGAGCTGGTCGCACCAGACGCTCACGCCGCCGTGACTGTGTGGGTAGGTGCCTTCGGTGAGCAGGGTGACGCGCGTTGCGCTGGGGCGTCGCGCGCCGTGGGGAACGTGCATGGATGTGCTCCACGGGGCCGAGGTGTGGGCTCTTCGTGCCGGTCCCGGCCGCAGAAGGGCGGCCGGGACCTCGGTCGGTCCTTGGGTCGGTGTCCCGTTCAGTCGCCCGCGGTGTACGGGACCTGCTCGGTCACGCCGGCGGGAACGCGGGTGTCCGGTGCGGGATCCGTGGCCGGGGCGGCGGGATCGGAGGAGCCGACGGCCGGGGCCGGGGCGGACGCCGGCAGGGTGAGGTCGAGCGGGGCGCCCGCGGAGGGCGCCCAGCCGGACAACTGGCCCGCGTACGCCGTGCCGAAGGCGGAGCCGGCCAGCGTGGTGCCGGTGGGCAGGGTCGCCGTCACGGCCACTGCGTCCGGTGCCTCGACCGTCACCGTGTCACCGATTCGGTAGGCGGTCACCTGGCCGGCCTGCAGGGCGGACTGCCAGGCGGCTCTGCGCTGCAGTTCGGTGCCGATGTCCTTCATCCGCAGGTTGACCACGGGGGTGTTGTCCGCGAACAGGGCGTTGTAGCCGTCGAGGACGCCGCTCAGCACGGGGTAGGCGATGCGCTCCTCGGCCAGGTTCGACTGGTGGATGAAGTGCGGCTTCGGGTCGTTGGACAGGACGTGTCCGAGAGCGATGCGCTTCTCCACCGGCACGATCTGGTCGGTGTAGCCGGTGGTGGTGTCCAGCGGCGCGGCGAGGCAGGTGGTGGTGGCCGGGTTGTCCTCGCAGATGCCACTGCCGCCCTGGGCACGGCTGGTGTAGATCCAGTTGTACTCGTCGACCTGCTCGGCCGCCTTGCCCGCGTTGTAGAAGACGTTCATCGGGTAGCGGGGGACGGTCGTGGCCGGGCCGACCTGACGCTGGCCGGGTTCACGGGAGTTGTCCGAGCCGAGCCAGGAGATGTCGTTGTCGTCGAGGGCGAGCGCCAGGTTGGGGTTGTCCTCGGTCTGCTGCGGAAGCACCCTCATGCCGGAGTGCTCGCCGGTGACCAGCTCGTCGTTCTCCAGGGGGAGTCCGGCCGTCTGCCCCCACACGCGGTTGGTGGCGATCTCGTCGGAGATCTCCGTGCGGCTGACCCACCGGGTGCTGCCGTCGGTGTTCGTGGCGCACTTCCAGGGCACCGTCGCGGTGTCCTGCACGCAGCCGAGGAAGGGGTGCGAGTAGGTGTGGTTGATCCAGCGGAACTCGCCCCGGTCCGCGATCAGCCTGTCGGCGAGCGCGTCGACTCCGTTGTTGGCCTCGCGCTGGTCGACGCTGCCGGCGCCGTTGTAGGCGAAGTCGAGGGTGAAGTCGCGGCTGTCCTGCCAGGCAGTGGCGTGGTCGACGTCCGCGGCCGTCATGCGGATCGGGTCGGCCGTGGCGTTGGGGTCGGTGCAGTCGACGTCGCCGGGCGTGCAGTTGAGCTCGGTGCTCCAGCGGTCGTCGGCGGCGAACACGTCGTCCACGTGCACGGCGAAGTAGTTGCGGGAGGCGCCGAGATGGATGCCGCCGGTCATCCACTCCACGATGCCGCGGGCCAGCAACCGGAACTGCTGCTGGTACTGGTTGTAGACGAAGGTGACGACGAGCTCACGCCGCCCGTCGTGCCGGTACTCGCCCACCAGCGAGCCTCGCGTCGACTTCCCGGGGATCGCCGCGTCGACGTAGGGGGTGAAGTCGGCGCCTGGCACGGGTGTCGACAGATAGGCGTAACTCTCGCCCACAGCGGGGTCGTTGTCCTCGAAGGGCACCGCGCCGTCGAGGTAGTCGAAGGGGCCCGACTTCCCGGCGGCGGTCACCTCCGCCTGCACCCCGTCGACGCCACCGGAGTAACCGCCGTAGACCGGATACTGCAAACCGGCTTCCGGACGTGCGTAGGTGTAGGCGTCGACCTGGGGAATGTCGTAGGTCTGCTCGTACGCCGCCAGTGCCGCCATCTCCGCGGAACCGGCCCCGAACGGGTTGTCGTTGGGCAGGACGACGGCCTGGAACCTGGCGCGCGGCCGGTCGTCGACGGTGTCCGCGAGGAAGGCGGCGTCGATCACGGGCCGGCCGGACTGCGTGAGATCGACCTCGGTGTACGGCGTGCCGGCCGCGGTCAGTTCGGCTGCGATCGCGTCGGTGGACGGCCCCCCGTCGCTCACCACCAGCACCCGCAGGTCGACGCGGGGTGTGCTCGTGTCGGCCTGGGCCGCGCCGGCCGGCAGGCCCAGCGCGGCGATCAGCGCACCGGCCGTGAGCACGGCGGTGCGTATGGTCCGCTTCATGCGGTGAAGTCCCCTCCCCGGGCAGGGGTGAGCACAGCTCCCATGGAGAGCGGACCGACCCCCTTGCGCGACGCCGGCGTCCCCCTCAGAAACCAGTCGTCGACGCATCCGTTCCGCCAATAGTGAGGTCTGTGTGTAGCTTTAGTGGTCATGTTGCGAAACATGACGGAAAAATGCAGGTGACCAATAGGGCAGAGGCGAAGGCGAGTTGAGTCGTCCGGTGACGCCTCGGGGGCGGCCGGACGGCCGGACCCGAGGGCCCCGAAAGCCCGTCGCGCTGGTCCGGGCCCTGCGCACCGCACCGGCGGTCCGCCGGGCCCGCCGGTGCGGAGTGCCAGTGGTTCAGACCACTGTGCGCGCCTGGTCGAAGAGCGTTTTCAGGTCACCCTCGGCACGGCGGCCGACGCACTCGACGGGCCGTCAGGCGCACAGCACTCGCGTCTCGGGCGTGTAGACCGGCCCACCGCTGGTGTTCGTGCTGTCGCTGAACTCGGCGTAGAAGTACGAGTAGAAGCCGATGTTGCCGTTGCAGCCGGAGTCGGCGGCGACCTGCAGCGTCAGGGTGACGGTACGGCTCTGGCCGGGCGGGACGGTGGCGCCGTAGTTGCCGCCGAGGTTGGCGGGACCGGTCCCGGAGCAGGGGGTGGAGCCGGCGGCCGTGGCCAGGCTGCACCCGGTGAAGCCGTACTTCAGGTCGGGGCGCTGAGTGGTCAGCCACGTCGGTTCGATCGTCTGGTACATGAACCAGATGTCGTAGGTCTTGTTGTTGGTGATCGTCATCGACAGATTCACCGTACCGCCGGGCGTGGTGGTCGCAATGTCGGTGGCGAACGTCAGCTCGGCCGGTGCCGGGTCGGCCGCGCTCGCGCTGGGCGCCAGGCCGAACGTGGCAAGAGCGAGAGCGAGGACGGCACCGAGGCCGAGACGTCTCATCAGGAGTGATCGCATGGCCGGGAGGCTAGGCATCCGGCGAATGCACCGTCTGCCCCGGCAGGGAGGCGGTCGACGCCACCCGGCCGGAAGCGCGTGTTGCGTGAAGATCATATGGCGAAGTCGTGTGGTCGTCGGTGTGCCCGCATAAGCGCACGTGGGGAGGGTGAGGCAGCGGCGGTTCCAGGAGGCCGGTGAGACCGGACGGCCCTGTGGTGCCCGTGGATGATATTGGCGCGTACCGGATCCGTCGGCCGCCTCCGTGACCGATGCACGGCGCAAAGCCTCTCAGCCATCCCGCCACATTCCGGCCGGTCCCGGCGGCCTCCCGCTCGTCCCCGCTGCCGGCCGACGCTGATCCTCAGTTGCCGACGAGACGCCACAGTGACGTCACCTCCGCGGCGCGGGCGGCGTGGAGGGGATCAGCGGCGGAGGTGTCCGGCTGCTGCCGCGTACCTGTCGGTTTCAGTCGAGCATGCCCCCGGCGAACGGCATCCTCTGCCATTGGTCGACGGCCGGCTTGAGGTAGTCCACCAACTCGGGCAGTTGCGGCACGAGCGTGAGGGAGGCGATGATCCGCAGCATCCCCACGGCGTTCACGAAGCTCAGGACATCCTCGTTCAGCAGTCTTGTGCCGTTGCGCCGCGCGCCGCGGTTGTAGGCGGATTCGTGGACCGGTCCGAGAGCGGCCAGGTCCCACTCGACGGGGCCCAACGTGACCAGCTCGAAGTCCGAGTAGAGGTCCCCGTCGACCCCGGAGAAGATGTTCGCGGGTGGAGAGTCGCCGTGGATGGGCTGGAGGTCGATACCCGGGAACGTCTCTTCAAACGCAGCGCGTGAGCGCACCAGGGGTTCCAGGATCTGCCACTCGCGTCGTGCCCGGTCCAGCTCGGACGCGCCGATGAGGCTGGGAAACCCTTCGAGCAGAGTGAGGCTTTCCGCGACGAACCGCGGATCGGCCGCGGACAGAAACGACAGACGGCCCGGGTATGCGCGCATCGCAGCGTGCAGGTCGGCAACGCTTTCGGAGTTCGCGACGTAGTCGGGTTCTCTGCCCCGGTCCTCCTCGACGAATTGCCAGAACGTCATCGAGAACCCGTCGCGCTGAACGGGTTCCCGAGGCACGCACGGGCTGGGTGGGATCACGGGGGTTCCCTGGTCGGCGAGCCATCGTGTCACGTCCAGTTCCGCCCGCTGGCGACGCGCAAGGGAATCGAGGTCTTCGCGGGGCGGCAGGACGGTGGGAATCCGGGCCACGACCGGTGAGGGCGCGAGGTGCACGACGACGGAGAAGACGTCGTGGAGCACCGTGGCATCAGCCACGGCGAGACCGAGAGCACGCCCTGCTCCGACAGCCGCGTCGACTGCGGCGGAGGTGCGGCGGGCCCGGTGTTGTGGTGTCGCGAAATCGGTCATGACGCAATCCCTCCAGGTGTATTTCTGACTGTTGGGTCGGGTGAGGCGGGGGGGCTCGGCGTGCAGGCGGTTCGTGGAGGAGCCGACCCGACCCGGCCCGGCCGGAGCAGGTGCGGTCCGCCGTCCCGGCGACACCCACCCGGCGGACCCGACCCGACCCGACCCGACCCGATGCGAGCCCGCCTGGTGCTCGCGGGTCAGCATCTGCGGCCGCCCCGCAGTTCCAGCCGCTCCCCAGGGAAGCGCTCGCGGAAGCCGCGATCGTGCGACACCGCGACCACCGCACCCGGGTAGGCCGCGAGCGCCGCCTCCAGGTCCTCGACCAGGTCGAGCGCGACGTGGTTCGTCGGTTCGTCGAGTACGAGAAGGTCCACGGGCCTGGTGACCAGCCTCGCGAACTGCAACCGCCGTTGCTGCCCGGCGGACAGTGCCGTGACCGGGACGTGCAGATCCTCCGCGCGGAACAGCCCCAGCGCCAGCAGCTGATCGGCGTACTCCTCCGGCAGCCCTGGCTGCCCGGCCGCGAAGGCGGCGAGCAGCGGAAGACGCGTGGAGCGTGCGGGCAGCTCCTGCGCCAGGTACCCGATCCGAGCCGGACGGCGTACCGTGCCCGCGTCCGGCTCCAGGTCGCCCGCCAGGACCCGCAGCAGTGTCGTCTTGCCCGCCCCGTTCTCGCCCGTGACCAGCAGCCGCTGCCCGGGCGCGATCGCCAGCAGTCCGTCCAGACACAGTTGCTCTCCGACGCTCACGCCGTCCAGTTCGACAAGCGGAGGCTCGACGGAATGCGTGCCGCCCGACGCCGACAGCGCCGCCGTGAACCGCAGCGGTTCGGGCGGCGCCGACACCGGGTTGCGCTTCAGGTGGGCCAACCGCTCCCGGACCGACCGCACTTGCCCGCCGAGCTTTGCCTCATGCGATCGGCGGTGCTTGCCGAAGCCCTGTCGCGGGTCCCCGCCGGTCGTGGCCAGCCTCTTCCCGGCGGCCTCAAGCAGCTCTTCGGTGCGGGCCACCGTCTCCAGCCAGTCCACGTGTTCTTGCTCCGCCCGGCGTCGGGCGGCGGCCTTCGCGGCGCGGTAGCCGGTCCAGCCGTCGCCGTACCGGTGCACCGTGCGCGCATCCCGGTCGACCTCGAGGATCGCGGTGGCGATGCGCTCCAGGAAGCCACGGTCGTGAGTGACCGCGACGACGGTACCGCGGTGCGCGCGCAGATGCTCCTCGAGCCAGCGCACGGCCGCCGCGTCGAGATGGTTCGTCGGCTCGTCGAGGAGCAGCAGCTCGGGGGCGGCGGCCAGTACGCAGGCGAGCGCGAGCCGCGACTGCTCGCCGCCGGAGAGCGAGCCGAGCAGGCGGTCGCGGGTGATCCCGGCGAGCCCGAGCCCGTGCATGACGGCTTCCACACGGGTGTCCGCCCCGTATCCGCCCCGTTCCTCGTAGGCGTTCAGCAGCTCGCCGTACGCGGTGAGTTCCTCTTCCGACGCCTCGCCGAGGCGCTCCTCCGCCATCCGCAACCGGCGCTCCATGCCGCGCAGTTCGGCCAGGGCGAAGTCGACAGCGTCCTGCACGGTGCAGTGCGGGTCGAGGTCGAGGGTCTGGGCGAGGTGGCCGGTGCCGCCGGGGAAGCTGATGGTGATCTCCCCGGCGTCCGGCACCTCGGCCGCGGCGAGCAGCCGCAGCAGGGTGGACTTGCCGGAGCCGTTCTCGCCGATGACGGCGGCCTTCTCGCCGGGGCGGACGGTGAAGGAAACCTGGTCGAGGACGGTTCGGGTGCCGTAGGACTTGGTCACGTCCTTGACGGACAGCTGCGCCACGGCAGCGGGCACAGCGGTATGGGCGCGTTCGCGCATGTCACTTTCCCTGGGAATGCGAAGGGTCTACGGGCAGCAGAAACGGCGGCGTCGGCCGTGCCCGGACTCAGAGAAAGTAGTAGAAGACCATGCCCCCACCATACAAGACGATGCGTATCGTCTCCACTCGTACGGGTCACGAAGTCCAGGCACGGGCAGCGAGACTGCGCCGATCCGTGGGGACAGAGGGCTGACCGCTTGAGTGCCTGCGACCGCGAGCGAGGGGTACACGGTGTGTGTACGTATCAGTGTGGACCGGCAGGGAGAGGAGCGCGGGGGTGGCTGTCAAGGCGATGGGTTGGGCGCATTCGTTTCCCATGTCTGGTGGTGTACGCGCCGGACGGCAATGGACGCGAACGCAGTTGGCTTCCCTGCCGTGGACCGCTGCTGAGCCGGAGACGGTGGATGCTGTCGTCCTGGCTGTGTCCGAACTGATCACCAATGCTCACGTCCACGCGCACAGCGACGCGCATCTGGTCCTCACCTGGGATGGCGACTGCCTCCATGTGAGCGTCCATGACGAGGACCCGACACTGCCGAGGCAGCGTCACCCGCAGGCGGGCGAGGTGTCCGGTCGCGGAGTGGGCATCGTGCGGATGCTCGCTGATGGATATGAGATGAAGTGTCAGCGGCACGGCAAGACGGTGACGGCGTGCTTCCGCCCGGCAAGCGCCGAACGGCCGGACGGCAGCTGAGCCGGCTTCATCCTTCCGGGGATTGAGGCCGCGTCCCAGGCCCCTGCCTCCGTTCGATCAGGACGTCGTCACGGGCCCCGCCCGGCGCGCGGACATCGCCGCCGGCTGTCAGTCCACAACCCCTTCGGCCTGCGCGTCCCACGGCGTTGGACCGATGCCGGCGTCCCACGCCCCCAACGCCTGCCCGTCCCAGCACACGATCCCGCACTGCTCGGCGTACTCGGCCGCCGGAGCAGTGAAGCCGCTCGTCGTGACGACGACGGCGACGTCGGCCTCATGGATGGTGAAGCACGTGCCGCCGAAGCGCTGGAGGTCCTGGGAGCCGACCCGGTGCGTGCCGCCGTAGCGCTTGCACTGGATGACCACGCGGCGTCCGTCCGGAGCGACGGCCAGGATGTCCGCGCCGAGATCACCTGCCCCGCCCACGAGTTCGACGTGCGAGCAGCCGTCCCGCTCGCACAGGGCGGCTATCGCCTCCTCGAACTCCTCCGGGTCAAGGGCGTCATGGGCGGCCGCGACGCCGCGTGGGAGGACGACCGTCTCGTCACCATCCACGCCGACGGCGGTGGATCGTGGGCCCGTTTCCGTGGATGACGGCGTCTCCAGCACGGCGACCGCCATACCTGCCCCCTCGTCGAGTGCTGCGGCGGCCCGCCGCGCCACCCTTGAAACGGAGAGGCGACGCCGCCGGTGCCAAAGGGACATGGCGACCGCGACACCGACCAAGCCCAACACGAGCGCCCAGGCGGGGCGACGCTCGACGGCACCGGCCACCGCACGTGCCGAGAGGCCCACGGCGATCACCACGAGAGCGAGGAGGCCGAAGAAGGCTGCTGTCCGACGGAGATCGAACGGGCGGCGGCGACGGTTCGCGGATCGGAAAGGACGTATGGACGTGGCCACGGCAGTGCATCCCCCCACAGAGATCGACATGAAGATCACTCCCGCCGTCTTCCCAAGATCACGCACTTCATCACTCCGCTCACCGGAAGGTGAGTTATACGAACCGGACGTCTTCGGCCGACGTGACGGGCTCGGGGGCGGACACATGTATCCGCCTGGGCAGCAAGAGCGGGGTGGAGAGCAGGAGCACGCCGGACAGGGCGATCGCGGCGAGTGGGCTGGTGAGGGTGGCGAGAATGCCCCAGATCACCATCAGGGCAGCTTGGAGGAGTTTGCTGACGGCACTCCATGTACTGAGAATCTGGGCGGTGAGATGCGCGGGAGTCCGTTGCAGACGTTCTGTCGCGTAGACCGGGTTGAAGATGCCCATGCAGGTGATGAGCAGGCCTTCGACGATGATCACGGTGAGGAGTCCGGGGACGCCGGGACGGACGAACGCGAGACCGAGCGGGAAGACCGAGCGCAACCAGCCGGAGACGATCATGACCCGGTGGCGGCCGAAGCGGGTCACGAGATGTGAGGACAGGCGGGCGCCCACGAAGCCGCCGAGTGCCGGGATGCCGAAGGCGAGACCGTACTGCCAGGCCGGGAAGTGGTACTGGCCCAGCAGGAGGACGGACAGGAGCGGGACGGTGGCCATGATGAGGCCGCCGACCAGGATCGAGTTGAGGAACAGGCGCCTCAGCGCGGGGTCGCGGAAGATGAACCGCCAGCCGCCGAGAAGGTCGCCTCCCCGCAGCCTGGTGGCCCCCTCGCGGGGTGCCGCGACGTCGCCTCCGCGGATGCGGAGGACCCCGAGCGCGGACAGCAGGTAGCTGAGTGCGTCGGCCATGACAGTGATGACCGGGCCGAGCATCCCTATGAGTGCACCGCCGAGGGGCGGGCCCGCCGCGGTCGCCACCCAGCTCGTGCCCTCGAATCTCCCGTTCGCCACAATGAGGTGATCGCTGGGGACGAGATACTTCAGATACGCGCCGGATGCGGCGGTGAAGGCGATACCGGCGGTCCCGGAGACGACCGAGACGACCAGCAGTTGGCCGTATGAAAGCAATCCGAGAACGTACGCGATCGGGACGCTGGCCATCGCGACGAACCGGATCAGGTCCATCGCGATCATCACCGGACGCTTGGCCCGCTGCTCGACCCACGGCCCGAGCGACAACGCGACAATCGCCGCGACCGCAAGCCCGGCTGCCTCCAGGACCGACACCGCGAATGCCGACGAGTGCAGCACTCCCACCGCGATCAGCGGGAAGGCGCCGAAGGCGATCCACGTACCGTACGTACTGACGGCATAGGCCGACCACAGCCGGCAGAAACTGCGCCCCAACTGCACGCGCATGCGACTCCCTCGGGACAACCGATGTTTGGGTCTCCGCATCACACCGGTCGCACCGTCGCGGGATCAAACAACCGGCTCCCGGGCGAGCCACAACCATCAGTTGGGCACGCTTAGGCTGGATCAATGGATACCGAGGCGGTGCGATCGTTCGTCCGCGCCGCCGAGCTGGGACAGCTGCAACACGCGGCCGGCGAGCTCGGCGTCACGCAACAGGCCGTGTCGAAGCGGATCGCATCCCTCGAGCGCGAACTCGACGTCCGGTTGTTCACCCGCACCGCCCGAGGGGTTGAGCTGACACTCGACGGCCAGGCTTTCCTCCCGCACGCCCGGAACATCGTCACGGGTGTCGATCGCGCCATCACCGCGATCAGACCGGGTTCGAGAGCCCTACGCGTCGACGTTCTCGGCCTGCGATCCGCGCAGGCCGTCGTCCTGCACGACTATTGGCGGTCGCACCCCGAAACGGACCTCGACGTGGTGACCCTCAGGGCCAACGACCCGCGCGTGGCGGTCGCCGCCGTCCAGGCAGGCGATATCGACGCCTCGTTCCGCTCGGTCACCGATCCGGCCGCACTGCCGCGTGACGTGCAAATGGTCCACGCGTTCGACTCCCCGCTGGAACTCCTCGTCGGCCCGAGGCACCCGCTCGCCTCCGCACGAACACTGACACCATCCCAGCTGCGTCGGCACCGGATCTGGGTGCCGGGTATCGCGCCGAGAAGCGAATGGGCGGACTTCTACGATCAGCTCGTCACCGCCTTCGACCTGCGCATTGACGCCGCGGGCCCGAACTTCGGCAACGAGGTCCTCCTCGACGTCCTCGCGGACTCCGCGGACGTGGCAACCCTCGTAGGCTCGCGCGACCGGTACATCTGGCCGACGAACCACGACCTACGCCGCATCCCGATCGTGAATCCGACGCTCGCATACCCGCTCTCGCTCATCCTCCCCCGAGCGAACCCACACCCAGGACTCCGGGCCGTCATCAACCACTTCGCAAGCCTGACACCGCTCCCCGAGGCAGCCTGGCGCCCCTCCTGGGCAATGACGCGACGCCGCAGCGACGGAACACCGTAGTCCTCGCCGTCACGCGGATGGTGCTGATCCCGTGTCACTGGCCGCTGCCCGCCGCGCCAGTACGTCGTATCCGACGAACGTGAACATGCGCCTTCCCGATATCAGCGGCTGAGGCCGGCCCGTGAAGCGGTGGACTCCGACGCCGAACCCGGCGCCCGGCTCGGACAGCCACCCCCTGGTGAAGCCACGCTCCTCAAGCCAGCGGCGGATCTGCGGGGACAGGTCGGGCTGCTTGCGATGGCGAGTCCACACCAGCACCCCGCCCGTCGCGCACAGTTGGGTACAGAAGCCGACGACGCGCTCGATGTCGGCGTCGGAGATGTTGCCGAACACTCCGCAAACGAGCACCAGATCCGCTGGTGCCCTTCCTTCCTAGTGGTCGGTCACGGCGGCCTCACCGACCACCACCTCGACCTGATCCAGGCCAAGACTCGTGGCGACTCGCCTGGCCTCCGCCACGTTGCGCGGATCCAGCTCCACCAGACGCGCAACCACATCCCCACGACGTGGATGACCGGGCAGAACTCCGAGCAGGTCCCGCCCCTGGCCGGCGCAGATGCTCACCACCCGAAGAGGGCCGGGAGGGCTCGCCTCCAGAGCCAGTCCTATCCGCTCCTGGACGACGTCAAGCCGCCGCCCAAGGAAGGAGGCCGGGCCGTCGTAGTCGCCGTGCCACACATGCCAGTCCATGCGCGGACCCTAGAGGCCCCGTCCCGACCACGCAGTCGAATTTCTCGGCGCGGCGGAGCGGCGCTGACTCGCGTCTGACCGGAGACGTGGCGGTAGGGCTGGGAACCAATGCTCTCCTCATGGCGAGGCGAGGCGAGGCGTTCAGGCGGGTGCGTCCGGTTGGTTCAGACCTCGTGCGGGGCGAAGAGCTCCAGGTGACCGCAGGACGGGCATCGGTAGGCGTCGATCTGGTACCGGGGGCGGCCCCAGCGCTTGGCTCCTCCGAAGAGCCCACGCTCCAGCGGCCCGGGTATCCAGCGTGTGTACCCGTTGGAGTGGTCGCCGCCGTCTTCGACGAAGCCGGCCTGAAGGTCAACACCCTGGCATTGCGTGCACGTGATCTCCATGGCCGCACTGTAATAGCCGGGGACCAGGGTCTACCCGAGAGAGCCGTGCGGGCGTACCGCCGCCGTGCACGAGGCTCAGCGGGACCGGCGCCCTGGATAATACGATCGAGGCGTGACGATCAAGTACGAGTGGCGGGGCGACTTCGACAATGCTGCCCTCAACGCTCTCCACGCTGCCGGATTCGGCCATCCGGTCGCTCAGACGGACTGGAGAGAACGACTGCAACGCCACAGCCTCGGCTGGGTCTGTGCGTGGGAGGACGGCTCTCTGATCGGCTTCGTCAACGTTGCATGGGACGGTGGCGTGCACGCCTTCATCCTCGACACGGTGGTCGCCCAGCATTGCCGGGCGAGAGGAGTCGGCGCCACGCTTGTCGCGACGGCGGCCCGAGAATCCCGTGCCGCACAGTGTGAATGGCTCCACGTCGACTTCGAAGAGCACCTGCGTTCGTTCTACTTCGATGCCTGCGGCTTCAACGAGACGACAGCGGGTCTGATCGCTCTGTAACGCCGCGGGCCAGCCTGGGGGCACCGGCGCAACCTTCAACTGGCCAGGACGAAGACGCCGATGAAGAGAGCCATGTACAGCAGCAGCGCCGCAGCCGCTACGGCCGCCACGATCAGGACGGCCTTCATCGCTCTAAGGACGGGCTGTTGAACGCGCGCGGTCGGGTTTTGGCAGGGACTGGGGTGTACGGCTCGAGCTCACTCATGGAGCCCATCCTGCATGGTGTCGTGCAGAGTCCGACGGGATGTCTTTCGGGCGCGTGGGTTCGTGTTCCTGAACGGCGGCACGATGCCGAGCGGTTGGGGGCGGGAGGCGGCGACCTGAGTACCTGAGTACCTGGGATAGCGTCCCTCTCACTCCGGACAAGTGAGAGGGACATCGTGCAGGTTGAGGTGCGTGGGCGGGGTGGTGCCCGCCGGTGGATCGCCTTCGCGCTGATCGCGTTCGGAGCGCTGTTCTTGGTCGTCGGGGTGATCCTGGCGGGGGTGTCGGTGTCGTTCCTGGCGGACGCGGAGCGTGCCCGGGGCACGGTGGTGGCGCTGGAGTGGCGAAACGACCACGACGGCGTATCCCGCAAGAAGCGGGAGAACGACAAGCCCGCGGCGTACCCGGTGGTCGAGTTCACGTCGGCGGACGGTACGCAACGGACGTTCCGGAGCTCGACGGGTTCCAATCCGCCCTCGTACGAGGAGGGCGAGCGGGTCGAGGTGCTGTACCGCGCCGATGCCCCCGAGGATGCGCAGATCAACGGATTCACCTCGCTCTGGCTGCTGCCGCTGATCTTCGGTGGGATCGGGCTGGTGATGGCGGGAGTCGGGACAGCCATTGCGATGGCGAGGCGGGGGCGTTCCTAGACCGCGTGTCCCGGCCGAGGTCACGTCGGCCATCTCCGGCGGATTGCTTCGCAGTTATAGGGAAAGAGGCTGTGGCAGGT
>NZ_JAGMUK010000049.1:0-43533 GCF_019049245.1 Streptomyces sp. AC555_RSS877 | reverse complement strand
TGATGGGCGGTTGAGCTGCCGATGGGGCCTTCCGTGTGGTGTGGGGCTGGTCCTGCAACCGGTCTGTGCGCGGACCGAGTCTTGGCATGCAGAACCGAGTACCCCTCACGCGAGGAGATCCTCTTGACTGCCACAGTCTTCGAGTCCGGCACTTTCGAGCCCGCCGCGGCGCAGGCCTTCTTCGACCCGTACTCCTGTGACCAGCCCGGCACGCCGGGCTGGGAGACGGCTCTGCAGTCCACGGAGGACGACTTCCTGCTGCCGCCGCCGAATCCCGCCCGGCGCCTCGACATCGCGATCGGCCCGCGCGACCGAAGGCGGCTGGACCTGCACGCCGCCCTCACCACGGCCGGCGTCCCGCCCCAGTTCGCGGACCGGGAAGCCATCGACCAGCTCAGCGCCCTGCCCGACAGCATCAACACCACCATCCAGCGCTGGATCCACCACACCACACAAGCCTGGTCCGCCACCCATTAGGCCAGCGGCCGCACCCAGCACGGCGCCGTTGGAACCTCAAAGTCGCCTGTCCCAGGACCACCCGTGTACGAAGGCACGTTGTCTCAGGGGGAATCCGCCCGGCCAGCTCTTCCTGAGCAAGAGGGCGATCCTCGTAGCCGCCCTGATGCGAAGCGTCAGCGCACGCCTGCTGCGTCGAGCAGGGTGGCCACCGTGGGTGCGATGAGCCCCGTCAGTTTGTCGGCTCCGATCCCCGCACGGGCACTGGCGCCGTCGAAGACCAGGCTCAGCTGTCGGGCCAGCAGGTCGGGATCGCTTGCCCCGCCCTGTTCGGCCTCGGCATGGAAGAACGCCGTCAGATTGCTCTTGATCCGATGGGCCACCTGGCTCGCCGGGTGGCTCTGATCCTTGAGCTCGACCTGAACAGCCAGGTACCGGCAGCCTCGGAACTCGGGAGCGCCCGCCTGCGACTCCACCTGCTCGAAGACGTGCAGGATCCGCCGGCGGGGCGAGCGGCCATCGTCCGCCGGGGGCAGGAGGGTCGCCACGAAGTCGGAGGCGCGCTCCTCCAGGCTCGCTGCCAGCAGTTCGTCCTTGCTTTCGAACAGCTGGTACAGGGAGCGCTTCGACACCCCCGCCGTCTTGCACAGTGCCTCGACGCCGATGCCGACACCGTCTCGGTAGGTGAGCGTGGCCGCCGCCTCCAGCAGCCGCTCTCTGGTACTTCGCTTCACTTCGGTGGTCATACCGCGAGGTTAACTCGATGGGGACGAGATGAAAGCGATCGGTTTTCGCGGTGTGCCGGGGCGGTTTCCGGCACGGCTTCCCGGGTGCCGCGCACGTCCCGCTCTCACGGCCGACACACACCACGGCCAAAGCGCCCCATGGCACCGTCCGGGGGTGTTGGCGTCCCGCTACGCCGTGGCGGCGGTCTTCGCGGGCGTCGTCTCGACCGGGATGCGGTGCAGACCCTTGCGGTCGTACCAACCGGTGATGCCGAAGCCGAAGACCGCGGCCATCGCGAGGCCGACGGCCATCATCACCCAGCCCCGGGTCAGGCCGGCGTCGGCCTGGGCGAGCAGTCCATCGGCCGCCTGGTCGTGAGCGCCGCGCTGCTGATGTGCGTTCCGCTCGCGGCGATCGGGATGAGCGGCGTGCTGACCATGAAGCTCTTCGGCGTCGGCATGGTGTTCGCCGTCCTGGTGGACGTGCTGGTGGTGCGCATCCTGCTGGGGTCGGCCGTCATGAAGCTGATGGGCAGGGCGGCCTGGTGGGCGCCGGGGCCGCTGGCACGCTTCTACACGCGGTACGGCATCAAGGAGACCGACGTGCCGACCAACGCCGAGAAGCCGGTTGCCGTAGCGGGCTGAACCGGCGAGGAGGGGCCGAGCGCGGGGCAGAGCGCATTCCCCTGAGACATTTCGGCCCCCCGTAGGCCCGGCAGCCCTCCTCGCGCGGACGCTTCTGGCCCCGCCTGCCTCACGTCGGGATGTCGGGGGTGCCGGGAATGTCGGAGGTCTTGTACCGTCCGGCGCCAGGACTGCAGTGCAGCCCCGTGCCGGTGGTGCTGCCTCCCCGATCGGGCAGGCCCGGTGTGCCGGGATGCCGGCAAGACGGGCCCGGATGCTTCGACTGCCTGCAACGGTCAGTGATTGTCAGTGGCGAGTGCGAGCCTGAGAGGCATGGATGAGCTGGAGTTCATGCGCGGTCGCGTCTATGGCGCCGACCATGACGATGCCGGGCCCCGCCCCGGCCGCGTCTACGTGGAACTGATCGGGGGGCCGCTGGACGGTCTGCTCCTGGACGTCACTGACAGATCCGACAGCGAGCTGCGCGGGGGCGTTGCGCTGCCGACGGAAATAGGTGCCTGCGGGCCGGGCGGCCGCGCCCTGTACGCCCCTCGTGGTGCGGATGGCAGGCACTTCGACTGGCGGGGCGACATGCCCTGACCTTGCAGGTTCAGCACGTCGGAAGGGGCTCGCTCCGAAATCATGGGGCGGCCGAACCGCGGGTACTGCGCAGGACGGTTCGCTCCGGGACGTCCGGGTGAGGCTCGGCTGCGGCAGGCGGAATCACCCGCTGCGGCCGTCCCGTCGTCCGTGTAGACCGGGTGTTCCTGGGCACTCGCCGCACGTGGCTCCGGCCGTCGGGACGAGAGAACGGCCGGGGCAATGGATCACTCCGCGAAACTCTCCGGTAGCGTCAAGGTATGAGTCATCCACACCCAGAGCTAACCGCCGCCCCACCTCTGCCCAAGGGAGGGCTGCGGGTCGTCGCGCTGGGCGGCCTTGGTGAGATCGGCCGCAACATGACCGTCTTCGAGTACGCCGGCAAGCTGCTCGTCGTCGACTGTGGCGTGCTGTTCCCCGAGGAGAACCAGCCCGGCGTGGACGTCATCCTCCCGGACTTCACCTCGATCCGGGAGCGCCTGGACGACATCGTCGCCGTGGTGCTCACCCACGGACACGAGGATCACATCGGGGGAGTGCCGTATCTGCTGCGCGAGCGCTCCGACATTCCCGTCGTCGGTTCCAAGCTGACGCTGGCGTTCCTGGAGGCCAAGCTCAAGGAACACGGCATCCGGCCGCGCACGGTGCGGGTACGTGAGGGCGAGCGGCGCGGGTTCGGGCCCTTCGAGTGCGAGTTCGTCGCGGTCAACCACTCGATCCCGGACGGCCTCGCGGTCGCGATCCGCACAGGTGCAGGCATGGTGCTGCACACCGGCGACTTCAAGATGGACCAGTTCCCGCTGGACGACCGCATCACCGACCTGCGCGCCTTCGCCCGCCTCGGCGAGGAGGGCGTCGACCTCTTCCTCACCGACTCCACCAACGCGGAGGTTCCCGGCTTCACCACCTCCGAGCGCGAACTGAACCCCGCGATCGAGCAGGTGATGCGGACCGCCCCGCGCCGGGTGATCGTCTCCAGCTTCGCCAGCCATGTGCACCGCATCCAGCAGGTCCTGGACGCCGCGCACCAGCACGGCCGCAAGGTCGCCTTCGTCGGCCGCTCCATGGTCCGCAACATGGGCATCGCCCGCGACCTCGGCTATCTGAAGGTGCCTTCGGGCCTGGTCGTGAGCACCAAGGAAATGGAGAAGCTCCCCGACCACAAGATCACTCTGGTGTGCACCGGATCCCAGGGCGAGCCCATGGCGGCTCTCTCCCGGATGGCCAACCGCGACCACGTGATCCGCATCGGCAAGGGCGACACCGTCCTGCTCGCCAGCTCCCTCATCCCGGGCAACGAGAACGCCATCTACCGGGTGATCAACGGGCTGACCCGCTGGGGCGCCAACGTCGTCCACAAGGGCAACGCCAAGGTGCACGTGTCCGGACACGCCAGCGCCGGGGAACTCGTCTACTGCTACAACATCGTCAAACCCCGCAACGTCATGCCCGTACACGGCGAGTGGCGCCACCTGCGGGCCAACGGTGACCTCGCCATCCGTACCGGCGTCGACCCCGAGCGGGTCGTCATCGCCGAGGACGGAGTCGTCGTCGACCTCGTCGACGGCCGCGCCAAGATCACCGGCAAGGTGCCCGCAGGCAACGTCTACGTGGACGGCATGGAAGTCGGTGGCGCCACCGAGGCGTCCTTGAAGGACCGGCTCACCCTCGCGGAGGAGGGCGTGGTCACCGTGGTGGCCATCGTCGACGCCGACACCGGTGCCCTTGCCGAGACTCCCGACTTCCTGGCCCGCGGCTTCGTCCATGACGACACCACCTTCGAGCCTGTCATCCCAGTCATCGAGAAAACGCTGGCGACCGCCGCCCAGGAGGGCGTGGGGGACGCGCACCAGCTCGAACAGCTCATCGCCCGCGCCGTGGCGAACTGGGCGTTCCGCACGTACCGCCGCAAGCCCCTCATCATCCCCGTCATCATCGACGCCTGACCGGGCCGCCTTCCCGTCCCTGCCCGGCCGGCGGCAGGGACGGTTTCGCGCCTGCGTCCAACCCGCGCAGAGCGACGTTCCGGGCACCGAAGGTGCCGCAGAAAGGTAGACGGATGAGCGCGCGTTTCCAGGAGATCGACTGGCGCCCGACAGCGATGGGCGACATCAGCCTGCGGCGCCGACGCGACCCGGCCTCGGGCACCGACGTGTACGAGGTGAAGCTCGGTGACGAGTTCTTGATGTCCAGCCTCTTCACCGCCGGCGAGATCGCGCTTGCGGAAATCGGACTGGCGACATTGCCGGACGCCGAACTGGACGTCGCCGTCGGCGGACTCGGACTCGGGTACACCGCCGAAGCGGTGCTGGACGACCCCCGAGTGCGCTCACTGGCCGTGATCGAAACGCTCGCCGAAGTCATCGACTGGCATCAGCGGGGCCTGGTGCCCCTCGGCCCCCGGCTGACTTCGGACGTCCGCTGCCGCCTGGTTCAAGGCGACTTCTTCGCGATGGCGGCGGATGCGCGCGGTCTGGACCCGAAGGAGCCGGGCCGCCGCTTCCACGCCATCCTGCTGGACGTCGACCACTCGCCGCGCCACGTGCTCCACCCCCGCCACGCGGCGCTCTACCAGCCCGCCGGGCTCCGCGCTCTCACCGGACACCTCCACCCCGACGGGGTCTTCGCCCTGTGGTCGAACGACCCACCGGACGAACAGTTCACCTCCGCGCTCACGGAGGTCTTCGCGCATGCAGCGGCCCATGTCGTCGACTTCGGCAATCCTCTCCAGGGCGGCACGTCGAGCAACACGGTCTACGTCGCCAGGACAGGACCGCAACTGCCGTAGGCAGACGGTTCGCCACATGGGAGGTCATCGACGTCGCCCCAGCGAGCGCCGAAGGATGTGGCTTGCGGAGGTGGCACCGCAGTGACGGTTCAGCGGTGGTGGGGCTGCTGGCGAGTCATGGCGTCGGCCAGCTGTCGTCGGGCCACATACAGTGCCGTGTCCAGCTGACGGGTACCGGTGACTACGCACAGCGTGTACGTCGCGTCGTCAAGCTGGCGCGCGGTCTCCGCGCTGCCGCCGGACGTCAGGCGCCGTTTGAGCGTCTCGCACCGTTCGACCAGCTCCCGCAGGAGCGAAGGATGCGCCATCACCATGGTGACCGCCTCCGTCCTCGCGTATCCGGGACCACAGCTCTTCACCCATACGGTGGCAGCCATCGGCGTCCGCCGCACCTCGAGGACTACGGGTTGCGCCCGGTCACCAACCTGCGCAAAATACGGCGTCCACCAGGGAGAGCACGGCTGGGGCGGTGCATGCGCTTCCAGTGTTCCCGGGCGTATGTGGACACCTCCAGGAACGGGCGACGGCGCTATGTCACAGCTCGCTGCGGAAACACCGAAGCCGTGATGCGGCATCGTTCCCGCCAGCCATGCCCCAAGCCCTGACCTTGCTTCTCATTGCCGGGTCGACAGCGCGGCCGCGGACAGCGGTCGCTGCTCGGGTGGCATTGGGCACCCACAGGCCGCACCCGGTCTCCAGCTGTTCCAGCACCTGCGGTGAGGTCATGCCCTCAGCGCACGGCGGCCAGGCACCGCGGCGCCGCCTCGATACAGCCGGCCTCATCCGGTCCCTCCCACCTCAGTCGAGGTGGACCGGAATCCGGTGGTCCGGCTGGCCGTCCTTGGCCAGGATCCAGTGCGCTTCGGCCACCGCGCGGTACAGGAGCAGGCCGGAAGAGGGATTCACGTCGTCGCACGTCCAGGCGTGGCCGCCATGGCGGAGGGAACGGTGTGAGAAGACCTCCATAGCGCGCTCGATGTCAGGCTGCCCGGCGACCGGTTCGGCCACCGCGGACATGTAGACGCCTTGGCCGGTGCCGATCGCCGCCGATGAGTCGAAGACGGCGATGCCCACCTGGGGGCGTACCGCGAGGTTGCGTGAGTGCGCGGCCCGTGGTGAGGAGAGCCAGTAGAACTCGATGCACTCCAGGTGGGCGAAGTAGACCGGGGAACTCCACGGCCGACCGTCCGCGTCGGCGGTGGCAAGCACCATGTACAGGCTCGTGTCGACGATGCCGCGCGCGTTGTCGGCGGGCGATCCTTCGGATCCGACGGAATTCAACTCACTGGCCCCTGCGGTAGGTGAAGACGATGTCCTTCTCCCGGGCGGCCGAGTCGTCCTTCGACCGGTCCCGGACACCGCCGTCCGGAGCGGGTTCCGGGGCCTGCGTGCCCTGGAGCAGGAACCGCTCGTCCAAGGTCCACTCGGACACGCAGCGCCCGACGGACGACGGCAGACCGGTGAACTCGGCCTCCACCACCCAGTCGCCCACCGGAATGTCCAACCTCGTCAGCGCTTCCTGCCCTGCAGTTGCGTCCACCGCAAACACCTCCTTGCATGAGGACGGCAGCGGCGAACGAAACTCATCGGTCCCCGCACTCGAACACAAGGCCCCCATCGCTGGGTGGTTGAGAAAGGGCGCTCACCACCCCGCCGATCCGCCCGTCAGGTCGGACAGGATGACCAGGACACCGGTCAGGATGGCGATGCCGCCCGCGGTGGAGCGGACCAGTGCCCCCAGGGCCACGCCGAACTCGCCGACCAGGCCGAGGTGGAGACCGGTCTCCTGCCGGCCGGGACCAGACCGGCAGGAGAGCGATGTCAGCGGCACCAGCCGGTGCTCCGGCTGCGACTACGGTTCAGCATTCACGAGCAAGGCGGACACCGTCACAGGCCCTTTTGGATGCGGCCGACGAGTGCTTGTACCGCCGCCTTCTGGGACGTTGTCAGCGCTCCGTTGTCCACCTGCTGCGCGGTCCAGTCGCCGATGTCTCCCAGACGTGCCAGGGCACGGTTCACGTGTTGGTCGGTGCTCTGCGCACCACTCGCCACGTAGGTGATCCAAGCGGCTGTGACGGAAATCTGGACCTCCCGGGCCTTCCCGCTCGCCGTCGGTGCGCCCGGAGCGTCGAGGGTCGCTACCGGTCACGCAGCTCTCCCGCTGCCACCTTGGCCTCGCCGAGGCCGCCGAGGACGGTGTCGACGCCGAAGCGGTAGGACCCCGACCCGACCTCGAACACGGCAGCGCCGTCCTCCATCCGGAGGAAGCGCACACCCTTGGCGCCGTCAGCCGGCCGGCCGCCCTCGGTGACCGCCCGGCGCGTCGTCGCCGGAACGTGGACCTCCGCGACGGTGTTGACCGGGACCGTCACCTTCAGGTCGACAGCGCCGTTGTCGGTGCTCCACCGCGACGACAGACGCCCGTACACGGTCTTGAGGCTGCCCGAGCCTTCCGTCAGGGTTCCGCCGGGCACCGGCGCGATGCGGGAGCGCTTGTAGCCGGGGTCGATCGCGGAGAGGCCGCCGATGTTCTGGAACATCCAGTCACCCACGGCGCCGTAGGCGTAGTGGTTGAAGGAGTTCATGTCGACGGGGCCGAAGTCGCCGTTGGGCATGATCGAGTTCCAGCGCTCCCACACGGTGGTGGCACCGGTGACGACCTCGTAGCCCCAGGACGGGTAGTCCTTGTGCAGGAGCATCTTGTAGGCCAGGTCGTCCCGGCCGATCCTGCTCAGGGCGGGCAGCAGCAGCGGCGTGCCGATGAAGCCGGTCCGCAGGTGGTAGTCGGTGAGCGCCAGTTTGGCCACGAACTTCTCGCCGACCTTCAGGGCCAGTGCCGGATCGGAGACGAGGTCCATGCCGAGGGCCATCGCGTATCCGGTCTGCGAGTTGCGCTTGACGGTGCCGTCCGCTGCGACGTAGGCCTTGGTGAAGGCGGCGCGGATGTCGGTCGAGAGTTTGCCGTACTCGGAGGCCGCCGCGTCGTCGCCGAGGGCCTTGGCCGTCTCCGCCATCATGCGGGCGTTCTCGGCGTAGTAGGCCGTGCCCAGGATGCCTTGCTCGGTCGGGTCGTCCAGGTGCAGCCAGTCGTCGGTGAAGAAGGTGGTGCGGCCGGGTTCGAGGAGGTCCGGTCCGGCGCTGTCGCGCACGAACTGGAAGAACTTCTGCATGGCGGGGTAGTTCTCGCGCAGGATGCGGGTGTCGTCGTAGGAGCGCCACACGGAGTACGGCACGGTGATCATCACGTCCGACCAGCCGACACCGCTGTCGCCGAACTGCCCCTGCGGGGTGGGGACGACCGCCGGCAGGTCACCGTTGGCGTACTGGGAATTGCGTACGTCCGCCATCCAGTGGGACAGGAACGCGCGGGTGTCGACGAGGTAGTTGGCCGTCGGTGCGAACAGGCTGATGTCGCCCGTCCACCCCAGGCGCTCGTCGCGGGCGGGGGTGTCGGTGGGAATGGAGAGGAAGTTGCCCCGCTGGCTCCAGGAGATGTTGCTCGCCAGTCGGTTGAGCATGGTGTCCGACGTCTTCAGCGTGCCGGTGGACGGGAGGTCGGATCCCCACACGACGCCGTTGACGGCGGAGAGCGCCGGAGGTTCGTTCAGTCCGGTGATCTCGACGTAGCGGAAGCCGTGCTGGGTGAAGGTGGGTTCGTAGGTCACCGTTCCGGTCTCGGCGAAGGTGTAGCGGTCGGTGACCTTGGCGCTGCGGAAGTTGTCGGTGTACAGGGTGCCGTTCTTGTTGAGCACCTCCGCGTAGCGGATCTTGGCTGTCTGGCCGGCGGAGCCGGTCAGCGTCAGGCGCGGCACGCCGACCATGTTCTGGCCGAGGTCGTAGACGTAGGTCCCAGCGGCGGGCTCGGTCATCTTCTGTGCATCGAGGACCTGGGTCCGGCGCACGGGCTCGTCGCTCTGCGGGACCAGGAGGGCGGTCCGGGACTCCAGGCTCGCGGTGGGTTCCCACGTCGTGTCGTCGAATCCCGGCCGGCTCCAGCCCGACGGCTTCAGACGGGCGTCGTAGGTCTCGCCGTCCTGAAGGTCTGCCTTGACGTAGGGGCCGTCCGCCGCCTTCCACGAACCGTCCGTGGCGATCCAGTCGACCGACCCGTCGGTGTAGGTGATGCGCATCCTCGCCACGAGAGCGGGGGTGTCCCCGTACTGGCGGGTCCAGCCGATCCCGACCTTGCCGGCCCACCAGCCGTCCGCCAGGGAAGCGCCGATCGCGTTGTCGCCGCTTGCCAGCAGCTTCGTCACGTCGTAGGTCTGGGACTGGATGCGCTTGTGGTAGTTCGTCCAGCCCGGGGCAAGTACCTGGTCGCCGACGGGCTTTCCGTTGATCTCCAGCTGGTAGACGCCGAGTGCCGATGCGTAGACCCTCGCCGAGGCGACCTTCTTGCCGGCCTTGGTCGCGAAGTCCTTGCGCAGCAACGGCTGGGGACGGGCCGCGGGTCCGTAGAGGGAATCGGTGGTACCGGACACCGCGAGGGCGGAGTCGACGATTTCACCGCCGGTGAACGGGTTCCGTCCGGACGCGAAGTCGGTGTCGAGGAGAGTGGCGCCGTCGGTGTTCGTCACGACGGCGTCGTAGACCGTTCCTCGTTCGCCGCAGCAAGCGTGCGTGCGGAAGCCGACGTAGCCCTTGGAGAACGTGGAGTCCGTGAAGGTGTTGACCAGCTTGCCGTCGAGGGTCGTGGTGATGGTGGTGCCCGCCACGTCGTAGCGGACGGTGTGCCGGCCGGCCAGGAGATCTGCCTTGGTGAAGCCGTGGGGCGCGAGATCCACTCGCTGGACCACGGTGTAGTTGCCCTTGACCTGCTTGTGCAGGTTCAGCATCGGGGTCGAGTCGGTGACGCTGAACTGCCACATGTATCCGTTGCTCACGTCGGAGGCGCGCAGGAACATGCCGAAGGCGGCGTTGTCGAGTGTGAACTCGACCGTGGCGGTGTAGTCGGTCCACTTGTCCAGCTCACTCGCGGCCTCAGGGCGAGTGATCCACTGGGCGCCGTCCCAGTCGCCGGGCTCCAGCAGGCCCGTCTCGAAGTACGCGTCAGCGCTCCACGGACTCGCAACCCCCTTGTCGTCCCAGGCCCGAACACGCCAGGAGTAGCGCGTGGCTGACTCGAGGTCAGGGCCTCCGTACTTGACGTCGACCTGGCGGCCGGAAGCCACCTTTCCGGTCGACCACACGTCGCCAGACCCTGGCGTGCGCCCGACCTGGATCTCGTACGCCTTCTGCGAGGTCGCCCGGCGGTCCGACGCCAACTGCCAGCCGAAGACCGGGTCCTCACCACCGATGCCCAGTGGATTCACCCGGCCGTTGGTGGTCAGAGCCTTCACGGTGAACGGCGTGTCCGACACCGACGCCGCGGGGGACAGGGGCGCCGGCAGAACCGTCAGGCTTCCGAGTACGGCAAACATGACGAAGCCTCTGAAGAGCGGGTACAAAAGCGTGCGTTTGCGGAGCACGGCATCTCCATGTATTGAATCGTTTCAATATGCGGGGTTAACCGGACGCTCCCATGTGGCGCGTGACACGTCAAGAAGTGGTACGCGGGCTCTTGAATGCTTCTGCCGTCAATGCGAGGGCGGCAGGGGGCCGGCCCGCGCGTATGAGAGGTGGTCGCGGATCGCGACCAACTGTGGCGCTCTCGCCGGTTGTTCGGTTCGCGGGGTCAGTCAGTCGGATGCGCGCGAGCTGCCGGTTCAGCGGCAGTCGTGGCAGGCGGGCGCCAACGTCACAGGCTCGGTGCCTGTGCAAACGGGCGGCAACGTCAAAGGCCCGGTGCTTGAAAGCACCGGGCCCCTCGCCCGCACTCTCCCCGTCCCCACAGGTGAGCGCGGGCCACCACATGCCGCTTACATGTGGACTGTGGGAGCTGCGTCCGCGTCGACCGCCGGGACGCCGCGCCGGTAGAGCAGCACCGTGGTCAGTGCGCCGGCCGCGAAGAAGCCGGCCGACCACCAGTAGGCGGTGGAGTAGGACTCCAGTGCCGCCTGGGCCTGGTTGAGTTTGTTGGCGGGGTCCTTGCCGACCAGGTAGGCGGTGGCGGCGCTGGCGGCGAGGGTATTGAGCAGCGCCGTGCCGATGGAACCGCCGATCTGCTGCATGGTGTTGACGGAGGCGGAGGCGACCCCGGAGTCCTCCGGGGCGACGCCGCTGGTGGCGAGGCTCATGCCCGGAGCCATGATCAGGCCGATGCCGAGGCCGGCGAACAGCAGCGGGCCGAGGATGTGGGCCGCGTACGTGCTGTCCATGTCGAGAGCGGTCAGCCAGACCAGGCCGACGGCTCCGAGAACCATGCCGAGCGGGACCACGATCTTCGGGCCGAAGCGGGGGATCAGGAAGCTGGTGGACATGGTGGCGCTCACCATGAGGGCGCCGACCATCGGGAGGAAGGCCAGGCCCGTCTCGACGGCGGAGTAGCCGAGGCTGAGCTGCAGGTAGTAGGTGAGGAAGAGGAACACGCCGAACATTCCGGCACTGGAGATCAGCATGGCGATGAAGGACGCGCCACGGTTCCGGTCAAGGAGTACGCGCAGCGGCAGCAGCGGATGCGGGGCCCTGGTCTGCCACCAGGTGAAAGCGGTCAGCAGTGCGGCGCCGACGGTGAGGAAGCCCCAGGACATCGGCGAGCTCCAGTCGTGGGACTCGGCGTTGGAGAAGCCGTAGACGATGCTGAAGAGGCCGGTGGTGACCAGGGCGGTACCGGGGAGGTCGAGCTTGGAGTTCCGGTCGCGAGCCGTGCTCTTGAGAAGCATCGCACCGCCGACGAGGGCGAAGGCCGCGATGAAGAGGTTGACGTAGAGGGTCCAGCGCCAGTTCATGTACTCGGTGAGGACACCGCCGAGCAGTAGGCCGACCGCCGCGCCGGAGCCGGCGATGGCGCCGTAGACGCCGAAGGCCTTGGCGCGTTCCTTCGGGTTGGTGAAGGTGGTGGTCAGCAGGGAGAGCGCGGCCGGGGCGAGCAGTGCGCCGAACAGACCCTGAAGGGCACGGCCCGCGACGAGCATCTCGAAGTTGACGGCGGCGCCGGCCACGGCCGAGGCGGCCGCGAAGCCGCCCACGCCTACCAGGAAGGCGGGCTTGCGCCCGAAGAGGTCGGCTATCCGGCCGCCGAGCAGCAGCAGGCTGCCGAAGGCGAGCGAGTAGGCGGTGACGATCCAGGTCCGGTTGCCGTCGGAGAAGCCGAGGCCGGCCTGGGCGGACGGCAGGGCGATGTTCACGATGGTCGCATCCAGCACGACCATCAGCTGGGCGAGCCCGATGACGGCGAGAATCCACCACCGGTGGCGAGGCCCGGCCTCTTCGGCCTGGGCACCGCTCTTTCCGAGCGACACCGCGTCCGGCGCTGCGGCTGTCTGAGACATGGGGACGTACTCCAGTCGTAGATCAGATGGCGAACGTGTGAAACGAAACCGTTTCGTTCATTTACGATAGGGGGCGCATGAGCGAAACGCAAGCGTTTCGCTTGAGGGGGGCGTCGCCCGAGGGATCGAGGACTGGTGCCAGGCGGCCGATCCGGGAAGGAAAAGGCGCCACTACAGCGGGCCGGAGGCCGCATCGGTCGCGGCATGGACACGGACCGCGACCTTGCCGGTGGCCCGCTTTCTCAGGGCTACGTCGTGCAGCGGAACCACGCCGACCGAATCGGTCATCCTGGGGCACTGGCGCATCGTCGGTCGGGCTGGGGCCGGGCAGTCCGGCCTAGGCGTCGGCGCGCGGGACTCGGCCGGGCCGTCACACGCGGTCGGAGGACGCGGCGCCGCGGGGCAGGGGCAGGGGCAGGGGCAGGGGCATGGACGTACGCGCAGAGGTCCGGCGGCGTCTCAGCGTCGCCTCACTTGGGTGGCCGAACGGACTCCCGGATCACCAACTGCGTGCTGAGGGTCATGTGGTCGTCGCGCCCGATGCTCTCCTCCCGGTCGAGCGCCAGGCGTACGGCGGTTCGTCCCAGCTCCACGTAAGGCACACGGACTGTGGTGGGGGACGGCGTGAGGTCCGTCGCGTAGGGGGCGTCGTGAAAGCCGACCAGTGACACGTCACGGGGGGCCCGCAGGCCCGTCTCGCGCAGGGCGGCCAGGGCGCCGACGGCGATCGCGTCGGTCCCGGCGTGGACGGCCGTGAACTCCAGGCCGGCACACCGTCGGGCCGGCGGGATCGGGGGCTCACGCCGCGAGCTGTGGCCGTGACCCGTTCGGCCAACTCGTGCACGGCGACTGCCGCACTGCCGTCGGGGCGGGTACGGCCACCGTCCCCTGCTGCTTCGGCGGTCGTGTGGTCCGGCCACGGCGGCCGGCGAAGACGTAGAGGCGCAGGATGAGGAAGCGGCCTGCGCCGGCGAGGCCGGAGGCGCTGAGGTAGACGATCTGCTCAGTCAGCATGCCGGGGGAGGGCTGCACCATGTGCAGGATGTGGACGGCGATGCTGGTCGCCAGGTAGGCGGCGGTCGCCGAGCCCGCGGACTGCCAGTGCTCTCGCCATCCGGCGCTGCGTCCTTTGGCGAAGGTGAAGCGGGCGTGGAGTTCGGTGCACAGCAGGGTGGAGGCGACGGTGGTGATCGCGTTCGAGACCGCCCAGGGCATGGTCATGGCCAACAGTGCTACCGAGAGGCTGGAGAGGGCTCCCACGCCACCTCCGAAGATCACGAAGCGTATGAAGGTGGCGAGGAGGTCAGGGGCGGCCGAAGTCGCCGTCTCGGGCTTCTGTACGAGCGGCGACTTCATGGCGGGTGCTCCCTCAGAGGCTGCGGGCGGTGATGTCGCCGTAGGCGGTGGTCGCGTGGATGTCGAGCTGGGCGGCGGCGCCCTCGGTGTTCAGGAGTGAGTTGTGGATGCGGCCGTACGTGGTGCCGGCGTCCAGATGGGCGGAGACTCCGCGGGCGGCGCCGATGGACACCTGGCCGGACTCGGTGCGCAGTGTGACCGTGCCGCGCACGGCTTCGTGGATCTGAAGGTCGCCCTTTTGGGTGCTGATCTCGCCGGGGCCGCCCAGGCGGCCGACCGAGATGTCACCGGCGAGGAGGGTGAGGCGGGCGCTCGCGGTCTCGTCGAGCTTGACCGTGCCCTCCGCACCCTCGAAGGTGACGTCGCCGAGCCGTCCGACGCCCCGGAACTCGGCGCTGGCCGTCTTCGCCTCGACGCGGGAGCCGGCGGGCAACTGGATGGTTACCTCGACGGATCCGGAGGCGCCGAGGAGCCTGTTTTTAGCCGGTGAGGCCTCGATCCGCAGGACGCCTTCGCCGTATTCGACCGTGGTCTGCTCGGCCGCCTTCACGTCGCGGGTCTTCGAGGCGTCCGCCGGCAGGACCTCGACCGTGGTGTCGGCCCGGTCGGCGGCGATGAACCGGATGCGTCCCGCGGGGATGTCGAGGACGGCGGAGATCGGGGCGGGGGTGTCGAACTTCTGCATCGTGCTCTCCTTCTTCTGGCAGCGTGCGCTCCGTCGGCTCGCTGTTTCCGATGAGAGAAAGCTACGTTGCGTTTACATAATTGGCAACGAACTCGTTGCACTTATTCGCCATAACTGCAGGTTAAGCGCGGTAAATCGTTGCAATGACCTTCGAAGCAAATGCAACGGCTGTCTCGTTGCGTTGCAATGAAGTGTCGATGAACGCTATGCTGACGACGCCAACGAGCACGACACGAGGAGACGCGATGCCGGGAGGCAGGCTCACCCAGACCGAACGCCAGGACATCGCGCTGGGGCTGGCCGACGGCCTTGCCTATGCGGAGATCGCCAGGCGTCTCGATCGTCCGACCTCGACGGTCACGCGTGAGGTGATGCGCAACGGCGGCCCCACCGCCTACCGCGCCGACCTGGCCCACCGCGCCACCGAACGCCGCGCCCACCGGCGCCGGCAGCCCGCGCACCAGGACACGGCGGCACCCCCGCAGGCCCACGGACGCGAGGCCGAGGCCGTGCACGAGTACGAGGAGGTGTTCACCACCGTCCTCATGGGTTCGGGCATGCCCGCGATGATGTCCCGGGTGATGGCCTGCCTCACCCTCACCGACTCCGGCAGCCTCACCGCGTCCGAACTCGTCCAGCGCCTGAAGGTCAGCCCGGCGTCCATTTCCAAGGCGATCGCGTTCCTCGAGAGCCAGGGCTTCGTCCGCCGGGAACGCGACGAACGCCGCCGCGAGCGCTATGTCGTCGACGACGACATCTGGTACCAGTCGATGATCGCCAGCGCCCGGTCCACCGCCAAGATCGTCGAGATCGCACGGCAGGGCGTCGGCGTCCTCGGCCCCGACACCCCGGCCGCCGCCCGTCTGGAGAACGTCGCCCGCTTCCTCGACTTCGTCTCCGAGAGCATCGCCCGCGCGGCGGAGCAGGCCCGCGAGATCCTCCACGCGAAACCCGAGACGCCCTCAGGCGGCACTGTCACGCCACCGGCAGATCGTGCGTAGGCAGCCGCTCACGAGCGTCGGCGCCGGGACGGTGCGGGGCGGGCCGGCCCGCCGTCAAGTCGAGGATGCGGTCGGTGTCCGTCGACAAGCCGTCCGGCGGCAGCGCGAACTCGGCGACGTACGACTCCTGCACGTACCTGTCCTGCTCCCGCCCGGTACTCAGGAGCGTCCGGTGAGGGTTACCCGGCGAGCGGTAACCCGGCGCCGTCCCGGCCGTCGGGGCCGCAGTCTCGTCGTACGCGAGGCGTAACGCGTGTCGCCTCGGTCTCGTACGACGGGAGCCCCATGTCCGCCAATTCCGCCATGCCTGCCCAGTCCGCCACGTCTGCCGCCTCACCCCTGCTGGAGAACCTGGTCACGGAACTCACCGCGCTGCGGCCCCGGATGGAGGAGGTGAGCCTGGCCGTCCACGGGCGGCCGGAGCTGAAGTTCGCCGAGTTCCACGCCCGGGACGTGCTGACCGGCTGGCTCGCGGAGGCGGGCTTCTCGGTGACGGCCCCGGTGGGCGGGCTCCACACCGCCTTCGTGGCCGAGCACGGGAGTGGGCTGCCGGGGCCGTACGTCGCCGTCCTCGCGGAGTACGACGCGCTGCCCGGGGTCGGTCACGGCTGCGGGCACAATCTCATCGCTGCCGGTGGGGCGGCGGCCGCGATCGGAGTCGTCCGCGCCCTGCCCCGGCATCCGGGCACCATCGCCGTGATCGGCACGCCCGGAGAGGAGATGGGCGGCGCGGGCAAGGTGCGGCTGGCCGAGGCCGGGGTGTTCGACGGCGTCGACGCGGCGGTGATGTTCCACCCGGGCGACCGTTCGCTGACCGCCGCGCACGCGCTGGCGGCGGCGCATCTGCGGGTGGCGTTCACCGGTGTGAGCGCGCACGCCGCGAAGTCGCCCTGGGAGGGGCGCAGCGCGCTGGCCGCCGCCCAGCTGTTCCTCAACGCACTCGACGCGATGCGGCAGTTCGTGCCGCCGAGCGCCCGGATCCACGGGATCGTCTCGGACGGCGGTCAGGCCCCGAACGTCGTCCCGGCCCGCGCCGCCGTGGACCTGTACGTACGGGACCGCACAGCGGCCTCGACCCGGGCCCTGGTGGAGCGCGTGCGCGCGGCCGCGGTGGGCGCTGCGCTCGCCACCGAGACGCAGGCGGAGCTCTCCGAGACCGGTCCGCTGTATGCGGAACGCCGCAACAACACCGTGCTCGCGGAGTGGTTCGGGGAGGCCGTGCGCGCGCTCGGCGTGGACATCGCGCCCGGCGACCCGGACAGCCCGGCCGGCTCCTCCGACATCGGCAACCTCTCGAAGCTGCTTCCGGTCATCCACCCGTACATCCAGGTCGCCCCGGCCGGAACGCCGAGTCACTCGGAGGCGATGTGCGAGGCGGCCGCGACGCCGTTCGCCCATGACCGTACGCAGGTCGCGGCGGCGGGCCTTGCTGCGGTCGTCGCCGAACTGCTCACGGAGCCAGGTCTGTTGGAGGCGGCGCGGGCGGAGTTCGCGGCGGGAGTCGAGGTGCTGACGTGAGCGGGCCGCGGACCTACACTCCAGCTCATGTCGGTCGTGATCATCCTGGAGGGGGGCGCCCCCGACCGCTTCGCCGTCACCGTGTCGCCGCTCGCGGAGCTTGCGGCGAGTCTGCACGTGCTGACCGGGCACGCGCACCACACCGAACACGCACCCTGGGCAGAAGAGGTCACCCGTTCCGCACCGCCCGCCTTCCGGGCCGGCCTGCGACGGTTCGCACCGCTGTGGACGGCGCTGCGGTGGCGGGGCTTCTATCCGGGGCTCGACGTCTCCCTGGACCGGTTGCCGCTCGACCGCTTCGCCGAGCTCACCGCCCAGACCTGTGCCAGCGGCTACAGCGGCTTCGACTTCGGCCGCCTGCGCCACGACCCGGCACAGGCCGCCGCACTGCGCCATGCCGCCTCCGGGCTGCCGGAGCCGCATCTCGCCCTCGCCGAGGATCTGTTGCGCGACCCCGAGGCACTGCGCGCGGACGTCCTCGACTTCATCGAGCTGTGCCGCGTCGTCTTCTTCGGTTCCCTGTGGCGGGAGATCGAGCCCACGCTCACCCGCGCCGCGCACCGCGCACGGCAACGGCTCGCGGACGAGGGGCCCGCTGCGGCCCTGCTCTCGCTCAGCACGTCCAGCGCCCGGCTGGACGGACCCGCACGCATCGTCTTCGACAAGGTGCACCACGCGGTGATCAGCCCGGCCCGTACGCCCGTACTGCTGATCCCCACCAGGTACGGGGCCCCGCACCTGCTCGTGAAGGACGAGCCGGGCCTGCCGCCGGTCGTGCACTTCCCGGTCGACACCCCGGAGGTGGGCGTCACCCTGGCCCGCAGCCGCATGCTCGCGCTCACCGATCCCCGCCGGGTACGGCTGTGCCGGCTGATCGCCCGGCAGGCCATGACCACCGCCGACCTCGCAAACCGGCTGCAGATGACCCGCCCTCAGGTCTCCCGTCATCTGCGCACCCTGCGCGACCTGGGACTCGTACGCGTGGAACGCAACGGCCGCTACGTCCACTACGGCCTCGACCTCATCGCGGTCGAGCGCATCGGCCGGGACGTGGCGACAGCGCTGCAGTACTGACTGCGCCGGCGCCCCTTGGAAAAGTCTTCCCCCACCTTGGAGTGCAGCCATGACCGGTCATATGACACGCCGATACCCGATCGTCCGGCATCGCGAACTGTGGCCGTCCATCCCGTGGAGCGCGCTGCGCCGGCGGGCTCTGGTCGCCAAGGCGGACGAGATCCTCGTGTACCGGACCGGCCGGGACGTGTACATGGACGGCACGGCCGACGCCTCCCTGGCGGCGCGGGCCACCGCCGTGAGCGTCGTCGACCTGAGCCGCGACGTGACGCTGATCTCCGCGTGGACGTTGGCGGCGCGCGACTCGGCGTTGGACTTCCCGGCCCGGGTGACCTACCGCTGCACGGTCGTCGATCCGATCGAGGTCGTCCGGGCGAGCAGCACGGACGCCGTCCGGAACACCCGCCGCTTCCTCACCCGGGACCGCGAACCGTCCGGGCTTCACCGTGCCTACGCGCCCGGCGACGAGCGGGGCCTGCACGAGGCCCTGACCACGCTGGTCACGGCGCGGCTGGCCCGAAGGACCGTCCCAGGGGTGCGTGTGCTCGCCGAAGTGCACGTGGGGCCCGCAGACCTTCACGCCATGGAAGCCTGACGCCCGCTGTGGGCGGGGCACCCGCACGCGACGACGGCCCGGGTTGTGATCACCGGATCCGGCCGCCGCAGGGCCGGGAGCCTCCCTCATGCCCAGTCGACCGCAAATCCCGGACACGTCACCACGGGGCTGTCCTCCGGCTCGAGAACCATGTCGACAAGCTCCGGCAGCTGATCGTCGCTCGGCATGCCACGCCTGCGCCCCCGCGTCGCGCGCACCAGGCTGCGGACGTCGCGTGGCGTGACGCCGAGACGTCCTTCGCCGACAGCCCGCCCGGTCGAAGGACTCGGCGAGCGTGGCCGGGCGGCGCAGCCGGTGTGCCGTGCAACTGCCGCGGGGCACGTTCTGTCCGGCGCAGTTCCGGTGACCTGGCCGATCCGCGCTATCCGCTCGGCCCGCTCGCCTGATGCTGCCGGGCCGGGCGGGCCAGCGCGTCGACGGTCGCGGCGAACAGCCACGGCAGCCGCTGGGCCAGAGGCACCAGCGCCGCGCGAGCGGGGGGCATCCGCGTCGCGCCGAGCAGCGCGTGGGTCAGCCAGCGGTAACGCCGTGTGAGCCGGCGCCACTCCCGCTCGTAGCCCGCCACGTCACCGTTGATGACGGCCCGGACGGCCGCCGGTGCCTGCGCGAGCGCCAGCGCGACGCCCTCACCGGTCAGCGCATCGACGTAGCCGGCGGCGTCGCCGACGAGCAGCACCCGGCCGACGGTGCGCGCGCTCGTGTCCTGGCGGAGCGGGCCCGCCCCACGCACCGGCCCGGCGTGCAAGGCCCCGGCCAGCCGCTCCCGCAGCTCGGGGAAGGCGGCGAGGTGGTCGTCGTACGATCCGCGAGCACCGGTGAGCACCGCGACCCCCACGAGGTCGCCGGCCACCGGGGTCACGTAGGCCTCCGCGTGTGGGGCCCAGTGCACTTCGACGTGGTCGCTCCACGGGACGAGCTCGTAGTGGCGCCGCAACCCGTGTCGCGGTCGGGCCCGGCGCGGCCGGTCGAGCCCCAGGGCCCGGCGGATCGGCGAGTGCAGGCCGTCAGCCGCGACGAGGTGCCCGGCCCGCGTGCCGTCGACCGACACACCGTCCTCGTCCTGCTCCACACGTCGCGCGGTGCGCTGCTCGACCCGTACGCCCGCGGCGAGCACCGTCTCACGCAGCGCCGCATGCAGCGTCGTGCGACGTACCCCGCGGCCCGGGCCCGCTGCGAAGTCGGCGTCGACCCGGCGTGGTCCGGCGATGTAGCGGATGCCGCGCAGGTCGTGCCCCGGCGGGTGCACGCCGAGCGCTCCCAAGGCGGTGACGGCACCGGGCATCAGTCCCTCGCCGCACGCCTTGTCGACGGTGCCGGCGCGTTGCTCCCACACCGCGACATCGAGCCCTGCCCGGGCCGCGTGCAGGGCCGTGGCCAGGCCGGCCGGCCCCCCGCCGACGACGAGCAGGTCCATGTGCGCCTCCTTCAGGCCAGTTGTGCCAGGGCGGCATCTTCGGTGCGGATGCGGGTGGCGAGCAGGAACCCGTTCAGGCTGGTGAAGACGACGGCCGTGATCCAGGCCGAGTGCACCAGGGGGAGCGCGATCCCCTCCACGACGACGGCGACGTAGTTGGGGTGCGGGATCCAGCGGTAGGGGCCGCCCGTCACGCGTGCGGCGCCCGGCACGACGATCACCCGGGTGTTCCACTGCCGTCCCAGGGTGGCGATGCACCACCACCGCAACGCCTGCGAGGCCGCGACGAGGGCGAGCATGGACCAGGCGAGGACCGCCGGCGTGTCCGGTCGGCGCATCCACACCTCCACGAGCGCGCCGACGAGCAGGCCCGTGTGCAGCACCACCATGAACGGATAGTGCCCCCGCCCGCACTCCACGCCGCCCCGCGCGAGGCTGAGGGCGGCGTTGCGCCGGGAGACGACCAGCTCGGCGACCCGCTCCAGGCCGACGGCCAGAATAAGGACCGTGAACAGGACCTCACTGCTCATCGCTCACCTCCCGGAGCGCGCAGGAGCACGAACTCGGAACAGAAACCAGGGCCCATGGCGATCATGAGCCCGTAGGAGCCGGGCGGGGGAGGACGGTCGGCGAGGGTGTCCGCCAGGACGTGCAGCACCGAGGAGGAGGACAGGTTGCCGATCCGGCGCAGCGAGTCCCAGGTCATGCCCAGGGCCTCCCGCTCGACGCCCAGGGCGTCCTGCAGCGCTTCGAGGACCCGGGGGCCGCCGGGGTGCGCGACGTACCAGCCGAGGTCGTCGTGGGTCAGCCCGTGGTCGGCGAGGAAGCCGCGGACGTCGTCGCCGACATGACGGCGCACCAGGTCGGGGACCGCGGGGTCGAGCACGATCTTCAGCCCGCCGGAGCCCACGTCCCAGCCCATCATGCGCTCCGAGTCGGGGTACAGGCGGCTCCGCGACGCGAGGACTTCTGGACGAGCCGGGTCGTCGGACTGCGCGAGCGCGTGCTCGGTCCCGACGGCGACCACCGCCGCGGCGCCGTCCCCGAAAAGGCCGCTGGCCACGAGATTGGCGACCGAGGTGTCGTCGCGCTGCAGCGTGAGCGAGCACAGCTCGACCGACATCAGCACCGCGACCCCGTCCGGGCGGCCGCGCAGCAGGTCGTGCAGGCGGGCGATACCGGCCACCCCCGCCACGCAGCCGAGGCCGACGAGGGGCAGGCGCACCACGTCGGGCCGCAGCCCGATCTCCGCCGCGACGCGGGCCTCCAGCGAGGGGACGGCCAGGCCGGTCACCGTGCACGACACGATGTAGTCGACGTCGGCCGGTGTCAGGCCGACGCTCTTGAGCGCGTCGACGACCGCGCGAGCGCCGAGCTCGACGCCGGCCCGGATGAAGACGTCGTTCGACTGGCCGAAGCTCTCGAGCCGGGCGTACTCGTCCAGCGGGAGCACGGTATGCCGGCTCTCGACGCACACGTTGCCATGGAACCGTTCCACGAGGCCGCGCTTGGCAGAGTCCTCGACCAGCATGGCGGTGAGGGACTTGGTGATGTCCTCCTGCCGGTGGCGGTGCTCGGGCAGGGCGCCGCGAACGCTGAGGACGCGCATGGTCATGCTGGCTCCTGTGGTCGGCTGGTCGAGCGGGTGGGCGCTGCGAGCGCCCAGGCGAGGCCGAGCGCGACGGCCGGGGCGAGTCGCCCCCGGACGAGTCGAAGCCCGACGAAGTCGTCGAGGACACTCTGGCCGGCGACCGAGACGCGCAGCCCGGCCCCGGGGAGCCGTGTGCGGGCGGGGCGGCACGCCACGGCTGGGGCGGCGAAGTCCGCCCGGCCCAGGAGGGCGACGCGCATGCCTGGATCGGCGCTGAATGAGGGCGCCATCAACCGGCCGCCGCGAGCAGTACGACGACGTCGAGCAACGCGATGGCCACCGCGGCCCGGAAGGGAGTACGACCGCGGGTGACCAGCGTGAGCAGCGCGAGGACGGTCACCAGAGTGAAGACCGCCCACGCCCACGCCGGGGGCGTTCCCGTGGGGCCGAGCACAGCGAGCAGCGAGGCGGCGGGCAGCAGCACGGCGGCAAGGACGCGTGAGCGACGTTCGCCGATCCGGTGCGGGAAGCCGCGGACGCCGGTCCGTTCGTCGTCGGCGAGGTCGGGCAGCGTGTTGAGAACATGCGCCCCCACACCGAGCGTGGCACCGGCGCCGGTCATCCACAGCGGCGCCCAGCCCTGGCTGGGGTCGGCGAGGGTGACGACCGAGGGCAGTGCCCCAAAGGCGCAGGCGTACGGCGCCCAGGACCAGACGGTCGCCTTGAGCCCGAGGTTGTAGGCGTGGCCCGCGCCCGTGGCGAGGGTGGCGTTGAGCAGCGCGCTGCGCCAGCCCGCCAGCGCGGACAGCACCAGGCAGGCGAGCGCGGCCACGACCAGAGTTGTCATCACCCGGCCGACCGGGAGGGCTCCGGTGGCCAGTGGCTTGTCGGTGCGGCCGACGGCGCGGTCACGACGGAGGTCCAGCAGGTCGTTGCCCCAGCCGATCGTGAGCTGGCCGGTGAACACCGCCGCGGTGACGGCGACGGCGTCGAGCGGAGACAGGCCGGCGCGGAGAGCGAGCAGGCCCGCGACGACGGTGACCGCAAGGGAGGGCCCGCCGTGGGCGGCGGCGAGCAGCGCGGGCATGGGCAGTGGTCCGGACCGCGCCGGGACCGCGCGGGTGGTCACGGGCATCGACGCCCCTCGACCGGCCTGGCAAGGGTCGTGGCGCCGGGCACGTCGGGCGCTCTGCGCACCGTGCGCGGACGCAGCGTGGGCGTTCTGCCGGGCGCGGCGCCCTTCATGGGATGTCCCGTGGCATAAAGGATCGCTGCCACGATGCCCACCCACTCACACGAGGCACTCCGGCATTTGGTGGACGTCCGGATGCCCACGGCATCGCAGTCCCCTCTGTGCTGTGCATACGCGCGGCCGCGGCCAGGAAGGTCATGACAGTCAGTATCAGGGGCGAGGCGTCGACAACGCCGCCATGTGTTCCGCCGCGGGCGGCGACGCCGCAGAATGGAAGCATGGACAGGGACGTCCTCACGGTTTCCGGCGTGCGGGACAGACTGGGCAAGGCGCTCTTCAGCCGCGTCGCGGGGCCGGACGGCCCCGCGAACCGGGCTCGCATCCACAACACGCCGGGGCCGCGGTGGTTCGGCGCTGACCGGCCCATCCGCGTCGTGCACGGCGACGCCTCGATGTTCATCGGCGGACTGCGTGCCCTGCTGCTGCAATCCCTGCACCCGCTGGCCATGGCCGCCGTGGCGGCTCATTCCGGGTACCGCGGCGACCCCTGGGGACGGTTGCAGCGCACCAGTACGTTCCTCGCCGTGACCACCTTCGGAACCGCCGACGACGCCCGCAGCGCCGTCGAACGGGTCCGCGCGATCCATGAGCAGGTCAAAGGTATGACAGCGGAGGGCGAGCACTACCAGGCGTCCGATCCCCACTTGCTCGAGTGGGTGCACATCACCGAGACGGACAGCTTCCTTCGCGCCCACGAGCGCTTCGGGGCGCGGCCCCTCGCGTCCACCGACTACGACGCCTACGTGGCGGACACGGCGAAGGTGGCGACGGCCCTCGGGGTGCCGGACCCGCCGCGGACGCGGTCGGACCTCGAAGCACGCCTGGCCGCGTACCGTCCGGAACTCCGCGCCACGCCGGAGTGCAGGGCGACCGCGCGCTTCCTGCTGGTACACCCACCACTGCCGCTTGCCGCCCGGCCCGCCTACGCCCTGCTCGCCGCCAACGCCGTGACGTCCCTCCCGGAGTGGGCCCGCAGACTGCTCGGACTCCCGCGCGTCCCCGTGCTCGACGACCTCGCGATACCGCTCACCGGCCATGTCCTGACGAGGGCGATCAGATGGAGCATGAGTCCCCCGCCCTCGGCCGACGCCCGGTGAGACTCGCCGGCCGCCCGCGGCACAGCCACGCACCTTGGGCCTCTGCATCCGCAACCGCAGCGTTCCCTTCGCCGGCTTGCTGAGTGGAAACGGCTTCTGGCCCGGGGAAATGCAGGTGACGTGTAAGGACTCCTCTCCTTACCATCGGGCGTTGCGCATCCTCGCCTCGCGTCCCTGATCGGCCACCGCATGAAATCCTTCGTTCCCGGCGTGCTGCGTGATGAGCCGCAGTTCGCCCGCCTGTTCATAGGGCAGTCCCTGTCCGTGCTGGGGGACCGTGTCTCACTCGTGGCCGTGCCCTTCGCGGTGCTCTCGGTGGGCGGGACCGCCTCCGACGTCGGGCTCGTGGCCGCCGCGGGGCTGTTGCCCATGCTGTTGTTCACCCTGGTGGGCGGGGTGTGGGCGGACCGCTTCCGGCGGCATCGCATCATGCTGATCTCCGACGTGGTGCGGTTCGCGGTCCAGGGACTCATTGCCGGGCTGCTGCTGAGCGGTGTTGCCGAGGTTCCGCATCTTGTCCTGCTGATGATCGTGTTCGGCACGGCGGACGCGTTCTTCATGCCTGCTGCCGCAGGGCTGATGCCGCTGGTGGTCGGACCCGATCGGCTGCGGGAGGCCAATGCTCTGCGCGGGTTCGTCCTGTCGTCCGGGCTGGTGCTCGGCCCGGCCCTGGCCGGTGGGCTCGTCGCCTTGGCCGGCCCGGGCGGCGCCCTGGCTCTGGACGCACTGACCTTCGCGGTCAGCGCCGCTTTCCTGGCCCGGCTGAGACCGCGCGACCCGGCACCCGGGACAGTGAAGGCCAGTACCGGGGGGACGTTCCTCGGAGAGCTGCGCGCCGGGTGGGTGCAGGTGCGCAGCCGGACGTGGGTGTGGTCGGCCATGGGAGCCATGGCGGTCTACCACGTCGTCGTGCTGCCGTCGGTGTTCGTGCTGGGACCCGTCCTTGCCCAAGAGGAGTGGGGCGGTGCCGCAAGCTGGTCGGTGGTGGTCGCGGCCTTCGGCATCGGCTCCCTCGTCGGAGACGTCTGCGCCTACCGGCTCAAGATCGCGCGCCCCATGGCTCTGGCCGCTGCGGCGCTCGCTGTGGCTTCCTGCCAGGCGGTCATCATCGGATCCGGCGGTTCACTCGCCCTGATCGCGGCCCTTGAAGGGGTCACCGGCATCGCCGTCTCCCTCTTCTTCGTCCTGTGGGAGACCGCACTCCAGACACACGTGCCCCAAGCCGCCCTGTCCCGCGTGAGTTCGTACGACTACCTGTTGTCGGCAGGACTCATGCCGCTGGGCCTGGCACTCGCCGGCCCGGTGTCCGAGTCCCTCGGCGTGCGGCCCACTCTGTACGCCATGACGATCGTCGCGGTACCGACCGCCCTGGCGCTGCTGTGCGTCCCGGCCGTCAGACGCCTTCCCGCGCACGCCTCGGGCACTGCGGTCGGCACGAGTGGCGTCCACCCTGTCTCGGCGGCCACTCTTCCCTGAGGAGGGGCAGGCCGACACGCCTGGCCCCCCGACCTGACGGTCGGCGGGCCGCGCCGTCAGCTCGTCAAGCGCAACCGGTCCAGTTCGCCGCCGATCACATCCCGCAACACATCGTGCTGCGGACCGAGTCTGAACCGCTCGTCATGCCACCGCTCACGCGGACACAGCCACACCGGTCTGCCCACCAGTTCGGCCGGCTCCCACTCGAACCGCGGCCAGACATGGGCATGCAAGAACGGGTCTGTGTCCCAGACTCTCCAGGTTGACGCGGCGGAAACCGGGGTCCAGCTGCCGGCACGCGCGTTCAACCGCTTCTCCGAGTCGGTCCATGTCGGACAGAAACGACAGCCGCTTGGGCCTGGGCAGGTCGGAAAGCCGTTGAACATGCAGTTATCCACGAGGAGTACCGAGTAGCCCGGCAGGAACTGAACGTCGCCGATCACCGCGAACGCCGACTCAAGCCGCCGCATCACGGTCGGATTCTGGCCCTGCAGAGCAGACCCGATCCGGTCCACCCGCCAGTCATCAGTCACGGCCCGAGCCTGCCCACACGTGATCGTGACCAGACCTGCTCTCCGCTCACTGGTACGAGGCCTGTCTGCCAACCCACCGGCCGGCGCCCGGCACTGGAAGGCGGTCGCGCACCGAGCCGGGCGCGGTGATCAGACCGAGGTCCCTTTCGTTGTGGACCGCTTGGCGCTTTTGCTCCTGTTGGTCTCCGTGCTGCGGCCCCCTGGCTTGGCGGGCGCGCTCTTTCGCGTTGTGACTTCCTGTGTGCCTGCGCCCGACCGGGATGAGGCTGTCCGGGACGGTGCGGTCCGCCACTTGAACTCGATCTCCAGTTGGGTTTCCCCATTGCCGGTCTCGATCTCCGTCTCGCTACGAAGGTCGTCGGGAACGCGCAGGCTCAACGTTCCCGCGCCGAGTTCCAGTTCGGCCTCCTCGCCTTCTCTCAGCGCGTCTGCGAGTGCCGTGAGCTGCTCGGCCGCCTCAAGGCGGGACAGCGAGCGCTTCTGCTCGAACTTGAGGTCTCTCATGGGTGCCTCCGATCCGGAGACGGCCATGTCCCCGGCCGCGACCCGGGGCCATCCCCTGCTTCATCGCCCTGACGGACTGGGAGCGGTGCACAGTGCCCAGATCACGAAGCCGTTGATCGCGATCAGGACGATGGCCCAGAACGGCGCGTAGGGGATCCAGAGGAAGTTCGCGAGCATGGCGAGGCAGGCCAGTGCCACGCCGACGACCCTGGCCCAGGTGGCGCCTTTGAACAGGGCTGCGCCGGCGAGAGTGATGACCACGCCCATGATCAGGTGGATCCAGCCCCATCCGGTGAGATCGAACTCGAACACGTAGTTGCGGGTGGCGACGAACACGTCGTCATCGGCGATGGCTGCGATGCCCGCGAAGAGCGTCATCAGGCCACCGAAGACCATCAGTACGCCCGCGAAGACCAGCCAGCCGCTGCCGCTGCCGCTCCTGGCTGAACGCCGCACCGCGGCACCGGAGCGAGCCCCACTCGCGTGACTGGTCATCGTCGGCTCGCTTGTGTCGTACGGCCCCGCACAACCGCGCGTTCGCGTTCGGCCGGTCGGGCTACTTCCAATCTCGTCCCGTGGGCTGCGCCGCGCACCTCGGGGCGCCTGACCGGCAGCTCTCGATGCGTTGATGCCGAGCCATCTACGCAGGCCAGGGCCTTGCCGACGGGGTTGCGGGGGAGGAGGCGCAGGAACCTGTACACCCGGTCGTCGTGCAGGTCGGTCCACTGCGCCGGGGCGCGGTGGACGCGCGGGCCAGCATGCCGAAGCCCACGCCATGATTGCTGAAGTCCAGTCGCGCTGATGGTGCTTGGCTGCGCCTGACGTTCCGTTCCGGCCCGGTCCTCGCAGGCTGAACCGCGTTGGCCGCGGCAGGACAGTTCCCGGTTGACGGTGTCGGCGTCCATCTCGTCCGCCCGCGCAGCGGGCAGTTCCGCAAGCACTCCCGGCAGCGCCGGGTCGTCGATGACGGAAACCGGGACAACAGGCGGCCTCGCACCGCGCCGAGCCCGCCCGGTCGGCGGCGGTTGCCCGGCGACCATCCCCCCGTCGCCAGCGAGATCCGGTAAATCCGCGTGGAGGACTTCGCGATGCCCGCGCCGGTGAGATACCGCTCAACCGTGCTCGTACGTGGCTGGAGGGGGGACAGGGGCACCTCGGCCGCGCGGTATCGGAAGCGCGCCCCCCGCCCAACGACGCGTTCGCCAGTTCGACCGACACCCCGCCCACCCCTCCCAGGCTCACCGCCGCAGTAAATCCGGCATTCACTGCGGCAGGCCAGTTGATCGTGCCGCGCTCACGGACCAGGTTCGTCCGTGCTTGCGGTATCCGTCCAAAACGTCCTGGCGGAGCAGGAGACCGAAGCCGGCAGACTCCAGTCGCAGCCCCAGCTGAGCCTCATCGATGCCAAGATCGGATGCGGTGTTCGCCAGATGCCAGTCGTTGGCGGCAAGCCTGCTGAGAAGGTGACCGCGACGGACCTGGGTCTCCGACAGACGAAACGTCTTGAGGTAGGCGATCCTGCCTCTGTGGTCGGTGATGGCCTCACCGATGTGGTTCTCCTGCTTAGGACGGAACGGCGGCAGGAAGCGGGAGAGCGTGAAGCGCCCCATCCGGTAGACCGACTGCCAGGTATACCCGTGCTCCAGCAGGCCGGCCGCCATGGTTGTGTCGTGAAAATGCGTCCAGGCATGTTCCTGCTCGGCAACTGCCGTGCGCCATCTGGTCCGTACTGCTGCTCGATCAGATCCCAGCGGATCGGCCGGGTCAGTGAGTCGCCGAGCGCCAGCCGGCGGGGTGTCGTCCGGGCGGTAGAGGCGGATGCTGAAGTGCCGGCGCACGTGCTGCAGGGCGGCCTCGGTCCCGCCGTGCTCGCCCGGTCGCCACGATCGCACGGATGCCCATGTTGGTGCCCAGAGCAAACAGTGCCAGCAGCAGGCGCCGCTGGAGGGTGGCACGGTCGATGCGTTCGTACGCGGCGACCGAGAAGAACTCGTCCGTGAAGCCGGTCAGGAAGTCGGCGTTCTTCAACACGTCCAACAGGTCGAGCACACCCATCGGCGTACGACCTCGTCCTTAAGCGCCTGGAGACCGGTGGGCTCCGCCAGCGGCTCCAGCTTCGGCACGGTGATCCACGGCTCGCTGGGCCAGAGACAGGACGCCGAGGCCGACAGAGCCGGTCAGGGGACCAGCGCCTGCTCGACGGTGGGATGGCAGGGCATGACCTGATCCAGACCCACAAGCTCGAGAACCCGCCGCACCGATGCCTGGGCGCCGGCCAGACGCAGCCACCCCTGAGCGTCGCTCATGGCCTGGTGCGCCCCGATGAGGACGTTGACGCCGCTGGAGTCCATGAAGGTCACGCCGCTGAGGTCCACCACGGTCCGCGGCCGCGTCACGCTGCCGTAGGACAGCAGGGCCTCGGTGAGCTCGTTCGTGACTGTGTGGTCGATCTCGCCGCGCAGAGTGACCACCCGAACGTCGTCGACGGTGGTGTGGTCGATCGACAGGCCGGGCCGGGCTGCTCCGTGGGTGTCTGTCACTGTTTCCTCGACTGTGCTCGCTGATGGGCTCGGGCCCCGACGCCGTGTGCGTTGGCAGCCCAGCCCCGATATTACGGTGAACAGCCGTTCGGCCCTTTACGTAACCGAGCGCAAGGGGCATGCGAGGCGGAGTCCGGGGTAAGCGCAGGCGGATGAACGGGGGAAACAAGGTGGAACCGGCGGAATCAGTTCCCGAGGGTGAGGACAGCGTGATGCCCGGCGCTCCTCCGATACAGGACACCATCGCCCTGGACGGCGACGGATCCTGCATCGCCGAGGCTCGTCACCGTGCGGTGGACTTCCTCGGCCGAGTCCAGGCCGTACACGGCCTGCCGGTGTCCGCACGGGCGATGGACCTGACCCAGTTGGTGGTCAGCGAGCTCGTCACCAACTCCCGCAAATACGCTTCCGGACCCGTGCTGATGGAGCTGCGCATCGTCGGCTCGGTGGTGGAAGTGGTCGTGTGGGACAGCGATCCCGTCCTGCCGGTGGCTCGGGCCACCGATGCGGGCAGAGTCGGGCAGCACGGCCTGGAGATCGTCATGGCCGTCGCCCAGGGCTTCGAGGTCCAGCGGGAGCCGGTCGGCAAACGCATCACCGCCCGCATCGCCCTGCCCGACGACCCCGGCGGAGACGTCACGGGACGCCGCCCCCAGTAACGCCCGCACTCCAGCCGCAGACCGACCAGGATCTGCGGCTTTCAGCCTTGGCCCCCTACGCAACCCGGCCGAATGCCATCGAGGGCCTCGGGCCTCCCACTTCAGGGCCCGGCCTTGCCTGACTCAGCGCGAATGATCTGTGTCAGGCAGGCAGCAGGTGATCGACCGGCAGCGTCAGGCGTCCGGCCCGGAGGGGGACGCAGCTGGGCGGGAAGTCCTGGACGATATCGGCGCCCAGTTCGAGCAGGCCGTCGATGAAGCGGGGCAGGTGATCCACGGCACCGGTGGGCAGGTCATGCAGGACGACGAGGCTCCAGTCGCGAGTGGTGACGTCCTGCAGGCCGCGGTCGACCCACCGGTCGGGCTGGTCCCAGTCGTGGGGGACGCAGTTCCACAACACGCAGGTGTAGGCGTTCTGTTGCAGGTACGTCAGCCCGACCGGGCTGAGCAGTTTGCGGTCCAGGATGCCGCCTCGGCCATACGGGCGGAACAGGCGGCCGGGAGAGGCGAGGTCGCCGATGATCTCCTGCGCCTCGCCGATCTCCCGCTCGGGCAGGTGGGGGTCGTCGGTGTCCCCCAGCTGGACCGCGTGGGTCAGCGTGTGGTTGCCGATCCAGTGCCCCTCGGCGGCGGCACGCTCGGCCGCGGTGCGATTGCCCGGCTGCCTCAATTTCTGCGCGACCGGGAAGAACGTCGCCGGCACGCCGTAGCGCCCCAGAGTGTCCAGCACCTGTGAGGTGACCGGTCGGGTGGGGCCGTTGTCGAAGGTCAGGGTGACTTTCACGCCTCCTCCTCGGCGGCGGCCCGCCCATCTCGGCAGGCAGCAGGGAAGCGGCGTTGACCTCCCCAGGCGTTCGCCGCTTCCCTGCCAACACCTGCCGCCTACCCAAGGTCGCCTCTCCTAGGCACGGCAAACATCGTGAGTGCGTAGCCTGTCGATCGCGGCGGGCGAACGTGCCTGCAGATGCGCCCGCATGGGCTGCTGAGGGAGCCGCGCCTCGTCGGCGATCACGCACATGATGGGCGTACGGCCGGAGGCCATGCGCAACGCGGACGCGTTATCCGACCGAAATTACATGGTCTGCGCACAGGGCGAACCTGGAATCAGGTGCGCCTGAACGGCTCTCAGAAGCGGCTCGTACAGCGTCGAGGTGCCCGCCGGTGAAACGGTCACCGTCCGGTTCGACACCCACCACTCGCTCAACAACGCGGACGACTGGCAGCCGTCGCTGGTCACTGACGTGGTCGCCGACGACCCGGCTGTCCCAGAGCAGAACACCCTGTTCCTCCAGCACATCCAGGCAGCCCTCCTCCAGCACTTCACGGAGGAGGCCGACGCCTGATGGGCCGTACCCGACCCTTGGCCGGTGCCCGAAGACCCCGTCGGTCCTGCGCCAGCCGTCCGGTACCACACCGCCGCGGCTCCGGGGCCGCGAGGTGGAACGGCCGAAGGGCGGCCGGGTGGAATCATCTCTGCTGATAGTGGGCCCCGCGGGCGGGGTAGGGCTGGTGGTGGCCCGCGGGTGGTCCCGGGCCGGCTGACAGGGGGTGCCGTGGACGACATAGCGGGCACGGAACGCAGGGCGGGCGGGGACGGGAGCATGTCGGCGGCCGAGTTGTTCGACGGGCTGGGGCTCGCGTACGAGGAGGCGTTCGGCCGGCTGCCGGCCCAGTGGGAGGCGGTCGAGTGGCTGGCCGGGCGGCTACCGCCGGGGGCCCGGGTACTGGACGTCGGCAGCGGCACCGGGCGGCCGGTCGCCGAGCGGCTGGCGGCGGCGGGCTGCGCGGTAACCGGCATCGACGTCTCACCGGTCATGGTGGCATTGGCCCGAGAACAGGTGCCGGCCGCCCGGTTCGAGCAGTGCGACATACGAGAGTTCGCTCCGGAAGGCGGCTTCGAGGCGGTCTGCGCGTTCTTCCCGCTCCTGATGATGACGCGGGCGCAGGCCACGGCGGCGCTGCGGCGGATGGCCGGCTGGCTGGCCCCGGGCGGCTACCTCGTGACGGCCACCGTGCCGGCCGATGTCGAGGGCGTCCACATCGAGTTCATGGGTCGGCCAGTCCGCGTCTCCAGCTTCGCGGCGGACGACTACCTCCGGATACTCCGGGAGGAGTGCGGGCTGACGGTCCTGCACCACGCCGTCTCGGCGTTCGTGCCGGCCGGTGAACTCGCCGTCCCCGAGGAGCACTTGTTCTGCTACGCCCGCCGCCCCGGCACACCGGAGACCCGGTGATGCGCCGGCACACCCCTGGACGCCCGTCGGCCTGCTCAGAATGGCGCATGACGCTGAAGTACTGAGAATGACAGAGCGTGCATCGCCTAATTTGATCTTTAACCTGTGCGGAGGGGCCGCGCGTCTTGCCCTGCTGGACTGGGCGGCCTGGTGCACAGTCGTGCGGCGGAGACCGGCACGGGCGGCGAGTTGTGTGCCCGAGCGGTGGCCCGGAAGTTTCGTGGTTGATCTCGACGGGTCGGTGATCGGCCAGATTCTGCTCAGGAGAGCAACGGGGCACCGTCGCCCGGCTGCCGCGGGGAAGGCCGATCTCGGCTATATGTTCCTGCCGCGGGCGTGGGAATTCGGGTACGCCGCCGAGGCGTGCGCGGCGGCCCTCGACTGGTTCGACGGCGCCCTTCCCGGCGAGCCGGTGGTGCTCAGCACCCAAACCGCCGACGTCGGCTCGATGCGCCTCGCGGCGAAGCTAGGGTTCACCGAGGTAGAGCGGTTCCATGCCTGGGACGCCGAGCAGTGGCTCGGCCTGCGGTCCCCGGTCACGCCGTCTGCTTGAGCTCGTGCTCGACAGCACTGCTAGGACGGAGCCCACAGCGCTGTTGAAACTCAGGTTCTGGCTCAAGTACCTGACAGTTCGGGATCGCGGAAGAAGTGGTGCGCCGGGTGGAGGAGTTGCTGTTGCCCGTCGATCGGGGACGTGTCGGTCGTGTCGGTGGTCGTGAGTAACGAGGCGCTACGAGTCGAGGCCCGCAGCACGACGACCGGTTCGGTGTGTTCGGGCTGCGGGAACTGGTCGATCGGGGTTCGTAGCTCCTACCTGCGGTTTCCTGCGGATGTTCCCAGCGCGGGGCGTCGGGTGGTGCTCTGTCTGCGAGTCCGCCGCTTTGCCTGCCCGGTCGCTCCGTGCGGACGCCTGACGTTCGTTGAGCAGGTGCCGGGATTGACCCGGAAGTATGGCCGGTGGACCGAGCGTCTGAGTTCAGCGCTGGCGGCGGCCGGCTTCCCCCTGGCCGGCCGGGCGGGAGCTCGGATGGCTGGCCTCTTTGGGGTGCCCGTCAGCCGCAGCACGGTGCTTGCTTACTCAGGCGGGTGCGGATACGGGCCAGGTGTACTCGAGTTCGGGCAGATCAAAGCCCTGCTCGAACCCGCAGACACGTTCATCGATGCGGAGGGCACCATGCCGCTCGTAGAAGGCGATGGCGCGGGTATTGGCGCGCAGCACGTCCAGGTAGACCGGCCTGCCCGGATGTTCATCGGCTGCCCATGCCAGGGCATGTGCCAGGAGCTGGCCGCCGATCCCGGACCCGGTGCGGCCTGGTCTGGCGTGCAGGTTGTCCAACAACAGTCGGCCGTCAGATTGAGGCATCAAGTATGCAAAGCCATCTATTTCGGTTGTGGCCTCCACCACGAACAGCGCCGCGCCCGGTAGAGGATCGTCCAGTCGGCCACGCCAAAGCCCCAGGCGATCCTCCAGGAGAGAGCCGCCCAAGAAGCTGGCGGGCATGATTTGCGCATAAGCCGTACGCCAACTCTCGGCATGCAGCGCCGCTATCTCGGTGGCATCGCTCCTGCGGCCCCTTCTGATCTCCATGGGCCCCAGCCTCGCCCATGACCAAGTGCGATGCCATGTCTGGGCAGTTGGAACGGCTGACAGTCGGTCATGAAGGCGGACCCTGGCAGACAGCGATGGTGCTGGCCGGTGTGCGACGACCGCTATGCCCTGCCCTACCAAGAGGCAAAAGGGCCCACCTACGTAGACGGGGCGAGTTCCAAACCGAAGCGGGCTTTGATGCGCCTACCGACCGGATTTCGCGTCGGGATCGCATGGCCGTGTGGGGAGACGGCTCCAGTCGGCAGGCGCTCAACTCGGTGGAGGAAGTCGGCCGCGTGGCGGGATGCGCCGCTGCGAGTGTCGGGCGCGAAACAAGGGGTTCTGGGCGTCGTGACATGAGGGCGGAGGGTTGCGGGCACGCGATGGCATGAAGGGAAACCCGATGTACGCCATGAGCAATGTGCACGGCGAGTCAGGAGCCTGGGCGGGCGCCTCATTGCGGCTGCGGATGCGGCAGGCCGGGGGTAGGCATCGGCGCTCTGGACGACGAGGCGGCCGGTGGCATCGCAGGCTCCTTGCCTACCGCGGAATCGAGATGCTGCCCTCTTTCGCTCCGGAGGGTGCGGGTGAGGAGTGTCTGCTGCTGGTGCACATCCGAAAGGTGGTCGGGCGGGTGACCTATCGAGCCTGCGAGGAGTGTGCCAAGGGCGTCATCACCGGGGTCGTCCTCGACGAACCGTTCCGGGACTGCGGCCTGGGTACGAGGGCCCTGTCGCATCTGCGCTCCCAGTACCCCGGTGTCACCTGGAGCACCACGCTCGACAAGCGTCTCACCCGCGATCTGCTGCACCGGATGCGCATCCCCAAGGCGGCCGGGGGAGGAAACTGCTCCCACGTTCGGTCCGCCGTGGTGGCCACTGCCCGTCATGGTTCGTGACCGTCGACCGTCGTGGCAGCGGCTCGCATGTCGGGCACGCCGGCAAGCGCCCGAGAGCAGTGCCGCGATGTCCACTCATCGCAGCGGTTCCGTTCTGCCGGTCAAGAGGCTTGAGCCGGAGGGGGCGGGTGCGCATGCAGGGCACGCAGCCGCACGGACGGACTCGGCTGCGTCGCAGGTCCGCCTCGCCGGGAACTCGTACATGCGTTTGATCGTGGATGGTGGGGGCTACCCGCAACCTGAAGCCTGCGTCGCAGCGAGGGGCAGCGTCGACGGGACCACGCAGAGACGGATGACAAGGGGTGGTCGTGATGACCGTGGCGACACAGCAGGGTGGCGGCGGAGGAGGTTCCAGTGGCCTCTACGACGTTCTTGAGCTCATTCTCGACCGCGGGCTGGTGATCGACGCGTTCGTGCGGGTCTCCCTCGTCGGTATCGAGATACTCAAGATCGACATCCGGATCGTGGTCGCCAGCGTCGACACGTACCTGCGCTTCGCCGAGGCGTGCAACCGTCTCGATCTGGAGGCGGGGCCGCGCAAGCCGGCCGGGCTCACGGAACTCACAGGCAAGCTCACCGAATCCGGAGCCCGCGGTAAGACCAAGGGAGCCCTGTCAGGCGCCGCGGAGACAATTTCCGACGCCTTCCAGCAGGCCCGTGACGAGGGCAAGGCACGGACCGCCGCGCGCAGGAGGGAGCAAGAGGGATGAGCAACTACGTCTACGGGATCATCCGCGCCTCGCACTCCTCACTCCCGCAGGACCTGGAGGGCATCGGAGACCCTCCGCGGCCGGTGCGCGTTCTGCGTCAGGGCGAGCTGGCCGCGATCGTCAGTGAAGCCCCCGAGAAACTGCGGCCCAAGCGGCGTGACCTGCTTGCTCACCAACGGGTACTGGATGCGGCCGGGGCGGATGACGTGGTCCTGCCGATGCGGTTCGGCAGCACCTCCCCGGACGACGACACGGTGACCACGGTGCTCGCCGAACGCGCGGAGCACCTCCTGGAGCGGCTGCGCACGCTGGACGGCAAGGCGGAGTACAACCTCAAGGCCAACCACAACGAAGAGGGCGTGCTGCGCCTGGTGATGGGGGAGAACGACGAGATCCGGTCCCTGGCGGAGGCGAACCGGAAGGCCGGCGGCGGGTCGCACGAGCAGAAGGTCCGCATGGGAGAGATGGTCGCTGATGCCGTCCACGCGCGCGAGGCGACTGACGCGGAACTGCTTCAGCAGGCGCTGGCGCCGGCGGCCGAGGCAGTCAGCGTCGGGCCACAGAGCACCGGCTGGCTGGCCAACCTCTCCTTCCTGGTGGACCGCGGTTCAGCGGAGCAGTTCCTGGCAGCGGTCGAGGAACTCCGTCAGGAGCACCCGCACCTGGAGTTGCGTGTTCACGGCCCTCTGCCGCCCTACAGCTTCGTCGACACCCCCTCGTCCCAGGAGGCCGAAGGAGCCACCGCAGAAGCGTTCGGAGCCGCGGCAGCCCGGCCGACGGACGGGTAAGAAGCAGTGCCGCCGCCTGCCCCTGGGCGGCGGCTTCAGCCCTGCAAGACGAGCATCCCCACCGGTGCAGCGCTACCGCGGGCCGTAAGTGCGGGGGTTCCCAGCGAGCCCTTCCTGCTCCCAGGACGATGGTCCCGCTGTGATGCCCAGTGAGCGACTCATGGCCCTACCGGGTGAACAGCGTGGACCCGTCCGCCTCCGTCCCCACCTGCGATCCCGCGTGCAGGAATAGCCGCGGGTCTGCCTCGCGTTGCCGCGAACATGACGACGAATGCGCCGCGCCCTGAGGTGTTGCGATACACGGCCTTTTCCAGCGACCCCGACGGCGGCAACCCCGCCGGCGTCGTCCTGGACGCCGCTGCCCTGGACGACAGCGGCATGCTGGCCATTGCCGCCGATCTCGGATACTCGGAGTCCGCGTTCCTGACCGCGCCCCCGGAAGGCCTCGGTGGTCAGGAGGGGCGGGCGTACACCATCCGATACTTCAGCCCCAAGGCCGAGGTGCCGTTCTGTGGGCACGCCACCGTCGCCACGGCCGTCGCACTCGCCGAGCGGATAGGTCCCGGCGAACTGATGTTCGTGACGCGGGCCGGGACAGTACCGGTGGAGGTGGTCGAGGAGGGCGGGACGGTCAGGGCCACGCTCACCAGTGTCGAGCCGCACATCGAGGAGATCACCGACGCCGACCTCGCGGAGGTGCTCGCCGCGCTTGACTGGCCGGCTGCTGATCTCGACCCGGCCTTCCCGCCCCGTATCGCGTTCGCCGGGGCCCGCCATCTCGTTCTCGGGTCGGCGACGCGCGCCCGCCTCGCAGATCTCGCGTATGACTTCGCGCGCCTGGAGGCCCTGATGCACCGCTTGGACCTGACCACGGTCCAGTTGGTGTGGCGGGAGTCGGCGACCGTCTTCCACGTCCGTGACCCGTTCCCAGTCGGCGGCGTCGTCGAGGACCCGGCGACCGGCGCTGCGGCCGCCGCGTTCGGTGCGTACGCCCGGGAACTCGGCCTGGTCGCCGAGGACGCCGTCCTGACCCTGCACCAAGGGGAAGACCTGGGCCGCCCCGGCGAGCTCACGGTGACGCTGCGCGCGGGTGACTCGCGCGTCCGTGTCAGCGGCGCAGGAGCTCGCATCGGCTGAAACGCCGGCCATGACGCACAGTCTTCTTCAGTGGTCAGAGAGCGTGCCAAAGCACAAGACGGTGACCTCCGAGAGCAAGTCGCGAGGAGCGCCGTCACCCACCGCAGAGGCTCCAGCACTTAGTTTGGCAACGGCACCTGTGGAAGTTGTTGCAGAGTGCATAGGGTCGTCAGCATGGCACTGCGACCTGTCCAGGTGAACATAAAGGCCCTTGATGACTCGGCGGTCGGCCGGTTCTGGGCGGAGGCGCTCGGCTGGGGTCTGTACGAGGGGCGTGGCGCGACCTACACGGGACCCGGCGCGACCGACGTGGGACCGGTCGGGACCGACGGTGGACCCGTCGGCGGCTTCGCTTGGCCGGACCCGGTCGCCGTCTGCGTCGACGTCGTTGCCGTCCCGGAACCCAAGACAACGACAAAGAACCGTGTGCACCTCGATCTCGCCAGCACCTCTGCGGTCCACCAGGTGGAGTTGGTCGCGCGACTCCAGGCTCTCGGTGCGACGCCCGCCCACGTGGGCCAGGGCGAAGTGCCGTGGACGGTCCTCGCCGACCCCGAGGGCAACGAGTTCTGCGTGCTGGATCCTCGGGAAACCTACCGGGACACCGGGCCGATCGCCCGGGTGGTGGTCGACTGCGTGGATCCGCGGGCCATGGCCCGGTTCTGGGGCCAGGCGATGGACTGGACCTTGCACGAGGTGACCGACGATCATGCGGTGCTGCGCTCCGCCAAGGGTGTCGGCCCGTATCTCGAGTTCCTCCGTACGCCCGGCGGGAAGACCGTGCCAGACCGCGTCCATCTTGACCTGCTGCCGTACCCCGGTGACGACAAAGCAGCGGAGGTGGCTCGACTGCGGACCCTCGGTGCCACCGACCTCGACCTCGGCCAGGGCGACGTCCCGTGGACGTGCCTGGCCGACCCGGAGGGCCACGAGTTCTGCGTCCTCGCCCTGTCGTCCTGACGCCGAGCGGGCTGGGCTGTGGGGCTGGGCCTCCCCTGACGGCGAAGCGAGAGCCCGGGGGCGCGGCCGTCTCTGAGGGCCCCGTGGCCAGGGCGGCTCTCGGCCGTCGTGTGGCTCTACCGTGTTTCGGGTGCGGGTGCCGGTACGCGAGGTGAGGTCCGGAGCGGCCCCCGGGGCCGGTTCGGCTTCTTCACCTCAGCGAGGGTGGCGGTGCTGCCGGGCGGGACCCTTTGGGAGAAGCGACTCGGCGGCGCTGGTGGCCTTGGCGGCTCGCTTGCAGTCGTGGCCCGGGCCGATCAGTGCGCCGATGCCCTAGCCCATCAGCATGTCGGCGGCCCGCCGAGGAAGCGGGTCAGGAGCACTACTTCTGCAGGCCTGCCGCCGCGCAGGCGGCTGCGAGTTCTGGCGTGCATATGTCGGACGGTTCGAACATGCCGTCCTTGATGACCGTGTCCTTGATGTTGTCCTTCCTCAGGGCGACGACGGGCACGAGGTGTGTCGGGATGTCCTTGTGGGTGGTGCTGTTGACTCTCTCGCCGGTGAGGGCGTCGAACTGGATGTCCTTCCCCTGGGCCTTCGTCACGGCCATCGCCGCGGCGTTCTCGGCCTCCTGGGGGTACGGCTTGTACACACTCATGTACTGCTCGCCGCTGACGATCCGCTGCACTGCCGACAGCTCCGCGTCCTGCCCGGTGATCGGCGGGAGGTTGGTCACGCCTGCGGCCTTCAGCGCCTTGACGATGCTGGCCGCCAGGCCGTCGTTGGCGGCGTAGACGGCCTTGATGTTGTTCTTGCCGATTTCCTTGATCGCCTCGGCCATGTTCTTCTCGGCGTTCTGCGGCTTCCAGTCCTTGGTGTCGAACGACCTGGCGATCGTCACCCTGCCGTCGAGCACGCGGAGTGCGCCCGCCTTGAACTGCTGGGCGTTCGGGTCGGTGGGCGAGCCGTTCATCATGACGATTTTGTCGGACATGCCGACGTCCTCGCCGAGGGCCTCCAGCAGGGAGCGGCCCTGCACCTCGCCGACGAGTTCGTTGTCGAAGGTGATGTACGCGTCGATCGGGCCCTCGGCCAGCCGGTCGTAGGCGATGACCGGGATTCCGGCCTCCTTGGCCTCCCTCACCCCGCCGGCGATGGCGTGCGCGTCGACGGGGTCCAGCAGGATCACGTCGACCCGCTCGTGGATCATCTGCTTCAGCTGTCGGGCCTGCTTGCCCGCGTCCGCCTCGGCATTGGCGTACTCGACCCGGCCCTTGCCGTGCGTGAGGGACGCGACCTTCGCCTTGATGACGGGGTAGTGAAACTGCTCGTACTGGGGGTTCGACTTCTCCGGCAGCAGCAGCCCCACGTTGATGTCGTCGCCCTTGGTCGGGCTCGCGTCATCCATGCTCCCCGTCGCGTTGAGCGCGCCGCATCCGGCGAGCGAGACGGAGATGGTGGTGGCGGCCACGGATATGGCGATACGTCGCATCGGGAGCTCACTTCAGGTGCGATCCGGACGTGGGCGCTGCATCGCCGCCCACGCGACTGAAAGGCCAACACGGAGGCGACCCTCAGCGTCGAACGGAACTAGCTTACGATATGCGAGATGGCATCTCGTACACTGCGTCGCCGGGTCTTTGCCAAGCAGCAACGCGACGGCAGCACGATCGCAGGCTCACCACAGTCCAGTCCGCTGAGATCACAGCGCCGGCCCGCCAGTTACCCGTCGAGACCGGTGTGCCGCTGTACCGGTGATCGTTTGCAGGTCCGGCCCGTAAGGCCATCGGAGGGCCTCGTCGCCTTCGTGTCGGCTTCCGCCGTGCGCCGCTGGCTGACCAGGAGCGCCCCCGAGCCCTGGCAGCACCGCTCCTGATTCCTCATCACTGACCCCGGATTCCGCGTCGAGGCCGTCAAATCCGCCCGCGTGCTGGTGTTGTACGTCCGCACCTGGCAGGGCGAGCCACTCGGGTAGTTGGGCCACCACCGACCTGAACGATCTGCTGGCCGGGATCGACCGTCACACCATCGATCACCAGGAAGAATTCCTCCGTCGCCCACCTCACGTAGGCAGCCATCCAGGCCACCAGGGTGGGACATTGTCCAAGGAGCAGTCGCCATTGGTGTCGTTCCCCACCCCGAGCGGTGTCCCGAGCCAGGCGAAGTGCACCAGAGCCAGTGCGAGCATTGCTGCCAGGAAGACCACAGGTGGTATCAGCAAGTTCAGGTACCGGCGCTTTCGATCCCGCAGCATGACTGCGGGCAGCGCCCACGCAGCCAAGCCCGTGAATCCCGCCGCGAGGACTGTCAGCGGTGCTTCCCAGGTCCACGGATCGAACAGGCTCGGGTGTTCCCGCAGGATGACGGCGCAGGTCCGGCGCGCCGCATGGGACAGCCGGTAGGCGCCAAAGCCAGCGAGCGCCCCTGCGATCAATGTCAAGCAGCCTGCCATCCAGGGCGGATTGGTCTGTCTTTCCATGCCAAGGCTTGACGCACCACGATGCTGCGAGGTTCCTCCACCTGCCCAACCAGACTCGGCGCAAGGCGAAACGTCCGTCACACGGCTGCGGTGAAAGCCGCGGCGATGGCGGTGTCGGTCCGCGCGTGAATGACCAGCCGAGGGCCGCTGGTGTCGGCATTCGTCTCGAGCAGCCGTCGCGCAGGGGCACTGCCGGTGGCCACGGACATCCGGACGCCATGGCTGCTGCACATGCGATGAGCGCGCAGGACCGCACTCACCGCTGCACCGCCGGTGGCCGGCTCGTCAAGGACGATGACGACGGGCAGCGGCTTGTGGGCGTCAACGAGGTTGCTGATCTCCACCGCAAGCGTGGCGCGCCCGACTATGCCGGGATCGTCGTGCACGGTGATGACGAGGACGCCACGCTCGAGCGCATGAGACAACATGCTGTGCAACCTCCCACTGGCCAGTCCGTCCGTGGCGGAAGCGCGCTCGGCCGGTTCCGTCCACTTTGCCGCCCAGCGAGTCTGGCTGCACTTCGCGTGGAGGCGCTTGATGACTGTCAAGGGCAGGACCCGCAGGACCCCGGCAGCCAGGGACGCGCCGGACGGCCGGTCAGGGCCCTGGCGTCCGATCCTCGGCTCACGAAGGCAGCCCCCGAAGCAGAAGCGCCCTCCCGACGACAGTCCGCTTCGACAGTGCTCACCACCCCCCGTTCATCACGTACACCGCGTACGGGATCAGGACCGCCGGCAGGGTGAGCAGGCGTGGTTTGAGCGGGCGGCCGGCGTGCAGGGGGCGGAGGACGTCGAAGAGGAGGAGCAGGAGGAGGACGAGGGCGCCGATGAGGATCAGGGCGATCAGGGCGAAGCCGCTGTTCTCGATCTGGTCGTAGGTGCAGCCGTCCAGGTCGCGGCGGCCCAGGTCGTCGTACTGGCAGTGGCCGTAGGCGATGTACCAGCGTGTGCAGAGGACTGCGAGGGCCGTGGGGACTCCTATCAGGAGGTGAACCAGGAGCGGCGGCAGGTAGCCGCGCACGGCGGGGAGGGCGGTACGCATCCAGCCACCCCACCAGGGCCGGGGCGGCTGGGCTATGACGGAAGCCACTCCTCCGGTCCCGCGGCCTGGCCGGCGGCCGCGACCGCGCGGTGCCTGCCAAGGTGCTCCGCGTCCGAGGGGCGGCGGCGTGCGTCGGACGGGAGTCCAGGCGGATAGTCGATGTTCGCGAGAGGGGGAGTCACGCGGCTCTGCCGGGCGACGCAGGACGCGGACGCGGTCGACACCTGTCTTGCGGATCCTTCCGCGTCCGTGTCACCTACGACGCGGTGCTACGGCGTGTGTGCGGGGGCCGTTGCCGTGAAGGCGTCCGAGTGCTCCGCAGCCCACTGGGCGAAAGTGCGGGCCGGGCGGCCGGTGACCTTCTCGACCGTGTCGACGACCGTACGACCCACCTCCGGGGTGTCCCCGTACGCCTCGAGCAGGAAGCCGATGACGTCCTCCGGGTGACCCGCCGCCCGCCATTGCGCGACGGCCTCCTCCTCGGCCAGCTCGACCAGGGCGATCTCCCGGTCAAGGGCGGCGGCGATCGTCGCCACCTTGTCGCCGACGGTCAACAGCTCGGGGCCGGTGATCACGTACTCCTGGCCTCCGTGGCCCCCCTCGGTGAGCGCGACCGCGGCGACGGCGCCGATGTCGCTCTCGTGCACCATGGCGCTCAGCCGGGAGACGAACGGCTCGCGGACTTCACCCGAGGCCACGATCCCCTCCGCCCACTCCAGGGCGTTGGCCATGAACTCGACCGGCATGAGAACAGACCACTCCACACCGCCGTCCGCCCGCACGGCGTCTTCCAACAGCGACGGCCCGCCACCATGCAGCACGGTGACCCGCCGCACGCCTGCCTCGCGGGCCAGCTCCAGGATCCGGGGGCCGGTCTCCAACGGGGCGAAGTCAGGCCCGTCGAAGGTGATCAGATGGAGGCCGGTGACGCCCTCCAAGGACGGAATCACGCTGTCGGGTTCGGTGAGGTCGCCCTGGACGACCTCGACGCCGTCCGGGAGCGTGACCCTCGATGCATCCCGGGTGAGGGCGCGGACCGCGTGGCCGCGGGTGAGCAGTTCGGCGACGACTTGGCGGCCGACGGTTCCGGTGGCACCGGCGACAAGAATCTTCTGCGTCTGGGTCATGGAACGACCGTAGGGAGCGATGCGGTCAGTTCCTGTCCGCAGGTCGCGGCCAAATCCGGCTTGAGCGGCAGTCATTGAGAGGTTCTCAACTTGCGGTTCTGCGGGGCAGGCGCTGCGGCAGTGAGCTGGTTCGGCTCTGGGCTGGTTAATCCGTCATCAGATCTGTGACGGGGAGTGGTCTGGATCCGGCTTGGCCGGCTGGCGCCGGCATCAAGGGGTGACTCAGTTGCGGCCGGCTCTGTCTGGTGTTCGTCCTCCGTCACTGTTCGGATCGGGGCTGATTATCTCTTCGTCGGGTGCGCGGAAATCTGTGGTGGCTGGAGTAGACATTGGGTGGTGGTGTGGTTATGGTTGCTCTCGTAGCTCAGAGAGACAGCAGGGCCTGGCAGACACGAACTGCCGGTCAGAAGTGCAGCAAGTCGCAGTTCGCAGGATCCAGCAGTGAAGTGAGTGAGCGGTACCTCGGTGAAGGCGTCGGCTGCGGGCGCGCGCACCGGGAGGTTCGGCAGTGGGGTTCCAAGCCAGAGCAGACGCACGACGGGCGACGGGGCTGGCTGCCGAAACGTGGCGCTGTCACAGGCCACGGAGCAGTACGCATCACCAGCGGTACGCAGTACAGCAGTTCGCAGTCCCCCGTTTGACAGGTAGTTGATCACTGAGGGAAGAACGGAGGAGCCCGCGCCATCAGGATCGCCCGGGCGGAAGTCTTGAAC
>NZ_JAGMUK010000048.1 GCF_019049245.1 Streptomyces sp. AC555_RSS877 | reverse complement strand
CAGATCGCGGTGCCAGCGCAAGATCGTGTCCGGCTGTACCAGCAGCAGGAGCTGTCGCAGCCTGTCTCTCGGGAGGCGGTGGAGCAGGCCGGCGAGGATGAGGCAGTGGGTGTTGGTGAACGCGGGCTTGCCGACCTGACGTTGCAGGACCAGCAGTTGGTGCCGCAGGGCAAGGATCTCGATGTCCTTATCGCGGTCGCTCATGGGCAGCAGGCGAAGGAGCGTCAAGGTGTGGGTCGCGGCGACGTAGGCCAGGCGCAGGGGCACGACGGATCATGATGCCGCGGTCCGCGGTCCGCGGTCCGCGTGAAAACACCGGGACGCGCGGCGCGGTGCGGCCCGAGATAGTGATCAAGGCCGTGACCTTGCCGGATGATTTATCGGCACCCGCACTGCCGGGCGGTCGACTGCTGGTCGGTCGACACCTGCTTGTAGACCAGGTTCGCCACCGAGGGCCCCTGCCGTAGGGAGGATCGGACCCTATCTGTCGTCAAACCCTGTCAGCAATCACCATCGGATCTGATTGGATTCGCGCCGCCGCGAACCGCCGGATTGCACGGGTTCATTGGACGCGTCGGCCACCTGTCGGCAGATCGGCCTGGCGCGCTGGTCCGCGGCGGGGGCGGCACCGCGGACTGCACTCCGGCTGGGAAGGGGAACGGCCGTGCCGTCGGCTGCCGCCGCCCAGCCGATCAGCGGTTGTTGCTTGGGCGGTAGACGCTGAGGTCGCCGTAGGCCGACAGGACCCCGGCCAGGTCACCGGGTTTGTCCCGCAGGGTGGTGTCCAGGAAGGCGAGAGTGGTTGCGGCGACGACGCGCGGGCTCTCGGTGCGGCCCAGGGAGCCGACTATCGAGGGCACAGGCGGCAGGTACAGGGGGCCGTCCATGAAGGTGAGGTGTGCGGCGCCGGGGATGGTGAGCCGGTAGCTCGTCGCGGTGTTGAGCTTGAGGGCCTTGGTGAGGCGGGGTATGTAGTGCGGGTCGGTTTCGGGGGTGATGGCCTGGGTGAGCGCGAGTGTCGGCTGGTGGAGGGAGGGGGAGGTGGGGCCGTGGGGGTAGCCGTCCAGATCGATGACGGCGTCGAACCGGTGGTCCTGCCGGGCTGCCTGCAGGGCGGCGGCACCACCCATGGAGTGGCCGGTGACCGCGACCCGGCCAGTGTCCAGGCGTCGGGTCAGCGGGCCGGCAATCTCACCTCGGTCTAGGTGGTCCAGCTGGGTGAGGACGAAGCTGAGGTCGGCGGCCCGAACAGCCGTCCAGCGGGCCGCCAGCTTGTTGTCCTTGTTCCGGTCGCCGGTGGAGGTGGTCTTGGTGTGAATCGTTCGGCCGTCGGTGAGGACGACGGCGGCGGAATCGTACGGGTGGTCGAGGGCGGCGACCACATAGCCGCGGCTGGCCAGTTCCTCCGCCCAGGCGGTGTTCTGGGTGCGCACTCCGCCCGACCCGGGGGAGAACAGCACGACCGGGAAGCGTCCGCCCCCGTCGGCCACCGGGGCGTTGAAGACCGAATGGGTGTGGGCACGTGGGATGCCGTCGACCAGGAAGCCAGGCAGGCCGACCGCTCGGGCGAGGGCGTCGGAGACGGTGCGCGCCTCGTGCTCCGTGCGCCCGAGGTACTGGGCCCGCTGCGTGCCTGCGGGGCTCTTCTGCGCGGGGTACCAGAGCTGGACCACGACCGTGCGCCGGTCGTGCGGATCGGCGGTGAAGGTCTCGGGGCGGCGTGGGTCGGTCCACTGCACCACGCGGGTGCCGACCGCGAAACGGCCTGACGGCTCGGGGAACACGGGTACGGGAAAGGCCCAGGCGGCCACCGGACCTGTGGCGATCAGGCCGACGCAGGCCACCGACCCGGGCAAGGCCAGCCACCACCGGGCCCGCCACGTCGGCCGGCCGGTATGGCGTCGCAGCAGGGGAGAGAGGGTGAACGGCAACGCGACGACAGTGCCTGCCAGTACTGGCAGCAGCTGCCAGCGGATGCCCACCACGCTCAGCACGATCGCGGACAGCACGAACACTGCCCCCGCCGCGATCGTGACGCGTGGGCGGACGGCAGGGGGAAGCCAGCGCGCCACCACCAGCGCGACGGCACCCAGCAAGACAAGGACTTCCAGAAGGGACATGTGCAGTCCCATGATGTTCTCGGTCACCCGGCCATGCTCGGCGCGGGGCACGCGCTGCCACATCGCCCTTGGGTCGCCATCGTGTACAGCCGGAGTCGCAATCCGAGGCACGCCCATGTGAGAGGCCTTGCGACCGTGGGGGGTGGCCGGGCTCCTCCTGTGGTCGTACTTCCGCGCGATTCCTTCAGACGGTGGACTCATGCGTGCCGCTGGATCGCGGCCTCCGTGACAGGGCTGCGGTACGTGCGGGCGGCGCGGGTCTTACGCTCCCGTACCCGACCCGGCTCCGGCTGTACGCGGTAGCGGCCCCGGCTGGGGCCACTGTGACGGCTGAAATCGACAGGGACGTGTTTCGAGAGTTGGCAGCCTGCCCTATGCCGACGCCGGCTGCGCAGTGTTGCCGGGCGTTGACGGAGGGTTGCCCGGGCTGGGCGCTCCTGTGGGCTTCCTCGGCAGGCATCGGTGCCGATGGGGTGGTGCACTCAAGCGCTTGTCCAGGATTCGAGGTGCTGCGCAACGTCCCGTAGGTCAGCTTCCTGGGCGCGGACGGCTCCGGCGAGCTCGTAGAGGTCGCCGTCCTTTGCCCGAACCGGCTGGCCGGAGACGTTCATGTACTGGCTGGTGCAGCCCCAGCCGATGACGAGGTTGTAGTCGGCGAAGGGGCGCAGCAGCAGCGCGGTGTGCAGGAAGGTGGCGGCGCGCGCGGATACCTGCTCGTAGTAGAGATTGCCGCGTTCGCGTTCGAACTGATGGCGCTGCGCCATGAAGCCGAGGGCGCCCCAGTCGTTGATGGGGATGTTGAGCGGAGCGAGGGCGGACTGGATCTGTAGAACCCAGCCGACGTCGACGCGGATGATCGGGCTCACCGCAGGCCGGCGGGGAATCGATCGGTCACGTCGGGCAGGATGCGTTCAGCCTCGGCGATCGCGCCCTCGACGAAGGCGATCCGGTCGGCTTCCTCGACGGTGACGTCGTGCACGTGCTGCTTGAGGCTCTTACCGGCGATGGTGGCCCGCTCGCGCAGCCGGGCCATCTCTTCCGGGCTGAATTCCACATTGAGTGCTGGCATAACCCCTACGGTACCGCTATAGGTACCATCCCGGGTACCAGCCGGTGCGGGCAGCAGCGGGGACATGCTGCTCGTGGGCAGGAAGCCGACGCGGCCGGGCTCGCTGGCCACGGTCAGCGTGAGCAGGCGACCGCGCGACGCCGCGCCTTCGAAAAGGCTTCAAAGCTGGCCCACATGCAGGCAGCATGTGCGGACTGTGGGGGTGCCCAACTCCCCGGCCTGTGCCCGGCGCGCTCCTACCGGCACCGGACAGAGGGATAGGTGCGGGAGGCCTCCGACCTGGCCGTCGCCATGCGGGCCAGGTCGGAGGCGGCCTTCGGAGGCGCATAGTTGCCAGCCGGGCTGCTGGCACGGCACGGCCGGCTCGACGAGCTTCGGGCAGCCGCGGCGACTGATGACTCGAGGTACGCCGTACAGGCGCTCGCGAGGTTGCTGGAGGAGCGCGGCGACGTGGAAGGGGCGATCGCCGCATACCGGCAGGCCAACGGACCCGTGACCCGCGACCCCAACTCGGCTTTCGAGCTCGCGCAGCTCCTCGTCCGGCACGGCCGGGGGAACGAAGCGATCGACGTGATGCGTGTCCAGGACGACGCCCACAACGGGGACGACTGGACTCTCCATACTCTGTCCGACCTGTGCCTCGACCGGGGCCGCCCCGGGGACGGCCTGACACACCTCAACGCCCTCGACGCCGCCCGCGGGGGCGAGGAGGACTGGGACCTGTACTGGATACGGCTGCCGCTGATCGCCGCCCGCGACGGCGTCGACGAAGCGATCACACAGGTCCGCTCCCATCCCGACGGCGCCACCTCGTACGCGGCGCCGCACATCGCTGAGTTGCTCGCTGGCGCCGGACGCACCGAGGAGGCGATCGCGGTCCTCGAACAGCACGCCCATGCGAACAGTCATGACCTGGCCGGCTACCTCATCGACGTCGACCGCGTCGAGGACGCCCTGGCCGTCCTCCAGCGGTACACCACCCGCCCGCTCGAGCTGTCGGACGGTACCTGACGACACGACGAGCCCCCGTTCTGAGGCCTCCTGCCCGGTCTGTCCCGCGGGGGAGCGTCCCGTCACCTGGAGCGGCGTGCGAGTCGCCCGGGTGGCCCTGAGCCGACGTTCCGTACTCGGTGCGGCTCGTCCTGGACGGTGGGCACGGCCAGGGCGCAGCGACTGGTTGGGGGCGGGGATAGATAACGGCAGTTGGTTGACGGAGGTGCAGACTGCGCTCCTCGCACAGCAGATCAATCCGCTGGGCTGGTGGCGAAAGTAGTTCGTTGCGCCTCATGCATCGCGTACGGAAGCTGCCTTGGTGGGAGAAACGGTCCCCTCGCTGTCGGTAGGTCGCCTGGGAGGCAGCTGGAGCAGTCGTTTCACGTGTGCTCGGGGAGAACCGTGTGCAGCCCTGCGGCCCCGAAGCCAGCTGCGGTCTTCGGTTCGGCTTGTCTGAAGTTCGGTCGCTTCGGTCGCTTGAGTCGCTGCAGGGAACGGAGGTAGCGACTGAAGGCTCAGCTACTCAGCGACTGCTCGGTCGCTGCTTGCGGATAATGCAAACATGCAGGTCAAAGCGCCATTCAGCTATGGCCAGCGACTGAAGCGACTCAAGTCCGGGGTATATGAGGACATTCATGTGTGCGCGTGTGCGTTATATATAGCAAGCTTCAGTCGCTTCAGTCGCTGTTCTGGTTCCTGGATAGTGCCTCACCTGCGGCTTTCTGCGACGTGGGACGACAGCGACTGAAAGCACCCAGTCGCTGCCAGGTCCGCTGGGTCGCTGCAACTGCACCTCCAGTCGCATCATCGACACGGCATGAGGGTTCTTTCGCATGTGCTCCGCGACCACACGCGCCACGTTCGCTAGGCTGTGTCCGTCGTTGAGTCGCTTCGGTCGCTGATAGGGGGTGCGAATGCCTGCTGAGCTGCGCTTTTCTGACAGCGACCCACGGCCGCCCGCCCTTGAACCTTCAGTCGCTGCCACCCTGGCGACCGCCAGCTGGTGCGCGCGCCGCGGCTGGCCCGTGCACCCCCTCGCAGCCGGCCGCAAGACTCCAGCCGCGAACTGCTCCCAGTGCCGCATCAACCCGCACCCGCCCGCCGAGTGCCCCTGCCTCCCCGCAGGCCGTTGGTGCCACGGCTTCCACGCCGCGACCCTCGACCAGCGCCGTATCACCCAGTGGTGGGGTCCTCATCCGGAGTTCGGCGTCGGTGTCGCCTGCGGCCCGGCCGGCCTGGTCGTCATCGACATCGACGCCCACTCCACCCAGCCGCCCACTCGGGACCGGATCCTGCCCGGTATCCCGATCGGCGACCATGTCGACCTCACCGGCCTGGCGAACGGCTTCCACACCCTCGCCGTCCTGGCCGCCCTGCGCGGCCAGCGCAGTCCCGCAGAAGATGACACCACGCTGCGCGTCCGCACCCCCTCAGGCGGCCTGCACGTCTGGTACCGGGCCGACAACCGCCGCTGGCGCTGCTCTTCAGGCTCGAGCCAGGGCACCGCGTTGGCCTGGCAGGTCGACGTCCGCGCCCACGGCGGCTACATCGTCGCCCCGGGCACCACTACCCGCGCTGGTACCTACACCCCGCTCGACAGCGTCCGCGAGCCGGCCGCACTGCCCACCTGGCTTGCCCAGGAGCTCGAACGCACCGGCCACCTGCCGGCCCCCAGCATTCCGGCACCACGGCCGGTCCCGCCACGTGCGCAGCAGGCCGTCCTGGTCGCAGGCGGCGGCCGCGAGGGCACCCAGAACGTGCTCGCCTCCGTCCTGGCCCCCATCGAGGACTGCGGCCGCGTTCCAGAAGGTGCCGGGTTTTCCGACACGCTCAATCGCGCCGCCTACACCCTCGGCGGCCTGGTTGCAGCAGGCCGCCTCACCGAGGACGAAGCCGAGCAGGCCCTTACGCAGGCCGCGACCGCCGCCCGCCCGGGCCAGGAGCGCCGCGCCGCTCAGATCATCCGCAGCGGCATGGCCGCCGGCCGCCAACACCCCCTCCACACGCGAAGGGGCCCCCGATGACATCGCACGGCAACGAGACCGAGGCCCTCTTCGAGTTCGACCCCGAAGCCGTTGCCGCCCAGATCCGTAACCAGCCGCGCCCAGCCCCGGCCACCACCGTCGCCCTGCCCGCCCAGGTCGACGTCTCCCGGGCGGCTGCCGGGGAAGCGACCTCTGCCGGGCTGCTGCCCGACACCCTCACCGACCGCGGCAACGCCAAGCTCTTCGTCAAGCTGTATGCCAACGACTACCGGCACGTCCCAGGCATCGGCTGGTACCGGTGGGACACCACCCGCTGGCAGATCGACGAGGACGACACCGTCCTGTGGGCCGCCGGCGACCTCGCCGAAGCCATCGCCACCCACGACCCGCGCGGCCTGTTCACCACCCAATCCCTGCAGTCACACCGCCGCCGCGCCCTGTCCACCACCGGCATCAACGCCATGCTCACCCAGGCCAAGTCCGCCCCCGGCATGGTCCTCAACGCCGCGCTCCTGGACGCCGACCCCTACGCCCTGTGCACCCCAGACGGCATCGTCGACCTGCGCACCGGACTGGTCAAAACCCCAGACCCCAACAAGGACTTCCACTCCCGCTCCACCACCGTCGGCCCCCAGGCGCTGCCCACCCCGCGCTGGGAACGCTTCCTGACCGACACCTTCGGCGCGGATGCCGAAGACCGGCAGATGATCTCCTACCTGCAGCTGCTGCTGGGCTACTCCGTCACCGGCGACGTCGGCGGCCAGGTCCTGCCCTTCCTCTTCGGCTCCGGCAAGAACGGCAAATCCGTCCTCCTGGACGTCCTCATGAAGCTGCTGGGGGACTACGCGGACGCGGCCCCGCCCGGCTTCCTGATGGCCCGCCCCTACGAAGGCCACCCCACCGACCTGGCCGAACTCCACGGCCGGCGCGTCATCGTCTGCTCCGAGGTCAAACACGGAGACAAGTTCGACGAGGCCCGCGTCAAACTCCTCACCGGCGGCGACCGCATCAAGGCCCGCCGTATGCGCCAGGACTTCTTCAGCTTCGAACCCACCCACAAACTGTGGCTGCTGGGCAACCACCGCCCCGAAGTCGGCACCGGCGGCTTCGCGTTCTGGCGCCGCATGCGGCTGATCCCCTTCGAGCGGATCGTCCCCGACCACCGCAAGATCGACAACCTGGCGGACATCCTCGTCACCGAAGAAGGCCCCGGCATCCTGGGCTGGCTCATCGACGGCGCCCGCCGCTACCTCGCGGGCGACCGCGACCTCACCGGCCCCGAACGCGTCCGCATCGCCACCACCGCCTACGCGGAAACCGAAGACCACACCGGCCGCTTCTACGAAGAATGCTGCACCCTCGCCTCCGAACTGCGCGCCGAGCAGACCGCCCTCTACGCCGTCTACCGGACCTGGTGCCAGAATGAAGGCGCACCGGCGATGTCCTCGCGGGCGTTCGCCGCCCGCACCCGGGAACTCGTCGGCCTGGCCTCGCCCAAGCAGATGATCCTGTCCAACCAGCGCAAGCACTACCCCGGCATCGGACTGCTCACCGACCAGGAGAGGGAACCCGACGCATGAGCTCCCTGATCGAAGAAGCCGAGATCAGCCACGAAGCCGACCTCGTCTGGCTGGAAGACATCACCGACCTCGACTACGTCCGCCAGAGCCTGGACCGCCTGCCCACCCGCAAAGGCCGTCCCGCCTACCACCGCGATGGCCGCATGGTCGGCTACGCCCTCCTCGACACCACGGCCAAAGCCTCCCGCGCCTCCGGCACCTTCCGCCGCCGCGTCTTCTGGCTCCTGCCCCACGACCGCGACAGCGAGCCGGAGGGCCTGTACGCCAAAAGCGCCCCCGCCGAAGCCGTCGATCCGCGAACCCTCAAAGCTCGAGTTAAGGGCTACAAGACCGAACGCTCAGAGGGCGGACCGCCCTCCACCGCCATGCAGGAACTCGGCATAACGCTCCCGCTGTGATCGGCCGGCTCGGCAGTACGCGCGGCTGCCCGTAGCACCCCTGAAGTGATACGAGCGGCAGTCGGAACTCGGCGTGCGGCGTACTGAGCGTTTCAGGACTTCGTCCTCATCCGCGTTCGGGGTTGATCGAAGGGGCACCAAGGGCCGTTGAGACTGGCATAGTTGAGCCTATGGGGGAATTTGTAGAGTTCACCTTTGACGACGGCCAAGCGGTACTGCTGGAAGTCTTTCCCAGCCCGCTGGCCGACTCCGCGGCGGGCGGCACGACGCCCGGTTCCGCACCGCTCGTGCCCGTCGCAGGTGAGGGAAACGGACGAGTGGCGCGGGCGGCCCGTGGCGCCCTGAGGCAGGTCCTGCAGCCGTTGGTTCCAGTCCTGCAGTCGGTGCACGACACAGTGTCGGCCATGGATCGGCGGCCCCAACAGCTCACCGTCGACCTGGGAGTCAAGGTCGGCAACGACCTGACGCTCGGCATCGTCGCCAACAAGGGCGAGGCGAGCCTCACGGTGTCGGCGACATGGAACCTCGAAGCACCTGTACCGACGGAGTAGGCGTGCACCGGCCCTACGACGACCACCCGGACGCACGTATCCGCAGGGCATGGGCCACCGTGCACACCCGTGGTGCGACCGGGGCGGGACTGGGCGCGGGCGTGGTCGTTGCTGACGGGTTCCTGCTGACCTGCGCCCATGTGGTCAACGCGGCTCTAGGGCGGCCCAAACTGACCGTCACGCAACCAACTGAGCAGGACATGCTCCAGGTCGCCGTTTCCTTTCCGAGCTTGGGTACCAAGCACCATGCCGTGGAGCTGGCCAGCTGGATGGCCCCCAGGCCAGAGGGCGAGCAGTGGTGGGACGGCGATCTGGCCCTACTCAAGGCCGAGCTGGGCACATTGGACATTAGGCCCGTACCGGTGCGAGAAACGTCCAGCCCATGGCTGTCGACCTGGTACGCCAATGGAGCCCCGCGCTCCCTCGTGGACGTCTATCGGCAGGCCAGCATGGGCCCTTGGTACATCCTGGACCCCGGCCGCGCCCGGCTGGAGATCCAGCCGGGCCACAGCGGAGCACCCTTGTGGGACCGCGACCACGGCTGCGTCACCGGCCTGGTGGTGTCGACCGAACCCGACAACCCCCGCTCGTACGCCATCAGGGCCTCCGAGATGGTGAAGCTGCTTGCCACTGCCGGCGTGTTCCCAGCCATGGACACCGAAGTATCCGATCCCAGGACGCGAGCTCGGCGCGGCGAGCTGATCCACGCCCTTGAAGAGCTTTGCGATGCAGACCTGAAGAAATGCGCCGCGCGCCTCGGCCGTGCTCTCGGCCAGTGCTGGACGCCGGCCACCTGTTCGGAACTCGTCGACGCGGCCATGCGCCACCCGCGGGGAATGCCGGCTCTGCTCAGCACGCTTGCGGAACACGGGGCAGTCGCGCGGCGGGTTCAGGACCTTGCGGCGAAGCTGGGGTCCCTGCGGTTCTTCACTCAGGACGAGTACGACGAACTCTGCGCACTGCTGGGGCCAAACGCTCATCCGGAAGTACGCGCGGCGGCCCGTCGTGCAGTACCGCACTTCTCGCTGACCGAAGCCGAACCACCCGCGGTCGGGGCGCTGATCGAGGACCTGGAGGACCGTGCCAGCGACCCCGGCGTCGTACCGCCCGTGATCCAGGTGATCGAGGAGGTCGCTGCGGCCCGGCGGGAGGACGGAGATGCCCTGAGGGAGTGGTCGCAACGGGTGACCGAGCGTCTGGGCGTCAGCGCCGAGGCAGTGCGGCAGTGCCGCTGGTCCGCCAAGTCTCGTGCCGCCGCCCGGACCTCGCAGCCGGTCCTGCGAGTGTGGCTGTGGGCGGCGTCACCCACAGCGGAAGCCTTCCACTACGTCATCCGACTCTACGACGCGCATGGCCACCAGGTCAGGACGTGGACGGACGGGGACACCCTGCGCAGTCGCGCCGACCTGTGTGCCGACCTTTCCGATGCCGTCGAGGACCTCGACCAGTACGAGGAGTCAGCCGGCGTCGAATTCCTCCTGGAAGAAGGCTGCTTCGGACTGGCCGTTGACCGACTGCCCACCCATGCCGGACCCGTGGGAACACGGCCCATCGGACTGGACCGACTGGTGGTCCTGCGGGGACAGAGCGTATGGCGCTCCGGCCTCTGGAAGACGCGATGGGAGCACGGACAGAGCTCCGCGGCGGCCCCTTATGTGCTGCACGACCAACAGGCAGCGGACCACATTCTGACGAGTCGGAGTGACATTGCCTGCGTCATCGCCTCATGTCCACCCGACCAGCACAACGAAGCACTGGCCCTGTGCCGCTGGCAGGGAGTGCCCGTGGTTCTGTGGCATCGCAGCGCCCACGGGCCGGACACCACCGCGAAGCTGAGGGACGTCATACCCCAAAACTGGCCGCACAGACTGCGGGAAGAGGTCAGACTGCGGCGCGCCGAAGCACTGCACGACACCACGCACCTCGGCGCTGACCTGGCCCTGCTGTGGGAGGACCCGAGCTGGGCACCGCCCCGACCACGGCTGACCAACCCCACCAGGCGGGAAGGAGGCGCCGCGTGAACAGCGGACGCCCGCAGGAACGGCTCTTCCGCGGCAACGGCAGGACGTACGACGATGCCGTACCGCTGCCCCAGCCCCCGCCGTGGCGACGGCCCCGGCCGGACGACGAGGCCGTGAAGCCGCGGCCCTATCTGATCGGCGACAAACAAGTCGAGGTCGTCAACGCTGCCCTGCGCCTGCGCCGCCCCCTCCTGGTCACCGGCGCTCCCGGCACCGGCAAGTCGTCGCTCGCCCACGCCGTGGCTACGGAACTCGGACTCGGGCCGGTCCTCGTCTGGCCTGTCAACACCCGAGCCACACTCACCGACGCGCTCTACCGCTACGACGCCATCGGCCGTCTGCGGGAGCGACAGGACGGCACCGACGACATCGGCAGCTTCGTACGCCTGGGTGCCCTGGGCACCGCCCTGGCCACCCAACACGAGGGCCGACCGAGACTGCTCCTGATCGACGAACTCGACAAGAGCGACCTGGACCTGCCCAACGACCTGCTATTCGTGCTGGAGGAAGGCGAGTTCACCATCCCCGAGCTGGCCCGCCTGCCCGAGGAACAGGCCGACGTCGCCGTCCATGTGCAGGGCTCGCAAGAGAAGGTGCGCGTGCGCAACGGCACCGTCCGCTGCCAGGACTTCCCCTTCGTCGTGATCACCAGCAACGGTGAACGGGAGTTCCCGGCAGCCTTCCTGCGCCGCTGCATCCGGCTGGAACTGCCGGAGCCCGACCCAGACCAACTTGAAGGCATCGTCCGGGCCCATTTCGCCCAGGACCTCCCGCAACTGGACGCCCAGTGGCCACGGGTACAGGAACTCATCCGGACGTTCACCGACCGGCGCAGCCTCGGCGGACTCGCCACCGACCAGCTACTGCACGCCGTCCACCTGCTGCAGCAGGGCATCCATCCGGAGACGGAGCACCTCAGGGAGGCGGTGCTGCGTGAGCTCAGGAACGGCGGAGTCCGGTGAGCCGGACAAACTCCGGACAGCGAGACTGCACGCCGCGCTGCGCATCGCCGGAGCAGAACTCTCCCCCCGAGAACTGTGCGACGCCCTGTGGCTGGCCCTACACGAGCCACCGCACCCGGCCGTGCCCGCCCTACCGGAACCCGACACCGCCGCCTCCGCACCGCACCGCACCGCCGCCCTCCACCAGTCGGACCGCCCGCAACGGGAGGCGGCCAAGTCCGCGCCTCGTGAGGACAGGCGCTCCATCTACACACTCACCAGAACCCGGAACGGCGGCGCCGCCGGTGCGCCGATCCGCATCCCCGCAGTCCGAGGCCTGCGCCATCCGCTGGACATCCTCCGCGGCCTGCGTGCGCTTAAACGAAAGGTCCCCTCCACACGCCGGCATGAGCTGGACGAGAACGCCACCGCCGAGGCCATCGCCGACAGCGGAGTCCTCGACGCCGTGCTCCGCCCGGCCACAGAACGCTGGCTCCACCTCGTACTCGCCATCGACGACGGCCCATCCATGCGGGTCTGGCGCGACACCATCGACGAACTGGCCGACAGCCTCACAGGCTCAGGCATCTTCCACTCCGTGCGAGTAAGCCCGCTCGCTGCGTCCGCCCCCCTGGCCGGCGACCGAACCGTCGTACTCGTCGTGACCGACGCCGTCGCCGACCACTGGTACACCGGAGCTGCCCACGCGCGGCTCGCCGCTCTCGCCCGCAGAGCGCCGACAGCCGTACTTCACCTTCTCCCGACCCGACTGTGGAGCAGCACCGGGCTGTCAGCCCAGCCCGTGATCGTCCGTTCGACCGGTCCGGCACCACCCAACACCCTGCTCACCGCCCACGCCCCCTGGCATACAGCCCCGTTGTCTACCAGCCCCCGCCTCCCTGTGCCCGTCCTCGAACTGGACGAACCGAGCCTGCGCCCCTGGGCCGAGCTCATCGCGTCACACGGCGGCATGGCTGCTCTGCGTGTCATCGACGCGGAGGACATTCCCGAGGCTGTGCCCGTCGACGACGATGCCACCGACGAGCCGGTCACCGCCGCCGAACGTGTGCAGACCTTCCGGGCGACGACCTCGCCACACGCCTACGAACTGGCCAGCCACCTGGCGGCCGTCGATCCGCTGACACTCCCCGTGATGCGGCTCGTCCAGGCCGCCGCCCTGCCAGACAGCACACCAGTCTGTTTGGCGGAGGTCATGCTGAGCGGTCTCATGCACGTCGACGACCCGCTGGAGGACCAGGACGTCTTTGCCTTCGAGCCGGACCTGCGCCAGGTACTCCGCACCGTGATCAACACCGGCTCGGCACAGCGCACGGTCGACGCCGTCAGCGACTTCATCACACCGCGCCTCGGCCGTACCCCGGAGTTCCCGGCCGTCATCGCGGACCGGACGGGGACGCTGACCCTGCCGAGAGAGGGTGAGCCGCTCGCGGAGCTGCATCGAGAAGGGGACGGACGAGCCTATACAAGCCGCGACCTGCTGCATCGCTTGACGAATGCCCTGGTCGAGCTGGGGTGTATGGAGGACAGGGAATCACGTCTGCAGTTCGCTGCCGTGTTGGGGGACCAGTTGGGCCGCTCCGTCGACTTGCGGGGCGTCAGGCAGCGTGAGGACGTCGTCGCCCTGGTGCAGGCTGCATTGCACGTGGCTGGCGGCGAGGACGTACTGCTCAACGCGGTGCGGATCCTCGAGGGAGAGGTGGCCGCCGCAGAGCTCGAGCAACTGCTGACGCCCCCGGGCGGCGCGCGCCGTTCCGAAACGGGAACGACGGGCCCCATCTCCAACGAGGACACAAGCTCGGTCCAGGCACTCCTGGACAAACCGAGAGAGGGCAGGGCGCCCACAAAGTTCGGAGGAGGGAAAGACTTTGACCTTCTGTATCGCTTGACGAATGCCCTGGTCGAGCTGGGGTGTATGGAGGACAGGGAATCACGTCTGCAGTTCGCTGCCTTGTTGGGGGACCAGTTGGGCCTGTCCGTCGACTTGCGGGGCGTCAAGCAGCGTGAGGACATTATCGCTCTGGTCCAGACTGCGTTAGACGTGGCGGGAGGCGAGCACGTGCTGCTCGCCGTGGTGCGAATCTGCGAAGGCCCGCTCGCCGCCACAGAACTCGAGCAGCTGCTTATGCCCCGCGGCGGCGTCGGCCGTTGGGAAGCGGGCCCGTCCGGGCCACTCTCCCACGAGGAAACAAACTCCGCCCTTGCACTCCTGGGCAAGCCAGCGGGGAACCCATCGGAAACCCGACTGCGCGAGCTGCTCGCGGACCAGCTCGGTGGCGCCGATCTTCCGACAGGCCTTTCTCTCACGCAACTCTTCCATTACTTACTGGATTTTAATGCTCAGCCGGATGGTCTGCCGCCCGCTGTTCTCCTCATGGAATGTGCCGCCCAGTCATCCTTGAACCCGAGCTATCGACGTGCACTGTCCGATTGGGCGGAGGACTGGGCGCGGCGGTCCGGACTACTCGCGCAACTTGAACGGCGGCGGGCCTATCCCCCCGCGGTCGAAACCGACCCGTCCATCCCCAGGTGCCTCGTTATCGTCGTCGAACACACTCGCGACGGTTCCGGGGAGATCCTCGTCCGCCCCTGGCTCAATACCGTCCCCGGCCAATGGAACCCCCAGCCGGGCGAACCGGCCACCACCACCCTCGACGGCCTTGGAACGGCGGTCGAACGAGCGCTCCGCCAGGGCGCCCGGCTCTGGTCGGCGCCACGCGAACCCGAACCGAGCGGACGCGCGCAGTCGCCGCCATACATCGAGTTCGTCCTCCCGAACGACCTGCTCAACTACGACGTGGCCGGGCTGACGACCCGGATCGGCGACGGAGGCCCTCTGCCCCTGGGTCTGGAGTATGGAGTGCATGTACGCAGCCTCGAGCGGATGCGCGCCAGCGACGCTCTGGTCCGGGAGCGGTGGCAGGAGAGGTGGCGCGCCCTGCGGTCGCAGGGGGTCAAGGTGCACGGCTGGTCGGAGTCTGACGCCGGTCGGCTGGACGCCTGGCAGACTGCTTTGGCGATGGAGTCAGACTGCACGGCCGTTGTGCTTGACGCGCCCGACGGGGGCCCAGCGACGAATGCCCTCAACGCAGCCATCGCGGAAGGGATCGGTATCGCGGTCTGGGACCGTCGAGGGGAGCTTGCGGACGAGCGGCGGGAAGTCGTGAGCGCTGTCTTCGCCTCAGTGCGGACTCCTGACCAAATTCCCATGGCCATCCACCGACTCAGACGGAATGCGGAGGTCCGCGGTGACGGTCCCTCCCTGCTCGGTCGGCACATCGCTCTGATGTGGGACGACCCCACCCGGCTCGTCGACCTGGACACCGTCGACGACGAGGCGGCAGGGATATGACCGCGACCGTCACGATCGCCGGACAACGAGCAGGCTCGTAAATGGCGGCTCGTTGGACCGGTCATGACGACGACGCATGACACGGTTCCGCGTCCCGCTGCAGAACAGGCTCACTCCTGCTACGAGTTGGGCATCCTGAAACCCATTGTCCGCCTTGCGTTCGTAGCGACGGTGCGGGCGGCGGCAGACGGCCGGGACAGCGAGCGTTCGCCCCCCTATGCCGAGTCCCGCGTCCGGGGTTCCTACTTCGCCGAACAGTTGGAGATCATCCTCGCCACCGCCTCGCCCGCTCCCCACAGGCACCGCGGGCGGCAGCCGGCCCGCACGCTTCCCACCTGTCACGCTCCCGGCCCTAACCACGCCGGCCAACTGGAGGAGGGACCAGCTGGGCAGCCGGCTCCCAAGCGGATCCTGGTGGAGTTCGCGTAGCCGACGACGACGCGCCGGCCCGGCGTCCGCGTTGCGTGGAAGCGGTCGCCGCTTGCTGGGAAGGAGTTACGACCGACCGCGCCTGCAAGACATTTCCTAAATGGCCGCTGACCCCGCGGCGCAAGTCCTGGATCCGGTCCCTTTGCTCCGAAGACGGTTCACCGTCGACCGCCACGCAGGAGCTGGGCATAGCTCCCCACCTGGCCGAGCATGCGGTCCCACCTCTGCGTACGGCGTCTTCTGGCGAGCTCGAGAGGTCCGTCTTGCTACGAGCCGTTATCTGTGACGTCTGCTGCCAGGATTAGTTGGGACACCTGGCGCCGGTCGGGTGTTGTCACGGTGACCCGGTAGAGACCTGGAGCGGGCAGCGTTGCGGTGGCGGTGAGGTGGCGCCCGGTCAGCCGGAGCCGGGGACCGAGGGGTGCAGCGGTTGATCCGTCAGTGGCCGTGATGTGGCAGCTGATGCCTGCTGGTGAATGGACTCCGGTGATGACGAGGTCCCACGATTGTCCGGGGCTGACGAGGTCGGGGATGTCCAGGCCGCATCCGGGTCCTCCCATGGGTGGGCCGAGGTGGATGTCGTCGCGCAGGAGTTCCTGGACGGCGCGCAGGGCGAAGCGGTCCGCGGCGACGGCGCCGTGCTGCAGGGGGAGGGTGCTTACGGCCCCTCCGATGGCTGCGGATTCCTTGTGGACTGTGCCGTCGCCTTGGACGTCGAACAGTTTCAAATTGTTGTCGGAGTCCCGGATGAAGGTGTGGTCGCTGTTGCGGCGCACCGTGTGGCAGTGCGTCTGCATGACCCCGTCGCGCAGCGTCAGGCTCTGCGCGGTGATCTGGCCGGTGCCCGCGACCGCGCGGTGGCCGGGCAGCTCGATCGCGGTTCGCTTGGCGGCGAAGTCGGCCGCCAAGCGGGCGAGTTCGCGGTGCCCGCCGAGGTGTTCCACGTCCGAGGGAGTCAGGCGGCGTGCGTCGTTGTCGTTCAGGACACACACGTATTGCGGCAGCAGGTCGTGCAGGCCGGGCATGGTCGAGCAGAGCTCTCTGAGCTGTTTGTGGGGGAGCGGAACGGGTGTTTTGCGTCCGGTGTTGAGGATGGCTGCGGCTTTCACCGCGCCGTGGAAGGGGGTACCCAGTGTGATGACAGCGCGGGTGTCGCCGGCCAGTTCGCTGTCGTGCAGGGGGTCGAGCGCTGCCTGCGTGACCAGTCCGCCCATGGAGTGTGCGACGAACACGAGCCGACCGGGGCGCTCGTCGACCCTGGCGCGGCGGGCCTGGGCGTGGGCGGGGTGGTTGAGCCAGGCCGTCAGATGACGTCGTGCGGCCGCGGCAAGGAGCCGGCCGTTCGAGGCGATGGGAAGCCGCCAGTCGTAAGGGAATTCCAGTACGGCGTCGGGGTGGGCGACGCAGGCGTGAGCCGCGGCGATCAGGTCCGTGTACGGCTCGCATCCCTTGAGGTAGGGAGTCCAGGCCGAATGACGCAGCAACTGTACGGGCTGGATCCTCCCGGTGTTTCCCTCAAGCTCTGCGTCGGTCATGTGCAGGGCTGCCAGACCGCCCGGCCGTGTCCAGGCCTTCATCAGCCAGCGCACGGTGGACAGGCCCCACAGCGTTGCTCCCGTTTCGGCGTCGCGTAGTTCGCTGCCCATGATGCCCGGGACGATGATGACGGCGTCCTGGGTGATACCGCGCTTCTCCGGTGCAGGGGTGGATTTGCGCTGATTGGCCGTGGGCTGGTTCATGCCCGGGAACAATAGGAGCCATGCCTGGAAGGAGAGGGAACAATCATGAATTTGTACCCCTTACTCGGACTCATGCGGTAAAGGGCCCACAGAACGGCCCAAGCGGAGTCTTGGCCGTCGTCGCGGTGGATGACCCGTACACACCCGGCTTCGCAGAAGCGCTGGAGCAGCAGATGCAGGTCATCCGCACCTGGTGGTCGCCCGCCGGCCAGGCGAGTGCAGGTTTCGCGGAAGTGGCGCTGCACGGTGTCCGCGAGCGGCACGACATCGAAAGGTTCCTGCACAAGGAGCAGTTGCGGGAGACCCCGGCGCATGTGCCGCTCGTCTTGTATGTCTCCTCCCACGGGGTCCTGGCGCCGACCCAGCGCCACTTCCTTCGCCTTCCGGCAACCGATGACGGCCGCCTTCCGGCCACGGGCATGCCCACCAACGACCTCGTCGTGGCCGCCCTGGCCTCCCATGCACGCCACGTGCTGGTGATCATCAACGCCTGCCACGCCGGGGCCGTCGCCCGGGACCTGCACGACTGGTGGGGCGATCTCAGCCCCGGCCCTGAACGACGCCTCAACGTCATCGTCGCCACCGACACGGCCAATGAGGTGCAGGTCCTGGAGTTTTCGACGGTGCTGCGCCGGGCCTACGAAAAACTCAGGAAGGTCGCAGAGATCACCCGGCCGTACCTGAGCATCGGTGAGTTCCTCCGCGCACTGCAGGACGCAACCGCCGAACTCAACGCCGAACGCGGCTACACCGACCCCTATGACCGATTGCCTGGGCCCAGAGAGCTGCTGCCCGTCGGTCAACTGGCCGAGCACGTTCCCACACTGCCCAATCCCGGCTACCGAGGCGACAGCGATCTCGTCCCTGCTGAGCGCAGGGAGGTGTCCACTGCCGTGGAAGAACTCGAGGGATGGCTCGCGAACGCGTCGACGGCAGACCCGGGGTGGTACGTGACCGGGCGGCAGCGACTCAATCAGAAGATCGCTGACTTCCTCTTCCGTCCCGCCGGCGTCCTCATCGTCACCGGAGCCGCCGCGACCGGAAAGTCCTCCCTGCTGGCCCGCGCTGTCACGCTGAGCGAAAGCACCCTGCGCCAGGCCAGCAGCATCGCCGCCGTTCTGGGCCACCCGGCACCCGCCACCGTGCCGCCGGCCGGATCGGTCACGGTGGCTGTCAGCGCCCGCAACCGCAGCTGCGCCGGCTTGCTGGAGGCCATCGTCACCCGATTACCCCACTCCACCGCCACCGTGCCACCGCTCGGAGCTGACGCGGTGCGCCACTGGCAGACACAGCTCACCGCCGCGCTGGACAGCAGCCCTCACCAGCTCCTCACCGTCGTGGTCGACGCGCTCGACGAAGCGCACAACCCCACCGCGTGCATCCAGAATGTGCTCCAGCCGCTCGTCGCCCACATCCGCACCACGACCCCCGCCCAGCCCAATATTCCCGCGCAGAACACCCCGCCGGCCAGTGCTCTGCCGCCACCGCGGAGACTGCGCCTGATCGTGGCTGCCCGGGCCAGCAGCGCCCCCGCGTCGCATGCTGCGCAGACTCCACCCGCCGGCGACCTCCTGGGCGAACTGCGACGCGCCTTCCCCCAGGCCGACATCGTGCGCACCGACGAGGCAGACATCGGCGACGACATCACCGCCTACGTCCATTCCACGCTCAGCGGCCCCGCCTGGGATTCCGTGCCACGCCTGCGTGATCAGGCCGCCGACACGGTCGCCGCCCACGTGGGGCACTCGTTCCTCGACGCCCGCCTGGCCGCCGAACAACTCGCCGCCACCGGACCCCAACTGCTTCAGGATCCTGCCTGGCCACTCCAGCTGCAGCAGGGCACCCTCGGACTGTTCCGCCAGGACCTGAAGGCCCTCACCGACGACAGCCTCACTCCCGATGTCGCCCTGACCCTGCTGCGCGCGACGGCTTTCGCCTTCGGCGCCGGCCTGCCCCGGGCCGAAATCTGGCCGGCCGCCGCGCAAGCCCTGTCCCTGCATCCCCTCCAAAATGTCGACTCACACATTCAGCGACTTATGAACAGCCGCCTCGCGGGGTATCTCACCCACGACATCGAGGACGACCGCAGGGTGTACCTGCCCGCACACGACCAACTCGGCCAGCTGCTGCGCGGATGGCCGACCAAGGGGGACACGGCATTGAGCCATCCGGAACCAGGCGCCTTACCCGACCGCAGCAACCGCCAGGCGCACCAGCGCATCACCGACGCCCTGGCCAAACTCGCCCGCACCGACCCGGCCGGACAACCCCACCCCTACCTCGCCCGCCACCTGCCCCACCACGCCGCCGCCGCACATCTCCTCGACGACGACCACCTTCCCCCCACCCTCCTTCCATGGGTGAGCGGCGACACGATCCGCGGCCTGCTGCACCACCCGCACGACACCCGCGCCAACCGGACCTGGCTGACCGCCTGGACCGCCATCGAACCGTTCATCCAGCACGCCGACCTGCCCTCCCGCTGCTCCAGCCTCCACCTCGCCCACACTGCCCTGCACTACCCGGGCATCGCCACGCACGCGCAAGGCCTCCACGGCTCCCGCATCCACGTCCTGTGGGCCCAGTGGGAACCGCCGGCCAACGTGCTGGCCACCACCAAGCACCCCTGCCGCACCGTCGCACTGACGACCGACCCCATCCCGCCCCTGATCGCCCTCGGCAGCGAAGCCGGGTACGTCGACCTCGTCGACGCCCGCACCGGAAGCAACCTCGGCGACCGCATTCCCGCCCACGACGGAGCCGTACGCCGCCTGCACATCCAACAGGACGGCTCACGCACCGTCCTCGTCTCCGGCAGCACCGACGGCTATGTCCGCATCTGGGACGCCACCGAACGCCGCCTCCTCGACCAGCTCATCCGCCGGGGCAACAGCTGGGCCGCCGACCTCACCGGATACCGCGCACACGACGGCGTCCTCACCGTCATCGCCGTCAACGGCGACGGAGAGGTAACCGAGTGGCGCGAGAACCGAGGAGAACGACAGCTCGCCACCATGAGCGCCCACCCGCTTGAACTCAACGCCTTCGCCCTCCTGGCCACCACCACCAGCGAAGGCACACACGTCCTCGTCTGCGCGGGAGAAACCCTGCGTATCTGGGCCACCGCCACCGGCACCCTCCTGGCCGACCACCCCCTGCAAGCCGCGGTCCGCACGCTCGCCGAAACCCCCACACGCGGCCACATCGCCGCCGGCCACCACGACGGAACCGTCACCCTGTGGGACCTCACCACCGGCCACTGCCGCCGCATCCACGCCTCCGACAGCCCCGTCATCGCCCTGGCCTGCATCACCGCCCACAACCGCCACCTGGCCGCCGTCGCCTGCACCACCGGAATCGACCTGTGGGATCTGACCACCCATCAACATGCCGGACGACTCACCGGACACACCGACACCGTCACCGCCCTGCACGCCGTCCCCAGCGACCAGCCGGCACTGCTCGTCTCCTGCGCCCGCGACAACACCATCCGCACCTGGACCGAAGACGCCCTGAGCAGCGCTCTGGACGGCGCCGACCCCCCACCAGCCGCGCTCGCCGCGGCCTGCCGGCACACCGACACCGGCGTGGAAGTAGCCGTCAGCTACGCAGCAGCTCACGTGCAGATCTGGAACGCCCACACCGGCCAGCCGGGCCCGACCCTGCCCCTTCCCGCCCACCGTCCCGCAACCGTTCTGGCCTTCAGCACCCCAGCCGACGAACAACCCCAACTGCTCTACGCCACAGGCGATCACACCATCACCCTCTGGGACCCCACCACCCCCCACACCGGCGACCAGCCGGCCCTGACCGGACACATCCTCCCTGTCCGCTCCATCGCCACCTGCCGCACCACCACCGGGCAAAGCCTCGCCATCAGCGGCAGCGACGACCACACCGTCCGCCTCTGGGACCTCCACACACACCAGCAGACCGACATCTGGAAACACGACTTCGCCGTCCTCACCGTCGCCGCAGCCACCCACCCACACGGCTCCCTCTGCCTCGCCTCCGGCAGCGCCGACGGCACCGCCCGCCTCTGGCGCCCCGGGAACCCCACCGCACTGCACACCTTCCGCTGCGACCAAGGCTTCATCAACGCCCTCGCCCTCGACCTGCACGCCCCCGACGGCCCGCTCCTGGCCACAGCGGGCGACGACACCCTGCACCTGTGGGACCTCGACACCTGCAAGCCCCGCAGCAACCACCTGCGGGGCCACACCGACACCATCGAGGCCCTCACCGCCTGGAGCACCCTCACCCCCACCCCCCGCTCCTACATCGCCAGCGCCTCCCGCGACGGCACACTGCGCATCTGGCACACCACCACCAGCCGCTGCATCCTCCAACTTGCCACCGGCACCCGCGTCCACACGCTCAGCGCCCGCCCCCACAGCGACAAGCCGGCCGTCACCCTCACGATCACGGGCGAAGCCGGCGTCGCCGTCTTCGACCTCCGCCTCGAGGGGTAGCGCAGCAGGCCACACGCGCCCCCTTCAAGCCCCCGACGCGCCCCTCGTCATATGCCAAAACCCGCACAGAGCCCCCCACAACAGCCACACAATGATCGTCCGGCACAGGCCCGCAGGGGGAAACGAGCCAGCCGGCCCGCCAGCGCCCCCGAACGAGCCGACACCGGGCACCCGGAACCACACGCAGGCCTGCACCCGCACACCGCACAGGCCCGCCAACCGGCAGGCGCGACTACATACCTGCGCCCGCCGACGTAAGGAGCGGCGCATGACCGAGGAGACGTACTTAGGAGTACGGCTCGTTACAGCACCGGACCACGGCGTCTGGCGTCTGGGCAAAGCAAAGAAGCCGCTCAAGTACAACAAGATCGCAGCCGGCGACACCGACCGCTCCAGCGGCAACCGATGGAGCCTGGTCGGCCACGGGACCCTCTACTGCGCATCCGAGATCGAAGGATGCTTCGCAGAAGCCCTGGAACATTTCCGCGTCGATCCCGAACTCCGCGCCGTCATCAAGGATGACTGGCGCGAACCGTACTTCATGGCGCCCGGCACCCTGCCCCTGGACTGGCGCACCCGACACACGCTCGTGAGGCTGCAGCCGGACAAGAAAGCGCGGTTCCTCGACGTCGACGACGGCGCGACCCTGGCCAGCCTCAGCGAGAACCTGCAGCCCGAACTCAAAGCCCTCGACGTCGACAAACTCACCCACGACCACATCCAAGGAGCCGACCGCCGCGTCACGCGGCGCATCGCGGCCTGGGCCATCGCCCAACGTACCCCGCAACAGGCCCAGCTGATTCACGGCGTCGCCTACCGCTCACGCTTCGCCTCCCGGCAATGCTGGGCCATCTTCAGCGGCTGTGATCTCCAGCAGGTCGAGACCCAACCGGTCTGGCCCGAAACGGAAGGCCTCAGCACCGTGGCCGCCCACTACGGACTCACCATCCGGTAGACGACCCGCCCTCGGGCGGAGGGGGGAGTAAGACCCCCTCCAAACGCCATAGCCCAAATGAACGATCCTCGCATCCCAGCCGGGTGCCGGTCCAGACACCGGCACCCGGCAAATCCGCACCTCAGAGGCCAAAACACCGGTCAAGCAGGCCAGTTGGCCCACAAAAGAGGGGGGAGGAAAGAGCGGAACCGGTAGAGAAGGCGGTGGGATTTGGGTACCTTAACGGTGTGTCAAGAAGGAAGGCCCCACAGTGACCAGACAACGCCACGGCTTACCCCCCACAACAACCCGCCTGCGCAACCGCCAGCTCCTGCACCGCCAGCACCCCTTCGAACAGCCCAGCACCCCATCGTCCCGAACGACCGGAGTGCACCGCTGACACACCGGCACACCACGCCGAGGCGTCCGTCGAGGTCACGCTTCCCCACGGACACACACGCCAAGAAGCACCGCCGCCACCTGGCCATCACCACCCGCTCGCACAGCCCGTTGTCTGACCAGCGATCGCGCAATCCCCAGCCGGCGCTCAGTCATGACACGAGGGAGACAAACCATGCCCGCAGCCAACGACTCCGCAGCCACCAAAAGCGGAGAAGCCGCCCGCACCGCGCACCGCCACACGGTGCGCATGTCCATCGCAGACATCGCCCGATTCCTGCAGGACAACCTCGGCCAGCGCCTCACCGCACGGATCACCAACCTCAGCGACCACCGCCAAGTCGGCAAATGGGCCTCCGGCGAAAACACCCCACGCCCCGAAGCCGAAGAACGCCTGCGCGCCGCACTCCAGGTATTCCACCTCATCCAAGACGCGGAAAGCCTCTACACCGCACGCGCATGGCTCATCGGCATGAACCCTCAACTCAACGACGAAGCCCCCCTCACCGTCATCGCCGAAGGCCGCTACCGCGACGTCATGGTCGCCGCCCGCGCCTACGTCGACGGCGGATGACCAGGCCGGCAGCGAGGCACATCGTCCGGTCGGCGAGGGTATGACGAACGGCCTGCGGGCTTGAGCCGTTGCTGCCCCAGCGCCCCAAAGCCGGGCCGCCCCGCCGCTACGGACGTGACGGCAGACGGTGGACATGGGCTGTCCCGCATGCCAGGCGGTGACTGACGTCTTGGCCGGTGCTGGGAGAGGATCAAGAGCAACCTGGTCCATCAAGTGTTCAGAGGCAACTGTGGTTGACGTAGCGCAGACGCTCGAACTGTTCCGGTTCGCCGATGAGGTCCAGAGCGTCGCGATTGAGGTGGTATGTGGTGCGCCTTTGGTGATGGGCGCGGAGCGGTACTACCCAGCCGAGATCGTTCTCAGGAGCGACTTCGGCAACGGGAGGATTCGGCTCCAGGTATCGCGTGAGGATCTGGACGAGTGGGATCGTTGCCTCGATGCCCTTCAGGCGGAGGAGGGGGCCCAGTGGCCGGCCGGTGACCGCAGTGCCTGGGTGGAGGTGGTCCCTGATGATCCGGTGGAGGTGACGGTGCACGACTCGCCGTCGACGCGGATTTCGGTGCTCGTACCGATTGACGTCGCCTCGGATTGGCTGGAGGAAAACCGAGTGCGGTTGGATCGTGTCCGGGCGGTTATCTCAGCGTCCGCATAGGGCTCGCAGCATGTGATGATCTTCGTGTGGCCGGAGTGGCCACGGCGTCTGAGCCGTCTTGGATGGCACCGTTCACCGGGCTGAGCCCGCCCTGTTTCGGCAAGCTGGTGGCTGCAACTCGGCACGACGCAGCGGACGCGGTCCGGCGGCGTCGGCCGTGGAGCCTTCAGCGGCCCGTTTTATCGTGCCTGCCGCGCCGCGGCAGCAGGCTTCTCCTTCTTTAGCCGACATCTCGGATGGCGGGAGGGGGGGGAGGTTGGTCGCACGCCCCCGCCTTGTCTGGACTTGATCTCCGCATCCTTGGAGAGCTGGTGGGGCTGCCCTGCAACCTGCCCAGTCCGTTGCCTCCGCCGATCTCCTCATCGACCTCCCTCTACAGTGCAGAGGCGGCAGTTGGTGGGCACTCGCGTGCAGGGTGAAGACGAGGTCGGCATTCTGATGCAGGAAGCGGTCGAGCATCCCGATATGTCAGAAGCCGCGCGCTTGGCCGCTTACAGCACGGTCGCCACCTCGCTCGCCCTGCGAAGTGATCGCCGACTGGGCGAGCTCCTGGACGCCGCCGTGCCGCTTGGCTCCGGCGTCGGCGGGAAGTCCGCGCTGCTGGAGGTGGACGGGAAGCCGGTCTTCGTCAAGCGGGTGCCGCTCACCGATATGGAGCGGTTGCCGGAGCATGTACGGTCCACAGCCAACCTGTTCGGGCTTCCCACCTTCTGCCAGTACGGCGTCGCCGGTGGACCTGCCGGCTTCGGGGCGTGGCGGGAGCTCGCCGTTCACACCATGACGACGAACTGGGTACTCGCGGGGCAGTACCCAGGGTTCCCGATGATGTATCACTGGCGCGTACTACCGGACCCGGCGCCCGCGCATGACATGGAACTCGCGGACGTGGAGCGGGCTGTGGCCTACTGGGGAGGCAGGCCGGAGGTACGCCGTCGTATCGAGGCCCTTCAACAGTCCTCTGCGAGCCTGGTGCTGTTCCTGGAGTACATCCCTCACACGCTCCACGAGTGGCTCACCGAGCAGTACAGGCTGACGAAGAGGCCGCCGACCGGGCTTGTTGTCTGGTGGAGGGCGAGCTGGAGGCCGGCACGTCCTTCATGAACGCTCGCGGGCTCCTGCACTTCGACGCACATTTCCAGAACATCCTGACCGACGGCCGACGCCTGTACTTCGCCGACTATGGCCTCGCCCTTTCCTCACAATTCGATCTGTCACCGGCAGAGACCAGCTTCTTCGAGCTGCATAAGACCTACGATCGCTGCTACACGCGCAGCTGGCTGGTGAACCGGCTGATCACGGCTCTGTACGGATACGAGCGGATAGAACGCGAGGCACTTATTCACGCGTGTGCGGAAGGTGAGGAGCCGCCGGACGGACCGCAAGAGGCCAGGGCCATCCTCTCCCGCCATGCACCGCTCGCCGCAGTTATGACGGACTTCTACGTCAAGATCCAGGAAGAGGACAGGGAGACCCCGTACCCGTGGAAGGAGCTCCGCCGGGCCCTCCATGCGGACAGATCCCGACGCATCTGAGCAGGTCCCAGGGGTCTTTGCGGCTGGCGATGCAGGCGGTCCAGTTGTGAGGTAGGCGGGTGTCCGCGTAGCGGACGATCCCGACATCGCTGTTCACCGCATCGCGGACCACCACCTGCGGCCTCGGCGGCGAAGATCAGGTGCCGGAAGCTGCCCGACGGCCCTTTGCTGCAGCGCGTGGGGTGGGGCAGTGGGCGCCGTGCGGCCCCCTCCGGGGTGTTGATTCAGCACAGGGGGCCGCACGGCCTTGGTGTGGCGTCGAGTGGCGCCTCGGCTTTCCATGATGGTGCATGCGGGTCGGCGTGTGGCCAGAAGTGATGATTCCCCCTCAAACGGTGGAATCGGCTGTTGTTCCGCCGTAAGGGACCGGGGGTGGCGGGAGGTGGCGGGTGCTGGCGGTCGGGACGGCATTGTTCCGTAACGCCCTGATCGCGTAGCGGTGCGGTGGGGGGCCGCGTAATGCTGGCGTCTCCTTCCTGACGGCGCTTCAGCACCGCTGTCAGGAAGGGCTGTTGGTGTGTGAACCGCTCACAGAAAACCGAGTGCGATGTCGAGTAAGAGAGTGGTGACCCTTGCCGTTCTGGCGGCGGTCTTCGTGTGGAGCACGGTGATGACCGTGCTGGGACATGGTGCGGCGGCCGCCGCCCTGCTCCCGTCCCTGGGCCTGCTCGTGCAGCAGATTGTGCAGGCCCTGACCGCGCCCGACGGCCCCCGCCCGTCCGGCCCCGCCGCTGTTGGCGGACAGGAGCCGCCCCGATGATCTGGTCCCCCGACGCCGAACAGCCCCTTCCACCGGATACGTTCAGCAAACGCGGTCGCAAGCCCGCCCCGATCGCGGAGACGGCCGGTCTGTCACACCGGGCGTGGCTGGAGCCGGTCCGCGGGTTCCTCTTCGCCAGCGGCCTGACCCTCAACGACCTGGTTGACCGCTCCGGCTACTCCAAGACCCGCATCAGCGAGCTGCTGCGAGGCAACGGCTACTACCCCGCCTGGGAGATCACCTTCAGTGTGATCCGAGCCCTGGGCCTGCCCGTCCAGCCGATGCGCCGGCTGTGGACCGCGGCAGCCCGTGAGGCAGACAAAGAACCCGGCTGGATCAAAGACTGCATCGAGCAGGTCGCCCTGAAGCCCGAGCCCCCGCCCCTGGCGCACAAGGCGTTCACCGAGACCATGACGCGGGCCTACACCGCCTACGCCCGCGCCTTCCTGCTCACCGACCACCGCGCCCGCTGGGTGGTGACGGAAACCTTCGACATCCTCTGGCTGTGCTGGAGCGAGGCCGCCACCAGCGAAAACATTCGCCGCTACGCCTGGCAGCTGCTGCGCTCACGGGTCATGGCCCGCGCCCACCGCACCCTCGGCGGGCACCCCGACCTGCGCGCCGCCGTCTTCTCCACGGCTGAAGCCCGCACCAGCTCCCCGGGCCAATTCGTGGCCCTGAGCGAACTCGTGGACCTCTTCGGCGCGATCGGCCGCCTCCCGCACGACCTCATGGACGTGGCGGTCCTGCGCCACCTGTGCGGCCTGAGCCTCGAAGAGACCGCCGAAGTCCTCGGGCTGACCGCGGCCATGGCCCACGCCGTCGACCACCACGCCCGCGCCACCCTCGACACCCTGCTCACCGCACAAACTCCCCGGGAGTGAACCCAGCCGCCATGCCCTCCACCGACGCCCTCCTCGCCCGCGCCCGCCTCCAGGCCGACCAGCCCGCCACCGCCGACACCGTCGCCTACGAAGACTGCGCCTACCTCGACCTCGACCCGGACACCGACTCGCTGCCCGGCGAGCCGGCCGACACTGCCGCCGTCGAACTCCTCGACCACCTCTGCGACGTCGTCGTCACCACAGTCGCTCCCGATGCGCTGCAATTCCTCACCGGCCAGCTCCCCGAACCCACCAGCGCCTGGCTGCTGGGCTGCGCCCTGCGCCTCGCAGGCGTCGACGACGGCGCACGCTTTTGGTGGCAGTACGCCGCCGGAGCCGAATTCACCCCGGCCGCCTACTGCCTCTCCCTCTACCACCGCGCCCGCGGAGAAGCCCACGCGGCCGCCTTCTGGCAAGACCAGACCGGCCTGGATACAACCGACGCCTCCGACACCCTCATCGTCTCCGGCATCTGCCCGCCCGAACACCAACTGAGCTTCGACGCCAGCATCTCCACCGTCCTGCGCATCCTCAGCCGCCTCGACGCCCCCGGCCAACGCTCACGCACCCGCCGCGCCGACGCCATCACCAATTACACCGCCAACGCCGTCACCCGCGGCTACCGCCGCTATCCCGGCGTCGAGATCCCCGTGCCCGAACCCCGCTTCGCCGACCGCATCCGCTTCATCCTGTCCGCCACGCCGCCCTGGACCCGCCACGTACCGCGCACCTTCAACACCAACCTGCCCAGCCGGAGACGGAGCTCCCACACCAACGGCACACCCGCCCACGACACTGCGGTAGAAGCCACCAGCGGATGACCAGCCCGGACGCGGGCAGGCTGCCCAGGCGCCGCAGGCTTCAGCCTGTACCCCCAGCTGCGAGACAGACATGCAATTGCATTCCGTGGCGTCCTGCACCGCTGCCGGCGCTACGGCGACGTGAAGAGCGGGAACGTCCTTGGGAGCGAGGTCGGTGCGGATGCGTGCCAGCCGGACGGTGTGGCGCCACCGGTCGGCACCATCGCGGGCGACATCGACGTCCACCTCGGCCACCACGCAGGGGTGCACGAGGGATACCTCCAACACGTCGCGGCTGCCCCGCCCGGCGGAGTTGGTGGCCGGTTGAACACGGGCACCGTCGGTCGGATCGGTGCGAGTGTCCTGCCCTGTCCATGGAGCGGCTCCGGCCGTTGTCGTACCTCGACGTTACGGTTCCTCGACAGGAGCAAGATCGGTGGAGGGTGGGAGGGGCTTGATGGTTGGCGCTGAGCAGACCGTGCGGGTGTCGTTCGCGGAGGGCTGGGATCTTCGTTCCCGGACGATGCTCGCCCCGCTCTCGCGATCCGCTGCGGAGGACCGGGACCGTGCGGGGAAGCCTTACGTGATGGTGCATCGAGTGGAGGGCCGAACCTCGCCGATCGAAGTGCACCTGGTGGCCTGGGACGATTCCTACGTGGGGGCATGGGCGTACGACGATCAGGGGCGGCGGACCGGCGAGGCGGACTGGCGTCTGCTCGAACCCGGGCGCCTGTTCCTGCGCCATCTCGGGGTATGGCGTTATGACTCCGAGGACCAGGCCGAGTTCGCCCCCGAAGCCGGGCGGAGTTATGTGGACCTCTTTCCGGGTGGCAAGGGACGCAAGGTGAGCGAACCGAAGGGGGCACGAGGGGGGTCACGCCACACGCTCGCCGGTATTCCCGAAGAGGACCGATGGCGTGCCAGATCGGAATTCGGTGTGAGTGGCCTCAGACAGTTGTTCGTGTCGCAGTCGTTGCCACAAGGGTGGCAGCCGGACGTTGAGGACTCCGCAGAGAGAGACGGAGGTGCGGACCGTGGACAGCGCCGACGACGGCCGGCCTTCCCCCTGGGTGCCCCCGCGTCCGGCCCAGCCTGAACACCTCAAAGAGCTCTTCGAACCGGGCACACGCATCGCGACGAGCTTCGAGTCGGAGATGACGGTCAGCGCGATACGCAACATCGCGACTCTGCGGGTGCCCAGCGGCAGACTGGTCGTCGCGGATGCTCTCACCGAGGGCCATGGCGCCGTTCGTGAGCTGGCCGACCGGATCCCTCCGGGGGAATACCGCATGCAAGGTGCCGTAGTTGCCTATGAGGGGACGTACGAGGACGAGTGCTTTCCCGTCGTGGAGGACGTAGCGGTTCGCCTGCTGTTGGCGGAAGAGCCGGTGGTGTCATGGGAGCTGGCACTCACCGCGGAGGATGACGCCAGGCTGCTGCGCGATGGCGAGATCTTCGGCTTCGACACGGATGGCGCTGCGGGATCCTTCTCGGATGCCGCACATTGGGAAGTCCTTGCGGACCAGTACCGGCGCTACCTCGTAGAGCAGGAGGACGGTGCTGGAGAGAGCCTCGGTGACGGGCACATTCGCACCACCGACGAGGCGACAGACAGCGATCTCGTCTCCTCCTGCACCGGTGGAGACGGAACGTATCCCGTGTGGCTGGGTCGGTCGAGCACCGGTCAGTTGGCGTGCGTCGTGGTCGTGGTGGGCTATCTGCCTGAGCTGCGGTTGCTCTGAGCATCGCAGAATCCTCAGCCACACCTCTCCTGGCCCCCACAGGCCTTCTCCTGCGCTGGCCACGAGCCACGCGGGAGACCATCCCCGCATGCGCGGTGCACCCGCGACCCGGCCACCGACCTGATCGTGGGGCCATCCCCGCGGGTGCGGGGAGCAGATGAATTGGGCGGAGTCACCGCACGCCATCACGGGATCATCCCCGGCACTCGGGGTGAATCCCGGGCTGGTGAAGTGGGAGGGTACCCAGAGTGTGCTGTGGGGCGAGGGTGTCCGCGAGCAGTTCCAGGCGCCGGAACTCAACCTCGCCCGCTACATCAAGGACGGCACCGTCACCGACCAGGACAACGGGGAGTAGCAGGCGATGAGCGTGTTCGGTCAGGGCCTGGAACAGGCGGTGCAGCGGGCGTTCACGCGCCCGATCCCCAAGAGCGCGGGCGCGCAGATGCGGTACCTGGTCAAACAGCTCAAGGGCACCAGAGCGGTGGCCCAGATGCTGCAGATCTCCCAGCGCACCGTCGAGCGGTACGTGAAAGACCAGATCAAAAAGCCCCGCCCGGACCTCGCCGCCCGGCTGGAGAGCGAGGTCACGAAGAGGTGGCAGCCGCAGATCCGCGCCAGAGCACGGCAGCAGGCGGCGACCACCGGCGGCATCGTCATCGACACCCGCGCCCGGATCGGCTACACCG
>NZ_JAGMUK010000047.1 GCF_019049245.1 Streptomyces sp. AC555_RSS877 | reverse complement strand
GACGTCGCAATCCACACCGAACCGGAAGGCCCTCACCTGTTTCAAGATCCCTCAGCCGAGACCTGACTCACCTGTCCACAACCTCCCCGGACAGAACAGCTAGGGCCCGCAAAAATGGCCCGCAAAAAAAGGAGGCATGATCTGACAGCACCTGTCAGGTCATGCCTCCAAGTGACCAGGAAGGTCAGCGCTTGACGAGCTTCCAGGCGGAGGGCAGCAGGCCCATCGCCAGGGCCGCCTTCACGGCGTCGCCGATCAGGAACGGGGTCAGGCCGGCCGCGATCGCGGCGGACACCGAGAGGTCGGCCGCGTAGGCGAGGTACGGGACACCGACGGCGTAGATGATCGCCTCGCCCACGAGCATGGTGCCGGCCATGCGGAGCATCGAGCGGTCGGCACCTCGGCGGGCCAGGGCGCCCACGACCGTGGACGCGAGGATCATGCCGAGGATGTAGCCGAAGGACACGGAGACCCCGGAGGTGCCGTTCGCGAACCACGGCACCCCGGCGAGACCGGCCAGCGCGTACACGACGAGCGCGGAGAGGCCGCGGCTCGCGCCGAGCGCCGTGCCGACCAGCAGCGCGGCGAAGGTCTGACCGGTCACCGGCACCGGGGAGCCCGGCACGGGCACCGCTATCTGGGCGGCGAGGCCGGTGAGCGCGGCGCCACCGACCACGAGGGCCACGTCCCGGACACGGGAGGCGGGGAGCAGGTCGGCGAGGACCTGTCCCGGGCGGGCGGGGACGGCGGCAGCGGTGCTCATGGGGACTCCGCGAGATGGTGTGGGCACGGGGGACTTGGCGACGCTATCCCAGCGCCCTCGGGTCGATCACCGTCAGCGCCCGACAAAGGGGGGAACACGGGATTGGTGGGCTCCGGACAAAGGATGCGGGTTACACCGGCCACGAGGTGATGCCGGTCACTGAGGTGACGTGGTGTGGGGTACGAAGGGGCGGCGAGCGGGATCTGTCGGGTCCCGCCAACGAGATGCGCGGCGTGGACACCCGTCGTCTCGCCCGTCGGTCGCCGTCTGGGCAGCGCGGGAGCCTTTTGCTAGCTTCAGCGCATGGTTTCCCAGGCCCGGAACTTCTCGTCGCGTCGCCACGTCGACCTGCGACGCGTGGGCACGGCCGTCTGTCGCCGCCGCTAGGTCGGGGCGGGCGGAGCGGATCCGGTGCGCCTCGACTCATGAGTCGGCGCACTGTCGGACCCGTTCCCGAGGATGACCCCCATGCCCCGTACCGCGGCTGCACACCCTCCTGCCTCCCCGTCTCCGCCTTCTTCCCTTCCGCGTGCCGCCGATCCCGACCGGCGCCGGACCAGTGCCAGCGTCGTGCTGCGTTCCGTGCTGGAGCACGGGCCGGTCGCGCGGAGCACCATCGCCCGGCTGACCGGGCTGTCTCCGGCGTCGGTGACCGACTACTGCGCCCGGTTCGCGCGGCTCGGCCTGATCCGTGAGGCAGCCGCGCCCCGGCAGTCCAAGGGGGTGGGCCGCCCTCATGTGCCCGTCGACCTGGACGACTCCCGGTTCGTCATGGGTTCGGTCCATGTGGCCGTGCCCTACACCACGGTCGCGCTGCTGGATCTGCGCGGCCGGGTGGTGGCCGAGCGGCGGCTGCGGCACACCGGGACCGTCGAGCCCGCGCGGGTGCTGGCACGGGCCGCCGACGAACTGGCGGCGCTGCTGGCCGGGGCTCCGGGGTGCCGGGCGCTGAGCGCCGGTGTGGCGGTCGGCGGCTGGGTGGACCGGGACTCCGGGACCGTGGTCGCGCACCCGCTGCTGGGCTGGCGGGATGTTCCGGTGCGGGATGTGGTCGGCGCGCACACCGGGCTGCCGGTCCATGTGGACGGACATGCGCGGGCGTTGGTCAACGCGGAGCGGTTGTTCGGGCGGGCGCGCGGCAGCGGCAGCGTGCTGCACCTGTTCGTCGGCAACGTGGTCGACGCGGCGTTCGCCACCCACGACGAGGTGCACCACGGGCCGCGGAGCCAGGCGGGTGCCATCGCGCATCTGCCGGTGCCGGGCGGCACGGAGGCCTGCGCCTGCGGGCGCACCGGCTGCCTCCAGGCCGAGTTGAGTGAGCGCACGCTGTGCCGGCGGGCGCGGGAGGCGGGTGTCACCGACGGCGTGAACCCGATGCACGTGGTCGCCGCGGCGGCCGACGGCGACCTGGCCGCCGTACGGCTGCTGGTGGACCGTGCGCGTCGGGTCGGGCGGGCGGTCGGGCTGCTGCTCGACGTGCTCAATCCGGAGACCGTCGTCGTCACCGAAATAGGCGTCCTGCATCGCGCGGACTGCCTTGCCGCGCTGCGGGACGAGGTCGGGGCGGAGCGGGCCGCGGCCGTGGTGCCGACGAGTTTCGGGGATTCCGTGCTCGCCGTGGCGGGCGGAGCAGTGGCTCTGGACGTGCTCTACCGGGATCCGCTGGGCGCCTCACCTGAGCGGAATTAATTCAGAAACGCGGAATGTTGACAGGGCCGGTCCGAGGGAAGGAACATCCTGGTCATGAGCTGTCGCACCCTCTGTTGCTGACGCGTTGCCGCGCTTGAAGCGCGCGCCCACCTCTCTTCCCGCGTGAATTCCCTTGTCGGGCCTCGGGCTTTCCCCTGCCTGGAATCGCGCGCGTTTCCCTTCACTTCACGCTTCACGTCTCGCTTCACTTCTCGGCTTACGGAGACCTCCCATGCCCTCCCCACCCACGCCCGGAATCGACCGACGGCTCTTTCTCACCTCCCTGCTCGGCGTCTCCGCCGCTGCCGCCGGCCTCAGCGGCTGCACGGGCAGCAGCGCCGCGGCCTCGAAGACGTCCCTCTCCGAGCCGCTGGCGAAGACGGTCCCCGCCGGCACCAGCCTGAAGATCGCCTCGTACCAGAACGTCCAGCAACTCCAGTTCAAGCTCGCCGGGTTCGACGACCTTCCGTTCAAGGTGAGCAGCTGGGCGAACATAGGCGCCGGACCCGACGTCATCAACGCTTTCCGCGCCGGATCCCTGGACGTCGCCAACAACGCGGGAATTCCGCCGATCCAGGCGCAGTTCCAGGGCTACGACGCGAAAATCGTCGCGATCAACATCACCCGCAGGCCGAACTACCTCTTCGCCACCAAGCCCGGCAGCGACATCCGCTCGATCGAGGAATTCAGGGGAAAGAAGCTCGCCTTCTCGCAGGGCCAGGCCCAAGGCGTCGTACTCCTGCGGGCGTTGAAGAAGGCCGGGCTGGCGTACGACGACGTGACACTCGTGCCGCTGACCAGCAACCAGTTCCTCACGGCACTGCAGTCGGGCCAGGTGGACATCGCGCCGCTCGCCAACCAGCAGGCGCCCGCCTATCTCCAGCAGTACGAGTCCAAGGGCGCCCACGCCATCACCACGGACGTCGTGGACCTGCTCAACCTGCTGTGGGCGCCGGCCTCCGTGCTGTCCGACTCCGCGAAGGCCGCCGCGGCCGCCGCGTACATCCCGTACTGGGCGAAGGGCCAGGTGTGGCAGTACGAGCACCCGGACGTCTGGAACGAGGAGTTTTACGTCAAGACGCAGAACCTGAGCCTCGCGCAGGCACGGTCGATCACCGAGCTCGCCAACAAGCCGTTGTTCCCGCCGAGTTGGGACGAGGCCCTGAAGTGGGAGCAGGAGACCGCCGATCTGCTCGCGGAGGGCGGCTTCGTCAAGAAGCTCAAGGTCGACTCGCTCTTCGACCGGCGTTTCGAGGGCATCGCGGCGAAGTCCGTACCGGCGGAGTACCGGAGGTGAGCGCCACCGTGACCACGACCGCCACCGCGCCCGTCACGCCGACCGAGGCCGGCAGTCCCCAGGTCCGCCGACGCCGCCGCCTCTCCCCCGGCCACCGGCTGCCCGCCACCCGTCTCCTCGGCCCCGCCCTCGTCCTCGCCCTGTGGGCCGCCGCCTCCGCCGCCGGACAGCTCGACCCGGGCGCGATCCCGGCGCCCTGGACGATGCTGGAGACCGGCGTCCGCCTGTGGACCGACGGCACCCTGCCCAACGACATCCTGACCTCGCTGCAACGCGCCGGGTCAGGCTTCGCGATCGGCCTGACCGCGGGCATCGCCCTGGCCCTGGCCGCCGGGCTCAGCCGGACCGGCGAGGCGCTGATCGACGGGTCCGTGCAGCTCAACCGGGCGATCCCGACGCTCGGCCTGATCCCGCTGTTCATCCTCTGGCTGGGCATCGGCGAGACCTTCAAGGTCGCGATCATCGCGATCGTCGTCTACATCCCGATCTACCTGAACACTCACTCCGCCCTGTCCGGAATCGACCACCGCTACGTCGAACTCGCCGAGGTCCAGGGCCTGTCGCGGTACGCCTTCATCCGGCGGATCGTCATCCCCGGCGCCCTCCCCGGCTTCTTCGTCGGGCTGCGGCTCGGGGTGACCGGATCCTGGCTGGGCCTGGTCGTGCTGGAGCAGATCAACGCCACCAGCGGACTCGGCTACATGATGTTCCAGGCCCAGAACTACGGCCAGACGGACGTCATCCTCGTCGGCCTGGTCGTCTACGGCGTCTTCGGCCTGATCTCCGACAGCGCGGTCCGTCTGATCGAACGGAGGGTGCTGTCATGGCGCCGCACACTGAGCAACTGACCCGCCCGGCCGTCCAGCTCCGGGGCCTGACCAGGTCGTTCGACGGACGTACGGTCCTCGACGACATCGACCTCGACCTCCCCGCCGGACAGTTCACCGCCCTGCTCGGGCACAGCGGCTCCGGCAAGAGCACGCTGCTGCGGGCGGTCGCCGGCCTCGACCACGAGGTCGCGGGGAGCGGTCGGCTGACCGCGCCGGAACGGGTGTCGGTCGTCTTCCAGGACTCGCGGCTGCTGCCCTGGCAGCGCGTCCTCGACAACGTCCTGCTCGGCCTCGACGGCAAGGAGGCGGAGCGGAGGGGCCGCGAGGCCCTGGCCGAAGTGGGCCTGAAGGGCCGCGAACGGGCCTGGCCGAACGAGCTGTCCGGCGGCGAGGCGCAGCGCGCCGCCCTGGCCCGTTCCCTGGTTCGTGAGCCGGAGCTCCTGCTGGCCGACGAGCCGTTCGGCGCCCTGGACGCGCTCACCCGGATCCGGATGCACGTCCTGCTGAGGGAGCTGTGGGAACGCCACCGCCCCTCCGTGCTGCTCGTCACCCACGACGTGGACGAGGCGATCGTGCTCGCCGACCGGGTCCTCGTCCTCGACCAGGGCCGCATCGGCCTCGACCTGACCATCGACCGCCCGCATCCGCGCTCGTACCGCGATCCGCTGCTCGGCGAGTACCGGGAGCGGCTGCTGGCCGCCCTCGGCGTGACGGAGGACCACAAGTGACCACCAGACAACTCCACCTGAACGCGTTCCTGATGAACACCGGCCATCACGAGGCGTCGTGGCGGCTGCCCGAGAGCGACCCGTACGCGCACGTGGACCTCGCCCACTACGTCCACCTCGCCCGGATCGCCGAGCGCGGCACCTTCGACTCGCTGTTCCTCGCCGACGGACCGCAGCTGTGGGGCAACCTGGCCCAGCGGCCCGCCGGAGCCCTGGAGCCGCTCACCCTGCTGACCGCCCTGGCGACGGCCACCGAGCACATCGGCCTGATCGCCACCGCCTCCACCTCCTACAACTCCCCCTACAACCTGGCCCGCAAGTTCGCCTCGCTCGACATCATCAGCGGCGGCCGGGCGGGCTGGAACATCGTCACCACGGCCGGTGCCGAGGCCGCCCGCAACTTCGGTCTCGCCGCCGAGCCCGCGCACGCGGAGCGCTACGCCCGCGCCGCCGAGTTCCTCGACGTGGCCCTCAAGCTGTGGGACAGCTGGGAGGACGACGCGATCGTCGCCGACAAGGCGTCCGGTGTCTGGGGCGACGACACGAAGGTCCATCCGCCCCGGCACCAGGGGACGTACTTCAGCGTCGAGGGCGCCCTCAACGTGCCGCGCACCCCGCAGGGTTACCCACTGCTGGTGCAGGCGGGGTCGAGCGAGGACGGAAAGCGCTTCGCGGCCCGGTACGCGGAGGCCGTGTTCACCGCCCAGCAGACCATCGAGGACGCCCAGGCCTTCTACGCCGACCTCAAGTCCCGTACGGCGGCGGCCGGTCGCGACCCGGACCACATCAAGGTGCTGCCCGGCATCGTCCCGGTGATCGGGTCGACGGAGGCGGAGGCCCGTAAGAAGGAGCAGCTCCTCGAAGACCACATCGTGTACACGCACGGAGTGGCCCGGCTGGAGAGCCTGCTGCAACTGGAGCCGGGGACACTGGAGTTGGACGCCCAGCTCCCCGCCGACCTGCCGCCGGAGAGTGCCATCGAGGGCGCCAAGAGCCGCTACACCCTCATCGTCGGGCTCGGCCGGCGCGAACGCCTCACCGTGCGGCAGCTGGTCGGGCGGCTCGGCGGCGGCCGCGGCCACCTCACCTTCGCGGGCACACCCGAGCAGGTCGCCGACGCGATCGAGACGTGGTTCACGCAGGGGGCCGCCGACGGCTTCAACATCATGCCCGCGGTGCTGCCCTCCGGCCTCGACACCTTCGTCGACCACGTCGTCCCGATCCTGCGCACCCGCGGCCTGCTCCGCACGGAATACGGCCCGCGCCGGACCCTGCGCGAGCGGTACGGCCTCCCGCGCCCCGCCAACCAGTACGTCACGCCCGCGCTCGCCCGAGCCTGAAAGGACCCGCACATGTCCCACTTCGATATCCGCAAGGTCACGGCCAACATCGGCGCCCGGATCAGCGGCGTCGACCTCGCCAAGCCCCTCGACGAGGAGACGGTCGCCGCCCTCCGCGACGCGTTGAACACCCACAAGGCCCTGGTCTTCGACGACGTCGATCTGGACGACGAGGGCCAGCAGGCCTTCGTCCGGCACTTCGGGGACGTCACCACCGCCCACCCGACCGTGCCGTCCGTCGAGGGCGTACCGAACGTCCTGCCCGTCGACAGCGAGCGCGGCCGCGCCGCCAACAACTGGCACACGGACGTCACCTTCGTCCTCAACCCGCCGCAGGCCAGCACCCTGCGCAGCATCACGGTCCCGCCGTACGGCGGCGAGACCCTGATCGCCAGCTCGGCCGCCGCCTACCGCGATCTGCCGCAGCCGCTGCGGCTGCTGGCCGACACCCTGTGGGCGGAGCACACCAACGACTACGACTACGCCGTACCTGAGGAGACGGTCGACGAGGCGCAGGCCGCCGCCCGCGCGCAGTTCACGTCGATCAAGTACCGCACGGCTCACCCGGTGGTCCGTGTCCACCCGCTGACCGGTGAACGCGGCCTGTTCATCGGCGGTTTCGCGCAACGTCTGGTGGGCCTCTCGGTGGGCGAGTCCCGCAAGATCCTCGACCTGCTCCAGGCGTACGTGACCCGCCCGGAGAACGTCCTGCGTCACCGCTGGTCGGAGAACCAGCTCGTCCTGTTCGACAACCGCATTACCCAGCACTACGCCATCGACAACTACGACGGCCTGCCCCGCCGCCTGCACCGGGTGACCGTCGCCGGTGACGTGCCGGTGGGCGTGGAGGGCAAGGAGAGCTACGTGATCGAGGGGGACGCCTCGCACTACACCTCCGTGGCGGCGTAACCACGCTGTGTGGCGTGGGCGTCCGCATGCTGGGCGGTCTCTCCTTCCGGCCGGAGGGGCTGCCCAGACTGTGGGCGTTTTGCCCATCTCACGCATTGGACGAGCCGCGCCCATGCCTCGCACCTCCACGAAGACTCCCCCCACGGACGTCTCCCTGTCCCACGGCCTCAAGCAGCGCCACCTGTCGATGATCGCCCTCGGCGGTGTCATCGGCGCCGGCCTGTTCGTCGGCTCCGGCGCCGGAATCGCCGCCGCCGGCCCGTCGATCGTCATCGCGTACGCCCTCTCCGGCATCCTCGTGATGCTGGTGATGCGGATGCTCGGCGAGATGTCGGCCGCCTACCCGTCCTCCGGTTCCTTCTCCGCGCACGCCGAGCGCGCGATCGGTCCCTGGGCCGGTTTCACCGCCGGCTGGTCGTTCTGGGTCCTGCTCTGCACGGCCGTGGGTCTGGAGGGCATCGGCGCGGCGAAGATCGTGACGGGCTGGCTGCCGGGCACGCCGGAGTGGGCCTGGGTGGCGCTGTTCATGCTGGTCTTCTGCGGCGCGAACCTCGCCGCGGTGAAGAACTTCGGCGAGTTCGAGTTCTGGTTCGCGGCCCTGAAGGTCGGCGCGATCACCCTGTTCCTGGTCCTCGGCGTCCTGGCGATCGCGGGTGTCCTCCCGGGCACGGACGCGCCGGGCACGTCGCATCTGAGCGACTTCCTCCCCAACGGCGGCGAGGGCCTGGTCATCGGCCTGCTCGCCTCGGTCTTCGCGTACGGCGGCCTGGAGACCGTCACCATCGCGGCGGCCGAGTCGCAGGATCCGGTCCGCGGTGTGGCGAGCGCGGTCCGTACGGCGATGTGGCGCATCGCGCTCTTCTACATCGGCTCGATGGCGGTCATCGTCACCCTCGTCCCCTGGGACTCGAAGGCGGTCGTCGAGAAGGGCCCCTACGTGGCCACGCTCGACGAGCTCGGCATCCCCGGCGCCGGCCAACTGATGAACGTGGTCGTCCTCGTGGCCCTGTTGTCCGCGATGAACGCCAACATCTACGGCTCCTCCCGCATCGCCTACTCGCTGGTCGAGCGCGGCCAGGGCCCCCGGGCGCTGGGCCGGGTCTCGGGCGGGGTCCCCCGCGTCGCGGTCCTCGCGTCCTGCGTCTTCGGCTTCGTCTGCGTGCTCCTGAGCCACTGGCGCCCCGACGACGTCTTCCCCTGGCTCCTCAACATGATCGGCGCGGTCATCCTCGTCGTCTGGATCTTCATCGCGGTCTCGCAGCTCCGGCTCCGCCGCCGTCTGGAGCGGGAGACTCCGGAGAAGCTCGCGGTGCGCATGTGGGCGTTCCCGGTGCTGACGTGGGTGGCGCTGGCCGGGATGGCGACGATCTTCGTCCTGATGGCGCGGGAGCCGGACACGCGGGTGCAGTTGTACTCGACGGGCGGGATGACGCTGGTCCTGGCGGTCGCCGGGTACGCCTGGCAGCGGGCGCGCGCGAGGAGCTGACGTGCCATTTCCGTCGACGAACGGCCCTCACGACACGTGAGGGCCTTCTTTTTACCCACCCCTTCTTCTTGATAGCGTGCAGTTGCAAGCTGATTGCAATAAAAAGAGCGTCCTGCCTCGTGATCGTCTTCTCACCCTTCGCACGGCAGGCGGAATGACGAGGAAGCCCCCGCGAGGACGTGACTCGCGGGGGCTTCCTGTCGTCGGCGGGCAGTGCTCAGGGCTTGCGGGCCAGGCCGCCGTGCTGGCCGATCGGGGCGGGGGCGGGGGCGGTGCCGTCGGGGCGCCACAGGGGTACCGACACCACGCCGGGGTCGACCAGGTCGAGGCCGTCGAAGAAGGCGGCGATCCGGTCGACCGGGCGCAGGAAGTAGGGGACCGCGCCGGTCTCGTTGTAGGCGTCCTGGGCCTGCTCGTAGTCCGGGTCGGTGCCCCGGGAGCCGTCGTTGACGCAGAGGTAGCTGCCGGAGGGGAGGCCCTCCAGGAGGCGGCGGACTATGGCGCGGGCCCCGTCGTAGTCGGCGACATGGCCGAGGATGCCGCTGAGGATCAACGCGGTGGGGCGGGTGAGGTCGAGGGTCTTCGCGGCGGCGCGCAGGATCTGTTCCGGCTCGAAGAGGCTGATGTCCTCGTACGCCGTCGCGCCCTCGGGCGTGGACGTGAGCAGGGCGCGGGCGTGGGCGAGGACCAACGGGTCGTTGTCGACGTAGACGATCTTCGACTCGGGGGCGAGGCTCTGGGCGACCTCGTGGGTGTTGTCGACGGTGGGCAGGCCGGTGCCCACGTCGAGGAACTGCCGTACGCCGGCCTCCTGCACCAGGTACCGGATGCTGCGGCCGAGGAAGGCGCGGCTGCTGCGGGCGATGGTGACGATCCCGGGGAAGACGGCGGTGTAGGCATCACCGGCCAACTCGTCCACCGGGTAGTTGTCCTTGCCGCCGAGCCAGTAGTTCCAGATCCGGGCCGAGTGCGGCACCGACGTGTCGATCTCCGTCATGTGCCCATGGTGCTACGGCACGTCCGGGTTCGCACGGCTAATCGAGTGAGAGAAGTGCGGCAAAACCGTCGGACTTCACAAGCCCCGGTGAACACGCGGCTCACAGGGGCCGCGGAATGCGAGGTTTCGCGCGATCGTGGCGGAATGCCCAAGGAGAAGATGCTCCCCTGCCACACCTGCGGGACCTACCAGCCGCACCGGCAGCCGAAGGACGACCGGGAGCGGCAGATCATCCGCACACTGAAGCAGCTGAAGCCCCGCACCTACGTGGAGGACTTCTGGATCTGCGTCAGCGACGAACGGGACTGCCGCAACATCCGCCACCGGTGGAACGCCAAGCCGCTCCACCCGCCGGAGAAGATGCCCGAGCCGGAGTGAGTCCCGCCGGGGGCCTTACAGGTTGCTGAAGTCCGGGCCCTTGGTGCGGGTGCGCTTGATCTCGTAGAAACCGGGGATCGAGGCCACGGCGAGCGTGCCGTCCCACAGCCGGGCGGCCTCCTCGCCCTTGGGCGCCGGGGTCACGACCGGGCCGAAGAAGGCGATCTGCTCGCCGTCGGGGGCGGGGACGGCGATGACCGGGGTGCCGACCTCCTGGCCGACCTTGTCGATGCCCTCCTTGTGGGAGGCGCGCAGCTCGGCCTCGAACTCGAAGTCCTTCTGGTCGGCGTACTCGATCAGGTCGGCGGGCAGGCCCGCGTCCGCCAGGGCCGCCGCGATCGCCTCGCTGGTCGGGCCCTCGCCCTGGTTGTGGAAGCGGGTGCCAAGAGCGGTGTAGAGGGGGCCGAGGACGTCGGCGCCGTGCTTCTGCCAGGCGGCGGTCGCCACCCGCACCGGCTTCCACGCCTTGGTCGCGAGCATCTCCCGGTACTCCTCGGGGAGTTCGTCGATCTTGTCCTCGTTCAGCACCGCGAGGCTCATGATGTGCCACCGCACCTCGATGTCGCGGACCTTCTCCACTTCCAGGACCCAGCGGGACGTCATCCAGGCCCAGGGGCACAGCGGGTCGAACCAGAAGTCGACGGGGGTCTTGCCGGAGGTGCTCGCGGTCTCGGACATGGGTCTCCTTCACAGGGGGTCTTTCCGAGCTGCAACAGTGACCGGACCCCGCCCATTCCCTGCTGACCGGCGCCGGAGCCCGTGGCAGGATCAGCCTGTCCGCATACTGAACACCACCTGAGGGAGTGCCGCCCGTGCCCGGTGAGAATCTGTCCCGCGACGAAGCCCGGGAGCGGGCCGCCCTGCTGTCCGTGGACGGCTACGACGTCCGTCTGGACGTCCGCTCCGCCGTCGGCGACGAGACCGTGGACGGGCCGCGCACCTTCCGGTCCGTGACCACGATCCGCTTCCGGTGCGGCGAGCCCGGCGCGTCGAGCTTCGCGGACCTGATCGCGCCGAGTGTGACCGCCGTCTCCCTCAACGGCAAGGACCTCGACCCGGGCGAGGTCTTCGACGGCTCCCGGATCCTCCTGGAGGACCTGGCCGCCGAGAACGAGCTGGTCGTCGACGCGCAGTGCGCGTACTCCCGGACCGGTGAGGGCCTGCACCGCTTCGTCGACCCGGAGGACGGCGAGGTCTACCTCTACACCCAGTACGAGCCGGCCGACTCCCGCCGCGTCTTCGCCAACTTCGAGCAGCCGGACCTCAAGGCGCCGTTCCGCTTCGAGGTACGGGCGCCCGAGGAGTGGACGGTCTGGAGCAACGGCCTCGGCGAACTCACCGACGGTATCTGGCGGTTCGCTCAGACCCGGCCGATCTCGACGTACATCACGTGCGTCGTGGCGGGCCCGTACCACTACGTGACGGACGCCTACTCCCGGGTCCTGGACGACGGCACGACCCTGGACATCCCGCTCGGCGCCATGTGCCGCAAGGGCCTGGCCCCCTACTTCGACGCCGACGACGTCTTCCTCGTCACCAAGCAGGGCCTGGACTTCTTCCACGACCACTTCGACTACCCGTACCCCTTCGGGAAGTACGACCAGGCGTTCGTCCCCGAGTACAACCTCGGCGCGATGGAGAACCCGGGGCTGGTGACCTTCCGCGAGGAGTTCATCTTCCGCGGCAAGGTCACACAGACGTCGTACGAGGGCCGGGCGAACGTCATCCTGCACGAGATGGCGCACATGTGGTTCGGCGACCTGGTCACCATGGAGTGGTGGGACGACCTGTGGCTCAAGGAGTCCTTCGCCGACTTCATGGGCGCCTTCGCCCTGGTCGGCGCGACCCGCTTCACGGACGGCTGGATCACCTTCGCCAACCGCCGCAAGGCCTGGGCCTACCGGGCCGACCAGCTCCCCTCCACCCACCCCGTCACCGCCGACATCCGCGACCTCCAGGACGCCAAGCTGAACTTCGACGGCATCACGTACGCCAAGGGCGCGTCGGTGCTGAAGCAGCTGGTGGCGTACGTCGGGCAGGACGCGTTCCTGGAGGGCGCCCGGCGCTACTTCAAGCGGCACGCGTACGGCAACACGCGCCTCGGCGACCTGTTGTCGGTGCTGGCGGAGACCAGCGGCCGGGACATGGGCGCGTGGTCGCGGGCGTGGCTGCAGACGGCCGGGGTCAACTCGCTGACCCCGCAGGTGCTGCTGGCCCCGGACGGCCGGGTCGACGAGCTGGCGGTGCTGCAGGAGGCGGCGGAGTCGCACCCCGAGCTGCGCCCGCACCGGGTGGCGGTGGGCCTGTACCGGCGGTCCGCGTCCGGGGCGCCCGAGCGGTACGCGCGGGCCGAGGTGGACGTCGACGGTCCGCGCACGGTCGTGACGGAACTGGCCGGTTCCGAGGCACCGGACCTGATCCTGGTCAACGACGACGACCTGACGTACTGCAAGATCCGCTTCGACGAGACCTCGCTGGAGACCCTGAAGGGTCACCTGGGAGACATCACCGATCCGCTCGCCCGCGCCCTGTGCTGGTCGGCGCTGTGGAACATGACGCGGGACGCGCTGCTGCCGGCGCGGGACTTCGTGGAGCTGGTGCTGCGCTTCGCGGGCCGCGAGTCCGGCATCGGCGTCCTGCAGATGCTGCACGCATGGGCCAACTCGGCGCTGGTCAACTACGTGGCGCCGGCCTGGCGGGAGACGGGCGGCCGGCTCCTCGCGGAGGGCGCGCTGCGGGAACTGCGGTCCGCCGAGGCGGGAAGCCAGCACCAGCTGGCCTGGGCGCGGTTCTTCGCGACGGTGGCGTCCGGCGCGGACGACATGGAGTTGCTGCGCGGCCTGCTGGACGGCACGGCCGGCATCGACGGGCTGGAGATGGACCAGGAGCTGCGCTGGGCGTTCCTGCAGCCGCTGGCCACGCACGGGGTCGCGGACGAGAGGGTGCTGGCCGCCGAACTGGTCCGCGACAACACGGCGTCCGGCAAGCGCCACCAGGTCCGCTGCCTCGCCGCCCGACCGTCGGCGGCGGTCAAGGCGCAGGCGTGGGCGCAGCTCGTGGAGTCCGACGCCCTCTCCAACGCCCTGGTCGAGGCGACCCTCGCGGGCTTCGCCCAGCCGTCCCAGCGGGAGCTGCTCGCGCCGTACGCCGAGAAGTACTTCGCGGCGATCGAGCGGGTGTGGTCGGAGCGCTCCATCCAGATCGCCATGCACGTGGTCGAGGGGCTGTTCCCGTCCCTCCAGCACTCGCGGCAGACCCTGGACGCGACGGACGCGTGGCTGGCGGCCCACGAGGACGCGGCGCCGGCGCTGCGGAGGCTGGTGCTGGAGGCACGGGACGACCTGGCGCGGGGGCTGCGCGGACAGGCGTGCGACGCGGGAGCGGCCGGCTGACGAGCTCTGGCCCACGACGGGGCATTCCGTGACTGTTACGAAATTCAGGCAACAGGAGCCGTAACCCCTGGCCCCACCCGAATGGACCAGGGGTTTCCCTGCCCACTCGACATCCGAACACGTGTCCTTTAGTTCTGCCTTGTGCTGATTTGTCGACGAGCGTGTAACAGCGGTTAGGGGCCCGGCCGACTGCGGGAACCTGCACGCCATGAACCACAACACCCCGCTCCCGTCGGCTTCGCCGGTCTCCCCCCGCCCGCTGCGTCACCTCTCCGAGGTGCACCGTCGCGTCCTGACGGCCGCTCAGCTGCGCTCGCACGGCGTCGGGTCGGCCGAGACGAACGAGCAGTGCCGCCCGGGCGGCCCCTGGCAGCAACTGCTCCCCGGCGTCTTCCTGCTCCACCCCGGCCCGCCGACCAGCGAGGAGCGGCTGCACGCGGTGCTGATGTACGCGGCGAAGGAGCGGTCGGCGGGCGTCCCGGCCCAGCCGGGCGCGGAGGAACCGCACCGGACGGTGTACACGGAGGCGATGATCACCGGCCTGGCGGCGCTGACCCTGCACGGCTTCTCCGCCACGCCCCCGCTGACGGCCCTGGACCGGATCGACGTCCTGGTCCCCCGCCTGCGCCGGCTGCGCTCGACGGGCTGCGCCCACATCGTGCGTACGGCTTCCCTGCCCGCGCCGGAACAGGTCACCGGCCTGCCGCTCGCCCCGGTCCCGCGCGCCCTCGCCGACGCCGTGACCGAACTGACGGACGCGGACGCCGTCCGCCGCCTGCTGACCGAGGCCGTGCGCGCCGGCCACTGCGAACCCGCCTCGGTGGTACGCGCGTTGAACAACGCCAAGCTGCTGAGCCGCCCGCACGTGGTGGACGCGGTGGACTCCCTCCTCGCCGAAGGCCGGGCCATCGCGGAGGACCGCCTCTACACGATGGTGCAGGAGTACGGCCTTCCCGACCCGGTCTGGGACGTGGACCTGCGCCTGCCCGGCGGCCCCCACCTGGGCGGCCTGGACGCGTACTGGCCCGAGCAGGCGGTGGCGGTGGAGCTGGACACCCGCGCCCCCCGCCAGGACGACGACGCCCTCTGGTCCGAGTACGCCCGCAAGCGCGAGCACCTGGAGCGGCTCGGCATCACGGTCGTCCACATCACCCCGAAGAAGCTCCGGGACGCCATGGAGCAGCAGGCCGCGGTGGTCCGCACGGCCCTGATGGCATCCGGCGACCGCGACCCTGCCGCCTACGTCGTGGTGCTGCCCCGATAGGGACGGACCGGGGCGGGACGAGGAGGGAGGGGAGCGGAGGGGCCGACGGGTCGCGCCCGGTCACCCCGCCTCGCTACTCGCCGCAGTACTCCGCCTCCAGCACCGCCTCGCTGTCCCCCGACCAGTCCCCGTTGAAGTTGAAGGCGAGCGCGTGGCGGCCGTTCGCGGTGATCGTCGCCTCAGACGACGAGCCGTGGATGCCGCCGCCGTGGCACCACACGTGGACGCCACAGCTCCAGACCCGGGGCGGTACGCGAGGGTTGAGGACCACCGCGGCGGTTGAGCCGGCTTCAGCCCTTCTTGAGTACCAGCTCCGTGTTCCGGTCCTTCGACTCCCCGGCCAGGTCCGTCCGGGCGCCCGGCGCGTTGTAGGAGAGCTCGCGGTAGAGGGCGGCCAGGCCTGTCTGGGAGAGGTCGCTGAAGTCCGTGCGGTGGGGGGCGGTGGACTCGATGCACGTGGTGAAGATGGAGAGGGTGCCGTCCTTGTTGTCCACCAGCTCGATGACGCGGGCCAGCTGCGGGTAGTCGACGTGAGAGGCGGTGGAGATCTCCCAGAAGGAGCGGCCGTCGGGGGCGGAGTGCGGGGTGATGTCGTTGCGGTGGATGTGCCCGTTCACCCAGGCGAGGACGCCTGCGTGGCCGCCGAGGAGGGCGACGACCTCCTGGCCGGTGTGCCGCCGCTCGCCGGGCCGGGCCGGGTCGGGGCGGGTGTTGGTCATCGACTTACTGGTGTGGTGACTGAAGACGACCGCGTACGAGTCCTTGTTGTCGCGCAGTGTCTTGTCCAGCCACTTCAGCTGGGCCGTCCCGATGGAGCCGTTGTAGTGGCCGCCCGCGTCGGTGGTGTCGAGGCTGATGCCGATGACGTCGTCGGCGATGCGGAAGCTGTAGTACTGCGTGCCGGCGTCGACGTTGGCGGAGGAGTAGCCGTGGCCGACCGGGCCGACTCCCCTGTAGGCCGGGTCGAGGTGGGCCTTGAGGTAGTCGGCGGCCGTGTAGGGGGCGCGCTTCTCGTCCGGCGTGATGGAGCGCATGTCACGGACGTGCGCCTTGAGGAAGTCACGGAACGCGGTCCCCTGCGGGTCCCGGGCGTTCTTGATGGCGTCCTGGAGCTTCTTCGCCTCGGACGCGGACACACTCATCAGCTTCTTGCCGCCGATGGCGTACTGGGCGAGCCAGGAGTCGCCGTGGCCGTAGCAGCCGAGCGGCAGGGAGTCGTGGTTGCCGACGGTGGAGTACCAGGGCAGGTTGAGGCCGGGACTGTTCAACTCCCGTACGGCAGCGGCCAGGAACCCGTCCAGCTGCGGGAAGCCGAGCTGCTTGTCGGTGTCGCGCACGCTCGCGTCGGGCTGCCAGTACTGCTTGAGCCCGCTGTTCTGGACGCCCTCGTAGCGGCGCGGGTCACCGGAGTCGGGGGTGATCCGGCCGCCGCTCATCACGGTCAGGAACCACTCCAGCTCGGTCTTCGCGTTGTTGTCCGTGTTGTCGCCGGTCGTCATCGCGAAGTGCAGCGGGGCGCCGGTGACGGGGGCGCCCCGCAGCGCGTTGACCCGCTCCACCAGCGAGACCGCGCCGTGCACGGTCAGCGCCTCGTGTGGCCGCCAGGCGTGCACGTCCGCGGAGCGCAGGTACTCCAGGCGCATCGGGTGCTGGGCGTCGATCAGGTGCAGGTCGGTGAGCTGGACGAACGCGGCGAGGGTGGTCCGGCGTCCGGCCCGGCCGGTCTTCGGCGCGGCGAGCTCGACCCGCAGCCGCCGCTTCCAGCCGGGTCCGTCGCCGAGGCGCCGGTAGCCGGAGCCCGTGCGCGGGGCGGCGACGGAGGCGAGCGTGGTGCCGCGGGTGTACGGCGCGAGGGGCGCCGCGGGCGCGCTGCGGGACTGGGCGATGGGCGCCCCTTCGGCACGGGTGCCGGCGGCGTTGGTGGCCGCCCGGCTGTCGGTGGGCCGCAGGGCGTAGCCGACGCCCCCGGAGACGGTCACGGCCGCGGTGGCGGCGAGGACGGTACGGCGGTTGATCCCCAGCGCGGAGCTGGCGACAGAGCGTGTGCGCGACATGGCGCGATCTCCCCGAGTGCGAACTGCGTCGGCAGTGGTCGCGGGTGATCGCAGCCAGGTCCTGACGCGAACTTCCCGCTCTCACTGGATCGTTGGCACTGGGGGTGACCTGCGCGTGAACGAGACCGCAACGCGCAACGCCGATCACCGTACGTGGATCTTGGACTACCCTGCGCGTCCACGACCGCTCCCCGGACGGCCCGGAGGCGGTTACTCCGCGTTCATCTGCCCGGGTAGAGGCGGGGTTTCTGCAGTCGGCCGAAGGTGCCCGCCGACGGGCCGCTCGCGCCACAGGCGCAGCCCGATGTCGACCATCGACACCCGGTTCAGCGCGGGCACGGCGTCCAGGTCGTGCCAGTCGGCCATGTCGGTGGAGCCGCCGACCTCGTAGCGCAGGTCGCCGCCGGTGACCCTGCCCTCGTAGACGAGCCGTACACCGTGGTGGTCGACGGCACGGCCGAAGCGGCGGGGGAAGACCCGGCGGGACGAGTCCACGCCGAGCAGGCCGGTGACCTCGATGCGGTACCCGGTCTCCTCGGCCACCTCCCGCAGGACGGTGCCGTGGGGGTCCTCGCCGTGTTCCATGCCGCCGCCGGGCAGGACCCATTCGGGCGGGCCGCCGTCCGGTGCCGGGGAGCGGGAGAGCAGAAGTCGTCCGTCACGGACACATATGGCGTAGGCCGCCACCCTCAACTTCCGTCGCATCACAGGACGTTAACCCGGAGCGGCAACCGCTTGCCCCCGGAAGCACACCCCTTGGGAGGCTTGCCCCTTTCACCACCCATCTCCCCAAATGGCATCGGGGGTTTTCCCCATGCGCCCATATCGATTCGGTCAACTCTCCCTAAACATCCTTCCCATGCGTAAGGCTGTGCGATCGTCCGGGACCGCGTTCCGGACCACCGCGACCAGGACTGATCGGTCCCGGTCGCCACCCGCTCGTTCCTTTACCTACAAGGGATGCCGATGACCCTCACCCCCCAGCTCGAACCGATATCCGGCGCGAGACGCGTGGCCCGGATAGCCGTGGCCGCCGGTCTGGTGGCCGCGCTCTCCGCGGCGGGGCCGATACCCATGGCCCTCGCCGACGCCGAGGCTCCCGTCGCGGCCGACCCGGGCGTGAAGTCCGCCCATGACAAGCTCGGCTCCGACGACGCGGGCCTCCTCACCGAGGCCAAGGCCGACGGCGACAAGACCGTCACGATGATGGTCGCGACCGCGCCCGGGCAGACCGAGCAGGTCGCCGACCAGCTCGACTCGGTCCAGGGCGGGCTGGTCGGCCGTACCTACGACAAGCTCGGCTACGTCCGCGCGACGGTCCCCACCGCCAAGGCGGACGCGGCCATCGCCGCCGCCGCGAAGCTGTCCTCCGTGCACGGCATCGACCTGCGGCAGGACATCCCGCTGGACGACCCGACCCCGAGCGCGGACACCGCCAAGGGCGCCGCGGGCAAGGGCTCCGCCGCCTACTCGGCGCCGAACAAGAACACCCCCGCCGAGAACCCTTACAACCCGTCCTTCGAGACGGGCGCCGTCGACTTCGTGGACGACCACCCGAAGGCGGACGGCCGGGGTGTCACCATCGGCGTCCTCGACTCGGGTGTGGACCTCGCCCACCCGGCGCTGCAGAAGACCACCACCGGCGAGCGCAAGATCGTCGACTGGGTGACCTCGACCGACCCGGTCGCCGACGGCGATGGCTCGTGGCTGCAGATGTCCACCTCGGCGGCCGGTCCGGCGTTCTCCGCGACCCCCCGCGGCGGCGCCACCGAGACGTTCACCGTCCCGGCCGGCTCGTACAAGTTCAACTACTTCTACGAGTCCGCGACCGCCGGTGGCGACCAGGCGGGCGACGTCAACCGCGACGGCGACACGACCGACGTCTGGGGTGTGGTGTACGACGCCGCGGCCGGCACGGTGCGTGTCGACCTCGACGACGACCACGACTTCGGTGACGAAGAGCCGATGAAGCCGTACAAGGACGGCTACCAGATCGGCTACTTCGGCACGGACAACCCGGCGACCGAGGTCGCCGAGCGCATCCCGTTCGTCGTCGAGATCCGCAAGGACGTCGTCTACAACGCCTCCGGCGCCAAGGCCGACTACGTCAACATGGGCATGATCTCCAGCGAGCACGGCACCCACGTGGCCGGCATCACCGCCGCCAACGGCCTGTTCGGCGGCAAGATGGACGGTGCCGCGCCGGGCGCGAAGATCGTCTCGTCGCGTGCCTGCGTGTTCGGTCCCGGATGCACCAACGTCGCGCTCACCGAGGGCATGATCGACCTGGTCGTCAACCGCGGTGTCGACATCGTCAACATGTCGATCGGCGGTCTGCCGGCGCTGAACGACGGCAACAACGCGCGCGCCGAGCTGTACACGCGCCTCATCGACACCTACGGCGTCCAGCTGGTGGTCTCGGCCGGCAACTCCGGCCCCGGTGCCAACACGATCGGCGACCCCGGCCTGGCCGACAAGGTCATCTCGGTCGGCGCGTCCATCTCCAAGAAGACCTGGGCCGCCAACTACGGCTCGGTCGTGGAGAAGAAGTACGCCATGATGCCGTTCTCCTCGCGCGGTCCGCGTGAGGAAGGCGGCTTCACGCCGACCCTGGTCGCCCCGGGCGCCGCCGTCAACACCATCCAGACCTGGCTGCCGGGCGCCCCGATCGCCGAGGCGGGCTACGCCCTGCCGGCCGGTTACGGCATGCTCCAGGGCACCTCGATGGCGTCCCCGCAGGCCGCGGGCGCGTCCGCGCTGCTGCTGAGTGCCGCCAAGGCGAAGAAGATCGCCCTCACCCCCGCCACCCTGCGCACCGCGCTCACCTCGACCGCCGACCACATCAGTGGTGTGCAGGCGTACGAGGAGGGGGCAGGCCTCATCAACATCCCGGACGCCTGGGACTCGATCCTGGACGGCGCCACCGCGCACGACTACGCCGTCAAGGCCCCGGTCGACACCGCGCTCGACCAGTTCCTGAAGACCCCGGGCTTCGGCTCGGGTCTGTACGACCGTGAGGGCGGCCTCAAGGCCGGCCAGAAGAAGACGTACGACGTCACGATCACCCGTACGTCCGGCGCCGACAAGGCGATCCGCCACGAGCTGCACTTCGAGAACAACGCGGCAAGCACCTTCAGGATCGTCGGCTCCGACGAGGTGAAGCTGCCGCTGAACCAGCCGGTGACCGTCAAGGTCCAGGCCGCGCCGAAGTCCGCGGGTCTCAAGAGCGCGATCCTCGAGGTCGACGACCCGAAGACCGAGGGCACCGACAAGCTGGTCATGACGACGGTCGTGGTCTCCGCGCCGCTCGCCCACACCTACTCGGCGTCGAACACGGTCCAGCGCAACAGCACCCGGTCGTATTTCGTCACCGTCCCCGAGGGCGCCAAGTCCCTCGAGGTCGCCATCGGCGGGCTGAAGGACAAGAGCCAGACCCGGTTCATCGCCATCCACCCGTACGGCGTCCCGGTCGACACCACCAGCACCCCGAACTGCTACAACAACTACCTCGACGGCAACGGCTGCAGGCCCGACGTGCGTTCGTACGCCGATCCGGTGCCGGGTGTCTGGGAGATCGAGGTCGAGTCGCGCCGTACGTCGCCGCTGCTCGACAACCCGTACAAGCTGGACGTCGCCGTCCTCGGCGCGGTCTTCGACCCGGAGACCGTGACCGTGCCCGAGGCCAAGGTCGGCACCCCGGCCACCGCCTCCTGGAAGGTGACGAACAACTTCGCCGCCATCGACGGCAAGCTGGCCGGCGGTCCGCTCGGCTCCGCGAAGTCGGCCCGCCCGACGATCGCCGATGGCGAGACGCACACCACCACGGTCACGGTGCCCGCGGGCGCCAAGTCCCTGGACGTCGCCATCGGCAACGTCTCCGACGCCGCCGCCGACCTGGACCTCGTCGTGTACGACGCGGCGGGCGAGGAGGCGGGCAGCTCGGCCGACGGTGACTCGGAGGAGTCCGTGTCCGTGGCCGCCCCGGCCGCCGGCACCTACACCATCAAGGTCATCGGCTACGCGATCCCGGCCGGCACCACCGCGTACGACTACCAGGACGTGTTCTTCTCCGCCGCCCTCGGCAGCGTCACCGTCGACGACTCGACGCCGGTGAAGCTCGCCACGGGCGCCTCGGCGACCGTCTCCGGCAGCGTCACCGCCGCCGCGGCCGCCCCGGAGGGCCGTGAGTTCTTCGGCCAGGTCCAGCTGCTCAACGCGCGCGGCTCGGTCGCGGGCATCGGCAGCGTGAAGATCGAGAAGGTCACGCCGTAGTCGGTGTGGCTCACGCCGTAGTCGCTACGGCCGGCAGGGCGGGCGTTCGTCGGGGTACCGACGGGCGCCCGCCCTTCGTCATTCGCAGGCGAGCCCGCGCGACGCGGCCACCGAGGCGGTGAGCCGGGCCCGGTCCTGGGCGATCTGCTTCTCGCCGACGAGCCAGTACGAGGGTTGGCGCTCGCCGTTCGGGACGGCGAAGAGCACCTGGTCGCCCACGCGGAGACCGGGGACGACGTTCCCGTCGATCACGTAGGTCAGCTCCTTCTCGTCGTCCGCGCCCGGCTTCTCCGGCTTGTAGTAGCGCGTCACGTCGACGGTGACGCGCAACGACTCGGTGCCGGGAAGCCGCTCCACGCTCGCCGCCCGGCCCTCGGCGATCAGTCGGGAGCAGGCGAGGTAGTGCGGGCTGCCGAAGAGGGAGCCGGCGCCGGAATCCTCCTCCTTGGCGGCAGAGGTGCCGCTGTCCGCCCCGGCGCCCATGCCGCCCCCGGCCTGCGCCAGCAGCCAGGCCATGCCCGACAGCAGAACCGCGGCGGCCGCCACCGCGAGACCGCCGAAGGCGAGGTTGAGGGTACGTGGCCGGGCGCGGGACGGTCGCACGGGTACGGCTACGGGTTCGGGCGCTCGGGCGGCCTGCGGGGGTTCCGCCAGCGCCTGCCCGATGATGCCCAACTGTTCGCGCAGCAGCGCGAGATCGGTCTCGGCGGAACGGTGTTCGGCCATGAAGGCGGCATCCGCGCGGGCGTCGTCGGACAGCGGCTCCTCGGTGAGGGCGGCCATCAGCGCGTCCATGCCGGCGCGTCCGTCGTGTTCGGCGGTCACGTCACACCACCTCGTCCTCGTGCAGCCGCGCCCTCAGGGCCCGTACCGCCGTGTGCAGCCGGCTCTTCACCGTGCCCTCGGGGATGCCGAGCTCCTCGGCTATCCCGCGCACCGGAAGATCGGCGTAGAACCGCAGGACGAGAACCTGACGCTGGGCGTCGGGCAGCTCGTCCAGGCCCTGGGCGACGGCGAGGGAGAGCAGGCTGGTGTCCTCGCCGGAGGTGTGGTCGGCCTGCCGCAGGGAGGCCAGGCGTTCGCCGACGCGTTCCTGGCGGCGCTTGGCCCGGTGCCAGTCCATGGCCAGGTTGGAGGCGACGACCGCCGCCCAGGCGGACACGTCACGCGGCGCCTCGTCGCCCCGCGCCGCGCGCTCCAGCAACCGCAGGCGGACCTGCTGCACCCCGTCCGGCAGGTCCGCCTGCGGCACCCCGCCGAGCGCCAGCACCGCCCGCACCCGGCGTTCCTGAGCAGGGTCCAGCGGGTCGTCCAGCACGTCGTGCGTGCCGTCCCCCTGACCACGGCGGCCCTTTCTGCGCAGCACAGCGCCCCCTCTTCTCGCCGCGTTTCCTCTATGACGCCACCGGGGGCCGAAACGTTCGGCCCCTTTGTGGGGCGTACCGCAGAGGCGTACGTCACACCTTCGCGTGCGGCGGGGCACGGCGGGCAGGGGTGGAGCAGCACAGCTTGCGGTGCGGGGACGCTGCCGGACGAATTTCTGCAGCTCAGCGGGGTCGGGCGTGGAGAACCGGAGCCGGCCCCCGGGCCCGACGCGTCCCATTCCTCGGGCACGCCGCTCAAAGAAGTGGACACGCGGACCGGGACTGACCGCATGATGGAAACACCTCAGCCATGCAGCAGGCACTTGTACGTCACGCACAGAGCACGCAGAAGGAGTCGTCGTGAGGGTCGGAATCGTCGGAGCCACCGGTCAGGTCGGCACGGTCATGCGCAGGATCCTCACGGAGCGGAACTTCCCCGTGACCGAGCTGCGCCTGTTCGCCTCGGCCCGTTCCGCGGGAACCGTCCTGGACGGCGTGACGGTGGAGGACGCGACGGCCGCCGACTTCACCGGCCTGGACATCGTGCTGTTCTCGGCGGGCGGCTCGACCTCCAAGGCGCTGGCCGAGAAGGTCGCCTCGCAGGGCGCCGTGGTGATCGACAACTCCTCCGCGTGGCGCCGCGACCCGGACGTACCGCTGGTGGTGTCCGAGGTGAACCCGCACGCGATCGCCAACCGCCCCAAGGGCATCATCGCCAACCCGAACTGCACGACGATGGCCGCGATGCCGGTCCTGAAGCCGCTGCACGCCGAGGCGGGCCTCGAAGCGCTGGTCGTCGCCACCTACCAGGCGGTCTCCGGTTCCGGTCTGGCCGGTGTGGACGAGCTGTTCGAGCAGGTCAAGAAGGTCGGCGAGGACGCGCCGAAGCTGACGCACGACGGCTCGGCGGCGGAGTTCCCCGCGCCGGACAAGTACGTCGCCCCGATCGCGTACAACGTGCTCCCGCTGGCCGGCTCGATCGTCGACGACGGCCTGCACGAGACCGACGAGGAGCAGAAGCTCCGCCACGAGTCCCGCAAGATCCTGGAGATCCCCGAGCTCAAGGTCTCCGGCACCTGCGTCCGCGTCCCCGTCTTCACGGGCCACTCCCTCCAGGTCAACGCCCGCTTCGCCCGCCCGATCAGCGTGGAGCGCGCCAAGGAGCTCCTGGGCGGCGCCCCCGGCGTCGCGGTCACCGAGGTCCCGACGCCCCTCCAGGCCGCCGGCCAGGACCCGTCGTTCGTCGGCCGCATCCGCCAGGACGAGACCGTCGACAACGGCCTGGCGTTCTTCGTCTCCAACGACAACCTCCGCAAGGGCGCCGCGCTGAACGCGGTGCAGATCGCGGAGCTGGTGGCGGCGGAGCTCAAGGGCTGACGCCGTTCCGTACGCAGCGGGGGCGCCCACCGATACCGGTGGGCGCCCCTTCGCGTGCTCAGAGAGCCAGATGCCGCCGCAGCGCCGTGTCGATCCCGGTCATGCGTTGCCGAGGCACGGAACCGCACACTCCCGCCCCGTGGTCACCTACTGAAGCAGACGTTGAACGGTGCGGGCCGCCTCAGCGCCGAACCGGGGTCCGGGGGCGCAGCCCGTACGGGACGGTCATCTCCTGGCCGGCCGAGGCGGATGGCAGGGTGGCCACAGGCCGGGAGCCTGGAGGCGGAGCCCCCGGGCGATCCGCTCCCCCGGCCGGCTCCGGCGCGGACAGGTCACAGGTCGGGGGCCGACTCCGTGGTCACGTCCGCGGCGAAGATGCGGCGGCCGTTCTGTTCCAGGGTCACCAGCACGCGGCGGCGGCCCTGGGCGTCGGAGGGCAGCGGGTCCGTCCAGACCCAGCAGGGCGAGTCGAACTCGGCGTACCGGATGAACTCGGTCTCCATCGCCACGACGGTGGACGGGCGGGCGCTCGCGAGGTGGGCCGCCTGCCGGGCCGCCTCCAGCAGGAGCATGCCGGGGGCGTGGTCGACGGGGTGGTCGAAGAGGGTGGGGTGCGTGAGGTCCACGCGCAGCTGCCGGCGGCCGGCCCGGTCCGTGGGCGACAGCACCACGTCCTCGGCCCGGTCCCGGGCCACCCGTGCCGGGGTGACGGCCGGTCCGGGCGGCAGCGCCCGCGCCTGGGCCCGGGCGAGGTTGGCGTACGGGCCGCGCAGGCGCTGGTACACGGCGGCGGGCTGGTTGTTGAAGCGGGTGCGTGCGGTGCCGAGGCACTGGCCGTTGAGGGCGATGTCGACCGCCATGGTCAGCGCGGCCAGCCGGGTGCCCCTGCGGACTATGTCCGAGCACGCTATGCGCAGTTCGAGTTCGGCGGGTGTCGTGGTGGCCACCAACGCGACCGAGTTCAGGTCGAAACGCAGCTGCTCCCATGCCTGCCGGTGACCGAACGGGACGCCGTAGGCGACGTGGGACAGCAGCGGTACGGCCTGGCGGACCGACTCCGCCAGCAGGAGCGGGTCGTAGTGGCCGTGGACCGGACGGTAGAAGGCGTGGTCGCGTGGCCAGTGCGCCGTGATGGAGAAGGAATCGGCGTCCAGGACCCGCCAGGAGGAGAGCAGAACCTCCGCTCCGTTCGTCTTGTGGACGTGGCTCTGCAGTACGGCCATCGGCGTCCCCATGGTCCCGACGGTCTCGTCGGTCCCGTCTGTCGCGTCGGTCCCGTCTGTCGCGGTCTGCGCCAGGGTGGTGACTGGATCGCGCTGAAATACTCCGGACATGCTGAAATCCCCCCAGATTGCTGATGTGTGGAGCAGGTGACCCCCAATAACATAAAGAGCGTTCTTTTTTTCAACACCAAGCACAAGTAAAGTGTTCTTCTGGTTCAGGTCAAGAAACGCCAGCGCTCGGGCTCTTTCGCTGCTCAGGAGGGTTGCCAGGACCGGCCCGCCCGCCGATAACATAAGGAGCGTTCTACTTTTTGGGAGGTACAGCCGATGGCCGCTGCGAAACAGGAGCGTGCAGTGCAGACCCGGGAGTCGCTCCTGCAGGCAGCCGCGGAGGTCTTCGACGAACTCGGGTACGCGGGCGCGAGCGTCAGCAGGATCCTGAAGCGCGCCGGGCTCACCGCCGGAGCGCTCTACTTCCACTTCGAGTCCAAGGAGGACCTGGCGCGGGCGGTGATGAACAGCCAGCCCGACACGGTCGTCCCCTGGCTCGAATCCACCGGCCTCCAGCGGCTCGTGGACATCACTCTCATCTGGGCAAAGCGGCTCCCGGTGGACCCGATGCTGCGGGCGGGCGTCCGGCTGACCAACGAACAGACCTCCTTCGGACTGCAGGACGCCACCCCCTATCAGGAGTGGACCGGGATCATGGCCGAGTGCCTGCGCGACGCGCACCAACGCGGTGAGCTGCAGGCAGGCGTGCAGGCCGACGAGGTCGCCGAGTTCGTCGTCGAGGCGTGTACCGGCATGCAGATGTTCTCGGCCGTGGTCAGCGGCCGCACCGACCTGATGGAGCGCACCACGAGGATGTGGCGGCTGCTCCTGCCCGGCATCGCGGTCCCGGCGATCGTTGCCCGGACCGAGGTGAGCCCGGAGCGGGTGCGGGCGCTGGTCGGCTGAGGGCGCGGCTTTCCTGAGTCCGCCGCGTCGAGTCCGCCGCGCCGATCCGCCGCGCGGCGACGGCTCGCACGGCGGGGAACGCGTACGGCGCCCCGCGCGTCGTACGACCTGTACTTCGCGTTGTTTCGCGTTGTCGCGGCAAGGGCGCCGCGCACCGTGTCCCTGTTCCCGCCGGACCGGCCGCCCGTGCTCGCGGTCGCTCCGGCCGTCCACGGAGGATTCATGTCCCACGGTTTCGAGCGGCTGCGGCTGGCCGCGCTCAACATCGACGGCGTGCTGCTGAACGACACGTTCAGCCCGGTGATCCACCAGTTCGTGGTGAGCCGCGGCGGCCACTACACCGCGGAGCTGGAGCGCTCGGTCTTCTCCCAGCCGCAGCGTGTCGCGGGGCGGAACATGGCCGCCGCGGTGCCCGGGAACCTGACCGGCCCCGAGGCTCTGGCCGCGTACTTCGAGGAACGCGACGCGTATGTCGCCCGCCACCCCGTCACCGTGCTGGACGGCGCGATCTCGCTGGTGGTGCGCCTGCGGGCGCTGGGGCTGCGGACGGTCTGCTACGGCGGTCTGCCCGCCGAGCACTTCGAGCGCTTCCTCGGTGACCACGCCCACCTGTTCGACGGCCCCGGCTACGTGTGCACCGACGGCTTCCGGCCCGGCGTCCACGAGATCACCACCGAGGTCTTCGGACTGCGCCACGACGAGGCGCTGTTCGTGGACGACGTGGCCCGGGTCGCCGAGGCGGCCCGCGAACTGGGCGTCGCGTTCATCGGGCACCCCACCGACTTCGCGCACAGCCACCAGCCCCGGCTGATGCGGGAGGCGGGGGTGCGGTACCTGGTGGGCTCACCCGCCGAGATCGACGAGCCGATGCTGCGGGCCGTGGACTCGGAGGTCGCCGACGGCACCTTCTGGGCCCCCGGGCTCGCGGCCGAGGCTGTCGACAGACCTCGGGCTTCGGCCGCCGTATGACCGCGGACCGGCCGACCGGGCCGTTCCGGGTCGTCTTCGACCAGCTTCGTCACGTCGTCTTCAAGAAGTCCTGTCACGGGGGGAGTCACAGCGCATGAGCAGTGGACAGAGCATGCTGAAGGACAGAGTGGCCATGATCACCGGTGCCTCCAGCGGTATCGGCGCGGCGGCTGCCCGGCTGTTCGCCGAGGAGGGGGCCGCGGTGGTCCTGATGGCCCGGCGCGAGGAGCAGCTGGGTGCCCTCGCCGACGACATCGCCGCGTCCGGCGGACGGGTCCTGGCGGTGCCGGGTGACGTCACGTCGGCCGCGGACGTCGAGCGGGTCGTGGGGGCGGCGCTGAAGGAGTTCGGCCGGCTCGACTGCTCCTTCAACAACGCCGGGTACGCCACCGTGGGCACCGCCCTGCACGAGACGGACGCCGGTGTCTACGACCGGACGATGGACGTCAACGTGCGCGGGGTGTGGAACTGCATGCACCACCAGATACCCGCGATGCTGGAGCGGGGCGGCGGGACGATCGTGAACACCTCCAGCGTCGCCGGGATCCGGGCCAGCGGGGCCGGTGCCGCCTACGTCGCCGCGAAGCACGCCGTCATCGGGCTGACCCGCGCCGCCGCCGCCGAGTACGGCGAGCGGGGCATCCGCGTCAACGCCCTGGTCGTGGGCAGCACCCGCACCGAGATGATGGAAGAGGTGCTGCGGAAGGCACCGGAGCTCGAGGAGCGCTTCGCCGCGGACGCCATCCAGAAGCGGGTGGCGGCACCGGTCGAGGTGGCGCAGGCGGCGGCCTGGCTGTGCAGCGACCGCTCCTCCTTTGTCACCGGCGCGGCGATGCCCGTCGACGGGGGTGCGACGGCCGCCTGAGGCGGGGGCGGGCGGGCGGCGGTCGACGTCCGTGAATCCGGTGCGACTTGGGGCAGTCGACGGCGACAGCGGCGGACCCGCGCTGGTGTCCTGACGTGGTCCGGTGACGTGTCCGTCGCCGTGTCCCGTCGCTTCGTCCCCGCGAAGGAGTCCGCCATGCCCGAGGCCGGTGCGCCGCCCTCCCCGCCCCAAGCCCCAGCCCCAGCCCCAGCCCCAGACTCAGGTCCAGTCCCAGACTCAGGTCCAGGTCCAGGTCCAGGCTCAGGTCCAGGTCCGGACCGAGCCCGCGCGCCGCGCGAACGCGGCGCGCGGGCGCTCGCCGTCCTCGGGCTGAGCGCGTTCGTGGTCGGCACCGCAGAGTTCGTCGTGGTCGGCGTACTGGACCGGATATCCGCCGGACTGCGCGTGCCCGTCTCCACCGTCGGCCTGCTGGTCACGGCGTACGCGCTCGGCGTCTGTGTGGGCGGCCCGGCGCTGACCGCGCTGACGATCCGGCTCGACCGACGGTTCCTGCTGTGCATGGCGCTGGCGCTGTACGCGCTGGCGAACGCGATGGCCGCCGTCGCGACCGGCTTCGCACTGCTCCTCGCCGTGCGGGCGGTCGCGGGAGCGGTGCACGGGCTGTTCGTCGGTGTCGCGTCGGCCGCCGCCGCGAGCCTGGTTTCCCGTGAGCGCAAGGGGACCGCGGTGGCCGTGGTCTTCGGCGGCATCGCCGCGGCCAACCTGCTGGGCGTGCCGCTCGCCACGTACGCGGGCCATGTCCTGCCCTGGCAGTCGGTGTTCGCGGGGATCGCCGTGCTGGGCTGCGTCGCACTCGGGCTCACCCTCGCCGTGGTACCGCCCGTGACGGGCACCGGTCACGGCGCGCTGCGCGCCCAGACCCGGTATGTGCTGACCCGGCCCGCGCTGCTCGCGCTGGGCACCGCAGTCCTGCTGTTCTGCGGTCAGTTCACCGTGTTCACCCTGCTCGGGACGTACCTCCAGCGGATCACCGGCGTCTCCGGCACGCAGGTCGGCATCTTCCTGCTGGTGTTCGGCGCCGCCGGGACGGTCGGCACGATGCTCGGCGGCCGCCTCGCCGACCGGGACCCCGGTACGACGCTGGTGGTGGCCGGTGCGGTGCTCGTCGTTGACCTGGTCGTCCTGTTCCTGGTCGGCCCGCACCCGGTGCCGGCCGCCGTCGCGGTGGCCGCGTTCGGGCTGTTCGGCTTCGGCCTGGCACCCGCACTGCAGTTGCGGACCATCGAACTCGCGGGCCCCGGTGGGGACTTGGCCTCGACGCTGGGCGCGTCGGCCGGGAACGCGGGCATCGCGGCCGGATCCGCCGTCGCCGGCTGGTTCGCCGCACGGTACGGGGTCGGCGGGCTGCCGCTCACCGCCGCCGGGATCTGCGCGGTGACGCTGCCGCTGCTGTGGGTGCTGCGCCGGATGAAGCCGGTGGGTACCGCTGCCGACGCTTCTGCCGGGTCCACCCCGGAGGCGGTCGCCGTCACGGGATGACGAACGGTGCGGCCGCCCCCGGTCAGGGAGGCGGCCGCACCGTCGTTCGCCGGGTACTCAGCGCACTGCCCGGCGCACGTCCTCCTCGCGGTACTCGTCCGCCGAGCCGGTGGCCGTGGCCTCGCGCAGCTCGATACGGCGGATCTTGCCGGAGACGGTCTTGGGCAGGGGCGCGAACTCCAGGCGGCGGATGCGCTTGTACGGCGCGAGAACCTCGCGGGAGTGCTCGAACAGCATCTTCGCGGTGTCGGCGCCGGGCTCCCAGCCCTTGGCGAGAACGACGTACGCCTTGGGCACCGCGAGCCGCAGCTCGTCGGGCGCGGGCACCACGGCCGCCTCCGCGACCGCCTCGTGCTCCAGCAGCGCGCTCTCCAGCTCGAAGGGGCTGATCTTGTAGTCGGAGGCCTTGAAGACGTCGTCGGCCCGCCCGACGTAGGTGATGTAGCCGTCGGCGTCGCGCGCGCCGATGTCCCCGGTCCGGTAGTAGCCGCCGGCCATCGCCTCCGCCGTACGCTCCTCGTCCCCGTGGTAGCCGCGCATCACGCCCACCGGGTCCGGCCCGAGATCCAGCGCGATCTCGCCCTCGTGGGCGCCGGGCGCACCGGTGACCGGGTCGAGGAGTTCGACGCGGTAGCCGGGGCTGGGGCGGCCCATGGAGCCGGTCTTGAGGGGCTGGCCGGGGCTGTTGGAGACCTGGACGGCGGTCTCGGTCTGCCCGAAGCCGTCCCGGATGGTCACGC
>NZ_JAGMUK010000046.1 GCF_019049245.1 Streptomyces sp. AC555_RSS877 | reverse complement strand
AACTTCCTCAGTGTTTGTCACACGCTCATTGTGCTCGAAAATATCCGCAGGGCGGTCCATCATCGATCAGATACGGACAGCCTGGAAAACATGGCCCGGCCAGTGATCCGGAATCGGGCTGCATGCATCGCCGTCAAGGTCACCTGAGAGCGGCCCGGGTCCCTCCGGGTTGTCAGTTCTCATCGACATTTCGGAGCCGTTGGATCGCTCAGTGCTGCCCATTACCGTCGACAAACGTTGCCCGGCTCCCACCTACGAAACCAAGCGTACGAGGTCTGGGCGGACATCCGCAGATGGCGGTCAGCGTCCTCGCCCAGTTCACGGAACGATGCGGGGCCTGCGGTGGGTGGGCGCTGATGGCGAGGGTGGCGGGGTAGACCACCTGGCGTCCGTAGCGGGGCGAAGGCTAGGTCGGGGACGGCTTCGATCGCGAGCGGCTTGTCGTCCTCCGGGTCGAGGCTGAGCTGCCGGGTGGCACGGTCGGCGGGGCGAAGGGCGTCGGCGCGTAGCGCGATGCTGCGGACACGGGCGCGCTGGAGCCCCAGGGAGTCGTAGACCGCATACCCGGCGCGGGCCAGGAGCACGGTGTGCTGGGTGGCTTCGGACTGAGCAGAATGACCAACCGTCCTTGAGCACCGGCCGTGAATTGCCAGCAGATCGTCACCAGCCGCACCCTACGGCGTGTGTGGCGGCACGTACCGGGCGTGGAGGGCGGACACCCGAAGGCTGCCATGCGGGTGTCGGCGTACCGTCTGGGTCTAGGCCGTTCGGCCACAGGCCCTCGAGCAACTGCCGCCCCATGGCCATGCCGTCAAGGGCTTCGGCGTCGCCGACGTCGGCGGCTTGGCGGGCCAGAGCCTCGGCGCCCTCCCCGTCCCCGGCCTCCTCCCGGATTTCGGCCAGGCTGAACAGGGCGTGGGCGTCGCCCTGGTCGGCGGCTTGGCGGGCCAGAGCCAGGGCACCCTCCCGGTCCCCGGCGCTCTCCCGCATCATCGCCAGGCGGTACAGGGCCTCAGCGCTGCCGTGTTTGGCGGCCTTCCGCAGAAGGGTCTCGGCACCCTCCTGGTCCCCTGCGCTCTCCCGCATCACTGCCAGGTGGTACAGGGGGTCGTCGCCGTGGTCGGCGACTTGGAGGAGAAGGAGTTCGGCGCCCTCCCGGTCCCCGGCGCTCTCCCGCATCATCGCCAGGTTGTACAGGGCGGCAATGCTGCCGTGGTCGGCGGCTTGGCGGGCCAGAGCCTCGGCGCCCTCCCGGTCCCCGGCGCTCTCTCGCGTCACTGCCAGTTGGACCAGGTCGTCGGTGCTGCCCTGGTCGGTGGCCTGAGGAACCAGATTCTCCGCGCCCTCCCGCTCCCCGGCCTGCCCCCGCAACATCGCCAAGCCTTGTAAGGCATTGGTGTTGCCGTGGTCGGCGGCTTGGCGGGCCAGAGCCTCGGCGCCCTCCCGGTCCCCGGCGATCTCCCGCATCATCGTCAGGCGGTGCAGGACGACGGTGTCGCCGCGCTGGGCAGCCTGGCGGGCCAGCGCCTCGGCTCCCTCCCGCTCCCCGACTTTCTCCAGACTCACAGCCAGGCTGTGCAGGGCGTCGGTGCTGCCGTAGTCGGCGGCACAGTGGCGGAGGCAGTGGGCCCATTGCAGGCGGTGGCGGTTCTCGGCTGCCGTAGCGAGGTTGTCCAGGTCGTCGGGGTGGGTGAGGTGGGTGTGGGCGGCGTGCCAGAAGGAGGCGGGTGGGCACAGGTAGCGGCGGGTGGTACGGCCGTGTTGTTCGAGGTAGTCGGCGAACCGAAACTGTGGCACCGCAGGCGGCGGGGCTGGTGCCTCGCTGGCAGCGGTGGCAGGCGGACGCCGCGGGGGGCGGGGGGTGGTGCGGCGTAGGGGGGCCTGTTTGCCGTGGACGAGTCGAGCAAGTTCGGCGTAGGCCAACTCTGCCCAGTCGTCAGTGAGCTGGTCGTAGTCGCTTTGATCGAGGTAGTCGATGGCGGCGTCGGTGAGGAAGGCCTGGGGCAAGTGGAGGCCGACGCCGAGGCGGCGCGCGTCCATAGCCGCTTCCAGCACTGCCTTGGCGGCCGGGCTGGCGTTCTGGTAGCGGCTGAGGAGTTGGGGGGCGCCGGCGAGGTCCTGGGTCACGCGTCCATGGGCTCGGGCTCGGGTGAGGGCGTCGGCCATGAGTCGGTCACCGCTCTCGGCAAGGACAGCGGCCGCAGTCAGAGCCGGGGCGTCGAAGGCGTCTGGGACGTTCAGAGTGCGGCCGGCGAGCAGTTCCCGCGCCCGGCTGTACGGATCTTCTGCTCCTGGACGAGGCAGGGCCGTGTACTGCTTCTCGTACTCGGGCCAGAGCGTGCCCAGCACGAGGACGGGCCCGTGCTCCGGGCTAACTAGCAGGTGGTGCACGGCCGCCGCGATCCGCTCACCGGATACCGGGTTGCCGAGGTAGTGCTGGGCCTCGTTCAACCACACCACGGTGCGAGGCCCGACACGGTGCAGGTCCTCCAACGCGGCCTCCGCGCGGTCCGGGTGGAAGGGATGCCACAGCCGCCACTCCTTCTCCGCGAGGGGCTGGACGGCCTCCCAGCACGCCCGTGTCTTCCCTGTCGACGATCCGCCTACGAGCACCACGATCCGGCTATGGCCGGCCGCAGCGTCCTCGACCGCATCACCCAGCACCCGGTCATGCTCGCGGGGCACATACCTGGGCAGCGTTGGCGTATCGAAGTTCGGAAGGGCCTTGCCGGGCCCGGCAGGATGAACCTCCAGAGCATGCGGATCCCACTGTCCGATCGGACGCCCAGGTCCGCCCGGCGTGATCGTGCCCGACTCCTCGACTGCGGTCCGCCGCAACTCCAGCAGGTCCCGCACCGGCAGCTGCAACGCACGGGCCAACGCCGCCACCGTCTCCGCAGACGGCATCGGCTTCCCGGGCGCGAATGCCTCCCACACTGTGGTGCGGCTCACCGCAGCCCTCTTGGCGAGCTGCGTCTTAGGAGTCCTTGCAGAAAGATCGTGTTGTGGCACGGTGGAGAGGTATGTGATCCCGTCTTTTGTGGGGTGTGACCATGGCGCGGCGGAAGCCGTGG